>CAVUES010000001.1:0-55955 GCA_963740555.1 uncultured Solirubrobacterales bacterium
TCGAGCAGGTCGCCGTGGTGCAGGAATAGGCGTGTCTCACGCTCATGCGGATCGGAGTAGAGGTGGTCGATCCGCTCAGTGTTGAAACTGGAGGAGCGACGAATGATCCCGTGGACCTCGTATTCCTTCTCGAGCAGCTGTTCGGCGAGATACGACCCGTCCTGGCCCGAGATCCCGCTGATCAGGACCCTTTTTTTGTCCAGGCTCACAGTCGGTCAATCGTATGCATGCGTTCGCCATATCGTCCTCCCGCTCTAGACTGGCGCGCTTGATGGAGGGAGAGAAGAGCCCGCCTCTGAGAGGCAGCGAGGGGCTGGGGACGCTGCCTGGCTCCGAGCGCGATGACCACGACCGCTACGCGGAGATCGCCGCGAGCTTCGATGCCTATGCAGGCAAGGAAGACCTCTGGCTGCGCCGCACCGGGGGCTATCACGACCTGATCGCCGGCATTGCGCGCTCGCTCGTACCGGAGGGGGAAAGAGTCCTCGAGATCGGATGCGGGCGCGCTGACCTGCTCGCCGCGCTGCGGCCCTCGCGCGGAGTGGGAGTCGACGTGAGCGAGGCGATGATCGCCGCCGGACGGAATCGCCATCCGGAGCTCGAGCTCCATCACGGCGCTGGCGAGCAACTCGACCTCGACGAGACCTTCGACTACATCGTCCTCACCGACCTGATCCCCTACGTCGACGACCTACTGCGGCTTTTCGAAGCTTATTTCGCAGGCACTCGCATGCCCGCACACGCGTGATCGTCTCTTTCCACAGCCAGCTCTGGCGGCCGCTGCTGACGGCCATGGCAGCGCTCGGGCTGCGCCCCAATCGCCCGGTCCACAACTGGATCGCTCCTCGCGACCTGATCAATCTGCTCGACCTCGCAGGCTTCGAGGTGGTCTCCCAGCGCAAGGAGATCCTCCTGCCGATGGAGCTCGGACCGATCTCGCGGTTGCTCAACGGCTGGATCGCAAGGCTGCCCGGGATCAGGGGGCTGACGCTGACCTCGTGGGCAGTCGCACGGCCGTTGCCGGAGAAGCGCTCGGAGATGAAGGTCTCCGTGATCGTTCCCTGCGCAACGAGTCCGGCTCGATCGCCGATCTGGTCGAGCGGATCCCCGAGGTCGGCGCAGGCACCGAGATCGTCTTCGTCGAGGTGGCTCAGACGACGACACCGGGCTCGAATCGAGGCCGAGGTCGAGCGCCAGTCCGATCGCGACCTGCGCCTCGTCGCCGCAGGGGACGGGCAAGTGGAATGCGGTCCAGGAGGGATTCGACACGTCGACGGGGGAGCTGCTGGTGATCCTGGACGGGGACATCACCGTGGACCCCGAAGAGCTCCAGCGCGTATACGAGGCGATCGCCTCGGGCCATGGAGAGTTCGTGAACGGGAACCGGCTCGTCTACGGGATGGAGCCCGGCGCGATGAGATTCCTGAACATGGTCGGCAACAAGTTCTTCGCGGCGCTGCTCAGCCGCGTCCTGGCCAGTATGTCAAGGACACCCTCTGCGGAACCAAGGCAATCCTGCGTCCGGACTGGGAGCTGATCCGCAGGCGGCGCGACGAGTTCGGTGCGCCGGACCCCTATGGCGACTTCGAGCTGTTGCTTGGCTCGGCGCTGCTCGGGCTGAAGATCACAAACCTTCCGGTTCGCTACCGGGCGCGAAAGTACGGCGACACGGAGATCCAACGCTTCAGTGGCGGCGCAATGTTGGCGAGGCTGGTCGGAGCCGGTTTCCGCCGCATCTGGGTAGAACCGGTAGCCCGCTAGTCAACGGTTTCCGCGCAGGTCGAACACCCAAAGCGATGCATAGCGGGTACTGCTCCGTGGTGCCTGCCGCGCTCGCTGTCTGACCCATCTGAACCAATCGAAGAAGTACGGTGCCATGCTCTTCTCCGGCTTGTGATGGACCACATTGAATCTCCAGGCTTTCGGGCTGTAAAGGCAGATTGAAGTCCTGGGAACAGTGCTGATTACATACTGGACCCCCTGATCTCGCAAGTACCGCGTCATAGCCTCCGCCGTGCGACCGGGAAGCCCGGATCAGGGGAAACAGCCCCGGTACGTCCAGGTTGACAACGTCGTTCCGCTTGTAATCGAAAAGGAACGGATAATCGGTGGTCACGGCCGCTTCTCCCTTCGGCATCGAGGCCTGTGCCACGCCGTACTCGTAGCGATAACGAGCGGTGGCCTGAAGAGGGTCATAGCCATTCCAGATGTTGGCTATCCCCGTGAAACCGATGTCCAACTCTCGCGGCAACGGCGCCAGGATCGCGAGGGCAGACCCGATGGCAACGGCAGCGAGAGCAGCGCCCCCGTCGCGTCGGCTTCTAAATGGCAGCGCCGCTCCATCGACCAGCATCACGAGCATGGCAACCAGGACGCCCGCCAACAATGGCCATACGTAACGCGCCAGGTCGTCGGGGGCTGCACCGGTGGCGACCATCAGTACGACACCGGTGACAACCGCACTCGCGAACGCAAGGATTGGTGCGAATGCCATTCCCTCGATCCCTCAGGCCTATCAGCACTATTGCGGCGATCACGATTCCCCCGAGCGTCCAGAGGAAACCACCCTGTCCCAAAACGTGAGCCCGCGGCAGAAGAGATCCCCGCCAGAAACTCGCAACCCTGGCCATGAGATATTGAAATTGCCGGCGATCGGTGGATACAGAGGCGTCCCGGAAGAGCGCCACAAAGCGATCATCCAGGGCAGCGCCAACAGACCGGTTACAAGCGGGAAGAAGAGGGCTGCGCGAAACCGCACGCGATAGGTGGCGCCGGCTCTAACGACCAAGACGAGGACGAAGAGAGCGACTGGGACCGCATGGGAGTTCTCAGCGTCAGCAAGCCGGCGCAAAGGAGCCCGGCAGGGCCAACGCCGACGGTGAGCAGAATTGGCGCGCGAACGCTGAATGTCAATCACCACCAGCACTGCTGCAGTTGTAAGGGCGACGACGATGTAGGCGGGCGTCAGATTGGCCCGAAGGTTCTCCCAGAGCGCGAACGAGATGATCAGTACGGCCCCGAGGAGAAAGCGGGGCCAGTTAGACGACGGGATCAAGACCAGGAGCCCGACGAGCAGAGCACCCACTGCGAAATCTCCCACATAGGCGGCATTCAAGCCGAACGTGGCCGTGAAGAGGGAATCGGAGATTGTCGCTCCCCCCAAACCTGTGATGCGGCGCAGACTGAACGGCTCGATCATGCCACCGGTTTGGGTCAGCCGATGAAGTAGAGGAACGTAGGCGACAAAGTCGTCGCAAGGGTTCCAGCGCAGTGTGCCGAGGGAATTACCGACCTCATAGACGGAAATGGCACCCAACGCGCCGACTGTCGCAATCCAAAGGCCTCGCGGGGTCGGAGTTGTGTTCCAGGCTCCCTTGGATCGAGCAATGGTCCAGATCGCCAGCATGCAACCAACGAGAATCCAGAGCCAGGCGAACACTGGCCGGTACTGGTTGATGGCGACGAACGCTCCTGCTCCGCACAAGAAAGCGGCCAGGCCCAAGCAGCCCGCGATACCGGTCGACAGTCGAGGAAGCTGGGGATCGCTCCCCACCCCTCCAATTGCCTTCTCGACAATGCGACCCCAACCCACACAAGCCATCACCGTCGCCAAAGCGAAGCCTGAGATCAGGAAAAGCTTCATTCGCGGTGCGGCCTAGTAGCTGCCGCCGAGCTTGCGGTGGTCCCAGGTCGCGGCGCGAAGGGCCCGGAAGCTGATCGCGACCCGCTTCGCCGCCTGCGCCTTCAGTGCTTCCTTGGCGTCGCCCGCCACCGACTCGATTCCCTCCGCGTAGCGCACCGTAAGCTCCCCGGCGAACCCGGCGACGGTGTCGATGTCGCGGCGGCCTTCGGCCGCCTGACCTCTGGTGTCGGCCGGTGCCGCTAGGCGCCGGCACAGGCATGTCAGGTGGCATAGCCACCGCAGATCATTTGGCCGCGACACTTTGTGTCGCGGCCCATCAGTAGCTGCCGCCGAGCTTTCGGTGGTCCCAGGTCGCGGTGCGCACGGCGCGAAAGCGGATCGCGACCCGCTTCGCCGCCTGTGCCTTGAGAGCCTCGCGAGCGTCGCCTTCGAGCGAGTCGTTGCCGTCGGCGTAGCGCAGCGTCAGCTCCTCGGCCAGCGGGAAAACCGTGTCGACGTCCCGATGCACCTCCGCCTCCGCCTCGACCATCACCCCGCGCAGCTCTGAGTATTCGTGTCCGGTCTCGATCAGCAGGGTGGCGCGGGGATCGCGCTCCAGATTGCGCACCTTCTGCGACTTCGCGTAGGTGTAGACCCACACCTCGCCGTCGCGGGGCACGTACCAGAGCGGCATCAGATGGGGCCAGCCGCGCGGGCCGAAGCTGCCGACGACGACGACGCGCTCGTTCTCGATCAGCTCGCGTTGCTCGTCGGGGCTGAGCTGAATCTCGCCTCTGCGGCTCACCGAACAACTCCCGCCCGCATGCTCGGATTCGCATCCGCCGCGGGCGGGTGGAGCTTCAGGATCTGCCACGGCCCCTCGCCCGCCATCGGCTGCGTGCGGCCCTCGAGCCAATCCTGCTGGAGGTCGTCGTAGTGGGGGCTGGCCGGGTGTCCCGACTGGCCCGTGAACATCTGCCAGCGTGAGCTGTCGGGGTCTCCCGGGTCGGCGACCATGCGCCAGCTCGGTGCCCAGACGGCGCGAAACGGGCGGTTGGGGTCGTAGGCGATCTGGCTCACGGTCTCCTCGGCGCCACCGGTCGGCAGGCGGCGGTTGAGGAGCCGTCGCAGCAGCGGGTTTGCGGCGCCTAATGCGTGCGGGAACTCCATCTCGTGGACGCGTCCCCAGGTCCATCCTTCAGGGTCGGGGCCGAATCGGTCCGTGAGGTCGTCGAGGGCGCCGCGCAGGGCGTCGAGCACCAGGTCGTCCCAGGGCCGCCCGATCAGCCCGTCATCGCCCTCCGCCCAGAGGGCCAGCAGGTGCGACTGCCAGCGCCAGGGCGAGGTCGTGTGTGGAGTGAAGCCGTTGTCGGCGCGGTCCAAGTAGCGCTCGGCGATGTCGCGGTCGCCGATCGCGGCGCGCGTGAACTCGCGACCCAGACGCAGCGTGAATGCCTGATAGATCGTCGCCGCGACCGAGCTTGCGGCCATCGACCCGTCCCAGCTGCGCAGCCGCTCGATCGCCTGGATCTCCCTCTGGGCCGGCGGGGTCAGACGGGCGAGGCGGCGCGCCGTCTCCAGACCGGGGATTGAGTGCAAGTCGGACTGCATGCGCTCGAATCCGAAGATGTCGTGCTCGTCGCTTTTCGACAGCAGGTCCTCGATCCTGCGAGCGCGGTACCCGTCCAGGTACTCGCTGGTTATGTGGTGCGGGTAGCCGTCTCCGACGATCCGGTTATTGGCGGTGACGACGTAGCCGCTCTTTGGGTCGACGAGCTGCGGCAGCTCGTCGTAAGGCACGGTCCCCTCCCATTCGTACTCGCCGCTCCAGCCCGGCTTCGGCAGGTCGGGGCAATCGCCGCGGCGGATCGGCAGACGGCCGACCAGCTTGTAGCCGATCGACCCATGGCGGTCCGCCCAGACGAGGTTCGAGACCGGGGTGGTGTGCTCGCGCAGCTGCTCGACCAGCTCCGGCCCCGACCTCGTGTCGAGCACGCCGAGATTGGACGCCGTCACGGTTGGCTCGTCGAGGCTTATCCAGCGCAGCGCCAGCGGCTCGCCACTGTCGGCGCCCAGCGGCTCATTGACGATCGGGCCGTGGTGCGTGCGGCGAACCTCCAGCACCTCCGGTTTCGAGCGGCCCTTGACCTCGATCTCCTCCCGTTCGATCTCGAGCGGCAACCAATCGCCCTCGAACAGGTAGCGCTCGCCGTCGATGCGCTCTATGAACAGGTCTTGGACGTCGGCCATCACGTTGGTGAAGGTCCAGACGACGTCGTCGTTCTGGCCCATGTAGATGCCCGGCAGACCGGCCATCGACGCCCCACACGCCCTGCGACCTCCCTGTTCGAGCCCGATCTGGAACCAGATCCCGGGCATGCTCGGCGGCAGGTGCGGGTCGCCGGCGATCAGCGGCCTGCCGTTGGCGGTCAGCTTCCCGGTCACCGCCCAGTTGTTGGAGCCGCTCGCCCCGATCGCCTGCCCGAGCGAGTTGCGAATCTTGGCGATCTGGCGCGCGGTCGCCATCCCGTCGCCGCTCCAACTCTCCTGGAGCACGATCGGGTTGCCGGCCGGATAGGTGGGGTCGATGCGGGCGGCCAGCTCGGGACCCAGCTCGTGCAGCATGTCGGCGCGCAGCAGCTCCCGCTCCCAGTTGGTCGACAACCCGAAGGCGAGCAGCTTCCCGATCGCCAACATGTCGGCCGGCCGCCAGGGCTCGAAGTCGAGTCGCAGCAGCTGCATCTCGAAGGGCAGAGCCCGCGCGTCGGCGACGGCCGCGGCGACCCCGGCGCAGTAGCAGTCCAGAAGCGCCCGCAGCTCGGGGGGCAGATCCGCCTCTTCGCGCTCCGCGGCGCGGCGGATGCCCAGCGTGCGCATCAGCCGGTCGGGCGGCAGACCCTCATCGCCGGCGATCTCCGACAGGCGTCCGGCCGTAACCCGGCGGTAGAAGTCCATCTGCCAGAGGCGCTCGCGCGCATGGCAGAAGCCCTGCCCGAACCAGAGGTCCTCGGGGCTGCCGGCGCGCACTTGGGGCACGCCCCAGCGGTCGGTGGCGATCTCGATCGGGGCCGAGATTCCGGCCACCTGGACGCTTCCCGACCACTTCGGCAGCGGGCGGCGCAGCAGCCGCTGCCAGAGAGCGCCGAGGGCCGCGCCGCCGAGCGCGGCGCCGGCCGCGGTCGCGATCGCCCCCGAGATCGCGAGCCGGCGGGAGAGTGGCGCGCTCATAGCTCCTCGGCCATTCGTGGTGCCTCGCGGGCGAAGACCCAGATCGACAGAACGCAGATCGCCACGAACATCGCCACCGCCGCCAGCAGGCGCGGCAGCCCACCAGCGGCGTCAATCGCCCCCGGGGCGGAGGGGTCGATGATCCACTCGCGGGCGGCGAGGAAGATCGGGGTGAGCGGGTTGAGCAGGATCACCCAGCGGAACTGGTGCGGCACTCTGTCGAGCGTGTAGAGGACCGGGGTCGCGTAGAAGAGCGTCTGCGCGGCCACGGACCAGATGATCTGCACATCGCGAAAGCGCACGTAGAGCGCCGAGAGAATCGCCGAGACCGCGGTCGTCAGCACCAGCAGGGGCAGCAGCAGAACCGGCAGCAACAGCCAGGTCCAGTAGGGCCCGGCGCCGTAGGCGAGGATGAAGACGAAGACGACGACCATGTTCACCCCCAGCGTGAACAGGCTCGTGACCACCCAGGCGATGGGGATCGCCAGCCGCGGGAACTGCATCTTGCGCACCACGCCCTCCTCCTCGACCAGCGACGCCAGCGCCTTCTACGTCGCCTCGACGAAGAAGTTGAAGAGCATGACGTCGAACAGCAGCAGGATCGGATAGTTGTGGATGTCGCCACCGATGGGGATGATCTGCGTGAAGACGAAGAGCAGGACCCCGAACAGCATCAGCGGGCGGATCAGGGTCCAGACATAGCCGAGCACCGCGCCGACGTAGGTGACCTTGAAGTTGTTGACCGCGATCAGCCACAGCAGGTCGAAGAAGCGCCGCCAACCTCCGCCCAGCGCTGACGGCCCGGGAACCTTGCGCAATTGCCCGACTTCCGCCGCGTTCATTCGGGCTCCACCGGTGTCACCTGCATCTCGTGCTCTGGGATGACCACCCCCGCCGAGTCCTGATCGCCGAAGACGACGAATCCGAGCACCTGCGGGGCCCAAAGCGCGACGTCATTGCGATTCCGGGTTCGGGCCACCCCCTGGTGGAGGTAGTAGCGCCCCGGCGAGAGAAGGTTTTCGACGTCAACGCTCACCTGCACGCGCTGACCGGGGGCCAAGCCGCGCGTCTCGCCCGAGGCGGAGAGAGCCGCCCGGAACTGGTGCACGTAGGCATCGTCCGCGCTTGCGATCACGAAACCGAATTGCGGGTCGGGTAAATCCCCCTGCGCTTCCAGCAGCGCCCGGATGCGGATCTGCCTTCCCTGCTCGATGTTGGTGATCCGGCCCCCGTTTTGGTCTTCGAGCCAGACGTCGAGCAGGCGAATGCCCTCCGCGACCGCGGTGACCTCGCCTTCGCGAAACTCGTAGCCATTCTCGAAGTTGAGCTGCAGGTACCGTCGGGCAACTTCACCTGGATCCCCGATCTCGACCATTCGGCCCTCGCTCAGGAGCATCGCCCGATGGCAGTACTCCTCGACAGCCGCCATGTCGTGGGTCACGAGAACGATCGTCTTTCCTTTGTCCCGCATGTTGCGGAAGACGTCGGCGCACTTCTGCTGGAAGGCGGCGTCGCCGACCGCGAGCACTTCGTCGATCAGCAGGATGTCGGTATCCGCCTGGATCATCACCGAGAAGCCCAGGCGGACCAGCATCCCGGACGAGTAGTTCTTCAGCTTCACCTCGACGAACTCTTCGAGATCGGCGAACTCGAGCACCTGGTCGAGCCGGCGCCGCGCCTCTTTCGGCGTCAGACCCATCATCACGCCGTTCAGCACGACGTTCTCGCGCGCCGACAGCTCCATGTCGAAGCCGACACCAAGCTCGATGAATGGGGCGAGGGTGCCGGCCATCCTGATGCTGCCGGCGTCGGCGCGGTAGATGCTCGCCATGATCTTCAGCAGCGTGCTCTTGCCGGAGCCGTTTCGGCCCACGATGCCGAAGAACTCGCCCCGGTGGACGTCGAAGCTGACGTCGCGAAGGGCCTCGAGCCGCCGGTACTCCTGGCGTGCGAACGGCCTTGCCAGGCGCTCTTTGAGGCGGTCGATGCGATGAGTGGGGATGCGAAAGGTCTTCTCGACTCCTCGCACTTCGATCGCGACACGGCCCGCGGTCACGTTCGCCGCTCCCTCGCCGACGCCGTTCCCGTCGCTCGCGCCGGCGTCCGCAAGTGTGTCGAGCGCCACGCGAGAACGCTACCGCGCGGCGCCTATGATCGGTTCGGCGGCACTTCGACGAGCGGTCGAGGATGGAAATGGCGCCTCACGGCTCCACGTCGGCCGGCAGGCGCCCCTCGGCCTCGAGCTTGTCGAGATGTGCCTGCATGACCATCGCCGCCGCGGGACGCAGTTGCTCGGGGACGTCGTCCCAGACCTCGGCCAGCAGGGCCGCCCGCGAGCGCTCGCCGCGCTCCAAGGCCGCGACCAGGCGCCGCTCGCGCATCATCCGGTGCTCGACGTACTCGTCGAGCTTCGTGGCCGGGTCGGTGACCCAGGGGCCGTGCCCGGGGCAGATCAGCTCCAGGTCGAGTTCCTGAAGGCGCCGCAAGGAGTCGAGATAGGCGCTCAAAGATCCAGCGTCCGGGGGGACGATGCTGAACCCCTCGCCGAGCACGAGGTCGCCGCTGAAGCAAACGCCGTCGGTCAGGAAGCAGAGGTGGTCGACCGCATGACCGGGGGTGCCAAGCGCGGTGATCGGCCCGTGGCTCTCACCATCGGAGATCTCGATTTCATCGCTGCCGAGCAGGGAAACCCCGGCGTTGTGGTCGTTATGTCCGTGGGTGACCAGCACCCCGCCGATCCCCCCGCGCTGCGCCGCGGCCACCCGGATCGCATCGATGTGCGACTTGTCGGCCGGGCCGGGATCGATCACCAGGCAAGGGTCGGAGCCGAACAGGTAGGTGTTGGTCCCCTCCAGCGTCATCGGACCGGGGTTCGGCGCCACCAGTCGGGCGATCTCGGGATGCCCCGGGGCGAGGTCTGGCGCGGGCCCTATGCAGCTACCTCTTTGCGGATCGCGTCGCGGGCGTCCTCGGGCTCCAGCACCACGAGGTCTCCGGCGCCGCGCAGGATCTCGCGCACCAGCCACGGTGTGCCCGCATAGGGCACCTCGACGACCACGGCGCCGTCGGCCAGCTCCTCGACCACGGTGCGCTCCTCGCGCAGCCAGCGGGCCCGCTCGGGCGAGACCCAGACGCGGGCCACGCTCGCGGTCGGCACCTCCCCGTCGGCCATCCAGCCCTCCACGCCGGCGATCTCCTCGACCTCGGGGCGCGGCTCGAAGGCCTTACCGGAGAGCTTCGCCTCCTTGATGCGGTCGAGCTTGAAGTGGCGGACCGCCTCCCGGCGCAGGTCGAAGCACTCGACGTACCAGCCCTCGCGGCCGTTCTCGAGCCGGTAGGGCTCGACCTCGCGGTCGGTGAACTGGTCCTCGTTCTCCTTGTAGTACTGGAGCTCGAGCACCTTGCGCTCGGAGATCGCCTCGTTGACCTTGCGCGCCACCTCGGAGTCGCCGCCGCCGCTGGACGCGATCTCGAGCCCCTCCTCGGAGGGGTCGTGCCCGAGCGCCTTGACGATCTTCTCGCGCGCTGTTTGAAGTCCGGCCTGAGGGAGATGGTCGCCGAACAGGTCGATCGCCGCCACCAGCGCCTTCGCCTCCAACGGCAGAAGGCGGGCCGGGCGCGCGAAGCTGTCGCCGTAGGGCTCGGAGTCGACCTCGATCTCGTCGCCCTGGATCTCGGCGTAGAGCACGTAGGTGCCGCCGCCGAAGTTGACGACGTTCAGCACCTCGATGTCCTCGCGCAACTCCTCGCTTGACAGCTTCAGGCGCTTACGAACCTCGTCCACGGACAGTCGGCCGCCCGCCTTGGCGGCCTCGATCAGCAGGCCGGCGAGGGTGATCAGGCGGGCGAAGCGCTCGGGTCGAATCGTCGCCTCGCCGCGGCCGTTCGAGCGGCTGCGCCTCCCGTTCGCCCGCAGGGGCCGGTCGACGGTGTCGGCGGCGTCGAATCCGTTCGCATGGCGATCGCGCAGCAGGGTCACCCGCTGCTCTGCCTCCGCGCGGAGGTCCTCGGGCGCCAGCACCTCGGCGTTGTTGCGCCATCGCAGGACCCAGGAGATCAACTCGCGCTCGGAGGCGTACGGGGTCTCGAAGATCAGACCCTTGCCGGGAGCGCTGTCAGCCTTGCGCGGCGGGCGGAACTCGCCGTAGTCGCCGAAGTCGCGCTGCACCAGCCAGGTGACACGCTCGCGCAGGAAGATCTTCGCCGTGCCCCGAAGCTCGCCGAGCTGCCAGTCGGCGCGGCGCGCGTAGTCGCGGCGATCGAAGTCCTCGGGGGGCGGAAAGTCGTGCTCGGCCTTGGACGCGTAACCGACCTTTCCCTGGATGCGCGAGAGACGGAACACGCGCACCGCCTCGCGCTCGTACGAGAAGCCGATCAAATAGAACTGGCCGTCGCGGAAGACCAGGTGGTAGGGGTTGACCTTGCGCTTCTCGGTCTCGTCGCGCTCCATCGTGTAGTAGGTGAACTCAATCGTCTTGCGGCGCGAGATCGCGGTCTCGATCTTCGAGAGCCGCTGGGAGAGGTCGCGGCCCCCCGCAGAAGCCGTGACCGCCATCTCGACCGGCGCCGGGTCCCCTTCGGTGATCGGGTTTGGGTGACCCCAGGCGACCTGCTGAAGCGCCAGCCGCAGCGGCTCCGCGTAGGCGAAGCCGCCGTCGGTGAGCAGCGAGAGAGCGGTGCGCAGCGCCGCCAGCTCGTCGTCTGAGAACTCGATCGCGTCCAGGTAATAGTTCTCCGGCGGCAGCGAGTACAGCTCCGCCTCGAAGAAGCCCTCGCCGGGCTTTTCGACCTGAAGCTGGATCCCGAGGCTCTCGAGCTCGGCGCGGTCGGCGTAGAAGCGGCGCGCGAAGGCGTCGTCGTTCATGTCGCTGTAGCCCTCGACCTCGCGCTTGATCTCCAACGCGGAGACCGGCCTTCCCTGTGCCATAAGGAACGAGATCAAGGACAACTGACGAATCAGCTTCTCTGTGTCCTTGGCCACGAGCGAGAGGATAGTCAGCGCGTGCGGGCGAACCGGCGGCCAAACGCGCAATTTGCGCCCGCACCGCGACGGTAGAGTGCCAGCCCCAAGAGCCTTGGGCAGGCGATCCGTCAGAACAACGTCGGGCGGGAGATCGGGCCGCGCTCAGGCCGCGCGCGAGCCGAAGAACGCCGAGCCCTCCAGCGCGCGGTCGAAGCTCGACCACGACTCGCCGTCCGGCAGCTCGCGCTCGAGGCGGTCGAAGCTGCCGAGCTTGCCGCCGAGGTTGTCGATCGCGTGCACGAGAGCCGCTTCGCGGGTGGCGGGCACGACCGGTGAGCCGTGCTCGAGCGCCCCGTGGTGGGAGAGGATGATGTGCAGAACCGCCTGCGCGAGGCCGGCGTCGAAGCCGCCGATCTCCTCGATCTCACGTCGAACCTTGTAGTAGCCGAGCGGGATCTCACTGTTCAGGCGTCCGGCGTCGGTGAGCTCGATCGCCAGCGGGTCGTCGTTGTAGGCCTCGGTCTTGCCGATGTCGTGAAGCAGGCCGCCGGTCACCGCGACGTCGCGGTCGATGCCCGGGAACAGTGCCGCGGCTGCGCTCACCGCCTGGGCCACCGAGACCGTGTGCTCGAGCAGGCCGTGACGGTAGGCCTGGTGGTAGTGCTTGGCGGCGGGCGCTTCGCGGAAGCGCTGCCAGGCGGCCGAGCCGGGCCCGAAGAAGCGGTCGAGCAGCTCGCGCAGCTGGGGGCGCTGGACCGTCTCGATCAGATCGCGCAGATCGGCCTCGAGGCGATCGACCGAGAGCTGCGGGCCGGGCGCGAGGTCGTCGGCGCTGAATTCGTCGCCGCGAGCCGGACGCAGGTCGAGCACCTTGATCTTGGCGCCCCACTTGTCGCTCTGCTCGAAGGTCCCGGTGACATGCAGCGCCGAGCCCGGCTCGGCGAGGCCGTAGCGGTCCTCGGCTTCCTCCCAACAGACCGCCTCGATCGAGCCGCTGCGATCGCCGAGCACGAGGCGCAGGAACGGCTCCCCGTTGCGCTTCTGGCGCAGGTCGCGCTCGCGCACCGCGAAAACCGCCGCCACGCGCTGGCCGGCCTCGAGCTCGCGGATCGTCAGCCGACCGTTCGGGGAGTGCCCGTTGGTGTGCTGCTCTGCGTCGAATGTGGTCTGCTCCGCCATAACGCAGTTCACGGTAGAGAAGACTGCGGACGGCGCGGCCTCTCCCCGCGGCGTCCCGGATAGCCTCTACATCGTGCCCCGCTGGCGACCGGCCGAGTTCGAGGTCAGCTCCTTGGTCGCCGCCCCGCCGGAGCAGGTGTGGGAGCGGATCATCACCCCGGCGGGCATCAACCACGAGCTGCGGCCGTGGATGCGGATGACGCTGCCGCGGGGCTTCAAGCGGCTCGACCCCGAGTCGGTCGAGCTCGGAAAGCCGATTGGGCGCAGCTGGGTGCTGCTGTTCGGTGTGCTGCCGTTCGAGTACGACGACGTCACCCTGGTCGAGCTCGAGCCCGGGCGGCGCTTTCTCGAACGCTCGCCGATGCTCAGCCAACGCTGCTGGCAACACGAGCGCATCGTCGTGCCGGCCGAGGGTGGCTCGCGGGTCACGGACCGCATCCGCATGGAGCCGCGACTCGGTCTTCCGGCGGCCCCTCTTCGGCCCATCTTCCGAGCCGTCTTTCACCACCGCCACCGGCGGCTGCAGGCATGGTTCACGAACTAGACGGACCCTGACTAGGGAACTGTGGCCAGTCGAGTCGGCTCGTCGCGACCGCGCAGGGTCACAGCCTCGCCGAGCGACCATCGCTCCGACTCGCTTGCCGATGCCCGCTGAAGCGCCGCCTCGGAGGCGAGCAGGCGCTCCGGCCTCTCCTTGGCCAGCTCGCAGAGCCGCGCGGCCTCGTTGACCGGGTCGCCGATCACCGTGTACTCGTAGCGTTCCTCGGCGCCGACGTTGCCGGCCACCGCCGGCCCCGCCGAGACGCCGACCCCGAGGTCCAGGTCGGGCAGCTCGGCGGCGACCCGGTCGCGGATCTCGCGGGCCGCACAGAGCGCCGCCCCGGCCGCGTCGTCGTGATCGCCGGGCGCCCCGAACACGCAGAGCGCCGCGTCGCCTTCGAACTTGTTGACCCAGCCTCCGTATCGCTCCGCGGCCTCGACGACGATGCGGAAGAACTCGTTTAGCAACGCGACGACCTCGTTCGGCGGCCGGCGGGCGGCGATCGTCGTCGATCCGACCAGGTCCACGAACAGGGCAGCGATCTCGCGAATCTCCCCTCCCAGCTGCACCTCGCGCTCCAGCGCCGCCTGCGCGACGTCGCGGCCGACGTGACGCCCGAACAGGTCGCGCAGCCGTTCCCGCTCCTCGAGCCCCGCGGCCATCCGGTTGAAGCCGGCCTGCAGCAGACCGACCTCGCTGCCGTCGTCGACCTCGACCCGGGTGTGGAAATCCCCGTCCTCGACACGCTCCAGGGCGAGCCGCACGGCGCCCACGGGCTCGGCCACCGAGCGAGCCGCGACGACCATCGTCGCCAGGCCCACGCAGCCCGCGACGCCAATCAGGAACAGGGTCGAGCCGACGAGCTGGCCCTCGGCGATGTTCCCGCCCGCAAGCTCCACGACAGCGAACCCGGCCACCCCCAGCAGCGGCACGCCGGTCGCAAGGGTCCAGGCCATCGTCAGACGCGCGGCGACCCCGGGTGAAACCGGGTTCGGCGGGGGACCGCCGGCAAGCGCAAGGGCGGTGATCGGACGCATCACCCTCTCGGCGAGCAGGTACTGGACCGCGCAGGCAGTCATCCCGCCGAGCAGGATCGTCACGCCGACGGCAAGCGCCGCGGTCCACTGGACGCTCGCCCAGAGCAGCGAGAAGAGCACCGCCGCGATCCCCCAGAAGACCGCGGCGATCTGGGCGAACTCGAGCGGACGGCGGAGGAACACCGCGCGCTCCTGCTCTGTGGCGGGCCTGCCCTCGCGCAGCCATCCGATCGACCTCTCCCCTCGCCGCCGGCCCCAAAGATGTCCGACCAAGAGAGCCAAGGGAAGGTAGACGGCGAAGGCGACCACGGTCCGCACCACGAGATCGCCGAACTGATGGGAGTCGAGGGTGGGTGGAGCGAGGAAGAAGAGGAACAGCGCGACGATGACAGCCCCGATGCCGTTCGCCAGCACTCCCACCAGATCGAGCCGCCCGAGGACGCGATCCGCCACCCGGCGGCCGGATTCAGTGGCGAGGGGCGGAATCGAACCGCCGACACCACGATTTTCAGTCGTGTGCTCTACCAACTGAGCTACCTCGCCTCGTTGCAAGCTCCCGGAGGAGCTCGGCGAAGCAGAAGGTTAACTTGAGTGGATGGGCAGGATTCGCGCCCTCCCCCTTCTGCTCGGCGCGGTGGCCGGCGGCCTGTTGGTCTCCGGAGTTTCGGGCGCCGATCCCCGAACCCCGGCCGCCCTGCCGGGCCGGCCGGCGCCGTTCCTGGGCACGGCGCTGATCGGCGGGAGCGGGCTGCTCGCCTCCGCCGATGCCTACGGCGACCTGGTCGACCTGCGCGCTCCGGGGCCGGCGGGCGAGGCGCAGATCGCGAACCCGTTTCTGCGCCAGGCGGCGGGCACCGTGCCGCCCGACACGGGCGTTGTGCCGGCGGCGGGCGCCGGTGGCCGCCCACCGCTTCCGCTCTGGCGCGCCACCCGGCTTCGGCAGCGCTACCTCCCCGATACGAACGTGCTGCGAACGACCGCCACGGTCGCAGGCGCGAAGGTGGTGATCGCCGATGCGGCAGCCGGCGAGCAGGTCGCCCGCCGGATCGCCGTCCGCGGGCGGCCCGGGCAACGGCTGGCGCTCCGGCTCACTGTCAACCTCGACCTCGACGGCAACAGCGGCGGCGACCAGATCTCGACCTCGCTCGCCGGCTTTGTGCAGCGCGATCGAGGCAGCACCGCGCGCTGCCGGGTCGCGCCGTCCCCCAGCTCCCGAAGCACCAGCGAGGGCGAGGACGCGAGCGAGCGGCTGACCTGGACCGGGCGCGGATCCCTGGATGCGTCCATCAGCTGCGCATTCGCCGGCCGGCCGCGAGCCGCAAGGCGAATCGCGACCGAGGCGACCGCGGCCGACCGCCGCTGGTTGGCGAGGCGGCGGCCGCTTGCGCCGCGAGCCCCCGTCTGGGCGCGGCGCATGTACGCGCGCTCGCTGCTGGTCCTGCGGGCGCTCACCGACAGCCGCAGCGGTGCGGTCGCCGCCGGGGCCCGCGATCGCTGGGCCTACGTGTGGCCGCGCGATGCGGGAACGGCGGCGATCGCCCTTTCCGACTCGGGCTATCGCGGCGCTGCGCGACGGATCGCCGGTTTTCTCAGCGGCCTCGACCTCGACGCGGGGGCCCGCTTCCGCGCCGACTCCTCGCCGGTCGACGACGGCCGAGCCCTTCCCGGCGATTCGGCCGGTTGGGTGGCCGCCGCGGCGCGGGCGGCCGGAATCCACACGGCGCCGCAGGCGCCCGGCGCCTGGCGCGGCCGCGGCGACTACGGCGAGCGCGACGGCGACCGTGGCGACTATCTCGCCAACGCGATTGCCGGCGGCGCCGGCGCCGGCCGGATCAGGCGCCTGTTCGAAACCCCGGCGGGCCTCGAGCGACGCGCCGGCGACAGCGACTCGGGACTCGATTCCGCGGCGGCCTGGGCGGTTCGCCCGTTCCCCCAGCGGGCCCTCTTCGCATCCGTACGGAAATCGCTTGCTTCTCTGGAGTCCGAGGCGGGGCGCTACGGCCTGCGCCCATCGCAGGACTGGCCCCATCGCCAGGCCTGGACCGCGCCCACCGCCTGGAGCGCCTGGAGCCTCGCGGCCCTTGGCGAGCGCTCCGCGGCGCTGCGATTGCTCAGCATCCTCCGTCGAGATTCCACGTCGGTGGGGGCGATTCCGGAGCGGGTAAGCACCCATAACGGCCTGCCGCGATCGACCACGCCGCTGGGTTGGACCCACTCGTTCGTGGTGCTCGCGCTGCGGCAGCTGTACGGGCGATGAGAAGCTTGCGGTTGATGCGCGGCAAGGCAGCAGCGATCACAGTGGCGGTGGCTCTCGCCATCGTCAGCGCGGGCTGCGGTGAGAGCACGCCGAAGCGGGCGGTCGATGCGCGAACCGAAGTGGTGCGCTTCTTTGCCGTCAACGCGCCGGTGGTCGCGGTTCTGCACACCGAACCGATGGCGGACCTGGTGAAGCTGAACCGCGCCGCCGACGTGACACCCGCCTGGGCGATGCTGCGAAACATGGTGCTCGGTCCGCTGCACGCCGCCGGCCTTGGGCGCGCGCAGCTCGCGCGGCTGGTGCGAACCCACGAGGAGATCGCCGGCATAGAGTCGTCGGCGCTGGCCCTCGGCGCCGCCACTCCAGCCGACCTTTCCGGGCGCAAGCCGCTACTCGTCCTCGCCACCGATCAGTCGGATCTTCTGGCCCAGCTGCTTCGTCACTCCGCCGCCAACGGGAAGCTGCGGCGCACCGGCAAGCTGCACGAGGCGACGCTGTACCAAGGCCATGGCTATGCCTATGCGATCCGCGATGGCGTGCTGGTCTCGGGCCACCGACTGAGCGACGTCCGCGCCGCGATCGACCGTCGCGATGGCGACAGCGACCGGCAGCTCGACGAGGACGTCGTCCAATCGCTGTTCGACGGCCTCACGATGCAGGGCCCGCTGCTCGTCTACGCGAACCTCGACGACGTTCGCCAGGGCGACCCGGGGCTGCGGGCGCTGGGCCGCCGGGCTCCATGGACCGCAATGCTGGGCCCGACCGCGGCAACCGTGCAAGCGGTTCGCGGCTCGCTTCAGGTCGAGGACTTCTCGAAGTCCACCGGCAACCTCACCTCCGCCGAGCTGCCGATCGGCACGGAGCCCTCGCATTTCGAGATCTCCGCCTCCAGCGCCGGCCTCCTGCTCCCGATGCCAGGGCCGATCCGGAGCCTTCTCGCCGGCCTCGCGCCCGTGGTCGGCGAAGCGACGGCGACCTCGGACGAGGTGCGCCTCAAGGCGACGGTCGGTCGCTAGAGAGATATTGGCCGCTGGGAGTCGAGGGCAACGGCGACCGCCCGCTCAGCGGACTCCACCGCTGTGACGCCCGGCATTTCGGCCATCGGGCCCTCGCCGCGAGCCTGCCAGCTGCGCAGTGCGACCACCTCGCGGCCGAGGTTTCGCGCGAAGCCGATCTCCGAGAAGGTCCCCCACTCGCCGCCGACCGCGATCACCGCCCTCCCGCTGGCCACCACGGCCAGATTGCGCGCGTAGCCGATTCCGGTGGCGACGACGTGGGTGCAATACGGGTTCGCGTCCTCGACCGAATCCGAGGGAACGATGCCGATCACCGTGCCTCCCGCCTGCGCCGCACCGCGGGAAGCGGCCTCCATCACGCCCCCGAGGCCGCCGCAGACGAGCACCGCGCCGGCGACGGCGAGCCGCCGGCCGACCTCTTCCGCAAGCGCCGCGAGCTCGCTGTCCTGAGGGCAGGATCCGGAGCCAATTACAGATATCTGATGCACTGTTCCTTGTTCCTTGTTACTCGTTCCTTGGTTGCATTCTCGCGAGGAACAAGGAACTAGGAACTAGGAACTGATCCTTCCATCAGGTTCATCAATTCCAACGCCCCTTCTTTGTGCAGCGGCTCGTTCAGGTTTCCGCACTTCGGGCTCTGCACGCAGGAGGGGCAGCCGTCGGCGCAGGGACACTCGCCGATCAGCCGCGAGGCGTCTTCCAGCAGACGCTCGAACTCCTCGTAGCCGCGCTGCGCGATTCCCACCCCGCCCGGATGGCCGTCGTAGATGAAGATCGTCGGGCTGCCGGTCTGCAGGTGCACGTTGGTTGACAGCCCGCCGATGTCCCAGCGGTCGCACATCGCGATCAGCGGCAGCACCGCGATCTGGCCGTGCTCGGTGGCGTGCAGTGCCCCGAGCAGGACCTCGGGGGGGATCTGGCCCGCGATCCCCTGCGGCAGCACATACCAAAGCGCCTGGGTGAGGAAGTTCTGCTCCGGCAGCTCCAGCGAGACGATGTCGATCGGCTCGTGGTCGGTGAGGCTGACCCGCTGGAAGGCGATCACCTGCTCGGTGACCGAGACCTCGCCCAGCGAGAGCTCCACCCCGGCCGTCTCGCGGCTGTCGCGGACGCGCTCTATGTAGATCTCCGTCTCCTTCTTCGGCCGGGTGTAGAAGTCGCCGTCGAACGGGTTGACCACGGCCCGCCGGGCGTCGATGTCGAGCCGCTCGACCTCATAGGAGCGGCCGAGGTGCAGGTAGACGGCACCGGGGTGAACGGTGGTGAACGCCCGCTCGGCCTCGACCATTCCCAAGAGCTCGCCGGAATCGCGCTCGATCACGGCGATGCTGTCGGCGGAGGCTGAGCGCAGCGGGATCCGCGAGGCCGGGAAGCCGCTGCGCCGGGGCAGGAAGCGCTTTCCGCTCGCCCGCAGCTCGCCGGCGGACACCAGCCGCTCCGCCCTTTCTCGCCAGCCATCGCCGAAGACGTCGTCGTCGGCATCGGTGAGCGGCAGCTCGTAAGCGGCGGCGATCAGGTGCTGGGCCGAGATCTGCTCCGACGCGTGATCGAGGATCGCCGCTTCGACCGGCCGCTCGAGGAACTCGGCCGGGTGGCGGCTGAAGAACTGGTCCAGCGCGTCCTGGCCGGCGACGTAGACGGCGAGGCCGCGGCTGCGCCTCCCGGCCCTGCCCCACATCTGGCGCAGGCTCGCCACGGTTCCCGGGAAGGTGACGCAGATCGCCGCGTCGAGCTCGCCGACGTCGATTCCCAGCTCCAGCGCGTCCGTGGCGACCACGGCGAGCAGCTCGCCCGCCGCCAGGTCGGCCTCGATCCGGCGCCGCTGCTGTGGCGTGTAGCCGGCCCGGTAGGGAGCGATCCGCTCCGCCAGCTCGCCCTTGCCGTCGGCGGCGAGCCGATCGCGGGTGAAGCGCTGGATCAGCTCGATCCCGCGGCGGCTGCGCAGGAAGCAGATCGTCCGCACGCCGTGCGAGACCAGGTCGGCGAGCAGGTCGGCGGCCTCAGAGAGCGCCGAGCGGCGTGTCCCCGCCGCCTCGTCGATCAGCGGCGGGTTCCAGATCGCGATCTCGCGCCCCGCCCACGGCGCCCCGTCGTCGTCGATGAGCCGGAACTCGCAGCCGGTGAGCCGCTCGGCCAGCTCGACGGGGTTGGCGATCGTCGCCGAGGCCATCAGAAAGCGCGGCTCCGACCCGTATGCGCGCGCGGCGCGGCGCAGCCGGCGCAGCACGTTGGCGACGTGGGAGCCGAACACCCCCCGGTAGGTGTGGGCTTCGTCGACCACCACCCAGCCGAGGTTGGCGAGAAAGTCGCCCCACTGCTTGTGGTGCGGCAGCAGGCCGACGTGAAGCATGTCGGGATTGGTCAGCACCAGGTTCGAACGGCGGCGTATCGCCGGGCGCTCCTCGCGGGGAGTGTCGCCGTCGTAGATCGCCTCCCGAAGGCCGGGGGGACGCAGATCGGAGAGCTTTCGCGCCTGGTCCTGGGCCAGCGCCTTGGTCGGGTACAGGTAGAGGGCGCGACGCTTGGCATCGCGGGCGATGCCGTCGAGCACCGGCAGGTTGAAGGCCAGCGACTTGCCCGAGGCGGTGCCGCTGGTGATCACCAGGTGCGAGTCGACGGCCGCCTCCGCGGCCTGGCGCTGGTGCGAGTAGAGGCGCTCTATGCCGGCGGCGGCCAATGCCTCGGCGAGACCGGGGTCGAGCCACGCGGGTAAAGCGGCGTGCCGGGCGCGATGCTCGACCTCCGAGCTCTCGGCGACCAGGCGGCCGTCGCGACGGCCCGGGTCGAGGGCGATCGCCCAGGGCGTGTCGAGGAGGCTCTTAGCCGGCGTGGCCACTCCCGGCCCGGTCGACTCGGCCCGCTATCCGCACCGCCTGTAGAGCGCTTTCGTCGTGCAGGCGCAGGATCTCGGCGCCGTTGACGACCGCCAGCGCCGCCGCCGCCGCGGTCGCCCACTCGCGCTCGGAAGCCGGCGCGCGCCGCTCCCAGGAGCCCGCCAGAACGGCCCCGAGGAAGTCCTTGCGCGAAAGCGACACGTAGAGGGGCCGCTCGGCCACGCGAAGCTCGTCGAGCTGGGCGAGGACGCGCAGGTCGTCCTCGACGCCGAGGTCGAAGTCGAGGCCGGGGTCGAGCGCGATCTGCTCCGTGGAGACCCCGCGAGCGACCGCCGCTTCCAGGCGCTCGGCGAACCAAGCCTTCAGGTGCTCGACCACGTTCTCGAATTCTGGGATCGGTCGCTGGGCCCGCGGTGCGCCCTCGATGTGCATCAGGACCAGCCCGCAGCCAGTGCTGGCGGCGAGGTCGAACAGGGCCTCCGATCCGCCGCCGATGTCGTTGATCGCCACCGCGCCGGCTTCCAGCGCCCGTCGCGCCACCTCGGGAGAGAAGGTGTCGGCGGAGACGGGAACTCCGGCGTCGGCGAGCCCCTCGATCGCCGGGATCAGAGCCGATGCCTCATCGTCTGCCGGCACCGGCGGCCCGCTGCGGGCCGCCACGGCGCCGACGTCGAGCATGTCGAACCCCTGCTCGACGAGCCGGCCACCATCCTCGATCGCCTGCCCTGGGGTCCCGCTGCGAGCCCCTTCGAACATCGAGTCGCGGGTCACGTTGACGATCCCGACAGCCAGCGGCTCCGTGCGCTCAATTGCCTGACTTCCGATCTGCCAGCGCCACTTCCGCGGGTGGTGCGGGGGGTCCGGTTCCCGCTCCGCGCGCACAGTGGAGCACGGGCGGGAAGCGGACCCCCCGTGACAGGACCCGCGGCCAGTGACGTTGGAAGTCATCACCCGGCTACGGTAGCGACCCGCGATGAGTCTCCGATGCGTCTACACAGATCTCGACGGCACGCTGTTGGGCAAGGGCGGAAGCCTGTTCCGCGACGCCGACGGGGAGTTCTCATCCATGCAGGCCAGGGGGCTCGAGGCCTGTCATCGCGCCGGGGTCGAGGTCGTGATCATGTCCGGCCGGCGCGAGGCGCAGGTGATGGAGGACGCCCGCTTGATCGGCCAGAGCGCCTACATCTACGAGGCTGGATGCGCGCTGGCGATCGACGGCGAGACGATTCTGCTGACCGGTGACACGACGCTCGACGAGCGGGCCACGATCTTCGAGCAGATCGACGCACGGGGCATCCCGGAGCTGCTCTTCGGTCATTTTGAGGGACGGCTCGAGCACCATTCCCCCTGGCACACGGGACGCGTCTACTCACACCTGTTCCGCGGCGAGGTCAACGTCGAAGAGGCAAACCGCCTGCTCGAGCGGGAGGGCCACGTCGACCTGCGCCTGCTCGACAACGGGGCGATCAACACGACGATGCCGGGGCTGGAGACAGCCCACGCCTACCACCTGGTGCCGAAGCCGGTCAGCAAGGCGAACGCGGTGGCCGCCCATATCCGCGCCCGCCAGTACAAGCCGCAGGAGTGCATCGCAATCGGCGACTCGATCGAGGACCTCGAAGTCGCCGCTGAGGTCGGCCACTTCTTCGTCGTCGCCAACGGCCCGCTGCGCGACCCGGCCCTCGGCGAGGCGATCGGCGGCTACGACAACGTGACCGTCACCGAGGGAAGCATGGGCGACGGCTTCTACGAGGCGGTTGTTTCGACCCTGGCGCGACGCGAGTAGCGGATTCGAATTGAAGCTGGCGCGACTACGACTGGCCACCGGCGTTGCCGTTGCCGCCCGCGTTGCCTGCGCGGGCGCTCGCGTTGCCGCCGCCGTTGCCTCCCGCGTTGCCGTTTCCGCTCGCCGGTGGCGGGGCCGAGCTCTGATCCGGCGCGGGGGGCGGGCTCTTGGGGGGCTTCGGGGGCGCCGAGCTCTGCCCGCCGCCTGCTCCCTGTCCGGACTTGCCATGGCTCGAGCCGCCGCCTGAGCCAGCGTTGCTCGAATTGCCTTTCGTCGTGGAACCCGCACTGAAGGTGCTCTTCGACGAGCCGCCGTTGGACTTCGCCTTGCCGCTGCCGCTCGATCCGGAGTGACCCTTCGCCTTCCCCTTGTTAGAGCTGCCATCGCTTGCCGCGGCAACTGAGCTCTGCTGGTCGTGGCGGCGACCCTGGCTCGCGCCGCGGCCCTTGCCCTGGCCCCTGCCGTTTCCAAGTCCCTGACCGTGGTCGCGGACCCCGGGACGATCCTGGCTCGATGCCGGACCAGCGTCGCTCGGTGTCTGGTCGCCGGTGGCGGTTCCCGCAGCGCTCGGGAGGAGGGCTGTGGGGCCGGAAACGAGCCCGACTCCGGGCAGCCCGGCTCCAGGAGATAGAAGCGTCAGCGGCCCACTAGAGCCCACCGCTCCGAAGACGCTGCCAGGGGAGGCAGCCGCCAAGCGCTTGCCAGCGTCGAGTGAAGTCGCGGATTGCCCGCCCGCACCTGGACCGACCGCCGCCGCGTGCCCGGCACCCCGGACTCCCGCCGCCGGATGGGTGTGAGAGGTGGGCTCCCGCATCAGGCCGCTGCGAGCGAAAGCCGATCCGGCCGTGCCCACGCTGACGATCAGAAGCAGGGCGAACAGGCGCCGCGCACGGACTGCCCGCGGGCGGTCGCCATTCGACAATGCACGCAGATCGCCGGACAGCGCCACCAGCGCCTCGACGACCGCCGGGTCGAACTGGGTGCCGGCATTGGCTTCGATCTCGGCGAGCGTCTCCGCCGCCGAGCGACCCTTCCGGTAGGGACGATCGGAACGGATCGCGTGGAAGGCGTCTGCGCAGAAGACGATCCGGCTGCCGAGCGGGATCTCATCGCCCGCGAGACCGTCCGGATAGCCCTTCCCGTCCCAGCGCTCGTGTGAGTGGCGGACCAGGCGGGCGGCGCCGCGCAGCTCCGGCACCGCCAGCAGAATCTGCTCGCCGACGATCGTGTGCCGGTGAATCGCGGTCCACTCCAGCGGGTTCAGAGAGCCCGGCTTCTTGAGAATCTTTGCCGGAACACCAAGCTTGCCGATGTCGTGCAGGCGCGCGGCGGTGATCACGTCACCGAGCCGCTGGCCGGAGAGGCCGAGCTGACGGGCAACGCCCTCGCTGATGACGTCGACGTCTTCGGAATGGGCCGCGGTGTCGGCGCTGTTCGCGACCAGCGCCGCGGTTGCGATGTCGACAGCGGCGCGGCGAGCCGCCTCTCGCGCCTCCTCCCCGTCTGAATTGCGCATGCCAGAGGCCGCATCGGCGATCGCATCGCCAACGCGGGTGATCAGGACGCTCTCATCGAATTCGCCCAGAGCCTCACCGTTCGTCGGCGGCGCGCCAGGTTTCAGCTTGATTTGCGGCACGAAAATTGCGTCGGCGCCGATCGTCTGCCCTCAATACCCGGAAATGGGAGTGCCTGTCGTGCAGGCGGCGCCGCAGGCGAGGTTGGACGCATATTCGGCACTCGACCGCCAGCTCACGGCCGGCAACGGCGCTCAGTACTCGGCTTCGGCCATCTCTGGCGCAGCCATAGGCGCCTCGGCGGGCTTGGGCTGGCGAATCAGCGTCACGGCCAGCAGCGCCCCGAACAGGCAGATGGCAGCGCCGACCCCGAAGGCGAGCTGGTATCCGTCGGTCAGCGCCGTGAGGTTGGCGGTTCCGGATGCCAGCTCCGAATTGGTGCGCGAGGTGGCAAGCGTGGTCAGCGCCGCGAGCCCGAGGGCCCCGCCGGTCAGCCGCGAGGTGTTGATCAAGCCGGACGCGAGGCCGCTTTGAGCGGCGGGCACGCCTTGGACCGCGACGATCGTTCCCGGAACCAGCGACATGCCCATGCCAACCGCCGAGAGGACCCCGCCGGGAAGCACCTGACCGAGGTAGGTGCCGTGCGGGCGAACCCCGGTCAGCAGCGCAAGGCCGGCCGCCGCGGTGAGCATGCCCACTGTCAACACGGCACGCGCTCCGAATCGCGCTACCAGGCGCGGGGCCGTGGTGGCGGTAGCGGCCACGCCCAGGGTCATGGGCAGAAACGCAACGCCCGTCTGCAATGCATCGTGGTGCAGCGCCTCGTGAAGGTAGAGGGCGAGAAAGAACCACATCGCGAAGACCGCGGCGTAGAGCAGCAGGACGATCAGGTTGGCGTATCGCAGAAGCGGCAGGCGAAAGATCCCCAGCGGCATCAGTGGTGCGCGAGCGAGCTTTCCTTCGACGAGGCCGAACATGCCCAGCAGCGCAACCCCGGCGGCGAGGGGGGCGAGCACGCCCGGCGAACCCCAGCCGAGAACGTCGGAGCGGACGATGCCGAAGGTCAGAGCCACCATGCCGAGGGTGACAAGGAGCGCACCAGAGACGTCGAAGTGGCGGGTTTCGGCCGCGGTCGCGCCCTCGGGAATCAGCCCGCGCCCGAACGCGATCACCGCGGCTCCGATCGGCACGTTGACGAGGAAGATCGCCTGCCATCCAAGGCTCTGGGTCAGCACACCTCCCAGCAACACGCCCGAGGTCCCCCCGAGGCCGGCCATCGCGCCCCAGATCCCGAGCGCTCGGTTGCGCTCGGCCCCCTGGGCGAAGGAGGTGGTGAGAATCGCCAGGCTGGCCGCCGAGACGATCGCGCCCCCGACGCCCTGGATCGCGCGTGCACCTACGAGCACCGCGGAAGATCCAGCTAGGGCGCATCCGAGCGACGCGATCGCGAACATCGCCGTTCCGGCCAGGAATACCCGCCGGCGGCCGAGAAGGTCGGAGGCGCGCCCGCCGAGCAGCAGAAAGCCGGCGAAGGTCAGCGTGTAGGCGTTGACCACCCACTGCAGGCCATCGGTGGAGAAGCCCAGTCCGTCGCGGATCGTGGGCAGCGCGACGTTGACGATCGAGACGTCGAGGATGACCATGAACTGCGCCAGGCAGATCATCAGCAGCAGCGCGTTGCCGCGTAGGAAGGTGCGAGATCCGCGAACCGGGTTCATCGACGCGTGAGGTCCAGCAGATAGGCGGCGGTGACAACCGCGGCGAGTCCGCTTTCGCTGAGGCGGGCCGCCGGCTTGTTTCCCGTTTCGGTGCTTGGCGTTTCTGTAGTCGGATCGCTCATTTCGTCCTCTGAGACAAACGGGCTAGGGGGCGGTTCCGTGATGTCCGCTCGGTACGTTCCGTGATGTCCGCTCGGTATCTTGTACGCCGATCATCGTACCAAAGTTCGAAGATCGTCGTATAATCGAAGCATGACCCTCCACCACCCGGCACGCGATGAGCTCGAGCTCCCGGCGGTGCTCCACGCGCTCAGCGATCCCCACCGCCTGGAGATAGTCCGCATGCTCGCCGTGGACCCCGAGCCGCGCGCCTGCGGGACATTCGGTCTCAAGGTAACGAAGTCCACCCTCACGCACCACTTCCGGGTCCTGCGCGAGGCCGGTGTCATCGAGCAGCGCCGGCAAGGGACCACCAAGCTGACCTCCCTGCGACGCGACGACCTCGAGGAGCGCTTCCCCGGCCTGCTCGACGCGGTGTTGGACTCGGTTCCCGCCTAGCTCGGGAAGCCGAGCGGCAACCTCTACTATCGGGCAAGGCCAAAGGAAGGACCAGTTTGTCGACCGATCAGGCCACCGTCGCCGAAGAGGAGTAC
Source organism: uncultured Solirubrobacterales bacterium (assembly GCA_963740555.1). Taxonomy (GTDB): domain Bacteria; phylum Actinomycetota; class Thermoleophilia; order Solirubrobacterales; family 70-9; genus Mayfieldus. The sequence continues at coordinate 26,349 of CAVUES010000001.1, forward strand.
CTGCAGATCATGTACTGGCTGATGGAGGCCGGGCTGCCGATCACGGGCGCCAACATCGCTCGGGCGATGCAGCTCTCGGCTCCCACCGTCCACGAGATGCTGGGACGGCTGGAGAAGGATGGGTACGTGACTCGCGCCGACGACCGGTCGGTCTCCTTCACCGAGCAGGGGCGCCGGGAGGCCGAGGCGATGGTCCGCCGTCACCGGATGATCGAGCGCTTTCTGACCGACGTCCTCGGAGTCCCCTGGGACGAGGTGCACGAGGAGGCGGAGCGTCTCGAGCACGCGATGTCGCCGGTGCTCGAGGAGCGGATGATGGCCGCGATCGGCGACGCCAAGACCTGCCCGCACGGGCACCCGATCGTGGAGGGAGCGCGCGAGGAGGGAGCGCTGCTCGCCGACGTGGAAAAGGGCGCTGCCGTCCATGTGCTGCGGTTCGAGAACGAGGCCGAGGAGCTCCTGCACTACCTCAAGCAGTCGGGATTACAACCCGGACTCGACGGCACGGTCGAGAGCTCCGAAGAGGACAGCGTCGTGGTCGCCTCCGAGGACGGCCGCCACGAGGTGTCGCGGAGCGTCGCCGAGACGGTGTCGGTGCGCGCCGATCCGTCGCCCCCACCGCGAGCCCCGCTGCCCGAGCAGCTCGAGCTCTCCAGCGATCGCTACGGGCGCTGAGTCAAGCCGCTCGGTTGACGCTGAATCACCTGCGGCGGCCTACGGCCGCCTGACATGCCACTGCCGCGACACTTTGTGTCGCGGCCCGTCAGTCTCCGCAGATCTGCCGCAGACGCCGATAGAGGTGATCGTCAGGAGCCCGCAGCCCCAGGGGCCGGGACCGCCTCAGCGCTTGCTCGTGCTCGCGTATGGCGGCGGCCAGCTCGGTGAGCCGGCGCCGTGCCGAGTCTCTTTCGCGCGCAAGCAGCGTTTCTTGCCGATCGCTTCCATCCACAAGTGTCATTGGGCTCATGCTCTCCACCTCGCAGTGGGCCCGCCCTCGTCCGATCCGCGGGCCCCTTTGGATCTCGACCGCAATGCCTGGGACCGATGCTAGGACCGTCTTATCAATTGCTGGTAAACAAGCCGTAACGATCTCCGCAAAATCGGCAAACGTTCGAACCGATTAGCCGGATGACGGATGTTCCGGAGAAAGGGCGGCTTGTGCGAGGAGACTGGCTGGCCAGCCTGTCAAGCCGGGCTCGCGGCCCGCACCCGCTCCAATGCTCGCGCCAGCCGCTCCACTCCCTCCCCGATCCGCTGCGCCGGGACCGGCGCGAAGGAGAGCCGAAGGCTGTTGCGTCCGCCTTCGAGCATGAAGTCCGGGCCGGCGACGAAGCTCACCTCTTCCTCGAGCGCGGCGGCGAGCAAGTCGACCGTGTCGACATCCTCGGCCAGCGTCAGCCAGAGGAAATAGCCGCCACCCGGGGAGACGAACTCCGCCTCGGGAACCTGCTCCTCGAGAGCCGCCACCAGCGCATCGCGGCGCTCCTGCAGCGCCCCCCGGACGAACTCGATGTTGCGGTCGAGCGCGCCGGAGCGGCAGAGCTCCCAGACGATCGACTCGGCGAGCATGTTCGGAGAGATGTAGGTCTCGTTGGCTCGCTTGGCGAGTTGCGCGATCTCCTCCTCGGGTCCGGCCAGATAGCCGACCCGGACCCCGGGGCTGACCGTCTTCGAGAACGACGATGCATGGATCACCTGGTCGGATCCGCAATTGGAGAGCATCGTCTGCGGCGGCGGCTGCTCGAACGGCAGCTCGCGATAGGGGTCGTCCTCGAAGACCCAGAAACCGTGCTCGGTCGCAAGCTCGAGCACCCGCTCGCGCTTCGAGGCCGACAGCGTGCAGCCGGCAGGGTTGTGGAAGTTGGGGATCAGGTGCGCGAGCTTCACCGGGCCGTCCTTCAGCACGGATTCCAGCTCCCCGACGTCGAGGCCGTCGGCCTCCAGTGGCACTGGCACCAACTGGACCTCGAGTCGCTCGAGCAGCAGCAGCGTTCGGTCGTAGGACGGCTGCTCGACGATCACCCGGTCGCCGGGCTCCAGCAGGTGCTCGAACAGCATCGCGCCCGCCTCCAGCGAGCCGTTGGTGACCATCACCTGCGCCGGCGCCACCGCGTGCCGCTCGGCGATCCACTCGACCAACCCGGGGTGGCCCGCCCCCTTCCCATAGGAGAGGGCCCGCTCCCAGTCCTCCTCGAGAGCGCTCGCCGCGGCCTTCCGCACCGCCTCGACGGGCAGGATGTCGGCGCTCGGAGCACCGCGAGCGAAGCTGATCAGGTCTGCGGCCATCGCCTTCGAGTATTGCAAGCGTCATCACGTCGTCTCAGCCAGCCGCATCACGTCGTGCCCGCCAGCCGCATCACGTCGTGCCCGCCAGCCGCATGACGTCGTTCCAGCCAGCCGCATCACGTCGTTCCAGCCAGCCGCATGACGTCGTTCCAGCCAGCCGCATGACGTCGTTCCAGCCAGCCGCATGACGTCGTTCCAGCCAGCCGCGTGACGTCGTTACATCATGCGCGCCTCGCGTCACGGGCTCGACGCTTCAATCCCGCCGTGCTCGAGGTTAGCCATGGCATAGCGATAGAAACCCGAGGTCGGCCGGACGCCGCGATTGCGCAGCTCGCCGACCGCCAGCACGGTGTCGTGGCGCGACGCCAGCTCGAGGAGGTCGGCCTCGGATGGGGAGCGATCCAGCACCGTCTTGATCGCCAGCGCCTGCACCGGGTATTCAGGGGCGTGTATGCCGTCGGGTATCCAAGCCTCACGCCACGGGGAAGGTGGATGGCCGCGGTCCTTGCCGGCGGTGAGGGCGCCGTGCTCAGCCATCGCAGCGCCGCCGCCCTCTGGCATTTCCTCGACATCGCGGCTGTTCGCATCCATGTCACCGTGCCCGGAGCGCGGCGCAGCCTCCGACCGGGCCTCACGCTTCACAGCTCGCTCGTCGACACCTGGGATCGCTCGCACAATGATGGGATTCCGGTTACGTCCGTCGCCCGGACGTTGCTCGATATCGCCGGATCTGATCCGATGACGCTGGATCGAGCGATTGACGAAGCAGAGCGGCTCGAGGTGTTCGATCTTCGTGCGGTCCAGCAGCTGTGCAGTCGCAGCCATGGCCGGCGGGGGGTGGCCATACTGCGCACGGCACTCGACCGCTACCAGCCGGCAGGCGAGACTCGGTCTGAGCTGGAACGCGAGTTCGTAAGGCGATGCCTGGCGGGTGGGATTCCTCACCCAAGCGTCAATAGGGTGGTCGAGGGTCTCGAGGTCGACGCGCTGTGGAAGGCGGCACGCCTGGTTGTTGAGCTGGACGGCTTTGCCTTTCACAAGACCCGGCGCGCTTTCGAGCGGGATCGGGTTCGCGACTCGAAGCTGCAGCTCGCCGGCTACCGCGTACTCAGAATTACCGCGGTGCGCCTGCGCGACCAGCCAGAGGAAGTGGTCGCAACGATCAAAAGCCTGCTCGCCGTGTAGACCGGCGCCGTCAACTTGCCGCCCGCCACAGCGGCCCGATGCCCAGCTCGAGGTTTTCCATGAGATGGATCGAAAACCTCGAGCTCGGCGGGAGAGGCTCCAACGAAAGGTGGTGCGATTCGCGCCGGGCTCGAACGGTGGGCGACTAGGCCCGGGCGCCGAGCGTCTCGACCGCGAGCTTCGCGGTCTCGGTAGGGCTGCGGCCGACCGCCACACCCTTCGCCTCCAGCGCTTCCTTCTTCGCCTCGGCGGTTCCCGAGGAGCCGGAGATGATCGCCCCGGCGTGGCCCATCTGCTTGCCGGGCGGGGCGGTGAAGCCGGCGATGTAGGCGACCACTGGCTTGGAGACGCTCTCGTCGATGTACTCGGCGGCGCGCTCCTCGGCGTCGCCGCCGATCTCGCCGACCATCACGATCAGCTCGGTCTCGTCGTCGGCCTCGAACAGCGCCAGGACGTCGATGAAGTCCGAGCCGACGATCGGGTCGCCGCCGATCCCGACGATGGTCGAGTTTCCGAGCCCTGCCTGGGCCAGCTCGTTGCCGATCTGGTAGGTCAGCGTGCCCGACTTGGAGACCACGCCGATCGAGCCCTGCTCGAAGAAGTGCGCCGGAATGATTCCCACGTTCGCCTTTCCCGGCGAGAGAACGCCGGGACAGTTGGGGCCGATCAGGCGCACGCCGGCGTCCTTGGCCTTCCAGTAGACGCCGAGCATGTCGAGTACCGGGATGCCCTCGGTGATCGCGATCGCCGTCTGCACGCCGGCCTCGATCGCCTCGTCGATGGCCGCGGCGGCGAAGCGCGCCGGGACGAAGATCATCGAGGTGTTGGCCCCCGCCTCGACCGCCTCGGCGATCGTGTCGTAGACCGGCACGCCGTCGACGTCCTGGCCGCCCTTGCCAGGCGTGACCCCGGCCACCAGGTCGGTGCCGTACTCGCGGTTGCGCAGGCCATGGAAGCTTCCCTCGCGGCCGGTGAGGCCGGAGACGACCAGCTTCGTGTCGGTATCGACGATTATTGACATGGCACTCGTTGCTTGTTCCCTGTTCCTCGAGGCTTGGGCTCCGGCCGAGGAACGAGGAACGAGGAACGAGGAACGCATTCAGGCATTCGCCAACTCCACGACCTTCTCCGCTGCGCCGAGCATCGTCTGCTCCACGGTGAGGTTCGGGATCCCGGCCTCGGCGAGGAGCTTCAGGCCCTCTTCCGAGTTGGTGCCGTCGAGCCGAACCACCAGCGGCACCTTGATGTCGATCTGCCTTGTGGCCTCGATGATCCCCTTCGCGACCTCGTCGCAGCGTGTGATGCCGCCGAAGATGTTGAAAAGCACCGCCGAGACCTTGGGGTCTGAGGTGATCACCTCGAGCGCGTCGACGATCGCCTCCGCCTTCGAGCCGCCGCCGGCGTCGAGGAAGTTGGCCGGCTCGCCACCCGCCTGGGCGACGACGTCGAGGGTCGACATGCAGAGCCCGGCGCCGTTGCCGAGGATCCCCACGTTGCCGTCCAGCTTCACGTAGGTCAGCCCCTTCTCCTTCGCCATCTGCTCCTGCGGGTCCTCGTCTGGGCTTTCCCGCAGCTCGGCCAGATCCTCGTGCCGGAAGAGGGCGTTGTTGTCGATCGTCATCTTCGAGTCCAGGGCCACGACCCGGCGATCCTCGGTGACGATAAGGGGGTTGACCTCGATCAACGTCGCGTCCTCCGCCAGCGCGACCTCCTTCAGCTCCATCAGCAGCTTCGCGACCTGATCCTGCACGTCATCGTCGATCTTCGCGTCGGCGGCGATCTGGCCGGAGCGCTCGGGCCCGAACTCCTGGCCCGGCTCGAGATGGCGCTTGACCAACGCCTCGGGGTCCTTGTCGGCCATCTCCTCCACGTCCATGCCCCCCATGGCGGACAGCATCGCCAGCAACTTCTTCTCGGAGCGGTCGAGGATGATCGAGGCGTAGTACTCAGACGCGATCTCGGAAGCCTGCTCGACCCAGAGGTCGTAGACGGTGAAACCGCGAATGTCCATGCCGAGGATCGCCTCCGCGTGCTCACGGGCCTCGTCCGCGTTCTGGGCGATCTTGATCCCACCCGCCTTGCCCCGCTTCCCGATCGCGACCTGGGCCTTGATCACGCAGGGAAATCCGACTTCCTCGGCTGCCGCGACGGCGTCGTCGACGGTCGCGGCGTGGCGGCCGTCGGGCACCGGCAGGCCGTGCTTTGCGAACAGCTGCTTTCCCTGGTATTCGAGCAGGTCCACTGATGCCCGAGCCTATCGCCAGGTCCGCACGGGGACGCGCCTGCCCGAGCAGGTCGAGGACGCATGGAGCGACGCGTGCCAGAGGCACGCGAGCGACCGAGGACGAAGAGATGAGAAGGGCAAGCGCGTCATCCGGCGGGCGTGGCGGTGGGCACGGGCATCGGGAGCGCGAGCCTACTCGACCGTTCGGGACAGCGCGCCCGCGGCGAGATCGTGCCAGTTGCGATAATGCCGCGCCCCGATGCCGCTGCCGAGCCTGAAAACCATTGAGTGGGTGACCACCGACTGCTACGGATCCCTGATCGACTGGGAGAAGGGGATTCTGGACGCATTCGGCGCCGAGGCCGAGAGCGACGGCTTCAGCTTCGAGGAGAAGCCGCTTCTGGACCGTTTCTTCGAGGTGCAGGCCGAGATCATGGCCGGCTCCTACGAGCTCTACGCCGAGGTGCTGCGGCGCACAGCGGTAAAGGTCGCGGGGGAGATCGGCTGGGAGCTGGAGCCTTCGCGTGCACAGTTCCTGCCCGACAGCGTCGAGCGCTGGCCCGCCTTTCGGGAGGCCAACGCGGCGATGGACCGCCTGGCGAAGCGCTACCAGGTCGGGATCATCACCAACACCGACGACAAGCTGCTCGGGATCTCGCGCCGTCATCTGCGCACCGAGCTCGACCTCGTCGTCACCGCCCAACAGGTTCGAAGCTACAAGCCGGACCCCACCCACTTCCGCGAATGCGCGCGCCGGATCGGCGGCAAGAAGGGCTGGGTGCACATCGGCTCCGGCTACGACAACGAGGTCGCGCCCTGCCTGAAACAGAATGTCCCAGTGATCTGGGTCAATCGCCACGGCGAGAAGCTCGATGGGCGCAAGCCTCCCACGGCGACTGTCAAGAACCTCCGCGAAGCGGCGAAGAAGCTCGGCGCCGGCGGCTAGTGGACCACCAGGGCCGCCAGCTCAGGGCTTAAACGGCGGCGCCTCGCCCCAACTCCAGTGCGGAACCGGCGCCTGCTCGACGACCTCGGCCCCAGGCTGGGAGTTGTGCATCGCCAGGCGCGTGCCCCACTCCACGTAGGCCATCAGCGCGGAGCGAAACTCGGGGTCGTCGGGAAGCCCGGCATCGTCCGCCGCGAGGCTCATCAGCGACGCGAATCGCATTCGCTGATCGGGTGTGATTCCCAGGTTGTGATGGTGGGAGAGCATCGACTCATACCCGCCCAGCTCGTCGCTGTAGCGCGCCGGGCCGCCGAACACCTCGCACCACCAGGTGGTGACGTGGTCTCGGTGCTCCGCACCCACGCCCCCGGGAAAGAACGGCGACAGCAGATCGTCGCCTTCGACCCGGTCGTAGAACGCGTTGATCATCCGCTCTAGGCCGTCGCGGCCGCCGGCCCACTCGTACAGGGTCGGGGTCGAATCGTCGGCGTCTCCGGCCATCCGAAAACGGTAGCCGGTGCGGGGGCTCGGCTAGAGCCAGCGGGTCAGGTAGAGGTTGCGCCCACCGTCGAAGCGGCCCGGCGTGACGCTGATGAAACCGAGTGACTCGTAGAGACTCAGCGCGGGCTCGTTTCGCTCGTTCGCGTCGAGCTGGATCCGCTTGCAGCCGCGGGCGCGGGCGAGATCGACGCAAGCCTGGACGAGCGCGCGGCCGGCACCGGTCCGGCGCGCCTCCTCGACAACGAACAGGTCCTCGAGCCAGGCGTCCTCGACGCCGGTCCAGACCGAGGAGCGAAAGCGAAGCTGTGCGAACCCGACCGCGGGCTCCCCGACGAGAAGGAATTCTGTTTGCCGGTCGTCGAGCAGCTCGGCGACAACACGCGCGATCTGCTCGTCATGGGGCTCCGCTTCGTCGTAGAGGTCCCGGAACCCAGCGACCAGGGAGGCGACCGCGTCCACGTCGCCGGTTTCCGCAACCCGGACCTCGAGCTCACGGGCCAAGGCGTTGCAACCTGGTCGAGGACGCGCTCCCGAGGACTCGAAAGACCTCGGCGCTGTTGGCGCCGTGGCGAAGGTAGTGGGGAGGGACGAGTAGCGAGTAAGCCTCGGAGCCCGCCGACGAGAAGCTGCGCCCGACGGCGGCGAGCCGCCCGTTGATCGCGACCGCCAGTGCCTCCCCGGGATCGCCATCCGAGATCGTTCCCCGCAGCAGCGAGGCGAGCACCGTGGAGGCACGGGGGTCGACGTCGCGCAGACGGCTCTCGTTGTCGATGCTCACCGACTCCTGCGGCGCTGTGGAGACCGGAAACGAGGACGCCTGGCGGCCTACGAGGTCTGGATGGGGGCCAAAGCGAAGCACGGGGCCCCAACCGTCGTGCTCGCCGAAACTGCGATCGATCCGCTCCACATAGCGGTCCCGCAGCCGCTCCACGCGCGCGAATGGGAGACTGGACTCACCACTTGGGCTGTTGGCCACGGTGACTCGGTTGGCGGGGCACGGAAAGCGCTTCCACGGATAGCGAATGCCGAGGATGCGCGCCGTCATCGGAAGGATCTCGGTCGTGCAGACATGGCGATCGACGACTCGGCCGTGGAGCTGACCCGGAACCTTGACGAAGAGCGGCACCGGCGCAATCTGGCCGAGGTTCGCGTGAGTCGGGTTGCGGCGCGGAGCGTGGGGGATCACGGCATTGCCGTGGTCGGCGGTGACGACGATGAGTGCCCGGTTCCAGAGTCCGTCGCGGCGCAGGCGCCCGATCAGCTCGCCGAGCAGGTGATCGGTGAAGCCCGTCTCGAGCATGTGGCGCTGCAGGGCGAGATCGGTCAGCGAGCGCGGCCCTTCCCAGCGGGTGTCGTCGCCGAGCACGTCCTGGAACTCGCTCGAGAGGTTCGAGTACTTGCGGCCGTCGGGGAAGTGGGTCCACGGATAGTGCGGCTTCATCGAGGTGGATCAGATTCAGGACCTGGCCGCACCGTTCAGCCCGGCCATGAAGTGGGCCATCCGTGCCGATTCGTCGCCGGTCTGGGCGGCCGAAGGCCGCGGCGACGCGATCGGGGTCGCGGGCGTTGCGCCAGCCGCGGGGCTGGCTGCCGAGCTGGCTGGCGAAATCGCCGAAGGTCTGGTCGACGGCCGGCAGGCCCTGGGCGAGCCCATCGGGCAGCAGCAGGCGCTCCGAGACGACCCGAAGGTCGGAGAAGAGGGACCCGAGGCCGGCCTCGCCGGGAAGTGCGACCCTCGTTGCCGCAGAGGTGCCGGGCAGACATTCGTCACGTTCTCCATCACGTGCATCCGATACGTCCCGCCGAGCAAGCGTGAAGACGCTGTGCGGCTGGTCGCTGGAGGTCGGGAGCTGGTCCTCGTCGGGGCGGGCTCCGGTTAGGATCGCGGGAACGGCGCGGGGCGTGAAGCCGGCGACAGTGGTGGCGCCCCGGTACCAGGTCGAGTGCGCCGGCAAGCGTCGCGAAAGCGGGAAAGCGCCGCGAGTCGATCTGACCCCGGCGATCCATCAGGGTCCCGACCGGGAACTCGTCGAAGATCACCTCCACCACCGGCGTCTGGGAGCGAATCTCGATCGCCGCCGCCTTCGCCTCGCTTTGCGGCAGAACGAGACTCGGAAACGTCGCTGAACAGCAGGAACGCTGCCAGTACGACCGCCGGTGCCGGGATCAGCACGTCGGCGACCCCGCGCAGGAAGCGGGTGCGCGCATAGCCGGCGGCCACGACCCCGCCGGTAAGCAGCGCCAGCACGATCAGCACGCCGCCCGGGCCGTCCGCCACCCCCTTGAAGACCTGGAGGGCGATCGCAGCCACCAGCACGGCCACGAGTGACAGGTGGACCGCCCAGCGCAGCCCGCGGTCGATTCGCGCCACGATGACTTCGAGGGCGAGCATCGCCAACGGAGGCACCAGGGTGAAGGCGAACGAGAAGACGAGGATGTCGCCGGCGCTGTTGCCGCGGGCGACGAAAAAATCAGCATTTCGTCCAAGCAGGTCGAAGAGCGGCTCGGCGAAGGCAAGCGCCCAAAGCGCCGCCAGATGCCCCGAGCCGACGAGCAGTGAAGGACGCCCAGGGCCCGCGGCCCCGGGGCCGCCCTGATTCGGTCGGCCACTCACTTGCAGGGGATGTTATGCGCCCCCGATTGCCTCCTCTGCGACCGCTACCCTTCCGCAACTCAGACGGGGGTGGGCGGTTTTCCTGTTCGGCATCGCCCACGGCTTCGCCCAGCCGACCGCCATATCCGATGACGCTGCAGAAGTTGCCTCACCCAAAGCTCCGCGCCCTGATCGGGCTGCTGGCCCTCGCCTGCACGGTCACGGTTGCGCTTCTCGCGCGCCCGAGCGGCGCGCCCGCGGAGGCGAGGCCGAACGTCGTCGTGATCCAGACCGACGACCAGACCCTCGCCGACCTCTACGCGGTCTACACCAACCCGGCCACCGGAGTGGCCTCTCTGGTGATGCCGAACACGCTCGGCCTGATCGCCGCCCAGGGGATCACCTTCAACCGCTACTACGTCTCCAACCCGCTCTGCTGCCCCTCTCGGACCACGATGCTGACCGGCCGCTACTCGCACAACACCGGCGTGCTGACCAACTTCTTCCCCAGCGGCGGCTTTTACAAGTTCGATCTCCAGAACAACCTCGCGGTCTGGCTTCACAACGCCGGGTATGAGACCAGCCACGTAGGCAAGTTCCTGAACCAGTACGGCGACAACGACCCGACCCAGGTGCCGCCGGGATGGGACGACTGGCACACGGTGATCGGCGACGCGCGCCTCTTCTACGGCTACACGACCAACGACAACGGGGTCGTCTCAGACCCGCACGGCAGCTTCGACGAGACCACGAAGAGCTACCCGGAGAAGGACGCCACGAGCTGCCCCGACAATCCCCCACCGCTTCAGCAATGCAATTACCTGACCGACCTGATCACCAACGACACGCTCAACGCGATCAACAAGTTCGGCTCCAACCCCTTCTACGTCCAGGTCGACTACACGACGTCGCACGGTGACATCGCCTTACCCGGAGGCCCGGAACCGGCACCCAAGTACGCGGGCAGCATGCCCGGCGCCAAGGCGCCCCGCGACCCGAGCTTCAACGAGCGCGACATGTCCGACAAGCCGGCCTTCGTGCGCCGCAACCCGCGGCTTGGCTTCGGCAAGATCGACTACATCGACCGCCGCTACGAGAACCGGCTCGAGGCGCTGCGCTCGGTCGACGACGGCGTCGAGCAAGATCGTCAACACGCTGGCCGCCGATGGCGAACTAGCGAACACCTACATCGTCTTCATCTCCGACAACGGGTTCTTCCAGGGCCAGCATCGCTTCGACTCTGCCAAGTTCCTCGCCTACGAGCCCTCCACCCACCTGCCGCTGTTGATCCGCGGCCCCGGAATCCTCCCCGGCACCCGAAGCGGCCAGCTGGTGGCCAACACCGACCTCGCGCCGACCATCCTCAAGTTGACCGGCGCCATTCCGACGGCGTCGATGGACGGCTACTCGTTGGTTCCCTACTTCAAGGACCCGGCGAAGCGCAACAAGGTGCCGGTGCTGCTCGAGGGCTTCACGGGCAAGGGTGAGGCGGGGACGAATCTGCGCGTTCACGGCCACGCCCATGCCTCGATCAAGGCCACGCCGCGAGACTACGAGGGGGTGAGGATCGGCCGCTACAAGTACATCCGGTACCGCAGCGGCGCCAAGGAGCTCTACGACCTCAAGAACGACCCCTACGAGCTGCGCTCGCGCCATATCGATCCCCGCTACCGCCCGGTGAAGCACTGGCTGGCGCGGCTGCTGAAGCGGATGCAGTTCTGCGCGGCGCGAGCCTGCAGGAGGCCGGTGCGCGGCAAGATCCCGAAGCCCCTGCCCAAGCACAAGCCGAAGCCCAAGCACCATCACCCCCACAATCCACGGGCCGGTTAGCGTCTCCTGGCCGGAGACGGAATTGCACGGCGATGCTGGTCGCGATCGCGATCGCGGCAATCGCCGGGCTCGCTCCGCAACCCGCCGCCGCGCAGGGGCGCCCCAACGTCGTCGTGATCCAGACCGACGACAAGAACAGAACCTGTGCTCCTCGGCAAGCTCAAGGATCCGCTCGCGCTTGGACGGCGACAGCGTGCAGCCGGCCGGGTTGTGGAAGTTGGGGATGATGTGCGCGAGCTTCACCGACCCTTCGCCGAGCGCCTCTTCCAGCGCATCGACGTCGATCCCGTCGGCCTCGACCGCCAGGATGTCGGCGCTCGGCGCTCCTCGCGCGAAGCTGATCAGCTCGGCGGCCATCGTCGATCGAGTTATATGAGGGCGCACCTATCGCTTCTGCTCGCCGATTCTGGTGACGGCCGTCCGGCCCAGCACCTTGCCGCTGGCGTCGAGACCCTCCATCTCCACCATCGGACCGGCAGTGGCCGCCGTGACCTCGGTTTCGAACCCGCTGCGAGGCGCGCTGCCGACCACCGCGAGCGAGTCCTTGTTGGGCCCCGCCAGCAGGCGCCAGGTTGCCACCTCGGTGTCGCCGTTCCAGCTCGCCCAAGCGCTCACAGTGCCGCCGGCCCAGAGCCTGGGAGGCGATCGCCGGCCGCTGTGCGGGTTGGCCCACCCAGGGGAACCTGAAGCAGCGGTAGGAGGAGGTTCGGGTCGAGAACTGGGCGTCGAACAAGACCTCACCGCTCTGCGAGAACTCGGTGAAGTACTGCTCCGCGCCCCAGCCGACGAAGACGTTGCCGTTCGGCAGCAGCTCGGTGTTTGCCTGGCTGATCGAGAGGGTTCCCGGACGCACGTATTGATCCTCGAGCATCGCCGTCCGCTTGCGGCCGTCGAGGCGCAGGATCAAGCCGCGCGAATGGTCGCGAAGCGGCTTCCGCGCCGGCGGCGCGTCGCTGTTGTCGAACATGACGAGCCGGTCGGAGCCTTCCAGGTGGGCGTCGTGCTGCCAGGCGAACGCTGCGCCCTTTCCGAGCTTGAAGTTGCTTCGCTTGCCGCCGATTCGCCACACGATCCTGCCGCTGCGGCGATCGATCCTGTAGACGGTGTGCGTGTCCCGCCCCGACACGAGGACGTCTCCGCCGGGGGCCGGGGCGACGGAGTTGATGTGGAAGTAGTCGTATGGGGACCCGCGATGCTTCGGCACAGGGTCGAAGGAGTCGCGGATCGGGACGTGGTCGAGGCTGTGCCATTCCCAGACCACCCGCCCGGATTTCACCTTGACCTCCTGGGCGATCGAGTCGAGAACCACCGCGTTGCGGGGTCCGCCGAGCGATCGCAGGTCGCGGTGGACGGCTTTGTAGGCCGTGATCAGGGCCTTCCCCCGGGGCAGCAGTCGAAACTCGTGCAGATCCCCCGAGTAGCCGTGACCCGCTTTGAAACGCTCGATCGGCCTGTAATGGCGGTTGGCGATCACGTAGGTGGCCCTGTGCTGTCGACCCGAGGGCGCCCGCCACCAGGTCAGCACCGGGCGACCGCGGTAGGTCTGGACCCTGAAGTTCGACGCCTGCATCGGCCGGTACCAGATCGGCTGGCCGCGGTTGTCGACGATCATCGCGCCATCCGATTGCGGGGCCAGGAAGACGTACCCGGGCGCGGTGCCGTGCGCGGCCACGTCGACGCTCACGGCGGGGACCCGCAGGTCGGGCTGGGAGTGAAAGCGCAGTACGCCGGTCTGCTTGGACTGGAACCCCACCGTCCGGTACGAGGGTGGATGGGCGTAGGTCGAGTCGTTGGGAGGCGAAAGCAGGATGCCCGCCGCCACCGCGCCGGCGGCAGCTAGGGCCAGCAGGAGCTTGACCGGCCTCTGCATCGCCATGAGGTTAGAGGCGCCAATCTCCGAGCACCGCGACGCATTTCGCGCTACCGGTGGCGATGCGGGAGCTCACCTTGGCGCTTGACCTAGCTGGATTGCCCACCGATCGGGGTGACGGCCGTCCGGCCCAGCACCTTGCCGCTGGCGTCGAGACCCTCCATCTCCACCATCGGACCGGCAGTGGCCGCCGTGACCTCGGTTTCGAACCCGCTGCGAGGCGCGCTGCCGACCACCGCGAGCGAGTCCTTGTTGGGCCCCGCCAGCAGGCGCCAGGTTGCCACCTCGGTGTCGCCGTTCCAGCTCGCCCAAGCGCTCACCGTGCCGCCCGGCCCTGCCTGGGAGGCGATCGCCGGCCGCTGTGCCGGTCGGCCCACCCAGGGGAACCGGTAGCTGCGGTAGGAGGAGTTGCGAGCTGCGAAGTGGGCGTCGAAGAGCACCTCGCCGGTGGGCGAGAACTCGGTGAAGTAGGGCTCGGCGCCCCAGCCCACGAAGGCGTCTCCGTTCGGGAGCACCTGGACGTCGCCCTGGCTGTTGGCCAGCAGGCCGCCCGGGTGGGTGAACGCCTTCACCACCCGCACCTCATGCTTCTTTACGTTCACCCGCAGGAAGAGGGCCCGCGAAGCCTGGTGGACAGGCGGCGCGGCTCCGTTGTCGAAGATCGACACGATGCCGTGGGATCGCGGCAACGCGTTGTGCTGCCAGGCGGTGTCGGTGTCCGCGCCGAGCCTCTTGAAGTCCGAGCGCTTGCCGCCCAGGCGCCACAACACCTTGCCGGTCCTCCGGCTGACCCGGTAGACAGTGCTGGTGTTGCGGGCCGACAGCAGCAGGTTGCCCTGGCGGTCGAACGAGGCCGAGTTGACGTGGAAGTAGTCCCAGGCGTCCTTCGGCGAATCGGGGGCCGGCACCTCGCTTTCCCCCAGGCCGACGTGACCCAAGCTGTGCCATTCCCAGAGCACCAGGTTGGTGCGCAGGTCGATCTCCTGCACGATCGAGTCCTGGACGGTGCCGTTGCGAGGCCCACCGAACTGCCTCAGGTCCATTTTCACCGGCTGGTAGGCGGTGATCAAGGCGGTGCCCCGGCGGGTGAGGCGGAACTCGTGCTCGCCGCCACCGTAGCCGTTGCCGGCATGGACTCGCATCAGCCTGCGGTAATGCTGGTCGTAGATCAGGTAGGTGCCCTTGCCGATGCCAACGTGATTGATCGCGCCTTTCCAGAAGGTCAGAACCGGCTTCCCAGCGAATCGCTGCACCTTGAAGTCGGTCACCCTGCCCGGCTGGTACCAGACGAGGTTGCCGGCGTTGTCGACGATCATCGGTCCGTCGGTTTTCGGCGCCATGAAGACGTAGCCGGGAGCGGTGCCATGCGCCGCAGTGTCGATCGTCACCCGCGGCGCCTGGATGTCGGGGCGGGAGTGAAAGGTCACCGCGTTCGGCGGAATCTTGCCCTCGGGCGGGATGCCGGGCGCAGCGGGCTGCGCGTTGACCTTGAAATTGCCGATCCTGAAGGAGAAGTCGCCGTGCTTGGCCAAGCGGATCTTGCGCCTGGTCATGACCCTGACCTTTTCATTGAGCGCGAACGGCTTGTTGGGGATGAAGCTGACCCCGTGGCCGCCAGGGTGCTTGCGGAGCTTTCCGCGATGGCGCCCGGTCTTCGAGCCGACCACGACGATCTTGCCGAGCTGGCTGGGCTTTATGCCGCGGAAGCTGATCTGGGTCTTGTTGGACGCGACCCCGGTGCCCGGCAGCGGGTAGACGCTGATCGCGTGAGCCACGGCCGACTGCGCACCGGCCCCCAGGGCCACGGCGCTCAGGACGAGACTGCAGGACACACGAGATCCACGAGACATTCGAATCCTCTCTGCGGTTGGCGCGATCATTCCAACAACGGCGGCGGCGAGTCGTTGCGGTGCTGGGCGATGACCGTGCTGGGAGCAGGCGCTGGCGCTGCTGCTGCGCGGGCTCCAGGTCTGCGCCGCGAGGAGCTGCAAGACGCCGGTCAAGGGCAAGATCCCCAAGCCCCTGCCCATGCACAAGCCGAAGCCGAAGCCGAAGCACCCGCATCACCATCGTCCGGGCAATCATCGCTCACGCCGCAGCCCATAACCCGAGCTACGAGGACCGAGGAACTAGGAACTAGTTCCCTCCCAACGGCGTCAAGCTGCCTCCGGCACCTATTAGATAGACGCCGATCGAGTTCGCGCCCGGATGAAGCGTTGCGGGCGGAACCACCGCACCCGCCCAGGTGTCGCCGTTGAAAAGGAATGAGTGGCAGGTGGCGGCGACGCGTCCATTGACGGAGATCGCGATCAGGCTGTTGCCGCTGACGCCGCCGAGTTGGGCGGCGACGAATGCGGGCACCTTGCGGCCCTTCGCGAACCTCACGTTCTGCCACTGGCTTGAGTCGTAGAGGCTCGCGGTGCCCGCACTGCCAGCGCCGCTGATCGGCGGGGCCGGCTTTCCAAGCAGGTCCGGGCGCGGCCCAAGCTGCCAGAGGCCGGTGTCGGCGCCAAGCCATGCGGTGGCGCGCGCGAGCACCAGGCGGCGTTCGGCGAGCATCTTCGCGAACGGCTCGCTGACCGTGCTCTTGAGGCCGTTCTTGATCGTCACCGGGCCACTCCCGGTGTCGTCGGAGATCGGCCTGCCCTGGACCTTGAACGGAAGCTTGATGCCCAGGACCTGGGCGATGGTCGGCAGGATGTCGATCGTGTGGGTGTGGACGTCGGAGACCTTGCCCCGTTTCTGGCCGGGGTACTTGACGAACAGCGGGGAGTTGGCGATCCCGCCGAAGTCGCCCGGGGAAGCGATCCGCCTGTAGGTGGTTGGATCGAAGTTGATCCCGTGGTCGGCGGTCACGACCACGATCGCCTTGTTCCAAAGGCCCCTGCGTTTGAGGTCCGTGATCAGCAACCTGGTGAGCGTGTCCGCGTAGCCGGTCTGGATGTAGTGCCGCTGCCAGGTGGTGGCGGTGCCGCCCGCTCCCGCCGCCCACTTCTGCGCGTTGGGGCCGGCGACGTCGGAGATCGGCGTGAAGTTGTAGCTGCGACCGTCGGGCAGGAAATGGAAGGGCTCGTGCGGCAGCTCCATGTGGATGAAGTTGAAGCTGCGCCCGCCATTGGGGATCCGGCTGACCCAGTGCTGAAACTCGCCTGGGCTGGGAGGCACGAAGAGGTCCTGGGCGAAATTGCCGGCGGTCTCCCCATTGCCGCCGTTGTTGCCGAAGTTGCCGAAGGTGGCGCTGACGTCGGGTTGCTTGTTGGCGAGAGACGGCGGCAGGATGAGCTTCTTTTCGACCACCCAGAGGTCGTCGGCCAACTGCTTGAGACGCGTGCGCTGCCGGGGTGGGGCCTGGCCTCCCCCCGTGCCGCAGAGCGACGGCGGGCAGACATCGGTTACAGGCTCGACGACGTTGAACTTGTACTGGCCGCCGAGCAGGCTGAAGATGCTGTTCGGCTGGTCGGAGGAGATCGGAAGCGTCGACCAGTCGGGGTTCACCCCGGTCTCGATCGCAGGCACGGCGCGGCCGGTGAAGTCGGCGACGGTGCTGTTGTCGCGGTACCACGTCGATCCGCGCGCCAGCTCGGCGAAGCCGGGAAAGCGCTTTGCATCGATTCCCGTGCCCGAGCTGTTCATGATCGTCGCGGTCGGAAACTCGTCGAACACCACCTCGACCACCGGGGTGTTGCTCGAGACCTTTACCCCGAGCGCGTTTGCGTCCTTGGCCGGGAAGATCAGCTTGTGGGTGTCGCTGAAGAAGATGAAGAGGACCAGGAAGACGATCGGGGCCGGCGTCAGCACGTCGAGCAGCTGCTTGACGAAGCCGCGCTTGTAAAGCCCGTACGCGAACAGCGCCCCGAGCGCCAGCGCGATCAGGACCATCAGACCGGCTGGGCCCTGGAAGATGCGCTTCTCGATCTGCACCACGAAGACCGCGAAGATCAACGCCACCAGCGTCAGGTGCAAGATCCGGTAGGCCGCGTCGCTGACGATCTTCACGGCCGCCTCGATCGCGAGCATCGCGAGCGGCGGCAGCAGCGTGAAGCAGATCGAGAAGATCAGGATGTCGCCGGCGGTGTTTGAGCGCGCGACCCAGAAGTCGGCGTTCTTTCCCAGTAGGTCGAGCAGCGGCTGCACGAAGGCGAACGCCCACAGAGCCGCCAGATGGGCACCGCCGAGCAGCAACTCGCCCAGCGAGCCGCCGCTCAGCGTCCCGTGCACCCTGCCGCGACTCGGCCGAGCGGGGCGCTCCCGGATCTCCGTCTCTTCGACCGCCACTAGGCCCTCGGGCGCGCAAGGTAGAGGATGCGCACCCCGGAGGGCAGCGATTCCGAGCGCTCGACGTCGAAGCGCTCGCCGAGCAGGCGCTCGAAGGTCTCCAGCTCGTAGTCGGCGTTGGATCCCTCGCGCTTGCCCGACAAGAGCCGCCTGACCATCGGGTCCTCGCGCTTTGGGAACTCGATCACCAGGGTGGCGTCGAGCTCGCGCAGCCAATCGAGGAACTCGGCGATAGGAACGTTGGCTGTGATCGAGACGTGGTGGATGAGCGCCAGCGCCAGCACGAGGTCCGGCTTGCCGCGCTGCTCGAGCGGACGGCGCTCGAGACCGCGCCAGCCGAGGCCCGGGGACGGATCGGCGAGGTTCGCCACCAGTGGCAGGATCCGGCGTTCGTCATCGGCCCGCAGGGAGCGATAGAGCGCTTCCACCGTCGCCTGGTCGTAGTCAAAGGCGACGACGTGGTCGGAGTGCTCGGCGGCGATCCGGGAGTAGGCCCCGTCGTTGCAGCCCATGTCCCAGGTCAGGCCCGGCCGCCCCGATGCGGCGACGTCGCGGACGAAGGCCGCCTTCAGCTCCGCGTCGGCGTCGCTGTAGGTGCAGTCCTGGCGATAGTTGGTCCAGGCGGTGTCGCCGGCTTTCCAGGAGAGCTTGCCGACCAGCTTTCGCAGCCTCTGCACGTTGGCCTTGATCAGCTCGGTCTTGAAGTTGGCCTTTCGCAGCTCCTCCTTGACGTCGCCGCCCTCGCGATCCTCGTAGCGGCGCTCGAGTCGGGCGTGGAGCGCGACGTGGGTGAGTACGCCGCGCCGAAAGCGGTCGCGAAGCGAGAACACGTTGGCTGCCTCGGTCGGGGTGATGCCGTCGATCGAGCCCCGCAGCCAGGGCTGGAACGGGATGTCCTTGTAGGCCTGGAAGAGCAGGGGGTAGAGGAAGAGCATGCAGAACTGGCGGTAGCCGACCCAGGGCTCGCCCTCCCGCAGGCGCTCGAACGAGCCGACGTCGATGAAGACCGGCGCCGAACCGCTGAATTGGACGTTGTAGGGCGTCGCGTCCTTGAGCGTCAGGCCCTCGTCGAGGGCCTCGAGCAGGAGGTCGAGTTGCAGCAGCGCCGCCTCGCGCAGCATCCCGAAGGTCCACTCATAGGGGTAGGAGACGAACGGAATCCGCTCGTGACGCAGAACGGTCTCGGTGCCCTCGGGGAGGATGCCTGCGGCGGCATCCCCGAGCGCCGCGGCCCCGACCTCCTCGGTGCCGATCAGCGTCCCCTCGGCCGTCAGTCGCTCCAGCAGTGGCGAGTTCGCCAGCGCGCGCCAATCGTCGGCGCCCGTGCCGCTGAGCGCGCGATAGACGGCGTCAGGGGCGACCACGACGCGGCTGTCGCGATCGCGAAACGAGCCAGGCTCTACCCGCGCGGCCTCAACCACGTGATGCTCCGATCGGGCCGCGGGAGCCCAATCGGGTTAGACGGGCTCCTTCTCCGTCTCGTGCTTGGCCGCTGTGCTGGCTGTGGCGGCAGGCTCGGTCTCCTCGTCGTCGTGGCGCTTCCAGAACATCAGGGTGCGGAAGACACGCTTGCCGAACATCTTGATCGAGACCAGGACGGTCGCGACTCCTCCAAGCAGTGCCTGGAGCATCACGCTCCCACTGCCTGGGTCGAGGTAGGCAAAGACTCTCATCGGGTGGAGCTCCTTCCATCGGGGCGCCGTCCCGGGGCGAGAAACGGCGATGATTCACGCGGTGCGGCCACCCAACGGGCGGCAAGACCGGCCAGGGTAGCAACTCATCGTACGGGCAGCCAAAGAAAGCCGTTGCCCTAATTGATCACTGCAACGACGTCGCCGGAGGAGACCGACGCCCCTTCGGCGACGTTCAGCTCCGCGATCGTGCCGGAACGGTGGGCGACGATCTCGTTCTCCATCTTCATCGCCTCGATCACGCAGATCAGCGCCCCCTCCTCGACCTGGGCGCCTTTCTCCACCGCCACCTTGAGCACGGTTCCCTGCAGCGGCGAGACAAGCTCTTCTGAGGAGGATCCGCCAGCCCCGGCAGCCTTTCGCTCCCGCTTTGGGGGCCGCCGCATTCCGGTCTGCCCCGGGGCGGGGGCGCCCGGGGGGCCAAAGACACGGACGTCGAACAGCTTGCCGCCGACCTCGACCTTGTAATCGCGGGCGACCTGCTCGTCCCCATCCTCCGGGTCGGGGGCCTCATGCCGCGTAGCCGGCGGCTGGCCCGTCTGCTTCAGCCATTCCGGATCCTCGACCAGGTCCCGGCAGGTCTCTCCCTTGGCCCATTGCTCGGTCGCCAGGATCGCCTTGTGGAAGGGAATCAGCGTCGTCAGCCCCTCGATCTCGTACTCGTCCAGCGCCCGCAGCATCCGCCTCGTCGCCAGCTCGCGATCGGCGTCCCAGACGATCAGCTTGGCGACCATTGGGTCGTACATCGGGGACACCTCAGAGCCGGCCTCGACTCCGGAGTCGACCCGCACGCCCGGGCCTGCCGGCTCCTGATAGCCGGTGATCGTCCCGGGCGCGGGCGCGAACTTCTTGTGCGCAGCCTCCGCGTTGATCCGGCACTCGATCGCGTGGCCGCGCAGCTCCACGTCCTCCTGGAAGATCGCAAGCTGCTCGCCGGCCGCGATCCGCACCTGCTCGCGAACGATGTCGATTCCGGTGACCATCTCGGTCACGCAATGCTCCACCTGCACGCGGGTGTTCATCTCGAGGAAGAAGTAGTCGTCGCCGACCTGTAGCCCCTCCACGGTCCCGGCCGAGCGGTAGCCGACCGCGGCAGCCGCGTCCTTGGCGATCCGTCCGATCCGCTCCCGCATCTCGAAGTCGACGTGGGGGGCCGGGGCCTCCTCGATCAGCTTCTGATGGCGGCGCTGGATCGAGCAATCGCGTTCGCCGAGGTGGATTACGTGCCCATGCGAGTCGGCCAGCACCTGCACCTCGACGTGGCGGGGGTCCTCGAGATAGCGCTCGATGTAGACGCGCGGGTCGGAGAAGAACTTCTCGCCCTCGCGAGCGGCACCCTCGAACGCCTCCTCGAGCTCCTCCGCTTCGAGCGCAACCCGAAAGCCCTTGCCGCCGCCCCCGCCGGCCGCCTTGGCGGCCACCGGGTAACCGGCGTCGGCGGCCTGCTGGCGCGCCTCGTCGAGGTCCTCGGCGGGCTTGGTGGCGCCCGGGACGATCGGCACCCCGGCCTCGGACATGATCTCTCGGGCCTTGGTCTTTGAGCCCATCGCCTCGATCGCCTCGGGGGGCGGGCCGATGAATGCGATGCCGGCCTCGTCGCAGGCACGGGCGAAATCGGCGTTCTCGGCCAGGAATCCGTACCCGGGGTGGATCGCCTCGGCGCCCGCTTTGCCGGCTGTCTCGATGATCTTCGGAATCGCCAGGTAGCTCTCCGCGGGGATCGCGGGGCCGAGCAGGAACGCCTCGTCAGCCTCGCGCACGTGCGGGGCGTCGCGGTCGGCCTCCGAGTACACGCCAACCGCTCCGATCCCCATCTCTTTCAGGGTCCGCATCACGCGGATTGCGATCTCGCCGCGGTTGGCGACTAGAACCTTGCTGAACACGGCGCGGGAGTCTATGCGCCGTCTCGGGGTCGAAGGCGGTGCGTCTTGTGCGCGGGTGGTGCGGGGGGCACGGTTCCCGGACCGCGCGGACTGGGGAGCACGGCCGGGAAGCGTGTCCCCCGTGACAGGACCCGCGCCCGGGAGGCCCATATCCTCCCCGCCCGGATGATCGAGCTGCAGAGCCACTCCACGGTGTCAGATGGCCAACTCGAGCCGGCGGGGGTGGTCGAGGCGGCGGCGAAGGCCGGCGTGACGACCCTTGCGCTCTCAGATCACGACGCGGTTGCCGGGGTCCCGGAGGCAGCGGAGGCGGCCGAGCGACTGGGACTCGACCTCGTGCCCGCGGTCGAGATGTCCTGCGTGC
Organism: uncultured Solirubrobacterales bacterium; assembly: GCA_963740555.1. Lineage (GTDB taxonomy): Bacteria > Actinomycetota > Thermoleophilia > Solirubrobacterales > 70-9 > Mayfieldus. The sequence goes on from CAVUES010000001.1 coordinate 47,997, forward strand.
ACGAGTACGCGGACGACCTGCACGTGCTCGGCTACTGGATCGATCTCGAGGCGATCGCTCCGGCCTGCGAGCGGGCGCAGCGGGAGCGAGTCGGCCGCGCGGGCGAGATCGTCGAGAAGCTGCGCTCGTTCGGCTTCGGGCTGACGCTCGACGACGCGATCGCCGAGTCGGGCGACGCGCTCTCGGTGGGAAGGCCCCACATCGCGCGCGCCGCGGGTACGAAACCCGAGCAAATGAACGCTTTTTTCGAGGAGTATCTGGTGCCGGGCGCGAAGGCATTCGTTCCTCGCCGCTGGCCCGACGCCGAGCAGGCGGTGGCGTTGATCCACGATGCCGGCGGTGCCGCCGTAGTCGCCCACCCCTATTGGGACGTCAAGGACCCAGATCAGGTCGAGACCCTGATCGGGGCGCTCGACGTGGAGGGCGTCGAGGCCTTCTACCCCGACCACAGCCGCGTGCAGACCGAGCATCTGCTGCGGATCTGCTCAGAGGGCGGCCTGGTTCCCACGGCCTCCTCGGACTTCCACGGCCCGAACCACAAGACCTTCTCGCGCTTCGGCGCCTACCAGACCTACGGCCTGGGCGAGCCCGAGGTTCCGGCCCGGCCCTAGCTCAGAAGGCCAGCGGGTCGCCGAGGAGGGGAAGTCCCGCTCGGTCCAGCTCAGGACCCTGCGTAGGATGACCGAAGATGGAGCAGCGACTCAGCCTCGTCACCCTCGGGGTCAGCGACCTGCCCCGGGCGCGGGCCTTCTATGAGGGGCTGGGCTGGCACACGCGCGCCAAGCCCGACGACGACGTCGTCTTCTTCCAGGCCGGCGGGATGATCGTCGCGCTCTGGGACCGCGCCAAGCTGGCCCAGGACTCGAGGGTCGAGGACGGCGGGGGCTGGGGCGGCGTCACCCTGGCCCACAACGTGCGCTCATCGGACGAGGTGGACTCAGTGATCGAGCAGGCCCGCTCGGCCGGGGCGAACATCGCCCGGGAGCCGGGCGAGACCTTCTGGGGCGGTTACTCGGGGCTCTTCATCGACCCCGACGGCCATCCGTGGGAGGTCGCCCAGAACCCCCGCTGGACGATCACCACCGACGGCTCGGTGATCCTGCCGACCTGACGACCCGGCAGGGCCGATGGCGCAACTCGATCTTGCTCAGGCGCTGACGCCGGCCAGCTCGGGCGCCGACGGGATCAGGCGGCGCTCCTCGAGATAGGCGATCAGCTTCGCCGCCGACTCCTCGGGCTCCTCGGCCTCGGTGTCGCAGACGATCTCCGGGCTCTCCGGCGCCTCATAGGGGTCAGAGACGCCGGTGAACTCCTTGATCTCCCCTGAGAACGCCTTCTCGTAGAGGCCCTTGACGTCGCGCTCGGCGCAGGTCTCGACCGAGGCCTTGATGTAGACCTCGACGAAGCGCTCGCCCATCAGCTCGCGGGCTTCGTCGCGGGTCTCCTTGTAGGGAGAGATCGCCGCGGCAATCACCGGAACGCCGTTTCGCGACAGCAGGTCGGCGACGAAAGCGATGCGGCGGATGTTGGTGTCGCGGTCCTCCTTCGAGAAGCCGAGCCCCTTCGAGAGGTTCTCCCGGATCACGTCGCCGTCGAGGATCTCGAGCCTGTTGCGACGCCGCCGCAGCTCTTCCTCGATCAGCTTCGAGATCGTCGTCTTGCCGGCACCCGAGAGGCCGGTGAACCAGAGCGTGAAGCCGTTTTCGTGGCTGCTCGGAACGTAGGCGGGGCGATCGCCAGCCATCGTCGTCAGTCCTCCTTGTAAGCGTCGATCAGGATCTCGGCAACCTCGTCCCTCGAAAACTCATGCGGGGGCTTTTCCCCGCGCCCGAGCATCTCGCGCACCTTGGTGCCGGAGAGAAACAGATGCGATTCCTCACCATGCGGGCAGGTCTTGTTGGAGGCCATTCCCTCGCACTCGTTGCACCAGAAGGTGTGCTCGAAGAACAGCGGCTCGATGCCAAGCTCGTCCACGTCCACCTCATCGAAGATCTTCTGCGCGTCGTAGGTCCCGTAGTAGTCGCCGACCCCGGCATGGTCGCGCCCGACGATGAAATGCGTGCAGCCGTAATTGCGGCGGATGATCGCGTGCAAGACCGCCTCGCGGGGGCCCGCGTAGTGCATCTTCGACGGGTTGACGCCGAGGATCACGCGGTCCTGGGGGTAGTACTTCTCCATCAGGACCTCATAGCAGCGCATCCGCACGTCGGCGGGGATGTCTCCCGCCTTCGTCTTTCCGATCAGCGGGTGGATGAAGAGGCCGTCGCAGGTCTCCAGCGCGGCCTTGGTGAGGTACTCGTGCGCGCGGTGGATCGGGTTGCGGGTCTGGAAGGCGACGATCCGCTTCCAGCCGCGCTGCTCGAACGCCTGCCGCGACTCTTTTGGAGACAGATAGCGGCGCCGGAACGCCTCTTCGTGGTCTGGAAGCTCGTCGGCCTCGATCGCGCCGGCGATGCAGCGGTCGCCCTCCTCGTAGATCGCCGCGACACCGGGATGCTCCGAGTCCGTGGTCCGGTAGACCTTCTCGGCCTCCTCGCGGCCGTCTCGCTCGAACACCTCTTCGACGCTCAGGCGGCCGAGCGGCTTGCCATCGTCGGCGTGCAGCTCGACGCTGTCGCCGACCGCGCAGTCGAGGTCGGTGGCGAGGGTGATCGGGATCGACCAGTACTCCCCGGAGGCGAGTCGCATCTCGTCGGTCACCCGCCGCCAGTCCTCGGACCCCATGAAGCCGCGCAGGGGGTCGAAGCCGCCGTTGGCGATCATCTCGAAGTCAGCGGTGTGCCGCTCGGAAAGCGTCAGGGAGAGTTCGGTCGTCGTCTCAGGCATAGTCAATCGTCATTTGTCATTTGTCATTCGTCGTTGGGCCCGAGTCCTCGAATGACGAATGACGAGTGACGGGGAAACGAGGCGGATCAGGGTAGCGGGTCGGTTGATCCTTGGGTCGCGCTACTCAGTTGATCCCACACTCTGACTTCGAGGCCCCGGCCCAGCGGCCGGCGCGCGAATCCTCACCCGGAGCGACGGGCTTGGTGCAGTGCGTGCAGCCGATCGACGGATAGTTCTGGTCGTGGAGGGGGTTGTAGGGGACGTGGTGATCGCGGATGTAGTTCCAGACGTCCTTCTCGGACCAGTCCGCGATCGGGTTCAGCTTCCAGAGCCCGAAGCGGCGGTCCCAGGCGAACTTCGGCGCCTTGGCGCGGTGCTGGGAGTCCTCGCGGCGGATCCCCGAGACCCAGGCGTCGACACCCGATAGCGCCTCGCGCATCGGCTCGACCTTGCGGATCCCGCAGCACGAGTCGGGGTCGCGCTTCCACAGCTCGTCGCCGTATTGGCTGGCCTGCTGCTCGAGGGTGAGGTTGTGGTAGCGCTCGAACTCGATCCCGTAGTGCTCCGCGAGCCGGTCGCGGGTCTCGTAGGTCTGCTCGAAGAGCACGTCGGTGTCGAGGTAGAAGAAGCGCGCGTCGGGGGCGATCTTGGTCGCGATGTCGATCACCACCGAGCTGGTCTTCTGAAACGAGCAGGCGATGTAGAGGCTCGGGTGGAAGGTCTCGAACGCCCACTCGAGCACTTCGATCGCGCGCTTCGGCTCCAGCTCGGTCGCGACCGCCTCCGGGTCGATGTCGAAGCTGGAGGCGGGCATGGTCTCGGGAAGTGTCGCCAGCGGCTTCATCAGACCGCGCACTCGCCTTCGCCACGCTCGACCTTGTAGGGCTCCGAGCGGCTCCAGTCGACGAACTGGAGCATGTTCTCGAGGTTGAACTCGGCCGGCATCGCGAGGTCCTCGACCAGCTTCTCGAACTGCTCGGTGCCGATCCGCTCCACAAACTCGACGAAGGGCTCGCCGTCGTTGCGCTGGGTCTCGTAGAAGCGCAGCCAGCGCTCCACCGCGTCGGGGACGCGCTTCGCGGGCAGGCGCGACTTCAGCCGCGTGCCGAACTTGGCTCCGGCGTGCGACCTGCCCCCCAGGTGCGGGATGTAGGCGGGCATCGCGCGGCCGTTGACCTTCAACGAGGCGCCGTAGAAGCCGATGTTGCCGATGTGGTGCTGGGCGCAGCCGTTCGGGCAGCCGCTCATCTTGATGTGGACCTGACGGGTCAGGGGGTCTGTGATCTGCATCTCCTCGACCCGCTGCTGGATCGCCCGGTTGAGGCCCATCGAGCTGGTGATGCCGAGCTTGCAGCTGTCGGTGCCGGGGCAGCTGACCACGTCGGTGATCTCCTGCGCGCCGGCGTCGCCGAGGCCGAGCTCGGACAGACGCGTCCAGAGCTCGAACAGCGATTCGTCGCGGATCCAGCGCAGGACGAAGTTCTGCTCGACGCAGGTGCGCGCGTAGCCGCCGGTGAATTCGCGCATGATCTCGGCCAGGCCGCGAAGCTGCTCGGGGTCGAGGTCGCCGCGCGTCACCTTCACCTCGACCGCGGAGAAGCCCTGCTGGCGCTGGGGCGTGACGTTGCCCTCGATGAAACGACCGAACTGGGAGCGCTCGCCGTTCGGGCTCGAGTACGTGCCCGATGGCGCGGGCGCGTTGGCCTCCTCGTCGTCGTCGAAGCGACCGCGCTCCACGGCGCCCTCGAAGTCGCGGTCGGCGACCCAGTCGCCCTCCAGCTCCTCGTCGATCCGTCGGCGGAACTCCTCGATCCCGATCTTGTCGACCAGGACCTTGATCCGGGCCCGGGCGCGGTTGGCGCGCAGCCAGTCCTGGCGATCGAAGATCCGCAACGCCGCCTCGGAGACCTTCAGGTACTCGCCGTTCTCGGCCTCCGCGAACTCGGTGATCGTCTCGGCGATCCGCGGCATGATCGAGGTGCCGCCGCCGACGACGACCTTGAAGCCCTTGACTCCGTCCTCGATCCGGGGGATGAAGCCAAGGTCGTGGATCGGGGTGATCGCGCGATCGGCATCAGAGGCGGTGAACGCAGTCTTCCACTTGCGCGGCATCAACTGGGTGGTGGGATGGCGCACGAAGTAGCGCACGTAGGCGGCGGCGTAGGGAGTCGGGTCGAAGATCTCGTCTTCGGCGATTCCCGCGTAGGGATCGCCGGTCACGTTGCGCACCGTGTTGCCACAGCCTTCGCGGGAGGAGAGGCCGGCTTCGCCCAGCTCGCGGATCGCCTTCGCGGCGTCGGCGAGCGGGATGTGGTGGATCTGGATGTTCTGGCGCGTCGTGATGTGGCCCTTGCGCAGCGGCGCGTAGCGCTCGATCACGTCGGCGAAAGCCTCCATCTGCTCCGGGTTGACGCCGCCGTAGGGAAGCTTCACCCGGATCATCTGCACGTCGGGCTGGCGCTGGCCGTAGACGCCCTGCTTGAGCCGGAAGCCGATGAACTCGTCTTCCGAGAGCTGCTCCTGTAGGAACTTGCCCGCCTCGGTATCGAAGTCGTCGAACTCCTGCTCGAGGATCGGTATCACTTCGCCGGGAACGTTCTCGAACGTCTCCGGGTTCGCCAGCGTGCCCACGCGGCCCTTGCCGTGCTGAGTCTTGCCGTGATCCTCGTCGAGCTCGGGCTTGCGGCCCAGAGCCTCGGTCTCCTCGGTCTTCTTGGGCGGGGCCGAAACCGGCTCCATGCGACGCCTCTCCGGCTAGTGGGTTCGCGAACACGCCTCGCTCAGGCGTTATCGGCGCGAATAGTACTAAACCTGACAGAAATTCAAGTATTTCTGCGTCGGGCCTCGATCACGGCTGCCGCTTCGCCCGATTCGGCGACGTAGCCGTCCTCGGGCTCGAGCAGTCTGCCCTCTGCCGACCAGGCCGTGATCCCACCCGCGAGGGCATGGGCGTCGAAGCCGCCGGCGCGCAGGCCGTCGGCGACCAGCTCGGAACGCGATCCGGAGCGACAGTAGAGGACCACCGGCCGCCCACGATCCAGCTTCTCCGCCTCAGCCGGCAGTTCGTTCACCTCCACCTGGCGGGCGCCGGGTATCCGACCGGCCTCCCATTCGTGCTGCCGTCGCACGTCGATCAGCTCGACCCCGCCGGCCTCCATCATCTCGGCCAGGCGTTCGGGCTCGAGCTCGCCCCCGTGCTCAGTTCCCTCGGTATCGATTCGCTCGCCAGCCATGGAAGAAATCTTGACGCACTGGATGCCGTCGCATCTCGGGGTCATCGCCCGCCTGTCTCGCTCACGCACACTTCCAGTGCGCTCGCTTCGCCGGTCGGGCTGCTTCCCCCGACCTGCTCGGCCCCAGTGCGTCCGGCGCCGCCTAGTCCACTTCTGTGCCTTCAATCAAAAAGGCGACGCGCACGTGAGCGCGGTACTCGTCCAGGTTCTCGCCGCGAATACCGGTCGAGACGATGTCGACGGCGCGAACGTTGCGCAGCGAGGTCTGGGCCTGGCCCAGGGCCTGCTTGGCCGCCTCGTCGGTCGACGTCTTGGAGCTGCCGACCAGCTCGATGATCTTCACTACTGACAAGGGACACCCCTCCTTGATCGACGGTTGTGTGTGTCCCTTTCTATCCCGAAGTCGGCCGCCGGGCAAGGGCGGCGACCGCTCTGGGCAGATCCGATCAGCGGCCCTGGCGCCCCGAAATCCCCCAGGAGCCGGCCCCCGGGTCGCGCTCGACCCCCTCCAGCAACGAGGCCTGCCCCCAGCGACTCTGCTCGGCAGCAGTGGGGGCGGGGGTGGTTTCGGCCAGAAACCGCTCCAGCGCCGCCACGATCGCCGCCCCCTCCTGGTCGCTGGGGTTGCCTCCGACCAGCTCGATCCGTGGGCGGGGCGGCTTTCGACTCCCGTTCGCGCTCACGAACCGGAATCTAGAGTAGAGCTTGGACCGACCGTCTCAACGTGAACGGCCCGCCTCCCGGCGGGCCGTTAGGGTGAAATGAGGCTCTCGCCTCATGCACGACTCAGTCCTTCGATTCTAGCGGCCGCTGAAGCCACGAACAAGACCCGGCCCGCCATTGAGGCGGGCCGGGTTGCGGAGGGCGCCGGACTCGAACCGGAACCGGCCAAAGCCGGTCGCAACGATCCTGAGTCGTGCATCCCACCTTGGGATTTCACCCTCCGCATGACGCAGCCCACTGAGGATGCATTGACCCGTGCCGCGCAGGTCGTGCCTAATTCCCGTAAGACTCGCAACGTGATCCCCGTGATCTCAGGCGAGGCGGTGCTGTCGGCGGTCACCCCGACCGAGGCGATCGAGCGAACCCGCGAGGCGTTCGCGCGTCATGCGCGGGGGGACTGGGTGATGCCGGCCAAGGTCTACCTCGACAGCCCACCGGGGGACTTTCGCGCCATGCCGGCCCGCGGATCGGGGGTGGCGCTTCTCAAGTGGGTCACCTCCTACCCGCACAACCCCGAGCGCGACCTCCCGGTCGTGACCGGCGTGATCGTCCTATCCGACGCCGACACCGGCGCCGAGCTGGCGATCCTCGACGCCCGATCGGTGACCTGGCTTCGCACCGGCGCGGCGGCCGCGGTGTCGGCGCAGGCACTCGCCGTGCGCGGGGCCCGCACCATCGGCGTGATCGGATGCGGAGTCAACGGCGCCTGGGCGGCGCGCTGCCTGAAGGCGGCCGGATACCACTTCGGCGTATGCCACGATCGGGATGACTCGGTCGCCGACGCTCTGGCGCTGGAGCTCGGGTGGATCCGGGGTGGACATCAGGATGCGGCCGCAGCCGACATCGTCGTCACCTGCACCCCAGGCGACGAGCCGGTTCTCACGACGGCCGACCTGCATCCCGGCCAGCACATCGCCGCCCTCGGGGCCGACGCCCACGGCAAGGCAGAGCTGGAGCGAGACGCGTTGCGCCGCTGCCATCTGTTCTGCGACGAGTGGGAACAGGCGAGCGGTGGCGGCGAGCTCTCCGGCGCCGTCGCGGCTGGCGAGGTTAGCCGCGGACAGGTCACGCAGCTCGGTGAGGTGCTGACGGGCGGCGGCGCAGGACGCGAGTCCGATCGGGAGACGACACTGTTCGACTCGACCGGGCTCGCGATCCAGGACCTGGGGATCGCGCT
>CAVUES010000002.1:0-28134 GCA_963740555.1 uncultured Solirubrobacterales bacterium
GGATGGGCCGGGGAGGACTCGAACCTCCGACCGACGGATTATGAGTCCGCTGCTCTGACCAACTGAGCTACCGGCCCGGGTTGCTTTCGTTGCCGAGCCTAGCGCGCGCCCCGGCGCGCGGTGGCCAATCTCGCGCTACTCATTTTTCGGTTTTCCTTCGCAAGGGGCGGCTGGCCCCAACACGCCGGGGGTAGGTTGTTTGCGGGGGAAAATGAAGAGGCTGCGAGATCACCTCAGCTTTGCCAACGTCGTCTCGGTGCTCGCGCTCTTCATCGCCCTCGGCGGAACGACTGGGGCCTCTCCAAGAACAGCGTCGGTTCGAGCAGATCCGCAACGGGCAGGTCAAGAAGGTCGACCTGCATCGCCACGCCGTCACCCACCGCAAGGTGCACAAGAATGCGATCGGGTCCAACCAGGTTCGAAACGGCTCGCTGGACAGCGTCGACGTCAACAACACGATCCAGCGCTCGCTCAGCGGCCCCTGTCCGGCGGGCCAGGCGATCAGCTCGATCACGCCGCAGGGGTCGGCAAGCTGTTCTTTGATCCCTGGTTCGGTCTCGCTCGGCGCGCTGCAGGCCCAGGTCGATGCGCTGACCAGCCAGCTCAGCACCCCGTCCCCGCCCTCTGCGGCACGATCCGCAGCCAGACCGCTACCAACTTCGGTGCCCTGGACAGCGTCGGCCTGCCGGTCACCGGACTGCCGGGCACGCCGGCTTTGACGCTGCCCGACCTCGGCAGCCTGCCCGCCTGTCCCTAGCGCCGCTCAGGCGCTGAAGAGCTGCGCCAGCGAGCGGCCGACGTCGGGCGGCTCGTCGCCGCCGGAGGCCGCCGCCTCGGCGCCCTCGGCGAGCGCCTTTGCGGCGTCCGATATCTGCTGGATCCGGTTCTCGCGCAGCTGGCCGGTCTTCGCGGCCTCGGCGAGATCGGACTCCATCAAGCCCGCCAGCTCGGAGAGGCGCTGGAGCTGAACGACCGCCGCGGTCCCCTTCAGCGCGTGCGTCTCCGCCCGCAGGGCCTCGTAGTCGTTGGTGCCGGTCTCCAGCCCGGCGACGATCACGTCGCAGCGCCGCCGTGCCTCCTCGGCGAACGACTCGATCAGGCTGCTGTCGATTTCCTCGCTCACCCGCCGGTTACTCCCTTCACCGCGTCGGTCAGCTCCTGGAGGTTGAACGCCCCCTCGATCTCGGTCCGGATGATGCCCTTGCGGTCGATCACGAACAGCCATGGCTCGCTTGGCAGGTGGAACGCACGGACCTGGGGCCGCACGCCCTTTGACGGATCGTTGTCGTTGTAGATCTCCATGTGGATGAAGTCGGCCTTGTCGCCGAAATCGCGCTGCACCTGCGCGGCCTCGTCTACCACGGGGCCGCAAACCCGACTCTGGCAGAACTGGGGGGTCGCAAACAAGAGCACAATCGGTTTTTTTCCGAGTCCGTCGGCGAAGTCGACCTGGTTCATCCGCTCGGGCGGGATCCGGGTGGTGAGCTTGGTCAGGTCCCCGCCCACCGACGCCGGGGTCGGGGTGTGATGTCCGGAGGACGCTGCCCGACCCGGGGTATGTCGTTGAACTCACCGACGACGGCGCTGGGCAGCAGGGTCGCGTTCAGCTTGCCGCCGTCCTTGATCAGCGCGCCGATCCGCCACTCGCCGTTGCGGGGGAGGTTCAGCTGGGTCGTGTAGACGACCTGGCCCGCGTCGGGATCGTCGGCGGTCGTCTTGGCCCGGAAGGCGGGTTCGGTCTCCAGGCTCTCCACCTTCGCCGTGTAGGGACCGCTGGCCGGATTGGAGAGCGCGGAGGCGATCCTGCTCGGGCCCTTGCCGGCAGGTGCCCCGTTGGCCTTTGGCGAGGGCAGCGCCCCCGGCGGCGGCGCCTTGGCGACATAGAGGGCGATCTGCGCGTCGGGCACCTGCTTCTTGGCGCTGCGGGTGAAGACGCCGAAGCCGAAGCGGTTCTCGCCCTGGCTGTAGACGCGCTGGGTCGGGGTCAGGACCAGGGTGGTGGGGGCTCGCCGTTGAGCACCTGCGCCAGGGTCTTGCCCTGGGCGCTCGGGAAGCTGCTCGCCGGAGGAGCGGGGTGGTTCTCGAACTTGCCGCTCGAGCCCGAACCGCCACAGCCGGCGAAAAGCAGCAGGGCAAGGCAAATCGGCCCTGCAAAATTGGCGACCCGAATGGGCACGAGCGCATGTTATTCAGGCGCCTACACTCGCATCCGTCCGGCGGGCGCCGCCCCACGGCCGATAGGGTCCGCGGCGACCAAGAGCAAAGGAGGAAGGTTGGCGGAACGCGCGGCATTGGTGACCGGTGCTTCCAGCGGTATTGGGCTGGCGATCGCCCGAGCGCTGGGCGAGGAGGGCTACGCGCTGACCATCTCCGCGCGGCGGCCCGAGAAGCTCGAGGGCGCGGCGGAGCAGCTTCGCTCCGAGGGGTGCGAAGTGCTGAGTGTCCCGGCGCAGATGGGTGACGAGGAAGACGTCGTCGGGCTGGTCGCCGCGCACCGCGACAAGTACGGGCGCATGGACGTGCTGGTAAACAACGCCGGCGTCGGGATCGGCCAGGCGATGGACTCGATCAGGACCAAGCACCTCGACATGCAGCTCGGGGTCAATCTGCGCGCGGTCGTGCTCGGCACGCGCGAGTCGCTGCCGATGCTGCGCGAGGCCGGCGCCGAGCACGGCAAGGCGCTGATCGTCAACACCGCCTCGATCGCGGGAAAGTCGGGCATCCATGGCTCTCCGTCTACGCGGCCACCAAGGCGGCGGTGATCAACTTCAGCCAGGCGACTCAGAAGGAGGTCGGGGACTCCGGGATACAGGTGACCGCCCTCGCCCCCGCCTTCGTCGACACGCCGATGACCGACTTCGCCAAGGAGCAGGTGGAGGCGGAGAAGATGATCCGCCCCGAGGACATCGCCGAGGCCGTGCGTCTACTGCTTCGCACCTCGCCCAACTGCCTGATCCCGAGATCGTCTTCACCCGGCCGGGCGACACCGAGGGGCCCTAGGGCCGGGCGCTAGCGATGCGAGGGTGCGGTCTCGCGCTCCGAGAGCAGCTCGTCGACGCGCTGCTCGGAGGTCTGCTCGGAGGCCGCCGCCAGCGTCGCCTGGTAGACGTCGTAGCGGCGGGCCGGGCGCAGCCAGGACCAGCGCGATCGGCGACGCAGCTCGCGGGCGCGGTGCGGATCGCCGGGGCGCGGCCGGTCAGGCGCTGGATCGCGTTCGGCGACCTCGCGGCGCTCGGCGCGGATCTGCTTGGCGATCGCGGTCAGCGAGACGCCGGCGCCGATCCGGGTGTCGTCCTCGAGCAGGCTCATCTCGAGGTAGGTGCGCAGGACGCGGATCTCGCGCCGGCTGGCGCGGCGCGGGCGCTTGCCGGCGCCGGTGAAGGCGTCCCAGGCCCGCGCGAAGCTGGCGAAGCTTGTCCGGCCGCCGTTTCGGTGCGCCGCGAGCATCGGGCAGACGCCGCCCTCGCCGTCGGTGTAGCCGCCGACGATGATCGCGTTGGAGTCGATTCCGCGCAGCATCCCCTCGCGGGTATGGCGGGGAAGCAGCTCGACGGCGGTGCGCAGTCGCGCGGCGTTGTCTCGGCGGCGGCCCACGTCGCAAGGGATAGCGGGTGCGCGCGGCGCAGGGCCCCTCGTGGCGGTTCCCGAAAGGGAAGTTTCATCCGGGGTCGGGGTGAAGAGGCCGACGGGGGTCTGCGGCTGATGGTCGCCGCCTTCGGCGACGCCGGGCACGCGTTTCCGGCGATCTCGCTCGCGCGGGCGTTGGCCGAGCGCGGGCACGAGGTGCTGGTCGAGACGTGGGAGCGCTGGCGCGAGCCGGTTGAGGGGCTGGGGCTTCAGTTCGCTGCCGCCGAGGAGTACACCGTCTTCCCTCCCCCCACGTCGGACTCGGGGGACGCGACGGCGGCCGAGGCCGCGAGAGCGCTGGTGCCATTCCTTGACGACTGGAGGCCTGACGCGCTGGTCAGCGACATCCTCACGGTCGCGCCGCCGCTCGCCGCCGAGGTCGTTGGGGTTCGGCGAGCGACGCTGGTTCCCCATCCCTATCCGGTCCAGCAGCCGGGCAAGCCGTTCTTCGCCACCGGCGCGAGGGCACCGCGCACCCCGATCGGAAATGGGCTGTGGCGTGCGGCGACGCCCCTGCTTCAGATCGGGCTGCGCAGGGGCCGCGAGGAGCTGAACGAGCAGCGCGCGGCGATGGGACTGGCGCCGGTCCGGCGCTTTCACGGCGGGATCAGCGAGGAGCTGGTGATGGTCGCGACGTTCCCGCAGCTCGAGTATCCGCGGCGGTGGCCGGCGGCCGTGCACGTGACCGGGCCGATGGAGTTCGAGCTGCCCTATCAGGACATCGAGTTACCTGCCGGCGACGCGCCGCTGGTCCTGGTCGCGCCGAGCACCGCGAAGGATCCGGATTGCAGGTTGGTGCGCGTGGCGCTGGAGGGCCTTGCCGAGGAGCCGGTGCGAGTGGTGGCGACGACCAACCGGGCGCAGGCTGTCGAGCCGATCGACGTGCCGGACAATGCCGTGCTGGTCGATTGGCTGAGCTACAGCCAGGTGATGCCACAGGCGGCGCTGGTGATCTGTCACGGCGGGCACGGGACGACGGTGCGGGCGCTGGGGACGGGCGTGCCGGTGCTCTGCTGCCCGGTGGAGGGAGACATGGCCGAGAACGCGATCCGGGTCGCCTGGGCTGGCGCCGGGCTCTCGCTGCCATGGCGCCTCTGCCGGCCGGGGCCGTTGCGCTGGGCGGCGCGGCGGATCCTCGGGGATCCGCCGTTCAGAGCGCGGGCGGCGGAGTTCGCGAACTGGCGCCGGGAGAACGACGGGGCTCAGCAAGGAGCCGATTTGGTTGAGACGTTCGCGCGAGCGTAGGCCGCGACGATTCCGTTACAGAAACTCCCGGGGTGGGACTCGAACCCACAACCTCTCGGTTAACAGCCGAGCGCTCTTCCAAATTGAGCTACCCGGGACCGTCATGAGCTACCCAGGAGGAAGCTCTTCAAGTGGCTACAACTTTATCGGGGTTAACAGCTAGGTCCGTGAATCCTCCTTCAACCTCTGCGTGACAGTTGGCACACAGTAGAACGCACTTCTCAGCCTCAGCGCTCGCTTCCGCAAACGATCGCGTGACACCCTGGCGACTCAGCCAAATTTCTTCTCGGCTGGGTCGAGATGATGGAACTGGAGGGCTCCGGGGAACCGGGCGAATCCGCAGATCGCACAGCCACCTCCCGCCTGATCGATCAGGCGGCGCTTCACGCTGCGTCTCAACTCCGAGACCCCTTCCTGATTCATTTCGCGCACCGGAAGCCGCCGTCTGGCCGCGAGAAGAAAGCGGTGTGACCATGTTTCGAACACCGCAGATCGGTGCGCTTCAAACCGAGCCGGCGAGCTTCCGCCGTCTCCTTCGTCCGCTTCATCCCTCTGTCTCCAGGTCAAGCCGCTTGATCCAATACCTCACGGTCGAGTATCCGGCGCCGAGTTCCCGGCAAATTTGACGGATCGGCGCACCCTCCTCGACTAAGCGCCTGAGCTCAGTCGGCTCAACAGCTCCCTTGGGTGCGTGACGCTCGTGCCCATTTGGCTTCAAGTCGTATTTCCTGAGCCAGTAGCTCACCGTTGAAGGGTGCTTCCCGATCCGCTGTGCAATCCCATCGAGGGACAATCCTTCCGCCAGGCAATCCTCTCGCTCAGGCGGCTTCCGGGGCGCCGCTCGTCCCCACCTGCTCCGGGCGCATGATCCTCTCCCCGAGCGCCGCCCGCTCCCGGTGGAGCTCGGCGCTGCGCTGATGGTCGCCCTTTTCCTCCGCCGCCCCGATCAGGTCCTCGAGCCGGCGCTGCTCGAGCAGCAGGAAGTTCATCTCCATCGCGTCGGTCGATGACGGCTCACGCTCCGCGGTCATCACCAGCTGGGTGACCAGCGCCACGAGGTCCTCGTCCTCGCGCGGCAACCCGGCAAGCGGCTCCTCCAAGTGACCCCGCAACCATTCCAACCCTCGGCCGACCAGTGGCGAGGACAGGTGCTCGGGGGTGAGCCGAGCGAGCAGCTCGCGTCCCGCCTTCGGTTCCGCGATGCACATCGCCAGAAGCGCCCGCTCACGCCGCTCGCGCGGAGTCAGCGCCGCCTCGCCGGCCGCCTCCCCCCCGGCCTCCGATTCGCTCCCCGATTCGGCCCGCGTCCTCGCAGAGGCCATGCGCCCGATCACCATCGCCGGGTCCATGTCGAGCCGTTCGGCAACCGACCGCACCAGCTCGTCTCGGGTTGCGCTCTCCCCCATCTCCGCCAGCACCGGCGCCAGCTCGGCCAGCGCCCGATCGCGCTCGGCCGGCGAGGAGAGATCCGCCCCGTCCAGCACCAGTCCGACCTGGAACTCGGGCAGCTCGATCGCGGCATCGACCAACTCCCGAAATCGCTCCGGGCCCCCCTCGGCGGCCATCATCTCGGCCGGGTCCTCGCCGGCCGGCATCGCCGCGACCCGGATCCGCATCTCCCGCCCCGCAGCCTTGCGCTGCGCCCGCAGCATCGCCTCCTGCCCCGCGCGGTCGGCGTCGAGCGCCAGCACCACCTCGCCCACCTGCTGAGAGAGCATCTTCACCTGCTCCTCGGTGATCGCCGTCCCCATCACCCCCACCGCCTCGGTGATCCCCGCCTGGTGCAGGGCGAGCACGTCCGTGTAGCCCTCGACGACGACGGCCCGTCCGGCCTTCGCGATCGCGCCTCGCGCCCGGTCGATCCCGTAGAGGGTCTCGCTCTTTCGGTACAGCTCGCCCTCGGCCGAGTTGACGTACTTGGCGCCCTGCTCGGAGCGCATCGCCCGGGCCCCGAAACCCAGCACCCGCCCTCGCGCGTCGAGCACCGGGAAGGTGATCCGCTCGCGAAAGCGGTCATAGACCCCGCCCCCGCGCCCCCGCTGCACCAGCCCCGCCGCCCGCAGCTCGTCGACGGAAAATCCGGCCCGCTGGCCGCGGGTCAGCACCTGATCCCAGGCGCTGGGCGCGTAACCGATCCCGAAGTCGCGCAGCACCTCCTCGCCGAGCCCCCTCTCACCGAGGTAGTCGCGCGCCTTCGCCGCCTCCTTCGACTCCCACAGATAGCTCGCGTAGAAAGAGGCGGTACGGGCGAGCAGCTGGCGCAGCCGGTCGCGGCGTTGGCGCGCCGCCGCCGCCCGTGGGTCCTCCTGATCGCGCTCCAGCTCGACCCCGTAGCGCTCGGCGAGCAGCTCGACCGCCTGGGGAAAATCGACCCCCTCCTTCTCCTGCACGAACCCGAACACGTCGCCCCCCGCCTCGCACCCGAAGCAGTAGTAGAGCTTCTCGGCCGGGTTGACCGAGAACGACGGCGTGCGCTCCTCGTGGAACGGGCACAGCCCGACCCAGCGCCCGCCCTGCTGGCGCAGGTCGGTGTGGGCGCTGACGATCTCGACGATGTCCGCCGCCTGACGGACCCGGTCGACGCTCTCGGACGAGAAGCGGGCCATGCTCAGAAGTGTGCCTCTTCGGGAATCGCGAGCTCGCGAAAGCGCGAGATGCAGAAGCGGTCGGTCATCCCGGCGACGTAGTCGGTCACCCGCTGGCAGAGGTCGGCGCCGGGGTCGAGGACCGGCACCTCCTCGGGGTCGTCCATGTAGTGGTCGAACAGCCCCCGGAGGGTGCGCTGCACCCGCGCCACCTCACCCCGCGCCGCCGGGCCCAGATAGACGCGATCGAACATGAACTTGCGAAGCCGCAGCATCGCCCCACCGATCTCGTCGCTCTGCACGATGTCGCCGGCGCCGGCCGAACGCTCGACGATGTCGCGGACCAGCGTGTCGATCCGCTTCGCGCCGGTCGTCCCCAGCAGCTCGATCTCCTCCAGGGGTAGGTCCGACCCGGAGAGGATCCCGGCCCGCAGCGCGTCGTCGATGTCGTGGTTGATGTAGGCGACCCGGTCGACGAGCCGAACTATCCGCCCCTCCAGGGTGGCCGGCTTCTCTGGCCCGGTGTGGTTGAGGATCCCGTCGCGAACCCGCTCGGTGAGGTTGAGCCCCTCCCCGTCGCGCTCCAGCACGTCGACGACCCGCAGCGAGTGCAGGTTGTGCTTGAAGCCGGAGTCGCAGCGCTCGCGCAGCGCCTCGTCGAGCGCCTCCTCGCCGATGTGCCCGAACGGCGGATGGCCGAGATCGTGCCCGAGCCCGATCGCCTCCGTGAGGTCCTCGTTCAGCCCCAGCGCCCGGGCCACAGTGCGCGAGATCCCCGAGGCCTCCAGCGTGTGGGTGAGGCGGGTCCGGTAGTGATCGCCCTCGGGGGCGATGAAGACCTGGGTCTTGTGCATGAGGCGGCGAAACGCCTTGCTGTGCACGATGCGGTCGCGGTCGCGCTGAAACGGCGTCCGCAGCGGGCTGTCGGGCTCCTCGACGCCCCTGATCGCCGGGTAGGACCGGGTCGCCTCCTCGACCAGGAACTCCGCCTCAAATGCTTCGACGCGCTCCTGCAGCGATCTGGTCGTGGTCGGCAAGGTGAGCCGATTCTAGTGTCGCGTGGAGTGCCACTAGGCCGCGGCCCGCAACCGCACGTGCGCGTGATGCTCGAGGGTCTCCGAGACGGCCCGCTCGGCCTGGCGCAGCGCCGACGCGCCGGCCCCCGGAGCCTGGGCGAGCGGCCGCGCCAGGCCGTCGACCATGAACCCGTGCGCCTCCTCGGACAGCTCGAACCCGCCCCCCTCGCAGCTCGCGCACACAACCCCGCCGGCGGCGCCCGAGAAGCCGGTCAGGTGCTCGGCCTCTCCGCAGCGCGCGCAGGAGCCGAGCTCGGGGGCGAAGCCGGCGGCGAGCGCCAGCTTGAGGCGAAAGGCGAGCGCCTCCGCGAGGCCGACTCGATCGCCTCGCTCGTCGAGCAATGCCAGGTAACGGCAGAGCAGGTTGTAGGCGGCCGGGTTGGGCTGCGCCGCGTCGAGCAACCGCAGAACCGCGTCGCAGGCCCGCGCCGCGGCACCCAGCGCCGCCGAGCTCTCACGCAGCCGCGGATAGCCGTTCACCGTCGCCGCACCGGTGACCGTCGCCAGCTCGCCGCGACCCTCGTGCAGCACCAGGTCGAGGCGGAAGAACGGCTCCAGCCGACCTCCGAAGCGAGAGCGCGGCCGCCGCGACCCTTTCGCGATCGCCCCGATCCGCCCCCGCTTGACGCTGTAGAGGTGAAGGATCCTGTCGGCCTCGCCGAAGCGAATGCTGCGCAGGACCACAGCCTCGGTCTTGAAATTGCCAGCCATGAACCGATCCACGATCCCGCCCCGGCCGGACGGCATTGGTGTTGGGCCGCGAAACGAAGTGGAGCGGCAAAGTGGTGTTGGGCGGCGACACAGAGTGTCGCCGCAGGTGCATGTCAGGCCGCGAAGCGGCCGCAAGTGTCTGTCAGGCGACCATAGGCCGCCGCAATTGTTCAGCCGGCTGAACGCACTGCGTCGCGGATCGCCTCCGCCGTGACGGTGGCCGCGATCGTTCCCATCGCGGTCGCGGTGAACCGGTCCGGCTTTCCGGATCCGGAGGCGAGGCAGAAGACGACATCGCCGTCGACGTCGGAGAAAGTCGGGTTCACCGCCCGGGCCACCCCGCCGCTAGCCATCCGAGCGACTCGGGTGCAGCCGGGTGGCCTGAGCGGCGCGTCAGTCATCAGGCAAACAAGCGTCGTGTTGCGCTCCGCGAGCCGGGTCCAGTCCGGCGGACCTTCCATGGCGGCGATCTCCTCGGCCGTGGAGCGCATCGCACCGTCCTCGCCTCGCGGGCCGGCGAGCACCTTCCCGTTCGCCCCGACCACGTCGCCGAACCCGTTCGCGACCGCAAGCGCGGCGACCGTCTCCCCGCGGCCGCTGTGCGCGGCCGCGTAGCCGATGCCAGCCACGGTCGCCCGCTCACGTCCGAACAACTTCCCGACTGCGGTACCGGTGCCGGCACCGACCAGTCCACGATCTGGAACCCCGCCGACAGCCGCCTCACTGGCTGCGTACCCCTGATCGGGCCCAGGCCGCACCGAGGGGTCACCCTCGATCAGGTCGTAGACCACCGCGGCCGGGACAATCGGTACCAAACCCCCGGGCGTCGGATATCCGCGGCCGTGCTCCTCCAGCCAACGAACCGCTCCATCCGCTGCGGCGAGGCCGAAGGCGCTGCGCCCGGCGAACACCACGGCGGTCACCTCATGGTCGCCGGCCATCGGTCCCACGACGTCGGTCTCGCGGGTGCCCGGTCCACCGCCGCGAACGTCGACGCCAGCGTGACTCCCGGGCGGCGCGATCACCACAGTGCACCCGGTGCGCGCTTCGGCGTCGGTCCAGTGGCCGACCGAGAAGCCCTCCGGCATCGGCAGCGGACCGTTCAACGGCGTGCTCCCCGGTCCCTGGCACTCGAGCGGCGGCGGCGCGGCCGGCGGCGCAACCGCAGCTGACAATTGGGGCAGAAGTAGGTCGACCGCCCCGAGACGACGATGCGGCGGATCGGCGTCCCGCAGCGCGGGCAGGGCTTTCCCTCGCGGCGGTGGACGAGGAACTCGTCCTGCATCGACCCGCGCTCGCCGCGCGAATCGACGTAGTCGTCGATCGACGCCCCGCCCTCCTCTAGCCCGGCCGACAGTGCCTCGATCACGCCGGCACGGAGCGCCTCGGCGTGCTCGCGGCGCATCGAGCCGGCCGGGGAGAGCGGGTGTAGCTCGGCTCTCCACAAGGCCTCGTCGGCGTAGATGTTCCCGACCCCGGCGATGCCGGCCTGGTCGAGCAGGAACGACTTCAACGGCGCCCGGCGCCCGGCCGCCAGCTCCTCGATCGCCTCGGCCGTGAACGCACCGGAGAACGGCTCGATGCCCACCCGGCCCGAGAAGCGCTCCTCGACTCGATCAGTGGGCAGCAGGGAGGCCTCTCCGAAGCGTCGCGCGTCGGTGAATCGGAGCTCGCGTCCGTCGTCGAGGGAGAAACGGGCGCGCAGATAGCGATCGTCGGCCGGGCGGGCGTCGCCCCCGTCGACCGCGACCACGAGCTCGCCCTCGTCGACCAGCAGCAGGTTGCCCGTCATCCGCAGATGCATCACCAGGGTCAAATTCCCCTCGAGGTCCAGCAGCAGGTACTTGCCCCGGCGCCGCAACCCGACGACGGCGAGACCGCCCACCCGCCGCTCCATCGGCCCAGGATCCTCCGGTCGCGTCCAGCGGGGATCGAGAACCTCGAGTCGCTCGATCCGGCGACCGCGCAGCTCCGGCTCGAGCTGGCGGCGGATTGTCTCAACCTCCGGCAGCTCGGGCACTAGGGCGCCTTCACGCCACCCGAGACCGGCCCGGTGGGAAACCCCCCGAGATGGATCGTCGCGAGCAGCGGATCGAAGGCCTCGGTCTCGGCCTGCTGGAAGAACTTGGGGCGAGCGTAGGCGTCGATCACGTACTCGGCGGCGCCCTTGTAGACGTGGACGCTCTTGGTCATCACGGGATGGCCGGCGATCTTGCCGTGCCCGACGATCTCCACCGCCAGGGCCCCATCGACCCTGCGCACCCGGCTGCTCTGCACGACAAACGACGGAGCACGCTCGTGCAGCGAGGTCAACAGTCGCTGACGGTCGGCGGCGACCCCGGAGCTGGTCTGCGGAAGATCGGTTCGCGGATAGGAATAGACCGTGGCGACGGCGCTGCCGGAGGAAAGCTGGGCGACCTCCGGAAGGGCGCCCGTGGTCACGGTCCAGGTCGACGGGCGCCCGAAGCTGACGTCGCCCGAGGCCGCGGTGAAGTTGACCAGCGACACCGGGGGCCCGAGCTGGGCGAGCCCGGTGGGATGGTTGCGAGCGTTGCCGCACCCCCCGCAGGCGACGGCCAGCGCGGGAATCGTGAGCCAAGCGAGCCAGCGTCGTCCCACCGGACCCGTTCTATCAGGGCGGAAGCGCGTTCAGGCAGCGACGCTCAGCGAACCACGGCCCGGGGGTGAGCTCGGAAGTAGGCCTCCTTGAGCTGCTCACCGGAGAGATGCGTGTACATCTGCGTCGTCGAGACGTCGGCGTGCCCGAGCATCTCCTGCACCGCCCGAAGGTCGCAACCGCCTGCCAGAAGATGGGTGGCGAAGCTGTGGCGCAGCGTGTGCGGGCTCATCTTCCCGTCCAATCCAGCCGCCCGCGCGTGCTTCTGGACGATCTTGTAGAGGCCCTGCCGGGTAAGCGGCCCGCCGCGGAAGTTGACGAACAGCTTCGGCTCCGCTTGCTCGCCAACGAGCTTGGGACGGCCGCCGCGCAGGTAGGCGTTGATCGCCGCCACCGCCTTGGTGCCGAGCGGGACCAGCCGTTCCTTCGATCCCTTCCCCTGCGCGCGAAGAAATCCGCGCTGAAGGTCGACCTCCGACAGCTCGAGCCCGATCGTCTCCGACGCGCGCAGCCCGCAGGCGTACAACACCTCGAGCAGCGCGCGGTCGCGCAGCGCGGTGGGCTCATTCCCACGCGGGGTCGCGAGCAGATGCTGGACCTCCGAGTAGTTGAGGACGTGGGGCAGCTTGCGCGAGCGGCGAGGCGCGGCCAGCGCCGCGGTCGGGTCCTCGCTGATCATCTCCTCGCGGCGAAGGTGCTTGTAGAAGGAGCGCAGGCAGGCCGCCTTGCGGTGGATCGTCGCCGCCGAACAGGGCGGCCGCCCATTTCCTGTCGCGAGCTCGGCCAGGAACTCCGACACCTCGGTCGGCCCGACGGCGAGCGCATCGGCGCCCCGCTGGGCCAGGAAGGTGCCGTACTGAAGGAGGTCGGTGCGGTAGGCGTTGAGAGTGTTGCGCGATAGCCCCCGCTCCAGCTCGAGGTAGGCGAGGAAGTCGAGCACCAGGCCCTCAAAGCGCTCGCCAGGCTTAACCGGCGCGTCGACCCTCTCCTCCACGACTACCGTCATGCGGCCCACTTCTGCGGGCCATGACGTTCCCCTTGGCCCGCAAGATATGTTGGGACGCGACACAGAGTGTCGCGTCAGAGTGGTGTTGGGCGGCGACACAAAGTGTCGCCGCAGGTGCATGTCAGGCCGCGAAGCGGCCGCAAGTGTCTGTCAGGCGGCCGAAGGCCGCCGCAAGTTATTCAGCGAAGTTCGGAGCGGAAAAGCAGCAGCCCGACCAGCGACTTGGCGTCTACGCAGGCCTCGATCGCATCGTCGAGCTCGTCGAGAGGGACCTTCACGATTTCGATCCGCTCCCCCTCGGACGGATTCGCCCCGACCTCGGTGAGGCCGGTGGCGACGAAGACGTGGACCTCCTCGTCGGTGAACCCGGGGCTGGTGTAGATGCGCTTCAACTGCCGCCACTCGACAGCCTCGAGCCCGACCTCCTCGACCAGCTCGCGCTTCGCGCAGTCGATCGGTGACTCGCCCGGGACGTCGAGCTTTCCCGCCGGCAGCTCGAACAGCGAGTCCTCCCCGACGGCCTCGCGAGGTTGCCGGACCATGTAGAGGTGGCCGTCGTCGTGGGCGACAATCGCGACCGCGCCGGGATGCTCGACGACCTCACGCTCCGACGTCGACCCATCCTCGTAGCGGATACGGTCGACGCGGACCGAGATCGTCAGCCCCTTGTGGGTGATGTCCGAGCCGATTCGCTCCATGCCACCGGCCACTACCCGGTCGACTCTCCGAAACCCCAGCGTCCAACCTCGCCGAGGGCCCGGCCGGCGGCGAGCGGGGCCTCGAAGAAGAGCGGATCGTCCTCGATGCCGCGCCCCATGACGCGGCCCGGCAGCCCGCTGCGGGCGTATCCCTCCGGGTCGACGGGATGACCGAACACGCGGTGACGCTCGCCGACCAGCTCGACCAGCTCGGCGACAATGTCTGGCCTCTCGGGTATCGGCACCTCGACCCGACCCAGGGCCAGGTCCAGCACCGTGCGGGTGTGGTGGCTGATGCCCCGATGGCGGGGACGCGGGTCGGCCTCCGAAAGGCGCGACGAGAGCAGCGTCGGCAGACCGAGCGCCAGCGTCGCGTGCACCGTGTCGAGGGCGGCCATGCCGCCATGACCGTAGAGGGTCTGGGATCCGATGATCCCCGGGCCTGGGCCGGCTATCACCGCCTCCCAGCCCAACGCGGCTGCCGCATCGAGCGCCCCGATCACGCTGATCGCCTCCCGCTCTCCACCGTAGGTGGGGCCGGCGGTGATGTGACCGCAAATCAGTTCGCGCTCGCGCAGGACCGCCACGTCTCGTGACAGAGATCCCGGCAGGGCGCCGCCGGCGGTCTGGACGTATCCGACCCGCAGGTCGGGTGCGACCTCCGCGGCGGCCCATGCGGCGGGCGCCAGATGGCCGTGGAGCGGAATCACCAGCACCGGCACCCCCATGACGGGGTCCCGCTCGGCGGCGTCCTCGAGCCGCTCCATCGGCTCCACCGGATGCTGGATCGACGTGTAGTTGAGCTTCATCACGTGCGGACCGCCGGCCCCTTCCCCATCCAGCCCGCGGGTCAGGTTGACGTGTACGACGTCAAAGCCGCCGGAGCCCAGTCCGAGGTCGCGCGCCTCGGTGTTCACCACGACCTCGTCCCCTTCCCGAACCTCGCCCACCAGATCGGGATCCGCCCAGGCCGGCCGCGCCTCGCCGCCAATCTCCACCGTCAGCGGCTCCTCGCCCACTACGACGCCACGGCGCAGCTTCAGCACAGCGCCCACCTCACAAAACCCACCAGCCTGTCGCCTCGCAATCGCGGGCTGCGCCCGCTCTGCTCGACGCCATCATCACCTCGCGGCCTCCTCGACGATCGCCTCGCAGATCTCCAGCATCTGGTCCAGGTGGGCCGCGGGGACGCTCTCATCGGGTGTGTGATTCGCGTCGGTCCCGTTGGCGAGCAGCACGCAGTCGAAGCCGGAAACGATCAGCGCGTTCGCGTCACTCCCCCCTCCCGTCGCGACGCGGCGCGCCTCGTGCCCACAGCGCTCCAGCGCCGTCACCGCAAGTTGCGCCGGCTTCGAGCCCGCCTCGGACCGGTAGCCGCGAAACAGCTCCGTGACCTGGACGTCGACGTCGCAGCCGTGCTCGCTTGCGGCCCAGCTGCACGCGTCGACCATCGAGCCGACCGTCGCCGCCGCGCGCTCGGGATCGATGCTGCGCGCCTCGCCCTCGATCCGGCAGTGCCCGGCGACGATGTTGGAGGCGCTGCCGCCCTCGATGATTCCGACGTTGGCCGTCGTCTCCTCGTCGAGCCGGCCGAGGTCCATCGCCGCCACCGCGGCCGCGGCGGCCGCGATCGCGCTGTGCCCGGCCTCGGGCTTGATCCCGGCATGCGCCTCCTCGCCCTCGAACTCCGCCACCAGTCGCTGATAGGTGGGCGCGGCGTCGATCACCTCGCCGATCGGGCTCGCGTGGTCGATCACGAAGCCAAAGGACGAGCGCAGGGCGCCGACGTCGAGCGCCTTCGCCCCCCGAAGGCCGTCCTCCTCGGCCACCGTGAAGACCAGCTCCAGCCCGATCGGCGGCGGCTCGGACCCGTGCCGGGCCGCCAGCTCGAGCAGCACCGCCACCGCGGCTTTGTTGTCGGCCCCGAGGATCGTCTCCCCCTTGCTGCGGTAGACGCCGTCCTCGAGGATGACCTCGACAGGCCCCTCATGCGGAACAGTGTCGAGATGAGAGGTGAACGCGACCCAGCGATCGTCGGCGCCCGGCAGCCTCGCGATCAGGTTGCCGGCGCCCGCCCGAGCGGGCCCGGCGGCGTCGTCCTCATTCACCTCGACCCCTAGCTCACGCAGTTCTCCGATCACCGCGTCGGCGACCGCCCGCTCGTCTCCGGTCGGGCTCGCGATCTCGCAGAGGCGAACGAATCGCTCGTGGAGTCGGCCCTCGCCGGTCACCGGACGAAGGCTAAGGGCTAGCGCGCTAAGTGCGTCTGATCCGAGGTCCCTCGGACATCGGCTCGCCCTCGGGTGCAGCCTCCTCGGGCGCCCGCTCGCGGGCCAGCGCCGTCGCGGCGCCGACGAACTCGCGGAACAGCGGCTCGGGCCGGTTGGGCCGCGAGTTGAACTCGGGGTGGAACTGCGAGGCGACGAAGAACGGGTGATCGGGCAGCTCGATCATCTCGACCAGGCGCTCGTCGGGGGAAGTGCCGCCGCAGATCAACCCGTCGTCCTCGAGCCTGCGCCGCAGCATGTTGTTGACCTCATAGCGGTGGCGGTGGCGCTTGTAGATCACGGCCTCGCCGAAGATCTCGCGGGCACGAGTCCCCTCGTGCAAGCTTCACGGGGTCGGCGCCGAGGCGCATCGTCCCCCCCATCTCGGAGACCTCCTTCTGCTCGGGCAGCAGGTCGATCACCGGGTAGGGAGTCTCGGGGTCGAACTCCGATGAGTTGGCGCCGTCCATGCCGGCGATGCTGCGCGCGAACTCGACCACGGCGATCTGCATCCCGAGGCAGATCCCGAGGAACGGTATCGACCGTTCGCGGGCGATTCGCGCCGCCGCAACCTTGCCCTCTATCCCGCGCTCGCCGAATCCGCCCGGGATCAGGATCCCGTCGGCGTCGTCGAGCCTCTCGGGATCGAAGTCCTCCGAGTCGACCAGCTCGACCTCGACGTTGACCCCGTGGTGAAAGCCCCCATGCTCGAGCGCCTCGATCACCGACTTGTAGGCGTCGGCGAGCTGCACGTACTTGCCGACCAGGGCGATCTTGACGCTGCCCTCGCGGGCGTCGGCGCGGCGCACCATCTCCTCCCATTCGCCGAGGTCGGGGGCGGGAGCCTCGATACCGAAGTGGTCGAGGATCAGGTCGTCGACGCCCTCGGCGCGGAAGACCAGCGGCACCTTGTAGATGTTGTCGACGTCGCGGGCCGAGATCACGGCCTCCTCGGGGAGGCTCGCGAAGAGCGCGATCTTGCGTCTGATGTCGCGCGCGAGGCCGCCCTCGGAGCGGCAGACCAGCGCGTGGGGCTGGATCCCGATCCGGCGCAGCTCGTTTACCGAGTGCTGGGTCGGTTTCGTCTTCAGCTCGCCGGCGTGGCCGACGTAGGGAACCAGGGTGAGGTGGACGAACATGCAGCGCTTCGGTCCCAGGTCGGTGTAGAGCTGGCGGATCGACTCCAGGAAGGGCAGCGACTCGATGTCGCCGACGGTCCCGCCGATCTCGGTGATCACGAAGTCGACCGCCTGAGACTCGGCGACGATCAGGATTCGGTGCTTTATCTCGTCGGTGATATGGGGAATCACCTGCACCGTGGCGCCGAGGTAGTCGCCGCGGCGCTCGCGCCTGATCACCGAGTTGTAGACCGCCCCCGCGGTCACGTTGGAGGCACGGGAGGTGTTCTCGTCGGTGAAGCGCTCGTAGTGGCCGAGGTCGAGGTCGGTCTCGGCGCCGTCCTCGGTGACGAAGACCTCGCCGTGCTGGAACGGGCTCATCGTTCCCGGGTCGACGTTGATGTAGGGGTCGAACTTCTGGATCTGGACCCGGAACCCGCGGCTGACCAGCAGACGGCCGATCGAGGCCGAGGTGATGCCCTTGCCGAGAGCCGACACCACTCCGCCCGTGACGAAGATGAATCGCGTGTCGCCCTGGTTGCCTCTATTCATTGACCCTGCCCAGCGAGTCTAGAGATCGAAGGGGCGGAATCGACCCGATGGCACGCGAAATCGATCGCAATTCACCGTAAATGGTGAGAGCGACGACGATCCCAAGCGCGATCAGCCGGCCGGTTTCGTCGAGCGTGGTCAGAAGCCAGACGCCCGCGATCGCCCCGACAAGGTTCGACCCCGTGTCACCGAGCATCGCCCTCTCGCGCAGCGTGAACCAGGCGCCGACCAAGACCGGGCCGAGGAAGATCCCGAGCAATTCGATCGGCTCTCCGGTCCAGGCCCCGATGCAGAGCCCGAGGCCGAGCAGAACCAGAGCCTTCTCGGCGCGCCCCGGACGAAGGTCGAAGAGGTTGAAGAGGTTGGTCGCGAGGATCAGCAGGGCGACGTCGGCCAGGTACTCGAACGACTGCAACCCGCGGCCCGATACGACGTAGGCGGCCAGCGCCAGCGCGCCGATCGCCTTGATCGCCCCGGTCGAGAGCCGCCCCTGTCGCAACGCCCGGGCATGCCCCCTCCAACCGCGGGCGGAATCGGCCCGAGCGCCCTGCCCCAGCGAGTCGTCGAGAAAGCCCAGGAAGGCAACCCCGATCAGGTAGGGGATCCAGCGGCGAAGCTCGGGGTCGAGCAGGTCGAGGTCGGCGCGATCGTTGAGAAAGGCGAGCGGCGCCAGGGAAACAAGTGCCGTCGTCGCCAGCACCGCGCCGAGCGGGAAGGCGAGGCTGCGACCGCGGTAGTTGTCGCGCACCAGGCCGGCGTCGGCGAGGCCCCGTATGCCCGCCGGGACCATCAAAAGCGCCAGCCCGAAGGAGAGCGGCAGCCCTATCCAGAGCACGTCGAATCGCTCATCAAGGCGGGCCGGCGGGGGTTGTGGGAAGACCCGGCGAAGCCGTGATCACGTCGGGGAGCAGCCTGTCGGCGGATTCCTTGACGCCGAAGTTGCCCTCGGCGCCGCGCAGGGCGAAGACCATCGCCACCTGCCCGGAGACGAAGTCGAGGTCGTCGACGGTCGAGAGGCCGTGGGAGGAGAAGAAGGAGATCGACGAGGGATCGGTCTCGCTCGTCTCGACGCCGACGGACTTGGCGCCCGCCGCCTCGATCCCGTCCAGAAGGCCGGATTCGAGCCTGCCGGTGGCGCTCTTGTCCGGTCCGCTCAGATTGCTCGGTTGCTGGCGGACGACGATCACCGTGTCGAGCCCACCGAAGCGCCCGCTCGCCCGCGAGAGCAGACGGCTGCGCACCCGGTCGAGCAGCGTGCCGCCGAGCACGATCTGCCGCCCGACCCCCTTGCCGAGCGCCTGCACCGAGTCGCTGTTCGTCGTCAGGTCGGAGAGCCGGGTCTGCGACAGCTCGCCCGCCAGGCTTCCGATGTCGGGCGGCTCGCGAACGACCGCAACCGCGACCAAACGGCCGCCGGACGGTTGCAGCGCGTTCTCGATCTCGGTCGAGAGGTCGTTGGGCAGCCCGCCGAGCGCGACCACGCCGATTCGCTGTCCTCGCAGCTCCCCGCGCACCAGCACCGGATAGACCCGCTGGGCGAACTCGTTGGAGCGGTTGAGCTGCCCGGCGAGCTGATCGGAGCGGCTGCGAGCGGCCTCGAGGTCGCCGGTGAGGCTCGCCTCGAGGTTCTTCTTCGTGTTCGAGAGCACGTTGTCACCGAACCCGACCCCAATCAGGATCCCGATCGCCAGAGCCAGGAACACAGCTGCCAACGAGGCCGCGTGATAGCGCGAGCTGTAACCCATGGCGAGAGCATAAATTGCGGCGGCTTCGCCGCCTGACAGACTCTTGCGGCCGCTTCGCGGCCTGACATGCACCTGCGGCGACACTTTGTGTCGCCGCTCGACCTTCACCGTGCGGCGACGCAACGTCGCCGCAAAGAACTAGAGGCCCAGCTGAACCCGGAGCTTGAGCCAGACCAGATTCACGAACTCCCGCAGGCTGTCGGAGCTGGCGACCACGACCACGAGCAGCACCAGCGAGACGAGCACGAAGAGCGCGAACAGCGAGCCGCCGACGCCGGGGTTGTAGAGCCGGCTCACGCCCTTGGCGTCGACGAGCGTCTCGCCGATCCGCAACCGGGTCAGAAAGGTCGAGGACATCCCCTCCCGACTGCGGTCGAGGAACTCGATCAGGTTGAAGTGGGCGCCGACGCTGACGATCAGGGCCGCGCCCTTCTCGAACGCCATCAGCATCGCGACGTCCTGGCTTGTCCCCGCCGCCGGGACCACGGTGTGCTCGAGGCCGAGGTCGAGGACCCGCTCACGGCCCGGCGCCCGGCCGTCCGGATAGGCGTGCACGACCAGCTCGGCCCCGGAGCGAAGCGCGGCGTCGCTCGCCGAGTCCATGTCGCCGATCACCACGTCGGGCCGCAGCCCTGCCTCGAGGATCGCGTCGGCACCGCCGTCGACCCCGACCAGCACCGGCTTCACGTCGCGGATGTAGGCGCGCAGCGCCTGCAGGTCGCGGCGGTGGGTGGTGCCCCGCACCACGACCAGCGCGTGGCGGTCGCGGAACCTCGTGCGAATCGCCGGGAACTCGACCCGACCGGTAAGCAGGTCCCCCTCTTGGCGAACATGGGCCATCGTGTTCTCCGCGAACGCCGAAAGCGCGTCGTCGACCCGCCGGCGCTGCTCGTCGAGCTGGCGGGCCAGGGCGTCGGCCTCCATGACGGTCCCGGTGACGATCTCCTCGCCCCCCCGGACCACCCTGCCGCCCTCGATCGTCAGCGGGTCGCCGTCCTTGAGATGCTCGAAGAGCGGCGCCCGAGGCGCGTCGACGAGGTGGATCCCGGCGCGGGTCATCATCAGCGGGCCGGCGTTCGGGTAGCGGCCGTTGGAGGAGTCCGAGACATTGATCACGGCCTCGGTGCCCGTGGCGATCAGCTCCTCGGCGGCGATGCGATCGATGTTCGTGTGGTCGATCACCGCGATGTCGCCCGGGCCCAGGCGCTTTACGAGGTGCTTGGTCTTCCGCCCCAGACGGGCGGTGCCGTAGATGACGCCGTTCTGGCTGTTTCCGTTGCGCCGAGACAGCAGATGGCGGCCGAACCTGGACCGGCTGGCGGTAGCCACAGGCCCAGGTTACCCGCCGAAAGCCCCAGGCAGGGACCCACGCTGGCCTCCCAGCGCACTAGGCGGCGGCCAGCAGCTCCTGCGCGTGCCTGCTCGCCGCCTCGTCGCCCCGCTCCGCGCCCAGCATGCGGCAGATCTCGGCCACCAGCTCGTCGCCGTCCAGCCTCTGAACCGAAGCAATCGCGTCGCCCTTGCGGACCCGTTTGCTGATTCGAAAGTGGCCGCTGGCATTCGAGGCGACCTGCGGCAGATGGGTGATGCAGATCACCTGCCGCCCCCGCCCAAGCTCGCGCAGGCGCTCGCCGACCGTGCGCGCCGTGTTGCCGCCGACGCCGCCGTCGATCTCGTCGAAGCACAGCGTCGCCGCGCTCGCCGACGCGCCCAAGCCGGTCAGCGCCAGCATCACCCGCGACAGCTCCCCACCCGAGGCGGCGTCCTTGAGCGGCGCCGGTTCGAGTCCCGGGTTGGTGGCGATGAGGAAGGTCACGCTCTCCGCGCCCGCCGGGCCGAAGCCGTCCGGCGCCGGCTCCAACCGCACCCCCAGCTTGGCGCCGGGCATCGCCAATTCCTCGAGCTCCTCGGCGATCCGCTTCTCGAGCCGGCGGGCTGCCTTGCGCCGCGCGCTGGTCAGCTCGGCGCCAAGCTCGGCCCGCCGCGTTTCGGCGGCGGCCAGCCGCGATTCGAGCTCCGAGCCGCGGCCCTCGGCGCCTTCGAGTCGCTCGATCTCGTTGCGGCAGCGGCCCGCGTGCGCGAGCACCGATTCGACCGAGCCACCGTGCTTGCGCTTCAGGCGGTCGAGGACTTCGAGTCGCTCCTCGACCGCCGCCAGGCGCCCGGGGTCGGCTTCGATCCGCTCCAGATACGTACGGAGCTCGCCGCCAACGTCGCTGACCTCAACGGCGAGCGCGGCGACCCGCTCGCCGAGCCGGTCGAGCTTTGGGTCGACGCCCGCGGACGCGCGCAGTGAGCCCTCGGCCTCCGCCAGCGCTCCGGCGCCCCCTCCCCCATCCTGCTCGGCCCCGGCGATCGCGGCCAGCGCCCGGGCGGCCGCGAGGCGCAGGCCTTCAGCGTGCCCAAGGCGGCTTCGCTCCGCATTCAGCTCCGCTTCCTCCGCGGTGTCGGGTGCGGCGGCCTCGATCTCTGACAGCTCGTAGCGGTACAGATCGAGGTCGCGCTCGCGTCCCCCGTCGCGCTCGCGCAGGCGCTCCAGCTCGCGGCGCGTGCTCTCCGCCTCTGCGTGGGCCTGGCGGTAGCGTCGCCGCCTCTCGAGATGCGCCTCACCCGCGAACCCATCGAGAACCTCGAGCTGCGACGAGGACAGAACCAGGCGGCGGTGCTCGTGCTGCCCGTAGAAGGCGAGCAGGCGAGAGCCGAGCAGCTTCAGATCACCGGCGGACGCCGACCGCCCGCCGACGAAGGCCGCGGTGCGACCGGCGGCCGAGACCCTTCGCCCGAGGACCAGCTGCTCGGCGTCCTCGGGCAGGCGCTCGGCGATCTCGGCCAGCTGCGGGTCGTCGCACAGGTCGGCCGGCAGATCGAACGTCCCCTCGACCCAGGCTTCGGAGGCGCCGGGGCGCACGATCTGCGACCGCGCCCTGCCGCCCATCAAGAGGTCGAGCGAGTGCGCGAGCACCGTCTTGCCGGCCCCGGTCTCTCCAGTGATCACGTTGAAGCCCTCGTCGAGGCGAAGCTCGGCGCGCTCGATCAGCAGCAGGTTCTCTATCCGCAGCTCGCGCAGCATCGTCCGCTTCTGTCTAGCAGCGGCCGACGACGGACTCTCCCCTATCCGTGGCTCAGTCGGCGCTGACCAAGGCTCCGGCCGGCTCCGGCTCTTCGGCCGGCTCCGGCGCCTCCTGACCTGGGATGGCGACGAAGTCGCGGTCGCGGACGAGCAGGAATCCGAGCGCCGCGCCGACGAATGCGGTCACCACGGCAATCAGGAGGATCTCGTTGAAGGCGCTGACGAAGGCGATCTTCGAGTTGACGACGACCTGATGGCGAATGGCGGGCGGTGCGACCCGCGCCGCGGCCACGGAACCCCCCGAGGACACCGCGTCGCTCAGCCCGTGCGGGGCATTTGGCATCAACTCGGCGAACTTGGTGTCGATCCGAGATTGGAAGACGGCGCCGAGTCCGGCGACGCCAGTGGCGATCCCGACCTGGCGAAAAGTTGTGTTGATGCCCGAGGCCATTCCGGCTTGGGCCGGCTCGACCACGGCGATCGCAGCCTGGGCTATGCCCGGATTGGCGAGCCCGATCCCGGCGCCGGCGACCAGGAAGCCGGCCAGCAGCGTGGTCCAGCTGGAGTCGACCGAGACGCCGTGCATCAGCAGAAGGCCGGCGCCCACCGTCGCAAGTCCGATCCCCATCAGGACCCGCACCGGGACGCGGTGGGAGAGGTTGCCGGAGATCGGCGCGACGAAGAACGAGAGCAGCGTCAGCGGCAGGAAGCGCAGGCCCGCCTCGAGCGGCGAGTAGCCGAGCACGCCCTGGAGATAGATCGTCAGGTAGAGGAAGGCGGCGAACATGCTTGCCGAGAGGCAGAAGGCGACGGCGGAGACGCCGTTGAAGGCCGGCTTTCGAAACAGCGAGAGGTCGAGCATCGGATGATCGCTTCGGTGCTCGATCAGCACGAACGCCGCGAGCAGGACCACCGACCCGACGAGCGAGGCAACGATCGAGGTGCTGCCCCAGCCGGCGGGGTTGCCGCGTATCAGCCCGAAGATGAGCAGGAAGAGGGCGCTGGAGAACGTGATCAGGCCGGCGAAGTCGATCGGCACCGGGTCCTGCGCCGCGACGTTCTCGAGCCGCAGCTCGGTGAGCACGATCGCGGTGATCCCGATCGGCACGTTGATGAAGAAGATCCACTGCCAGCCCCAGCTCTCGGTGACGATGCCGCCCACCAACGGGCCGATCGCCACGGCGCCGCCGATCACCGCGCCCCAGACGCCGAACGCCATCGCCCGGTCGCGCCCGTGGAACTCCTGGCCGATCAACGCCAGCGAGGTCGCGAACATCGCCGCGCCGCCGACGCCCTGGAGGCCACGGGCGAGGTTCAGCAGCGTCGGATCGCCGGATATCCCGCACAGAAACGAGGCGAAGGTGAAGATCGCGAAGCCGAGCGAGAAGACGCGCCGGCGGCCGAGCCTGTCACCCAGCGACCCGGCGGTGAGCAGGATCGCCGCCAGCATCAGCGAGTAGGCGTCGACGACCCACTGCAGGCTCGAGAGGCTGGAATGGAGGTCGCGCTGGATGTCCGGCAGCGCGACGTTCACGATCGTGATGTCGAGCAGCAACATGAAGGTCGCGATCGACACCAGGAGAAGCGTCCACCACTTGCGTTCCATTACTTCACTTTGTACATCATTGGGCCCGAGTGACAAGAGCCCGGCCAGGAGGGTCGGGCCCCAGCTCTTTGGACCGCCTGCCTAGTGAGCGAGGTGGCCGAACTTCTCGCGAATGCGGTGGTAGAAGCTCGAGCCCGGGAGCTGGGCCAGACGCCCCACGCCGTGTCGGAAGCGGACCTCCGCCTCGGCCCCGGGTGCCAGCTCGCACAGGATCTCCCCGTCTACCGCCACGTCGACCGGCTCGCGGCCCTCGGCGTTTCCGACCCGTAGGACGTCATCGGGCGCAACGACCAGCGCCCGCGCGGTGAGCGTGTGCGGGGCGATGTAGCTGACCACGTACCCCTCCACGCCCCAGGCGAGGATCGGGCCTCCGTTGGCGAGGTTGTAGCCGGTCGAGCCGACCGGGGTCGCGACGACCAGCCCGTCGCAGCGGACGTTGCCCACCTCCTCGCCGGCGATCCGGTAGCTGAGCACCGCGACGCGGCCCTCGGGCCGGCGGATGAAGGAGACGTCGTTGAGGGCGACGCCGCTCGCGGTCCCGGCCGAAACATCGAGACCCGGGAGCTCTAGGACCTCGAAGTCGCCCGACATCGCCCTGCGCAGGCCCTCGTCGAGCTGGCCGCGCTCGGCCGCGGCGAGAAAGCCGACGGTCCCGAAGTTGATCCCGAACACCGGCACCCCCGTTCCCGCGTATTGACGCAGCGCCCAGAGCAGCGATCCGTCGCCGCCCAAGACCAGGCAGAGATCCGGATCTGGCGGGAGCGACTCGGTGACTTCGATTCCGTCTGCCGCCCCCTCGTGCTTCGCGACCTCGGCGGCGCTCGCGACGAGGCGGCTGGACGAGTCCTCGGCGGTTGCGACGGCCGCGGTCACGGCGTCGGCGGCGGAAGGCGGATGCGAGTGGGTGACCAGCGCCACAGTGCGCACCGTCGCCGGCGCCTTCGTCTCTTCCGCGCTCACGCTTCCACCTCGGCGATCGCCGCCTCGAGATCGTCGATCGACTCGCCCGCGTGCGAACACCAGATGAACGTCTCGCGGTTTCCCTTCGGGCCGGGCAGCCCCGACGAGGCGAACCCGCGCACTCCGAGGCCAAGTGACCGCACCGCCTCGGCGACGATGGCGATCGCCTCCCGCCGCTGCGCGGCCTCGCGCACGACGCCGCCCTTTCCGACCTTCTGCGGTCCCAACTCGAACTGCGGCTTGACCAGCGCCAGCACCTGCCCATCGTCGCTCAGCGCGCCCGCGATCGCGGGCAGCAGCTTGGTCAGCGAGATGAACGAAACGTCGATCGTCGCCAAGGAGGGGACAAAGGGCAGCTGGGCTGGCTCCAGCGAGCGTGCGTTGAGTCTCTCGATCACCGTCACCCGAGGGTCGTTGCGGAGTCCCCAGTCGAGCTCGCCATGGGCGACGTCGACAGCCGCCACGCGGGCGGCGCCATGTTGGAGCAGGCAGTCGGTGAAGCCCCCGGTCGAAGCCCCGACGTCGAGGCACTCACGCCCTTCGACTTCAACCTCGAGCGCCTCGAACGCGTTCTGCAGCTTGATTCCGCCGCGTGAGACATAGCGCGGGCCCTCGGCGACGATCAGATCGGCCTCCGACTCGACCAGTTGACCGGGCTTGAGCGCGAAGGGACCGTCGGTCCCGAGTCGCACCTCGCCGGCCCGCACGGCAGCTGCCGCGGCGGTTCGCGAGGCGAAGGCCCCACGCTCGGCGAGCAGGGTGTCGAGGCGCTGGCGCGGCATCGCGGGAACCGTAGCGCCGCCGCTGAATTCTCACGGTCTTTACCTCTTGCTGGGCTGCTTCGACCTACGCTGCCGTTTGCGGACCGAAAGTGTGAGGGCAGTCACACACGAATCGCACATACGTTCGTATTCTCGATACCTGTAATGACCTTGTTCAGAGCAATTCCTCTCGCAATCCACGGCGTCATCGAAGTCGTCGCCGCGCCGGTGCTGATCGCCGCCCCCTTCGTGCTCGATTTCGGGGCCGCAGCGGGCGCCGTTTCGATCGCACTTGGCGCGATGCTGATGGGCTTGGCGCTCTCCACCCACGGTGAGCACCGCACGGTCCCGCTGGCAGCGCACGCCGGTTTCGACTACTTGATCGGTGGAATCGCAATCGTCGTCGGGCTGGCGCTCGGCATCGGTGGCGCTCCCCCGATCGCAACAGCCTTTCTCGTCGGGTTCGGTGCCGCACATTTAGCGCTGACCGCATCGACGCGGTTCAGCATCCGCGGCGCCTAACCGACCCGACTACCTCCCACAGATCCACATATATAGAGATACATATCTCTCCTCCCTGTAGTACCCCAGAGCGCCCCGCTTCGGCGGGGCGTCTCTTTTGCCTCTAGAAAGCCAAATAGCCGGCTAAATTGTTGACTGGAAACGTCTGCAATAGGCCGTGGTGCGCCAGTTGGTGCGCCAGTCAGACACTGATCATGCAGCGGCGGCGTCCCGGGCGGCGGCGATGAGATAGGCATCCATCCGCTCGCGAACCTCGTCGTGGCTGCCCGGTAGCAGGTGTCCATAGGTGTCGAATGTCGTCTGGATCTTCGAATGCCCCATGAACGTCTGAATCGCCTTCGGGTTGACCCCTGCGTCGATCAGCAGCGAAGCGAACGTGTGGCGGCACTCGTGCATGCTGATCCGCTCGAGCTCCGCCGTCGCCCAGTCGCCGTCTGCGAAGGGGATCGCGATTTCGCTTGTTAGAGGGGCATTCTTAGAGGTGAGCGACCGGACTCGAACCGGCGACCACCTGGACCACAACCAGGCGGATCGGGATCAGCCCGACGACTCTTCCCTGCTATCGGGCGGTCTTTCGTGATCCAACGTGCTCCACAGCTTCTTTGGAGCGATCGAGAGCAAACTGAGAAGAATCCGCGCGCCAGTCTGTGCGCAAGTGAGGGGCGTTGAGCAGCGGTTTTGAGCGGTCTTGAGCGGTCCTCTCGGAATCGGGGTTTTCGGCTCTACGATGCGGGATTTCGCATCGTAGGGCGAGAGGCGCCTACCGGAATCGAACCGGTGTAAACGGCTTTGCAGACCCGATCGCGAGCAAGCGTGTCGGGGTGTGCAACGGCTGCGGAGAGCAAGACGCTCGGGTCGAGCAGCAGCCGGTCAACGCGTCGCGCGGCGCGCCTCCTGCACGGCGCGGACACCAAGCTCAACGGCCTCTTCCTCTGAGAGCGCGTTTCGCTGCTGGGATCGACGCAAGGCGACAAAGCCGAGCTGGATGTGGACCAGGTCCTCGATCAGCTGGCGGTCGGACTTGTCCGGCCGGCGCTCACGCAGCCGCACGAGCAGCTCGCTGTCGATCTCGACCGAGGTTGTGGGCGATTGAGCCATGCGCTGATTTTAGGGTTGGGCACAGAATGCTGAGCGTCCTTTGCGGGTGCCATCTCGTAAGCAGTGGCAACTCAAGGACTCAGCAGCCGCACCCGCAGCCCGGGCAGGTCCTCAAAGCCAGCGGCGTCGGCGGTGACGACGGTCCGCCCGCGGGCCAGTGCCGTGGCCGCGATCAGCAGGTCATGAGCTCCTCGAGCACGGCCTTCCTTGCGAGCATGCGTGAGCAGACCGGCGTGAGCCCTGGCCACCTCGAGATCGTAGGGCTCAACTGGGATCCCCGAGAGGACCGCGTCCACAAAGGAGCGCCTGCGAGATCTGCGTCGGCGATCCGCGAGCTCAACGCCAACCAGCAGCTCGGCCGCGGTCACCGCGGCGATCGCAACGTCGTCCTCATCGCCCAACGCCTCCTCGATCGCCGCGCCGGCTCGCTCGGCGGCGATCAGGACCGTGGTGTCGAGGATCAGTCGCTCCAGCGACGCTCCTCGGGCTTCATCGCGGCGCGCAGCTCTTCAAGCTCGTGCTCCCAGGCGGGGTCGGCCTTGTGGACTCGTAGAAGATCTTTCACGGCGCGGCCCGACACCGCCGGGGCGGGCGCGATGCTGGCAACCGCACGTCCACGGCGCTCCACGACCACCGTCTCCCCGGTGCGCTCCACCGCATCGAGGAGGTCCGAGAAGCGCCTCGCTGCCTCGGTTGCGCTGAGTCGTCTCATGGTCAGATCAGATTATCGGATCTACCGCCCAAACAAGCAATCGGTGCGCCAGTGGTGCGCCAGTCAGCACCCGATTTGAGCGGTTAGTGGCGGTCCCCAGCGGTCCGGATTTGGCTTGCTCAAGCGATTTTCGTTGTTGGCAGGCATCAGGGGGTCAT
>CAVUES010000003.1:0-593783 GCA_963740555.1 uncultured Solirubrobacterales bacterium
GGCGTGACCGCCGCGCCGCTGGCTACCGTTCCTGAGTGTCTCCTGATGATCCGCTCGCGAGAGCCACCACTCCTGATAGGCGCCCTGCGGAGCTCACGAGGCGCACGTGGGACCATGTGCTCGCAGGCCATCCCGAGATGGCCGACCATCTCAACGACGTGATCGAGACGATTGAACAGCCCGAAATCCGTGAGGACGACGCCCGTCCCGGAAGAGTCCGCTGCTTCCGCCGTGGCGGACCCGAGCGTTGGATTCGTGTCGTTCTCGAATTCGGTGGCGAGACCGATGTCGTCGTCACGGCTTTCCCACAGAGCAACGACCCAGCTGGATGGCGCTGATGACAAGAATCGGAAATCACGAGTTCGACCGGGAGCGCTACGACTCCGAGGGGGACGTGCTCTATTTAAGCCGGGGACCCGAGCGGCCTGCTGCAAGCACGTTCGCGACTCCGGAGGGACACGCGGTACGTCTCGATGAAGCGGGCGAAGTGATTGGCCTCACGATCGTCAACGCGAAGTGGCTCTTGGATCGCGACGGCAAGCTCGTCGTCACGATTCCCGAGCGGATCGAATCACCTCGAGCCGCACTGGAGCCCGCGCTGAGCGCCTCACCTTAGGAAGCGTCTGCTTCGCTCTTGAGAAGGCCTTTCTGGACCCGATCCGCCCTTCCGACTAACAGAGAATGAACCAGCGTCCGATACCTGCCGGGATGCACCAATTCGCGAAGTGGACTCTCAGCGCCGCATTTCTATGTCTATCTATCTTGAGCGTGGGTTGTGTGTTCTTCTTTTTCCTCGGAGAAGCGAATGGATGGACGCTTCTCCTTGGATGCGCGGCAGTTGGTACGGCTGGGGCTGCGCTGGGTGAAATCAAGCCTTCCGAGGCGTCAGTCGAGGCAGGCGCAAGAAGGGCCGTCGCTTGGCTGCTGTTCGTGGCGCCCTTGGTAATTGTCTGCTTCTTGGTCACCCGATAGCGAGAGACGCCCCTTGGAGACTTGACCTCATGCCACGTATCGACGGCGGACCCACCGATGGACCTCCCGTAGTCCCCTGAAGACTGTCTGGGTGACGCTCAGCGACGCTGAGGCACGTGAACTCCTCGAATCGTTGCGAGCGTGGGCGGAAGAAATCGCCGAGGGGCTGTCCGATCCCGGCTGGCACACGCACGTCACCGACTTTGCCGGCAATGAGCTGACATTTGCCATCACACGAGCCGACAAAAGCGAATAGGCGAAATGAAATCAGGCCGATTTGCAGGGCGTTTAGGGTGAGCGACCGGACTCGAACCGGCGACCACCTGGACCACAACCAGGAGCTCTACCAACTGAGCTACGCTCACCGCGCGTCCTCAATCTAGCGCGACGGGTCGCCCATTCGGTCGAGGCAGGGTTGGGGTGCTTTTGTCTCGATATAAGAGACTGAAGCGCCCCGGGCGTAGCTAGACGCCGAGAAACTCGCCCGTCGGCGAGTCCTGGCGGCCGGCGATCGCGCCGGCCTCGGCCATCGACGCGATCTCTTCGGCGCTGTACCCGATCCCGGTCAGCACCTCATCGGTGTGCTCGCCAAGCTCCGGCGCCGGACGCCGCGGCGCCCGGTGACCGCCCGAGAAGCGAACCGGGAAGTCGACCTGGCGCACCGGCGCGTCGGCCACGGCGTCGTCGAGCTCGATCAGCGCCTCGCGCTCGGAGAGCAGGCTCGAGGCCACGACCTCGTCGACGGCGAGCACCGGCTCGACGCAGCACTCGCGCTCGGCGGCGAATCGCTCCCACTCCTCGCGGGTCCGCTTGCGGAACTCCTCCCCAATCGCCTCGTGCGCCTCCGAGCCGTGGGGGGCGAACTGCTTGTCGATCAGATCGGGCCGTTCCACCCCCTCGCACCAGTTGACCCAGAACTTGTGCTCCAGCGCGCCGATCGTCACCCAGCCGTCCTTGCACTCGTAAGGCGAGTAGCAGATCGGCCAGGTCTCGCCCCGCGTCGGCACGTTTCCGTCCGCCAAGAAGCGCCCCATCAAGCCCGAGATCATCGCCAGTACGCCGTGGGCCATCGACACGTCGACGAACTGGCCCTGGCCCGACGCGTCGCGACCGCGCAGCGCGGCGAGGATGCTCATCGCCGCGAACAGCGAGCCGCCCGCGGTGTCGGCGACCTGGACCTCGGGCGGTACCGGCGGGCCCCCCCGCTCGCCGCTGAGGCCGAGCACGCCGACCAGGGCGATGTAGTTGAGGTCGTGGCCGACGCGCTGCGCGTACTGCGGATGCTCGGTGCCATAGCCGCTGATCGCGCAGAAGACCAGGCCCTCGTTTTGCTTTCGCAGCTCCTCGTAGCCGACTCCGAGCCGGTCCATGACGCCGGGGCGGAAGGACTCCAGCAGCACGTCGAACTCGCGAACCAGGCGCCGCAGGACCTCCTTGCCTTCGTCTGCCTTCAGATTGACCCGGATCGACTTCTTGTTTCGGTTCAACGCCTGGTAGAAGGCGGAGCTGGCGCTCGCCGGCATTCCCTCGTGATGCGGCGGCGCCCAGCGGATGTAGTCGCCGGCCCCGGTGTCCTCGAGCTTGACCACTTCGGCCCCGAGGTCGGCGAGCATCAGCGAGCAGAGCCCGCCCGGAAGCAGCCGCGAGAGGTCGAGGACCTTGATGCCGGCGAGCGGGGCGTCCATGGCAGAGAGGCTATCCATGGACGTCCGCTCGCGGCTCGATCAGGGCTTTCCGAAATGGACGACGAATCGCTCGGTCTTGTTGGACCCCTTGATCGTGCACTTGAATCCGTGCGTCGACGTGCAGGGCCCGTCCCAGCGCTTGAAGATGTACCCGTGGTCCGGCTTCGCCTTCAAGGTGAGCTTCTCGCCCGGGCCGAGGATGAGCTTGCATTTGGAGGTGACGCAGCCCCCGGGCTCCTTGTTGTTGGAGATCGTGCCCTTGCCCCCTTTGACCTTGATGATGATGTTCGGCGACTGCGCCTGAGCGGCGACAGCGCCCGTGAATGCGACGGCGAGACAAGTGACGGCTAATGCGAATGCACGCATCTGACCTCCTCTGCTCTGCGATGGGTCGATCGGATCCCAAGCGTAGGCAAGCCCGGCGACGGAATGCGACTTTTCACGGTCCGGCTAGCTGCCGTCGCGCAGCGAGATCATGCCGCCGATCACGCCCAGGTATTCGTCGCCGTTCGGGCCCAGGGCGATCCCGGCGTAGTTGTTGTTGAACAGCAACCCGGCCCCGGCGAAGCGACTCCAAACCGTCCTGCCGCTGCGGAAATCGATCGCGGTCCAGTAGTAGCCCTGGGCACCGCTCGGGTCGGGGGGCCGCGTGTAGGTGTAGATCAGGCCCGTCCTGGCCGAGAGCTTCGGGACCACCGTCGGGGCGGCGGAGGTGGTGTTGGTCCAGACCTTGGTGCAGCCGTGACCGCCGGGGTTGACGTCGACGCGCGCGAAGCCGGGCACCGTAAGGGCGCCGCTGTTGAGCCCGAAGGGGTCCTGGTAGCCGTAGTTGTTCTCGACGATCAAAGAGTTGCCCGATCCGACGATCGTGTTCTCGGTCGCGCTGGCGCCCTTGCTGAACACCGGCACCTCGCAGACGACCCGATGTTGGTGACGGCGAAGCCTGCGGCGAGTCCGGTAGACGACGACGTTCATCGGGTCGGCGTTGTCGGTGATCGCGACGAAGCCGCCCCGCATGATCGTCGGCGTGGTGCCGGAGCCGGCGTCGACCTGGCCCGGCTTCACGATTCCCGAGTTCGGATAGGTGCTCTGCCAGACGATCCGCGGGACGCCGTGGCGGCTGCTGAACCGGTACATCTTCTTGTCGGAGACGATGTAGGCGCTGCGACCGCTGACGGCGAAGGAGTTCTCGATCTCCTCGCCGGTTCGCAGGACGTGGATCGCGCCCGTGCGCGGGTCGAGGGTGCCGACCTTGCCGTTCTGCTTGGTGGCGAACCAGATCAGCCCGCTGAAGTCGGGAAGCGCCGAGGTGATCCGCTCGTTGGCGCTGTCGAGGACGCTCGTGAAATCGTAGTCGTGGCGCAGCTGGAATCCTTGCCCGTTCGCCGACTCGCCGAGGACGTAGATGTGGTCGGTCTTCGTCGGCACCCAGATCTGGTCGTGGTTGTCGAGGAAGAAATAGCCGCCGCCGCTGAAGTTCTGGTAGGTCTTGGTGCCCGGTGGGTCGGTGGCGTTGGGCAGGTCGTAGCTGGCGATCGTCGCCAGTGTGTTCGGGTCGATGATCCGCGCCTGCGGGGGAACGACGGCCGAGGGACAGACGCTGACGATCCGGCCCCGCGAGTCGAAGGCGAGCGAGCCGCAGACGGCAGGAGAGGCCGCGCTCGAGCGGGCGACCAGAGACCTGCCCCGCGGCCCGCCGCGTGTCGGATAGGCGTCGGTCATCCAGGTGTCGTTGTGGATGTTGCTGTTCGGGTTCGGCGCCATGAATCGGTTCTGGGGCGCGAACGTGGTCTCGCTGGCCGGCAGTGGCGGGGCGATGGAGGCTGCCCCCTGGAATGCGGGCAGAGAAGGCGGCGGGACGGGGACCGAGACGATCGGCAGCGCCGAAGCGCCGGCCGGCAGCGCCAGTCCGACCATCAAGGCACCGACCGCGGCTAGCGAGCGTCTTTTCAAGGTCCGACCATCCAGCTGTGCTGAATATCACGATTCGACCCCGCCTGCCCCACTTCTGGCGGCGAATCGTCGTGTCTCCGTCCAACCGCGACACTCGCGCGACCGGTCTGCGTAGGATCGGGCCATGCCCAGCGACGATTGGGTCCTTCGCCTGGTGCGGGGACGACAGCAGCACAGCCGCGAGCACGACGTCACGTCGGCGCGAGTGCGGCTGCTCGACGGGCTGGCGAGGGCCGTGGCCGAGAACGGGTATGCCCGCACGTCGGTGGACGACATCGCGGCGCGCGCCGGGCTCACCAGCGACGAGTTCTATGCGCAGTTCGCGGACATCGAGAGCTGTTTTTTGGCCGCCTACGACCTCGGAATCGAGATCCTGGCAACGACCGCCGAGGACTCCATCGGCTCCGCCGATCGGCCGCCGCTGGTTCGCCTCGAGGGGCTGGTGGGGAGCTACCTCGACATTCTCGCCGCCGAGCCGGCCTTCGCCCGCACCTTCTTGATCGAGGTCTACGGCGCCGGGCCGCGGGCCCTCCAGCGTCGCATGGACGTGCTGCGCCGCTTCGCGGACCTGTTCGCCGAGATCTTGGCCCCAGTGGAAGGCGAGCTCGACCCGTTCGTCTGCGAGGCGCTCGTCGGGGCAGTCAGCACGGTCGTCACGAGCCGGGTCGCCGCCGGGCAGTTCGACCGGTTGCCCGCCCTGCGCGAGCCGATAATGGGCTTCGTCAAGCGGTTGCTGGAGACGGGGCCGCCGGCAGGCTTCAAGCCCGCTGCAAGGGCCTAGGAACCGCCCCGGCTCAGTGGTCGGGGCCGGCTTCGCAGAACCCGTGTTCGGGTCATCGCGCTAATGGAGCGCTGGTCCGGAGCCCTCCAACGAATGCAACGCCCCCGGCAGGATTCGAACCTGCGACCCGCGGCTTAGAAGGGCGGGCCTAGCTCGTCTCTACGGGGTGATGTGCCTGCTAGGAGCGTCGTTTGTGCTCTTGTGTCCGTTGGATTGCGGCTCGTTGGTACCCGCTCCGGTACCCGCTTTGAACGCCTCAGCCAGTTTGGCTGCGTCCTCGCGGCGCGGTTGATGATGCAGATACCGCTGCGTGGTCGAGTAGTGCGTGTGGCCCATGTAGGACTGCACGGCGTAGGCGTCGAGCTTCTGGATCGCGGCGCTTGCGAACGCATGGCGCAAATCGTGAAAGCGCACCGGGCGCAGCCCGGCTCGATCCAGTGCCGCCTTGAAGCGGCGGCGCAACGCCGAGTCATCTAGGTGCTCGCCAGTCTCCGAGCAGAACACAAGGTCACGATCGCCAGTGAAGTGCTCGCGCTCTTTGAGGCGGGCCAGCGTGTCGATTGCTTCGGGCACCATCGGAACGCTTCGGACTTTCTTGCCCTTCGGGACTTTCTCGACCCCGCCCGTGTAGTTGCGGCGAACGTGAAGCAGCCCGTCCACGAAATCAACGTGCTCCCAGCGCAGTGCCAGCAACTCGCCTTGGCGTAGCCCGGTAAACGCGGCCGTCTTATATAGAGCGGCGTCTTGCTCGCTCGCGGCATTGGCGGCAAGCAACTCGATTTCGTCGCCGTCAAGCGTGTCGAATTCGCCCGAGTAGCTAACTCGCGGCCGCTCGACAAGATCAGCCGACGCCGGGTTGTCTCGCAACCCCCACACGCGCTTGGCTCGCTTGAAAATTCCGTGAAGCACCGTCAAGTGCCGAACGATGGTCCGATTGGACAACCGACCCTCAGCAATCAGCCCAGCTTTGTAGGTGTCGATCTGATCGGGGGTGACTTGCTCAAGCGGCGTGTCTCCGAAGGCTTTCCGCAGGTAGCCCTCGATCACGCCCCGGTAGTCGGCCAGCGTTTTAGGGTCGATCTGTTTTTCATGCTCGACGTAGCGCAGGTACTCGGTCGCTGCCTGATTGAAAGTTGCGCCCGTTTCAGTTGGCGGGCCTTCACGCCGTAGGTCCGTGAGCTTTTCTTGCAGCCAAGCCTCAGCCTTGCGCCGTGTCCAATAGCCCTCGGGGCAGCGTCCCTTGCCCGACCAAGCCGGGCCAAGGCATTGCTTTGCCCCGTGCGGTCCTAGCCCTGGTGCTCGCCAACGCGCGTACCACTTAGTGCCTCGCGCTCGCTTTACCTGAAAGACGTTCCCACTGACCATGCTGCTACCTCCTATCGAGAGGGGCAGCGAAGCGGGTAGCGTTCCCGATGCGGCGGGACGAGGTTCCCTTGGCCCGTCGCCACGGGGTCGGCTGTTCGCGCAGCGCGGCCCCATATCTGTAAACGGCTTCGCATGGTACTCGCTTGTCAAGACAACCGCCACCATTCGGTTAGTTCGTCGCGGTCAAAGCGCCAGTACTTCCCGAGCTTGTGAGCCGGTATCCGGCCATCCCTCGCAGCGGCACGGACCCAGCCGGGCTCGACCTTCAAGAGCGCGGCAGCTTCCTCGACCGTGAGGATTCGGTCAGCCGTTAGCCCCGTGCGCTTGGCCTGCTCAGCGGCAACCTCGGGCGACGGTGGCACGTGTCCACCAGCCAAATCGGGCCTCATTCGAATCTCACCGCCGCTTTGTGCGTGTGAACCGCTACGCGGCTTCCTAAGCCCTCGGAAAAGCTGTCGAGGGTTAGGACACTAGGGCCGTTTTTTAGCCCTTCTTCCAGGCACGGAAAATTCACTACGCGGGCTCTCAGAGCCTCAAACGCCGGAACTTCCGGTCGCGCCGCGTAGGTCATTCCCCGGCCCCTCGGTCCTCGTCAAGCTGGCAAAGCTCAATGCGGCGATGCTTTCTTTTGCCCTGTTCGGTGCGCGGGTCGAAGCTGCAATTCCCCCCGCAAGCGCTCTGGCCGATCCGCGCCCAGGCTTTGTTGGCAGCGTCCTTGTCCTCGAACAACTGCACCGACCAACGACCACCACAGACCGCAACAACTGCCCAACGGCCCTCACCACTCACGCTCGCCCAATTCCAACAACATTTGGCGACCGTCGAATACCTGCGGTGCGCGCGCTTGGAGCAACCGCAATAGACATAAGGAATGAAATCCGGGCGTTGCGTCATATTTACGGCTCCGCAACCGTCGAATTGAAGTCGGGCATCACCGTGAAGGTGCCTTTGACCTTCACTATCTCGATGGCTTCAAAGGCGGCGCGCCACGAATCGTTTTGGGGCGTCGTGCCGCACG
The DNA here is from genome assembly GCA_963740555.1 of uncultured Solirubrobacterales bacterium. Lineage (GTDB taxonomy): Bacteria > Actinomycetota > Thermoleophilia > Solirubrobacterales > 70-9 > Mayfieldus. Next base: position 7,775 of record CAVUES010000003.1, read on the forward strand.
CCTCGGCCAGCTCTTTCTTTGTGCCGGTAAACGGCAGTAGCTCACGAATCTCTGTTTCGTAATGTCGCCGGGTCGTAAGACGCGGCGAGTCAGCGCCAACGATCCCGCCTTGCTCAACATCAAGCCGTAGGTAGCGATCCTCGGGAGCTTCGGCGTAGCGAGGCGGTTTGCCCCATTCGCCCCGGCACGTGAGCCGCCGTAGGTCGGTTTCCTCCTCGTCGGCGTCGCCGACCGGCACGAGGCCGAACAGCGCGTCAGCCTGATCCATAATCGCTGTAGCGCCGCGAAACAGCTTTCGGTTATCGCGGCCCCGATGGGTGATTAGGACGTGGGCAGAGTTTTGATTGCGCGCAAGCTGCGCGAGGTTGGCAACCGCAGTCGCCATTTCGTCATTGTCAGACTCGCCAAGTGACGGCGTAGCGCGTTTCAGCGAGTCCCACAGCACGTAGTCAAAGTTCTCGCTCTCTAGCTCCTCGGCAAGCCAGGCCAAGTCATTGACGTTCGCCAAGTCAAGACCGCCAGCGTCAATGTGGGTAACTCCGCCCGGTGATATTTCGACGCCCGCCTGCTGCAGACGCTGACGAGACATACGCGGCCCCTGCTCGAAATCGACAATCGCAGCGGTGCCCTTGTTGCACCGGATTCCGGCGACTTCATTACCACGCGCAACGCCGAGCGCGAGCCCGGTCCCGAGCCAAGTCTTGTATGAGCCTGCACGGCCAGCGAGGATCGTCAAGGTGCCGTCAGCAACGAACCCTTCGCAGCGCCAGGCAACGGGCTCAGCGGGTTCCGCAAGGATCGTCGCTAGATCAGCTATTCGGTTCTCATAACGTGCCATCATCGCCGCCCCCTACGCGGTTGGACAACCGGCAGACACTGAGGTAGACCCCCCTTAGTGGGCCCCCTCAGAAGAACTTCTGAGCTACCGTTGCCCCTATAGGGAGCTAAGTCAGAAGCCTCACCCGCTGCCAGGGCCTCGCACCAATCCGTAAACCCCGTTGGCGGCGCGTGCCGCACGCACGGCAACCCCGAGTCACGGAAGTACTGCCATGCCCGCTCACCGGGAGCATCTGAATCAGTAGCAATGTAAATCTTCGGGTACAGCCGTAGCTGCTCGATCCAAATGGGTGATAGCCACTCCTCCGGGCCGACTCCATCACCGGGCGCTCCCAGCGGGAGGCACACAACATCGGCATCGGAATAGGCGTCGAGCAGAGCGCAGGTGTCACTTTGGCCTTCGCTCACGAGCGCGCGGACATACGGCTCGCGCCCGTACACAATGTTGATTGGGTGGTCCTTGAAGCGCCCGCGCATCCATCGGCGCCCAGATGCCATATCGCGATAGGAAATCCCAGCCACACTAGGAAAGGCGATCACGGTGCCTCGCACCTTGGCCCCCATTTTGGTGAGGGCGCTGACGCTAATCCCCTTCGCCTTGCAAAACCGGGTTAGATATTGGTTGCCCACGGCTTCCAACACCGGGGTAAAGCCTTTTAGTTCGCGATCGATCTGAGCCGGGTTAAGCGGCCGTTGTGTAGACTCCTTCCGCGCACTTGAGTACCACGGGTTCGGGGTGCTATTGGCATAACTCGGGTAGTTCATTAGAAACTCCTTTGGTCTCCATGTCCCTGCTCCGGCGGGGATTTTGTCGTTGGTTGAATGGCGGGGCTGCCCGAGAGCCCGCACTCTCGGCGCTACCCACCACTACACAAGGCGTAGGGGCGAACCATCCCGATGCCTTGCAAACTGATTAGAAGTTGTGTCTAGTTCGCGCGGGCACTGACTAGGGGACCTAGTGCAGTTTTATGACGCTGGCCTCGGCGAACTATTTGACGAACTACCCTGTCTGACTGCGTAACCTATGAGGCGTCTATGTACTTCTACGAAGTATAGCAACGGTTGACCCGACAGCCACCGTTGCTATGTGGTCGGTGGCGCCTCACCCCCCTCGCGCTTAGCCTTCATCTCCGCGAACAACGGGCTGCCGTGGTATTTGCGCAGCTTGTTACGGAGCCACTTATCGTTCGTGGTAAAAGCGCCTGCTGTTCCGGGCTCAGTTGGCAAGTGCATCTTGAGCCTCCACGTAGCCAATTCACTTGATCCAGTCCATAAACGCAGCGACAGCGGCACGGGCAGCCGCGGTGTCTTGGCTTTCAAAAGTGCCGAGCGGCCAGTCCTGCCAGCGGTCAATTTGATCGCCGAGCCAGCCGAGATCGGAAGCATGCCACTGAACCACATCGTCTAGGTCTAGTCCGAGCACGTCAGCAATTTCAATCAGCGCATCTGCGGAGCGTTGTGAATGTGTCCACCCATCTTCGAGGTTGCTGACCTCGGACTGGGTGAGCCCCACACGCGTGCCGAGTGCCGTCTGGCTAAGCCCAAGCCGTTTGCGGTGAGTTCTTATGTTTTTGGTCTCCACACTCATACATTTATTATATCACAGCTACAGCTATTTATGTGTAGTGTGTGTGGGTTACACAGAACCCCGCCCGACGCTCTTGGCAGGGTTCGTGTAACCCTGTAGCGGTTGTGCCTAGCGCCAAGTGTGCAATTTTGAAACTTCTGCCCCGCCGAAGGAAGGCAGAAGCCGGCATTGGCTCTGGAACGCCACATACGGCAACTCTTCTGACTTAGCCCCCTATAGGGGCATCGGTAACTCAGAATTCTGTCTTAGGTGTTGTGCCCCTGGGGGATTAACTCAGAAGTGTGCGCCGAATCCCAGCTTTCGCCTGCCTGCAAACACCGCGATTTCAAGACTGCCGTGTCCCATCTCAGACCAAGGTTCCATTGCATCCTGGGCTGACGGCGGCTTATATGGCGGCCTGCTATATAGCGAACACACATATGGATTTCGGGCGGCACATCGCGCCTGTGTAATAACGAATATCACGGTCCGCCGATACCTCGATTTTGAGGCTCCCATGTGTCAGGGCTCGGGAATTATTACGAACATCGCTTGCGTGCAGGGTGCCTGGCCCCCATCACACGCGCACGGAGACAGGAGGCATCATTTGGCTCTAGCAAGCGGAATGTGGCACTGTGGCACGACAACGTCTACCTACCCAATACCCGTGTTCCTGCCTTGATTGGTGGGGGTAACGGCTAGAGAAGCCGTTGCACTTGGCACTACAGGCGGGATAGCACCGACCGGGTACCAAGACGAGTACCGTCACACAGGACGCCAACGGGGGAGCGAGGTGATGTGGCGCGGTGCTGCCATGGGTACAGTCACTGTTGTCGCGCAGTTGCCTTCGGACCGGTTGGCTACGATAAGCGCGTAGATGCAGCAGGTTCACGAATTCTGGCTGGAGGACATAGAGATCTTGCGCGACGCCGCCGCCCGCGTCAGCGATGCGGTCCCCGGCGTGCTTGAGTTCGGCGAGGAACTCGACTCAGCATCAGAATGGCGGAAGCTGACCGCTGCGCCCCGCGCCCTGCTTGACGGGTTCCCAAGCCTCAACCTGCGCGATGGCTACGAGTTGCGGGCGTATGTCTTCAGTACTGGTATGAACGGGTGGGGCGGAGTCTTTGCGGCTGAATCTGGGTCTGAATTTCCGGATGCCGAGGACGCGGAATGGGTGCCACGCAATCCAGACGGAAAGTCGCGCTTGCCTTCCGATGATTCCGATCAGGTCCTGATGGAAGCAATCGCCGGCGATGGGTCCCCGCGCAGCCTGCTGGAAGCCTCCATCTTCCTACGCGAAGCGAATGAGTTTGGCGCGGAATGGCACGGGTGCGAGTGGAGCGTGGAGACAGTCTTGGGGGGGATCCCTGGAGCATGATGACACGGGATGAAGACCCGCTGACCCCAGAGGAAGAGTGGTCGTGGTTTTTTGAGCAGCCGGCGAACTGGAATCCAGCGGTCGTTGAGGCGGGGGGCTACTCGGCAGTCCGCCTCTTCACCCACCATCCATTCCGGCTCTACGAGACGATCTACGCCAACCTGGACGTTTACCTCTCCGGGCTTACAGCAAGGCATTACCGGGTACCGATGGCAACCGGCCGCGGGGGCAAAGATTTCTGAGCCGGCTGACGAGAATTACTTAAAGATTGCCGAACCGAGCTGGCCCGACTTACACCACAGCACCAGTGAGGGTTAGTGTCGCCTTTGCAAAGCCACAGGGCGAAACCGTGGCAGGCAATATCTCCCCTCCTAATGCCTGCGGTCCCGTGTTGATTGGCGAGGCATCGAATTGAAAAGTCGTTGCACTTGGCCCTTCAAGCGGGATAGCAACTGGGCATCGGCCGCGGTACCGCCACAGAAGGCGGCACTGGGCATCGGCCGCGGTACCGCCACAGAAGGCGGGTACGGGTTTGTGCGTTGATGTGTCACGGTTGCGGCCTGCATTTCATGCGGGCCGGCCTTTTACCGTTGCCTTTTACCGTTGTAGGGACTTGACGTAATTGTCAAGTTTTGCGGGCATCTCATCCGAAGTGAAGCCACGGAAGTAGTGCTTCAGCCGCGCGAGGGACTTGCCGGTAAATTCCTCAGCGCAACAAAACCCATTGGGCGCCGTCCAGTCTAGCTGCGGCTCTACGTAAGCTTTAGCTGCTTTCACGCAGAGTGCGTAGTAAACCGCGTGCATTGCATCCTGAGCACCGTGGCGGTAGATGCGCTCGTTGTCCATTTCGCGCAATACCTCTGGCTCGTAGCAGCTCTTCGGATGGTAGCCGTCCGTGAAGCAATCGTGGTTTTCCAGCTTGCAGCCGCCGAGCAGGCAGGCGACAGCAATGGTCGCGATTAGTGTGAGCGTAGGTTTCATAGGTCAAAGCCCACGGGTCGAGGTGAGCCGTTGCCGGCCGTTTGGGGCAAGCGCTTCGTTGCGGCAGGCAGAAGCTCGGACGATGTACTTCGTTATCGGGGATTTAGTGCCCGACCTAAACCGTGCGTGAACCGTGCGTGAACACCACTCGTGCCCTTCGTTAAACGGTGGCGAAGGCTGCGCGTCCCAGCCCGGCTCGATGGGCAGCACACTTGCAGACGGCGGCCAGCGCCGGGTCTCCGCGCGAGCCGTTGCAGGTCATCCAGCGATGAGAACGGCGCGCGACTAGCGGCCGCATTCGACGGGTCGTTCGCGCTTCCCCCAAGTCAGCGGGGTCGACTCGCCAAACCCGTCTGAGCCGCCTGGCGATGCATCCGGAAGCTGGGGCGCTATCGGGTAGCTGATGACCGAGCAAGGACGGCGATCACGCTGCCAACCGCGGCAACCAGGATGGCTGTCACGGCGAGATATCGCAGGCCGATCAACGGGTAGTGCTTGTGCTCCCACACATGATCGTGACAATGGAATGCCGAAGCGGACGCACTTGCAAGAAAAGCGCTTCCTGGTCGCTGAGCGCAGCGGTGCACACAGGCCTGAACCGTGGTCTTGACTTCCGCTTCCGCGTGAGGGTGTCGCACAAAGGGTGGTTTGAATCGCCACACGACTTGGGACCCGAGTCCTCCGACCGTCCGAGGTCTAGGCTCGCCGCAACTCGATGTATTTCTTGCGGCCTAGGCTGGCGAAGTAGAAGACGGTTAGTACGTTGGCCTTCGGCGCACAAAAGAGGTCCGCCGCTTCATCCTCGGCAAGATCCAACCGAAGCGGCGGGCTTTGGGCCCAGTCGATCTTCAGCGTCACCTCGTGCGGGCCCTGCGGCACATCGAAGCTCTGACGCTGGCCCTGGCCGATGGTGCCGACTTGCTTACCGTCGACCAGGACCTTGTACTTGCGAGCTCGGTCGACCCAGCCGCCGGGCCGGCGGGCGAGGCTGATCGTGGACATGGGACCGACTCTAGATCTGCGCTCCCGCCCGCGCAAGGATCCCGTGAAGCAGCGGCGCACAACCGGGATGGGTCCGTCCCGCTTTTCGGTCCGTTTGCAGGGAGAAAATGGCCTATGCCACAGAACTTCCTCAGCTGCGACCGAGACCAACCGCTTCTGCTGCCGCCGGACCTGCGCGACTGGCTAGACGAGGATCACCTCGCCTGGTTTGTGATCGAGGCGCTAGATGAGCTCGACCTTGAGCCCTTCTACGCCTCCTACCGCCAAGACGGCCACGGCGCCTCCGCGCACGAGCCAAAGATGATGGTCGCCTTGCTCACCTACGCCTATGCAGTTGGCGAGCGAAGCTCGCGCGGGATCGAGCGCCGCTGCCGCGAGGACGTCGCCTTCCGGGTGATCTGCGCAAACCAGGTTCCTGATCACGCTACGATCGCCCGCTTCCGCGTCCGTCACCAGGAGGCGCTCGCCGATCTCTTTGGCCAGATCCTCGGGCTCTGCGCGAAGGCTGGCCTGGTCGAGGTTGGCGTGATCGCCGTCGACGGTTCCAAGTTCGCCGCGGCTGCGTCTGACTCAGCGATCTGCACCCACGAACAGATCGCGGCGGAGGTTCTCGCGGAGGCGGCCGAGATCGATGCGGCTGAGGATCAGATCCACGGCGATGCTCGCGGCGACGAGCTGCCCGAGCATCTGCGAAGTCGCGGCGGAAGGCGGGCCTGGCTGCGGGAGGCAAAGCGGCGCCTTGACGCCGAGCGCGCCGCAAAGGCAGAGCCGATCCCAAGGGACCGTGGGCAGCGGCTATCGCTCTGCCACCGCCGCCTGGTTGAGGACTGGCGCGCCGAGCACGATGGAAACCGTGCCTATGAGGCCTACCGCGCGCGTGGAGTGATGAAGGACGGGCGCCGCTTTGGCGCTCCGCCGAAGCCATACCAGCCGCCTGCGGTGCCGGAGGGCAAGATCAACACCACCGACCCCGATGCCCGGCGGATGAAGTTCGGCCGCAACTTCATCCCCGCCTACAACGCCCAGGCAGTGACCACCGAGGGCCAGGTGATCGTCGCCGCCGAGATCACTACCGAGAGCGGAGACTTCGAACAGCTCTGCCCGATGATCTCCGCGGCCGAGCGGGAGCTTGAAGAGGCGGGCGTCACAGAACGCCCCGAGGTCGTCCTCGCCGATGCCGGCTACTGGTCAAACGAGCACATCGACTCGCTGCGAGAACGCGGCATGACCCCGATCGTCGCCCCCGACACGACCCGCTACCGACCACGCAAGACGCGACTTGGTGGGCCCTACGACTTCATGCGCAGGGTGTTAGCCACCGAGCGAGGTGGCGCGCTTTACTCGAAGCGGATGCCGATGGTCGAGCCGGTGTTCGCCCAGATCAAGGCGAACCGCGGGATCGGGCGGTTCAAACGCAGGGGCCGGGCCGCTGCCCGCTCCGAATGGCGCCTGATCGCCACCACCCACAACCTCTTGAAGCTCTACCGGCACAGCTTGGCGGTCCCAGCAGCCTGAGCCGGGGTCCGAAAGCCACTGCCGTTTTCAGATTGCGCGGTTTCTCGCCGGCAGCTCGTTTCGGCCGGCTTTGCGCGACATCCTCACGCGAAAGCGGAAGCAGACCAAGGTTCGTCCGAATCTCACCTGTCGTATCAAGCAAAGAAGGGGGGTGAGACCTAGCTGAGGCTCTCGTGGGCTGCGGCGACGCCTTCGTCGCAGCATCCGGTCAGCGTGAAGTTGAAGCCCTCATCGGTCTGGACGACTTCGCTGACCGTAGCTGTCTGGCCGTGCTTGGGGCAGGGCACGCTCTGCAGGCTCTCGGCCAGCTGATTGACCATGTCCTGGCGCACCTGGCCCTCAAATCCGTCGAAGAACTCCTCCCGAGAGACCTGCCGGCCGCCAAGCGCGTAGTTGATCTCAACGCCCATCGACGCCTATTGTCGTACCCCGATTCGGGAGACCCAGGTTCTGGCCGGCTAATTGTCACCCCGCCAGCACCAAGCCCGCCGGAGGCCCAGCTGCTCCCTCGGCGTACCGACATGGTCTCCCAGCGCCCCACGTCGGCCGTGGCGCGAGACACGTTGGAGCAATTGCTAGAGCGACCAACCCCACCCGACACGAACCCTTAGGGAAGCGAACTCGTCGCGGTCCGCGTGGAGGTCGAGGTGGAGGTTGACGTCTGGGTCGTTACCTCAATCACGGTCCTCACCGACCCCTGCGCTGTCAAGGTTGTTGTCCGATGGATGGTCGTAGTTTTGGTGTTGCCTCCCGTGCTCGCACCAATCGCAACGCCAACGCCCACCAATAATGCGATGAAGGCGATGGCCAAACCCAACAAGTGATCTCTCCACCAACTCGGCTGTCGCTCGGTCGCTGCGGCTGTTTCTGCCGCCGGTCCCTCGGCAATGGGGGTAGCCAGGATCTCAGGCTGCACCTCGGTGGCCTCGGTGCTCTCAGTTTCCTCCACGGACTTCTGAATCGCGTCGCGAGCCCGGTCCAGGGCCGCAGCGACGGCGTGTTCTGGAAGCGGATGGAGTCCGCTGTCAGTACCTACAAGTCTGATGTCGGTGCCTTCACCAGACTGCCTGAGCAGGACTTCGATCGTTGGGCCAACGACATCCGGTTCTAAATCGGCGTCACATAAGAGCCGGCTGTTTTCAACTGACTCGATATGCCAACCGAGGTCGAGGATCCCATCGGTGCACGCCGCTAGCGCTTGGGGCAGCGATAGATCAGTCTGAAAATCTCCGACCAGACGCGTCATTGGTCCACCTTGCCAACTGTGGGGATTGGCGGATGCGTCCCGTAACGCTGGGGTGGAACCTGCACGCAAGACACAAGCACTAGGGCTGACGACACGTCGACGACGAAAAACCAAGGACCGGGTGAAGCTCAATCGCGTTGGGGGCGACGCCGTTTTGCCCGTGCTTGAGATCAAAGAAACCCACGCCCCGGATGGTCGCGAACCCGGCGAGGTCGTGGAAGCTCGATGACGCCCGGCCACAGGCTCGTGTCATCGCTGCCCGCGCTTGACCCATTTTTTTGCGCTTTGGCGACGACCGCGCACCGGGGCAGGTCGGATCGGGGAACTCAACGATCATTGTCTTCGAGGGGTCGCCGGGCGCACTTATGACCAAATGGATGTCGCGGTCGTCCTCTGCCGCGAATTCGATCAGACGAGCACGCAATTTGTAGGTCGTCGTCTCAACTCCTCGGATCCGGGGAGTATCAGTACCGACCCCGGGGGCCGGCTTGGCTCGTAGGGCGTTGACAGTGGTTCGGCGGGGCCGGAAGTTGACGCGACCCACCCGGCTATCGGACAGTGTCTTCACGGCCCAGCGCTCAACACCGCACGTCTGGCCTCCCTCGCCTCCACCTCCGCCGCTCCCCCCACCGCCTGCTCCCGTCACGCACGGGCAAGGCAGATCCTCACAGGCGATGCCGTCGCCGTCGCCATCGAGGCGATCCGGGTCCTGGCTGGGGCCGCCCTTCGAGATGAAGTACTGCTGCGCTTGCGCCTGGGTGCTGAAGTCCGCGCAGTCTTTGTCCGCGGCGCGGGCTGGGTTCTCGCGGGTCACCGCCACAACCGCGGCGACACAAATCAACACGCTGAAGAAAGCAATCCGCGGTTTCATTTCTCGGGGCTAGGCGGTAACCGTGAGCAACGCCTTCTCGCGCTCGGCTTCCTCGGGACGTATCGCCCTGATGTGGTCGCTGAACCGATATTTGGCCGAGTAGAAAAACCCCCCGCATTGATCTGCCACGCTGCAGCGCAGACATTCGGGGTGGTACTCGTTCTTCCAATCGCTGATCGATCGCACCGCGAAAGGCCACAGCTCGCGGTCGATGAGGCACAACTGGTGGTTGTAGATCATCGTCTTCACCCTGCGGCGGTCTAAGCGCCTGACCGCCTCGACAAGTGCCTCGTTGTACTCGACCGGGTCGATCCAAACGTCTTGAAAGTTGGCGCGTGCAAAGCCGGTCATCTCCAGCCCCATGAGCGCAACTTGGTCGACGAAGGGCAGATTGCGAGCAATGAAATCCGCGATCTCAACGATGTGAGGTGCGGTCTGCTTGTGCAGCACTACGCGTATTTCAATGCGCTGTTGTAACTCGCCGAGATGAAGGATGCCGCGCACCGTGTCCTCAAAAGCGCCGGGCGATTGGACCACGTAATCATGGAGCGCCGGCTCATCGCCATAAATAGGGATGCCCACCATCATGTTGGCGTTATCAACCGCCGCATAGGAGGTTGCGAAATCCGGGTCAGCGAATCGACGACCGTTAGACAGGATGTGCACCGCGGCAAATGGCAAAAGATTGCGGCATAGCCGCAATAGGCCCAGCAGGCCACTCCCGTAAAGCGTCGGTTCTCCGCCGGTGAAACCGATGTCGGTAGTCGTTCGCGGCAACAGTCGGACCAGCTCTCGCGCATCATTAAGGAGCCAGTCGTCATTCCCTTGCTTCGGGGGCTGTGAGCACATCAAGCAGTAGTGGTCGCAACGTTCTGTCAGAAGAACGCTGTTCTGGTGGCTCTTGTGCCGCCACAGGACCCGGACCCGTTCACCGGTCTCTGGGACGGCAATGACATCCCCGGCATCCAAATGATGCAGGAGCGGAGGGAGACCAACTTGAGGGGTCGGAGCGCCGACTTTGCGGGACTCATCCTTGGTCAGATACAGATCGAAACCTTCAGGAACCTCCTGGTCGTCGTCGACGAGGAACGCCCGCCCGGACCGTTGAGCGGTGAGTGTCTCCGAATCGACGAGGAGCCACACGGACCTGTCAAGGGGTTTGTCGATCTCGGCGTAGGTCGCTCTTCCTCGAAGCGCGATCATCGGCCGGCCCATTCGAGAAAGACGGATCGGGCGCTCGCGTCGTTCTCATATTTGTCGAGCAATAGCTTGAAAATCGTCATATTGCGGCGGCAGAAATCAGACAGCGGCTTTCGCCCTACGAAGTCCCCGCTTGTCGCGTAGTGGTACACGGGGTCCGCTCCGCAATACGGCTCAAACGCGCAGTCGTTGCACATCGGGGCGCTGAGGGCGAACGATTCCTCCAAGGGCTGCAAGAGCGCCTCCGAGAGCATGATGTCGGCATAACTGTCGGTGTGGACATTCCCGAGGCGGAACGTGGTGTCGCCCATCTCGGCCAGCATCCGACCCTCATCAGACGCATAAACGTCGCCGTCGTAGTTGTAGACGATCGCCCCTATCCCGATGCCGGACGGTGAGGTTAGGTCCACGTAGCCGGGGTCCTCGTTGGTGAGCATCTTCTTGAGGATCGTGGCCGCGTAACGCTCAGTGAAATCGACTCCCTGCTCATTGAGTTCAAGGACGTAGTCCAGTCCTTCCTCATAGAACTCCAGCCACCGCTCGGCGTCATACGCCGAATAGGACTTCGTCTTCACCGCGAACCCATATGGGGATAAGGGCCGAAGAAAAATTTCTTTGAGACCTTGGTCTAGGTAGCAATCAATGATCTCCCGCGCACGACCGAGGCTTGCTCGTGTTGTCGTCATCAAGGCTGCAACCCGGTCGGCACCAAGCGTTTCCCGCACTCGCCTGATTCCCGCCACCGTCCGTTCCCAGCTATCGCGTCCCGGTCGGGGGCGGTTCTTGTTGTGGAGATCTGCGGGTCCATCGAGCGATGTTGAGATGTAAATCCCGTGGTCGCCACAGAAGTCCAGCACCGCGTCGTCTAGCAGCGCGAGGTTGGTCGCGATCACAAAGATCAGGTTCTTGCGATGCTGCTCATTCAGCCGTTCGGCCTCCAGCACGATCTCTTTGACCAGGGGGAAATTCAGCAGCGGCTCGCCGCCTTGGAACTCGATCTTCAAGGCCTCGGACGGGGAGTGAAATGAAAGCTCAAGCCCGCGCCGTGCCGTTTCGGGGGACATGTCGTAACTGTCCTTGTCCGAACTCTGACGCGAGACTTGGCAATACGGACAAGCGTGCTCGCACCGCAGCGACACGACGAAGATCTGTAATCCCGTTGACTCGGGAAGCCTCCGATGGCGAGTCCTGGTCTTCAGTGCCAAGAGGTCCAGCGAGACCCGATCTCCCTCCTGCTTGATGATGTGTTTCGCCCTAAGCCTTCGGACGAGCGGGGAATCGATGGGCAACTGCTGATCAGCAAGCTCGTCGAATTCGTCCGAAGACACGAATAGGTGCTCCCCAACCACGTTGGTCAGGAGCACCTTCGACTCCATGCGCTCAAACCGAAATGGCAGGAGTTCCCATGAGTCCGTAGCCGGGAAAAAGGCGTCGGCAGTCTTGAACTTCGACACAGCTCACTCGTCCTCGTTATCGACGAGGCCGGTCTTGGAAAAAGCGAGAGCCAGGATCAGGTTGCGCGCTTCCTGTGTTTCATCGCGGATCCGCTCTCTCAAGGTCTGATCTAGGACTTCGTTTCGGAAGTCAGCGATCGTTGCCTGGAGGACTTCTGGCGCCTCTTTAGAGAGGTAGAGCGTGCAGCAAATAACCGTATCCTCGACCGCCAACTCACAGGACAAACGATCCGAGAACTTGTAGGCGGCCCGCTGAATTGCGTCTGCGGAATGCATCGAGCCATCGAAGGTCAGCAGCTGCCGTACCGGGGAACCGCCCTCTTGATTGTCGGCGTGAATCGTCATGAGGAGGAGACGTGGGAGGAGTGGGAGGCGTGAGACACGTGACCGCCGCCTCCTCCCCCCACGCCCGAGATGTGCGATGCGTGCGAGACGTGCGAAGCGTGAGAAACATGGCCGGGACTTGAAGGGGTCGGCGGCGCAGTCGTCGGAGGGAGGGCCTGCAGGGTCGTCGTCGATGTAGCCGTAGTCGTAGTCGTCGCTTGGACGGTCCGCGTCTGCGTCGTTGTCCCGCCCGGCACCGTGCGTGTGACCGTGTCGCTCTGTGTCCGGGTGACGGTCTTATCCGCGCCGCAGGCCGCAATCGCAGCGGCGACCGCTGCGCTGACCGGGACAAGAAACGCCTTCCTCTTGGGCTTCAATTCGCCGCGTGCCTTCCACCCCCACGCGGTGGGATCGTATTCGATGGCTTGCGAGCGGTGTCAACCCGCGAGCTTCTCGCGGTCACGCCATTTAGCAAGAGGGCGACGACTTGGCTTGCATATTCGCCGTGGTCGTACCCGTCGAAGTAGTGGCGACGGCGTATTCCAAGCCGATGTATTGCTTGAGCTTCGCGCTGCGCCAGACGATGCAGGTGTCGGTGTTCGGTTCCCCGATTCTTGCGTCGGACGGAAGGGTCGTTACGCCGCCGGTCAGAGATACCCGCTCGCGGTTGCCGGCCGGGGGCTTGAAGTTCTCAGTCATGGTGAACGCGGTCACGCGGCCATCGGCGTCCGTGCCTGTGACGGTGTACCAAGCGAGTCCGGGCACCGCCGAGGGATTCGGGGGAGCCTGCGGTTGCTTTGACTTGAACGTAGCCTCGTCGCTTCCCAGCCCCCCATAACCAGCTGGCGGTGCGACCGCTACTGGCTTCGGCTTGGGTTGCGGCTTCGGCTTGGGCGGGACCGGGGCGGGCTTCGGCTTGGGTTTGGGCTTCGGTTTCGGCTTGGGCTTCGGCGGGGGCACTGCGACAGACGTGGACGAGGACGAGCTGCTGTTGCTCCCGCAGCCCAGGGCACCCAGGCCTGCCAAGGCGACGACTAGGACGATGAGCGGTAGACGGTTCATGTCGCAACCAAAATGGAGGGGCGGCGGAGCCGATAGGGATTAGCCCCGCCGCCCGTATCCCCAAGCTATCTAGAAGGAGTCCTCGCAGGCGACCCCATCGTGGTCCGCGTCAAGACCCGCCGGGTCTTTGTGCGGGTGATGGTGCTTGAACCAGTGCTGCGCCTTGTGCTGGCTGCTGAAATCCGAGCAATCCTTCGGATCGTTGGCTGCGACGGGAGCCGCTGCGACTGACAATGCGAAAGCGGCGGCGATGGTCGCGATTAGGGCGCGGAACTTGAAGCTCGACACGCTTTACCTCCGGGTTGGATCGGCCCCCTGCACCGACCCTAACCGGGCCGCGGCCATCCTGACAAGTTCTACGTCCCGGCCTCGCTGCGTATCGAGGCCTCGTCGAGCGGAGACGTTTCGCGAACCGCCGTGACGCTCAGCACCAGCGGCGCGATCTCCTTGACGAAAAACCCTTCGCCGTAGAAAGCGCGGAGGGCGTCGCCGACGCAGTTGAGGACCTCGCCTGTCATCGATGAAATCCACTCAACGACCGCTGCGCGACGAATCACAGACGGCTGGCGGCCGTAGGCGAATTCCCGTCCGTCCTCCCAAAGGCCGCTGATGCAGGTCGATCGGCGGTTGTGTGCCACGCGACTCATCCGGTCATAGACCTGGGCGCTGAGATCGACCGTGCTGCCTATAGACGGCAACTCCTGATCTCGCATCGCTTCGTCGAGCTTGTCCTCCCATCGACCCTGGGCCTTGCGTGCAGCCCCTGCCCTGACGAAGTTCTGCTTACCCTCATCGTCTAGCCAAAGGCGGAGCAGCTCCTCCTCGTCGGGATCGCAGAAGACGAGCAGGACCCGATTCGCCTCGTGAAGGGTCCGGGCGGTGACCATCGCCTCGGTATCGATACCGGCCTCCGCCTGGACGATCAGTGCTTCGAGGAGCCCCAGAGAGCGACCGGAGACCAGCCAGAGCGCAGAGCCCCGCGAATAGGCGGCCAGGTCTAGGTCGGTCCTGTCGGCGATGCGGCGGTGCCAGGCCTTGAGCTGCTCCAGGGCCATCCGGCACGCTGCTATCTGCGCCTCCATGCGGGGCTTCGCGACCTTCTCGTTAGCGAGGTCGTCCATGCGCTGGGCTTCACGCGCATGCCTGACTTCATCCGGCAGCTCGCGCAGGGAAAGGCGCTGCTCGACGAGGGGCTTCTCGTCGGCTGGACCGGCATCCGCGATCGCCTCGTCTGCCACCGGTGCCTCGATCAGTTGCTTTCGAACGGCGTCACGTCGTCCGACCCGAGGCCCATCAGGTGGGCGATGATCCGCTCCAGCCCCCACCGCGGGTCGATGCACTGGCGCCGGGGATTGCGACCGGGCAGGCGCCACATCATGTGCGCGTCCTTCAGGACCTCCTCGAAGTAGTCGATCGCTTCCTCCGGGCACAGGATCAGACATGGCGTCAGGGCGGCTGGGAGCCAGACATCGCCGCGCTTTCGCCACTCGCGCTCCCACCAGAATTCCTTCTGGGTGCCGCCGGTTGCGGTCCATGTCCCCATGTGCTCGAAGAGCGGCAGCAGCTTCGCAATCGGCTGGTTGTGGAAGTCGCCCGAGTCGGCCGCGTCCTGCGCCAGCTGGTTGATGGCGTGCGACTCCTCCCAGTCGTGCCCCGAGGTCTGGTCGACGTAGAGGATCGGGTTGATTCCGCGCCGCCGGGCGACGATCTTCGTCATCGCCACGCCGTAGGGCTCGAACTTCACCGACCGGCCCTTGATCGCGACGACGTGGGAGTAGATGTGCTCCAGCGGAGTCTCCGTGAAGCTGACCGCGCGCTGGGTCTGCTGGTCCGTATCGCTCGGGTCGTCGTGTTGCTTGCCCCAGCCCATTGGCGTCCGCGCCTCGATCTTCCCTGCTCTGATGATCGACTCCAGGTTCTGCCGGGCGGTGCTCCCGTCCTCCGTGTCCTTCGTCAGGTGCACGACGAAGGTCGAGAGGTCGCTGCGGCGGTTGAGCACGTCGCGGATGTCGAGAGGCGGCGCCTCGGCGTCGGCGGGCGGCGCGAGGGCATCGATCGGCGGGACGGCTGGGGGGTTCTGCGGCGGGGCTGTCATCTATGTATTCCTTGGTGGTTGCAGGAGGTTCAAGCGTAGAGGTACGGTCAGACGCCACCGGCCCGTCTGGGGACACGGCGGGGACACGCCCTGATCGGCGCCAAAACGAAAACCCCGCCGTAGCGGAGCTTCTCGATAAGGCGCCTACCGGAATCGAACCGGTGTAAACGGCTTTGCAGGCCGGATGATCACTGAACGATCCACGACCGAATCGTATTCCGCGTCTAGTGCGAGGGCCTCAAGTGCCGGGTTCGATGAGCGTAGGCGGAACAGCGGCACGGAGGCACTTACCGGTCGATCTTGGTACCCGATTGGTACCCGCTTACTGAGCGTAAGCGGCTAGCAACACGAGAAAACCCCGCCGTAGCGGGGATTCTCTAGCGCCCCCGGCAGGATTCGAACCTGCGACCCGCGGCTTAGAAGGCCGCCGCTCTGTCCACTGAGCTACGGGGGCGAGACCGGGTCACACCGGCCGCGCCAGCGTAGCGCCGGGGTGCGTCAAACCGGGCCGGCGATGTTGCCGCGTCGGAGACATGGGCGTTGGATCAATGATTGTGATGGTGGTGCTTGTGGTGCCGACGCTTGGGCTGCGGCAGTGTCTTTCGAATCGGCTTCCGGCAGCTCGTGCCCCGGCACGTCGCCAGCAGGTGCAGGCGCCGCTTGAGAAACCCCTTCACCGGGTAGAAGCGGGGATTGCGCTGCTCGGAGTTCAGCTCGTAGGGGTCGCGAGCCAGGTCGTACAGCTCCTTCTCGCCGTCGGCGTACTCGATGTACTTGTAGGGGCCGACGCGGATCCCGTAGTAGTTCTCCGGCGGCGCCTCGATCGACGCGGAGGCGCCCCCCCTCCGGGCCGTCGGCACGTCCACGGTCGCAGTGAAGGCCTCGAGCAGGATCGGTCGATCGGTTCGCAGCTTGGGGTCGTCGATGAAGGGCACGAGCGAGCGGCCGTCGATCGAAGCCGTGGACTTTGCATGCGCCAGCTCGAGGATCGTCGGGGCGAGGTCCGTGTTGGCGGCCAGCTCACCCGAGCTCGAGCCCCTCTTTATCCCCGGGCCCCGGATGAACAGCGGCAGGTGGGTCGAAGGCTCATAGGCGAGGAACTTCGCCCGCTGCAGGCGGTGCTCGCCCTGGAAGAACCCGTTGTCGGAGGTGAAGACGATGTAGGTGTTTCGAAGCTGGCCCGCGGCGCGCAGCGCCGCGACGATCTTCTGCACCCCGAGGTCGACGGATCGCAGCGACTCCAGCTCCTTTTGGTACTCGACCTTGATGCTGTGGATCTCCCCCGGGGTCAGCAACGGTGCGGCGCGGATAAAGCTCGGCTTGTCGGAGACGTTTCCCTCGTTGAAGCCCGGCGGGCGCGGTACCGGGAGCGATGCGAGCGAGTTGTAATCGCGCGGCGCCGGCTCGGGACCGCTCGGCGGGCGAAAGTCGCCGTGCGGGGCGACGTAGTCGAGGCTGAGGAAGAAGGGCTTTCCGATCGCCGACGACTGGGAGATCTGGTTGACGGCGCTCTGGGTCAGGACGTCGGTCTGGTAGTTGCAGGTCGTGCCGGGGGTGGTGAAGTCGGGACAGGTCGGTTCGTCCTTGACCGCGTAGGTGATGTCGCCATAGGGCTCCGTGAGCGTGCCGTTGTCGTTCAGCGTGTAGCCGTAGAAGTAGTGGGTCGAGTCCTCGCCCACGAGCGTCTCCCAGTCGCTCCAGCCGGGCGGGACCTGGGTCGGGTCGCTGTAGGGCTGCTGGCCGTAGACGTTGAGGAACTTGCCGATGTGGATCGTGCGGTAACCGGCCCGCTGCAGCCACACCGCGAGGTTGTTGGTGTAAGCCGACCGCTGCGCGAACTCCGGATAGCCGCCGCCGACCGGCCCGTTGCCCTCGACGCCGGTGTTGTGCGCGTAGCGGCCGGTCAGAAGCGTGGTCCGCGAAGGGCAGCAGAGCGAGTCGGACACGTAGTAGCGGCTGAAGCTGATCCCGCCGCCCTTCAGCAGACGCAGCGTGTTCGGCATCACCGGCACCTTCTGGCCCGTGAACGGATCTCTGTGGGTCTGGTAGGTCTCGGGGGTGTCCTGGTCGTCGGTCTGGATCACGATCACGTTGGGGCGCTGCTTCGCCGCAACCGCGGCGTCGGGGCTGGCGCCGGTTGCCAGCGCGCCACAGATCAGTGCCGCCGCCAGCAACGCCGCCGCGATCGCGCGCGGCATCGGGGCGCTTCGGTGTCCGGGTGCTCGGCTCGACATCGATGAAGGAACTAGGACGAAAATGACGCGGGAGCGCCAAAGTTGCGGTCAGGGGCAGGTGGCGGGATCGAGGCGGCCGTTGATCTTGTAGACGTAGTCGGGCTGCGGGAGGATGTTCGGCTCCGCCAGCACCTGCTTGACCGCCGGGTCATTGCGGATCCAGTCCCAGTAGGGGTGCGCGTAGATGGAGGGCACGGTGTCCCACGAGTACTTGTCGGTCACCAGGTAGTCGTAGTGCCCGGCATTGATCTGCTGGCGGAAGTCGCGGCAGGTGGTAGCGAGGCGGTATTGGCCGTCGGGTCCGGGGACGCCGACGTAGTTGACGTAGTTGGAGAGGTCGGCACCGTAGAAGCCGTACTGGGCGAAGAAGATCTCGCCTCCACCGGCAATGCCGATCCGCTGGTCGTGCTGGCGGCGTGCCCAGCTAAACGCCTGCACCGGTCCGCCCTCGTGCAGGAACAGGGTTGGCTTCGCGTAGTGGTGCTCGGCGTACTGCACCTGCTGGGCGCGACCGAGCCCGATCGCCAGCACCGCCACCGCCGCCACGCTTCCCACCATCGCGAGCGGGGTGATCCGGTCGCGGCGCCTGAAGTAGGCAAGGCCGGCCGGAACCCAGATCAGCGCCGCGGTGATCAGCACGGTCCCGACGATGTAGCGCGGGTACCACTGCGGCGTTGCCAGCACGGTGATCGCGTAGACGGCGGTCAGGAAGCCCAGCGTCCAGCGCGCGTGGCCCTCGTCGCTGCGCAGAGGCCTGGCCAGCGGCACCAGGACCAGCGCCAGCACCAGGCCCGGCATCAGGTAGCGGGTGTTGGTGAAGAAGCCGCGTGGCGCCCCTTCTGGGCCGGCGGCCGTGAGCGGGGTGAACAGGTAGACGATCGCGGTCAGCAGCGCCGCTCCGGCAAGCGCCTGGAGCATGCGGTTCTTCGACTTGAACATCACGTAGAGCACGGCGGCGAGGGCGACGACCAGGATCAGCCCGTAGAGCGGCCCGAGCGCGTTCTCAAGGTTGGGGAAGAACCAGTTGCGCCAGACCGATGGGTGAAACAGGTAGTGGGCGACGCTGAACCGAGGCCGGGGGTCGAGAGGCATCTGGTCGGGGACCGGCAGGTTGAGCGGGCCGAAGCCGATCTGCGGCGTCGGGTTGCCGGCCTTGACCAGGTTGCGCACGAACCAGTAGCCGCCAGTCACGAACAGCGCCGCACCCAGCACCAGGGCCGTGTTGACTCGGGTACGCCAATGGCGGGCGTTGAAGAGGATCACCGCGACGGCGATCGCGCCGACCGGCGCCAGCATCGTCAGCTTCACCGAGATCGCCAGCCCGCCGGCGAGGCCGGCCATGATCAGCGGGCCGCGGTCGATCAGCGCCCCCGCGTCGGCGACGTCGCCGGTGACCAGCCCGGTTCTTCGCACCTGGTGGCCGTTGACGATGAAGGCGACGAAGGCGACCAGCATCGCTATCGCCATCATGTCGTTGCGTCCCTCACCGGCCTGCGTCAGAACCATCACCCCGGAGTCGAAGACCAGCGCCGAAGCGACAAGCGTCGCCGGACCGACGCCGTAGGGCCGTCCGATGCACCAGGCGGCGAGCAGCCCGACCGAGAGCCAACCGAGGTTGAGCAGCGGCGAGAGGAAGTCGTCGTGGACGACGATGATCCCGGCCCCGTTGATCAGCTCCGAGGTCGCCGGGTAGAACCAGACCACGAGCCGCATCGGGTCGGTGAAGTGCAGGTGCACGATCGACGCGTCCTGCGCGAACCGGGCCGCGAACGGCATGTGGTACCAGGTGGTGTCGCCGCCGAACATCCCCTGGTCGAGGCTGAGCTGGGAGGGGAAGGTCCACTCGGCGATCGTGAACGAGGCGACCGCGATCGCGATCAGCAGATACCAGGGGTTGACGGTTGGCGGCTCGATCGGGGCCCTGTCGCCCGGCGCCCGCGAGCGCCCGACCAGGCCGGCGACCAACCCGATCAGGATCGACAGCGAGACCACCCACCCTTCCCGCAACAGGCTGACGCTGCCGAGGAGATAGAGGCTGAGGACGAACAGCGCGACCACGAGGACGATCTCGGCGAGCCGCGCCAGCGCCCCGGAGAATTCGGGAACTATCCAGCGCCGCAGCCAGTAGCCGCCGAAGCCGAGCGAAGCGATCATGGCGACCAGTGACAGCGAGCCGGCGAGGTAGGCGCCGAAGCTCGGGGTCATGGCGGCGGAACTCTAGTCAAACGCTGCCCCCGGAATGCCCCAATTCCGGTGATGTCCATTCGGCCCCATTGCCCGTAGGTTCCAGTGACTGCTCACCCCACTCCCGGGAGGACACCAAATGCTGCAAGTCGGCGAGACGTTCGAGGACCCGAAGTCGGGAGCGACGATGGAGATCGTGCGGCTGCCGGACGAAGGCTCGCGAATGCTCGAGATCCGGCGCCTGATCAAGCCTGGCGAGGGCAAGGTCCTCGCCCATTTCCACCTCGACTACGTCGAGCGCTTCGCAGTCGAGCAGGGCGAGGCGACCGCGAAGCTGGAGGGCAAGGCTCGGCTGCTTCGCTCCCTACAACGCTTCCGACGCCGATCTGATGCTTCGGCCTTCCTTCGACCCGGTGAGCGAGTTCGCGCTCGGCTACGTGGAGACGCTCGGCCACTACATGCGCGAGAGCCGCCCTGACCGCAACGGCGAAGTCCCCGTGCCGGCCGCCTTCGCGATCGGCCGCGTGACCGGCACCGACACCTACGCGACCGGGATTCCGCGGGCCCTCCAGGACCACGTCATGCTGCCGATCGGCGCCGCGCTGGCGAAGCTGCGCGGCTACGAGCTTCACCTGCCGGGCTAGAGACGAAGTGTAGAGTCGGGGCGCCCGGATTTGAACCGGGGACCTCGGCCACCCAAAGGCCGCGCGCTACCAGGCTGCGCCACGCCCCGACGCGACGAGTCTAGAGGTAGGTTTCCCCGCCCGTGGCCGACGTCCAGCCCTTCCCCGCCCTTCACTACGACCTGGCGCGCGTCGGCTCGCTGCAGGACGTGACGGCACCACCGTACGACGTGATCGACGCCGCGCAGCGAGCCGAGCTGCTCTCACGCTCGCCCTTCAACGTGGTCGAGATCGACCTGCCCCAGGGCGGCCCGGATGAGGATCCATATGCCCACGCCGCAAGCACGCTGGAGGACTGGGTGCTGGAGGGGATCCTCAGCCAGGACCACGAGCCGGCACTCTGGGGGCTGACCCAGGAGTACGTAGCGCCCGACGGCTCGCGCCATACCCGCCACGCGATCCTCGCCCGAGTCCGGGTCGAGGACTATGGGCCGGGCCGGGTGCGACCCCACGAGCGCACCCAACCGGGGCCGAAGCAGGACCGGCTCGACCTC
Organism: uncultured Solirubrobacterales bacterium; assembly: GCA_963740555.1. Taxonomy (GTDB): domain Bacteria; phylum Actinomycetota; class Thermoleophilia; order Solirubrobacterales; family 70-9; genus Mayfieldus. Next base: position 28,902 of record CAVUES010000003.1, read on the forward strand.
ACCCGCGCAACTCGCCACAACCTCTCGCCGATCTTCTCGCTGACCAGCAGCGACGCCTGGCCGCGGCTCGATGCCGCGACGGCGGGCGGGCCCTGGGGCGAGGTCACCGACGACGACGGGACCGTGCACCGCGTCTGGCGGGTCACCGACCCAGCCGTGCACGAGGCCGTGGCCGCCGAGCTCGCCGACGCGGAGCTGCTGATCGCCGACGGCCACCACCGCTACGAGACCGCCCGTGCCTATCGCGACGAGGTCGGGGGCGACGGCCCCCACAACTACACGCTGATGGCGCTGACCGCGCTCGACGACCCCGGCCTGACCGTCTTCCCCACGCACCGCCTGCTCAGCGGCCTGGCCGACGATCCGGACAAGCGTGAGCACCTGCGCGAGGGCCTGCGCGAGCTGTTCGAGATCGAGGAAGTGGGCGACGAGGAGCTCGACCCGGCCGGTGAGGAGGGGCTCGGAGTGTTCGGCTACGTCGATGCCCACCACCGCCGGCCGACGCGGCTGCGGCTCAAGGACACGGCCGAGCTCGACCGCATGCTCGAGGGCCGCCCCGAGGCCTACCGACGCCTCGACGTCGCGATCCTCGAGACCCTGGTGCTGAAGGGGATCCTCGGCATGAGCGAAGCGGACATCGCCGAGAAGCGGGGGATCGGCTACGCGAAGAGCATTCCCGAGGTCACCTCCCAACTCGGGGAGGGGAAGTACGACGCCGCCTTCGTCCTCCGCCCCACACCGGTGGAGCAGGTGCGCGAAGTCGCCGCCACCGGCGAGACGATGCCGCCGAAGTCGACCTACTTCTTCCCCAAGATCCTCTCCGGGATCGTCTTCAACCCGCTCAGCTAGCCCCGCCGAACCGAAGCCCGAGCCCCCATAAGATGGGCTCGTGGTCCGCATCTACACCAAGAAGGGCGACGACGGCACGACCTCGCTCTGGTACGGGGGCCGGGTGCCGAAGTCCGATCCTCGCACCGAGGCCTACGGGTCCCTCGACGAGGCGATCTCGGTGCTCGGCGTCGCGCGTTCTCTTTGCAAGCTGACCGAGCACCACCAGCTCTCCAACGACATCCTTCAGCTCCAGAACCAACTCTTCGTCGCCGGAGCAGAGCTTGCCACCGCTCCGGAGGCGGCCGATCGCCTCGAGGACGGCGTCAGCCGGATCAGCGACGAGATGGCCGACTCGCTGGACGGCGAGATCGATCGCTATCTGTCCGGGGTCGACCTGCCTCCTCAATTCACGATTCCAGGCGGCACCCAGCTCTCCGCGCAGCTCGACGTCGCCCGCGCGGTGCTGCGGCGGGCCGAGCGCCGCGTCGTGACCTTGAACGAGACCGGCAAGTTGGCGTCCACGACGATCCTTCGCTTCCTCAACCGCGCCTCGGACCTTCTGTTCGCGATGGCGCGCGCCACCGACGAGGACTCACCCGCTCGCTTCGCCGGGCGGAGCAAGGAATAGCCCGTGCCGAGGGCCGTCGCCCGCCGTCGCCAGGGCTACACCCACGACGTCGAGATCGACCGCCACACGGTCGTCGCCGATGAGCCGTTGGATGTCGGAGGAGCGAACGAAGGGCCCTCCCCCACCCGCCTGCTGGCCGTGGCGCTTGCCTCCTGCACCGCGATCACGATGGAGATGTACGCGGACCGCAAGGGCTGGGAGCTGGGCGACCTCGAGGTGACCGTCGACATGGAATACGGGCAGAGCGGCAGCACGCGAAGCTTCCTTGTCACCCTGAAACTGCCCAAAGAGCTGTCCGACGACCAGCGCCAGCGGCTGCAGGTGATCGCCGGCAAATGCCCCGTGCACAAGGTCCTCGCCCATGACGTCGAAGTGGAGCTCGAAGACCGGATCGAGCTGGTCTAGCGATGGACCTGGGCCTCAGCGGGAGGGCCTGCGCGGTGACCGGCGCGAGCAGCGGGATCGGCCGTGAGACAGCGCGCAGGCTCTGCGCCGAGGATGCCGACGTGCTGCTGATCGCCCGCTCCGAGGAGCGCCTGGCCGAAGCGGCGCAGGAGTGTGGACGAGAGGGCGGCCGCGCCGCCGCCCTGGCTCTCGACGTGACCGCGGAGGACGCCGGCGAGCGACTGGTCGCGGAAGCGACGGATCGTTTCGGCCAGCTCGACGTCCTGGTCAACAACGCCGGCACCGCCCAGCGGCGCAACCTCGACGACGTCTCCGACCAGGACTGGTACTCCGCCTTCGAGCTCAACGTGATGGCTCCGATGCGTGCGATGCGCGCCGCCGTCCCGCCGATGGCCGATCGGAGCTGGGGCCGAGTCGTGAATGTCTCCTCCTCGTCCGGCAAGCGACCCTCGGCGGCGACACCGGAGTACTCGGTGGCGAAGGCCGCGGAGCTGTCTCTCTCGCGCCTGTTCGCCGACCGCTACGCCAACCAGGGCGTGCTGATCAACGCGATCTGCCCGGGGCCGGTGGCGTCGGAGCTCTGGTTGGCGGAGGGCGGCCTCGCCGACCAGGAGAGAGAGCGTTCCGGCGCCAAGAGCCGCGAGGAGGTCTTGCTGGCTGCCGCCAAGGGACGGCCGATCGGCCGTCTGGCCGAGGTTGGAGAGATCGCCTCGGCGATCGTCTTTCTGTGCTCTGAGAACGCGTCCTACGTGAGCGGGTCCGCCTGGTCGGTCGACGGCGGAACCGTGCAGGTGATCATCTAGCGACGGCGATTTCAACTGTCCAATCGAGAGGAGAACCGATGGCCGGCTACGAGGTGAAGAAGATCGACGATATGGAGGCGGTGGTCGGCGGAGCTTTCAAGCGTGCCCGAGCCGAGCTCGGCGTGGAGGCGTTCGGGTGCTCGGTGCTCGACTTCCCGCCCAACGTCGATCAGTACCCCGAGCACGACCACTCCGACGACGGTCAGCAAGAGGTCTATCTGGCCCTGCGCGGCAGCGGCGAGATCGAAATCGACGGCGAGCGTCACACCCTCGACCCCGAGACGATGGTGATGGTCGGCCCCGGTGTGAAGCGGAAGATCTTCACCGGCGACGAGCCGATGCGCCTGCTGGCGATCGGCGGCATCCCCGGCAAGCCCTACGAGGCACCAGAGATCAGCAACCTCGGTGCCCCGGACCCCGGGCTGCCTCGCTAGCTCGCCGCGCTGGCGAGCAGCTGCTCGGAGCTAGCGACCTTCGCCCCTGCCCGCTTCATGTCGGCGAGCGCTCGCTCGCCGTCGCCCGGCTCGACCTCGACCGGGCGGATCGCATCCTCGACCACGGTGACGTCGAAGCCCTCCTGGCAGGCGTCGATCGTCGAGGCGCGCACGCAGTAGTCGGTGGCCAGCCCGCAGACCACCACCCGCTCGACCCCGCGCTCTCGCAACTGCTCGGCGAGGTCGGACTTCTCGAAGCCCGAGTATCCCTCGTCCTCGCGCTCGCGGCCGACATCGACGACGAAGTCCACGTCGACGTCGGCCATCGCGAGATGCAGCTCGGCACCGTGGCTTCCCTGTACGCAATGCACCGGCCAGGGCCCGCCCTCGGTCCTAAACGACGCGTGGTCGGGCGGATGCCAGTCGCGGGTGGCCGCCACCACGTCGAATCGCGGAGCGAGCCTCTGGATCGGCTCGCCGATCTGATCCCCGCCCTTCACCGCGAGCGCTCCGCCCGGCGTGAAGTCGTTTTGAAAGTCGATGATCAGCAGCGCATCGGCCAACGCCTCACCCCCTATCCGGTTCAGTCACGATTCTAGGTCCGTGGCTCCCTCTCCCGCAGACCTGAGCCAGCTCCTGCTCACCCCCGAGGAAGCTGTCCTGCTCGACGCTCACGGGCGCACCGACGCGGCGGTGCTGGTGCCGATGTACGGCTGGCCCGACCGGCCGGGGCTCGTGTTCACCGAGCGCCGCTCCGATCTGCGCCGCCACGCCGGCGAGATCTCTTTCCCGGGCGGGCGCCAGGACGAACCCGATGAGGACCTGCTTGCGACCGCGCTACGTGAGGCGCAGGAGGAAATCGGCCTCGACCCGGCGCGGGTCGAATTGGCCGGGGCCCTGCCCCCGATCGGCACCTACGTCACCTCCTACAAGGTGCACCCGTTCGTCGGCCTGATCCCCGAAGGGCTGCCGCTGGAGCCGAACCCGGCGGAGGTCGAGACGGTGCTCACCTTCGCGCTCGAGAAGCTGCGCGGTGCCTACGCGATGCGCCGCCTGCTGCGGCGCGGCGTGCCGGTGCGAACCCCAACCTTCGAAGTCGACGGGCACATGATCTGGGGCGCCACCGGCCGCATCCTGCAGGATCTGCTCGAGCGGCTGAACTGACCGCGGCCGCTTCCCGGTTCTATATGTCCTTGTCGATCGGGACGTCGACCATGTTCCCCCACTCGGTCCACGACCCGTCGTAGTTCTTCACATCGTCCTTGCCCAGCAGCTCGTGCAAGACAAACCACGTGTGTGCCGAGCGCTCGCCGATCCGACAATAGGCGATGATCGGATCGCCGTTCAGCACGCCCTTTGACTTGTACAGCTCCTCCAGCTCGTCCTTGGACTTGAAGGTGCCGTCCTCGTTGACGGCCTGTGCCCAGGGAACCGAGGCGGCGCCAGGGATGTGTCCGCCGCGCTGCGCCCCTTCCTGCTCGTAGCCGGCCATGGCGATCAGCTCACCCGAGTACTCCTGCGGGCTGCGCACGTCGACCAGCTTGGTGTCCTCGTCAAGCGCGTCGAGCACCTCGTCGCGGAAAGCGCGGATGTCGCGGTCGGGGTCCTTCGCCTCGAACTCGGTGGCCTCGTAGCTCGGCGCCTCGCTGCTCGTCTCGCGACCTTCCTCGATCCACTTCTCGCGCGGGCCGTTGATCAGCTTCACGCCGTCGTGGCCGTAGTACTTGAAGTACCAGTAGGTGTAGGCGGCGAACCAGTTGTTGCGGTCGCCGTAGAGGAGCACCGTGTGCTCGTTGGAGATCCCGCGGCTGCCGATCAGCTCGCCGAACTCCCGCGGGCCGAGGAAGTCCCGCTTCACCTGGTCCTGTAGATCCCGCTTCCAGTCGAAGCCGATCGCTCCGGGAATGTGGGACTCCGCGTAGAGCGCCGGGTTCTCGTCGACCTCGACGATGCGGATCCCGTCGTCGTCGAGGTGCTCGGCGACCCAGTCGGTGTCGACCAAGACGTCCTTTTCATAGTCAGCCATCGCAACCTCCAAGATCAAATTCATTAAACCTGACCCGATTTTAGCTATTTGCCTTCTCCGGCACGAAGGCAAGCGTCGGTTGTCGGTGGAAGCCCGGCCCCAACCGCGCTACGGTTGCCTCGTGGAGGAAGGAGGCGCCTCCCGGCGCAACGATGAGCGCGCGAAGCGCGGCCGCCGCGCCGCTTCGGAGTGGCTTCCAAAGAGCCAGGGCGACGAGGAGAAGCCCAAGCGGCCCGCGAAGAGCCCGAAGACGGAGCCCGCAAGCGAGCGCGAGAAGCGGCCGGCCCAGCCCTCGGCGAAGTCGAAGCAGCCCGGACAGCCGAAGAAGTCCCGACCGGCGAAGCAGGCCGGACAGACCAAGCAGTCCGGACGGGAAAAGGGGCCCCGGCAGGCGAAGCCTGCCGATCGCAGGCGTCGCCGCGACGAGCACGTGCATGCGCCCACGGACGTCGACGCGCTGGGTCAGGACAAGCACCGCAAGGTAATCGGCCAGCACAATCCGAATCGGGGCCGCCAGCTCTTCTACTACGGGATCTTCATCGCCTTCATCGTGGTCGCCTACGTGGGGCTGAGTGCGGCGGTCGATCAGCTCGACAAGGCGCCGGCCCACGACCCCGCCCAGGCGCCCTGGGCGCAGCGGGGCGCGCCGCAGATCCCGCTCGGGGGATTCGAGCCCCGCAAGCAGGGCCGAAAGGGCCCGACCCACTTCCAGTAGGGGTCTCTCAGCTGAGCAGCCGATGCGTTGCGGCTGTCATCGCCTTGAGCCATCCTTCGAAGTCGCCGGGGTCGGCCTCGACCACCTCGACCGGGATGCGCCAGGTCTCCGACGCCGCGCGAACCGCGGCGGCGCCGCGCTCGAGGCATCGAGGCTCCACGGTCCCCGCCGCCTCGTAGACGAACCCGCGCACGGGGGTGTCGACGAGCCTCTCCAAGAGCGCCTCCAGCCGCACGCCGTGGATGGCCGCGATCGCCTCATGTTCGGCAACCGCCGTTGCGAGCAACCAATGCACGACCGCGACGTCGCCGACCAGGTCGAGCACGGTCCCGGGAAGCTCGGGGTCGGCGACAGCGGGCTCGATCCCGGCCGCTTCGATGTCAGAGGCCCGTCCGGGGTCGCGGGTCGTTCCGCGCAGCGACCACCCGTCGGCCGCGAGTCGCGTCCCCAGGGCGCGGCCCCGGCAGCCGCAGCCGACGATCAGGGCCCGAGCCAATCTCCTAGGCGTCGGTGAACGGGCCGCGGCCGCGCGCCCGGAGCGCCTGGTCCTCGGCGACCTTCTGGTCGAGCTCCTCACGAGTCAGCTCCGGCGCGCCACGGCGGCGGCGCATCTCATTCTGGGCGTCGAGCATCTGCTGGACGTCGTCCGCCTCGAGCTGCACCTCGGCCTCGTAGGAGCGGGTCGGCTTCCAGTCGAGCAAATCGGCGCCGCTGCCCGGGTAGAAGTGGCCGACGAGCAGCAGCACACCGACGAGAAACACGAGGATGAGGATCGTCCCCAGAATGAACCCCACGCGTTCAGGATACGGTGAAGCGATGCAGGAGGCGCTCATCCTCGACGCGATCCGCACCCCGATGGGGCGCTTCCGCGGCGCGCTGTCCGGCGTGCGGCCCGACGACCTGGCCGCCCACGTCGTCGCGGCCGCGGTGCAGCGCAACGGCATAGACCCGGAGCGGATCACCGACGTCTACATGGGAGCCGCCAACCAGGCGGGCGAGGACAACCGCGACGTGGCGCGGATGGCTGCCCTGCTCGCCGGCCTACCGGCCTCGGTGCCGGGCGCCACAGTCAATCGGCTGTGTGCCTCTGGCCTGGAGGCCGTCAACATGGCCGGACGCGCCGTGATGCTGGGAGAGGGAGACCTCTATCTGGCCGGGGGGGTCGAATCGATGAGCCGCGCGCCGTGGGTGGTCCCGAAGCCGGAGGCGGCGCTTCCGCGGGGCGAGCAGACGATGTACGACACGACCCTGGGCTGGCGGATGGTCAACCCGCGGATGGCCGAGATGTACTCGACCGAGTCGATGGGCGAGACGGGCGAGAACGTCGCCGAGCGCTATGACGTCTCACGCACCGACCAGGACGCGTTCGCGCTGCGCAGCCACCAGCGCGCGATCGCGGCGACCGAGGAGGGCCGCTTCGCCGAGGAGATCGTCCCGATCGACCTCAACGGAGACGGCCCCATCGAGCGAGACGAGGGGCCGCGCGCCGACACCTCGTTGGAGAAGCTGGCCAAGCTGCGGCCCGCCTTCCGGGAGGGAGGGACTGTGACGGCCGGCAACTCCTCGACCCTCAACGACGGCGCAGCCTGCCTCGTCGTCGGCTCCGAGCGCGGCGCCGAGCTGCTCGGGGCGAAGCCCCTGGCCCGCATCGTCGGCTTCGGGGTTGCCGGTGTCGATCCCGCGGTGATGGGGATGGGCCCGGCGGAAGCGATTCCACGCGCGCTCGCGGCCGCCGAGCTGAAGCTCGAAGACGTCGACCTGATCGAGATCAACGAAGCCTTCGCCTCGCAGGTGCTCGCCTGCGCCCGCCAGCTGGGCGTCGACGAGGAGCGCCTCAACGTGAACGGCGGCGCGATCGCCCTCGGCCATCCGCTCGGTTGCTCAGGGGCCCGCTTGATGACGACCCTGGTGCGGGAGATGCGCCGGCGCGGCAGCCGCTATGGGATTGCGTCGCTGTGCGTTGGCGTCGGCCAGGGCCTGGCGACGGTGGTCGAGGCGGTCTGACCCGGCGACGCTTCGCTAGCCGCCGATCAACAGCAGCACGACGATCGCGAAGGTCACCGCCAGCGCCAACCAGGCCGCTACCCGGCGAGTCGCGGAGACCTCGGTCTGGTTCCAAACAAGCGAACGGCGGGGGCTGCGACCCCCGCCGCCCACTTCGCTACTGGAGGAGTGCTGCTCTAGGAGCATCGTCATGACCCTATGACTCTTACTCGATATTAGGTACCCGTCTGGACGGAAAATCGTCCACCCAGCTGGACGTACGTATTAGTCGGCGCAACCTGCGGCTTCCTTTCGTGCCCCCGCCCCATCGGGTAGCCTCGCCCGCCTGCGAATGTGAGCGCGAGGCTCAGCAAGAGAGCTCGGCCGTTGGGCCGAGCGCGAACGAAGTGGTGATGGCTGCGAAGGAACTGGCAAGCATCGACGGCAAGATCTCGCCAACGGCCGAGGCGACCGTCCCACTGAAGGACGACGGCCTCTACCGGGGCGACGGCGTCTTCGAGGTGATCCGGCTCTACGCCGGGCAGCCGTTCGCGCTCGCAGACCACCTCGACCGCCTCGAGCGTTCGGCCGCCGCGATCGAGCTGCCGGTCGACCGCGAGGCGCTGGGGCCGGAGATCGATTCGCTGCTGGCCGAGTTCGGAGCCGACGACGGCCAGCTGCGAATCCTGATCACCCGCGGCGGTCGCCGGATCGCCATCAGCGAGCCACTGCCGGAGCGTTCCGAAACGATCTCGCTCGCGACCGTCGCCTACTCGCCAAGCGTGATCCTCACCGGCGTCAAGTCGCTCTCCTACGCGGCCAACATGCAGGCGACTCGGCTCGCGAAGGCCCAGGGCGCCGACGAGGCTGTGCTGATCACGTCGGAGGGCACCGTGCTGGAGGCACCGACCGCGTCTGTCTTCTGGGTCTCGCCGCAGGGCGGACTGCGCACCGCCTCGCTGGAGACCGGCGTGCTGCACTCGATCACCCGCGCCCGGATCGTCGACAAGCTTCACGTCGAGGAGGGCGCCTGGCCGGTCGCCGACCTGCGCGCCGCCCATGAGGCATTCCTCGCCTCCACCACCCGCGAGGTTCAGTCGGTGTCGGCAATCGACGGGGCGAAGCTCTCCGATGCCCCCGGCGAGCGCACGCGCGAGGCGGTCGAGGCCTTCGGCACGGCCCTGCGCCAGGAATTGCCTCAATAAGCTGCCCGAGTGGACTTCGAGCTCAACGACGAACACCGATTGATCGCGGAGGCGGCACGCGAGTTCGCCGACCGCGAGATCATCCCGCGCGCCAAGGAGAACGACCGCGCGGAGCGCTTCGACCGAGAGCTGGCGAGCAAGCTCGGCGAAGTCGGCTACCTCGGTGCCCCGGTGGCAGAGGAGTACGGCGGGCGCGGGCTGGACTACTTCGGCTACGGCCTGATCGTCGAGCAGGTTGGTCGCGCCGACTCGGCGGCCCGCACGGTGGTCTCCGTGCAGACCTCGCTGGTCTGCGGATCGATCGAGCGCTGGGGCACCGAGGAGCAGAAGCAGGCCTGGCTGCCGCGCCTCTGCTCAGGGGAGGCTCTTGGCTGCTTCGGGCTCACCGAGCCCGATACCGGCTCGGACGCGGCCAACCTGCGCACCCGCGCCACCCAGGTCGACGGCGGCTGGTCGATCAGCGGCCAGAAGATGTGGATCTCGCTCGGCAACTACGCCGAGGTCGCGCTGATCTTCGCCCAGACCGATCCCGAGCAGAAGCACCGCGGGCTGGCCTGCTTTCTGGTCCCCACCTCCAGCGACGGCTTCACGACCCAGGAGATTCACGGCAAGCTGGGGCTGCGCGCCTCCGACACGGCGGAGGTCTCGCTCGACGAGGTCGAGGTCCCCGACGACGCGATGCTCGGCGAGGTGGGCGACGGCTTCAAGGTGGCGATGAGCGCGCTGGACTCGGGCCGCTTCAGCGTCGCCGCGGGCTGCGTCGGGATCTGCGACGGATGCGTCGATGCGTCGGTCTCCTACGCGACGCAGCGTCGCCAGTTCGGCGTGCCGCTGGCCCGCTTCCAGCTAGTCCAGGAGCTGATCGCGGAGATGATCGTGAAGCGGGACGCCGCGCGGATGCTGGTCTGGCGCGCCGCCGACCTCAAGGACCGCGGGCTGCCGAACACCGCTGAGACCTCGGTCGCAAAGCTCTACGCGACCGAGGCCGCGGTCGAGTGCGCGAACGCGGCGATCCAGGTCCACGGCGGCTCCGGCTACGTCGACGACTACCCGGTCGAGCGCTACCTGCGGGACGCGAGGGTGACGACACTGTACGAGGGCACCTCGCAGATCCAGAAGCTGATCATCGGGCGCGACGCCACCGGCATCAATGCGATGACGCCGATGGAGGCGGAGGAAACCCCAGCGGCGAGGGCCTAGCACCTGCCCTGCCCGACCGAGTGTCCTCGTGCCCACCAGGCCGAAATCGACTTTTTGCATGACATGCGTTCATAAAATCGAGCTCGGCGGTAGGGGAACGGCTTGGTGATGGGCGAGCTCGTCGAGACGACGGTCGAGGAGCACGTCGCCCTCTGCCGGCTGAATCGCCCCGAGGCCCGCAACGCGCTCTCGCCCGAGCTGATGGCGGAGCTGGCGACGGCGCTGGAGGGCTTCGACGCCGACCTCTCGGTGCGTTGCATGGTCATCGCCGGTTCCGACGAGGCCTTCGCGGCCGGCGCCGACATCAAGGCGATGGCCGAGCGCTCCTTCGACGAGGCGCTCTACCACCCCGCGGCATCGTTCTGGAAGCGCCTCGCGGCACTGAAGACACCGACGATCGCCGCCGTATCCGGCTGGGCGCTGGGCGGCGGCTGCGAGCTGGCGCTGGCCTGCGACCTGATCGTGGCGTCCGAAACGGCCGAGTTCGGCCAGCCAGAGATCACCCTCGGAATCATCCCCGGCGGAGGCGGCACCCAGCGGCTTGCCCGGGTGCTCGGCAAGCAGCGCACGATGGACCTGGTGCTGACCGGGCGCCGGATCGGCGCCCTGGAGGCGCAGGAGGCCGGCCTGGTGAACGTGGTCGCCGGGAAGGAGAAGTGGCTCGACGAAGCCATGGAGCTGGCCGGCCGGGTCGCGAGGAGGCCGCCGATAGCGACCAGGCTCGCCAAGCAGGCGATCGTCGCCGCCGACGAGACCTCGCTTTCCGCCGGCATGGAGATGGAGCGCCGCCTCTACGAGCTGTCGTTCGCGACCGAGGACCGGGTCGAGGGGATGCGGGCGTTCATCGAGAAGAGAAAGCCCGAGTTCAAGGGCAAATAGCCGCGGCCCAACGTGTTCAAGGAGGAACGCTGAGCATCGAGCGAATAGGCGTTGTCGGGGCCGGGACGATGGGCGCCGGGATCGCCCAGGTCGCCTGCCTTGGCGGGTTGGCAACGCGGCTGCACGATCCCGTTGCCGAGGCACTGCCTGCCGGTGAGGAGCGGCTGCGCGCCGCGCTGGAGAAGGGGGTCGAGCGCGGGCGCTGGAGCCGCGAGGAGGCCGAACGGGCCGCGGCCCTGCTGGAGCCGTCACCGCGGCTGCGGGACCTCGCCGATTGCGAGCTGGTGATCGAGGCCGCGCCCGAGGACCTCGAGCTCAAGCGACAGCTCTTCGCTGAGCTCGCCGAAGCCTGTGGGCCGGAGACGGTCCTGGCCACCAACACCTCCTCCCTCTCGGTGACCGCGATCGCGGCCACGATGGCCGAGCCGCAACGGGTCGTCGGCATGCACTTCTTCAACCCGCCGGCGCTGATGAAGCTGGTCGAGGTGGTGGCGGGTGCCGATTCATCCGAGCAGGCGCTTGCGCTGGCCGCCGAGGTCGGTGAGCGAATGGGCCGCACTCCGGTCCGCGCCGCCGACGAGATCGGGTTCCTGGGTAATCGCTGCGCCCGCCCGTTCAGCCTCGAGGCGTTGCGTCTGCTGGGCGACCGCATCGCCGAGGCCGAGACGATCGACCGCATCTGCCGGGTCGGCGGCGGCTTTCGCATGGGCCCGTTCGAGCTAATGGACCTGGTCGGGATCGACGTCAACTTCGAGGTCGCGAAATCGTTCTGGGAGCAGAGCTTCCACGAGCCGCGCTGGCAGCCGCATCCAATCCAGCAGTGGATGGTCTCCGCCGGACGGTTGGGGCGAAAGTCGGGGCGCGGCTACTACGACTACGTGCAGAGCGCGTACCGGCCGCCCGATCCAGAGGTCGTCGCGATCGGTGATGCCGCTGGTAACGAACCGACCGCGCTGCCGCCCGCCGAGATCGTCGGCGAGGGCCAGCTCGCCGATGCCCTGCGGGGGTTGGCCCTGGGGGGCGCGAACGCGCCGCGGCTCGTTCTGCTCGCCGAGGGAAGCCTCGCCGAGCTCGACGACGCGGGCAGCTCGGTCGGATTTCACCTGCTGGGGCCGCTCGAGGGGGCGAGGCTGGTCGAGCTGACGGCGGGCGAGTTCGCCCCGCAAGCGACGCGCGATGGAGCGGAGGCCTTCTTCGGCACGCTGGGCCTGCACGTCGAATGGGTGGGCGACTGCCCGGGCTTGGTGCTGGGGCGAATCGTCTGCCAGCTGGTCAACGAGGCGGCCTTCGCTCTGCAGAAGGGAATCGGCAGCGCCGCCGACATCGACACGGCGATGCGTCTCGGATTCAACTACCCGCGCGGCCCGCTCGAGTGGGGCGACGCGATCGGCCTCGACCACGTGCTGGCGGTGCTCGACGCGCTGCACGCGGAGCTGGGCGAGGAGCGCTACCGGGCCGCGCCGCTGCTGCGCAGAATGGTCGCCGAGAGACGCCTGGGCGACCGAACAGGAAGCGGGTTTCGGGTTCCCTGAGCCGAGCCAGGCCCTAGGAGCGGCGGCCGTTCCCCGACGCGGGCCGCTCGATCGTCCCGTACTCGATGCCGCCGTAAAAGAAGGTCGGCACGACCGGCCACTGGCGCTTCCACTCGGCCATCTCCGAGGACGGGAAGACATTGAGGAAACGGGGATCGCGCGGGTTCGGGTCGGCGAGCGCCTTCTCCTTGATCATCGAGTCGTACTGGTCGATCGAGTCCTCGAGGGTGTTCGAGTTGAGGATCACCTCGCGCCCGAAGAACTCAGCGGTCCTGCGCACCCCGGGGATCTTCGAGAGATGCGGGTGCCAGGAGTCGGCGGCGACCCCGTTCTCGGAGGAGACCCAGACGCCGTCGTCGGTGTTGATACAAAGGGAGTGGTTGCCGTCGGTGTGCCCCGGCGTCCAGACCAGGGCCACGCCCTTGCCGAGCTCGACGTCGCCGTCGAGGAGCACGACGTTGTCCTCGTTTACGCCCTCGATCCCGTCCTTGACGTACCAGGCCCACTGCATCGGGTGCAGCGAGGCGAAGGTGTCCCACTCCTTGCGCTGGGTGAGCAGCTTGGCGTTCGGGAACAGCGGCTCGACGGCCTCCGGGTGGCCGGGGGGCGGCTTGGTCGAGCCGAGGATGAAGCGCACGTCCTGGACGTGCAGATGGTCGAAGCTGACGAAGTCGATGTCCTCGGGCCGCAGCCCGGTCTCGGCCAGCGCGCTGGGGACCGTATGCCAGATCTTCGAGAGCACGTTGTAGGCGAGCCAGTCGCCGCTGCCGCCCGGCAGCTTCTGGAGCTGTTCGATCTGCTGCTCGTAGAAGGGCGCCTCCTGCGGACCGTCGGTGACCGTGGGCTCGTAGGCGAGCGTGCGCAGCTCCCCGTCGAAGTCCTCGTACTGGATCACCTGCAGGCGGTTGATGATGTTGATGTAGGGGTTGGGCCCCTTGGCGGCGCCCCCGAAAGCGAACTTGAGCGGATAGCCCGCCGACGCGATCGGCACCGTGCGGACCGCGCGCACGCGGTTCTCGGCGCGGGCGAAGCGGGCGCGGAACTCGGCCGCCGCCTCGCGGATCGTCGCTGGGCGATCCCCACGTGGCCAGGTCTCGTTCGCCTCGTCGAACTCGTGAAACGGCTTCAGCCCGACCTTCTCGGGGCTCTCGATCGCCGCCATCTGATCCTCCTCGTCCTCGCTCGCTCGGTCGAGGGGAACTCTAGCTTCGGCGACCGTATTCGGGAGCTAGATGTCGGGACTCTTAGGGTGCCGGCGGCGCGATCTCGGCCGGCTCGCCGCCCGGCATCCAGTGCGCCTCCGGCATCGGCGGCGTGTCGCGCAGGTACCACTCCGCGTCGAGCGCCCCCATGCAGCCGGTGCCGGCGGCGGTGACCGCCTGGCGGTAGGTGTGGTCGACGAGGTCGCCGACCGCGAAGACGCCGGCCAGGTTGGTCTTCGTGGAGCCGTTCTCGGTCATCACGTACCCCGGTCCGTCGGTGTCCACCTGCCCCTTGACGAGCTCGGACTGCGGAGTGTGGCCGATCGCCACGAAGGCGCCGCCGACCTCGATCTCCTCGGTCTCGCCGGTCTCCGCATGACGGAGGCGGACCCTGGCGATCTTCCCGTCCTCGCCGGCGATGAACTCCTCCGGGACGTAGGGGGTCTTGAAATCGATGTTGTCGACCGCCCGCGCGCGCTCGATCATGATCTTCGAGGCGCGGAACTCGTCGCGGCGGTGGACGATCGTCAGCTGGCTCGCGTACTTGGAGATGAAGATCGAGTCCTCCATCGCCGAGTCGCCGCCGCCGATCACGACCACCTTCTCACCCTCGAAGAAAGCGCCGTCGCAGACTCCGCAGGTGGATACGCCAAGGCCGGCAAGCTCACGCTCCCCGGGGATGCCGAGGCGCTTCGGCTCCGCGCCCATCGAGAGGATCACCGTCTTCGCGCGGTACTCCTCGTCTCCCAGCCAGACCCGCTGGATCCCTCCGTCGGAAAGCTCGATGCGGTCGGCGTCATCGGTGATGAAGCGGGTTCCGAAGCGCTCGGCCTGAGCGCGGAACTGCTGCATCATCTCCGGCCCCATGATTCCATCGGGATAGCCGGGATAGTTCTCGACGTCGGTGGTGTTCTGGAGCTGTCCGCCCCACTGGAAGCCCTCGATCACCAGCGGCTCGAGGTTCGCGCGGGAGGCGTAGAGGGCGGCGGTATATCCGGCCGGCCCACCGCCGATGATGATCAGCTCTTCGGTCTTCGGTTCGTTCATTTCCTCACTCGTAGCCTAAACACATGGTACTTCACTTTCTGAAGTATTGGAAGAGGCTCGGACGCAACCTCAGCCGCGGCCAAGATAAGGGGCCGGGACGCGATCGATCGGCTTGCCCTCAACGCCCCAGCGCTGGACGGTGCGGCGGAGCTGGAAGAAGGCCACGACGCCAAACGGGATCGGCAGCCAGAAGGCGTTGAGCCGGTAGGTGAGGACCGCAGGGAACACGTCGTTGCCGGGAATGCCGAAAAGCACGAAGGCCCCGATCATCCCGGCGTCTACCGCGCCGACGCCGGCGGGCGCGAAGGGGAACAGGTTGGCGGCCAGCCCGATGAAGAAACCCTGCACGACGACGCCGAGCGGCACCTCGACCCCGTAGGCCTTGAAGCTGGCCCAGAGGATCCCGACGTTGGCGGCCCAGTAGCCGACGGCGCCGGCGATCGCGATCCAGCCCTGGCCGGGATGGCGCACGATCTCGATCGCCGTGCGCACTCCCCGCGCGGCGGTCTCGGGGACCGGCGCCAGCCGGTGCGCGAGGCGCCCCATGACGCCGGCGCTGCGAATCCCCTCCAGGCGGCGCTGAAGGTCGCCGGGGATCAAGGTGATCAGCAGCGAGATCGCGACCACGATGCCGGCGATCGCGGCCGGGATGATCGTCAGCTCGACCGGGGAGTCCCCGTGCAGCACCCCGGTTCTCAGCAGCACCCCGAAGAGGATCACCGCGGAGACATAGACCGCGTAGAGCAGGACCAGGAAGGCGACCATCCGGCAGGCGGCCCGCCGGGCGCCCATCCCGGCGCGGCGCAGGGCCCAGTAGTTGAGCGCCACCCCACCGGCGCCGCCGGCCGAGAACAGCAGCGCCGCGGCGAGGCCGGCCATCGTGATCTCGTAGGACTCCGCCCACCTAAGCGGCAGCACGTCGCCCCCGACGACCCCTTTGAACAGGGTGACAAAGCCGAGGTAGGCGCAGACGTTGAAGCCGACGGCGACGGCGATCCATTTCGCGTCGCCGTCACCGAGCTTGCCGAGGGCGCTTTCGAGCCCGACCAGCTTCGGGAACAGAAGGTAGATCGCGATGATGAGCAGCAGAACGACGACCAGCGTCTGCGTGATGCGCCGCCGGGTGAAGAAACTGATCTCGTCGGTCGAGGGCTCTTCGCCGACGTCCCCCCCGTCGGCGCCGGTGGAGAAGTCCTCTTCCTCCGCCTTCTGATCGAGGGATCTGGCCTCGCTCATCTGCTCCTGCGTAAGCATGCTACCCAGGCAGTTGCGTCGGAACCAGGCCCGCGGTTCACTCGCGCCGGGTTACGGACACCCGTTCAAGTGCCTGCAAAGCACGATTGACCTTCAGCACCAGGGGCTCCACGAACGGCTCGCCGCGCCGCACAGCGGCGACCAGCAGGGCGCCGGCGGCGAGGTCGGTGACATAGTGCTCGCCGAGGTAGACGAGCGCGAACCCAAGCGTCAGCGCGTAGGTCCAGCCCACCGCGCCCTCGACCGGGCCGGCCTCGCTGAGCTGGATCGCGACCATCAGCGAGGTGGCGAAGTGAAGCGACGGCATCGCCGCCCACGGGTTGCCGCCCAGCGAGTCGTACATCCGCTCCCACGCGCGGCCCCAGGTCTGCTCGCCGACCTCGACCATGACTCGCCGCACCTCGCCCTCGGTCAGCCCCTGCTCGGAAGACCACCACGGAGGGGCAGTGGGAACCAGGAAGTAGAAGATGCATCCGACGTCATAGGTCGCGGCGAGCTGGCGGGCGGCGCGGGGGAAGCGCTCGTTATGGCGGACCAGGATCCAGGTCATCGCCAGGTGCGGCTCCAGGAACCACAGCCAATGCGCCCAGGTGAGGATCCGGTCGACGACGTTTCTGCGGCCGAGGCCGGCCAGCGCCCTCTGCAGGCGGACGCTCGGTAACTGGCCAGCGCCCAGAAACCGGTCGGCGACTATTGGATAGTTCGTGCGCAGCCGGGACTGCAGCCGCTCCGGCTTGTCGTAGGGCAGCTCGTGCACCATCACGAAGGCCCACATCTGCTGTGCGAAGAGGAGGGCGTCGCGCACCTTCGAGCGCGGCCAGAGCACGGTCATCGCCAGCGGACCGGCCGCCGTGGCGGCGATCGTCACCGAGGCAGGGATGTGCCGGCGGCGCCGGATCAGCGGGATCGCGACCGAGGCGACGACCGTCGCCGCCGCGGCGGCGCGGACCAGCGTCCGGCCACCGGTGCCCGACTTCCGCTTGCTACTCGACCAAGGCAAGTAGCGGAATCTAACGGCGCGGGCTCAGGCGGTCTGCGAGACGACCACCGGCTCGATGTCGACCGGCTGCGCGATCGGCCCCGCCTCCAGACCGCGCGGGTCGATCGGCCCCGGCATCAGCTCCTCCGGCGGCGGGATCTCGACTCCGATCACGTCCATGCGGCGTCGCAGCGCGTTGTATGCGAACCCGTAGACGTGCGAGGAGTGATTGTCGTAGCTGACGAACTCGGTCACATTGGGGTCCTCATACGGCGGTATGAACACGCGCGCCGCCTCGGGCAGGAGGCGGGTAAGCGTGTTGAGGACCACGTCGCGCATCTCGTGACGCTCCCGGCAGACGTCGCGCAGGAAGCGCACCCCGAAGGCAATGTGGCGATGCTCGTCCTGCTCGACCAGGGAGAACCCCTTCTGAAAGCCGGGGAACATCGAGTGGTCCTCCATGTACTGCAGGATCACCCGCTGCCCGGTCATCGCCAGCACACCCTCGGTGACCATGTGGTAGATCACGATCCCCTCGACGAAAAGCTCGAGGTCGTCAGGATCGCGCATGAGGCGATTGGCGACGTCGCGCAGCGAGTCGTCGAAGAGGAAGTGCCAGGGGCCGATCATCGTCTCCTCGGCCTCCGTCAGCCGTGAGCGCATGTCGTCGGCCGAGAGCGCCATCACCTCGGAAGCCCAGCGATCGAAGAAGACCGCGTGCCTGGTCTCGTCGACGAGTTGGGTGGCCAGAAATGCCTCGGCCTCCCCGGTCGGCGCCGCGAGCATGAACGGCGCCAAGTCGGCCGCCACCCGCTCCTCGCCGACGTAGAAACTCGACATCGTCCAAGCGGTGTTTCGCTGCGCATCGGTCGGTGTCGTCAGCCACTGCTCGCGATCGATCGAGAAGTCGAGCTCGTGGGAACGCCAGTTTCGCTTCTCCCACAGCGCATAGAGCTGCTCGTAGCTGAGCAGGTTGTCGCGCTTCGCCGCCGCCCCGCCCTGGGCGGGGTCGATGGTGCGTGACCCGGCGCCATTGGTGCTCGAGCCCCAGGAGCCGATACGGCTTTGCTGGATCGCGCGCTGGCGTTGCTCGCGCTCCAGCTCGGGCCCGTCGACTCCGTCGGCGCGATCGGCCCAGCGCCCGAACAGCGTCACCGGATGCATCGCGCCGTCAGCGCGGGTGAGGCCGCTCTGCATCGCGACCGTCGGGGTGACGTCGCCGCGCAGCAGCTTTCCCCAGGTGGCGCGGGAGAGGCGCACGGTCGAGCCCGGGGTTTCGGCCCCATTGTCCGACCCGACGCGTACCTCGATCCTGCCGTCGTCCACATCGACCACCCAACGGCCCCCGCCCTCCCCGAGGATCTCGAAGGCGATGGCGAAGCGTTGCCCGCGCGTCCACGCGGGATCAATCGCGTAGGGCAGGGAGCGATAGATGAGGTCTGGGTCGACGTCGACCCCCAGGGCGGCCATCTTGCGTGGACCTGCCTCGGGGTCGAGATGGCGCAGCTTCAGCGCCTTACGGCGCTTGCCGCGCAGCCGCAGGCGCCGGCGCAGCATCAGCCCGAGAGGGCTCGCTCCTGCGGCCAGCCGCGCCAGCCCCCGGGGGTCGGTCTCGATCGCGAAGTCCTCGCCGGCGTCGCCGTTGGACGGATTGACGGTGGCCGGCCCACCGTCCTCGGATCCGCGCACGGTCCAGTCTCCGAGACCTTCGACGCTGAGCCGCCAGCTGAGGTCGGCGGGCATCGTCGCCGCCGCCGCTGGCAGGGATTGGACGATCAGCTTCGCCGCCAGCTCGGGGTCGGCGCTCGCCATTCGCCGAAGCGCCGCCTCCATGGTCCCGTTCGAGGAGCCCGCCCCAGATCGATTGGAGAGATTCGCGTCGGTCGCCGACTCAGCGCTGCGTTCCATCTTTCCTCCTCCGTTATTTGCGGCGGCTGCGCCGCCTGACCATCTCTTGCGGCCGCTTCGCGGCCTGACATGCACCTGCGGCGACACTCTGTGTCGCCGCCCAACCCGAAAGTGCCGCGACACTCTGTGTCGCGGCCGTTCAAACCTGGCTGGCTGGCCAATTCTTCCACTCCCGGCCGTCGTTGCCAAGCACGCGCCCGCCTACGACTCCGCGCCCAGACGAATACATAGAATGGCCGCGCTTTGGCGCCGCCGCGGACACGTGCCCGCCGCCTCCTCGCCTCAATCGGGGCGGCGCTGCTCACCCTTGCCCTGGCGGCCGCGCCGGCGAGCGCCAACGTGATCTCGCCCGAACCTCCCCACTCGCCGCAGGCCCACGAACTCAACACGCTCTACTGGATCATCATCGTCGTCGTCGTGGTGCTGACCACGGTTGTCAACGTGGCGCTGATCTCGGCTGTGGTCCGCTACCGGGAGCGGCGCGGCCGCGAGCCGCGCCAGGTGCGCAGCGGGCGCCGCGTCCAGATGCGTGTCGCCGCCGCGCTGGCAGCGCTTGCCGCCGCGATGTTCGTGGTCAGCATCGTCTTCACGCAGAAGGCGCGCGACCGGGCGCCGACCGGCCCGCAGGGGCTGCAAGCCTCCTCGGAGACGGTCACTGGCAGCGCCGCGGCGCCAATCGGGACCTCGACTCCGCCGGCCAGCCAGAACGCCAACCCGCTCCAGATAACCGCCACCGGGCAGCAATGGCTGTGGCGCTACACCTACCCCAACGGCGCCTTCTCCTACTACCAGCTCGTCGTTCCGGTCGACACCTCGGTGCAGCTGAACCTCGTGACCACCGACGTCGTCCACGGCTGGTTCGTACCCGAGCTGAGCGGCAAGTTCGACGCCGTGCCGGGCAAGGTCAACCACGCCTGGTTTCGGGCCGACCGGATCGGTAACTACTTCGGTCGCAGCTCGACCTTCTCGGGGGCCGCCTACGCCGCCGATCGGATCGAGGTCTCGGTCGTGACCCCGCGGCAATACCAGGACTTCATCGCCACGCAGAAGCAGGAGATCCAGCAGGCCCAGGACATCGTCGTCCAGCAAATCCAATCGGGGCAGACGCAATGACACCGCCGCCCGCCACGACGATCGTCCCCACCCGGCCGGAGCTGGCGACCGACGGCTATCCGCAGCGCCGCCCGCGCTGGGTCGAGCTGGCGACCAGCGCCGACCACAAGGACGTCGGGCGGATGTTCATCGCCGGTTCGCTCGGATTCCTGCTCCTGGCGACGATCGAGTGGGTGCTGATGCGCCTGCAGCTGGCGATCCCGGAGAACACCATGCTGAGGCCGGAGTTCTTCAACCGGCTGCTCTCCCTCTACGGCGAGACGGCGATCTTCCTGTTCGCGATCCCCCTTGTCGTCGGGCTCGTCTACTACGTCGTGCCGCTTCAGATCGGTGCCCGCACGACCGCCCTTCCACGCCTCGGCCAACTCGCCTTCTGGCTCTGGTCGGCGGGCGCGACGACCCTCTACTCGAGCCTGATCTTCACCCCGCCGGAGTCCGGCGTAAACCCAC
Organism: uncultured Solirubrobacterales bacterium; assembly: GCA_963740555.1. Classification (GTDB taxonomy): domain Bacteria; phylum Actinomycetota; class Thermoleophilia; order Solirubrobacterales; family 70-9; genus Mayfieldus. Next base: position 49,496 of record CAVUES010000003.1, read on the forward strand.
TGCCGCCGCTCTCGAGCATCGCCTTTGCGCCCAGCAATGGCGCCGACGTCTGGCTCGGCTCGGCCGGGCTCATCTGCCTCGGCTTCGTCTGCTTCGCGATCAACATGATCGCCACCCTGCGAAACCTGCGTGCTCCCGGGCTCGCCTGGCGCCGGCTGCCCCCGTTTGCGTGGGCGGCGACGGTGGGGACCTGGCTGCTCGGCTTCATCTCGGTGGTGATGCTCGGCGCGGTGGCGATGCTGATGTTCGATCGCAACGTCAACGGCATCTTCTTCGAGGGCGACGCCGGCGGGTCGCCGCTGCTCTGGCAGCACCTGAGCTGGATCTTCTTCAGCGGCGCTTACACGCTGATCGTGATCGCGGCCTTCGGCGCGATCGCCGAGATCGTCCCCGCCTTCTCGCGCAAGCCCCTGTTCAGCCGCGAGGCGGTGATGGCGTCGCTGGCGGCGATCGCCGTGCTCGGGACCCTGGCCTGGATGCAGAACATGTACTCGGACCCGATCGGCATCGGCTGGAGCTACTTCGCGATGGCGATGGCGATGCTGACTGTGATCCCGTTCGGCCTCGTGCTTTTCAACCTGATCGCGACGATGATCGGCGGCTCGATCCGGATGCGGGCACCGATGCTGTTCGCGACCGGCGCGCTGGCGATGATCGCGTTCGGGCTCGCCGGGGAGCTGGGGCAGTCGGCGGTCGGGGTGGCCTGGCAGCTTCAGAACACGACCGACGCCACCGCCTCCACCCACTACGCGCTGGTCGGCGCGGCGATCCTTGGCGGGCTCGCGGCCCTTCATTACTGGTTCCCCAAGATGACCGGGCGCATCCTCGGCGAGAGCCTCGGCCGGATCTCCTTCTGGACCATCCTCGTCGGCCTCAACGTCGCCTTCTTCCCTCTGGTACTCGCCGGCCTGCAGGGCCAGGTCGTCGACGTCTACAAGTTCTACGGAGGCACCGGCGTCAGCGCCGACAACCTGGTGGCGACGATCGGCGCCTTCATGCTCGGCGTGGGCGTCCTGCTGGCCCTCGCCAACGTCGTTCTCAGCCTCCGCTCCGGGGTCCGCGCGGGCCACGACCCCTGGGGCGGGACGTCGCTGGAATGGCTGGCGCTATCGCCGCCGCCGCCGCACAACTTCGACCTGTTGCCCGACGTCCGAAGCCACGAGCCGCTTCGTGACATTCGCGACGCGATCGCCCGCCAGAGCGAGGCCGGCGGCAAGCAGGCACGCGAGTCGCAGCCGGTAGCCTGAACGGGATGTTGGCGCCGGTCCGTGGCGGCGGCGAGCTTCGCCGACTTCGCCTCCTCCTCACCATCACAGTGGTCGCGACCTTCGCTCTGATCGTGGTCGGCGGGGTCGTGCGGATCACCGATTCCGGCCTCGGTTGTGGGGCGGCCGGAGCTGGGCTGAAGGGCTGGCCGCTCTGCGGCGGAAGGGCGCTACCGCTGATCCAGGAGAAGTCTGTGATCGAGTTCTCCCACCGGGCGCTCGCCTCGATCGTCGTGGTCCTGATCCTGCTCTGCGTATGGCAGGCCCGCAAGCTGCCAGGCGACGCATTCCTGCGCCGCGGGACGATCGCCGCCGCCGTCCTGGTGCTGGCGCAGGCCGTGCTCGGGGGCCTGACGGTCGAGCACAATCTGCAAGAGGTCCTGGTCGCCTCCCACCTGGGGCTCGCGATGCTGCTGCTCGGGACGCTGATCACGCTGCGCTGGGCCACGTCGCGCGAGCAGAGGACAAGGTCGCCTCAACTCGCCGGGCGCGGCCTGCGACCGCTGGCCACGGCGGCGTCGGTACTGGTACTGGCGACGATCGTCGCCGGCGGCGTGATCGCGGGCAGCGAGGAGGAGGGCGTCAAGAACGGGGTGGTGAACGGGGCGCACCTCGCCTGCGGCGAGCAGTTCCCCGGCTGCAACGGGAATTCGAATCCGCTGCCGTTCGGCCAATACGGGCACCTCGCCGACATCCAGCTCACCCACAGGGCGCTGGTCTACGCGACCTCGCTGACGATTCTCGCCCTGCTCGGGCTGGCGCTCTACCGCCGCGTCTGGTCGCGCGAGTTCACCGCGCTCGGCTTGTTGCTTGTCGCACAGTTCGCGCTTGGAGTGCTCAACGTCGAGCTCGGCAAGCATCCGGCGCTGGTCGTCGCCCACCTCACCACCGGTACGCTGCTGTGGGCAGCGGCGGTCGCCACGACCCTGCGCCTCTGCTCCGTTCCGCAGACCGCCTCGCGACCCAGGGCCCCCGAGCCCGAGACCTCCGCCGCACCCGCCTAGAGATCCAATGGAAGCCGAAAGCAGAGCCCTGGAAGCCAACCCGCTCGACGCCGGCATCGCCGCGCAGCCCGGGACTCGGCGGCTGCCATCGCGGCCGTCGCGTGCCTCGGCGCTGGCGGTCGCCCGGGACTACCTGGCGCTCACCAAGCCGCGAATCATCTCCCTGCTTCTGGTCACCACGGTGGCGACGATGCTGGTCGCCGATCCGGCCGGGCCGCCGATCGCGATCGTGATCTTGACGATGCTCGGCGGCTACCTCGCGGCCGGCGGCGCCGGGGCGATCAACCATTACCTGGACCGCGAAGCCGACGCCCGGATGGCTCGCACCAGACGGCGACCGCTGGTAAGCGGCCGGATCGCGCCGTTGCACGGGCTGATCTTCGGCATCGCACTCGGTGTGCTGGCCTTCGTTCAGCTGGCGATCACGGTCAACCTGCTCGCGGCGGCGCTCGCGATGGCCGGCCTGCTCGGCTACGTCTTCGTCTACACGCTGTGGCTGAAACCGCTGACCCCGCAGAACATCGTCATCGGCGGGGCCGCCGGCGCCGTTCCGCCGCTGGTCGGCTGGGCGGCGGCGACGGGCGGCCTGTCGGTCGACGCGCTCTATCCGTTCGCGATCGTCTTCTTCTGGACCCCGCCCCACTTCTGGGCCCTCTCGCTGCTGATCAAGGACGACTACGCGCGCACCGGCGTCCCGATGCTCCCCGTGGTGCGGGGAGAGGACGAGACGCGCCGCCAGATCCTGATCTACGCGGTGGTGCTGGTCGCGATCAGCCTGCTGCCGGTGCTCGGCGGCCTCTTCGGGGCGATCTATCTGTCCGCCGCACTGCTGCTCGGCGGCGCCTTCTGTGCGCTCGCCCTGCGGCTGCGGGCCCGGCCGGCACGCAGCGCCGCGCTGCGTCTGTACCTCTACTCACTGGTCTACCTCGCGCTGCTGTTCGCGGCCATGGCCGCCGACAGGGTGCTCTGATAGAAGTCGCGCCGTGGACCGCGAGCAGGCAAAGCGCAACATCGGCACCGGCCTCTGGCTCGGGCTGATGGCGGCGGGGCTGTTCGCGCTCACCTTCATCGTCGCGACGATCTACATCGCTTCGGCCTGATGCCCGACGCAGAGCAGATCCCCGAGCCGACCGAGCTGGTCTACCTGCCGCGCCCCTCCTGGGCGCCAGCCCTGCTCGCCCTCGGGGCGCTGATGATCGTCAACGGCATCTACGGCGAGGGCTTCCTGTTCCGCGGCTGGGTCTACATGCTGGCCGGCGCGGTGATCGCTCTGGCCGCCTTGCGCTCGCTGATCGTCGGAGCCTCCCGCGACTTCTACGAGCGCCCGCGCAAGCAGCGCCAGGGCGCGGCGGTGTTGCCGGCCGGCGCCCTGCGCCCGCCCGCCAAGCGGGGCTGACGGACTGACACCGGCGCATCTCGGCATCCTCGCCTCGCGTCTCGCTCACGCACGGCTCCAGTGCGCTCGCTTCGCCGCTCGGCTGCGTCCGTCGAGCTGCTTGGTCTCAGTCCGTCAGGAGTAGCCGAGCCCGTCAGTCCGGGGTCATTCCGGAGGTCGCGCCCTCCGACGTCCAGACACGCACGATGTCGCGCATCGAGAGCACCCCGACCAACTCCGGGCCGTCGTAGACGACGAGGTGGCGGATGCCGCGCCGCGACATCTCGGCGGCGGCCCGCTCCAGACTCCAGTCGGGGGCCGCGGCGATCACGCTGTCGCTCATGTGGTCGCCGACCCGCTCGGCGTCTGGGTCCTGCCCGGCGCCGACCGAGAGCAGGATGTCGCGCTCGGTGATGATCCGCGGCGCCGGCGACTCCTCGTCGATGACGATTGCCGCGCCGGTCTTCTTCTCGGACATCCTGCTGGCCGCGTCGCGCAGGGTGTGACCGGGACCGACCGTGAGAACCACAGGGGACATGCCGTCCTTCACCTGCATCGCATCCGCTCCCGCCTTGCTCGGTGTGTTCGATCCGTCGTGCCGATTGGCGCAAGCTTATCCGACCGATTCGACGCCGCAAGCCCGGCTTTGCGCGCAGGCGCAGCTATAGAATGCGGCCGCTTCGCCGCCCCGATGCCGACATCGCCCACCCTCACCCGCGCGCTTCCGATACTCGCCGCAACGGCGCTGATCGCGATCGTCACGGCGGGCTGCGGCACCACCAACGCCGATCCGGCGAGGGGTCGCTCGCTGTTCATCCAGACCTGCGGGAGCTGCCACACCCTCGCCCAGGCGGCGACCACCGGCACCCAGGGGCCCAACCTCGACGCCGCGTTCGGCGCCGTCCGCGCCGCAGGCGGCTTCAACGGCGACACGATCGCGGGCTTGGTCAAGGCGCAGGTCGAGTTCCCGCGACCGATCACCAACAATCCGAGCGTCTCGATGCCGGCGAAGCTGGTCGAAGGCCAGGACCTGGAGGACGTCGCCGCCTACGTCGGCAGCGTCGCCGGCGTGCCCGGCGCCGCCCCGCCGAAGGCGCCAGGCGGGCCAGGCGCGCAGGTGTTCGCCAACAACGGCTGCAGCGGCTGCCACACGCTCGCCGCCGCCAGTGCCGGCGGCACCACGGGCCCGAACCTCGACAAGGTGCTGCCGGGCCAGCCGGCATCGCAGATCACTCAGTCGATCGTCGACCCGAACGCGAAGATCACCCCCGGCTACCCGTCCAACGTGATGCCGCAGACCTTCAAGCAACAGATACCGGCTGCTCAACTCCAGCAGCTGGTCCAGTACCTGATCAGCTCCACGGGCGGCAAGACCGGCGGCGCAAAGAGCAGCGGCAGCGCCAAGGGCGGCGGGAAGAAGAAGTAGACGCGGTGCTCAGGCGCTGCGCGCCACCTGCGCCTCCGCCTCGAGATCGACGACCACGTGGGTGACCGGCAGCTCGATCTCGTCACGGGTTCGCTCGACGACGCCCCGCTCGAGCCAGCGCGAGCGCTCGGGCGGATGGGTGGAGATGATGATCTCGTCGGCCGGGAACTCGCGCAGCGCGTCCTCGATCGCGACGTTGGGCTCCGAGTCGCCGACCTGGCCGCGAGCCCGAAGGCCCGTCTCCCCGATCGCCAGCAGCGAGAGCTCCATTCTCTGGCGCGCCAGCTCGATTGCCTCGTCGACGTCGGATGACCAGTGGGCGGCCCTCGAGCCGGCCAGCGCCGGGGTGACGACGAGGATCTCGGTATCTCCCCCACGGCTGCGGTTCTCGATCTCCCGCAGCAACGCCCGCCCGCCGACTGTCTGGTTGGCGACCACGAGAAGGCGCCGCCTGCCGTCGCCGCCGCGCGATAGCGGCACGTTGCCGCGCAGCGTTCCCCGCGCGCTGCGCCAGGCGAGCCCGGCCCCGAAGCCGATCAGGGCGGCCGCCCAGGCGGCCCCGATCGCCGGGCGGGTGAGCAGCGTCAAAGCGGTGACCGTGGCGACGCCGATCCCGATCACGACGATCCAGCGAAAGGCATCCGCCTCAGACCTCAGCGGGTTGTGCATGTCGGCCTCCTCGGTCCGAGCTGGATTATCGCGCCGCGGGCGCCAAATGCCAAGCGGGCGAAAGCGAGGCTTGCGGGGCCCTTACGTGACCCGGCCGGAGTTGGCCATCAGCATCCCCCCGACGAGCAACGCGCCGGCGATGGCCCAATAGAGAGTGCCCCCGGCCGAGAAGGCGACGGCCAGCATCAGCACACCAACGATCATCAGAGGAAAGCCGATCGACGTCGCCAGACCGACCTGTTTGATCGGCCCAAATCCGTCGGTCTGCCTTCTCATCCAACTCAGCTGCCGCCGGCGGGGCCTGTCGCTCACTGCGTCCTCCCATTGCTCAGAATCAGGGTCAGCCTCCTATCGGTGCCCTCGGGTTTGCGCCCCAGAACACCAGGGTCCCTGTCATCCCGATGATGTGCACTAAGACGATGTTAAGCGCCATCGACTTGGCGGTCGCCGCACCGACGCCGACCGGGCCTCCCGACGCCGTGTAGCCGTAATAGCAGCCGACCAGCACGATGATCGTCGCCATCACCATCCCCTTGACCAGGCTGTAGAGCAGGTCGGGAGGGTTCTGAAACATCCAGAAGATCAATAGATAGCCGCCCGAGGAGGTGTCGCCGATCTGCTTGACGACGGCCAGATAGCTGGCGAAGTAGCAGACCCCGACGCCGACCAGATAGACGAAGGGAAGCGCCATCCAGGCGGCCAAAAGCCGCGTCGCGGCAAGAAAGGTGATCGGCGGCACGCCCATCACCTCCAGGGCGTCGATCTCGTCGGAGATCCGCATCGAGCCCAGCTCGGCGACGATCCCGGTGCCCACCTTGGCCGCCATCATGTAGCCGAAGGCGTAGGGGATCAGCTCGCGCAGATCGCACCAGGCCGAAAAGACACCGGCGTAGGCGGGGGCGCCCTGGGCGCGCAGCAGGTAGGCGCCCTCGATCCCGCACTGAAGTCCGATGATGAAGATCAACCCCCAGATCACCAGCGCCGAGCCGAGGATCAGGATCCCCGCCTGGCGCAGCGACTCGCCGAAAAAGCGCAGCACGCGGCCGACGTAGACCTGGCCCATCACCTGGCCGCCGAAGCGGGCGATCTCGCCGAGGGAGTCGAGCCAGGAGCGCGGCAGTGCGATCCAGCCAGGCATCAAGTCCTCACTGTCGAGCCGGCCGCCATCATCGGATCGTCTGCAGCTCCGGATGCGTGGCGAGCAGGGTCTGGGTGAAGACGTAATTGAAGGCAAAGACGCCCATGAAGGCGATCACCACCGCCTCGTTGACGGCCCGCCCGACGCCGGCCGCACCTCCCGAAGCGGTCATCCCCTTGTAGGAGCAGACGATCGCGATGATCGCCCCGAATAAGGTCGTCTTCAGCACCGAGCCCCAGAGGTCGGTGACCGAGGCGTTGTTGAAGAGCGTCGCGAAGAAGCCGCCCAGGGGCTGGTTGTAAAGCAGCTCGGCGCCGATCCCACCGCTGATGCCGAAGATCAGCGCGTAGATGTCCATCAGCCCGGTGAGGATCATCAGGGCGAGGAATCTGGGCACGACGAGGTTCTTGATCGGGTCGACGCCGAGCACCTGAAGCGCGTCCAGCTCCTCGCGGATCTTTCGCGCCCCGAGGTCGGCGGTGATCGCGGTGCCGGCGACGCCCGCGACCACTACCGCGGTGACGAAGGGGGCGAACTCGCGAATCGAGGCCAAAACGAAGAAGCCGCCGAGGCGGTCGAGGGCGCCGAACAGCGAGAGGAAGTTCGCCGCCTGAAGGCCGGGAGCCCCGAAGCCGAAGGCGATCGTCGAGATCATCATCGGAAACCAGCAGAGCTGCAGGGCGAACAGAAACTGGCCGATGAACTCGCCGCCGTAGGGGTAAGGCGGGCGCACCGCGGAGACCAAGGTCTTGGCGGTGAGGATCATCATGTCCCCCACCTGCTCGAAGAGGTTCTTGGCGGGAAGGAATGCCCTATCTACGGCCGCTCGGACCATCTACCGCTCCCGTCCGCGCCGCCTCACGCGGCCCGCCTAACGGGCATCCGGAGGAAACCTTGACTCGCCACCAGTTCATCAGCGCCCCGACCGGGCCCCACGCGGGCTGCACCTGGTACTTCGCGCAGCCCCCATCCCCCATCTCCTGGTTCGAAACCGCCTCCCACTTGTGGGCAGCGGGATCCTCGACCATGCGCTCGAGGCGCTGGCGCGAGGCGCCCTCCTCGCGGCCGCGCCGCTCGACCTCTGCGCGGACCCGCTTCAGTCGATCGAAGAGCTGGTCGCGGACCTCCTCCAGCTCGCCGATGTCCGCGATCCGCGCGGTGGCCCCGCCGAAAGGCTCCGGCGCGGCCTCGGCGATGCCCGCCTCGGCCGCCTCCTGCGGATAAGACGCAAGCTGGGCCTCGAGGCGGGCGATCTGTCCCCGCAGAGCCCGCCGGGCCGCCCGGGCCTCCTCCTCGCTGGGAGGCGCAAGGGGAGACTCGGGATCGGCCGGCGGGGGCGACTGCTCCGCAAACGGCTGCTCGGGCGTCGAGCCCGCGTAGAGGGTGCGGGCCAGGTCGCGGGGATCGATTCCCAGCGAGCGCGCGGTCTCGGCCGCCTCGGCGGCAACCTGCTCGAGGGCCGGCGACGCCGCGACATGGGGCAGCACGAATGTCCCCTGCCCGTGGCGCGAGGCGACCAGCCCCTCGTCCTCCAAACGGCGGTAGATCGAGCGAGCCGTGTTGACGTTCACCCCCGCCCCGACGGCCAGCTCGCGGACGCCGGGCAGCTTGTGCCCGGCGGCGAGCCTGCCGCTGAGGATCAGCGCCCGCAGCCGCCAAGCTAGATTTACGCCGACCGGGAGGTCGCCGTCGCGCTCGACATCCGGCGCCGCCTCCTGCACCGCGGCCGTGTCCCGCGGTCTCTCCTCCGAGGACTGTGCCACTGTGCTAGCACAGTAGCACAGTACAGGTGAGCGAACGGGTTTATGGCCTCGCCGGCGACTGACCAAAGATCGTCAGCCAAGAAGTCGCGAAGAGCGCTGCTAACAGGGACGCCCTGAGGGTCCGCAAAGCGAGCCGTTCACGGAACATCGAGGCGGCGAAAACCGAGTCTGGCCAGCCGGAAGTTCGAAGGGCGCCGAAAACCGAGCGTGGCGGAGACAGCGCAGGACCCTGAGGGCGCGAGAACCGAGCAGTTCGTGGGACGCAGGGAGGCCGGCGAAGCGAGCGTAGTTGAGACCTACGTGAGCGAGCCGGCCGACCGAGGACTGCGAAATGCGACGGTTCGCAGCGTCCTCAGAGCACGTAAACCGTCGTGAAGACGATCAGCCACATCACGTCCACGAAATGCCAGTAAATGCCCGGGATCTCGACCCCGAGGTGGTCCTTCGGCTCGGGGCCGAAATGGCCGCGCCAGGCGCGGATGTTGGCGAACGTGAGCAGGATCAGCCCGACCATGACGTGGGCGCCGTGCAGGCCGGTGAGCCCGTAGAAGATCGTGCCGAAGGCGCCGTCGCGGGCGCTAAAGCCGATGTGGACGTATTCGTTGAGCTGGATGAAGAGGAAGGTCGCGCCGAGCAGCCAGGTCGCCGCCAGCCCCAGCTTCATCCCGTTGCGGTTGCCGCGCCGGATCGACTCCAGCGCGTAGTGGACTGTGAAGCTCGACGAGAACAGGATCGCCGTGTTCATCCCCGCCACCGCGACCGGCAGCTCGAACGGCGACGGTGGCCACTGGGGTGGGTTGGAGACGACGCGAAGGAAGAAGTAGGAGGCGAAGAAAGCGCCGAAAAGCATCACCTCGGAGACGATGAAGATCAGGATGCCGAGCGTCTGGCGATCGATCCGTGAGCTCTGGTTTGCCTCCGGCGGGCCGTGGTGCTCCTCGGCATGGCCGACGGCGATGCTTGCGCTTTCCATGGCCGTTACTCGTTCCTCGTTCTGTGTTCCTCGGACGTGGCCCGGGCGGGTGAGGCCTCGCCGACCGCTACAGCCTCCTCGCCTACCGCCACCGCGGCGGCCACGGCTTCCGCCGGGCGCCCGGCCTCCAGATGCTCGACCGGCTTCTCGGTGATCTCGCGCACCCTCCCAATCAGGCCCTCCTCCAGCCACTTCGACGTCTCGCCGCTCAGGGTCGAGATCAGGATGTCGTCGATCCGGTAGTGGCGTATCGCGTTCTGCACCGCGTGAAAGGGGTCGGGGCTCATCGGCTGGCCGGTCGCGTCGATCTCCTCGCGATAGAGCTGCGCCAGGGTCGAGGCGAGCTTCGCCGAGACCTGCTCTCGGTTCAGGTCGCCGGAACGCGGGGAGATGATCGTGTAGCGATGCGGCGCCTCGGTGTGGCGATCCTTCAGTCGCTCGACCAGGTCGGGGCTGTCCACGGTCTGCGTGGCGACGACCAGCGTGTGGATCACGTCCCAGCGGATCGCGTCGTCCTCGATTCGCACCGGTATGTGGGTGATCGTCGTCTCCGGTTCGAAGCGCGCCTTCGCCCACTCGACCAAGTCCTTGCGGGTGAGGCCGAAGCGGGTCTCGTACAGGGCGCTGAGCAGCACCTCGGCGGGATCGAATGCGCGCACCGCGTCGTCGAGCGCCAGCGCCGGATTGCGGTCCATCACGTCGCCGACAGCCTCGATGCCGAAGTCGGCGAGGATCGCGAGCGTCACCTCCACCCTTGCCAGCGCCGCGTCGTAGTGCTCGTCGACGTCGACCAGCTGGCCGACAGCGGGCTGGTTCTGCGGCGCGACCACCGCCACCCGGGAGGCGGCGCCAGCTCGCTCGCGGGTGGCTCCGAGCAGCTTGCGGCCTCCCGCAACCTCGTTGAGGAAGATCAGCAGCGCGCCGTCGGTCACGGGCTGCCGGCCACCGCCGGCTCCGGCGCCGTCACCTCCGCCCCTTCTCCGGCCATGATCGCGTGGCGCGCGCCGGGCACCCCAAACTCATAGGGCCCGCCCACCACGCGCGGGATCTCGGTGAAGTTGAAGACCGGCGGCGGGGAGGAGACCTGCCACTCAATCGTCTTCGCCCGCCACGGGTTGGCCTCGGCGCGCGGGCCGAAGCGCCAGCTGACGATCATGTTGTAGAGGAAGATCAGCTGCGCCGCGCCGAGCAGGAACGAGAAGCAGGAGATCAGCAGGTTCCAATCGCCGAACTGGGCGGCGTAGTCGGCGACCCGGCGCGGCATCCCGTCCATGCCGACCCAGTGCATGGGCAGGAAGGTTCCGAGCATGCCGACCAGGGTGAGCCAGAAGTGCCAGTGGCCGAGCCTCTCGTCGTACATGCGCCCGGTCATCTTCGGGAACCAGTGGTAGATGCCGGCGAAGATCGTGAACACCGAGCCGCCGAAGAGCACGAAGTGGATGTGGGCGACGATGAAGTAAGTGTCGGAGACGTGGATGTCGATCGGCACCATGCCGAGCATCACGCCGCTGATCCCGCCGATCGTGAAGGTGACGATGAACCCGAGCGCGAACAGCATCGACGGTCGAGTAGAGATGGACCTTGCCGTAGAACAGAGTCGCCAGCCAGGAAAAGATCTTGATTCCCGTCGGCACCGCGATCAGCAGCGTGGTGATCATCATCGGCACCCGCAGCCAGCTGAACATGCCGGCGACGAACATGTGGTGCGCCCAGACCGAGTAGCTGAGCACGACGATGCCGAGCAGCGCCAGCGCCATCAGCCGGTAGCCGAAGATCGGCTTGCGGGCGTGGGTCGAGATGACCTCGGAGATGATCCCGAAGCCGGGCAGCATCATGATGTAGACGGCTGGGTGCGAGTAGAACCAGAAGATGTGCTGGTAGCTGATCACGTCGCCGCCGGCCGCCGCCTGGAAGAAGTTCGTGTGCAGGATGCGGTCGAAGAAGACCATGAACTGGGCACCGGCGATGAACGGCGTCGCGGCGACGACCAGCAGCGAGGTCGACATGTTGGCCCAGACCAGCAGCGGCAGGCGCCAGAAGTTCATCCCCGGCGCCCGCATGGTGACGATCGTGACCAGGAAGTTGAGCGCGGTCGCGATCGACGAGGCGCCGGCGAACTGCACCCCGAGGTTGAAGAACGACTGGCCCAGCGGCGCCCCGGTCGAGAGCGGCGCGTAGCCGGTCCAGCCGGCGTCGAAAGCCCCGCCCGGGGCCAGGAAGCTGCCGACGAAGAGCAGGCCGGCGATCGGCAGCATCCAGAAGCTGAGCGCATTGAGGCGTGGGAACGCCATGTCGGGCGCCCCGATCATCAGCGGCAGGACGTAGTTGGCGATCCCGGCGAAGATCGGGATCACGAAGACGAAGATCATCAGTGCGGCGTGGACCGAGAAGAGGCTGTTGAAGGCGCTTGCGTCGACGATCTGGGTGCCGGGCTGGGCGAGCTCGGCGCGCATGATCATCGCCATCAGCCCACCCACGAAGAAGAAGAAGAAGCTGGTGCAGATGTACTGGATCCCGATCACCTTGTGATCGGTGTTGAACTTGAAGTAGTCGCGCCAGCTGGTGGCGCCGTGACTGGAGTGGTCCTCGGGGATCGTCGGCTTGCCGGCGGCCCAGCGGAGCCAGTAGTCAAAGCAGCCGAAGCCGATCAAGAATCCGAACGGCGCGGTGATCGAGGGGACGATGACCTGCGGGTAGCCGGTCTGCTCGGTCTGGTAGATCGGCAGGCCGGAGAGCGCCCGCAACGCAACCACCAGGCCGAAGCCGAAGCCGGCGGCCAGGAGCGCGCCGAGCGCGCCGCGATACCAGCCGGGTCGTCTCAATGCCGCTGCCATCTAGAGGTCGCCTCGCATTATGCCCCGCTTGCCCCCTGCACAGCCGCGGCGCCTCCCGAAGGCCCCAGCGCCCCACCGGACGGCTTCAATCCCGTGTACGCCGCGGGGGGCGTCTTCTGCGCGGAAAGCCAACTGCGGAACTGGCGTTGCGGTTCGACCACCACCGTGGCCCGCATCGTCGAGTGCCCGAACCCGCACAGCTCGGTGCAGACCAGCTGGTAGGTCCCGAGGCGGTCGGGGGTGACGATCGCGGTGGTGGTCTGTCCCTGCAGGTTGTCCTTCTTGATCCTCCATTCCGGCACCCAGAACGAGTGGATGACGTCCAGTGACGTCATCTTGAACACGATCTGTCGGTTGACCGGGACGTGGAGCACGCCCTGGGAGTACTTGTCCGCCCCCGGATAGGTGAAGTTCCAGACGTACTGCTGCGAGTACACATCGACAGTCATCCGGTCGGGGCTCCGCTTCTCGATGCTGTGGAGGGTCGCCCAGCTGTAGCCAGCTCCGAAGAGGACGATCACGGTCGGGATCAGCGTCCAGGCGACCTCCAAACGGGTATTGCCGTGGATCGGCTCGCCGTCCCCCTCGTCACCGGGCTTGGCGCGGAACTTCCATAGCGCATAGCCCATCAGCACCACGACCAGCGAGAACACGAACGACGAGAGCACGATCATCACGTCGAGCAGGGTGTCGATCTTCGACGCGGCGGTGGAGGCCTGCACGCCGTCCCAGCGGAACTGCAGCATCACAGCCGAGATCACCGCGGTGCAGGCGAGAGTCACGGCAAAGATCCTGGCCAGCGGCAGCCGTTGGGTCAGCGCCGAGTCGTCATGGACTCGCTCTGGCAGGGCCCGTTCAGGTGTGGACATCGGTCTCGCAGGCGATCGTCACGACAGTCAAGGCCGGGGCTTCGAAGCGGCAGCGCATCTGCGGCCGGCATTCTATTGACGAGGCACCCCTCGCTTCGGGGCCGTCAGGTGACTCCTGTAACTAGTTGTTCGTTGCTCGATGTTCGAGGTTCAGGATCACGGTTTTTGGAGGTCTTCGAGGCTTCCTTCTGAGGCAGCGATGACGCCGCGGGCGACGCCCTGCCAGCTCCACAGGTCGTCGACGCGCCGAGCGAGCACGGCGCCGATCTCCCGCCGCCGTCGCGGCTCGACCGCGAACCAGGCACGCAGCCGGGCGGCGAGCTCCGTGACCGCACCCTCGGCGACCGGGAACGAAATCAGGGTGGCGACGTCGCCGGGCAGCGAAGGAGCGAGGCGGCGAGACACCTCCAGCATCCCCGAATGCCCGGCGGAGATCGGCAGAGCGCCGCAGGCCGCGCCCTCGACAGCGACCATCCCGAACGACTCCGGAAAGGTACTGGGCATGACGAGCGCGTCGGCGGCGGGGAGTATCTCGGCAACCTCGCCGTGCTCGAGGCGGCCGCCGAACCGCACCGAGCCCGCTGCGGCGCGAGCCGATTCGAAATAGCCCGGCGGGGGATCGGAGAGGAACGACTCGAGGATCTTCAGCGGTCGCTGCGACCCTCCCTCCAGCGCCCATCCGAGCCGGGCGACCTCGAGCGCGGCTGCCTGGTCCCCCCTGTCCAGGGCAGCCAGCAAACGCCGCAGGCCATCCTCGTAGGCCCCAAACGCGACGACGAGCAGGCGCGCCCCCGGGTTGACGGCGTGGACCATCGGCCACGCCGCGAGCAGCAGGTCGAGCCCCTTGGAGACGATCAGCTTGCCGACGAAGATCGCGCGCGGCCCATCGATCGCCGCGAACTCGCGCAGCGCGGATCGCGCCGCCGCGTTGTCGCGACCCATTCCCTCCTCCCCACTGCCGGCGCCGATCTGCTCTGCGAGCCGCTTCACCGCGGCGAGGGCCTGTGCCGGTTCGCGGGGGGCGAACTCGCGCGTGTCGACGCCGGGCGGGCCGAGCCGGGTTCTCGTCTCCAGGTTCAGGCCGGGCAGCGCCTCCCACACGCTCTCCGCCGTGTGGCGCGAGCCGACCAGGACCCCCGATGCGCCCGCCATCCCCTCCTCTGCTTGAGGGAGGAAGCGAGGGTTCGGCTTCACCGTGTACTCCAACGCCGAGCCGTGGATCTTGGCCGCGAACCGCAGCCCCGCCCGAGCCAGAACCAGTGGGCCCATGACGAGGTGGTTGGCGAGCGCCGCGTCGGGATTTCCAGCACTGCGGGCGACGTCCTGGACGGCCTCGACGTTGGCCGAGACATAGCGATCGAGCTCGGCGTCGCTGAGGTCGGGAAAGGTCTTCACCTCGAACCCCGGATAGTGATCGTGGACGTAGACCGGCAACAGCCCGCCGATGTCCGGGTTGTACACGGTGACCCGTCCGCTGCCCTCTGGCTCGCGAAGCTGCTCGACCTCCAACTTGCCGTCGCGCCAGCGCCCGATCCCGTGTACCCATTCCAGCTTTTCGGCGTCGCGCTCCTGGCAAAGCAGGTGCACGTCCCATCCGAGCCGGATCAGGGCCTTGGCGAGATTCGCGTTGTAGACGTTGCTGCCGGTGCCGCGCAGCAGGTAGCCGTGGAAAATGAGCGCGCGCAAGGAGCGGACGCTAGTGAAGAATTCAGGTGCTTGTTCCTTGTTCCTAGGAACGAGGAACTAGGAACACGAAGCACAGGAACGCAACGAATAGTCTGTGCCCCTGTGAATCACGAGCAGATCTACCGGTTGCGCGCACCGGCCTCGGGGCGTGAGGCGCTCGCCAAAGCCCAACCCGGCCGTCTCTACGTCGATCGCGAGACCGGCGAGGAGATGGAACCGGTGGCGCGCGTGTTGCCCCTCGCGCCTTCGGAGTCGGCGTTGCTGCGCACGCCGGAGAACCTACGCGCCTGCCGACGCTGCGACCAACTGATCGGTCTCGATGTCAGCGACTGCCCGTATTGCGGCCTGCGGCAAGAGGCGCTTGACGGAAACGCGTGAGAGCGGCCCGGCCACCGCTCGCGACGGCCGCGACCGTCGCGCTCTGCGCGGTGGGTCTGCTGGCACTCGCTGGCTGCGGCAGCGATAGCGAGAGCACAACCACGTCGTCGTCGAGCCCGGTGCCTCAAACCGCGTCGCAGACGACGACCTCATCGACGACAACCGTTTCGACGACGAGCACCGAGGGCAACGGCGGGCAGACCGCTCCGTCCAGCGGTGGGGACAACACGTCGAGCGACGGCGGCAGCGGTGGCTCCAGCCCCCCCGACACGCCGTCTCACGACGTCGTCCCGCCCGCCAACACGCCCCAGGGCAAGTTCGAGCAGTACTGCAACCAGAACCCCGGCGCCTGTGGATAACGAACTAGCGAACTAACGAACTAGCGACGAAGTCGCGGATCGAGCGGCTGGGAACCCCACGGCGCTGGCGCTGTTCCCCGGCGGCGGCGGACGCGGGAGCGAGCGAGCGAGGCTTCGGGTCGTGATGGCGCGAGCGAGCGGGAGCGGAGCAGCCGCCGGTGTATTCAGCCCTTAACGACGGTTGCCGTGTAGAGCAGGCGCGCGGTCTTGTAGAAGCAGCCGTACTGCTTGTCCGCGCCGACCTTCTGCTGCGGACGGCTCTCCTTGATATCCGCGGTTTGGGTGCACTTGCCGGTCTTGCGGCTGGCCCGCCAGCCGCTGTTGTCGGCGAGCCCGACCGCGAAGGAGGGCGCCCAGGTGGGGATCGTGAGCCCGATCACGTCGCCCTGCTTGACGTTCAGTGGTTGATCGAGGGCGAAGGTGACGTTGCTGCCCAGAAACGGCGTCAGCACGACGGTCGGGCCCTGGCGCAGAAGCGTGTAGCGCGGAGGGCTCTTGCCGGCGACTTGACTGAGGACCGCGATCCGGGCCTCCGGCGGCGAGCCGTAGAAGTTGTTGAAGAAGCTCTGCTGGGAGGCCTTCGGCTTCGACATCGAGAGGCTCCAGGCGACCATGCGGCCGTTGAAGGGCACCACGAAGGGCTTGGCGACGGAACCGGCGACGGTTTGGAAGCCGGTCACGCTTCCAACCGCCTCGCAGGGCGATTGCGGGCAGGCTGGCGGCGGAGTGGTCTGCGTCTGGCCGAGCACGGTGACCTGGCGCGCCGCGCCCGCGGCGCCCGGCCACAGCACCCCCGCGAGCACGAGCAGGCAGGCGACGGAGAGCGCCGTCGTCAGCAGGGGAAACCTGCTCGGCTTGTCTGTTGTGGATCGAGGCACGACTTCAGGCTTCAACACGGGCATCCGTCCATGGTTGCGGGGCCGATTGTGGCGGGTGAGACGGCGGCATGCCGACTGGGTGTGCCCCGATGCAGCCTGTCGCCCAAGTGCCGCCTGTAGGGTTCGCCGCCGATGCCCGCGCCCGGCGACTTCGATGGTTTCGTTCCTACCGGCCTTGCCTCGCTCGGAATCGAGGTCGACGACGTCGACCTGGCGGTGATGCGGGCCACCCACGAGCTCTACTGGCCCGCGATCGCGGGCTTGCTCGAGCTCGACCTCTCCGCAGTCGAGCCGGAGCCGGCGGCCGACCTCTCGCGGGCGCCGCAATGAGCCTGCTCGACCGTCCTCTCGCCGAGCAGGCCGCTGCGCTGGCGGCGGGGGAGGCCGACGCGCCGGAGCTGCTCGACGAGGCGCTGGCCCGCATCGAGGAGCGAAACGAGGCCGTCAACGCGGTCGTCGAGACCTTCCCCGAGCAATCGCGCGAGATGCTCGACGCGGCGCCGGCAGGGCCCATGCATGGCGTCCCGGTCGTGATCAAGGACGAGTGGCCCCTGCCCTGGCGCGCGGAGCGCTTCGGGGCGGCGGAGATGTTCACCCCGACCGCGCCCGGCGAGTCGGGCCCCTACAAGGCGCTGCGCGACGCCGGGGCGGTGATCGTCGGGGTCGCCAACATGCACGAGTGGGGGGCGAGCAGCACCGGCAACGCGTCGGTCTACGGGCCCGCCCATAACCCCTGGAATCTCGAGCGCTGCCCTGGCGGCTCCTCCAGCGGCCCCGCGGCCGCGGTGGCGGCTCGCATGGTCGGCGGCGCGGTCGGCGCCGACGGAATCGGATCGATCCGCTATCCGGCGGCCTACTGCGGGCTCACTGGGCTGAAGCCGACCTTCGGCCGCTCGGCGATGGAGGGCCATCACATGCGCGACTCGACGATGATCGTCTCGGGTCCGCTGTGCGGCGACGCCGCGGGCTGCCGCCTGCTCGGCGCGGCGCTCTACGGCGAGCAGCTTCCACCTGGAGACGTGAGCGGGCTGCGGATCGGAGTCGTGCGCGGGCCGGTCGCCGAGGACTGCGCGCCGAACGTCCGCTCCGCCTGCGAGAGCGCGATCGAGGCCCTCCGCGACGAGACTGGCGGGACCGTCCGCGAGATCGAATTGGCGGGCGTGGAGCTTTCCGGCCTCGCCGCGGTGCTGATCGGGACCACCGAGGGACTGGGCGACATCTCGCCCTCGAAGCTCAACTCGATGAGCCGGGAGATCGGGCCGATCAACCGCGGCCTGGTCAAGTACCGGATGCTGATTCCGGGATCGGTGCTGGCGCGGGCGGCGACGATCCGGACGATGACGAGGCGCTCGCTGGCCGCCGCTTTCGCCGACGTCGACGTGATCGCCTGGCCGAGCGTGCCCGCGGTCGCGCCGCCATTGGAGGAGCCCGTCGTCGAGCTTCCCTCCGGCACCGTCACCGCCGACGCCGTGAACCCGCGCGGCGGCGGGCTCGCGAACCTGAGCGGGATCCCCGCGGTCAGCGTCCCGGTCGGCTTCGACGGCGGCCTGCCGATCGGTCTACAGCTTCAGGGCGCCTGGGGGTGCGACGCGCTGCTGCTCGACGCCGCGGAGGCGATCGAGCGCGCCACCGAACGCCGCTTCGTCGACGCCCTCTCCCCCGTGGCCGGGGGCGCGGGAGCACCTACCTAGAATCGCCTCATGCCCGCGATAGAGGTGGAGGGCCTGGAACGTGTCTTCGAGGGCGGCGTACGCGCCGTCCAGGGAGTCGACCTGGAGGTCGCCGACGGGGAGATCTACGGCTTTCTGGGACCGAACGGGGCCGGCAAGACCACGATGGTGCGGATGCTGACCACGCTGCTGCTGCCGACCGCCGGCAGCGCTCGCGTCGCCGGCCACGATGTCGTGCGCGAGGCTTCCACCGTGCGCCGCTCGATCGGCGTCGCGTTGCAGGAGGCGGCGCTGGACCCGCTGATGACCGGGCGCGAGCTGATCCGCCTGCAGGCGACGCTGCACGGCATTTCGCGCGCGGAGGGCAAACAGCGCGGCGATGAGCTGCTCGACAAGGTCGGGCTGATCGCCGCAGCCGACCGGCGGGTCGGCACCTACTCGGGCGGCATGCAGCGGCGCCTCGACATGGCGTCGGCGCTGGTTCACGAGCCGCGGGTGCTGTTCCTCGACGAGCCGACCACCGGATTGGACCCGGTTAGCCGCAAGACGATCTGGGAGGAGGTCGCCGAGCTGAACCGCGAGGGGACCACCGTCTTTCTCACCACCCAGTACCTCGAGGAGGCCGACCAGCTCGCCAACCGTGTCGGGATAATCGACGATGGGAGGCTGGTCGCCGAGGACACGCCGCAGTCGCTCAAGGAGGAGGTCGGACGCCCCCACCTCGAGCTCAGCCTCGGCGAGGAGCCCGCCGAAAGCGCCAACGACGTCGTCAGCCGCTTCGGGAAGCTGCTGCCCGCCAAGGACGGCAAGGTCCTGGTTGAGCTGGCGGGAGGCGCCACGGAGATCGCCCCGGTGGTTCGGGCCCTGGATGACTCTGGAATCGCGGTCGAGTCACTGGAGCTGGTGCAGCCGAGCCTCGACGACGTCTTCGTCGCCAAGACCGGCTATCACCTCGAGGTCGAGGAGGAGGACACCGGCGAGCATGAGGCCGAGCCGGCATGAATGCGCTGAAGACGAACCTGAGAGTGATCGGAGCGCTGGGCCTGCGCGCCGTCAAGCAGACCTTTCGCCGCCCGCAGCTGATGGCGCCGATCGTCGTCTTCCCCACCCTGCTGCTAGCGATCCAGACCGGTGGCGCCGGCGCCGCCGTCCACCTGCCCGGCTTCCCGCAGGTCCACAGCTTCCTTCAGTTCATGCTCGCCGGGGCGATGATGCAATCGCTGATGCTGGCCGGCAACAGCGGCGGAATTGCCCTCGCGGTCGACATCGAGATGGGCTTCACAGACCGTCTCTTCGCCTCGCCGATCTCGCGCTTCTCGATCGTGCTCGGCCGGCTGGCCGGCACGGCGGCGCTGGGAGCGCTGAGCGCGGTCTGGTTCCTGGTCATCGGCCTGATCTTCGGGGTGCCGATCGAGGAGGGCGTCGCCGGGGTGCTGGTCGCGATCGCCATTGTCACCCTGACGGCTGTCGCGATCGGTGGGATCGGGGCGGCGATCGCGCTTCGCACCGGCAGCTCCAGCGTCGTGCAGGGCATGTTCCCGTTCGTGTTCGTGGTCCTGTTTCTCTCCTCGGCCTTCTTCCCCCAGAACCTGATGCTCGAGCCCGCGCAGACGATCGCCAAGTACAACCCGCTCAGCTTCATCGTCGCCGGGCTCCGCGACGCGATCGTGTTCGGCTTCGCCGGCTCGGAGATGCTCGACGCCCTGCTTGCGGTCGTGGGGATCGCCTCGTTAGGGCTGCTGATGAGCGCGGCGGCGATGAGGCGACGGGTGCGGACCGGTGGCTGAGGCGATCAGCCATATGCGCCCCAACCTGGACATGATCCGGGCTCTGATGGTGCGGGCGCGAAACGAGCTCGTGCGGGTGCCGGGCGCCGCGGTCCCCGGGGTGCTGGCGCCGACGATCTTTTACCTGGGGCTGAACGGCGTATTCGGCAATCTGATCGAGCTGCGCGGCTTCAACGCCGACAGCTATGCGAGCTTCATCATCCCGGTCAGCATGCTCCAGGGCGCGGGCTTCACCGGCGCCGCGATGGGCGTGAACCTGGCCCGCGACATGGAGCGGGGCTGGTTCGATCGCCTGATCGCCTCGCCGGCGCCGCGCTGGGTGCTGCTGGCCGGCAACGTCGCCTCGGCGAGCATCCGCGCCCTGATCCCGGCGACGGTGCTCTTCTGCGTGGCGATGGCGATCGGCGCGCACTTTCCGGGCCTGGTGGGAATCGTGATCGCGATCGTGCTGGTGATGGGGATGGCCGCGGTCGCCGCCTGCTGGGGCTCGATGCTGGCGCTTCACTACCGCAGCCAGTCGGTGGCGCCGCTGATGCAGTCCGGAATGTTCCTGGCGATCCTCTGCACGACTGCCTACGCACCGCTGGCCCTGCTTCAGGGTTGGCTCCAGGAGGTGGCCAGGCTGAACCCGGTCACCCAGGTGATCGAGGGGGTGCGGCAGGGCTTTGTCGGGGGCGTCAGCTGGGGCAAGACCTGGCCGGCGCTTCTTGTGCTGGCAGGGTTGATGGCGCTGCTGGGGGCGCTCGCGCTTCGCGAGCTCCGCCGTCTGGCAGAGTGAGCCGCGGCGACACGGGCGTAGCCCAGCTTGCCGAGACCGTCCTGCGCGGCAACTGGCGCTCCGGCGAGCGCGAAGGGGTCGGCTACGCATACACCAGCCCAAGCCCCGGCCGCTACCCATGGCAGTGGTACTGGGACTCCTGCTTCGCGGCGATCGTCTGGCGCCATTTCGATTCCCAGCGCGCCCGGGCCGAGCTCGAGACCCTGCTCGCCGCACAGCGCCCCGACGGCTTCATCGGCCACACGATCTTCTGGGACCGGCCCGTCTCGCTCGTCCGCCTGCCCTTCTACAACGTGCAATCGCGGCGCGCCTTTCAGACCGAGACGATCCAGCCCCCGCTTCTTGCCTGGGCCTGGCGAATCGCGGTTGGCGACCCGGCTGCCGAGCCGCGGATCGGGTCCCAGGTCCAGTGGCTGGCCGACAACCGCGACCTCGAGGGCGATGGCCTGCTCTGGATCGTGCAGCCCGACGAGTCCGGGCTCGACGCCTCGCCCAAGTTCGACCCCGTATGGGGACGGCGGGCCAACGGGCAAATCGGCTTTCCGCTCCTGGTGCGGCGAAATCGCAAGTTGGGATTCGACGCGCGCCGGGTCAGCGCCGCCGGCGGCCCGGTGGTCTGCGAGGTGATCACCAACGTGCTCTGGTCGCTTTCGCTTCAGGCCCTGGGACGTCCCTCGGCCACGGGAGCCCTGATCGAGCGGCTTTGGGACGAGCGGCGGGGGCTGTTCATCGACGAGGTGGGCCCCGCCGGAGGGCGACCGGGCGTCTCGACGATCGCCTCGCTGGCGCCGCTGGCGCTGCCCGACCTGCCGGAAGCAATCGGCCGCCGGCTGGTCGAGGAGCATCTGCTGCACCCGGGCCGCTACTGGACCGAGGTACCGCCGCCCTCGGTCTCCGCCGAGGAGCCAAGCTATGAGCCCGACGGCGGGGGCGGGCTCGTGCGCCGTTACTGGCGCGGGCCGACCTGGGTCAACACCGCCTGGCTGGTCTGGCTGGGGCTGCGTCGCCTCGGCTACGACGAGCAGGCAGCCGCGATGACGAGGGCCCTCGCGGGCGCCGCCTCCCGCGAGGGGTTGCGCGAGTACTACGACCCGCGCAGCGGCGCCGGCCTGGGTGCCCGCGACTTCGCCTGGTCGACGCTTCTGCTCGAGATGAGCGATCCCGACCCGGCCGCGGAGACGAGCTACATGTAGCTACGGAGCGTAGGTGACCGCATGGGAGCTGTCGGCCTTGCAGACGAAGATCGTCCCCGCGGTGCCGTCGGAGCGCTTCTTGACCCGGGCGTAGTACTCGCCGGGCAGTGGGTTGTCGAGCCCGAGCCGCCAGCGGTGCCCGAAGGTGGGCGTGGAGCTGACCTTCTGGTCCTTGCCGGGCTGGCGCAGCATCAAGGTGACGGTGCGATTCGTCCGGCAGGCCTGGTTGGGGGATTTGACCTTTCCCTTGAAGGTCGCGGTCGCCTGTTCCGGTGTGATCTTGAACGTCACCGTGCTGGGGATGCGAACGGTGTGCGTTCCCGCCGCGCCCGGAGCACCGATCAGTGCCGCGGCGCCGATCACAAACGCCAGCGCCGTGAGCCTCCCCCCGGCCCGGATCATTTGTAGCGGTAGGTGATCCGGCCGCGGTCGAGGTCGTAGGGCGATAGCTCGATCTTCACCCGGTCGCCGGGGAGGATGCGGATGTAATGGCGCCGCATCTTGCCCGAGATGTGGCCCAGGACCTGATGGTCGTTGTCGAGCTTTACCTTGAACATCGTGTTGGGCAGGGCCTCGGTCACCTCGCCCTCCATCTCGATCTTCTCTTCTTTTCCCACGCGCGAGAGGGTAGCGTAGGGTTGAGACCACTCAGGAGGGGCTCCACATGCGTTCGACTCGTCCACGCCGTCCGTTTCATGCGACCATCGTCGCCTATCTCGCCCTCTTCATTGCCCTCTGCGGCACCGCTGGAGCGCTGGCCGGAAAGAACAGCGTCGGCACCCGCGACCTGAAGCCGAAGGCGGTCCATGCGAGCGACCTGGCGCGGGGCGCCGTGACCCTGCCGAAGCTGCGCTCCGGTGCGATCGACGGAACCAAGGTGCGCGACGGCTCGCTTGGACAGGCGGATCTCGGCGCCAGTTCGGTGGGCAGCGAGGAGCTCGCGCCGAGCTCAGTCAATGCGGGCAAGCTCGATCTCTATGGCGCCGACCAGACCACTGGCTCGATTCCTGTCACAGGCGGCAACCCGCAGGACCTCGGGCCTTCCTTCACGCTCAACCTCCCGTCAGACGGCGTCGTCGTCTTCTTCGGCCAGGCGAGCATCGGCACGTCAGACAACAACACCAACTGCCGCCTGCAGGCGCGAATCGGCAATGGCTCCGTGTTCCTGCTCGAAGCCGACCCGAACTCGTTGAACCCGCCCGAGCTGGAACAGTCGCCGCTGGTGCCGCTGCCGATCGTGTCGGCTCTGCAGACCGGCCAGGTGAACGTGAAGCTCGCCGGCAGCCTCAACGGCGTCCTCGCCAACACCTGCACCTATGTGAACCCGCAGCTGCTCGCCTTCGTGATCAGCTGAGGATCGGACGGGCGGCTAGCGGCCCTCGAACGTGGCGTTGCCCGGGCCCTCCTCGAGAAAGGACTTCACCGCGTTCTGCAGGTCCTCGGTCTCGAACAGCGAAGCGGCGACCTTGGGCGTCTCGCGGTCGGCCTTGTCCACCCCTTCCTGGAGATAGGCGCGGACGATCCGCTTCGTCGCCGCGTGGGCCTTGGTCGGGCCCGCGGCGAGGCGTTGGGCGAAGTTCATCCCCTTCTCCAGCAGATCGTCGTCGGGGAGCACCCGGTTGACCACGTTCCAGCGCTCCAGCACCGCCGCGTCGTAGAGGCCTCCCGTCATCACGAATTCCCGCGCCCGCGCCGGTCCCGCCCGCTCGGCGACGCGCTGAGTCCCGCCAGCGCCCGGGGTAAGCCCGACCACCGCTTCGACGAGGCCGAACTTCGCCGACTCGGCGGCCCAGATCATGTCGCAGCCGAGCGAGATCTCCATTCCCGCCGTCAGGCAGAGAGCGTGGACGATCGCCAGGGTCGGGATCGGCAGAGACTCGATCTTTCGCACCGTCGCCAGCAGTGCCCCGAACATCTCCTTCGAGTGGCCGCTCGTGGTCTGGAACGTGTGCACGTCGACTCCGCCCGTGAACACGTCGCCCTCGGCACGCCAGACCAGCGCCCGCGCGTCGGAGACCTCGACCTGCGCGATGCACTCGTTCAGGGACGTGAAGGTCGAAGCCCCGAAGAGGTTCAGTGGCGGGTCTTCGAGCACCAGCACGGCGACTGGCCCGTGGCGTTCGAGGCGCACCGGCCCGTCAGCCATACACCAACACCCCCACCAGCCTGACGCCTCGCAATCGCGGCTGCGCCGCTCTGCTCGACGCCATCATGATCTCCGCAGCTGGTCGGCGACCGCCGCGATCTCGCCGGGGTCGCCCGGGCCAGGCACCCAGGGGAGCTTCAGCGGATCGTCCTCGTAGCGCGGAATCACGTGGATGTGGAAGTGGAAGACCGTCTGCCACCCGGCTGACCCGCACGAATTGAGGAGATTGAAGCCGTCCGGATCCAGCACTTCGTCGATGCGGCGGACGAGGCGGCGGGCGGCGAGCATCGTGTGGCTGAGGTCCTCGTCGGAGATCTCCATCAGGTCGGCGCTGTGGCGGCGCGGCACGACCAGCGCGTGTCCGCGGGTTGCCGGATTGATGTCCATGAAGGCGACGGTGTGCTCGTCGGAGTCGACGATCTGCCCGGGCACTTCGCCAGCCACGATCCCACAGAAGAGGCAGGGGTCCACCATCGCGGCGGGAGCTTATCTCGGCGCCGAGTCCTGGAAACCTCGGGCCAGCTCCAGCGCCTCAACCGCGGTCGACACCTCGTTCGCGTACTGGGCCGCCTCGATCTCCTCCAGCAGGCGGCCGACCTGCGGCCCGGGCTCGATTCCGAGCTCGGCGACCAGCGCGTCCCCGTCGACCAGCGGCCGTGGCGGTCCGCCGCGGTGCCAGTCGAGCGCCGCGCCCAACATCTCCCGCGCCAGCTCCAGGTGCGCCTCGACCATCTCGCCGCTCGCAACGGGGCCCTCGCCGCGGGCGGCGAGGCGGTCGGCGACGGTGAGCAGGGTGACGTCGGCGCTCACCGGCTCGGTCGCGCGCAGATAGTCGTGCACCCGGCGTCCGCCCAGGGGCCGCTCGGGGACCATGAAGCCAAGCCTCAGATGGTGCAGGGTGAGGCCCTGGAGGTGGCGGCGAAGCATGCGGCTGGTGCGCATGCGCCGACACATCTCGGCCGCCAACTCGGACCCCGTCTTGTCATGACCCATGAAGGTCACGAAGGCCCCTCGCTCCTGGCGTGTCTGTGGCTTGCCGAAATCGTGCACCAGGGCCCCGAAGCGCAGCGCACCGCCCCGCGTCAGCTCGTCGGACAGTGGCTCGGCAAGCAACTCCCGCAACCCCGCCGCGTGCTCGCCGGCGAACCGCTCCAGGTCGCCCTCGACCTCGAGCAGTCGGCGCAGGACCTCGATCGTGTGGCCGTGCACGTCTAGGTGGTGGTTGGGGCCCTGCTCGACCCCCTTCAGCGCCTCAAGCTCGGGAAGCACCGCGGCGGTGATCCCCAGCTCGTCCATCAAACCCAACCCCCGCAGCGGGTCGGGGCCGACGACGATCCGCCGAAGCTCGGCGAACTGGCGCTCCCCGGCCGGCTCGCTGGCCCGCGCCGCGTCGCCGCGCGCCAGCCCCAGAGTTCCCTTTTCGAGCTCGAGCCTGAGCTCGGCGCCGAGCCGGGCGGCGCGCAGCAGGCGCAGCGGATCGTCGGCGAAGACGGACGGGGAGACCGCGCGGAGGACCCGCCGCTCCAGGTCGGCGAGCCCGTCGTGAGGATCGAGCGGCGGGCCGCCCCCCAACGGCACCGCCACCGCGCCGACCGTGAAGTCGCGCGCGGCGAGATCGGACTCGATCGAGCCTCCCCGCAACCGCGTCACGTCGGCGATCGCGCTGTGCTCGCGATCGACCACCCGCCAGGTCCCGAACTCGTCTGATAGCGGAAAGGCGTGACCGCCGACCTGCCGCGCCAGCTCGCGCGCGGCGGCGTCCTCGCCGGAGGCGATCGCGATGTCGAGGTCGGTGACCTCGCGGCCCAGGGCTGCGGCTCGCACCGCACCTCCGACCACCCATACTTCGGCGTCGTCGCCGAGCGCCCCCCGTGCCAGCCGTACCGGCTCGGCGGCCGCGATCCGATCGGCCAGCTCGGGACCCACGTCGCTCACCCCTGCTCGGCCGCCGTCCGCGGCACCCGGGCGGAGATCCCGCAGGTGACCTCGTAGTTGATCGTGTCGAGGCGCCGCGCGACTTCCTCGGCGAGGATTCGCTCCTCGCCCTGGGCCCCGATCAGCACCGCCTCGTCGCCCGGGACGACGTCGGTCTCCGGGCCGAGGTCGATCGTGACGTTGTCCATCGACACCGTCCCGACCAGGCGGTGGCGGCGGCCCCGCACCAGCACCTCGCCGTTGTTGGAGAGGCCGCGCCGCACGCCGTCGCCGTAGCCGATCGGCAACACACCGACCCAGGTGTCCCGCGGCGCCTTCCAGCTGCGCCCATAGCCGGCGCTGGTGCCGGCGGCGAAGCGCTTCACGTCGGCGACATAGGAATGAAGTTCCAGCGCAGGCTCGAGGCGGCGCGCGACCGGATCCTCGCCAAACGGGTCCAGCCCGTAGATCGCGATGCCACAGCGCGCCATGTCGAAATGGGCCGCGGTGTCGCGGTAGACGGCCGCGCTGTTCGCCGCGTGCACGGTGATCTGCGGGTGGCCGGCCTTCAACTCCTTGGCGAGCGGGGCGAAGCGCGCGAGCTGCTCGTCGAAGTAGTCGTCGCCGAGCTCGTCGGCGGTCGCGAAATGGGTCCAGACGCCCGCCAGCCGCAGGTCCTGTTCGGACTCGCAGATCCCGATCAGCGTCCTGACGGCCTCGGGATCGGGGGTCCCCAGCCTGCCCATGCCGCTGTCGAATTTGACGTGGACCTTCGCGGGACGTCCCTGGGCCCCTGCTCGAGCGGCGATCAGGCGCAGGAAGTCCTCCCGCCAGGTCGCGACCTCCGAGCCGGCCGCCAAGGTGACGTCAAGCTCCTCAGCCGTCAGCGCGCCCATCGTCAGCAGCGGGACGTGCGGGAAGCGGCGGCCGGTCTCTTCGGCCTCGCGGGCGGTGGCAACCGCGAGACGGGTGGCGCCGCCCTCCAGCGCGGCGGCCGCGCAGGCGTCGGCGCCGTGCCCATATCCGTCCGCCTTCACGACCGCGCAGAGCTCGGCGCCACCGGTGAGCTCGCCCGCGAGGTGGCGGCAATTGCGCTCGACAGCGTCGAGGTCTATGCGCGCTACGGCCCGCTCGGCCGTGGCCCTACTCCCCTTCGACGAGCGCGGCGAGGGCGTCGGCCCGGGTGACTATGCCGGCCAGCTTGCCGTCACCGTCGACCACCGGAAGGTGGTTGTGGTGCTTCTCGGCGATCAGCCGCGCGACTTTCTCCACCCCATCGTCGGTTCGAACGACGACAGGGTCCTCGGTCATCAGGTCACGGACGTTGGTCGCGAACGCCTTGTTGAGCCGATCCTCGAATCCCTTCATCGACCCGGTGAAGATCACCCCGCCCATGATGTTGAAGTAGTGCGGAAGATGGAGGTCGGCCTGCTCGTCTGAGAGCACGAGGTCGGCCTCGCTGACGATGCCGATCACCCGGTTCTCCGAGTTGACCACCGGGAGCGCCCCGATCTCGCGCTGGGCGAGCAGCTCGATCGCCCGCTTCGCGTCGTCCTCGGGCCCGAGGCCCGGGACGTCGGTGTCCATGATGTCGGCGGCGGTCTTGGCCATCGCCAGCCAGGTTATTCGACGGTGGCGATGGGCCGCGACACAGAGTGTCGCGGCACTGGCAAGTCAGGCGGCGAAGCCGCCGCAAGTCATGCGTCGGGACGGATGGCGGTCGGCAGCTGCGCGATCACGTCGGTGGCCACGACCGACTCGGCCGCGCCAACCTGCTCGGCGGCCAGGTGGCCGGCCCGGGTGCCGGCAAGGGCGCCGGCGCAGGCGGCCGCAAACGGCTCCAGCCCGCGCGCCAGCAGGGCCGCGATCGTCCCGGTGAGGGTGTCGCCGGAGCCCGCAGTGGCCAGCGCCGGAGCCGAGAATCCGTTCACGGCCACCCGCTCCCCGTCGGTGACGATCGTGTCGTCGCCCTTCAGCAGCACCACGGCGCCGCTCGCCCGCGCGGCCTCCTGGGCGCAGGCGAGGCGGTGGGCACCGATCTCGTCGGAGGGTCGCTCCAGCAGGCGGCCCAGCTCGCCGGCGTGTGGCGTGAGGATCGCCGGGCCGGCGCGGCCCTGGAGGTACCCGAGCCGACCGGCGTGGGCGTTGAGACCGTCGGCGTCGAGGACCAGGGGCGCCTCGATGCGAAGCGCGAGCTGCCGCGCGAGCTCCAGCGACCCCTCGCGTCTTCCCAGGCCCGGGCCGAGAGCGACGGCCGCCGCACGCCCGCAAGCCTCCAGTGCCGTCGCCGCCGAGTCCGGCCCAAGGGCGCCGTCGTCGCTCGGGCAGCCCCTCGACATCACCTCGGTCAGCTTGATCTCGAAGATCGATTCAAGGTCGGCGGGAACGGCGACCGTCGCGTAGCCGGCGCCGGCGCGGATCGCCGCCTCGGCGGACATGCAGACGGCGCCGGTCAGCCCGCGTGAGCCGCCGACGATCACCACCTGGCCGGAGGTGAACTTGGTCGACGCGGGGCCGCGCCGCGGTGCCAGGTTGAGGACCGCGGTGGAGATCAGGCCAGCCGCGGGCTTGCCGGGCGCCCCGTCGGGGATCCCGATCGGAGCCACCTGCAGCTCGCCGGTGTGCGACTTGCCCGGTGCCACCACATGGCCCACTTTCGCCGCGTGGAAGCTGACCGTGACGTCGGCCTCGACCGCGACACCCTCAACCTCGCCGCTGGCGGCGTTGACGCCGGAGGCGATGTCGCAGGCGACGACCGGCGCCCCGCAGCGATTGATCGCCTCGATCGCCGCGTCGATCGGGGCGCGCGGAGCGCCCTCGAAGCCGGTGCCGAAGATCGCGTCGACGATCGCGCCGGAGTCGGCGAGCGCGCCGTCGGCGTCCGCGGGATCGATCTCGCGCGCGTCGGGGACTCGCGCCAGGTTGGCGGCGGAGTCCTCCGAAAGATCGGCGGCCGGCGCCAGCAACAGCGCCTCGACCTCGAAGCCGGTCTCGGCGAGCCGGCGAGCCGCGACCAGCCCGTCGCCGCCGTTGTTGCCCTTCCCGCAGACGACACGTACCGAGCCCTGAGGCGCCAGGGACGCCACCGCGCGAGCCACGGCCCCTCCCGCCGCCTCCATCAGCTCCAGCGAGGGGACGCCCTGGTCCTCGATCGCCCAGCGGTCGATCGCGCGCATGCCCTCGGCGTCGTAGAGCGGCTCGAGCCAGGAGTCGATCATGGGGCGAGGTTAACCCGCCGGAGGCGCCCGCCTTGAGCGACTTCGCTCAGCCGTGGACGCCGACGATGGCCTTGGTCGTCTGCCAGTCGCCGCTCTTGCTGCTGCCGATCGCGGCGTAGCTGAGCTTGTTCAGGTAGGGCCTGGCCTGCTTGTAGCCGGGGTCAGCGATCGCGCCGAGCGCGTCGGAGAGCTGGAACACCTTCGTCAGCGAGACGTATCCGGAGAGTTCGCTGCCGATTGCCGATAGCGCCTGCTTGTAGGCGGGGTCGTCGGCGAGGGTCGGGCCGCCGCCGGACGCCGCCTGCTCGGTGGCCTTGTCGCCGTACCCGACCACGAGCTTGTCGCCGACCGAGGTGACCGTGAGGGCCTGGCGGCCGAGCTGCTGCGGATCGACGACCCGGAACCCGTTGCCTACCTGAGCGTTGGTGACGCCAGGTTGGCCGGAAGCGGCGGCGAGGCTGCCGATCGTCGAGATCAGGTCCTTGACCTTCGAGGAGCTGTGGCCGGTGATCACACCGGCCCCCTGAAGGCTCGCCTTGTCGGTTCCCTCGGCGAAGACGCCGAGGTCCCCGAGTGCGCTTGTGATGTCATCGAGGCTCAACCCCGATGCCGAGAGCTGCTGGTCGATCGTCGCCTTGTTGAGGACCCCTGACGCCGCGAGCTGGTCGATCGTCTTCGAGATCGTCGACCCCAGGTCGGGAGTGCCAAACGCGACGAAGGAGTCGGCGGGGAAGGTCTCGATCAGCTTCGAGACGTCGGCGAGCTGGAAGCTCTGGTTCGCGTTGGTTGCCAGGTCCAGCTCGGCCGAATCCTTGCGACGGCACGAGGCTCGCCAGCACTGTCTTGCCGGACGTATCGCCCAACGACGCCGATAGCACCTTGGCGTTCTGCGGGTCGTTGGACCGGACGGCATTCGAGACGCCCTGCAGGCTCACGTAGAGGTCTGCGAGGCTTCCCGAGGGCGCCTTGTCGAGGGTGTCGGTGAAGTCGCTCTGGTCGCCCAGGGAGTCGGCCCCCTTGGAAACGTCGACCGCGGACTTGAACGCGTTCTCGTTTCCGACGACGAGGAAGTCGTCGACGACGCCGGCCGCGGTGCTGCCGTCGTTGTCGAGCAGGTAGTCGACGCCCTTGTAGCTGCGGTCGGTGTCGCCCTTCTGCCTGCTGTCCTGGATGAACTTCTTGCGTCGCGGCGACGTCGGTCGTCTGCACGATCCCAGCGGCCGGGGGGTTCCCTCCGAGCCCATTGACGAAGACGCCGGCTCGCTCGCCCAGCCACGGCTCGATGT
Source organism: uncultured Solirubrobacterales bacterium (assembly GCA_963740555.1). GTDB lineage: Bacteria > Actinomycetota > Thermoleophilia > Solirubrobacterales > 70-9 > Mayfieldus. The sequence continues at coordinate 80,105 of CAVUES010000003.1, forward strand.
CCTTGGCGAAGCTGAGGCGCTTGCCGCTCAGCGGCGGTTTGTCATTGAGCGCGCTGTCGATGTAGGAGATCAACTTGGTGGTCGGATCGGCGACTCCGCTGACCGTCGAGGCGAGCGACTCGACGTTGGTCTTCACGGAGCCCTTTGGGCGAAGCGTCGCCTGGACGTAGATCGGCGCGCTCGCCGGCGCCAGCGAGGCGGGATCGTCGCTGCTGACGCCGCCGCCACCGCCGCAAGCGGAAATCGCAAGCGCGGCGGCGGCCGCGAGCGCAAGGAGGAGGACTCGAGCGCGGATCAGCATGAGCGCGGCATCGTAACGACTGGCTCAGCCGCTACTCGACCGTGACCGTCTTGGCCAGATTGCGCGGCTGGTCGACGTTCAAACCGTTGGCGCGGGCAACGTGGTAGGCGAGCAGCTGCAGCGGCAGCACGGCAAGGATCGGCTGCAGGATCCAGTCCGAGGCCGCGACGTAGACGGTCTGGTCGGTGACGTCTGCGACCTGATCGTCGCCCTCGGTGGCGATCGCGATCACGTCGGCGCCCCGCGCCCGCACCTCGGCGACGTTGGAGAGCACCTTCTCGAGGATCGGGCTGTCGGTCGCCACGCAGACGACCGTCGTCGACTCGTCGAGCAGGGCGATCGGGCCGTGCTTCATCTCCCCGGCCGCGTAGGCGTCGGTGGGGATGTAGGAGATCTCCTTCATCTTCAGCGCCCCCTCGAGGCAGACCGGGAGCCCGATGTGGCGGCCGAGGTAGAGAAAGAAGCGGTTCTTGGCATGGACGCGCGCGATCTCCCGCACCTGCTCGTCGACCGCATCGACCGTGCGCTCGATCGCCGACGGGATCCCCTTCAGCTCGGCGACCAGCCGGGCCAGCTCGGCCGGGTCCAGAGTTCCGCGCAGCTCGGCGAGCCGCAGCCCGAGCAGGTACATCGCCGCAACCTGGGCGACGAAGGTCTTCGTCGCGGCCACCCCGATCTCGAGCCCGGCCCGGGTGTAGAGGACCGCGTCGGCGTCGCGGGTCGCCTGGCTGCCCATTTCGTTGGTGACCGCCAATACCTTGGCCCCCTCTCCCCGCGCCAGGCGCATTGCGGCGAGGGTGTCTCGGGTTTCACCGGACTGGGTGATGCCGATGACGAGGTCGTCGGACCCGACGACCGGATTCCGATAGCGGTACTCCGAGGCGATGTCCATCTCGACCGGGACCCGGGCCCACTGCTCGATCGCGTAGCGGCCGACCAGCCCGGCGTGGTAGGAGGTCCCGCAGGCGACGATCACGATTCGCTTCACGTTGCGCAGGTACTCGTCGTCGAGGTCGACTTCGGAGAGGTCGACGCCAGCCTCGGTCGGCAGGCGGTCGGTGATCGTCTCTGCGACGGCGTCGGCCTGCTCGTGGATCTCCTTCAGCATGAAGGTCTCGTAGCCGTCCTTCTCCGCCGCGTCCTCGTCCCAGGTGATCTCGTCGACGCCGCGCTCGACCGGATTGCCCTCGGCGTCGGTGATCGTCGCGCCCGAGTCGTCGACGGTCACCAGCTCGTCGTTCTCGATCTGCATCACCTTGCGCGTCTGGCTCAGGAAAGCCGGGATCGCGGACGCGAGGAACGTCTCCCCGTCGCCGATGCCGGCGATCAGCGGGCACTCCTTGCGGGCGCCGACCAGGACGCCGGGCTGCTCGACGTGCATGGCGACGAACGCGTAGTGGCCGCGGAGGTCGGCGAAGGCGGCGCGGACCGCGGCGGTCAGATCGCCGTCGTAGTGGCGCTCGATCAGATGGGCGACGATCTCGGCGTCGGTCTCGGAGCTGAATGTGTGGCCCTCATCGGCGAGCTGGCGCCGCAGCTCGGCATGGTTCTCGACGATGCCGTTGAGGACGATGTGGATGCGGTCGCTGCAGTCGCCGTGCGGATGCGCGTTCTCCTCGGTGACGCGGCCGTGAGTTGCCCAGCGCGTGTGGGCGACACCGGTCGTCGCCGGCGGGGCCGCAACGGCTACCGCAGCGTCGCCGTTCTGCCGCGCGATGCGCTCATCCACGGCGGCGCGAAGGTTGGCGAGGTTGCCGACCGCGCGCACGCTGTCGATGTGGCCGTCGGAGATCAGCGAGATCCCGGCCGAGTCATAGCCGCGGTACTCGAGCTTCTCCAGCCCGGCGACCAGGAGGTCCTGGCAGGGGCGGCCGCCCACGTATCCCACGATTCCGCACATCAGGTCCAGAAAGGGTAGACGCCGGCCCCCGCGATTAGAAGAGGCAAATTAGGAGAGAAAACTCGAACGTCAGGCCAATTCGTGCCGGACGACCCCGACCAGCCGCGCGCAGACCTGCTCACACTCGGCGTCGCTGGGGGCCTCGACCATCACCCTCACCAGGGGCTCGGTGCCCGATGCACGCACGAGCACGCGACCGCGTCCCTGAAGCGCCGCGTCCTCGCGATCGACGGCCTCCCAGACGGCCGCCGCGCCCTCGATCGCTTCGCGATCGGCGACCTCGACGTTATCGAGCCGCTGCGGCAGCTTCTCGAACGGCTTGGTCGCGGCGAGGTCGGCTCCGTCCAGGGCCCGCAGGGACAGAAGCGAGGCGGCGATCCCGTCCCCGGTCGGCGCGTAGTCCATCGAGATCAGATGGCCCGACTGCTCTCCACCGAGACCCCACCCGCGCCGCTGCAGCTCCTCGAGCACGTAGCGGTCCCCGACCTTGGTCGTCGCGACCTCGATTCCCGCCGCCTCCATCGCCTGGTGAAAGCCATAGTTGGTCATCACGGTCACCACCACGCCGCCTTCGAGGGCGTGACGCCGTTTTCTGTCCGTCGCGGCAAGGGCGATCAGGTCGTCGCCGTCGCGCACCGCCCCGCCCCGGTCGACGGCGAGGACGCGATCGCCGTCGCCGTCGAAGGCAAAGCCAAGGTCGGCGCCGGAGTCCTCGACCCCGGCGACCAGGTTGTCGATGTGGGTCGAGCCGCAGCCGGCGTTGATGTTGCGGCCATCGGGCTCGGCGGCGATCGCCTCGACGCGGGCGCCGAGCCGCTCGAAGATCGCCGGCGCGGCGCGATGGGTGGCGCCGTTGGCGCAGTCGAGGGCGATGGTGAGCCCGCTGAGGTCGAGCGGGAAAGCACGGCTCAGCTCGCGCAGGTAGTCGTCCAGCGCGCCGTGCAGCTCGCGCACCCGGCCGGCGTCCCCGGCGACTGGCGATTCGTCGATCAGGGACTCGATCTCAGCCTCGGCGGCGTCGTCGAGCTTCGCTCCCAGGGGGGAGAAGAACTTGATTCCGTTGTCGCCGAACGGGTTGTGTGAGGCGGAAACGACAGCACCCAGATCGAGGCCGTGCCGACGCACGAGGACGGACGCCGCGGGGGTCGGAAGCACTCCCGCGAGCAGCGCGTCGCCTCCCGCCGCCGCCACTCCCGCCGCCAGTGCGGCCTCCAGCATCGGGCCGGACTCGCGGGTGTCGCGCACGATCAGGACCTGGGGACGCGCCGCTTCGCTGGTCAGGGTCGCGGCGCGCCCGAGTGCGGTAGCCAGCTCGGCGGTGACGAAGGTGCCGGCCTCGCCCCGGACCCCGTCGGTGCCGAAGAGCTTGCGTTGGTTTGTCGACTGGCTGGTCAAGTCCTCAAGAAACGGTTGTGATGACAAGGCTAAGCGGGCGAAAACCGAGTCTGGCCAGGACGCAGGAAGGCCGGCGAAGCGAGCTTAGTTGAGACCTAAGTGAGCGAGCCGGCCGACCGAGGACACCGCCAGACGACGGTTTGCAGCCCGCTCAGCGCTTCGAGAACTGAGGACGCTTTCGAGCCTTCTTGAGGCCGGCTTTACGACGCTCCTTGACCCGAGCGTCCCGGGTCAGAAAGCCGCGCCGCTTCAGCTCCTTGCGCAGCTCGGGATCGATCTCGGTCAGCGCCTTTGCGATGCCGTGCCGAATCGCGCCGGCCTGACCCCCGATTCCTCCGCCCTGCACGTTGACGCGCACGTCGACAGTGCCCTCGTACCCGGTCACACTCAGCGGCAGCAGTGCCGTCGACTGGTGAAGCGGCCGCGGGAAGTACTCCTGAAGCGGCCGCTTGTTGATCTCAAACTTGCCTTCGCCGGGGGTGATGATCACCCGCGCGATCGAGCGCTTGCGCTTGCCCGTGGCCGCATAGCGCGCGTCCCCGGCCAGCTGTGCCAGGGTGCGCGGCTCGGCACCGGACTGCTCCTCGGGCGCCTCGGCGGTCGCTTCGGCCTCCAGGCGGGCCTTCTCCTCGGCCTCGGCCTCGAGGCGCGCCCGCTCCTCGGCGCTGAGCTCGCGCTCGGGCTCGAGCGCGATCGGGTCGAGCTCGGCGCCGGGGGGAAGGTCCTTGCTCGCCTTGGCGGTCTCCTCGCTGGGAGTCTCCTGTTCGGGCTGCTCCGGGGCCTCGACGGCGGCGTCCTCCGCGCGCTCCGCCGCGTCGTCGTCCTGGTCGGAGTCTCCGGGATCCTCGGCCGGGGCTTCGGCTTCGGCTTCCCCGTCGGGGGCGTCGTCCGAAGGGGCGTCGACCTCAGGCGCCTGCTCGTCCTGCGGCTGCTCTTCGTCGGGCTGCTGGTTGTCGTCCTGCTGCGGTTCGTCGGCCATCAGTCGCCGATCTCCAGTGGCTGGGGCTGCTGCGCTTGATGCGGATGCTCGGGCCCGGCGTAGACCTTGAGCTTCGTGATCTGCCGGCGGGCGAGCCGGTTTCGGGGAAGCATCCCCTTCACCGCTTTGCGGATCACCTCTTCAGGGCGCCGCTCGAGCATCTCACCCAGGGTGCGCGACTTGATCCCGCCCGGGTAGCCGCTGTGGCGCCAGTAGCGCTTCTGGGCCAGCTTGTCGCCGGTGACGTGGATCTTCTCGGCATTGACCACGATCACGAAGTCGCCGGTGTCGATATGAGGCGTGTACTCGGGCTTGAGCTTGCCGCGCAGAGCGTCGGCGATTCCGGTCGCCAGGCGGCCCAGGGTCTTGCCATCGGCGTCGACCATGTACCAGTCTCGCTGGCGCTCGGTCGGTGTCGCTACATAGGTCTTCATCGCTGAAAAGCCGCGGCGGATGGTTGCCCGACGCGGCGTGAGGATGATAGTGGCCCGATCCCCACGGCGCAGGCGCGCGAGCCGCGGAACCGTCTTCTCCCTCCTGCGGCTCTCATATACTGCCGCACCGAATAGCCGAGTCTCGGCCGACCTTGTCGGTTGGGAACGGAGGAACCAATGAGGTCTTTGCAGGCCTCTGGGGCGAATCGGTCGAAGGACCGTAGCGCAGCTCTTTCAGCGCGAGCCCGTCAGCTAACTCCGCAGGCCGCAGAAAGAGAGGACACTTGGCGAGTCCCCCCGACAGGCAGCACCGCAAAAGGACGGCGGCCCGCGTCGCAGCGGCCGCGATCGTGGTGCTCCTCGCCACCGGGACCGGCATCGCCAGCGCCTCGGCGGGCGGCAGCGGGGCCGGCAGCGTAGGTGCCCCCGGCACGCCGAAGCTTCGCAACACGATCTGCCTCACCAACTGCATCGGACTGCGCAAGGCGGTGGTCGGCTCCACGGTCCAGGTGAGCGGGACCAACATGGCGGCAGTGAGGTCGATCAGCTTCCGGGCCCGAAACCGCCACAAGCGGGTGCTGGCTCGGGTCACGACGACGACCAACACCAGCGCCCAGGCGCTGGTGCCGGGCGGTGTCCACAGCGGCCCGCTGCGAGTCAGGGACGCCTACGGCCAGAAGTCCGAGCCGGACTCCGAGCCGCTGTTGATCCGGCCGAAGAGCGGGCTTCGCTCAAGCGGGCCCCCGCATCTGCTCGATGCGCAGGTCTCCCCCAACAAGGTCTTCTACGGCACCCGCAGCGCCACCCTCGAATATCTGGTCGGCGGCAGCCAGCCGACCGACGGCCTGCGCGTCGACGTCGTCACCTCCGCGGGCCAGGTCGTGCAGAGCTTCCCCCCAGCCAGCGTCGCACCCAACACTACCCAGAGCCTCGCCTGGAACGGAACCGGCTTCGACGGCCAGCCGGTGGCCGACGGCTGGTACTCGTTCCGGCTCTCAGCCCTGGACGGGCAGCCTCTCGGGCGGGCCACCGCCTCCGACGCCCCGAACCTCGGCGTCGCTGTCTTCGCCTTCATCTTCCCCGTCCGCGGGCCGCACAGCTTCGGCGGGCCTGAGAACGCCTTCGGCGCCCAGCGCGCCGGCCACACCCACCAGGGCCAGGACGTCATGGCCGCCTGCGGAACGCGGCTTGTCGCGGCGCGCGGCGGCACCGTCCAGTACGCGGGCTACCAGGGCGCGGCGGGCAACTACATCGTGATCGACCAGAAGGGCTCGCAGGAAGACAACATGTACGCGCACCTGATCTCCCCGTCGCCTCTGCAGACCGGCGACAAGGTCGCCACCGGGCAGTGGATCGGCAACGTCGGGCAGACCGGCGACGCGGTCGGCTGCCACCTGCATTTCGAGGTCTGGAGCGCGCCCGGCTGGTACGAGGGCGGCCAGCCCTATGACCCACTCCCCCTGCTGAAAGCCTGGGACAAGTACTCCTGACACGTCAGGCTTCTCCTGGCGGCGTCCTCGCCTTCGCGTCTTGCTCACGCACGCTCTGAGTGCGCTCGCTTCGCCACTCAGGCTCGTCCTGGCCAGGCTCGCCTGACGCGCCAGGGCCGTGCCGGACAATTCCACAACTACATGAGAATGGTTCTCATTCCTGTTAGGCTGCCGGCGTGCTCGAGCCCTTCCAGCTCCCGTTCGTCCAGCGCGGGCTAATCGAGATCCTGATCCTCGCGATCCCCGCCGGGCTGCTTGGCAGCCTGATCGTGCTGCGCGGCCTGGCCTTCTTCTCCCACGCAGTCGGGACCGCCGCCTTCCCCGGCCTGGTCCTCGCCGACGGGCTCGGCTTCGCGGCGCCGCTGGGCGCCTTTGGCGCCGCCGTGTTCTTCAGCGCCGGCACCGCGACGCTCCCCCGCCGCCGACTCGGCTACGACAGCCTCACCGCGCTGGTGCTGGTCGGCTGCCTGGCCGCGGGGGTGATCCTGGCGAGCGACGTCTTCCGCTCCGGCTCGGAGATCGACAGCCTGCTCTTCGGCAGCCTGCTTCTGATCGACGGCCGAGACGTGGCTCTGGCCGCGGTGGCCGCGGGCTCCTCGGCGATCGCGATGCTGCTGCTCGGCCCACGCTGGCTGGCGGCCGGCTTCGATCCGATGGTCGCGAAGAGCGTCGGCGCCGGATCGCGCTATCTCGAGATCACGCTCCTCGGCCTGATCGCCCTCGCGAGCACGGCGGCGCTCTCGGCGGTCGGTGCGCTGCTGGTGACGGCGCTTTTCGTCGTCCCCGCGGCGACCGCACGGCTCTGGACGGCTCGCCTGACCCGCTGGCAGATCGCCAGCGTCCTGCTCGCCGCCATCGAGGGGACGGTGGGGCTCTGGCTTTCGGTGAAGACAAACGCCCCGCCGGGGGCGACGATCGCCACCCTCTCCGGCGGCGTCTTCGCGGTCGCGGCGCTGTCCCGCTGGCTTGCGCCGCGCGGCCTCGGGCTCGCGGTGGCAGCCATCGCGGCGGTCGCGCTGCTCGGCGGATGCGGAGGCGGAGGCGGCAACGGAGGCCTCAAGGTGGTCGCGACGACGACCCAGATCGGCGATTGGGCCCGGACGGTCGGGGGCAACTCGGTCGACGTCGATCAGATCCTGCATCCGAACACCGACCCGCACGAATACGAGCCTCGTCCCAGCGACGTCACCAACGCCGCCGACGCGAAGCTCGTGTTCACCAACGGCGACAACCTCGACCGCTGGATCGGCGACGTGGTTTCCGAGAGCGGCAGCGGCGCCAGGGTCGTCGATCTCGGCGCCGGCGTGCCGATCCGCGTCCCGGGGGAATCGAGCGGCCCGGAGGCGTCGAAGTACGACCCGCATTGGTGGCACGACCCGCGCAACGCCGAGGCGGCGGTGACCGAGATCGAGCGGCAGCTCTCCGCCGCCGACCCCAAGGACCGAAACGTCTTTCGCCGCAACACGGACGCGTACCTGGCCAAGTTGCGGGCGCTCGACGGCGGAATCCAGCGCTGCATGAGCCAGATTCCCACCGCCGATCGCAAGCTGGTCACCGACCACGACGCCTTCGGCTACTTCGCGAAGCGGTACAGGATCACGGTCGTCGGCGCCGTCATCCCCTCGCAGACCACCCAGGCACAACCGTCGGCCAAGGACGTCTCCGACCTCACCAAGCTGATCGACCAGCAGGGCGTGAAAGCGATCTTCCCCGAGAGCTCGATCAACCCGAAGCTCGCGAAGGCGATCGCCTCGCAGACCGGAGCATCGGCCGACTACACCCTTTATGGCGACACCCTCGGACCGTCCGATTCCAGCGGCGCCACCTACCTGCAGATGGAGCAGGCCAACGCGGACGCGATGACGCGCGGCTTCACCGGCGGAAAGAGCGGCTGCCGGATCGCGGGGATCGGTTGACTTCGCCTCAGCACGCCCTGGGGGCCGAGAGCACGATGACGGCAGCGCCGAGCACGGACACCGTGTTCGCGGAGGCGGTCGGCTTCGCCGCCGGATACGGCGGCAGGGCGGCGATTGAGGAGGTCCACTTTCGGATTGCTCCTGGGCAACGGGTCGGTCTGCTGGGCCCCAACGGCGGTGGCAAGACCACGCTCCTGCGAGCGATGCTCGGAGAGCTGGCGCCGTTACGGGGCTCGCTACGGGTAAACGCGCGTTGCGGCGTGGTCCCACAGACCGAGCGCTCGCGTCTCGACTATCCCGTCTCGGCGCTCGACGTCGCGTTGATGGGATCGCTCTCCCACCTGCCCTGGTGGCGGCGACCCGGCCGCTCGGAGCGCCGCAAGGCGCTCGACGCCCTCGGCGCGGTCGGCCTGCGCGAGCTTGCCGCCACCACGTTCGGCGAGCTCTCGGGCGGCCAGCGGCAGCGGGTCCTGGTCGCCCGTGGGCTGGTCCAGGAGGCGGGGCTTCTGCTCCTCGACGAGCCGTTCAGCGGCCTCGACAGCGACAGCGCCTCGCGCCTCGAGGAACTGATCGCCGAGCTCGCCGCCGACGGCAGGGGCGTGATCGTGGCCACCCACGACCTCGAGCAGGCGCGCCGGTTCGACCTCGTGCTGTGCCTGAATCGGCGCCAGATCGCCTTCGGCGAGCCCGACCGGGTCCTCGACCTCGAGGTCCTCGAGGCCACCTACCGCGGCGCGATCGTCGAGGTCCCCGGTGACGGCGGCCGCGGGATCCTGCCTCCCCACCATCACGACCACCATGAACATGGCTGAGCCGGTCTCTATCGTCGCCTTGCTGTGGGGGACGCTGACCGGGCCCATCAATGACCCGATCACACGGCGAGCGCTGCTCGAGGTCTGCTTGGTGGGGATCACGAGCGGGGCGGTCGGCTGCTGGATCGTCCTCTACGGGCTCTCCTACAGCTCGGAGTCGCTTTCGCACTCACTGCTCCCGGGGTTGGTGGTGGCGACGCTCGCCGGAGCGCCGCTGCTGCTCGGGGGGGCAGTCGGCGTCCTGGTCGCGGCGCTGGCGATCGCGCTTGTCGCGCGGGTGCCGGCGATCGCCAACGACACCGCGGTGGCGATCGTCGTCACGACGATGTTCGGGCTCGGGGCGCTGCTCGCCCTCTCGCCCTCCTCTCCCCCGGGGATTCAGGACCTGCTGTTCGGCGACATCCTCGGCGTTTCGAACACGGATCTGCTGCTCGCCGCGCTCGCCGCCGTCGCCGCGCTGGGCGCGCTTCGGCTCCTGCACGGACAGCTGCTCGCGGTCGGCTTCGACCGTGCGGGGGCGCGGGCGCTCGGGGCGAGCCCGGCGCTGGCGGAGACCGCGCTGCTCGTATTGATCGCGCTCGCGGTGCTGATCGGTGTCCAGGGCCTCGGCAACCTGCTCGTCGTCGCGGTGCTCGTCGGCCCCGCGGCCACCGCCCGTCTGCTCTGCAGCAGGCTGCTGCCGATGATGGGGGTCGCGGCAGCGGTCGCGATCCTGGGCGGAGCGATCGGCCTCTACCTCTCCTACTACGCGGGCACCGCCGCAGGCGCATCGGTCGCCGCCGCTCTTGTCGTTGTCTTCCTGCTCGCGGCAATCGCCAGCGCGGTTTCGGGGCGATCGGCAGAGGTGCCGCTGTGAGCGCGAGGCTCAAGAAGGGAGCTTGATTTGGGCCGAGCGCGAACATCAAGGCCTGTGAGCGCGAAGCGGGGCGCCGCTACGATCGAACTCATGGGAGAGCCCGGCCACCAGGACTGGGTCGAGCATGCGCTTGCGACGCTCCAGGAGGCAGGGTTTCGCGAAGGCGGAGCGCGGCGGGCGGTGGTCGACCTGCTCGGAGAGCAGGACTGCGCCCTCAGCGCACTCGAGATCGAGGAGAGGCTGGCGGCGCGCGACCACGCTGTCGGCCGGGCGAGCGTTTACCGGACACTGGAGCAGCTCGAGGGCCTGAGCCTCGTGCAACGCCTCGAGATGGGAACCGGCACCGCGAGCTACGAGCGTTCGGGCCCAACCGGTCAACACCATCACCACCTGGTCTGCGAGAGCTGCGGCGCCGTGGTTCCGTTCGAAGACGCAGACCTGGAGCGGGCCATCGCGCGGGTGTCCCGCAACGCCAGCTTCGACGTCTCGGACCACGACGTCACCCTGCGCGGCCGTTGCCAGCGCTGCTCGAGCTGACAAAGGCCGACCGTCGGAGTACCCTCAGGCCGCGATGTGCGTGCAATGCATGATGACCGCGATGACCTCGACGGCCGCAGCCAGCGGGATTCGCTCCTGGCTGCACACGCGCCGCTACGAATGGCTGAGCCCGGCGCGGATGCGCCGGATCACGATCGGCCTGGTCGCCGCGGCATTGATCGCATCGGCGACCCTGATCAGCGGCTCCGGCTAGCGACTAGCGAAACGCCAGGTATGGGTTGCTGGGCTCGGGGATCTTCTCGATCCGCTCCGCGTCGACGACGTACCCCTTGCCCTTCCTGTCGAGCGCACCGGTGACGTCGAGCCAGGTGTTCGTGGGAAAGCCCCCGTCGGCCAGGGTCGGATCCACCGTAACCCCGATCGGGATCGCATCGGCGATGCAACAGGTGATGTAGAAGCGCCCCAGGGTGAACGGAGCCTTCGGCGAGTTCCCGGCCTTCATCACGAAACCGGTCAGGTTCACCTGGCGCCCCGGGCTGAGGCCTAGCGTTTCGCCCTCCTGAGGGTCGTCTCCCGCCGCCTTTATCTGAAGGAAGTCGATGTCCGCGGCGCCCTTCGACAGGGACTCGGCGAGGCTGGCGAGATCGACGCCGCGGGCCGTGAGCTTCTTCGAAGCCGCAAGCGCGCCCAGCGAGGAGCCCGACAGCAGCACCGCCAGCACGATCGGGGTCAGCATCGCGAGCAGCCCGGCGGCCTCGCGCCGGGAGATACCGCGGACCGCGTCGGAGGCGGCGGCGCTCGAGCGAGCGTAGGCGAACGTGACCAGCGCGAGGGTGACCGCGCCGAAGGTGACCACCCAGGAAGTGCGCGGGCCGAGGTAGCGCAGCACCTCTCCGCTCAACCACAGCCAGCCCAGGAACGCGGCCCAGAGCGAGAGCACGAAGAGGCGGATGTTGCGGACGCTGAGGCTCATTTGACGATGGCTCCGAACAGCAGCGCGCCTACGAGAACCAGGGGAACGGCGACGACCAGCAGTCGACGCATGAACGGGGGACGGAAGGTGGCGCCGTAGATCGCCGCAAGCTTCGCGTCGAGGATCGGCCCGAAGACCAGAAAGCCGAGCTGGGCGCTGAGCGGGAAGGCGGTGAACGAGGTGGCGACGAAGGCGTCGGCCTCCGAGCAGAGCGCCAGCATGAACGCGAATGCCATCAGCGCCAGGACCCCGAGCACGGCGGCCCCCGCGACCCCGGAGAGGATGTCCTGGGGGACGAAGGTCTGCATCAGCGCCGAGGCGGCTGCACCGAGCATCAAGAAGCGGCTCATGAACAGCAGGTCGCCGATCAGATGCCCGACGAAGGCGCCGCCGCGGTCCTCGGCGACGTCCTGGTGCTCATGTCCGTCGGCCCATTGCTCGCCCCCGTCGGCTCGTGCGTCGCGGCGCAGCAGCGGTGTGCCCCGACCCGCGATCACGAAGCCCGCGGCCATCGCGACGATGAAGCCCAGGGTCGCCCGGCCGGCGACCATCTCGGCGCCGCGCGTGCCGCCGCCGAACGCGACCCAGGTCGAGATCAGGACGATCGGGTTGAGAATCGGGGCGGAGAACATGAACCCCAGCCCCGCCGAGGGATGCATCCCGCGGGCGATCAAGCGCCGGCCGATCGGCACCGAGCCGCACTCGCAGACCGGGAAGGCAAAGCCGGCAAGCGTCGCGCCCGGAAGCTGGAGGCGGCGCGGCAGGCTGCCCACCCGGGCGAAGACCCGATCGGGCACGAAGACGGCGACCGCGGCCGAGACCAGGGCGCCGAGGAGGATGAACGGCAGCGCCTCGATCACGATCGAGGCGAAGATCAACCCGAAGGACGTCAGCTGGGCGACGTTGCCGAGCTTCAGCGCGTGCGCGCCCAAAATCGCCAGGAAGAGCAGCCAGAAGGCAAGGCTGACCTGCCAGATCGGCACCGAGCGTGCCGGCCGGGGGCCTTGCGTCGTCGCTAGGGGCGCTGGCTGAGTCGCGGCAACGGGCGCTGCCTGCGATTCCATGTGAAGAAGTTAGCCATTCGCGCTGGGCGATCCTGGCTGCGGCCCGTCATCGCCTCGCGGCCGATAGGCAAAGTCGCCCGTCGGCATCGCGAAAGGCGGTGAGGCGGCCGAGGCGTAGATCAACTCGACGTCTCCCTCGTTGCGGATCGCGTGCCGCGATCGCGGCGCAATGAAGATCGTGTCGCCTGGGCCCACGACCTGCTCCTCTTCGTCGACCAGCATCCTCCCCTCGCCGCGGACGATCACGTAGACCTGCTCGGAGTCCTGGTGGGCGTGCAGCGATTGCTGGCTGCCGGGAGCACACTCGACCCAGGTGACCGCGAGGTTCGAGGAACCGTGCTGCCCCGGTGCCAAGGTCAGGTAGGAGACCTGACCGTCGCCGCGTTCGTTCGTGGGCGCATCGCTGAGCGACTGGACGAACATCGCCCTCCCGCCTACTCCCACTCGATCGTCGCGGGCGGTTTCGATGAGACGTCGAGCGCTACGCGATTGACGTGCGGGACCTCGTTGATGATCCGGCTCGAGACCCGCTCGAGAAGGTCGTAGGGCAGCCGCGCCCAATCGGCGGTCATCGCGTCGTCGGAGGTGACGGCGCGGATCACGATCGGATATGCGTACGTGCGGCCGTCGCCCTGCACGCCGACGGATCGCACGACCGGCAGCACGCAGAACGACTGCCAGAGCTCCCGGTACAGGCCGGCGGCCCGCACCTCCTCCTGGAGGATCGCGTCGGCGGCGCGCAGGATGTCTAGCCGTTCGCGGTTTACCTCGCCGCCGACGATGCGGATCGCCAGTCCCGGCCCGGGGAAGGGCTGACGCCAGACCATGCGGTCGGGCAGCCCGAGCTCGGCGGCGACGGCTCGCACCTCGTCCTTGAACAGCATCCGCAGCGGCTCGACAAGCTCCAGGTCGAGGTCGTCGGGAAGCCCGCCGACGTTGTGGTGCGACTTGATCGTGTCGGCCCCGGTCCCTCCGCCCGACTCGATCACATCCGAGTAGAGGGTTCCCTGGACCAGATAGGCGGCGTCGTCCAACTTCACCGCCTCGCGCTCGAAGACGCGGATGAACTCCTCGCCGATGATCTTGCGCTTCTGCTCGGGATCGGTGACGCCGGCGAGCCGCTCGAGGAATCGCTCCTCGGCATCGACGTGCACGAGCGGGATCCCGAAGCCACTGAAAGCCTCGACCACCTGCTCGGCCTCGTTGAGGCGCATCAGGCCGTGGTCGACGAAGACGCAGGTCAGCTTCTCGCCGACGGCGCGGTGGACGAGCAGCGCCGCGGTCGACGAGTCGACACCGCCGGATAGTCCGCAGATCACGCGACCGTCGCCGACCTGGGCTTTGATAGCCGCGATCTGCTCGGCGATCACCGAGGCCGGCGACCACTGCTCCTCGCAGCCCGCGATCTGGCGCAGGAAGCGGTCGAGGATGTCGGTCCCGTATGGGGTGTGGACGACCTCCGGGTGGAACTGGATCCCGTAAAGCCCGCGCTCTGGGCTCTCGCAGGCGGCGACCGGCGAGCCCGGGCTGGCGGCGAGGGCGGTGAAGCCGGGGGGCGGCTCGAAGACGGCGTCGCGGTGGCTCATCCAGCAATGCTGCTCGGCCGGCAGCCCGGAGAGCAGCTGGCCGCCCCCGTCGACGAGCGCCAGATCGGTGCGGCCGAACTCGCCCGCCTCCGCCGCCTCGACCCGACCGCCGAGCGCCCTCACCATCGCCTGCATCCCGTAACAGATGCCGAGCACCGGGGCCCCCAACTCGAGTAATTCGGTGGGGAATTCCGGCGCACCCGGCTCGTAGACGGAGGCCGGGCCGCCCGAGAGCACCAGCGCCTTCGGCCGCCGCTCGCGGATCAGCGCCGGATCGGTGTCGTAGGGCAGAAGCTCGGCGAAGACGCCGCAATCGCGGATCCGCCTCGCGATCAGCTGCGAGTACTGGCCGCCGAAATCGAGGACGAGAACCTCTTCGTGCGCCGGAACCTCCGCCGCCGTCGGCGCACCGACCCCCGCCGCATGCTCGACCGCGATCTCGGGAACGTGATCCCGGACCTCGGGCCCGGCGGGGTCAGCGGCCACGGCGCCGCCTAGTCATCGGCGACGACGACTCCCTTGGTCACGCCGGCGTGACCGTTTGAGCCCATCCCGACCGACTGCTCGCGCTGCAGCGCCTTGCCCTCGCTCTGCAGGGCCGGAGCGACCATCACCTCGGCCCGCTGGAAGGACCGGATGTCCTCATAGCCGGTGGTCGCCATCGAGGTGCGAAGCGCACCCATCAGGTTGAAGGTCCCGTCGTTCTCTCGGGCCGGGCCGAGAAGGATCTCCTCCATCGTCCCGTCTTGGGTCGTGGCGACCCGAGCTCCACGCGGTAGGGACGGGTGGAAAGTCGCCATTCCCCAATGGAAGCCACGGCCTGGAGCCTCCTTCGCTCGAGCGAGCGGCGATCCGATCATCACCGCGTCCGCCCCGCAGGCGATCGCCTTCGAGACGTCACCACCGGTCCTCATCCCTCCGTCGGCGATCACGTTGCAGTACTCGCCCGTCTCCAGCATGTGCTGGGACCGCGCGGCCGCGACGTCGGCGATCGCTGTTGCCTGCGGCACTCCGATGCCGAGCACGCCCCGTGTCGTGCATGCGGCTCCGGGACCGACTCCCACGAGGACGCCGACCGCGCCCGTTCGCATCAGGTGGAGCCCCGTCGAATAGGAAGCGCAGCCGCCGACCACCGTCGGCACCGGCACCTCGGCGATGAACTCCTTCAGGTTCAGCGGCTCGACGCTGGTCGAGACGTGCTCGGCGGAGATCACCGTCCCCTGGATGACGAGGATGTCGAGGCCGGCCTCGATCGCAAGCTCGTAGTGGTCTCGGACTCGTTGTGGCGTCAGAGAGCCGCACGCCACCGCACCCTTGTCCTTGATCTCGGCGATTCGCTGGCCGATCAACTCGGGCTTGACTGGCTCCGAGTAGATCTCCTGCATCAACTCGGTTGCAAGGTGGGTAGGGGCCTCGGCGACCCTCTCCAGCTGCTCGTCGGCGTCCTCGTAGCGCGACCAGATCCCCTCCAGGTTCAACACCCCGAGGCCGCCGAGCCGGTTGACCATCGCCGCGGTGGCGGGGCTGACGACCCCGTCCATCGCCGACGCGATCAACGGCAGCTCGAAGCGATACGGGCCGAGCGTCCAGGTGATGTCTATGTCATCGGGATCGCGGGTCCGGCGCGACGGGACGATCGCGATGTCGTCGAATCCGTAGGCGCGCCGACCCTTTTTCCCTCGACCAATATCGATCTCCATCAGGGCCTCCAGGGCTGGCGGTGAGTATCCAGGCTATGCGCGGGCGCGGACGAAAAAACCCCGCCGCTGCGGGGCAAAAGGGCGGCTATTTGCGGCTTTCCGAAGCCAAATCGCAAGGCCCAACTGATTGTACGGAACCGGCTCGCCGCGGACGGGCCGCGACCTAGACGTTCGCCGGAACCTCCAGCTCCCGCACTTCGACCTCGGCGAGGATCCGCTCCACCTGCTCGGGGTCGACGGACCCGGCTCCAAAGTGCTGGGTCGACTCGGCGCCGCATGCGACGCCGAGGGCGAGGCATTCGTTCGCCGGCGCCCCGTCGTAGCGCGCCGCCACGTAGCCGGCCAGAAAGGCATCGCCAGAGCCAACCGTCGCGACCGGCTCCATGGGC
This sequence comes from uncultured Solirubrobacterales bacterium, assembly GCA_963740555.1. GTDB lineage: Bacteria > Actinomycetota > Thermoleophilia > Solirubrobacterales > 70-9 > Mayfieldus. The sequence continues at coordinate 96,398 of CAVUES010000003.1, forward strand.
TCCGTCCTGACCTCATAGAAGGTCCGATCGGCCGGCTCGCCGACCGCCGCGACGCAGCCCTCCGAGCGGGTCACGATCACCTCGCCGGCACCGAGCTCGAGCAGCTGGGCGAGGCCTGAGGCGAGATCTCCGGGTCCTTCGAACTCGTGACCGACGAGCTCCTCCGCTTCGAGCACGTTCGGTGTGATCACCGCCGGCCCGGCGCGAACTCCGGCCTGCATGGGCTCGCCGTCGGAGTCGAGCACCACGGTGACCCCGCGCTGGCCCAGCTCTCGAACTATGCGCGCGTAGAGGTCCGACTCGACTCCGGGTGGAAGGCTCCCCGCCAGCACGCAGAGGCGTGCGCCGCGAACCAGGTAGTCGAGGCGGTCGAGGAACGTGTCGACCTCCTGGGCGCTCACCTCGGGGCCGCGCTCGTTGATCTCGGTCTGCTCGCCCGAGGTCGGGTCGATCACCGCGAGGTTGATCCGCGACTCCTCGGCGATCGGTGTGAAGTCGTGCAGGATCGACTCTTCGGCGAGCTCCTCGAGCAGCCGCTGGCCGGTCGGCCCTCCGGCGAGGCCGGTCGCGATCACAGGCTTGCCGAGCCGCGCAAGCGCACGGGCGACGTTGATCCCCTTGCCGCCGGCGACGTTGCGGCTCTCAACCGAGCGGTGGCGGTTGCCCTGGCGGAAGTTGGGAACCGCCATCGTGCGATCGATGGCGGCGTTGAGCGTCACGGTGATTATCACCGGCGTATCTCCCGGTCACCGTTGCGCTGCTGCTCCCGGACCCGGCGCCTGATCTCGCGACTGCTTTCCATCTCCTCCTCGCTCATGCGGCGCCCGCGTCTTCGGCGGCGCACCGCGAGCACGACAACCAGTATCGCGAACACGCCGACCGCTAGTAGCGCGAGCACGATCACGAGGTGGCTGCGGAGCCGATCGAAGGTGCTGGCCTTGGGGATCGAGCGCGAGGCGAGAAGCGCCGCTCCGCCCGCGACCCGCCCGTCCACGACCACCGTCACGCGGCCCAAGCGCTTGTCCTTGCGGATCGGGCCGGTCACTCGATCGGGTGCGCGGACCGAAGTGTGAAGGCGCTGGCCGCGGCGCACTCCGACCGTGATCGCGTGCGCGGCGCGCAGCGGCAGCTCCCCGCCCGAATAGTGGATCGAGGGACTGGCCATCACCTGTCCAGCGCGCACCGGGTGCCGGGTTCGGTACTTGGCGAACCCGAAGTCGAGGAGGTCGAGGCTCTCGTCGTCGCGCTGTTCCTCGCTCGGCGCCCCCAGGACGGCGGAGATCAGCTGCACGCCCTTGCGACGCGCCGAGCCCACCTCCACGTAACGGGCGCCGAGCGTGTGCCCGGTCTTCACCCCGGTCACCCAAGGCGCCCGCAGCAGCAGCGTGTTGCGGGTGCCGATCGTGAGCGGCGAATCGAGGCTGCGCAGCACGATGCTGGAGGAGTTCGCGATTCGCGCGAAGGTTCGGTTCGAAAGCAGGTCCCCGGCCAACGTCGCCAGGTCGCGGGCGCTGGAGTAGTTGCCCGGCGAATCGAGGCCGATCGGGTTGGAGTAGTGGGTGTCTGCCAGTCCCAGCGCCGCCGCCGAGCGATTCATCTCCGTCACGAAGCGTCGCTGCGTGCCACCGATGACCTGCGCAAGGGTGTGGGCCGAGTCGTTGGCGCTCTGCAGGATCAGGGAGTAGAGGAGGTCGCGGACGCTGATCGTCGTGCCAGCGGGCACCCCGAGCAACGACTCGCCCGGGATCGCCGTGTAGGGGGCCATCTTCACCCGCTTGCGCAGCCGCAGGTTCTCCAGCGCCAGATGCGCGGTCATCAACTTCGTCGTGCTGGCGATCGGCAGCTGGCGCGCCGGCGCGTGACTTGCGAGCGTCTCGCCGGTGCGGCCGTCGATCAGCAACCAGGACCTGGCGTCGAGCACCGGCGGTCCCTTGTGCCGGTCGGTGTCCGCCGCGGCGGCCGGCGGCGCAAGGACGACCAGCATCGCCAGCGCGACCGCCAACCGGGCCCCCCGTGAGCTCAGCGGAGCTTCACCCGATCCCCGGACTGGAGGGTGAACTGGTCGATGCGCGGATTGAGCTTTTGAAGGCGCTCGACCGAGATTCCGACCTTGTGAGCGATCGCGCTGAACGTGTCTCCCGGCTTGACGACGTAGGTCTTCCGCGAGGACTGCTTCTGGGCCTTGGCCGTGCTCTGCGTCCGGGCACCCTTACGCGAGCTACCGGAGTCGCCGCCGAGCGAGGTCACGATCACGACCATCAGGACGACGAAGACGGCGACCAACGCGATAATCGCGAGGAGCCGCGCATTTGAGCTCTGCTGGGGGGTCTCCATCTGCGCAGCGCGGGTCGGAACTGCGGGATCGTAGCGCCGCGTGTCAGGCGCCGGAGGCGGCCCAGACCTCGGAACGCAGGCGCTCGGCCGCGGCCGCCGGGTCGGGATCGCCGGCGATCGATCGCGAAGCGGGGACCAGGCCCGCCGCCGGCCCGGGCCCGAACGCCGGCCCGAGGTCCTTCGCCTCGCCGCCCTGCGCCCCCACTCCCGGCATCAGGAAGATCGCGCGGGGCATCAGCTCTCGCAGGCGCCCGATCAGCCCCGGCGCCGTGGCGCCGACCACGGCGCCCATCCCGCTCAGGCTCCCCCGCCCGGCGAGCCGTTCGGCGGCCCCGTCGACGATCGCCGCCAGGCGCTCGTGAAGCGGCGAATCCGCCGGCTCGTCCTGGAGCCGGCCGGCGCCCGGGTTCGTCGTCCTGACCAGCGCGAAGACGCCGGCCCCGGCGGTCGCCGCCGCCTCGATCAACGGCTCGAGGGCGTCGGCGCCGAGCAGCGGGTTGGCGGTGAAAGCGTCGGCGCCGAGGCCGGAGACCGGGCCCCACGGCGTCGGTGTCTCCCCCACGAGCGCCTGGGCGTAGGCGGACGCGGTCACCGGCACGTCTCCGCGCTTGCCGTCGGCGATCACCAGCAGGCCGGCCTCGCGGGCGGCGCTGGCCACCGCCTCCAGAGCGGCCCAGCCCGGGGCGCCGAGGCGCTCGAAACAGGCGAGCTGAAGCTTCACCGCGACGCACGCCGGCCCCGCCGCGACGATCAACCGCCGGCAGCTCGCCACGACCGCCTGTGCCGCCGTCTCGGCTGGCCCATCCGCATCGCCGATCTCCTCAGCGGACATCGACGCCGGGTCGGGGTCGAGGCCGAGACAGATCTGGCTGCGGCGCTCGTCGACGAGCGCCGCCAGCCGGTCGGCGAACGGCTCCGCGCTCACAATTGCGGCGGCTCCGCCGCCTGACCATCTCTTGCGGCCGCTTCGCGGCCTGACATTGCCTCTGCCGCGACACTTTGTGTCGCGGCCCGACTCACCCGCTAACCGCCTTTGACATTTGCCTTCAGGGCCGAGCCGGCCGAGAAGCGCGGCACCTTGCCGCCGGGAATAGTGATCCGCTCCCCGGTGCGGGGGTTGACGCCCTGCCGGGGGCCCCGCTCGGCGACGTGGAATTTCCCGAATCCGGTGAAGTTGACCTCTCCCCCGGTTCGCAGCACGCTGGTGATCGTGTCGAGGACGGCGTCGACAGCCTCGCCAGCTGCCTTCTTGCTGCCGAGGCGCTCGTCATTGGAGAGTCGGTCCAGGAACTCAGCTTTGGTCACGTCGAATCCTCCTCGGGCAGTTGAAGTGGCGCGCAATCTAACAGCCGGTGCCACCCGATCAGCTGCCGCCGATCGTCATCTCGGCGATCAGCAAAGGCGGTGTCCGCACGATGCCACCGAACGGAACCCAGCGCGCCTCCGAGCCGGCCGCCCGCACGGCTTGCAGCATCGAAACCAGGTCGCTGGCGATCGTGAACTCGCGGGCCGGGCCGGCGAGCTCCCCGCCCTCGATCAGCCTGCCCGAGGCCCCGACCGAGAAGGTGCCGTTGACCGGGTTGACCCCCGCGTGGAGCCCCGCGACGTCGGTCACGTAGATGCCATCGCCGGCCATCGCGAGCAGCTCGGCAGTGCTGAGGCTCCCCGACCGCACGATCAGGTTCGAGGTGCCCACCGAGGGCGGCGTCCGGTAGCCGCTGCGACGGGCGTTGCCGGCGCGCTCGGCTCCGCCGCGGCGCGCCGTGTAGGCGTCGTGAAGGAAGGTGCGCAGGCGCCCGCCCTCGATCAGCGCCGTGCGCTGGCGCGGGGCGCCTTCGTCGTCGCACGGCGAGGCGCCGAGCCCCTCGATTTCAAGCCCGTCGTCGTGGAGGACGAGGACCTCGCTGGCCACCTCCTCACCGAGCAGATTCGCGAACGGCGATCGCCCGCGCTGCACCGAGTCGGCGCTTAACCCCGAGCCGATCAGCCCGGCGAAGCTCGCCGCCACAGTGGGATCGAAGACGACGGGGCAAGCGCGCGAGGCGGGCTTCTCGGCGCCGACCATCACCGCCGCCCGCTCCGCGCCTTCGACGCCGATCGCGTCGGCGTCGAGGCCCGAAGGCGAGCGCGCGACACCGAAGCCGAGGCCCGGCTCGCGGGATTCTCGGTCCGCGGCGAGGGCGCTGACGTAGGCGTAGCAACTGCTCGCCTCATAGGAGCAGTCGATCCCGGTCGAGGAACGGATCGCGACCTCGTCGTCGCCGTCCGCGTAGACGGCCTGCTCGGCCGTTTCGACCCGTGGGTCGTGCGAGGTCGCCACCCGCTCGACCGCGAGTGCCAGATCGACGATGCGATCGGACTTCCAATCCGCGATCGCCGGATCGCGGAGGCCGTCGAGGGCCGGATACTCGCCGTCGGCGCGCGGCGCAGCCGCGTGCTCGTCCTCGTCGGCGATCCGCGCCGCGGTGACGACACGAGCCCCAAGCTCGCGCAAGCCCTGCTCGGAGAGGTCGGTGCCGAACGCGTGGCCGGCGCGACCGCCGATCCATCCCCGCAGCCCGACGCCGCGCTCGGTGGCGGCGGAAAGGCTCTCCACCTCGCCCCCGTGGACGCGAACCTCGCGACTGCTCTGCCGCAGCGCGTAGGCCTCTGCGTCTGCGGCGCCGTCGGCGAGCGCCGCCTCGACCGCCAACCGGGCCGCTTCGGAGAGCTCCATCAAACCGCCGTCCCGCCAACCGTGAGCTGACGGATCCGCACGTGCCCCTGGCCGGTTCCCACCGGGACCCACTGACCCGCCTTTCCGCAGGTGCCGCTCTTCATGTCGAAGTCCGAGCCGACGGCGTCGATCGCGGCCAGCGCGTCGAGGGAGTTGCCGATCAAGGTGGCGCCGCGACAGGGCTTGGTCACCTTTCCGTCCTCGATCAGGTAGCCCTCGGAGACTCCGAAGACGAAGTCGCCGCTGGCCGGCTCCACCTGCCCGCCGGCGAACGAGACCGCGTAGAAGCCGCTCTTGACCTCGGAGATCATCGCCTCGGGGTCGGCGTCCCCGGGCGCGATGTAGGTGTTGGTCATCCGCGGGATCGGCAGGTCGCGGAAGCTCGCCCGCCTGCCGTTGGCGGTCAGCTCGGCGCCATCGCGCTGGGCTCGCAGCCGGTCGTAGAGGAAGGAAGTGATGCGGCCCTCCTCGATCACCTGGGTCTTCTGCGCGGGCGTCCCCTCGTCGTCGATCCCGTCGGTACCCCAGGCACCGGGCAGCTGTCCGTCGTCATATGCGTTGAGCAGAGGCTCGGCCACCACCTCTCCGAGGAGCCCCTCGTAGACGCTTGCCCCCTTCTGGACGTGGTCTACCTCCAACCCGTGGCCGGTCATCTCGTGAAAGAGAACGCCGCCAAAGCCACCGCCGACGACGACCGGCATCGTCCCGGCCGGGGCCGGATCAGCATCGAGCAGGGTGAGCGCCTGGCTCGCCGCCTGCTCGGCGATATCGCCAGGGTCGCCGTCGAAGATCTCGAAGCCCCGGTGCCCGCCGAGGGTCTCGGAGCCGAGCTCCGAGGAGCCGCTGCGGCGGGCGACAGTCCGGGCGGCGAGCCGCAGCCGGGTGCGATCGTCGGTGGCGTAGGTGCCGATCGAGTTGGCGACCACGATCTGGCGCCGACTCTCCCCGTAGGAGACCTGTACCTGGACGATCTCCTCACCCTGCGCGCGAGCGCGATTGTCGAGCTCGCGCAGCAACTCCGCCTTTCGCTCCGCGGGGACCTCGCCCGGTGGGACCTCGACCTCCTGGCGGTCGGTCTCCTGGGTGCGAAGAGGGACGGGCTCGGTGCGCTCTCCGCGCAGCGCCGCGGCCGCCTCGTCCGCGGCTCGCTGCAGGTCTGGCTCGGCGATGCCGTCGACGTGGGCGAAATATGCGGTTCCGTCCCTGACCACGCGCACGCCGACCCCCTCCCCGTGTCCCAGGGTCACGCCCTCGACCCGGCTCTCTTCGATTGCCATATTGGTGCCGCCCCCGCGCTCGGCGAACAGCTCGGCGAATTCGCCTCCGTGCACGAGCGCCCGCTCGACGATCGCCGCGGCGAGCTCGGGGGACGGCAGCTCGCTCATCGCGAGGACACGCCGATCACCGCTCCGCCTTCGTCGCCGTCAGCTCGAGCAGGGCCCCGGCGGCGGCGAACAGCGCCGCTCCGGTCTCCGACTCGGCCGCGTGGTCGGCGCTGCTGCCGTCGGCACGATAGACACGGGCAAAGGGACGCCGCACGTGGCGCCGGCGCCTCATGAAGGCGGCCGCCTCGTCGGCGTAGCCGGAGACTCGATCGAGGACGACGCGGTGCGGCTTTGGCATTAGCCCGCGCCCGCCGCACCGCCGTCACTCGCGGCCCCGCCCGCCGCCAGGTCGCGCAGCGCGGCCCGCATGTCGAACGCCATCAGCGACGCGAGCACGAATCGCTCTGTGACGGCGATCGCGGCCAGCTTGCCCTCGCGGATCGCGAACACCTCGCCGGCCTCGGTGGCGACGTGGACCTGCTCGGCCGAGCCTCCGCCGGAGTCGGCGGCGACGAGCAGGGCGAGCGCCGATTCGCCCCATTCGCCCTCGTCAGTCGTGGCTGCGAGCACCTCGCCGCCGGCGAGGATCGCGCCCCCTCGCATCTCAGGTGATAGCTCCATCAAATGCTCGAGAGAATGGGTGGCAACTTCATGGTCGGGCACGTCGGCCAAAATACCGGTCGTGTCGCTGGCGCGAGTTTCCTGGCTGGTCGTCGTGGCGGTCTGTCTGATCGCCGTGGTGCTGCTTGGCGTCGGTGGATACACCGGCTACAGCATCACGGTTGGGGCAGTAGGGATAGCCGCCGCGGTGAACCTGCTTCCGGGGCCTTAATTACTTGCGGCCGCTTCGCGGCCTGACATGCATCTGCGGCGACACTTTGTGTCGCCGCCCGTCCGCATTGTGCGGCGGCTTCGCCGCGGCCCACCTCACCCGGCCCGGAACGGTCCCGCGCTCTCACCCGGGGCAAGCACGGACTCCTCCGGCTCGACGTGGATCAGCACGTCGGCGGCCGGCAGCTCGGCCTCAATCGCGGCCCGCATCCCATGGGCCAGCTCGTGGGCCTGCTCGAGGCTTGTCCCGGATCGAAACTGGACGTGCAAGTCGACGTATCGGCGGCTGCCCGCCCGCCGGGCGCGCAGCTTGTGGTAGCCGGCCACCTCCGGCGGGCGAGAGGCGGCGATCGCGGCCTCGATTCGATCCATCTCGTCGGCAGGCAGCGCCTCGTCGACGAGCACGCGCGAGGAGCGGGTGATGATTCGCAGGCCGGAGACGACGATCGCCACCGCCACCGCGAGCGCTGCGATCGAGTCGAAGGCGCTTTCGCCGGTGACCTCGACCAGCACCAGCCCGATCAACACCCCGATCGAGGTGAATGAGTCGGTGCGCAGGTGCGCGGCGTCGCCCTCCAGCGCCGGCGAATCGAGTCGCTTCGCCTGACGGCTGAGGAAGGCGGAGATCCCGAAGTTGGCGGCCGCGGAGACCGCCATCACGGCGATGCCGACGGCCAGGGTGTCGACATGGGCGCCGACGACCAACCGGTGGGTCGCCTCGTAGACGATCACCGCGGCGCCGACCAGGATCAACATCCCCTCGATCGCGGCGGCGAGGTTCTCGAGCTTCTCGTGCCCGTACGGGTGGTCGATGTCGGCCGGCTCGTCGGCCTTCCGCACCGAGGCGAGGGCGATCACCGACGCCAGCAGGTCGATCAGCGAGTGGGCCGCCTCGGTGATGATCGCGATCGAGCCGGTGATCGCCCCCGCCGCGACCTTGACCGCGATCAAAAGCGAATTGGACGCGACCGAGAGGCCAGCGGCGCCGGACTTGGTCCGGATCATCGCGGCGCTCTTCCGAGGCGAACTGGCGGCCCGCTGTCGATCAATCGAGCTCCACCCCCCTGCCGATCGCGAGGTGTGGGGCGAGCATGCGCGCCGCCCGCCCGCGGTGGCTGATCGCGTTCTTCTCCGGTGGCGCGAGCTCGGCCATAGTTCGCCCGTCGGGGTCCTGGTCGGGGAGAAAGGCCGGGTCGTAGCCGAAGCCGCCCGACCCGCGCGGGCTTTCCGCCAGCCTTCCTTCGCAGCGTCCTTCGAACAGCCCTTCCTCTCCACCGGGATTCACGTAGGCCAGCACGCAGACATAGGTGACGCGGCGGTCGCCGCCGGCGGCGCCCACCTCACGCAAGAGTTTGGCCAGATTCTCCTCGTCGCTGGCGCCCTCGCCGGCATAGCGGGCCGAGCGAATCCCGGGCTCGCCGTTGAGGGCCACGGCTTCGATGCCGCTGTCGTCGGCGATCGCCGGTCGCCCGGTCGCGGCATGCGCGGCGCGAGCCTTGATCAGCGCGTTGGCCGAAAAGGTGTCCCCCTCCTCGGGCGGAAGCTCAACTCCCTCCGGCAGGGGTTCGAGCTCTAGCTCGGGCAGCAGCTCGGCAAGCTCGCGCAGCTTGTGCTCGTTGCGGGTTGCCACGACGACAGACCGGTCCGCTTCGCTGCGCTGGGCGGCCATCAGGTCGAGACGGCCCGCTCCTGCTCTTCACGCAGCCGGGCGATCCCTGCCTCGGCGAGGGCGAGCAGCTCGTCCAGGGACGCCTTCGACAGTGGGGTGCGCTCGGCGGTCGCCTGCACCTCGACCAGACCGGCGTCCCCGGTCATCACCACGTTGGCGTCGACCTCGGCGGAGGAGTCCTCCGCGTAGTCGAGGTCGCACAGCGCCCGCCCCCCGACGATCCCGGCGCTCACCGCCGCGATCGAGCCGCTGAGCGGAAGACCTTCCATGTCGCCGGCGTCGACGAGCCCCTGAAGCGCCAGCCGCAGCGCCACGAATCCCCCGGTGATCGCCGCGCAACGGGTGCCGCCATCGGCTTGGAGCACGTCGCAGTCCACGTAGACGCTGCGCTCGCCGAGCGCCTCGAAATCGACCACCACGCGCAGCGAGCGACCGATCAGCCGTTGGATCTCAACCGAGCGCCCGTCCTGGCGCCCGCGCAAGACGTCGCGGGCCTTGCGCTCACCGGTGGAGGCCGGCAGCATCGCGTACTCGGCCGTCACCCACCCGCGCCCCTTGCCTTCCATCCAGCGCGGCACGGAGTCGGTCACCGATGCGGTGCAGATCACCCGCGTCTCGCCCTGGGAGTACAGCGCCGAGCCGTCGGCCGTGCGCACGTAGCCGGGCTCGATCTGGACCGGGCGGAGGTCATCGGGGGCGCGGTCGTAGCTGCGCGAGGCAGGCATCGGGCCGAGTCTCTCATGCGGTCGCGCTAATCAGGGTGCCTCCGCGACTCTCGCTAGCCTCGGGCATAGGCCTCTAGGTCGAACCACCGGTTGGGGGAACCGGTGCATTGGCATGCACCCAATCAAGGAGGCAAGAGCATGCTCACCATCACGCCGCAGGCATCGGAGGCGATCCGCGGGCTTCTCGCCCAGGACGCGGTTCCCGAAGGGAGCGTCGTCCGAATCAGCCCCGAGCCGGAGCAGGGTCTCGCGATCGCCCTCGTCGAGGCTCCACAGGAAGACGATCAGGTGATCGAGGCCGAAGGGGTCGAGATCTGCGTCGAGCCGAGCGCCGCCGACGTGCTCGACGACAAGGAGCTCGACGCGAGCACGGCGGCGGGGAACGTCGCATTCAGCATCGCTCCGCAGGGCGGCCTGGCCTCGCAATCCGAGGCCTAGCGGGCCCCAGGCGAGCGCGGTCGCCGTCGAGTGCGGCGGCCGCGCCATCCGCCTCTGACCCCGGCGGATCCGGCCCGGCAGGACCTCCCGGCTCAGCGGAAGCTGACCTGATTCACCGCCTGCTTGATCTTCTCGATGATCACCCCCGCGAGCTCTGTCCCCTGCTTGCCGTTGAAGCCCTTCATCGCCGCCACCATCCCGACCATCAACAACGAGACGAGCAGGATCAGGCCGACGTACTCGACCGTCCCCTGGGCCCGCTCGCCCTCCATCAGGACGCGGATCGCCCGCAGCCGCCGATCTACCACCAGGTAGAGCCACCCCATCAATGCGCTCATGCACCCTCCTTCGTTCCGATTGGAGGGCGATGCTCGCGGTCAATTCTGCACCGATCCAGACACGTTTGTCGTGAAGCTGAGCCAACACGCTCGCGGGCCCGTATATGAATCCACCGTGCCCGCGATCTGGCTGCCCCGACACAGAAGATCCTCGATGCGCTCCTTCGACCCGCGCAAGGTCGGTCGCCTCGAATGCACCGCCTGGGTCACCTACTACCAGCGACGCTGGCTGAGGTTCCTTGCCGCGGCGCTTGCCCTCACTCGCCACACGTTTGCCCTCCCCTGGCTGCCTACCGTGCGCGGGGCCTGGCTGGTGCTGCGCGCGAACCAGTTCTGGGCCCCCTTCCCCGACAACGATCCGGACCGCGCCCGCCGCTGCATGCGGCGCTTCTACCGACTCGTCGCCGACCATCACCGGGAGTCGTTCGACGTCGACGAGGCCGCGCGGCTCGAGGTCGAGTGGTGGCGGGTACACCGCGAGCTTCAGCACGACCGCACCGACAGCGACGAGGAACCGCTCAGCGACGCGATCGCGGCGCTGTACGCACATGTCTACGGGGTCCCAATCGCGAACGTCGTTCAGGCGGCGCAGAAAAGAGCGTTGGCAATGCGCTACTCGGACCGTTGGGTCGACGATGGGTGCGACTCGGCGAGCCCGTTGATCGGCGAAGAGCGAGCGGCGCTGGTCGCCAGCTACGCCGCCCTGCTGGCCGCCGTCCACCGGCCCTGAGCTCCTGACCAGGACGACTCTCTGCTCGACGCGCCGCGATTGTCCCGCGGATACGCTGGCGCCCGGTGCGGGTCCTGATCGTCACCAACTTCACCCCCGACGCTGAGACGCCGCAGCGGGGCCGCTGGGTGATCGACCAAGTCGAGGCGATCCGCGGCCGGGGGGTCGAGGTCGAGGTGTTCAGCTTCCCACTCGGCCGCGGGAAATACCTGCCGGCGACACGGCGATTGCGCGGCTTACTGCGCCGCGAGCGCTTCGACCTCGTGCACGCCCACTACGGGCTGCCCGGCTGGTGCGCCCGGCTGGCCGGGGCGCGACCGCTCGTCGTCACCTTTCACGGCACCGACGTGCGCCACCGGACGGTGGGGCCGCTTTCGCGCCGCCTTGCCGGACGAGTCGACCTCTGCGCGGGGGTGTCTCGGGCCCTGTTCGGCCCCGAGGGCGGCCGACCCGGCCTTCCCAGACCGAGCGGCCGCACCGCCGTGCTGCCCTGCGGCCCCGATCTGGGTCGCTTCAAGCCGCTGCCGCGGTCCGATGCACGCCGCGAGCTCGGCCTCGATCCGGACGGCCGCTACCTGTTCTTCCCCGCCAATCCCTCGCGGCCCGAGAAGCGTCACGACCGCGCGGTCGAGCTGGCCAACCGGGCAGGAGCCGAGCTGCTGACCGGCGGCGGGATCGAGCCCGACCGCATGCCGATCTGGATCAACGCGGCCCACGCGGTGCTCGTCACCTCCGACTACGAGGGCTTCGGCCTCGTCGCGCTGGAGGCTCTGGCCTGCGGAGTCCCGGTTCTCTCGACCCCTGTTGGGATCGCTCCCCACGTCGTCGGCGGAGTTCCCGGTTGTCTGGTCGCTGCCTATGACACCGAGCACTGGTTGGTGGTGCTTCGCCCCCACCTGGAGACGGACGACCCACGGGTACGGGGAGCAGATCGTGCCGCCGCCTTCTCCGCCGACCGCATGGCGGAACGGGTGCTCGTCGCCTATCAAGAGGTGCTCGACGAAGTGCACACCTGAGGCCTCGCAGCGGCTAGGCTGACCGGCGCAGGAGGAGAGAGCGCTGGGTCTGCATGCAAGCCGCCGGCAGCGGCAGATTGGGCCAATATCCGCACCACACCTGGATACTCAGTCAGGGGCGGAATCCTCCAACCAAGAGCAATGACGCGTCAAGGAACGAAGATCCCGCGGGCGACACCCATGCCAGCCCGCCGACGGCCCCGACAGCCGGGCTGACGTGCACGTGGAGGACGCGGATAGACGGGTTCGTGACGCGGCGGAGTCGGCGCGTCGTGAGGCCGAAGAAGCCGCAACGGCGGAGATCCTCGCCCTCGAGGAGGAGCTGGAGCGCCAGCAGCAGCGAGCCGACAAGGCCGCAAACGACGCCCGGGGCCAGCTGCGCGAGGCAGAGGAGGGGGCGCGCGAGGAAATGGATCGCTATCGGCGCGAGGTCGAGGAGCGGACCCGCAAGGAGGTGGAGGCTGCCCGCCAGGCCGCCGAGGAGCGCTTCGCCGCGGAGCTGCGGACTCTCGACGCCGAGCTGGCACTGGAGAAGGAGGCGAAGGCGAAGGCATTGGAGGCGGCCGAGAAGCGACTTTCCGAGATCGAAAAGCTTGCGGTGGCCGCCGGAGAGCGGATCGAGGGAGCGGAGCGGCAGCTGGCCGAGGAGACCGAGCGGCTTCGGGCGAGCGTCGAAGAGAGGGTGCGCGAGCAGACCGAGACGGTCCGCCGCGAAGGAGAAGCGAAGCTGAAGTCAGCGCTGGCCGAGCGCGAGCAGGAGTTCGAGCGGCGCCTGGCGGAGAAGGCGTCGGCGCTCGAAAAGGCCGAGAGGCGGGCCGCGGAGCTCGAACGGCGCACGAACGACGAGCGCAAGCGCTTGCACGCCCGCGGCGAGCAGCAGGCCGTGCAGGCGGCCGACCAGGCCCGCAAGGAGGCCGCCGCTGAGGCTCGGGCTGAGGCGGACAAGCGCCTCGGCAGCAGGGAAAGAGAGCTACGCGCCGAGGTCGAGAGGAGTCGCTCGGCGCTCGCCAAGGCTGAGCAACGGGTCACCGAGCTCGAGCAGCAAAGTCAGGCGGAGCGCCAGAAGCTTCGCAGCGACACCGGCGAGAAGGTCACCGCGGCCGCCAGCGAAGCACGCAAGGAGACGGAGAAGAAGCTGCGGGCGGAGGCGGACCAGCGCCTCAAGGCCGCCGAGAAGGAGCTCGAGGCGAAGGTCGCCAAGAGCCGCTCGGCTCTCGAAGCGGCCGAGCGGCGGGTCGCGCAGCTCGAGAAGGGGTCGAAGGCGGAGGTCGAGCGCGTCCGTTCGGAAGGCGAGAAGAAGCTCGGCGCCCGCGAAAAGGAGCTACGGGCCGAGATCGCGCGACTCGAGCAAGCGCAGAAGAAGACTTCGGGCGAATCCGCCGAGAAGGCAGCCAAGCGATGGAAGCCGGGCGCGCAGGGCAAAGAGACGGAGAAGCAGGGTGCGCAGGCCAAAGAGGCAGAGAAGCTGGTGGCGGAGGCCAAGGGGCAGGTGGCGCAAGCCGAGAAGCGCGCCGAGGCGACGCAGAAGCAGGTCGCGGAGGCGGAGAAACGAGCCGCGGAGGCCGACAAGCGAGTCGCCGAGGCCGAGAAGAAGGCCGAGAAGCTAGTCGCCGATGCGGAGAGGCGCGCGGCCGAGGCCGAGGTGAGGGCCGAGGAGGCCGCGGCGGCGCTCGGCGACGCTGAGGTCGAGGGACGCGAGGCGGCCGCCGCTTGGCTGCGCGCCCAGACCAAGGCGTTGCGGCGCGAAGCACGCGAGCAGGTCGAGGCGGAGATCGAAGCGACCCGGGCGGAGAGCGCCGAGGCGGCACATGGCGAGGCCGAGAAGCGTCTGGAGAGGGAATCGCGCCGCCTCGAGGCCGAGGCCGACGAGCTGGCCGAGCGCGCCGCCGCGGAAGCGCGAGCCGAAGCCGAGCAGGCGCTCGACGGGTTGCGTGCCGAGCGCGACGAGGCGGTGAAGAAGCTGCAGGCCGCGGAACAGCAACTGAAGCAGGCCCCGCGAGCGCCAGCACCAGCGGAGAAAAAGGCTGAAAAGGCGGAAGCCGAGGAGCCCGGCAAGGGCGAGGCAACGGGTCCGCGCAAGCCCAAGCCGATCGAGAAGAAAACGAAGCCGGCGGCGGAGAAGGCGGCGGCGGTCGAAGAGGAGATAGATGCTGAGCCGAGCGGCCCGGTCGACCTCAACACGGCGACTTTCGAACACCTGCGCGGCCTTGGGTTCTCGGCGGCGCAGGCGAATCGGGTGATCGCCTACCGCGACCGCCTCGGCGGCTACAAGTCGGTGGACGATCTGGTTTCCGTGCCCGGCATCGCGCGCGACTTCGTGACTCAGCTGGAGGACAGGCTGAAGGTTTAGTGACCGGCCCCGCTCGCCAGGCTGGGCCGGCGGGCCCGCAATGGCGCCGCCCGTTGATCGCCGCCGCGGTGACAGTCGCGATCGTCGTCCTCGTCCTGGTGATCGGCTACGAGCGGATGAGCGACGACGCCAACAGCGCGGCAGGCCACGCGCCCGCCCCACAGGGCCAAACGATCAAGCCAGCTGCCAACGGGGGCGCAACCGCGAGCGGTAGCCGGAAGCCGGTTCCGGCGGGGCCTCTCGCGGGGCAGCGGACCCCGTGAAGGCGGCGATCGTGGCGCTGACCGACGCGGCCAGCGCCCCCAGGGCATAGCCCCCCTCGAGGCAGATCAGCACCGGAACGTCGAGCTCCGCGGCGGCGTCTCGCAGGCTCGCCGACATGTCGGCGTAGGCGTTCTCGTCGAGCATGCACTCGGCCAGCGGGTCGTCGCGGTGCGCGTCGTAGCCCGCCGAGACCGCGAGCAGGCCGGGGTCGAAATCGCGTGCCAGAGGCACCAGCACGGTCTGCACGATCGACAGGAACTCGTCCGGCCCGGCGCCCGGCCCGACCGGGAGGTTGACCGTGTACCCCTCCCCCGCGCCACTGCCGGTCTCGCTCGGGTCACCGGTGCCGGGAAAAAGCGGGCTCTGGTGAATGCTCGCGAACAAGACCTCCGGGGTGGAGTAAAAGGTGTCTTGGGTTCCGTTGCCGTGGTGGACGTCCCAATCGACCACCATCGCGCGCTCGACGTCGTGCTCGGAGAGGGCGTGGGCGACCCCGATCGCGACGTTGTTGAAGAGGCAGAAGCCCATCGCGCGCGACCGCTCGGCATGGTGGCCGGGCGGGCGCAGCCCACAGAAGGCGAAACCTGCCCGGTCGCCGAGCAACCGGTCGACAGCGTGCACGGCGCCCCCCGCCGCCCGCAACGCCGCCTCGTAGGAGCGGGCGCTGGCCACGGTGTCGAGATCGATCATCCCCCCGCCGCGGGCGCTGATTTCCCGGATCGACTCGACGTGGGAACGCGAATGAACGCGTTCGATCTGTTCGATCGTCGCCGCCGGGGCCTCGACCACTTCGAGGCCGTGCCAGTCGTCGGCTTCCAGCCGCGCCTCGATCGCCCGCACCCGCTCCGCGTTCTCGGGATGCGAGCCGGTGTCGTGCTCGAAGGAAAACGGATGGCGCAGATATAGCCCCGCGTGGCTCTGCCTCGCGCTCACAGCCCGTTACCGTACTCAGCCTTCTGCAGTCCAACCGAGCCGAATCGGGTCGCTGCGACGTGGCCGTGGTCGGCGGCGGCGCCGCCGGACTCTGGGTTGCGCTGCGCGCCGCCGAGCAGGGCGCCTCGGTTGTGCTTCTTTCCCGCACCCCGCTCTCGGAGAGCGCCAGCTTCCGGGCCCAGGGCGGGCTGGCGGCGGCTCTGGAGCCCGGCGATTCGCCCGAGCAGCACGCCGCCGACACGATCGCCGCCGGACGAGGGCTCTGCCGCCCCTCCGTGGTTCGGGTACTGACCGAGGAAGCGCCGGCCGCGGTCGAAGAGCTGCTTCGACGCGGGGTCCACTTCGACACCGACGACAGCGGCGAGCTGCAGCTTGGTCTCGAGGGAGGACACACGCGGCGGCGGGTCGTCCACGCCCGGGGCAGCGAGTCCGGCCGAGAGATCACCGGCCGGCTCGCCGAGTTGGTCGCCGAGTCGGATATCGAGGCCCGCGAGCGGACCTCGGCCCTGGCGCTCTGGAGCGACGGCAGCCGCTGCGATGGAGTGCTCACCGACCGCGGGCGGGTCCAGGCTGGGGCCACCGTGCTGGCCACCGGCGGCTCGGCGGCGCTGTGGCGGCGAACCACTAACCCGTGGGGGGCGATCGGCGCCGGGCCCGTGATGGCCCAGGCGGCCGGAGCCGACCTCGCGGACCTCGAGTTCTGCCAGTTTCACCCCACGGCGCTGGCGCTTCCCGGACGCCGCTGGGACGGGGCCCTGATTACCGAGGCGGTGCGTGGAGAGGGCGCGGTTCTGCTCGACGCGGCCGGCGAACGCTTCACCGACGAGCTGGCGCCGCGCGACGTCGTCGCCGCCGCGATCCTCGCCCGCATGCACAGCGACGGTGTCGATCACGTGCGGCTCGACCTGCGCGGGGTCGATCCAGCTCGTTTTCCGAACGTCTTCGCGAGCCTGAGCGAGGCAGGGCTCGACGCCCGCTCCGAGCCGGTGCCGGTCTCCCCCGCCGCCCACTACATGATGGGTGGCATCGCCACCGACCTCGACGGCCACAGCTCGCTATCGGGCCTGCTCGCGGTCGGCGAGTGCGCCTGCAGCGGGCTGCACGGCGCCAACCGCCTCGCCTCCAACTCGCTCAGCGAGTGCTTCGTGTTCGGCTCGCGAGCCGCCGCGGCGGCGGCGGACTCGCGGCTGGCCGCCGACCCCGCGCCACTTCCTTCCTGGCGCTTCGAGCCACCTCAGGAGCCGAGCCGCGACGCCGTCTGGGAGCTCGCCGGGCCACTGCGGCGGGCCGAGCGGCTGGAAAAGCTGGTCGCGGACCCCTATCCGCTCGCGAGGACGATTGCCGCCTGCGCCCTGGCGCGAGGCGAGTCGCGGGGCGGACATCGGCGGGAAGACGCTCCCGGGCTCGACCCGAGGCTCGACGGGGTCCATCTTGTGCAAAACCCAGATGGCGTGATCCGGCATGAGAGCTGGGATTAGGGCGTGTCCTTAACACGGGCTTAATAGAACCGCGCCCCTCCTTCACACAAACATGGCAGACTGCCCCTCCCCAAAAGTGGGTAGTCAAACACAGAGCAAATTGGGTAGGAAGGCCCGACTTGGGTGATCGCGACCCAGGCGGGGGGAAAAGGGAATTACAAGAGAGGGGTATTCCAGGATGTATCGGTTCAGCCGTTCGATGTACCGCGAACTGGCGCCACGCGTGATCGATGGGACACCGGAAGGACCATCGCCGCGTCAGGAACTGCTGGAGGCGTGCGAGCAGACGATTCGTAGGCTCGCCGTCGACCGCCGTTATTTTGCGCGCCCCGCTCGCTCGCTGTTCAACCAGATTCGTGTTCATTTCCCGATCAGCGAGCAGCTCTATGTCTACAAGGTCGTGGAACGCAATGTGAGTCTCTGCATCGAGTTCCTCGACAAGCTGCCGCCCGACGTCTGTCTGGATGGCGTCCCGCGGCAGTGCCGGGCCTCGACTCGCAAGGGCACCCCGTGTCAGCGCGACCCGCTGCCGGGAATGGATTACTGCCCGTCGCACAAGCACCTCGAGGAGCCCGCAACAGAAGAGTTCCAGCCGATCGCCGCTTAGCGATCGGTTTTTCTCGCACGTGACAGCCCGCGGCCTCAGGCCGCGGGCTCTGTCGCGCCGCTACCTGAGACGCGGCGCCTCAGGTAGCGTCGGCTCGTGCTGCTCGGGGTTGACGTAGGAGGCACCTTCACCGACGCCGTGGTCTTCGACGGCGATCTCCTCCACACGGCCAAGGTCCCGACGACGCCGGAAGACCAGTCGGCGGGCGTGATGGCAGCAGTCGAGGCCGCTCTGTCCCGGGCCGGCGCCAGGCCGGAACAGATCGAGAGCTTCGCCCACGGGATGACGGTGGGAACCAACGCCCTGCTGGAGCAGGGCGGAGCGCGCACGGCGCTGGTGGCGACCCGCGGATTCGGCGACCTGCTGCGGATCGGCCGCCAGAACCGACCCCAGCTCTACCGCCTCTGCGCTCCGAAGCCCGATCCCCTGGTGGCGTCCGAGCACCAGTTCGAGCTCGCCGAGCGGGCCGGCCCCGGGGGCGTGATCGAGCCCCTCGAAGAAGCCGAGCTGGAGGACCTCGCGCGGAGAATCGACTCCTCGGGCGTGGCGGCGGTGGCGATCTGTCTCCTGTTCTCCTACCTGGAGCCCGCTCACGAGCAGCGGCTCGCGGGGCGGCTGCGCGAGGCCCTGCCGGAAGTCCACGTCTCCGCCTCGCACGAAGTACTGCCCCAATTTCGCGAGTACGAGCGCTGCTCGACCACCGTGATCGACGCCTACCTCTCCCCCCTTCTCGGCCGCTACCTGGGCCGCTTGGGCGAGGCGGCGGCCCAGGCCGGGCTGCCTCGACCGCTGGTGATGCAGTCGTCCGGCGGCGTGGCACCGTCGTCTGAAACGGCTCGGGCCGGTGCCTGGAGCGTGCTCTCGGGGCCCGCCGCAGGGGCGGTCGGCGCAGGCTTGCTGGCCTCGATCTCCGGCGACGGCAACGCGGTCGGCATCGACATGGGTGGCACCTCCTGCGACGTCTGCGTGGTCGAGGAAGGGCGCGTGCGCGAGACCGACTCGCGCGAGGTCGAGGGCCGGGTGATCCAGCTCCCGATGGTCGACGTCCACACGGTCGGCGCCGGGGGCGGCTCGATCGGCTGGCGCGATCAAGGCGGTGCGCTGCGCGTCGGACCACATTCGGCGGGCGCCGAACCGGGCCCCGCCTGCTATCGACGCGGCGGGATGGAGCCCACCGTCACCGATGCCAACCTCTTGCTCGGTTTTCTGGCACCCGACTCCGCCCTCGCCGGTGGTGTCGAGCTCGACCCCGACGCGGCGCGGGAAAGCATCAGCGGCCTCGGCGGCTCAATGGGGCTGGAGGCGCTGGAGACGGCCGAAGGGATCGTGCGGGTCGCCAACCAGGAGATGGTGCGAGCGCTGCGGGTCGTCACCGTGGAGCGCGGGGTCGACCCGCGGGACTTCGCGTTGATGCCGTTCGGCGGCGCCGGCCCGATGCACGCCGCGGCGATCGCCGAGCAGCTCGAGATGACAAGGATCCTCTGCCCCCGCGCGAGCGGCGTCCTCTCAGCCCTCGGCCTCTGCGCCTCGGATCGCCGCCGTGACACCGCCCGCACGGTGCTCTTGAGCGGCGAGCAACTGACCGCGGAGCGCGTCGCGGCGGAGGTCGCGGCGCTGGTCAAGGGGATCGGAGAAGGCCTGGCCGGCGCCGAGCCGCAAGCCAGCTACGAGATGCGCTATCGCGGCCAGGCCTTCGAGCTGTCGATCCCCGGGCCACCGGATCCAGATCCGGCCGAGCTGGCGGAGCGCTTCGCGCAGGCGCACGAGGCGCGCTACGGCTACCGCGATCCCGACGGGCTCGTGGAGCTGGTCAACATCCGCCTGGCGATGGTCGTCGGCGGGGCTCGGCCCCGTCCATCCGCGGCTTCGCCTGGAACCGTGCGGGATTCCGAGCGTGAGGCGCGCTTCGACGGCGAGTGGCTGCGGACGCGGGTCGTGCGGGGCGAGCCGGCGGCCGGTACGGAGGCGTCCGGGCCGGTGATCTTCGAGCTTCCCGAGGCGACCCTGGTCCTGCCGCCGGGCTGGGCGGCCGAGGTCGATGACGCCGGCACCATCGTCGCCACAAGGAACAAGGAACGAGGAACGAGAAACTGATGCCTGCGAAGCGCCTCGACCCCGTCACCCTGCAGGTAATGCTCGGCGGCCTGCGCGCCGCCTGCGAGGAGATGGGCGCGGTGCTGATCCGCTCCGCGCACTCGGCCAACATCAAAGAGCGGCGCGACTGCTCGACGGCCCTCTTCGACCCCGACGGCGAGATGGTCATGCAGGCCGAGCACATTCCCGTCCACCTCGGCTCGATGCCGGAATCGGTGGCGGCGGTGATGGGCGAGCCGCAACGCCCCGGGGAGGCATGGATGCTCAACGACCCCTACAGCGGCGGCACCCACCTGCCGGACATCACGCTGGTCTCGCCGATCTTCGTCGGCGACATGCTGAGCGGGTTCGCGGCCAGCCGCGCCCACCACGCCGACGTCGGCGGCCCCACTCCCGGCGGCATGCCCGCCAACTCCACCCAGCTCGAGCAGGAGGGGCTGGTGATCCCTCCCACCCTCGCCGGCAGCCACGAGCTCGAGCAGGTCGCGTCGTGCATGCGGAACCCCCGCCAGCGATTGGCCGACCTGCGCGCACAGCGGGCCGCCAACCGGATCGGCGAGCTGCGGCTGACGGAACTGGCCGAGCGTCACGGACTCGGGCAACTCCGCGCCGGCATGGCCGAGACCCTCGCCTACGCCGAGCGGCGCACCAGGGCGGCGCTCGCCGAGCTTCCCGACGGAACCTACGAAGCCACCGACGTGATGGAGGACGATGCGGCGGGCGATCCCCGCGACGTCATCCTGCGGGTCGCCGCCACGATCGCCGGCGACCATCTGGCGCTCGACTTCTCCGGTACCGATCGGCAGGTCGAGGGAAACCTCAACTGCCCACTCTCGGTGACAAAGTCGGCCGCATTCTTCGCCGTCCGCGTGCTCACCGATCCCGATGCGCCGCCCTCGGCCGGCGCCTATCGGCCGATCGAGGTGCGGGCGCCCGAGGGCTGCCTTCTCAACGCCGAGCCTCCCGCCGCGGTCGCGGCCGGCAACGTCGAGACTTCGAGCCGGGTCGCGGACCTGGTGATCTCGGCTCTGGCGGGCGCCTGCCCTGCTCCGGCCCAGGGTCAGGGCACGATGAACAACCTCACCCTTTCCAATCAGGACTTCACGTACTACGAGACGCTCGGCGGGGGTCAGGGCGGCTGTCCCGACGCCGATGGGCCCAGCGCCGTGCACGTCGCGATGTCGAACACCCTCAATACCCCGATCGAAGCGCTGGAGACCGAGTTCCCGCTGCGGGTCCGCGAGCTTTCGGTGCGCCGCGGCAGCGGAGGTGCCGGCCTACACCCCGGCGGCGAAGGCATCGTGCGTGAGCTGGAGGCGCTGGCGCCGATGCGCTACACGCTGATCACCGAGCGCCGCCGCCATCCGCCGCGCGGCCGCGACGGCGGTGCCGACGGGGAGCCTGGCCGCAACCTCCTCAACGGAGAGGCGCTGCCGTCGAAGTGCGAGGGCGACCTGCGGCCTGGGGACCGGCTGCGAATCGAGACACCGGGCGGGGGCGGGTATGGCTGAGCGGATCGACGTCGACACCGTGACGCTCGCCTACGAGGACACGGGTGGAGGCGGCCCATGCGTGCTCTTTCTTCACGGTCTCGGTGGGTCAGCCAACGCATGGCTCGCGCAGCTCGAGGCATGCCGGCAACGAGGCTGGCGCGGAATCGCGTCGGACCAGCGCGGCGCCGCGCGCAGCGACAAGCCGCCGGGCCCCTACTCGGTGGAGTTGTGGTCACAGGACGCTCGAAGCCTGCTCGACGCCCTCGGGGTCGAGCGCGCCGCCCTGGTCGGCCACTCGGTCGGATGCATGATCGCCGCGCGGGCCGCGCAGCGACTTGGCGAGCGGGCCTGGGCGCTGGCCCTCTGCGGGGGTACCGTCGAATGGCCGGATGCGGCCAGCGACGTCTTCGCCGAACGAGCCCGCCTTGCGCGCGCAGGACGCACCGACGAGATAGCGGAGGTGGTCGCTGCGACCGGCCTCTCGGAGGCATGCCGCTCCCGCGATCCGCGCCTGCTGGGCCTGATGCGCGAGGCGATCGCCTCAAACGACGGCGAGTCCTACGCGCTCTGGGCGGAGGCGACCGCCATAGGACGGATCGATGGACTGGACGCGATCGAGTGCCCCTTGCTCGCGTTTTGCGGCTCCGAGGACCCAGTGACCCCGCCAGCCGCCTCAGAGGAGATCGCCGCCACGGCCCCGCAAGGCCGCTCGGCGGTGGTCGAGGGAGCCGCACATTGGTGCATGCTGGAGGATCCGCATGCGACCACGGGGACGCTATTCGCGTTTTTGGACGAGTTCGCGCCGCGGTCCTAGGCCCCTGTTTGGCCAGGCAGCCAGTTTGGCTTTGCAGAGCGGTTACGGATACTTACAACTAAGCTATTTGAGCTTGTAACAGTTTGCACTTAATTGAGTATTCGGTAGATCTCGTCTAGGGTGTCTGTCTCGGGTCGGCACACCCACCCAGGTACTCGCCGCCCCACAGGTTCCCGAAACAACCCCCACTGGCTTAGACACTCCCCAATGCCGATTGCTTTCAAAGAATGGGCCGTGACGGTTCGCGCGCTCGCCGAGGGCGAACAGCTCGTGACCCTGCGCAAGGGCGGAATTCGCGAGGAGAACAAGCACTTCGAGCTCGAGCACGAGCAATTCTTCCTCTATCCGACCTTCGACCATCAGCGCAACGACCTCGTGCGCCAGTCGCACCACCCGGAGCTGCGCCGGGCGCTCGAGGAAGGGGTCTGGCCCGACGAGGAGCCGCCGCCGAGGGCGCTGGTCCAGGACGGGGGAATCCCGCAGCCCGACCGGGTGCGGATCCGCGCCTGGGCAGAAGTCACCGATCACTTCACGATCGACGATCGTGGCGTCGTCGACGATCTCTCCCCCTTCTACGTCTGGACGCCCGACTACGCGGAGAAGCGACTGAAGTGGAAGCGCCGTCATCCACTCCACGTGCTGCTGCTGCGGGTGCACCGGATCCCGCGTCCGGTCACGGTCAGGGTCAAGGACGACTACCACGGCTGCCGCTCCTGGGTCGAGATCGACCGCGAGCTCCCCTTCGAGGGCACGCCCGTGATGGCCGACGAGGAATTCGAGCGCGCCCGGATCGAGATCCAGCGGATCTGCGGCGAGCCCGAGCCGGTCCTGGCCTGACGCAAATCCCGGCAGGTGCTCCGCCAGCGAGTCCAAAGGACGAGCGGTGCGAGGACGAAGTCCGAGGTCCGCCCTGCCGGGCGTCGTTAGAGCAAATCCTCTCTGACGCCAGTCGGGCATTGGTGCTCGGCGTCGGCGGGGGCGGCGACGTTGTCGGGGCGCTGGCCGCGGCCAGGCTCTGCCAATCGTTCGGGGCCGAGTTCCGTCTTGGCGGCGTCGCCTGGGAGCGCTTCCCGATCGACCCCTACCCCGGTCCGCGCTCGCTCGAGCAGATCAAGGGCGGCAAGCCGCTTGGCCCTGCCGCGGTCCTCGCCGACGAGAACACAACGACCCCCGAGGGAGTCCCGTTCTCCGAATCGCGGATGGCGGCCTTCATCTGCTCGGACACGCTGCTGCTCGACATAACCGGCGGGCCGCAACTGGTGGCGGAGGCGATCGCGGGCGCGGCCAATAGCCTGGGATGCGACCTCTGCGTGATGGTGGACGTGGGCGGCGACATCCTCGCCCACGGCGACGAGCCCGGCCTCGCCAGCCCGCTCTGCGACGCGGTAATGCTGAGTGCGGCGGCGCGGCTCGCCGAGCGACTGCCGACGCTCGCCGCCGTGTACGGAGCCGGATGCGATGGGGAGCTGACGCCCGACGAGGTCCTCGAACGGATCGCCGAGCTGGCCCGGGCGGGTGCCCTGCGCGGCGCCTGGGGCCTGACTCCGGCGGTCGCCGAGCAGATCGAGGCTGCGGCGCGGACCGTCCCCACGGAGGCGAGCCTGATGGCGGTCCGTTGCGCGCGGGGCGAGTCCGGCACCGCCCGGATCCGCGGCGGTCGGCGAACCGTCGAGCTGACGCCGCTCGGCGGGTTGACCTTCTTCTTCGACCCCGCGATCGCCGTAAGGGAGACCGCGCCGCTCGCCCGGGCGGTCGGCGACGCCGCAAGCCTCGAGCAAGCCCAGGCCAGGCTTGCGGCCGCGGGCGTGCGCACCGAGCTGGACCTGGAGCGGGCTCGAGCACGGCGCGAGCAAGAGGCGCTCGAATAGGGCTGTCGGGGCGGAACCGGCGCATGACCGCGTCGCCGTGTGTACGTTGCCGCGCGGGGAATTTCGGTGAGCAGAGCGGGAAAGCTTGCGGCGGCGAGCGCTGTTGCGCTGATCGCCTTCACCAACGGGGTGGCGAACGCCGCTGCGGTCCCGCAGCCGTACCGCACCAACGACTACGGCGGCTTCAACGCGATCCTGCCTCCCGGCACCAACGGCCTCGCGAACCCGTTCCAGCTCGCCAACTTCGAGGCCACCGGCGCCCGGCCGCCTCACAACGACGACCAGTACGCGTCCTACGCGAACCTCGTCTACGCACCGCTCGGCCTCTCGGCGACCCAGATCCCCAACTTCTTCCACGACGCCAGCTTCGGGACCCCGCCCGGGCAGGTCGAGCGCACTTACAGCCCCCGAAGCGACGTGACGATCCAGCGCGACCACCTGGGCGTGCCCCACGTCTACGGCGACACGCGGGCGGGGGCGATGTTCGGCCTCGGCTACGCGGCCGCCGAGGATCGCCTCTTCTTCATGGACGCCCTGCGGCACGCGGGGCGAGCCGAGCTTTCCTCGTTCGCCGGGGGCGCCCCGGCCAACCGGGAGATGGACGAGGAGGTGTGGGCGGATACGCCTTACACCGAGCAGGACCTGCAGCGCCAATGCGCCTACCGCCCCAAGGGCTTCGAGGCCCAGGCCGACCAGCTGCACCAGGACGTCACCGATTACATCGCCGGCATCAACCAGTACATCTCCGAGGCCCGGCTTGACCCGACCAAGATGCCCGGCGAGTACGCGGCGATCGGCAAGCCGCTCGGTCCCACCGACTGGACCTGCCCCGACGTCGTCGCGACCGCGTCGTTGATCGGAGGCATCTTCGGAAAGGGAGGCGGCCGCGAGCTGGACTCGGCGCTGACCCTCGAGCAGGCCCAGAAGCACTTCGGCGGCAAGGGCGGCAGACGAGTGTGGAGCGACTTTCGAAACGCCAACGACCCCGGCGCGCCGACCACCGTTCATCACGAGCGGTTCCGGTACGAGGTGCCGCCTCGCAAACACGCCAAGGGCCTGGCGCTGCCCGACCCGGGGACCGTGCAGAACTCGCAGGTCATCTCGCAATCGAACGCCCCGCCCGTCGGCCCGGGCCTGCTGCCCGGCGGCGGAGGTGGCCTGCTGGGGCCACTCGGCGGACTGCTCCAGGGTGGCCCTCTGCGGTCCGCGGCCTCTAACGCGCTGCTGGTCTCGGCGCGCGACTCTCAGGGCGCCCACCCAGTCGCCGTGATGGGCCCCCAAGTCGCCTACTTCGCGCCCGAGATCCTGATGGAGGAGGACGTGCACGCGCCGACCCTTGACGCCCGCGGCGCCGCCTTCCCGGGGGTCAACCTGTTCGTCGAGCTCGGTCGCGGCCGCGACTACGCCTGGAGCGCCACCTCGGCCGGCCAGGACGTCGTCGACACCTTCGCCGTACCGCTCTGCAACCCGAGCGGCGGCTCCCCGACCCTGAGCTCGAGCGGCTACGTCTTCCGGGGACAGTGCCTGCCGTTCGAGGTGCTGACCCGGACCAACTCGTGGACGCCGAACCTCGGCGACCAGACGCCGCCCGGCTCCGAGACGTTGACGACCCTGCGCTCCAAGGTCGGCGTCGTGATCGCCCGCGCACGCGTGCATGGCAAGCCGATCGCCTACACGAAGCTGCGATCGACCTACTTCCACGAGGTCGACTCGGCGCTTGGGTTCAGCATGTTCAATAACCCCGACGCGATCAACGGCCCGCGCGACTTCCAGCGCGCCGCCAACTTCATCAACTACACGTTCAACTGGTTCTACGCCGACGACCACAACATCGCCTACTTCAACTCGGGCTGGAACCCGGTCAGGGCCAAGGGCACCAACCCGAACTTCCCGGTCAGCTCGAGGTTCCTCTGGAGGGGCTTCCAGCCCGATTCGCTGGCCGGCGCGACCCCCTACCCGGTCGACCTGACGCCGTTCCGCAGCCATCCGCAGGTGATCAACCAGAACTTCCTCACCAGTTGGAACAACAAGCAGGCGCTCGGCTACCGCGCCGCCGATGACAACTGGAACTTCGGGCAGGTCTTCCGCTCGACCGCGCTCGACGAGCGGGTCAGGGCGCTGATCAAGGGCCGCCGCAAGGCGACCCTGCCGGGCCTCATCGAGGCGATGAAGGAGGCCTCGACCGTCGACATCGACGGCCATACGGTGCTGCCCTTCGCCCTGAAGATCATTCGATCGCGCCCGATCGACGACCCGGCGGTGCGCAACGCGGTCGCGACGCTGAGCGACTGGGTGAAGTCCGGTGCCCACCGGGTGGATCGAAACCACGACGGCCACTACGACAACTCCGACGCGATCCGGATCAAGGATGCATGGTGGCCGGGCCTGATCCACGCCGAGTTCGAGCCGACGCTGGGGAAGGACCTGTTCGACAAGATCGCCGGCATGACCGTGCTCGACGACTCGCCGCACCTTCACCTCGGCTCTGCCTACGACGGTGGCTGGTACGTATACGCGAACAAGGACCTGCGCACGATGCTCGCCAAGGGCCACCGGCGCCGAATGAAGCGGATAAAGGGCCGCAACTCCCGAGTCTACTGCGGCGGCGGCAAGCTCGGGCGCTGCCGCGACGCGCTGATCTCGAGCCTCAAGTCGGCCCTCGGCACCGACCCGTACCCGGCCAGCCAGTCGAGCTGCCACTTCGGCGACAAGCAGATGTGCTTCGACGCGATCGAGTTCCGTCCCACCGGCGGCGTCACCCAGCCCGACATGGTGTGGATGAACCGTCCGACCTTCCAGCAGGCCGACCAGATCCAGGGGCATCGGTGATGTAAAGGCGGCGACGCGGGTGTTGGGTCGCGACACAGAGTGTCGCGACACTGGCATGTCAGGCGGTGAACCGCCGCATGTTGCTCTCGCCGCAGGTGCATGTCAGGCGCCCGAAGGGCGCCGCAAGTAATTCAAGAAGTGCCACTAGGCTGGGGCGCGATGACCTGGGTCGAGACCGAGTCGCTCAGCTTCACCGCCCGCCACGACACCGGCGACACCGCATACGCGCAGCGGACGCTCGACCGGCTCGAGGACCTGCGGCTGCGGCTGGAGGACCGCTTCGAGAGCGTACCCGGCGAGGTGACGGTCGTCGTCCACACCAACCCCGCCTGGCTGGCGCTCGCCCATCCCTTCCTGCCCGCCGCTCGCTGGTCGGCCGCCCCGGCCGGGCGCCGCTATCTCGCGGGCTGGGCGATGTCGACCGAGCTGCACGTGCTCAACGACCCCCACATGGACCGCCGGGCGGCGGGCGAGGACTCCCGGGAGGCCCTGCGCGGCACCGCGGAGCGCCTCTACGCGCAGCTTGTCGTCGCCGCCAACAACTCCGACCTGCCGCCCTCGTGGACGCCGCGCCGCTTCGGCCGTTATCTGCGCTGGGCCTGGCTGGTCGAGGGTGGAGCCCAGTACTTCGCGCGTCAGGTCGGGCTCTACCGGGCGGCGGTGATCCGCCGCCTGCGCGAGGGCTCGCGCCCCTCCTTTCCCCCCTCGCGGCGCGACGCCGTGATCCTCGGCGGCACCCTGTTCGACCTGCTCGAGCAACGGCAAGGCCCGGATGCCTGCCATCTGCTGGTCACCCAAATGAGCCACGACGGCCCGCAGCTTCAGCTGGCCAACGCCTTCGACGCCCACCCACGCGAGATCGAATCGGCATGGCGCGACTACCTGCGCGAGATCTCCCGTCCTTCGGTCGACTAGCCGGTCGCCTGGTAGAGAAGCCAGACGATCGCGAAGGCGGCGACCAGGGCCACCAGGATCCAGAACGCGAGGCGGGCGGGCGAGGTCTGTCCCCCGGCGGAGAGCCTGGCCTGGCCGCGCAGCTCGGCGATCTCGTCCCCTTCGCTCTCCAGCTCGGTGTCGTCTAGCAAACGCCGCGCCGCCTCGGCGCCGGTCTGGGGGACCAGGATGTCGCGCGGTCCGCCGGCGAGGTAGTCGGGGACGTCGAAGCCGCGGGTGCGCTTGAGCATGCTCGGAATCCCCTCCTCCAGGAGCATTCCCTGGACCATCTCCGCTTCGGCCTGGTTGCGCGCGAAACCCACCTTTACCGGCTCTCCGCGCGCGAACTGGGGCTTGATCTTGCGCGCCCGCTCGTGGGTCTCGGTGATCGGCTCCTCGCCTCCGCGCCCTGCGTAGACGAGGGGCATTCCGCAGTTGCCGCAGAAGCGCTCGGTGAGCGGGAAGGTCTGGGCGCAGCGCGGGCAGGAGAGGGGTTGGCTACTCGACATCGAGCTCCGCCTCGGTGACCTTGGCGTCGCGGATCCAGTAGCCCTTCACGTCGGGATCGTCGGGATCCTCGAGCGACACGATCACGTAGGCCGCGTCCGGATATGCGGCTAGGTTCACGTCCGTCTGGGAGGGATAGGCAGGGCTGCCCGTATGCGAGTGGTAGATGCCGACCAGCTCCTCGCCGCGCTCTTCGATCTCCTTCATGATCCGAAACTGATCACCGGCGTCGAGGCTGTAGCGCAGCGGGCTCGCCTCGGCGTTGATCGAGCGATAGACGGTGGCGGCGCCGCCGTCGGCGCCGCCGATCATGCCGCAGCACTCGTTCGGCGCCTCCTCGCGAGCGTGGGCGATCATCTCCTCGACCATCTGGCGGGGGATCCTCATGGCGGCGAGGCTAGCGGACGGCATCGATCGCGAACCAGGGGTCAGTACCAGAGGCTGCCGCTCGGCCTGGCCGGCTCGAGCACTTCGCCCCCAGCGGTCCCCAGCAAGTCCGGGTCGTGCCGGCCCAGCTCCCACAGCAGGTCGTCGAGAAGCGGCGGCTCGATCTCGGTTTCCCGGGCCACTCGCTTGAGCGCCTCGCGGGTCGTCGCCCGGACGGTCTCGACCGGTCCGGACCGCACGAGTCCAGAACGAAGAGCAAGCCGCATCAGCACGTTGTCCGCGCAAACTTCCCAGCTCTCTGGGTCCACGGCCACGAACCAACCCCGCCGGGCGGCGATCTTGGCGAGCAGAAAGGCCTTCTTGGCGAGCGGGTCGCCGTAGGCCTCGAACTCGCCAAGGCGCTCGATCAGCCCGCCCGGCCCGCCGAGCCGCGACTGCGCGGCGGCGAGCAGCGCCTCGGCCGATCCCTCGTAACGCTCGGCCAACCCAGCGGCAAGATCGCGCCACAGGCGCGCCCGATCGCGGGCGCCGGCAACCGTCTCCGCGTCGATTCGGAAGATCTCCTCTACATGATCTCCCTCTATCGCCCCCAGCGAGCGCGCGCTCAGAAGGCCGGGGTCGCGGCGCTCCGCGGAGCACCCCAGCGCCCAGAGGAGATCGCTGCCCTCATACGGACCGTCTCCGGCCACGAGGTGGGCGCCGCCATAGCCTGTCCGGTGGTCGATCGCGCAGAGAAAGAGCGTCGCGTCGCGGCTCGGCGCCTGGGCGAAGTCGGGAGGCTCGTAGCCCGCCGCCAGGCCGCGGACCCGCTCTGCGACCTGCGAGATGAGCTGAGTATCGATCGGGTGGTCGGCGTCGACCGCGCCTACCACCACACGGTGGTGTCTATGTTTTCGAGCTCCTCGATCGGCTTCGTGTAGACGCCCGAGGAGAGGTACTTCCAACCGTCGTCGGGGATCAGGAAGACGACGTTGCCCTCGTCGAGCTCGTCCGCGATCCGGACCGCGACCGAGGCGATCGCCCCGGAGGAGACGCCGGCGAACAGACCCTCCTCTTCGAGCAGCTTCTTCGTCCAGACGATCGCGTCGCGGTTGGAGACCATGATCTTTCGATCGAGAAGGGAGAGGTCGATGATCGGCGGGATGAAGCCGTCGTCGAGCGATCGGAGCCCTTGGACCAGCTCGCCCTGCATCGGCTCGGCGGCGACGATCAGGGTCTCGGGGTCGTGCTCCTTGAGGCGCCGGCCGTTGCCCATCAGGGTGCCGCCGGTACCGAGACCGCCGACGAACGCGGCAACTTCGTCCAGCTCCTCGAGGATCTCCGGCGCGGTGCCGTCGTAGTGAGCGCGCGGATTGGCCTCGTTGCCGTACTGATAGGGCATGTAGTAGCTCGGGTCCTCCGCCATCTCGAGGGCCAGCTCGACGGCGCCGTTCGATCCCTTGGCGCCCTCC
This sequence comes from uncultured Solirubrobacterales bacterium, assembly GCA_963740555.1. Taxonomy (GTDB): domain Bacteria; phylum Actinomycetota; class Thermoleophilia; order Solirubrobacterales; family 70-9; genus Mayfieldus. Next base: position 126,528 of record CAVUES010000003.1, read on the forward strand.
GAGTAGACGATCTGCGCCCCGTACATGCGCAGCAGCTGGGTGCGCTCCTCGGTGACGTTGTCGGGCATCACGACCTTCAGCGGGTAGCCCTTGCGACGGCAGATCATCGCCAGCGAGATCCCGGTGTTGCCCGAGGTGGGCTCGAGGATCGTCTGGCCCGGCTCGATCATTCCCTGGGCCTCGGCGGAGTCGATCATCGCCTTCGCGACCCGGTCCTTGACCGACCCGGTCGGGTTGCGCCCCTCGAGCTTGGCATAGATGCGGACCCCCGTCTTCGGCGAGAGGCGCGGAAGCTCGACCAGCGGCGTGTTGCCGATCGATTCGAGGACGTTGGCGAAACGACCCCCGCAGGGGCGATTTAGAAGTTCGTCGTAAGGCACCGGGTCTCTCTCAACTCCTCTACTTCAGAAAGTGTAGTAAAGGAAGGGCCCGCTGGCTAGCGCAGGCGAGATATCGTGGCTGGCGTGCCTCGTTGATTGGCCAACGGACTGGAGGAAGTACCGATGAGATTGACCCGGCCCCGCACCGCCTTTGTCGCGATCCTAGGACTGCTTGCCGTCGCCCTGCTCGCCGCCGGCTGCGGTAGCAGCAGCAACAAGAACAGCGGAGGCGGCACGATCAGCGTCGGATCCGACATTCCGTACGCACCGTTCGAGATGGGGAACAACCCGCCTTACAACGGGTTCGACGTCGACCTTGTCAACGCGGTGAGCGACAAGCTCGGCAAGACGGCCAAGTTCCAGAACACCTCGTTCGACACGATCTTTCGTGATCTCGCACAGGGCAAGTTCGAGATGGTCGCGTCCTCGACCACGATCACGACGGAAAGGCTTAAGGAAGTCGACTTTTCGCAGCCCTACTTCAATGCAGACCAGTCATTGATGGTCAAGAAGGGGTCGCCGATCAAGACCGTGGCCGACGTCGCGGGTAAGACTGTGGGCGCGCAAAGCGGCACCACGGGCGCCACCTACGCCCAGGACAAGACCGACGCCAGCAGCGTCCGCACCTACGGCAAGATCGACGATGCCTTCAATGCCCTGGAGGCAGGCCAGATCGACGCGGTGATCAACGACTACCCGATCTCCGCATATGCGACGAAGTCGCATACCGACCTCGCGGTCGTCCAGACATTGCCAACGGGCGAGACGTACGGCTTCGCGTTTCCGAAGGGATCGTCCCTTGAGAAATCATTCGACAGCGCCCTGACCCAGGTCAAGCAGGACGGAACCTACGCCAAGATCTTCGAGAAGTGGTTTGGCCAGCCGCCCCCGAAGAGCATCCTCAAGGACAACGCGGTACCCAATGTAAACACCCCGGGCCTGCCTGCCAGCTAACCCGAAACGGCATGACGTTTGACGAGGGGACGCCCATTGCGGCGTCCCCTTGTCGTTCACCGACGCGACTGGAGGACAGATGAGCGTCTTTTTTCACCAGTACTTCGACTTCCACATCATGGGCGAAAACTTCTCCTTCATCTTGAAGGGGTTCGGGCAGACCCTGGAGCTGTCGATCATCAGCGGCGTTCTAGCGCTGGTTTGGGGCCTGATCCTCGCCTTGTTGCGCCAAACGCCCGGCCGGGCCGCCTCGCCTGTCCGTGTGGCGACGATCGCCTATATCGACGTCTTCCGGGGCATTCCGCTCCTCCTCACCCTGCTGCTCATCTCAGGCAGTCTGCCCTTCGTGTTCACGGGCAACCTGAGGTTCATCGGGATCCCGGAATGGTTCGGGAAGTCAGACCCGTTCTGGTATGGCGTGATGGCGATCACGCTCACCTACGGCGCCTATATGGCGGAGGTCTACCGGGCCGGAATCGAGGCCGTCCCAGGCGGCCAAACCGAAGCCGCCCGATCGTTGGGGATGAGCCACCGCCAAGCCATGCGCCACGTAATAGTCCCGCAGGCGGTACGGAAGGTCATCCCGCCGTTGCTCAACGACTTCATCGCGCTGACCAAAGACACCGCGCTCGTGAGCGTTCTCTCGCTGGTCGAGACCGTGAAGGCGGCGCAGATAGTCCAGGGCAATACCTTCAACTCCTCCGCCTACGTACTCGGGGCCGCCTTCTTCCTCATACTCACGGTCCCGCTTGCCCGGATGGTCGACCGCCTGATCGCGGGCCAGCAGGCGAAGTACCAGAGGGGAATGGTGGGAGCCACTTGACGAGGCTCGTCACATAGCCTCAGCCGCGATGGCAGAGCCAATGCTCGCCCTGCACGGGGTCCACAAGCGCTTCGGGGATCTCGAGGTCCTGAGGGGAATCGACCTGGAGGTGGACCGAGGTGAGGTCGTCTGCATTATCGGCCCCAGCGGTTCCGGCAAGAGCACGCTCCTGCGATGCATCAATCTGCTCGAGCCACCCGACTCGGGCCGGATCCTCCTGGAGGGCAAGGAGATCACCGGTACCGCCGGCGATGTCGACTTCGTGCGCCGGAGGGTTGGGATCGTGTTTCAGCAGTTCAACCTGTTCCCTCACAAGAGCGCGGCCGAGAATGTCGCCCTCGCACCGCAAAGGGTTCTGAGGCGCTCCCAAGAGGACGCCCTGGCCAGCAGCAAGGAGCTCTTGGGCCGGGTCGGCCTGAGTGACAAGCTGGACGAGTATCCCGATCGGCTCTCGGGCGGCCAGCAGCAGCGTGTCGCGATCGCCCGCGCGCTGGCGATGGATCCTCACGCGATGCTGTTCGACGAGGTCACCAGCGCGCTCGACCCGGAGCTGATCAAGGAGGTGCTGGACGTCATGCGCGGGCTGGCCCGCGAGGGGATGACGATGATCGTCGTCACCCACGAAATGGGGTTCGCCCGCGACGTCGGCGATCGCGTCGTCTTCATGGACGACGGCGTGATCGTCGAGCAAGGCAAGCCGGCGGATGTACTGGGAGACCCACGCGAGGAGCGCACGAAGCGATTCCTCGGGCTCGTGTTAGAGCGCTAGCCCGGCGGTTACGGGCCGGCTCCTCAGGCCCTGGCGACTTCTCGCTCGGTGGAAGCCTGATTGAGGATGAACTGCTCCTGCGGAGCGCGAACGTCGAACTGCACCCCGCTGCGCAGCGCGACCCTGACGTTCTCGATCAGTATCAGCAGGTCGAAGTAGACCGCGCGATGCTTGAGGTAGAAGAGGTCGTGGCAGAGCTTCCAGCTCGTGCCCTCCTCGGAACCGCCGTAGCCGCATCGGGCCTGGGCCCAACCGGCGATGCCGGGCTTGACCAGGTGACGGCGGTCGTAGTAGGGAAGCTGGCGCTCGAGCTCGGCGATCAACTCGCGGCGCTCCGGGCGCGGACCGACAAGGGTCATGTCGCCCCGCAGCACGTTCCATAGCTGCGGCAGCTCGTCGAGATGCATGCGCCGCATGGTCCGGCCGACGCCGGTTGTGCGCTGATCGTCGGCGGTCGACCACTGAGCGCCAGCATCCTCCGCCGCAACCGTCATCGAGCGCAGCTTGATCATCGAGAACTCGTCCCCTCCCTCGCCGACCCGCTTTTGCCGGTAGAAGATCGGGCCCCGATCGGTGAGCTTGATCACGAGCGCCAATGCGACAAGAACCGGGGCCAAAACGATCATCGTCAGCGAGCCCACCACGAGGTCGAAGGCGCGCTTCGAGATCGGCGAACCGCCCTGATAGCGGGGATGCATCAGGTACTGGAACCAGGCCGACGTGCTCTGACCGAGCGGAACGTGGCCGAGGAGGTCCTCGTAGAGAAGGCTCGCTTCGATCAGCCTGACCGGCAGGTCGAGGCACTCCGCGGCGACCCGCTCGAAGATCTCGAGGCGCCCATGATGGGTGACCTCCTCGTCGTCGACCGGAGGTCCGGCGCTGTGCACGAGAAGATCGAGCTTGTTTCGGGACACGATCTCGCGCACGCCGTCATCGAGCGAGCCGAGGCGCTGCGGCTCACCACCGGGCCTCTCCACCGACGAGGCGCTGTCGGAGAGCCATCCGATCACCTGGTAGGCGGTGATCCCCGCGGTGCGAAGCTCCTCGTCGAGCCCGAGCGCGATTTCCTCAGAGCCGATTACGGCAAGCCGCACCTGGCGCACGGACTCGAAGCGCGCCGTGCTCCAGGTCGCGAACGCGGTCACCACCCAGGCCCCGATCACGGGTATGAACATCGAGGTGACCGGCTGACCGGCACCAACGATCGCGAAGACGGCTAGAGCCATTACCGCGCCCAGCACGGGCACCGCGGTTCGGATCGTGAACCAGGCCAGCGGCATCAGGTGGAGCGGCACGTGCTCGCGCTCGAGAATCGCGCTCGCGAGGACAATCGCCGCGAACACGATCAGGCCGTCCCCGGCCCGGCCCAGGTGCCCGCTGGCCATGAGCCCGGCGACCGCCGCCGGTGCCAGCCTATAGGCCGACAGGTCGAGCAGTCGCCGGGCTCGGAAAGCAGTCAGGTAGGGGAAGCCCACCCGCTTCCCCCGCCTGAACGTCACTTCTCGGAGTCGCCTATCGTCGCGAGCCGCCGCAGGACCACGCCGGTCCCAGTCAGCGCCAGGGCCACCACCGCAAGGGCGGCGACGTCAAGCCCGGTGAAGGGCAAAGACGGCCCGGTCGACGCCGCGGGCACGGCAACCTTCTCCGCGGGCCCACCGCCACCGCCGCCGGAACCGAGCCCGGCCTGCAGGGACTGGACCTGGTTGCAGTACTGACCGTCGGTCGCATCCTGGTTGGCGTTGCTGCACTCCTGGGTGGCAAAAGCCTGCCCTGGCAGTGCCACCAGCGCGAGCGAGAGGCCCGCAAGGGCCAGCGCCGCCTTGATGCGCCTCGCAGTGCGCCTCGTTCGAGTTGCTCGCGTATGGACGTTCACCGGTATCGAACAAAGATCACCGGCGGTTGAATCATCGTATGGAAAGTTCATCGTTCTCCCGGGTGGGTAGTTTGAGCTCAGGGTCATGTTGCAGCCGCCTCCTTTTCCTCCGCCATGGCCAGGATCAGATCGGCTGGCACCCCTGCGCCGAGATCCGGGTGAAATTCACCGAAATGTATACGGGCCAACTCGACTAAACGGCTCTTGCGGCTCGCCGTGATGCTCGCGCCACATTCGCAACGCAGAACCAGCTTCGCAGATCGGTCCGACATTCCCACGCCATCGCTGTTGCCATTGATTGGCATGGGGCCGAGTTTGCATAAGCGCTGTTACCCTGCCGTTTGGACAGCGTTTCCGTATCGTTTCCATTATGCACACGGCCGCGGGTGAGACCCGCATCCAGCTTTGTGGCCGCCTGAAGGCCGACGTGGAGGGAAAGCACGTGACCCCCGCCCTGCGGGGGCGGCAGGGACGCGTGCTGCTCGCCTATCTGGTGATCAATCGCGGCCGACCTGTGAGCCGCGATGAACTGATCGGCGCGCTTTGGCCGCAGCGGCCACCCGAGGACCCGTCGGCGGCACTGCGGACCCAGCTCTCCAGGCTTCGCAGCGCCCTCGGCACCGCCTCGGTGGCCGGTCGCGACGCGGTCGAGCTCCGTTTGCCCGACTCGACCTGGGTCGACATCGAGGCGGCCGAGCACGCGATCCAGGCCGCCGAAGCCGCGCTCGCTGCATCCGAATGGAAGGAGGCATGGGCGCACGGCAATGTTGCCCTCAACATCTCCAGCCGCCCGTTCCTCGCCGGGTTCGAAGCACCCTGGGTCGAAGAGGTGCGGCGCGAGCTGGGCGAGCTTCAGAGTCGGGCGCGCGAGAGCATCGCCCGCGCCGGCATCGGACTCGGCGGATCGGAGCTTGCCGGCGCCGAGCGCTCCGCGCGGGAGCTGGTGCGCACGACCCCGTTTCGCGAGTCGGGCTACGTGTTGCTGATGCGCGCACTGGTCGCTTCTGGCAATACCGCGGAGGCGCTGCGCGCATACGAACGGTTGCGCAATGTCCTGCGCGAAGAGCTTGGCACCGCACCGGGCGCGGAGATCCAGGCCCTGCACCGGCGGCTGCTGAGCGGACGCGAGGACGACGATCCGCCTGCCGAGCCGGCCGCAGGGACGCAGGTCACGAGCCGGGAGGCAGGCGCCGCCGTCGCCGAGCTCCCCCTGCCCACATGGTTGATCCCGACCCGGCGCAGCCCGTTCGTCGGTCGCACGGGCGAGATAGGACGGCTCGAAGACCTCTGGGACGAGGCCGCCGCAGGCCGACGTCAGATCGTTCTGGTCGGTGGCGACCCGGGAATGGGTAAGACACGGCTGGCGACCGAGTTCGCCCAAGGCGTCCACGACGCCGCCGGCGCCGGTGTCCTTTACGGGCGCGCCGACGAGCACGGCACGCTCAGCTATCAGCCCTTCGTCGAGGCGCTTCGCCACTGGGCAATCAACACTTCCGGGGAGGAGTTGCAGAGCAGCCTCGGGCGACACGCGGCCGTCTTGGCCCAACTGGTTCCAGAGATCACGATTCGCCTACCCGAGCCGCCGGCGATCGAGCTGGGCGAGCCGCAACGCGACTTCCTGTTCGACGCCGTCACCGCGACCCTCTCCGCAATCGCCTCGTCGCGCCCCACGCTGCTGGTGATCGACGACCTGCATTGGGCCGACCAAGGGTCCCTGTTGATGTTTCGACACCTCGCCCGCTCCTCCCACCGCTCGCGGCTGATGGTGCTTGCCACCCACCGCGACACGGAGCCCAGCGACGCGCTTGCGGAGACCCTGGCCGATCTGGGTCGCGAGCGGCTGTTCGAGCGCGTTCGCCTCTGGGGCCTTGGGCCCGACGAGACCGCGGCGCTCGTCTCATCGATCCAGGGGTCGCGGTCGAGCCCCGATCTGGCCCAGGTAATCCACGCCGAGACCGCCGGCAACCCGTTTCTGGTCGAGGCGCTGGTCCAGCACCTCACCGAGCACGGGGAAACCCTGGACGGGCTTGGGCGGGCGGGGGGCCCTCCCCCGCGCGAGGCGATCTATGCCGGTGGGGTCCCGAGCCTGGTACGCGAGGCGGTGGCCCACCGCGCGAGCGAGCTGGGCAGCGACGTCGAGCGGGTGCTCGAGCTCGCCTCGGTGGTCGGCAGAGAGTTCGAGTCGGAGCTGCTGGCCGAAATCAGCGACCTTCCGGCCGATTCGGTTGTGGCGGCGCTGGAATCGGCGGTGACCGCCGGCCTCTTGATCGACGTCCCGGGAACCCTGGACCGCTATGCATTCTCGCATTCGCTTTTCCGCCAGACCGTGTACTCAACGCTGCCGAAAGGGCGACGCACGGCGCTGCACCGCCGGCTGGCCGAGGCGCTGGAGCGACGCCATGGCAGCGATCCCCGCCACGTGGCCGAGCTCGCGCGTCACTTCTCGGGGGCCGGACCGGGCGCCGCCCCGAAGGCGCTTGAGTACTGCGTTCGGGCCGGCGCCGCCGCTCTTGGAGCCTTCTCCTACGAGGAGGCGATCGAGCATTACGGCCACGCTCTGGTCGCGATCGAGATGGCGGCCAGCGACGACGAGGGCCTGAGATGCGAGGTGCTCCTGGCGCTCGGGGAAGCGGAGTGGCGGGCCGGACGCACCGACGACGCCCGCGAGACTTTCGCCCGTGCTGCACGTATGGCTCGCTCCGCAGCCGACTCGAGCGCGCTGGCTCGAGCGGCGCTCGGCTTTTGTGGTGACGGCTGGGAGCGCTTCGGGGCGCACGACCCCGAAGCGACGAATCTTCTCGAGAGCGCGCTCGACGGGGGCCCCCAGGACCCGGCGCTGCGGGCAAAGCTGACGGCCAGGCTTGCCGAGGTGGTTCACTCCGGCGCCGAGCCGGCTCGGGCAGAGATGCTCAGCGAACAGGCGATCGAGATCGCCCGCTCCTCGGGCGACCGCAGCGCCCTGGCGGCGGCGCTGATCGGCCGCTGGTACGCGATGCAGCGGCCCGATGCCCTGGACGAGCGGGTGCTGTTGGCGGAGGAGCTGCTCTCGCTCTGCGAGACCCTGCACGATCGCGACCTCTCGCTTCAAGCACAGACGTTGAAAGCCAGAGTCGCCGTGGAGACCGGGGACATGGAGGCCCTGAGCGCCGCGATCGGAGACCACGCGATGCTCGCCGACCAGAGCAAGCAGCCTTCCAACCAGCTTCAAAGCCGCGCGTACCGGGCGACTCGGGCACTGATCAGAGGTCGCTTCGACGAAGTCGAGGCGTTGATCGGCGAGGTCATCGATCTGGGGGTGCTGGCGCAATCACCGGCCGCGATTCATTTCTCGAGCGTGGAGCTCGTCGTGTCGCGATGGGAACAGGGAAGCCTCGAGCAGCTCGAACAGCCGTTGCGGGAGCTGGATGAGCGCACCGGCGCGGCGATTTGGCGCGCCGCGCGCGCCCTGCTGTGCAGCGAGACCGATCAAAAGGCCTGGGCCAGAGGAGAGCTCGGCGTGCTGACCGCAGACCATTGCGCGACGGTCCCCTTCGACGAGAATTGGCTTGCGACGCTGACCTTTCTCGCGATGACCGCCACCAATCTCGGAGATAGCGGGCGCGTCGCCGAGCTGCGAACGTTGCTCGATCCCTATCGCGATCGTTTCGTCGTCATTGGGGCGGCAGCTGCCTGTGTGGGGCCGGTCTCTCACTTCCTTGGCTGGCTCGCGAGCGTGGAAGACGACTGGCCGCAGGCCGTAGCGCTACTCGAACAGGCGAGCGAAATGAGCCGGGGGGTCGGCTCCGAGCTATGGCTCGCCCGTGCACAATTCCGCCTCGGCCAGGCGCTCCGCGCACGGGCGATCGCCGAGGACCAGGGGCGGGCCGACCAGTTGATCGCCGAGGCCGGTGAGGCGGCGGAGCGGCTGGGGATGGGACGGCTAAGTGCCCTGATGGCGAAGCCAGACACCTTCGTAGAAGGCCAACCGGAGTCGGGCCTGCGGGCCGGTCCCTAACCGGGCGACGTCGCGCCACCCGCCATCGCCGGGAGGATCACGACCGTGTCCCCTTCGGCGATCGCGGTACCCAATCCGTCGAGCACCCGCACGTCCTCGTCGTTGAGATAGACGTTGACATAGCGGTTCAGCTCGCCGTCCGATGAAAACAGCTGTGCCTCGGTGTCGGGGTGGCGGTCGGCGAGCGAGCGCAGGACGTCTCCGACGGTGTCGCCCTCGGCGTCCACCGCAGCCTGCCCACCGGTTTGGGCGCGCAGGACCGGTGGGATCTTCACCGTCGGCATCGCAGCGCTGATCCTATGCGGCATCAGCCAGCCGCGGTGCCGGCGCAGAATGCTTCGTAGTCCGGGAACTTCCCCATCTCGGACTCCGGGATCTCAGGGGCGTTCTCTCCGCAGATCGGGCAGTTGCGATCACGCCGGACCTTGAGCTCCGTGAAGGAGGTCGAAAGGGCCTCGAAGAGCAGCAGCCGTCCGACCAGCGGCTCGCCGATTCCAATCGCCAGCTTTATGACCTCGTTTGCCTGCAGCAGGCCCATGATCCCGGCCATCACGCCGAGCACACCGTTCTCCGAGCAGCTCGGCGCCAGCTCGGCCGGCGGTGGGGTCGGATAAAGGCAGCGATAGCACGGACCCTCGTAGGGGACGAAGGTCGAGATCTGACCGTCGAAGGTGAGAATCGAAGCCGAGACGACCGGCTTGCGCAGCCGCACCGACGCGTCGTTGAGCAGATAGCGGGTGGGGAAGTTGTCGGCGCCGTCGACGAGGATGTCGTAGTCCTTGATGATCGCGAGGATGTTGGAGGCGTCGAGACGGGTCCGGTGCTCGACCACGTCGACGTCGGGGTTCAGCGACTCGATCGTCTTGCGGGCAGATTCCGTCTTCGGGGTCCCTACCCGCTCGGTGTTGTGGATCACCTGGCGCTGCAGGTTGGACTCGTCGACCAGGTCGTCGTCGACGATGCCCAGCGTTCCGATCCCGGCCGCGGCGAGGTAGAGCCCCGCCGGCGAGCCGAGGCCGCCGGCACCGATCAACAGCACCTTCGCGTTCAGCATCTTGATCTGGCCGTCGACGCCGACCTCCGGAATCAGGGTGTGGCGCGAGTAGCGCATCCGCTGTTCGGGGGTGAGGCCCTCGGCCTCGACCACCGGCAGCCCCTGCTCCTGCCAGGCGAGAATGCCGCCGCCGACGTTGGCGAGGTTGTCATAGCCCATCTCGGCCATCTCCTCGGCGGCCTTTCCGGAACGCTTGCCGCTCCGGCAGTAGAGGACAACCCGCTGGGACCGATCCGGAACGACGGAGGCGATCTGGTCGCGGAGCAGTCCGGGCGGTACCAGACGCCCGCCCTCGATGTGAGCCTCCTCGTACTCGTGGGGCTCACGCGTATCGACGAGCACGACCCCTCCGGCGTCGACCTCGGCCGCGGCCTCGGCGGGGCTCAGCTCTTCGATTTGGGTTTTCGTCGCCTGGTCGGTGGCCATCTCTGCTGACCTAATTCCCCCAATCCGGATCAGAACTCTAACACTTCAGAAAGTATAGCATTGGAGTGGCGAGCAGGGCGGCGATCCGGGGCCTTGCAGGCAAGTTGGACGGGCCGCCGAAGCGGCCCGTCCAGGCTCCTGTGAGAGAGAAACCTACTTAGCCGAGGGCCGGACGCATCTGACGAAGCCTGCGCACCCGCTCCTCGATCGGGGGATGAGTTGAGAACAAGCTGGCCATTCCCTTGGCCGAGAACGGCCGCACGATGTAGAGCGGCTCCGCGGCCTGGTTGACCTGCATCGGAGCCGCCTTCGCGCCCTCCTCGAGGCGCAGCAGGGCGCTGGCCAGCGACTCGGGGTTGCCGGTCAGCTCGGCACCGCCGGCATCGGCCGCGTACTCGCGCTGCCGCGAGATCGCGAGCTGGATGATCGTCGCCGCCAACGGCGCGAGCAGCACCATCGCCAGCGAGCCGATCAGGCCGATCGGCGAGTCGTTGTCGTTACCGAACCAGAGCAGCATGTAGCCGAGGTAGGTGATCGCCGCCCCGATCGTCGCCGCCACCGAGGTGATCAGGATGTCGTAGTGCTTGACGTGGGTCAGCTCGTGCCCCAGAACGCCGCGAAGTTCGTCTTCTGAGAGCAGCTGCGTGATCCCCCGCGTCACCGCGACCGCAGCGTGCTTGGGATTGCGGCCGGTCGCGAACGCGTTCGGCTGGTCGACGGGAATCATGTACATCCGCGGCATCGGCAGGTCGGCGCGGGTGCAGAGGTCGCGCACGATCTGGTAGAGGCGCGGCGCCTCGGACTCGGAGATCGGCTTGGCGCGGCTCATCGCGAGCGCGATCTTGTCGCTGAAGAAGTACGAGCCCATGTTCAGAACGGCCGCAAAGAACAGGAAGCCGAGGGCGGCGCTCGGGCCGCCGATCAGGAAGCCGATCGCTACGAGTAGCCCTGAGAGGGTCGCCAAAAGGATCGTCGTCCGAAGCCCGGCTCCGAAGGTGGATCGCTTGGTTGTTGTCATTGCCAGTTATCTCCTAGGGGGTTGAACGCCATATATGAGTATCCCCCCGGCGCGCCAATCCGTAAATAGGGGAAACCCCCTACAGGCACGGCCCGGGTCCCCCATCCACGCCTACGCCTAGGCTTCGAGGGATGCGACGGCGCATGCTTTTCAGCCAGGTGGTCGCGGTCAACGTGACGCTGATCTGCGCCGCCGCGCTGGCCGCGGGCCTGCTCGCCGGACTCGACCTCGGCAAGACCGAGAAGGTCCTGGTGGTGATCGGGATCGCCGCAACCCTGGGCCTGCTCGCCAACCTTGTCCTACTGCGGGCTCGTTTCAGTCCCCTGGAGCGTTTGATCGAGGACATGGAGAAGGTCGACCTGAGCCGGCCCCGCGCCAACCTTCCGACCTCTATCGACGGCAAGGGAGAGACCGCAGAGGTCGAGCGCATCGAGCTCGCCTATCTGCGGATGCTGCGACGGCTTGAGGCGGAGCGCCGGAGGACCTCCAGCGCCGCATTGCGCGCCCAGGAGGAGGAACGGACCCGGGTTGCGCGTGACCTGCACGATGAGGTCAATCAGGCCCTGACCGGCGTTCTCCTACGACTGGAGGCTGCGCGCGAGCGCGCTCCGGCGGAGCTGAAGCCAGAGCTCGCCGAGACCAGATCGCTCGCCAACCAGGCGATGGAGGAGCTGCTGCAGCTTGCGCGTCAGCTCCGACCCACGGCGCTCGACGACCTCGGCCTGAAAGCGGCGATCGCGGGCCAGGTGGAGGAGCTCGCCAGCCACAGCGAGATCGACGCGACGTTCACCTCCGATGGCGACTTCTCCAACATCGACGACGACGTGCAGCTGGTCGTCTACCGGGTCGCGCAGGAGGCGCTCTCGAATGCAGCCCGCCACAGCGAGGCACGGCTGATCAGAGTCAGCCTCCGCAGGCTGGACACGGGGGTTGAGCTGCAGGTCTCCGACGACGGCCTCGGCTTCTCATTCGCCGACGCGGAGCAGGGCCTGGGACTTGCCGGGATGAGGGAGCGGGCGCTGCTCGTCGACGGTGATGTCGAGATCCATTCGCGGCCGGGAGAGGGCACGACCGTCTGGCTGCGGATCGACACCCCCGAGGAGGCCGACGCCGGCTAGTAGTTCCCCGAGATCCGGTCCCAGGCGCGGCGCAGCTTGTCGTGCATCTCCTCCCCCATGCCCTGCTTGCCCATGTCTCCGGGCCCGACCTCCATCTCGGCTGGATTGGCCGATGGCTTGGGGAGTGAGCGACAGGCGTTGGCATCGAGCTTCACGGTCACCGATTCGGTCCTGATCTCATCCACCTGCGTAGCGTCGACGAACACATGCCCACCCGGCAACCAGCTGGCGTCGATAACGATGCCGTCGAAGATGTCGTCGTCGATGTCGGCGAGCACGTGGGTGACCTTTCCGATCTGCTCGCCGTCGGCGCTCAGCACAGCGGTGCCCTCCTTCAGGGCCATGTAGGAGATCGGGTCCCCTGTGGCGGCGTCGTCCGGGCTCACGGGTGCCACAATAACTTGCGGCCGCTTCGCAGCCTGACATGCATGTGCGGCGACACATGTGTCGCCGTCCAGGAACAATGGCGATGTGCGCGTCCTAATCGCCGACGATCACGGAATCGTTCGCTCGGGCCTGCGGCTGCTGCTCGAACGCCAGCCCGACATCGACGTGATTGGCGAAGCGGCCGACGGCGCCGAGGCGCGCGAGCTCGCGGTCCGCGAACGCCCCGATCTGGCGATCCTCGACGTCCGGATGCCGAAGCTGACCGGCCTCCAGGTGACCCGTGAGCTCAAGAAGCAGGCGCCCGAGGTCGCGGTGCTGATCCTCTCCATGCACGACGACGAGCGCTATCTGTTCGAGGCCCTGAAGGCCGGCGCCTCCGGCTACGTGCTGAAGACACAGGCCGACGCCGATCTGGTTGAGGCGATCCGCGCTGTGGAGCGCGGCGAGCCGTTCCTCACACCGGCCGCGCAGCAAGCGCTGATCAAGGACGTCCTCGAGCGCGGCCGCCAGAGCGAGGACGAGGAAGAGCTGACCCCACGTGAGGAGGAGATCGTGAAGCTGGTCGCCGAGGCCCACACGACCCGCCAGATCGCCGAGATCCTCCACCTCTCCGAGAAGACGGTCGAGAACCACCGCGGCAACGCGATGCGAAAGCTCGGAATGCGGGACCGGGTCGAGCTGGTCCGCTACGCGATCCGTCGCGGGCTGATCGAGCCCTAGGATCGAGAAGTGGCCGACCGAACCGCCGAACCAGCCGAGCGCGTCCACTTAGACGACGGCTTGGAGCTGCTGCTGCGGCCGATGAGGCCGGATGACAAGCGGCGCGTCGCGCAGGCCTTCGAACGGCTCAGTCCCGAGACCCGCTACCGGCGCTTTTTTGCGCCCCTCCCCCGGCTCAGTGACCAGGATCTTCGCTACTTCACCGAGGTCGACCACCACGACCACGAGGCGCTCGCGGCCGTCAACCCGGAGAACGGGGCGATCGTTGGCGTCGCCCGCTATGTGCGCGGCGACGACCCCACCGAGGCCGAGGTCGCGGTCGTGGTCGGCGACCCCTGGCAGGGCCGCGGGGTGGCGACAGCGCTGCTCGAGCGGTTGGTCGTCCGCGCCAAGGAGGAGGGAATCGAGCGCTTCGTCGCCCTGGTGATGAGCGACAACACCGAGGCGCTGGACGTCTTTCGGCACCTTGCTCCGGGGGGCACACAGATTCGCCGAAGCGCCTCCGGCCACACCGAGTTGGTGATGGCGCTTCCCGACCCCAACCAGCTCGGCGAGTCGACGCTGGGGCGGGCCCTGCGCGCAGCGGCCGGCGGCATGCGCATCAACCCATGGTCGATCCTTCGGGACCGGATCAGCCGCAGTTGAGTTTGCCGGCGGCTGCTCGGCCGCACGGCCTTACCCGCGCGCCAACACCCTGGGATAACCGACCAATCGAGTAGGATTTAGCCGATGCTGTTCTCGACCAAAGCCGAGTACGGAGTTCGCCTGATGGTCGAGCTGGGCCGCCAGCCGGGCTCCGGGCCGGTTGCGCTCAGCGCTGTCGCGGAAGCCGAGCGGCTTCCGCTCAGCTACCTCGAGCACCTGGTCGCGAAGCTGCGGGGTGCGGGCCTCGTAACCTCGACCCGCGGCGCCCACGGCGGCTACCGGCTGGCCCGCCCCGCAAGCGAGATCACGATGGACGAGGTGGTGGAGGCACTGGAGGGCCAGATCGCCCCGATGGAGTGCTTTCATCCGACGCCGGAGGGCAAAGTGCTGTGCTCGCACGAAAGCGATGGCGACCGTGCCTGCGCCACGAAGTTGCTCTGGACCCGGGTCCAGGGCGGTGTCAACAAGGCGCTCTCCGGCACCTCGCTCGCCGACCTGGTCGAGTTCGCCGGCCCACGCGAAATCAAACAGTCCGTCGGCAGCGCCGCCTAGGCGCTCCGCGGACCCAGAAACGGAGACCGATGGCTGAACTTGAGATCCGCAACCTGTACGTGACCGCTGAGGGCAAGGAGATCCTCAAGGGGCTGGACCTAGACGTCGAGAAGGGAAAGGTCCATGCCCTGATGGGACCCAACGGCTCGGGCAAGTCGACGCTTGCCAACGCGATCATGGGCCATCCCAGCCTCGAGGTGACCGAGGGAACGATCACCTACAAGGGCGAGGACATCACCGAGGCCGACCCCGACGAGCGCGCCCGCGCCGGGCTGTTCATGGCCTTCCAGTACCCGGTCGCGATCCCCGGGGTGACGGTGAGCAAGTACCTGCGCATGGTCATGAACGCGCAGCGCGAGGCATTGGGCGAGCAGCCGATGAAGATCAAGGAGTTCTCGAAGACCGCCCAGGAGGCGATGGAGCTGGTCAAGATTCCGCGTGACTTCTCCAGCCGCTACCTGAACGACGGTTTCTCGGGCGGCGAGAAGAAGCGGATGGAGATCCTGCAGCTGGCGCTGCTGCGCCCCGAGATCGCGGTCCTCGACGAGACCGACTCCGGCCTCGACATCGACGCGCTGCGCACCGTCGCAGAGGGGGTCAACACCTTCACCGGTCCGGACATGGGCGTGCTGATCATCACCCACTACCAGCGCATCCTGCACCTCGTAAAGCCCGACGCCGTTCACGTGATGTTCGAGGGACGGATCGTCAAGGACGGCGGACCGGAGCTGGTCGCGCAGCTGGAGGAAAAGGGATACGGCTGGATCCGCGAAGAGGTCGAGGCGGCCGCCTAGCCGCAAGCGCGATGGAGCCCGCCGCGACCCCAGCCAAGACCTCCACGGCGCCGGCCTACCCCGTCGACAAGGTCCGCGCAGCATTCCCGGCGCTGGAGCGCGAGGTGGCTGGGCGCCCGGTCGCCTACCTCGACAGCGGGGCAAGTGCCCAACGGGTGCTGGCCAGCATCCAGGCGGTGGACCGCTACGAGCGGCGCCATCACGCCAACGTGCACCGCGGCTCTCACACGCTGTCGGCGGAGGCGACGGCGGCCTACGAAGGCGCCCGCGCGACGGTCGCCGACCACCTCGGCGCCGTCGACCGGCGGGAGGTGATCTTCGTTCGCAACGCCACCGAGGCGATCAACCTCGCCGCTCGCAGCTGGGGTGCGGTCAACGTTCGCGAGGGCGACCGCATCCTGCTCACCGAGATGGAGCACCACTCGAACATCGTCCCCTGGCAGCAGCTCGCCGAATCGGTGGGCGCACGGATCGACTGGGCCCCAATCACAGACGATGGCCAGCTCGACCTGGAGGCGCTCGCGAATCTGCTCGAGCGCAAGCCAAAGCTGGTGGCCGTCGCACACGTCTCAAACGTCCTTGGCACCGAGAACCCGCTCGCCGAGATCAGCCGCATGGCTCACCAGGCCGGGGCGCTGGTACTCGCCGATGGAGCTCAGGCCGCCCCCAAGCTGCCCGTCGACGTCGCAGCGCTCGGAGTCGACTTCTACGCGCTCACTGGCCACAAGGCCTACGGTCCGACCGGCATCGGAGCGCTCTGGGCGAGGCTCGACATGCTCCGCGACATGCCTCCGTTCCTCGGCGGCGGCTCGATGATCCGCAAAGTCACCAAGGAGGGCACGACCTACGCCGATCCCCCGGCCCGCTTCGAGGCTGGGACGCCGGCAATCGCCCAGGCGATCGGCATGGCCGCCGCGATTCGCTGGCTCGACGCCCTCGGATTGGAGGCCGTGCTCGCCCACGAGCGCGAGATCACCGCGTACGCGCTGGATCGGCTCGGCGCCGTACCCGGACTGCGCGTATTCGGGCCTCCCGCGGGGCCCGATCGGGTCGGACCCGTGTCCTTCGAGATTGCCGGCATCCACGCCCATGACGTCTCCGAGATCCTCGATCGCCACGGCGTGGCAGTCCGGGCCGGCCACCATTGCGCGCAGCCGTTGATGGATCGCCTCGGAGTCGCGGCCACCGCCCGGGCCAGCTTCGGCGTCTACACGATCCCCGAGGAGATCGACAGGCTGGTCGATGGCCTGCTCGACGCGCGGCGGATCTTCGAGCTCGACTGATGGAAGAGCTGTACCGAGAGCAGATCCTCGAGCACTACAAGCGGCCCCACAACTTCGGGCCCTTGGAGCCGTTCGACCTCGAGTTCGAGGACTCCAACCCGTTCTGCGGCGACGAGCAGCACGTCCGGATCAAGCTCGACGAGCACGATCGGGTGGCGGAGGTCCGCTTCGAGGGCAAGGGTTGCGCGATCTCAACCGCCGCCACGTCGCTGCTCAGTGATGAGCTCGAGGGCATGAGCCGCGAAGAGCTGCTGCGGCTCGACAAGAGCTTCGTCCTCGACCTGCTTGGAATCGACATTTCGGCGACGCGGATGAAGTGCGCGCTGCTCGGCCTCAAGGTCGTCAAGGGCGCCAGCCTCGGCCAGCCCGCCGATTGGGAGGACGAGGGCGAAGAGGGAGACCCCGCGGAGTTCGAGCGCTCGGGCATCTGAGCGCATTACGGGGGGCGGGACCGGGTGGCCCCGCCTTTCCTACGATCGGATCCGCCTACTCGGGAGTGCTCTCGAAGATGCCGAACGCCGCACCCTGGGGGTCGCGCAGGATTGCCAACCTGCCCATCTCCATGTCCATCGACATGATGTCCTCGGCGCCCATCTCCTTCGCCTTCGCCGCCGTCGCGTCCCGGTCCTCGACCGTGAAGTAGGTCAGCCAGTGGGGTGGCACCTCGTCGGGAACCCGGCCGCGCATGTCGAGCATGCCGCCGACGCTGTCGTCGTCCTCATCGGCATCGGGGAGCCGCCAGGTCGTATAAGTCCCGGCCTCGCCCATGTCCATCTCACGGGTGCCCCAACCGAAGACCGCCGTATAGAAGGCCTTGGCGGCGTCGGGGTCGCGCGTGTTGAGCTCGTTCCATGAGTAGGTGTTCGGCTCGTTGACAAGCTCGGCGCCGCTGAAATTGCCCGGCTGCCAGATACCGAACACCGCACCGGTGGGATCAGCGAAGATCGCCATACGGCCCAGATCCATCACATCCATCGGCTCAGCGATCATTTGCCCTCCGGCCCCCTTGACCTTTTCGGCGGTGGCGTCGGCATCTTCGACGCTGACGTAGGTCGACCAGGCGGGCGGCTGCCCCTCCTGCATGAGCGGCATCATGCCGGCCGCCGACTTGCCTCCAGACGTCGCGATCCGGTAGCCGCCGGTCTGCTCGGCGTTCTCGCTCTCGGGCACGTCCCACCCGAACAGCTGGCCGTAGAAGTCGGTTGATGCGTCGATGTCTGGGGAGCCCAGGTCCACCCAGCAGGGCGTTCCGGGGGCATAGCTGGTCATCTCGGTCATCGCTTTCCTCTCATTCCTCGATCGCCTTCCTTGCCCCCTGATCCTCCCACCTCAGAGCCGCCAATGGTCACTCGCCTGTTACCCGATCCCGGGCAACCCCTTCGCCCGCTAAAATCCGACTGCGACAGTAGGTTTTAAGTGACGACAGGCACAACCACAGAAGAGCAATTGAGCGAGAAGATCAGCGTCTGCCCCGAGGCCGAGCTGCCCCCTGGCGGGATGCAGCTGGTCGAGGTCGAGGGCCGGAAGATCGGCGTCTTCAACTGCGCCGGGACGCTGTACGCAATCGAGGATCGCTGCTCGCACGACGACGGGCCGCTCGCCGAGGGCGAGTTCGACGCCGGTGCCTGTACCGTGGAGTGTCCGCGTCACGGCTCGCTGTTCGATCTGACGACCGGCAAGCCGAAGACACTGCCCGCCTACTCCCCAGTCCAAACGTTCCCGGTTTCGATCGAGGACGACACCATCGTCTTGGAGGTCGACTAA
Organism: uncultured Solirubrobacterales bacterium; assembly: GCA_963740555.1. Taxonomy (GTDB): domain Bacteria; phylum Actinomycetota; class Thermoleophilia; order Solirubrobacterales; family 70-9; genus Mayfieldus. Next base: position 145,082 of record CAVUES010000003.1, read on the forward strand.
TCACATGGCCACGCCAGAAGCAGCAGTTGCCGAACAAAGAGACGTCGCCGGGATCAATGCCGACTACGAGGAGAAGTTCGGCTTCCACGATTCGGAGACCGGCTACGCCTACAAGTCGCCCAAGGGGCTCTCGCGCGAGGTCGTCGAGTCGATCTCCGAGTACAAGAGCGAGCCGCAGTGGATGCGCGACTTCCGGATCAAGGCCTACGAGCACTTTGAGGCACGCCCAACCCCGGCCTGGGGCGGAAACCTCGCCCAGATCGACTGGAACAACATCCACTACTTCGTCCGCGCTTCGGAAAAGAACAGCCGCGACTGGAGCGAGGTCCCCGACGACATCAAGAACACCTTCGACCGCCTCGGCATCCCCGAGGCGGAGCGCAAGTTCTTGGCCGGCGTTGGGGCGCAATACGAGTCCGAGGTCGTCTACCACCAGATGAACGAGAAGCTCGAGGCCCAGGGCGTGATCTTCACCGACATGGACACGGCTCTGCGCGAGCACGAGGACATCGTGCGTGAGTACTGGGCGACGGTGATCCCGCCAAACGACAACAAGCTGGCGGCGCTCAACTCGGCGGTCTGGTCGGGCGGCTCCTTCGTCTACGTCCCAGCCGGGGTCAAGGTCGAGATGCCGCTTCAGGCTTACTTCCGGATCAACACCGAGAACATGGGCCAGTTCGAGCGCACCCTGATCATCGCCGAGGAGGGCTCGGACGTCACCTACATCGAGGGCTGCACGGCGCCGGTCTATTCGACCGACTCGCTGCACTCGGCGGTGGTCGAGATCATCGCCAAGCCAGGCTCGCGGGTCCGTTACACGACGGTCCAGAACTGGTCCCAGAACGTCTACAACCTGGTCACCAAGCGAGCGATCGCCCAGGAGGGCGCGACGATGGAGTGGGTCGATTGCAACCTGGGCTCGAAGCTGACGATGAAGTACCCCTCGATCTACCTGCTCGGCCCCGAGGCGCACGGCGAGATCCTCTCGATCGCCTTCGCCGGCGAGGGTCAGCACCAGGACGCGGGCGGCAAGATCATTCATGGCGCCCCTCGCACGACCTCCTCGATCTTCGCCAAGTCGATTTCAAAGGACGGCGGGCGCAGCACCTACCGCGGTCTGCTCGAGGTCGGCAAGGGTGCCACCGAGTCGCGCTCCAAGGTGGTATGCGACGCGCTGCTGCTCGACGAGGACTCGCGGTCCGACACCTACCCGACGATCCGCATCGACGAGAACGACGCCGACGTCGGCCACGAGGCGACTGTCTCGAAGATCGGCGACGAGCAGATCTTCTACCTGCAGTCGCACGGCCTCGACGAGGAGGAGGCCTCGAAGATGATCGTCAATGGCTTCATCGAGCCGGTCACCAAGGAGCTGCCGATGGAGTACGCGGTCGAGCTCAACCGGCTGATCGAGTTGCAGATGGAAGGCTCGATTGGCTAGTGGCGGACCAGGCCCGCCCCTGGCCACGTCCGCGGTCGGGGGCCGTGCGAAGCACTGTCCCCCTCCCGCCTCCTCGCCAGGAACGCGCCTTGTCTCACCAACTGACCGCCACTGAGCCCGACTGGCTTACCGAGAGGCGCCGCAAGGGCGCCTCTCTGGCGTCGGAGTTGGCGCTTCCGGACGCCAAGCACAAGGGCTGGGAGTTCACCGACCTCGCCGGACTCGACCTCGAGGCCTACGAGCCCGCCGTGGGAACGGTCGAGCTCGAGGACGGAGGAGCCGCCGAGGCCGGAGCCCTGGTGCTTCCGCTCGAGGTAGCCCTGGGAGAGCGCGGGGAAATTCTGCGCGAGCACCTCGGGTCACTGGTCTCGATCGAGGACCCGTTCGTGGCCCGAAACGACGCCAACTGGGATAGCGGCGCCCTGATCTACGTGCCGCGCGGCGTCCGGGTGCCCGAGCCGATCGAGATCACCGCGATTCAGACGGCGGCAGGCTCAACGCTTCACTGGCGCACCGTGGTGGTGCTCGAGGAGGACACCGAAGCGGAGATCTGGGAGGGCTACAGCTCCGAGGACGACGACCTCGACGGGGTCCTCAATGCCGTGGTCGAGCTGCGGATCGGGAGCGGGGCCCGGCTGCGCTACGTGTGCACCCAGGACATCTCCGAGCGCAGTTGGATCTTCGCCAGCCAGCGGGCCGAGGTGGGGCGCGACGGCTCGCTCGACTGGACGGCGCTCGGGTTCGGCTCGGCGCGCGGCAAGGTGAGGATGGAGACCAAGCTCGCCGGGCAGGGCGCCGAGGCGAAGGTGACCGGCGCCTACGCGGGTGCGAGCGGCCAGCACCTCGACTTCGACACCACCCAGGAGCACGCGGCCCCGCACACGACCTCAGATCTCGCCTTCCGAGGCGTTCTGGCCGGCAGCGGAACGGCGGTTTGGCGGGGGATGATCCGGGTCGATCCGGGCGCCCAGCGGACCGACGCATTTCAGGAAAGTCGAAATCTCCTTCTGTCCACCGACGCCCACGCGGACGCGATCCCCGGTCTGGAGATCGAGGCCAACGACGTCCGCTGCACCCACGCCGCCGCGGTCGCGCAGATCGACCGTGAGCAGCTCTTCTACCTGCGGGCGCGCGGCCTCGACGAGGAGACCGCGAAGAGGCTGATCATCGAGGCCTTCCTCGAGGCTCTGGTCGAGCGCCTTGCCGAAGGCAAGGTGCGCGACGAAGTCTCCGGGGCCCTGGAGCGGCGCCTCGGCGAGATCCTCTAGGCGTCGCGAGCCGTCAGAACGGAGGACCGAAAAGGCGCTGGAAGGCGGCGGCCTCGAGCCGGCTGATCCCGTGACGCAGCGCGAACTCGGCGCCCTCGGCGCCGACCGAGGGCCCGAAGTCCCCGGGGGAGGCGGCAGCCGCCATGCGGCGCTCGCGCCCCGCGTCGGGGGTCGCGAACGGCCCCCAGATCGCGAAGCTGATCCCCGCCTCCTGGATGCTGAGAAAGAGCGTCTGCCCGTCGGGCGAGAAGCAGGGGCCGGTCAGCTCATCGTCGTTGACGCGGTTGGCCGCAATCTCATAGACATGCCGGTCGGGCTCGATCCCCATCAGGCGGTCGTGGCCGCTGCCGTCCTCGCAGAACAGCAGGTCCCCCCAGGCTCTGAAGCCCGCGAGCGGGTGAAGATCGGGTGACGGTCCTGTGAAGCTGCGGTGACCTCGCTGTGAGCCAGCCGTTAAGCGCTTGGCTCCTGCTTCTTTGCGGACTCGCGCTCTTCGCGCATCGCGCGGCGCTCGGAGATCGTCGTCTTGACGATCGAGATCACGACCACGGCCACGGGCGGCACGTAGAGCACCCAGAGCCAGTGCCCGACGTGCGCGTAGGGGATCAGCTGGGCCATCCGCATCCAGTATCCACTACGACTCGGGGGCCGAGGCGGATCGGCAGGCGTTGCCGAGCCTGCGTCATTGGTTCGCCTGGGAGAGCAGATAGAGCCCGAAGGAGGTGAAGCCGACCATCACCCCGAGCATCCACACCTGCGAGCGCGACGCCAGCTTGTAGTCGTCCCAGTAGGCGAGCGCCCGATCGTGGGCCAGGGTCAGGCCGCAGACGTGGCCGATCACCAATGCCGCCACCTGCACGTACCAAACCGCCCTTGCGCTCAACACCGCGTAGTCGATGCCGCTGTTCGCGGTGCCGAAGACATTCGATCCAACCCCGAGCGGATCGGACAGCAGGTAGGTGAACTGCGCCTGCTCCTGGAAGACGAAGAAGCTGAAGTAGTGGGCGATCAGGTAGGCGAAGGCGATCGGGATCAGCGTGTGGGCAAATCCCCGCCTCAGCTTCGGTGCCGGCGGCGCGCGGCGAACGGTGCGCATCCCCTGCACTCCGATCAGGAACAGGCCAGCCACCCCGACCAGACAGAGCGCCAGATAGAACGACTGGTCGAGGCGCAGGGCGCTGACGAGGCCGAGGCCGGCGTTGACGAGCTTGTCGAAGGTGCTGTTGATCGCCGACTTCAGGACCCCCTCCTGGGCGCCGTCGAAGCTCGTGGTCGCGATCGAGGCGACCACCAACGCGATCGAGCCGGGAACAGCGGCCCACTGGGCGGCGCCGGAGAATGCTCGCCGGCGCCCCAACCGGCGCTCGCGAACCTCGAACACGGAGAGCTGGGAGAACATGTTGAAGTAGACCGAGAAGGTCTCCCCGCGCCGGTTCCATTCCTCGACCCCGAAGATCACCATCATCGTCAGCGTGTAGGCGGTGTAGATAAGCGCGGCGACCCCGGCGCTGCGCGGGGTGAGCCCGACCGAGACGCCACCGCCGGCGCCGTAGATCAGCTCGAACCAAACGAAGGCTACGAGGCCGGCGGCGGCCGGCCATCGTCCGAGTCGCTCTGGATAGGGAAGGTGGGCGGAGCGCTGGCCGGTGAGGGCTTGAAACCCGCCGCCCGCCGCCCGGCCGATCGCTCGCCATGGACTGAAGGGTGGAAATACGTCGCCAAGCAGAACGCTGACGACCGGAAATCCAAGCCAGAAGGTGACGAAGATGAAGATGAGGGAGAAATTTCGATCCGGTGCCTCGGTGCCGTGCAACCCAGTCCAGATCGCGAAACCGAGCAGCGAAACCCCGAGCAGCCCGGCAACCACCTCGGTCACCCGATTGAGCAGGTAACGGGACAGTCCGCCTCCCCACGGTCGCCATTGCTCACTCTCGAATCGGGGCTCTTTCCAAAGCACCGAGAGGGCAAAGAAGGAGATGATCAGGACCACCGACGCCGCCCAGGCGAAAAGCCAGGCGGGGATCGGCAGGTCCGTGCGACCGCCCCCGAATGCGTGCGCGGCGGCGATCTGGGGAAAGGCGAGTGCAGCGAGCGGCGCCGTCGAGACGCCTCCGACCGCTGCCCATGTCCGACTGTGGGGCCGCATCAGCCCGGCTCCACGCTGAGCGTGCCGATCGAGCTCTCGCCACCCGTGTAGTGCAGCTCGAGCTCGAACACGCCCTGCAGCTTGGCCGGGAAGTCGAAGCTGACGGTCCCGCCGGCCTTGACCGGCTTCAGGAAGTCATAGCCGTGGACGTGTACGTGGCCCTGAAGACGCGACTTGACCCGGAAGCGAACCGGGTTTCCGCTCGCCACCTTCAAACTCTGCTCCCCGCCCACCGGGTCGCCCTTCGCGTCGAGCACGATCAGCGGTGCTCCGCCGACCGCATTTCCGTTCAGTGTCTCCTTGCTCGAACCGCTCGAACCGCCACCTCGCAAGACCAGGAACAAAACGACCGCGACGGCGACCAACAACATGCCGACGCCGATCCTCGTTCGATCTGACATCTCAACTCCTTCGCTCGTCGCGCGCGCAGTCCTATCCGCGCACGCGGGATTACCGCCGCGGGCCGCGGCGGCGCAGCCTCAGCAGACGAGCGGCGGTGGACGCCGCGCGAGGCCGAAGGCGAGCGGGAGCGAGGCCAGCGGGACGAGGACCCATGAGAGCGCGACGCTGTCATCGCACGATGCAGGCCGGCGCCGCGCACCGGGTTCGACCAGGGCAACCAGCGCCTCGAGCTTCGCCAGGCCTCCATCGAGCACCGTGCACAGGGCCCCGAACAGCATCGCCAGGGGCAGGGCGAGCCAACCCCCGGCACCGAGAACGGAGGCGATCCCGGAGGCGTGACCCGCGAACAGCATCCCCTCGGTCGTCTCCTGGGCCGCGAACACGACCGCGATCGAGATCGCATAGAGCAGGAGCCGCGGGCGAGGCGCGGCGATCGCAGGTGCCGGCGGGGCTCCGAAGCAGGGCCCGGATCAATCCTCCGGCGAAAGTCGCCAGACCGAAGGCGATCAATACCGGCAGCGCCTGGGACAGATAGGCGTGTCCCTGGCGCAGCAATTCCTCGTGGGCGCCGCCCCGGTAGGCGAGCAGGTAGCGGAGCTGGTGCACCGCCAGTGCCGCGAGAGCGATCAGGGCCGCGGAGCGTGCTACCGATCCTTGCCGGCGGGGCGCGGTCATCGCCGCGGGATTCTAGGCGCCGAAGGTCAGTGGCGGGCCACGTGCAGCGTCGCGACGTCGATGTGGGAGGTGGAGACGACGACCGGGTACTGACCGCGTTTCGACGCCTTGAACGAGACCAACGTCCGCCCCGGACCGACCGTGCGGCTGACGCCGTAGCCGGGGATCTCGATTCCGATCTGCGCGTCGGAGCCGACTACGAAACGGGCCCTGCTGCCCTGCTTGAAGTCGAGCCGCACCGGACCGCTCTGCGGCGGGGCGCCCCCGATGACCCGCACCAGCGGCACCCTGCGGCCGCCGCCCAACGGGAGGCCCGGACGCGGCTTGCCCGTGTCCACGCCCGAGATCCGCGGCGCGTCGATCGTCCCCTCGCTGCCCTTGAACACGAAGACGGTTACCACCCCGATCCCGAGCAGCAGGCCGAGCCCAACACCGATGATCCGGTCCAGCCACCGCGAGGGGCGCTTCGCCGGCCCTGGGCCCGGGGGCCCGATCTTCCTCGGACGGTAAGGAGCCGGATCGCCGGCTTCGCTTTGCCCCTCCGCGGAGCGGGGCACCTGGACCTAGACGCCGTCCAGCAGACGCCAGTTGGCGCGGAATGCGGACTCCGCGATGCCAACCAGAGCGTCCTCGTCGGCCCCCTGCATGTGGCGATCGATCAGCTCGCGATCCGTCTTGGCGTGTTCGACGTCGAGGCTTTCGTGGACACGGAAGTAGGCGTTGCCGTCGCCATCGCCGACCCCGTAATGAGCGGCGAGCCCTTGGCGCTTGACACGCGCGATCTCGGGCTGTCCGCTCTCGATTGCGTAGAGGCGCACCAGCGAGCCGAGCAAGTCGTCCTCCGCCATCCAGGCGGCGACGCAAGCCTCGGTCTCGGGGGTGGGCTCGGCACCGACCTGGCCGCCCACCGACCCCACGAAGCCATCCCACAGCGCCACGTGATCGGCCTCCTCGGCAGCGTGCCGGCGCAGCTCGCCGCGCTCCGGCTCGGGCGCCGCCTCGGCCGCCTGTTCGGACAGCGTCGCGATCGCCTCGGTCGCGTGGCGGTACTGGCCGGCGTAGCTCGCCAGCTCCTCGCGACTCAACTCGCCCGCCGACCAGCGCAGGTAGAAGGGGTGCTGGAGCACGTCCCAGCGGGACCGAGCTTCTTCGATTCGCTGCCAGATGGTGTTCACGTTGGCTCCCTCCTGATCGCTGATCGCTACCGAGCCGGCAGGATACCTGGGTGCGCCCCGGTCGCTCCGACATCGCCGTGCCCGATCTCCCCGCCGCGATCGACTGGGTCGGCGATCCGCCGCGCTCGATCTCCCAGCTGGCCGCCGCCGGGCCTGCCCTCGTCCATTTCTTCGACTTCGCGCAACTCAACAGCGTGCGGGCGATGCCGTATGTGCGCGAATGGCACCGTCGCTATGCGGACGCGGGCCTGTCGGTGATCGGCGTGCAGGCTCCGCGCTTCCCGTTCGGCGCCGATCCCGACCTCGTCGCGGCCGCCCTGCGGCGCCTCGAGGTGTCCCATCCGGTCGCGATCGACGCCGAGCGCGAGATGTGGTTCGACTACGGCTGCAAGGGCTGGCCGAGCCTGTTCCTCTGGGGACGCGGCGGGGCGCTGCGCTGGTACCACTTTGGCGAGGGCGAGTACGGGGCGACCGAGGAGGCGATTCAGGAGGAACTGCGCGAAGCAGATGCCATGCGCGAGCTGCCCGCTCCGATGGACCCGCTGCGGGCCAGCGACGCCGCCGGCGCCGCGGTGCTGGCGCCGACCCCGGAGCTGTTCCCCGGGGGCGAGGGCAGGCCGCTCGAGATGAAGCAGGGCAGCGATGCCCTGAGGGTGGAGTACGAGGCCGGCGGGGCCTACGCGACGATCGAGGGGTCGGGCGAGATCACGGTCGCGGTCGACGACGAGCGGGCCGAGAGGGTGCGAATCGAACAAGCCGCCCTTTACGAGCTGGCGCTCCATCGACGCCACGAGCGCCACAGCCTGACGGTCGAGTGGCTCTCCGGCGAGCCGCGGATCTGGAGCTTCAGCTTTGCCGCCGGGGTTCCGTGATCGACGCCGGGCCGCCGGGCGGCATCGCCAGCCAGCTGCGAATGCGCCCCCTCACTCCCAGCCTTGACCCGAAGGCGCGGCGCACGAGGCGGCGCTCGCGAGCGCTTGGCGCGGCGACCGAGGCGGCGCCGTATCGGCATTGCCGCAGACGCGCCGCGTAATCGGCGGGCCTTGGGCCGACGCTTCCGCGCAGGCGGATCTCCAAAGACCGCAGCGTGACGCCGGGGCCCAGCGGCCGGCCAAAGCGCCCGACGGTCGTCTCCAGCTCGGCGGCCTGGGCCGCGACCAGCGCCTGCGGGGGCAGGGAGCGCCGCCGGGCGACGCGACGGGCGAAGAGGGCCAGGGGCGCCGTCGCGGCGGCGACGATCGCAAGCAATGCCAGCCAGGAGAACGCGAGCGAGTCACCGCCACCCTGGCCGCGGGCCCGCCCCTTCCCGGCCGCAAGGGCGCGGCCGCGCTTGATACCGGTGCGGCGCAGACGCCGTGTGGGGCCAGCGCCGGAGGCAAGCCCGCTGCTGCGCGAGATTGCGGGGGCGGCGGACGGCGTCGGGTCGAACGTCACCCAGCCGATGCCGTTGAAGTAGACCTCGACCCAGGAATGGGCGTCGAAGTCGCTCACCACGTAGCCCCCTCCGGTGCGCTCGCCGGGAGCGAACCCGCCCACGACACGGGCCGGGATCCCGTCCATCCGCAGCATCAGCGCCATCGCGCCCGAGAACTGCTGGCAGTAGCCGATCCTGTCTCTGAACAGGAAGGCACGCAGGGGAAAAACGCGAGGCGGCGGCGATTCGCTGTAGACGTAGTTGGCTCGCAGATACCGCTGCACCGCCTCGACAACGTCGTAGGCGGTCGGTTGACCGGCGGCCAGGCCTCGCGCCAGCCGGGAGACGCCCGCGTAGGGTGACTTCTCGAGACCGGGCGAGACCGAGGCGCCCACGCCTCCGCGAAGCGGCACGGTCACGGCGTTGAGCGTCACGGCGACTGGCCGGGAATGCAGGGGGACCGCTGGCGGCTCGACAGGGCCCAGATGCGGCATGTCGACCGTGGTGTAGCGCGACAGCTGACGTGGGTAGGTGCCCTCCGAGGCGCGCATCTGGCCTGGGGAAGGCTCGGGGTCGTAGGCGCGGATCGAGTAGGAGTCGCCATCGCCCAGCGCGCTGCGCAGGTATACCCCCTGTGGAGTCATTTTCGCACCGTCGACTCCCGAGACCGACAACACGGTCCCGGTCCCGACCAGCAGCTGGCTGCTCAGGGCGCGGACGTCGAACCGGCCGTTGACCACCCATTTCCGGTTAAGCGAGGTGGCGGGGGTGCCGTCGCGTCGCAGGGGCAGGTCGACCCCCCGCCCCGCCGTGGAGCCGACCCAGCTGAGGCCGTTGAACTGATCGAGCACCTCGGTGGCCCAGTAGTGGGGGGCCGCACTCTGCACAGCGACCAGAGCGCGCCCGTTGCGGCTCCAGTCCAGGGGCCCGTAGGTGTGGTTCCAGTCGAACGATTCGGTCTTGTCGAGCGGCGAGCCGCCCCAATCCCAGTGGCGGTAGTCGATCCACGGCTTCGACCCGTCCAGCCGGGAAGCGATCGGAACCGCCAGCAACGCGACGACGACGACCAGCGCCACGGAGGTCAGGGCTGGACGGCGGTCGAGCGCCGGCGACCAGATCCAGGACGCGATCAGCGCGAACAGCACCGCGCCACGCAGCAGCGGTTCGCCCGGTTGGCTGACCGTGACCGCGATCGCGTAGGCGACCAGCAGGACGAGCAGCCCGATGCGCCGCCGCCAGCCCCCCGAGCGGCCGGATGGCCAGAAGATCAGGCCTGTGGCGAGCGCCAGCAGCGGAGCGAGCGCCAGCAGAAGGGCAAGGCGCGACCACGCGTCTGCACCCGCATATGGGTAGTCCGCACGACCCAACGAGCCGATCCCGCCCCCGAGGTCGCTCAGGAGCTCCGCCCATCCGGATGGAAGCAGCAGGCGGGCCGGGAGACCAAGCGCGAGCGCGACGCCGGCCGCGACTCCCAGAGCGGCGAGCGCCGCCAACGCGAAAGCAATCCAGCTCGATCGGGCCCGCGCGGCGATCGCGGCCAGCGCCGCGGCGCCCGCGACAGCGCAGAGCACGGCGATCCCGGTGCGCCCGATCGGCGGGTCCTTCACCAGCGCCACCCAGCTCGTGGACGTGAACGCGGCGAGCGCCGCGAAGACCGCAAGCCTGATACGGGTGACCGCCGCCTCGCTCATGCCGCCCTCGCCGAGACGCGGTCGCGAACCCGCGGCCGCAGGGTCCTCCCGCGGCAACCGGCGACCGCGAAAGCGTCGGAGCCGCGCGGATCTCCGGGCGTGACCAGATAGCCGCCCGCGACCCCAGCCGCGGCCGCGGCGGCGCGGGCATTCGCTGCGGCGCTCACCCAGCAAACAACCGAGGCCCGATGGGTCAGCGCCGGAGGCCGCCTCGACTTCTCGACCAGCGCCAGGCGGGCGTGCAGGCCCGGCCAGGAGCGCAGGCTTCGGTCCACGCGGCTCGGACGGAGCTCCCCGGGCAGCAGCAGGCTGCATCCGCCGGTTCTAGCCAGGTGGACGCAGAGCGAGGCGGCCGCCCGGACCGCGCGGTCGAGGCCATCGCGGCCCTCTGGTTGATGCGCGTCGAGCACGACAAGCGGCTCCAGGCCGCCGCCCGAGACCAGTCGATGCTCGATCAGCTCGCCGCCGCGGGCGACGCTTCGCCAGTGGATTCGAGATGCGGGACTGCCGACCCGGTAAGGGCGCAGGCCGTCGAGCTCGAAGTCGACCGCCTCGGCGTCCAGCCCGCCGTCTTCACCTGGCCCGCCGCCGTCGCCCGCCTGGTGCGACAGCTGGCCGCTCAACGCCGGGGCCGAGACCGCCTCCACCCTGGGCAGGACCAGCACCTCGCGCCCCTCTGTCCCGCGCACTCTGGCGACCCGAAGCCCAAAGGGGTCGCCGATCTCCAACGTGACCGCGGGAAGCTGGTGGCGTCCGCGCCGCTCGAAGGACGTCTCGGCTTCGAGTTCGCCCCCGAATCGAGTGCCGATTGGCAGCGGCTGGTCGAGCAGCGGGTCGATCAGCCGCCCGGCAGGAGCCGAAACGCGACCGTGATGAACGCGAGTGACCAGCGGGTATGACGCGCCCTCGACGACGCTCCAGGCCCCGGAGAGGCGCTCGACCGAGGCACCGTGCGCCGCCAGGCGCACCCAGACGGCGGCGGCGCCGGAGAGCAGCGCCAGTCCGATCGCCGGCACGTAGAGCGAGGGTGAGTCGAACGCAGCCCCGGCGAAAAGCAGCGCCGCCGCGAGCAAGCCGGTGGCGCGCATCCGAGTCATTGGCGTCTCAGAGGGCCGAGACCCGCTCCAGCGCCGACGCGATCACCGCGCCGCGGTCCTCCGGCGCCGCCCCCGGCCTCAGCAGCAGGCGATGCTCGAGGGCCGAATGGGCGAGCGACTGGACATCGTCGGGGAGCACGTGGTCGCGCCCATCCATCGCCGCCAACGCCTTCGAGGCCCTGAACAGCAGCAGCCCGGCTCGCGGGCTGGCCCCGAGCTCGACCCGTGCGTCTCGCCGCGTGGCCTCGCAGAGGGCGACTATGTAACGCCGCAGGGGCTCGCTGGCATGTACCGACGCGACCAGCTTCTGAATCGCCGTCAGCGCCGCCAGGTCGGTTACCGGGCCGAGATCGAGGACCCGGTCGCGCTCCGCCTGCTCGGACAGCATCTCTGCCTCATCGTCCGCGTCCGGGTAGCCGAGCGCGATGCAGATCATGAATCGGTCGAGCTGCGCCTCCGGCAGCGGATAGGTGCCCTCGTACTCGACCGGGTTCTGGGTCGCGACGACGAGGAACGGCCGGGCCAGCTCATGGCTCTGGCCCTCGACCGTGACTCGGCCCTCCTGCATGCACTCCAGAAGCCCCGACTGGGTCTTGGGCGACGCGCGGTTGATCTCGTCGACCAGCACCACGTTTGCGAACACCGGGCCGGGATGAAACTCGAAGCGCGACTCGCGCTGGTTGAACACGTTGGCGCCGACCACGTCGGCGGGGAGAAGATCGACCGTGCATTGGATGCGCGCGTATTCGGCATCGATGGAGCGGGCGAGGGCCCGTGCCAGCGCCGTCTTCCCCACCCCGGGAGGGTCTTCGATCAGAACGTGGCCCTCGGCCAGCAGCGCCGCCAACAGGTCGCGCAGCACCCCGTCGGAGACCTTGACCGCCGTGGTGATGTTGGTGCGGAGCCGATCCGCCAGCTCGACCACCGCTGACGGATCGAGCTTCGGCATGGTGGCCATTCCCGAATGGTAGGTGCTCGCTACGCCCGGGCGGCCAACTCCTCGCGGATCTCTTTCGGAAGCATGAAACGCACGTCCTCGTCGACCGTGCGCAGCTCGGAGACCTCATCCGCCCCACGCTCGCGGAACAGGTCGACCAGGCTCTCGACCAGCTCCTCCGGCGCGCTCGCGCCGGATGTGATGCCAACCGTCTGCACGCCCTCCAGCCACCGGTCCTGGACCTGGAGGTGGTTGTCGATCAGATGCGAGGCGGCGCCGTGCTCGCGAGCCACCTCGACCAGGCGGTTGGAATTCGACGAGTTGGTGGACCCGATCACCAGCACCAGCTCGCACTCGCGGGCGAGCTGCTTGACCGCGATCTGGCGGTTGGTGGTCGCGTAACAGATGTCGTCTGACTTCGGGCTGAGGATCTTCGGAAACCGAGCCCGGAGGCGCTCGATGATCTGCGTCGTCTCGTCGACCGACAGCGTCGTCTGGGTGATGAACGCGACCTTGTCGGGGTCTGCGATCCGCAGCTCGTCGACTTCGTCGATGCTTTGCACGAGGACGATGCTGTCGGGCGCCTCGCCGGTCGTCCCCTCGACCTCCTCGTGGCCGGCATGGCCGATGAGGACGATCGTGTAGCCCTCGGCGGCGAACTTTCGCGCCTCGACGTGGACCTTTGTGACCAGCGGGCAGGTTGCGTCGATGGTTCGCAGGTCGCGCTGCTCCGCATTGGCGTGAACCGAGGGCGCGACGCCGTGTGCCGAGAAGACGACCATCTCCCCTTCAGGGACCTCGGTCTCCTGGTCGACGAAGACCGCGCCGCGCTTGCTCAGCTCCTCCACCACATGCTTGTTGTGGACGATCTCCTTGCGCACGTAGATCGGCGGCCCGTAAAGGTCGAGGGCTTGCTCGACCGCCTGCACGGCCCGGTCGACGCCCGCGCAGTAACCGCGCGGGGCCGCGAGCAGAACCTTCTTCGGGGCCGGCTTGGCGGCGGCCCCAGTCGCCGAGGAGGACATCGCAGCAAAGGGTAGCGGGGGACCGAATCGACCAAATTGCCTGCTCAGCGGCGCTAGGGTACGAGCCAAGATGAGCCCGCATTCGCATCTCGACCGCCTCAGCTCGATCGACGCCTCGTTTCTGACCAACGAGACCTCGTCCAGCCACATGCACGTGGGGGCGGTGCTGATCTTCGAGGGCCCGCCGCCCCGCTACGAGGACTTCCTCGACCAGGTCCGCTCGCGACTCGATCTCGTGCCGCGATTCCGCCAGAAGCTCGTCTTCCCCCCCTTTGAGGCCGGCAGGCCGCTGTGGGCGGACGACCCGAACTTCAACCTCGCCTACCACGTTCGCCACACCGCGCTCCCCTCCCCCGGCTCCGAGGAGCAGCTGCGAAAGTTGACCGGCCGCGTCTTCTCGCAGGCGCTCGACCGCTCGAAGCCGCTGTGGGAGATGTGGTTGGTGCAGGGTTTGGAGCGGAATCGCTTCGCGATTCTCTCCAAGACCCACCACGCGCTTGTCGACGGCGTGGCCGGCGTCGACATCTCGACCGTCCTGTTCGACGTGAAGCCCGTCCCCGAGCCGGCCGAGCCCGAAGATGAGTGGATCCCGGATCCCGAGCCCTCGACGGTGCAGCTGCTCGCCCGCGGGGTGGCCGATGTGGCCACGGTGCCGCTGAAGGCCGCCGAGCGCCTGGCCGGCGCCGTCCAGCACCCCGAGGCCGCCGCCCGCCGGGTCGGCGAGGGGCTTGAGGCGCTCAGCGAGGTGGCCTGGAACTTCGCCAACCCTGCCCCCGATGTGCCGCTCAACGTCGAGATCGGCACCCACAGGCGCTTCATCTGGGCTCGCTCCGAGCTCGCGACCTTCAAGCGCATCAAGGATGCTCTCGGCGGAACGGTCAACGACGTCGTCCTGGCAGTGGTGACCGGGGCGCTTCGCAAGTGGCTGGACCGACGGGGGATCAAGACCGAGGGGCTGGAGCTGCGAGCGCTGGTGCCGGTCTCGATCCGGGCGGAGGACGAGCGCGGGCAGCTCGGTAACAGGATCGCCGCGATGCGCGGCCCGCTGCCCGTCTACGTCGAGGACCCGGTGCGCCGCCTGCAGGTCGTTCGCGAGGCGATGGGAGAGCTGAAGCAGTCCAAGCAGGCGCTTGGTGCCGAAGTGATCTCGCGGTTCAACGACTTCGCTCCGCCGACCCTGCTCGCCCAGGCGTCGCGGATCAACTTCTCGACTCGGCTGTTCAACCTGATCGTCACCAACGTCCCCGGCCCGCAGATCCCCCTCTACGTGCTGGGGCGGGAGCTGGAGGAGGTCTTCCCGGTCGCGTTCCTACCCCAGAACCATGCGCTGGCGATCGCGATCATGAGCTACAACGGCCGCATCAACTTCGGCCTGCTCGCCGACTATGACGCGATGGAGGACGTCGGAAAGATCTCCGCCGGAATCGTCGAGTCGCTCGCGGAGCTACTCGAAGCCGCGAAGGAGTCCGAGCCGGACGAAGAAGCAGCCGAGGCCGCGGAGGCGCCTGCCGGATGAACGGGGAACCGCTCGAGGGCGACGTCAATTACCACCTCGAGCTGACGCCCCAGCAGCTCAAGGTCACCCACACGGCGCTGAGGTCCCTGCTCGACGACTTCGGTCACGACGAGAAGCTGGTCGGACGAGTGATCCACGAGGTCCTGGAGAAGCTCCCCGACGAGCACTCGATCCGCGCGATCCGGCTCGACACCGAAGAGCACGGGCCCGGCGCCGAGTCCTGAGCCAGGCGCCATGTCCCTCTCGGTGCAGGTGGGACTGCTGCTCGCCGTCGCGACCGCCCTCACCTCGATCTTCGGCTTCCTCTACAAGCAACGCGGTGCGGTGCGCGCGCAGGCGGTCGACTTTCGCCGCCCCGTGCACAGCTCGCTCGTCCTCTTTCGCTCCGGCTGGTACACGCTCGGGATCGCGATCGCGATGGGCTCCTGGGGCTTTCATGCCGCCGCCCTGTCGCTGGCGCCGATCTCGCTGGTCCAGTCGGTGATCGCCGGCGGACTGGTGATGCTCACCGTGGTCGCCGACCGGGCATTCGGATTCGAGGTCACGCGCCGCGAGTGGGCCAGCGTCGCGCTGGCGGCCGCCGGGCTCGCCTTCCTGGCGGCGACGCTGAACGGCGCCGGCGACAGCGCGCACTCTGACTTCGAGCCGGGCGAGATCGCCGTATACGTCGCGGCGATCACTGCCGGGGGGTTTGCCGTCGGGGCGCTGGCGCCCGGACGCCACCACGCGGGGGTCCTGTTCGGCGCCTCGGCGGGCCTGCTCTGGGGGGCTTCGGACGTGTCGATCAAAGGAGCGAGCCACAGCCTCGGCGACGGCCTGGCCGCGGTGCTGGTCAATCCGCTCGCCGTCACCGTTCTGGTCCTCTCGTTGATCGGGCTGCTGGTCTCCGCCAAGAGCCTGCAGCTGGGGGACGCGGTGCCGGTGATCGCGGTTACCAGCGTCGCGGCCAACACGGTCACGATCGCCGCCGGGCCGATCATCTTCGGCGACCCCCTCCCGGCGGACTCGCTGGGGCTGATCGCTCGACTGGCGGCCTTCGCGCTGGTGATCGGGGCGGCGGCGCTGACGCCGGCGCCACTGGCCCCCGTCGAGGAGCCCGATCAGGCGAAGGCCACGAGTGGCTGAAGCTACGCCCCCAGGCTGTCGATATATGGGGGATGACGGACGCAGGAGCAGCCGAAGCGCCTGCCCCGGACGAGGGCAAGGACTTCTCCTGCTCGCTCACCGCCGTGCTGATCGCGCGTGTGCGTGGGGTCGGCGGCGACGAGGCGGTCGCTGAGCTGCTGCGCGAGGCGTCGAGCCCCCGCAGCCTGGAGTACCTCGAGGACATCGGCAACTGGGTTTCCTACGACGAGGTCATCGCCCTCTGGAAAACAGGCGCAAAGATCACCGGCGATCCCCAGTTCGCGCGCCACGCCGGCGAGGACACCGTCAAGCAGCTGGGCTCATCCTCGACCTCGACCGTCCTGCGCAGCCTCGGGTCGCCCGAGGCGCTGTTGCGGCAGCTGGCGGTGGCGACGAATCGCTTCAGCGGCGTCGCCGAGCTCGAGGCGACCGAGCTTCGGCCTGGCTTCGCCAAGGTCCGCGCCGTGGCCCGTCCCGGCTTCCGGCGCGACCGGCTGCATTGCGAATGGACGACCGGGCTGCTGACCCAGGTCAGCGTCCTTTTCGGTCTGCCCCCGGCGACCATCGAGCACGAGTCCTGCCAGGCGCAGGGCGATCCCGATTGCCGCTACCGCGTCAGCTGGACGACGGAGACCGAGCACGAGGGCGAACCGTCAGAGCAGCTGGCCAGCCTGAAAGCGCAGCTCGACGCGATGTCCGAGCGCCTCGAGAACGTCTTTGCCACCGCCGCCGACCTGATCGCCTCCGGCGACCTCGACGAGACGCTGGCCAAGATCACCGATCGCGCGGCGCTGCAGGTCCGCGCGCCCCGCTATGTGCTGGCGGTCCGTCCGACCCCCACGTCGCCCGTCCATCGCCATCAGATAGGGCTCGACGAACAAGAGGGACAACGGGTCGCCGAACGCGTGCTCGCCGACGACCCAGAGCAGTGCCCCGACAACTGGCTCGTGGTCCCGGTCAGCTCGCACCGCAACCACTATGGGTCCCTGGTTGCGATCTTCGAATCGGGCGCCAAGTTCTTCCCCCAGGAGCGGCAGCTGCTCGAGGTCTACGCCCGCTACGCGGCGACGGCGCTGGACAGCGCTTCCGCGCTCGCCGAGGCGCGCTTCGGACAGCAGGAGGCGCAGCGCCGCTACGAGGAGTCGCACGCTCTGCTCGAACTTGCCCGCCAGCTCGCGACCGCCGGCGGCAGCGACCAGATCGCGCGCCGCCTCGCGGAGGCGATCCCCGCGGTCGTCGACTGCGACCGGATCAGCGTCTTTCTCTGGGACGCGACGAAGGGCGAGTTTCAGCGCAAGGCCGTCAACGCCACCGGCCCCAGCGACGAGAGGCATGGCCTGGCGAGCATGAAGCCTGAGCAGGTGCCGAAGCTGGCGCGCCTGCTCGAGCAGCCCGACCCCGAGCCGCTGTTCATCGATTTCGCCAACACGCCGGTTCGCAACGTTCTGCGCGACCTCGGAGCGGTTGCCTGCGTGGCGGTTCCGATCGCCACCGAGGAGCGTTTGATCGGCTGCCTGGTCGTCTCGGTCAGCGAACGCCCGGAACGGCTCGAGCCGAGCCAGGAGTTGCGCGACCGCCTCTCCGGCGTGGCCGCGCATGCGGTCACGGCGCTGGAGAACGGCAGGCTGGTCGACCACATCACCCACCAGGCAAGCCACGACCAGCTGACCGGGCTCGCGAACCGAATGGGCTTCAGCGAGCAGCTTTCGCAGGCGACCGGGCGGGCCCGTGAGCAGGCGGGGCGCCTTGCCCTCTTCTACGTCGACCTCGACGGCTTCAAGGCGGTCAACGACGAGTTCGGCCATGACGTCGGAGACCAGCTGCTACGTGTCGTCGCAAATCGTCTCCTCGAGCGGGTGCGGCCGAGCGACACCGTCGCGCGGCTGGGTGGCGACGAATTCGCGGTGCTCGTCGAGCGCATTGGTGGCGAGGACCAGGTCGGCGCGATCTCGGAGAGACTCGAGCACGCGTTCGACCAGCCATTCTCGGTGTCCGGGCAGAAATTCGGCCTGCGCGCCAGCATCGGCCGCGCCGTTTGGCCGACCGACGTCGAAGAGCATCAGGCCCTTCTGCGCCACGCCGACGACGCGATGTACGAGGTCAAGCGCGGCAGGCGCGCGGAGCTGGAAGGCGAGATCTCTCCGCAGGCTGGACCAGCGGGCGACCGCGGGAAACAGCTGAGCGGCTAGACGACCGGCAGCGCGTCGGTGCGCGTCGGCTTGTTGCTTAGGGCCAGTACCCGAGCGCGAACTTCGCGTCCTCGGACATCATCTCCCCGCTGAGGCTGCCGCTAAGTTCGCCTTCGGCTGATTGAATGCAATCTCGCCCGATCAGTCCCGTTGAGATCGATGGAGTCGGGGACATATTTTGGGGACACGCGTTCGCCCGCGACGGGGCGAGGAGCCGGACTGTTTCGCTGCTTCGGCGTCCGGTAGATGGCCTGGCGGCTGATTCGGGCCACCCTCGCGACTGCGGCGACCCGCCATCCACGCGCCGACGGAGATTCAGTCTTCCCTGCCGAAGCGCGAGCGTCCCATCACGACACGCCGCCCAGATACCTTCTCGACCTGCTCCACAATCTCTCGCCAAGGCATCGAAACGCCGTCCAGTGAAATTTCGACCTGGTCGGGGTCATTCGCATTCGTCGTGATGAACCGCCGCGGCTCAGAGGAGAAGCCCGGCTCGAGATCGACCACCAGGGAGTGATACTCATTGAATAAGCCCTGGTCCGTTCGTGCACGGGCGACGCTGACGGCGTCCCACGGAATCATCCTGCCGGAGAGACCATCGGTTAGGCCCTGACTGTCGAGACGCAGGATCGGCCCGCGGCGCAGCACCCGCGAGGTAAACCACCCGCAGGGGCCTCCAAAGAGCAGCAGCGCAATGAGCACTCCCACCCCGCTTCCGTTCGCAATCGCGCTCGCCGTGACTACGATCATTAAGAGTCCGGATGCAAGTGCATACGCACCGTTCTTCGTCCGGCTGCTGTAGACGACAGTCGCCCCTAACTGCGATTTGCCGTTAGCAGAACCGGCGCTGTCACTGGATTCCGTTACCTCGGAGACCTTTCCCACTGCACCTTCATCGACATTGGGCATAAGTTGGTTTAGGTCGCAGGGTTCGAATCCTGCCGGGCGCGCTAGGTGGAATTCCCCTGCTCCACCGGAGATTCGGGCCGGAGGGCTGGACGTGACGACCCAATCATCCCTTGACCCCGGTTGTGGCCTAGACGCGCTCGCGGCGCCTCCTGGCCGGCCACGAACGCGGGCGGACGACGGGCGATGTCAGACCCGGCGCGCCTGATGAAGCTCAGCGAGTTCCCCCAAAGCGCAACTAAGCCTCAGAAGCGGAGTCGGTTTCCGCTGAGGGTCCAGGTCGTTCCGCCACCCAGGCAGCGACGAAATCTGGATTTCGAACGATTTCGCCCGTCGATGTCAACCTGTACTCGCCCGGTGCCGCCGTTTGGAATGCCCGGAGGTCAGGAGGGAGCCATTCCACCTCGCCTGTGTCTGCACGGCGAAGCGCGAAGCCCATACGCTCGTCGACTGTCTCGACAAGCCCATGGAACTGGACGCGCTCTAAGACTATGCCGTCGCGCACATAGGTCTTTCCAACGAGGATCCGCTTGGCAATCATCCGTTTGGCTCTGGCGTCCCAAAGAGGGGGTCGTTCGCCCACCTTGCTCTACTCGGCAAACTGGGGGTGCTGCTTGACCGTGCGCTTGATTATCGGCCACACGACGACGGACTTTGACTCGCCTGTGCGCGACTGGGCGGCAACCTGACCTCGCTCACCTTCCCGGAAGCGCCGGCGCTCACCGGCAATCCCAGTTTGAAAAGTGTCCGGCCCCCCGTATTTCGGTCCACCTCTTTTGTCGTAGTGCCAGCAAGAGACGACAAATGGAGGTCGCTGGGTCAGCCGGATTACCGAAGCCTCGGGACATATTTCGGGACACCCTGCCTAAATTTCAGACACGGTAATCCCCAGAAACCGCTCTGCTATGCGGATTAGTACCCGAGCGCGAACTTCGCGTCCTCGGACATCATCTCCGGGGACCAGGGCGGATCGAAGATCATCTTCGGGTGCACCTTCTCGACGCCCGGCAGATCGCCGACGAACTCCTTCATCTGCTCTGAGACCTGGGGGCCGATCGGACAGGCCGGCGTCGTCAACGTGAAGGTGACGTAGACCTCGGGGCCCTCGACCTCGACCTCATAGACGAGCCCCAGGGAGACGAAGTCCAGCCCAAGCTCTGGGTCGATGACCTCCTCGAGCGCCTCGAGGACCTCATCCTCTGTGATCGTGCCGTTCTCTGTTGCCATGCCTACATCGTAGATAACCGCCTCAGGAATCACTCATCTAGGCTTCCGCGACCGATGCTGCTCCTGATTCTGCTCTTCATAGTCGTGCCGATCGTCGAGCTGTACGTGATCATCCAGGTCGGCCAGGCGATCGGGGTCCTACCCACCCTGGCGATCCTGCTCGCCGACGCGCTGCTCGGATCTCTGCTGTTGCGCCATCAGGGCCGCGCGGCGTGGCGGCGCTTCAACGCCGCGATCGCCGAGGGGCGCTTCCCGGGCCGCGAGGCGGCCGACGGCGTGATGGTCGCCGTCGGCGGCACGCTGCTGCTCACGCCGGGCTTCGTCACCGACGTGTTCGGAGTGCTGCTGCTCCTGCCCCCGACCAGGGCACTCGTACGCGCCGGGCTGTTCCGCTATCTGCGCCGCCGGGTCGTGCTCGTCGGCGGGACCGCGGGCGGGTATGGGGCGGCGGGCGAGCGGCCGGCGCCGGGCGGGCAGCCGTATGACTTCGACGCAACGGCCCGAGAGATGCCCTCCAACGGCGCGGGCGAGGAGGGAGCGAAGTCGAACGGCCCCGACCGACCGCGCTTGCCACCCTCATGATCGGCATCGACTTCGCCGACCCAGAGCGCGGACTCGCGGGCACCCTCCGACCATCAGGGGCAGCGATCCTCTTCGACCACGACGAGGTGCTGGCGGCAAGCCCCGAGGCGACGGTGCGACTTGGCGACGTCGCCGACGGCACCGCGAGCCTTGAGCTGGACGGCGTCGCCGTGCAGTTGGAGCTGTCGCGGGTAGGCCAGCCGATCGAGCTGGGCGGGGAACGCGTCGGCAGCGAGCAGCTGGCCGTCTGTCAGGTGCTCGGCGAGCTCCGGCATGGAGGCGAGACTCAAAGGCTCGCCTGCCTCGGTGTGCGGTCGGACGCCGTCTCGGAAGCCGACCCGGACGAGGTCACCCTGGTCCGATCGATCGCGATCGCGTTCAGCGACGGTGGCCTGCTGGGCATGCGAGCCGCGCGCCCGCGGGGGGCTACCGATCATGGCGACGAGGAGGTGGTGGCCGCACTCGTCGACTCGAGCGGCGAGGTCGTACAGGTGCGCGAGCCACTGCTCTCCACCCACTACGACGAGGCCGGAAGGCAGGTTCGCGCGACCCTGGAGCTGTGGCCGGAGCGGGAGGCGGAGCCCAGCCCGCCCCTGCGCGCCGCCGGCTCGATCGTCTGCGGGACCTCGCTGCCCGTCGGCGAGCGTCGGCTGAACGTCGCCTTCTTTCGATGGTCGATGGACGGCCGGCCGGGTCTGGGGCGCTACGAGATCGTCTCCGCCCCGGCGAGCGATTGAGCACCCAGGCCGTCATCTCCGACTTCGGCGGGGTGCTGACGACCCCGCTGATCCAGTCGTTCGTCGCCTTTCAGAACCAGACCGGGATCGCGATGGAGAAACTCGGCGTCGCTATGCAACGGATAGCCGAGCGCGACGGCAGCCATCCCCTGTTCGAGCTCGAGAAAGGGGAGTTGACCGAGGATGCCTTTCTGAAGCGGATCGCCGACGAGCTGGAGCCGGAGCTGGGCCACCGGCCCGAGATGCACCGCTTCAGCGAGATCTACTTCGACGCCCTGGAGCCCAACCCGCCGATGATCGAGCTGATGCGAGAGCTGAAGGGAAAGGGCCTGCGGATGGCGTTGCTGACCAACAACGTGCGCGAGTGGGAGCCGCTGTGGCGATCGATGGTTCCGATCGACGAGCTGTTCGAGGTCGTCGTCGACTCCGCATTCGTCGGCTGCCGCAAGCCCGACCCCGAGATCTACGAGATCGTTCTAGAGCGCATCGGCCTGCCGCCGGATGCGTGTCTGTTCGTAGACGACGTCGAGGTCAACTGCGAGGCGGCGCGGGGGCTGGGCATGACGGCGGTGCACTTCCGCGCCAACGAGCAGGCGATCGACGAAATCAGAGCCAGCCTCGCCTAGTCTTTCGCGCTTTGCCGACCTCGCTGCGCACCCGGCCGTTCGCGATCTCGCTTCGCTCCCGCTTGCAGCGCGGGCGGATCGAGCCATGGATGCTCGCCCTGGGGGGCATCCTGCTGCTGGCGCTGGGACTGCGGCTGTGGGGGATCAAGTACGGGCTGCCGTTCGGCTACCAGATCGACGAGGAGCGGATCTACGTCCGCGGGGCGGCGCGGATGCTCGACGCGGGCAGCGTCAACCCGCACTACATGCAGAACCCGCCCCTTTTCACCTACCTCCTGGAGGCGATCTTCGCGGTTCGCTACGGCGGTGGCGAGGCGCATCGGCTGATCGGGGACGTCCCCGATCGCACGAGCCTGTTCCTGACCGCCCGCATCGTCGCGGCGCTGATCGGGACCCTCGCCGTCTGGCTGACCTTCGTCGCCGCACGCCGTTTCTTCGATCGCCGGGTTGGATTGGTCGCCGCCCTGCTGATGGCGGTGGCCTTCCTTCCCGTCTTCTACTCGCACGTGGCGCTCAACAACGTGCCCGCGATGGCCGCGGCCACCGGCGCGCTGATCGGCAGCGCCGGGATCCTCAGACGCGGCGCGACCTCCGACTACGTGCTCGCCGGCGCCTTCGTCGGCGTCGCGGCGGCGACCAAGTACCTGGACGGGATCGTCGTGGTCCCGATGCTGACCGCGACCGTGCTCGCCCCGCGGGGGGCGGGCGGGTTGCCGTTGCGCCGCGCCTTGATCCTCAGCGCCAGCGTCGCACTGGCCGCGTTCGTCGTCTGCAACCCGTTTGCGGTGATCAGGCCGGCCCACTTCGTCTCCAGCCTCGGCACCCAGGGCGACGTGGTCGAAAGGCACAAGTTCGGCCAGACCGCCGACGGCGGGATCGAGCACTACCTGCGCACCTTCACCTGGGGCATTGGCTGGATACCGGTGATCGCGGCACTCGGCGGCGCGGCGCTGCTGGCCCGCACCGACAGGCGGCGAGCGCTGGTCCTGATTCCGATCGTGCCCCTGTTCATCGTCTACATGGGGCTGAAGACCCGCTACTTCGGCCGCTGGATGCTGCCGGTGTTCCCGATCGTCTGCATGCTGGCCGCCTACGGCGCCGTGTGGGCGGCGGACCTCGCCGCCAACCGCCTGCGCCGGACGCAGATCGCAACCGCGCTCACCGCTCTCGCTGCCGCGGCCCTCGCGCTGCAGGGCGTCGTTCATTCGGTCCACAACGGCCGCGTCCTTTCGCGCCCCCACACGCTCAATCTGACCCGCAGCTGGATGCTCGAGCACGTGCCGCGCAACGCCCGGGTGATCACCGAGCCTTTCGTCGCAAATGCCTGGAACTCGCCCTGGCGGCATGCGATCACCAGCCCCCAGCTGCTGCTCGGCGGCAACGCCGCCTACGCCCGGTACCTGAGCGACCGGCTCGTGCGCACCTATCTCAGCGACGGCTACTGCTGGGTCGTGGCAAGCTCGAACTACTGGGGCCTGGCGCTCTCCGACCCGATCGTCGGCAAGCGGGCCGCGAGCTATTACGCGGCGCTGGCGCGCGACGGGACCGTTCGCTTCAGCGCCTCTCCGTGGGGCGATCTGGCGCGACCGGGGGGCGCCGGCCGGGACGTGGTCCCCTTCGACTTCGACTGGTCCTACGACTTCTACCCGCTCTCCTACCAGCACCCCGGCCCGATGGTGCAGGTGTACCGCCTGCACGGGGGTGAGTGCGGCGGAGGACCGGGAGCGATACCGCCCTCTAGGCCGCGTCTGAGCTCGAGTCGATCTCCGCGAGCAGCGAGCTGACCCGGCGCTCGATCTCGTCGCGGGTTGCCCGGACCTCCTCGAGAGGGCGGCCGGAAGGATCCTCGAGCTCCCAGTCCAAATAGCGCTTGCCGGGGATGTACGGGCAGCTGTCGCCGCAACCCATCGTCACCACGAGGTCGGCCCACTCGGCGTCGCTGCGTTCCAGCAGGCGCGGAGTGCGATCCGAGAGGTCGATCCCGATTTCCCCCATCGCCTCGACGACCCGCGGATGCACGTGCTGCGCCGGCTCGGTCCCCGCCGACCTCGCCTCGTGACGGCCCGCCGCCGCGCGGCTGAACAGCGCCTCGCTGATCTGCGAGCGGCCGGCGTTGTGCAGGCAGACGAAGAGGACGCGCATGGCGAGAAGTATCCCGATGCCGAGGCTGCGCGAGAACCGAGCAGTTCGGTGGACCAGCAACCGGAAGGCGGCGAAAAGCAAGCAGGTCGGGGGAAGCAGGCCTAGCGGCGAAGCGAGCGCACAAGAACCGTGCGTGAGCGAGACGCTAGGCCGATGACCCCGAGATGCGCGGCTTTGCAGCCGCCTGGCCTCTAGTTGTCGCCGCCGGCGCGGTCCCAGATGTAGAGATCGACGGCTTCCGCCGCGAGCTCCATCAACCGCGGCGGCGACAGCCACTCGACCACGGTCTCCAAGGCCCGCTCCTCGGTGACACCGGCGTCGACCGCCTCCTCGCCACGGAAGCCGGCGGCAAGCTTCAGGGCCTCGCGCCGGTTCTCCCCGAGGGAGCCAAAGGCGCCCATCAGGAAGTCCCGGCTGGGAACCGGCTGGCCGACGTCGAGGGAGCCGTGCCAGGCGGCGAGCATCGAGAGGTCGTGCTCGTCGAGCTCCGAGAGCGCCCTGGCGTAATGGGTCTCGAGCTCGTCGTCGGGAATCTCGTCGACCCAGGCGCGAACCGCCTCGCCGAGAAGCTGGCGGCGGGCCTCACGGCCGATCGAGTCCGCGATCGCGCGAATCGCGTCGGCGGGATCTACGAAGCAGAGCGACATCGCGGTCCAAGATAAAGGCGGCGCAAGACGGCAAATCGAGGTCAGAAATGCGCCAATTGGTGCGTTATATCCCGCTTGGCGCACGCATCGCGGCCATGCCTGGCGTGAGCCGCTCCGCTGGCCGTGGAGGCGCGCCGCGGCCGTCCATATGCTGGGACGGGACGCGCCAATGCCGCTTCACCTCCTACACGGACCCCTCAACTCCGGCCGCGCCGGGTTGATCCGCGAGCGCTTTCTCGCAGCGCTCGGCCGCGACCCGGTGCTTGTCGTCCCGACCCTTGACGACGTTTTCGCCTTTGAGCGCGAGCTGTGCCAGCAGGGACCGGTCCTCGGAGGCTCGGTCCTCGTCTTCGCCGGCATGTTCGGCGAGGTGGCGCGAGCGGTCGGGGAGGCTGTTCGAAGGCCCCTGACCGACATCCAGCGGGCCCGCCTGCTGCGCGCCGCGATGCAGGGGGTCGAGCTGGGGCCGCTCCGCCGCTCCGCCGCCCGTTCCGGCTTCGCGACAGCCCTCGACGAGCTGATCGGCGACCTGCAGGCGGCGATGCTTGACCCCGGTTCGGTCGCGGCCGGCGCCGCGACCCTGGAAGGCTCCGCCTACCTCGACGACCTCACAGCCCTGTATCGCGCCTACGTAGAGCTGCGCGACTCGCGCGGCCACGCGGACGCCCACACGATCGCCCATGCGGCGATCCTGGCGCTGCGCGGCGACCCCGACTCCTGGCGCGGCCGCCCAGTCTTCCTCTACGGCTTCGACGACCTGACCGTCGAGCAGCGTGAGCTGGTGGCGGCCCTCTCCGCCGCGGCCGAGGTCACCGTGTCGCTTACCTACGAGGACCGGGCTGCGCTCGCCGACCGCGCCCGCCTGCTCGAGCAGCTGAAGCAGCTCGGAGTCGATTCCGAGACCCAGACCGAGCCCGACCCCGCCAACACCGAGAGCGAGCTGCTGTTTGCGCTCGAGCGCGGCTTCCTCAGATCCGACGCTGCCACCCTTGCACCCGACGACTCGCTGACGATCCTGCGCAGCGCCGGGGACCGCGGCGAGGCGGAGCTGATCGGGGCCGAGATCGCCCGTCTTCTTTCCGCGGGGTCAGAGCCCGACCAGATCGCGGTCGCGGAGCGCGACCCGGCCGGGCGCGGTGCCCTCCAGTCCCGGGTCCTACGCGGCTATGGGATCCCGGTAGCCCTCGAGGCCGACGTACCGGTGTCGCACAGCGGCACCGGCACCTGCCTGCTCGCCCTGCTGCGCGCCGCGGTCGGCAACGGCCCGGCGGCCGACCTGCTCGCCTACCTGCGCGGCCCGCACCGCGAGCGCACGAGTCGCGTGGACTGGCTGGAGCGCTCGATCAGGCGCGGGCGTCTGCGCAGCGCCGACGCGGCGCTGGTCGAATGGGAGCGGGACGATAGGGAGCCGCTGCGCGACCTGCACCGGCTACGCGACCGCGCCGCCGATCCCGCCGCGCTGCTCACCGAGGTCGCATTGCGGGCCCGCGACATCGCCCAGTGGCCGCGGGCCGCCGAAGGCCGCAAGGGGGAGCTCCCGGACCACAACGCGGCCTTCGAGCTGCGCGCCGGCGAGCGGATCGCCTCGGCCGCCGAGGAGCTGGCGCAGCTGTCGGGGCTGGAGCCGGGACCCGAAGAGCTGATCGCCGCCCTCGAGCGCTTGACGATGCCGGCCTGGACCGGTCCCACCGAGGGCCGGGTGCGGATCGCGAATCCCTACGCCCTGCGGGCGACCCGGGTGCGGCATCTGTTCGTTGCCTCCCTGCAGGACGGCGAGTTCCCCCGCCACGGTACCGATGGCCCGTTTCTCTCCGACGATCAGAGAACCGCCCTCGGGCTGCCGGAGCGCGCCGAGACCGATGCGGAGGAGCGCTACCTGTTCGGGGTCTGCCTGGCGCTGCCGACCGAGCGCCTCTATCTCTCCTACAAGGCCAGCGACGAAGCCGGGGGTGCGGAGCCCCGCTCGCCGTTCGTCGACGACATGCGGCGGCTGCTCGACCCCCCGCCCCCCGAGGAGCCCGACCAGGCCGACCCCCTGGAGAAGGCCCTGGTCCGTTCGCGCGGGCTCGGCGACGTCACCTTCGCAGCCGCCGACGCCCCGAGCGAGCGCGAACTGGCGCGCTCGCTCGCCTCCAAGCCCGGTGATCCGGTGGCGGCGATGGAGGGGCTCGGGATCGAGCCGGGCCGGAAGGAGCGGGTCGGCGCCGCCCTCGCCGCCGCATCCGAGGCCGACCGGGCGACGCGGGACCCCGGCCCGCTGCAAATCGAGGCGGTGATCGACACACTCCGGGAGGTCCCGGCCTACGGCGGCACCACGCTGGAGACCTTCGACGTCTGCTCCTATCGCTGGTTCGTCGATCACGAGCTTGCACCCGAGGCGCTGGACCCGAAGCCAGAGCCCCTCCGGCAGGGCGGTCTCATGCACAAGGCGCTCGAATGCCTCTACCGCGAGGCGCCCGGCGCCGGCACGCTGCCACGTCCGGACGACCTCGAACGGTGGATCACGCGCGGCCGCGAGATCGTCGACGAGGTGACCGCCGATCTCAGCGACCACCCAGCCGACCGGGCGATGCGGCGGCGGCTGGAGCGGCTGCTGGTCGCCTTCCTGGGCCGCGAGGCGGCGCGCACCAACCCCCGCCTGCGCCCGGCATTGCTGGAGGCGGGGTTCGGCGACGAGGAGGGCAACGAGCGGCCGTCGCTTCGGGTCGGGGACTGGTCGCTTCACGGCCGCATCGACCGCGTCGACGAGGGCGAAGGTGTCGGGCTCGCCTACGACTACAAGCTCGCCCGCCAGGTGACGCCGTTCGCGAAGTTCGTCGAGGAAGGGAAGCTGCAGCTGCCGCTCTATCTCCTCGCCCTGCGGGAACTTTGGGAGATCGACGTGATCGGCGGCCTCTATCAGCCCCTGCGGCCCACCACCAACTCCCGGCCCCGCGGCCTGGTGAGCTCCGACGACGGCGGCGAGCTTCTCGCCGACCTCTCCCTCTACGACGGGGACCTGCTCTCAGGCGATGACTTCGAGGCGGCGCTCGAGGACGCGGCCGGCCGCGCATCGGAGGCGGTGGCGCGGATGCGCAGCGGCGCGATCGAACGCGATCCGGGCCCCCCGGAGGGATTCAAGGGGCACGGCCAGTGCCCCCGGTTCTGCGGGTTCGCGCCGATCTGCCGCCGCGAGCGGGCCCCGTTCGTCGTCCCCGAAGAGGAAGAGGAGGACGAGGCAACGTGAGTGCGAGGCTCGAGCAAAGAGCATTATGCGAGGCCGAGCACGAACTGGAAGGTGTGTTGTGAGCGCGAGGCGCGAGCCGACTCGGGAGCAGGCCGAGGCGATCGGGGTTCGCGGGCGCGACGTGCTGCTCGAGGCGGGCGCTGGCACCGGCAAGACCGGGGTCCTCGTCGACCGCTATTGCGACCTGGTCGCCTCCGACGGTGTCTCGCCCGACGCAATCCTCGCCTTCACCTTCACCGACAAGGCGGCGGCGCAGCTGCGCGAGCGGGCGCGCGATGAGCTGCGGCGCCGCGAGACCGACCAGCCTCAGGCGGCCGACGATCTCGATGCGCTTGTGGCCGGGTTCGGCGGCGCCTTGATCACCACGATCCACGGATTCTGCCGCCGCCTGCTGGCCGCCCATCCCGTGGCGGCGGGGATCGATCCGCGCTTCCGCGTCCTCGCCCAGTCGGAGGCGTCGCGGGCCGCGGGCGCAGCCTTCGACGCGGCGCTGGAGGACTTCCTCGCCGACGGAGATACCGAGCGCGAAGCGACCGTGGCCGCCTATTACGTCGACGGTCTGCGAGCGATGGTCGCCGCCGCCTACGAGGAGCTGCGCAGCCGCGGGCTCCAGACACCGCAGCTCCCGGATCCGCCGGCGGCCGACCTGGCGGCGGCGATGGTCATGTTGGAGGCTGCCGCGACCGAGGCCCTCGCGGCACCGGGAGGCAGCGCCGGACAGCGCGACAAGATCGAGCGCGCCCTGGCGCTCTGCGCCGAGGGCGAGGGAGGCCTCCCCACCCTCGACCAGCTTGCAGGGCTCGACTTCGGCCGCCCGAAGGGCCCTCGTGGCGAGTGCGCGAAGGCACTTCGCGCCGCAATCGCGGCCGCCGCCGCGTCAGCCGAGGGAGGGGTCGTCTACGAGCACCTGCGGGAGCTTCTGGGGCTGTTCGGAAAGCGCTTCGCCGAGCAGAAGGCGGCTCGCGCCGGCCTCGACTTCGAGGACCTGCAGCTGCTCGCCGTCCGGCTGCTGACCGAGTCCGAGGTCGGCGAGCAATACCGGGCCCGTTTCTCGCATCTGATGGTCGACGAGTTCCAGGACACCAACCGACTGCAGCTGAAGCTGATCGAGGCACTGCGCGGCCCCGACACCGAACTGTTCCTCGTCGGCGACGAGTTCCAGTCGATCTACGGCTTCCGGCACGCCGACCTCGCGGTCTTCCGCGAGCAGCGCGAGCGGTTCGCCGCCTCCCGAGGCGCCGCGCTGCTGCCGCTGAGCGGGAACTTCCGCTCCCAGCCCGAGGTCGTCGCGACGGCCAACGCGATCGGCTCGAGCATGCTCGAGGGGTTCAATCCCCTGACCGTCGGCTCCCCCGACTCCGAGACGCTCGCCGGCGGGCCAGCGGTCGAGCTGCTGCTCACCGAGCGCAAGGGCTGGGACGCCGACGGGATCGAGCTTCAGCTGCCGGTCGACGACCGAACCCCGAAGGAGTCCGTGGCCGAGGCCCGGTTCCTCGCCGCGCGGCTGCGCGAGCTGACGGAGGAGCACGCCGTGGCGCGCGGGGACATCGTCCTGCTGCTGCGCGCATTCACCCGCGTCGACGCCTTCGAGGAGGCGCTGGAGCGCGCCGGGCTGCGCCCCTACGTGGTCGGCGGCCGCGGCTATTGGTCCCAGCAGCAGGTCGAGGACGTGCGCTGCCTGCTGTCGGTCATCGCCAACCCGCTCGACGACGAGCCGCTGCTCGGCGCGCTTGCCTCGCCAGCCTGCGGGGTGCTTCCCGACACGCTCTGGATCCTGCGCCGGGCGAGCGGATCCGGCAAGCATCTGTGGCGGGCGGTGGAGCGCGCGGTCGAAGCCTGGGAGCCGGAGCTCGCCGAGCCCCAATGGCTGGAACAGATACCGGAGCCGGACCTGGAGCGGCTGAGGCTCTTCCACGGCCGGATCACGGCGCTTCGGCACGAGGCGCCGACCCTCGGGCTCGAGGAGCTGGTCGACCGGGTCGTGGCCGACACCGGTTATGACGTCGCGGTGCTGATGCGCCACTCGGGCGAGCTGCGGCTCGCCAACCTCCGCAAGCTGATGCAGATGGCGCGCGAGTTCGAGGCCAACGAGGGCCGCAATCTGCGGGCCTTCCTCGACTTCGTCTCCTTCCGCACCGCTGAGGACGACGAGGCCGTCGCCGCCACCGAGGCCGAGGACCACGACGGGGTGCGTGTGATGACGATCCACAATGCCAAGGGCCTCGAGTTCCCGGTGGTCGCGGTCGGCGGTCTCGGCCGCGACCTGCTCGGGGGCGGCCGCCCGCCCGACCTGATCCTCGGGCGGGGGCAGGAGGGGGCCGCCCGAATCGGGATGCGCCTGGCGCGCCTCGGCGCGGCATCGGTCGATCTATACGAAAAGGCCGCGCTTCAGGAAGAGGCGGCGGAGCTCGACTCAGCCGAGGAGCTGCGGCTCTTCTATGTAGCCGCGACGCGGGCGCGGGAACGCCTGCTGCTCAGCGGCGTGATGGCGCCGGAGCGTCCGAAGGAGCTGAAGCCGGGGACGCCGGTCAGCGAGCGGCTGCTGCGAGCGTTCGGGGTCGAGGAGCTCGAGCACGACTCCACGATCAGCCTGCCGGCCGCGGCGCCGGCGCCCGGCCTCGACGCCGACTTCCCGGACCCGAAGATCGCGGTGCGGGTCAACCGGCCGAGCCCTGAGCGGGCGGCTGAGCTGGTGCGGGTCGCCTCCGCGGAGGCCGCACCGTCCACCCCCGGCGGCGGGCCGCCACCGATAGTCGAGCCCCGCTCCCCGGTGACCCCCCGCCGTCCGCTCTCATACACCGCTCTGGCACGTCACCGCCGCTGCGGCTATCGCTTCTACGTCGAGACCGTGCTCGACCTAACACCGGTCAACCTCGATGGAACCGCGATCGGGCGCAGCGAGAGCCAGGAGTTCGGCGAGGCGGTGCACCAGCTGCTGGAGTGGTCCTCGGGGCGGAAATGGATCGAGCCGCCCGAGGAGCTGGCGCGCCGTTACCTCGCCGCTCGCGACGTCGACCTCGACGGTGGGGCACCGCAGCGGGCCGACGAGATGGTGCGGGGTTGGCTCGACTCGCCGCTGCGGGCCGAGCTCGCAACCCGGGGCACGAAGACCAAAGCCGAGGTGAGATTCCTGATCGAGCTTGGCGGCTCGCTGGTGCGCGGCACCCTCGACCTGCTGGCCGAGCCGCGCGACGGGCAGGCGACGGTGGTCGATTTCAAGACCGACCGGCTCGAGGGCGCCGATCCCGACGAGCACGCGCAGCGATACGAGATTCAGCGCGACCTATACGCGCTCGCCACGGTTTCGGCGACCGAGGCGGAGACCGTTCGGGTCGTGTACGTCTATTTGGAGCGGCCGGACCAGCCGGTCACCTACGAGCTCGACCGGCCGGCGATCGAGAGGGCACGCACGGACCTGGAGGCGACGGTCGCCGAGATCGTGGCCGGGCGCTTCGAGGTCACCTCGAGCCCCGATTGGCAGCTCTGCCACGACTGCCCGGCGCGGCGGCGGCTCTGCAGCGGCCCCGCCTCGCCACCCGGCGACGTCCAAAGCTCCTAGCTGTACGACAGCCGACCCGGGCGGCGAAGTTTCATCAGTGGGCGACTTGTTACGATATATCGCGTAATGTCTATTGACTTCAAGGAGAACACAATGCACGACAGATTCAGCCACGACGTCCGCCACGGTCCCCCGGGACCGCGTCATCGCCGGCGGCATTGGTCGGGACGGCACTTCGGCCGCGGCGGCCCGCGGGCGCGGCGCGGCGATATCCGGGCAGCCGTTCTGGCGCTGCTCGCAGAACGGCCGATGCACGGCTACGAGATGATCCAGGAGCTGGAAGAGCGCAGCGGCGGTCTTTGGCGCCCCAGCGCCGGCTCCATCTACCCCACCCTGCAGCTACTCGAGGACGAGGGGCTTATCAAGGGCGAGGAGAGCGACGGCAAGCGACGCTTCGAGTTGACGAGCGAGGGCCGTGATCAGAACGACGCCCACGAGGGCCCGTCACCCTGGGAGACCGTCACCGCCGGCGTCGACCCGCAGCAGATCCAGCTGCGGCGATCGTTTCACCAGCTGCGCGCGGCCGCGCGCCAGGTCGCCGAAGCGGGAAACGAAGAGCAGGCGACGCAGGTGCGCGAGCTTCTCGACGAGACGCGGCGCAAGATCTACGCGATCCTCGCAGAAGCCGACTAGTTGCAGCTCAGTGCTCGGGGTGCCCCGGGCCGCCCGAGAACGACGAGTCGGTCTGGAACACAAGCCGCTGGCCGTCGATGATCCGGGGGACGGTCAGCTCTTTCTTGTACAGCGGCTTCGACGCACGGATCGCGGGGCCGCGACAATGAGGGCCGGTGAAGATCGCCGTCTTCGCATACGGGTCGCTGGTGAACCCCGAGAGCTTCGCCACGACGCTCGGCCGCGAGCCGCTGGAGCCGATGCCGGGGCGCCTCGACGGCTGGCGCCGCCGCTGGTCGCTGCTGCGCGACAACCTCGCCTCCGAGAAGACCTTCGCACGCCACCCCGGCGACGAGATCCCGCGCTGGGTGGTCGGACTGAATCTCGAGCGCGACGAGGACGGCGTCGGCGAGCTGGCGCCGAACGGTGCCCTGATCGAGATCAGCGAGGCGGAGCTGGAGCGCCTCGACCTGCGCGAGCTGCGCTACGACCGGGTCGAAGTCACCGGCAAGGTCAGCGGAGGCGACGAGTTTGATCTCATCGCCACCTACGCTGCAAAGCCGGAGCACTTCGCGCCTCAGCCGCCCGACGGGGCCGTGGCGATGGCCCCCTACCTGCGCGCGATCGAGGCCGCCTTCAACTCCCTCGGCGAGGACCAGTGGGAACTGTTCCTGACCACGACCGGCCCGCCGCCCGTGGAGACGATCGAGGCCCAGCTCGTCCGCGACCAGATCCCGCCCGGCAACCCTCGCGAGTGGTGATCTCGGCCGCGGCGTTGCACCGCCGTTTTCAGGCCTGCCAGCGCCGTCCCCAGGCCTTCAGCTCCCGCAGTGCGGGGCTGAGGTCGGTGCCTTTGGCGGTGAGCGAGTAGCTGACCCGGACCGGGGCGCCGGGCTCGACTCTTCGCTCCACCAAGCCCTCGGCCTCCAGCTCGCGCAGCCGCTGCGAGAGCAGGCGATCCGACATGCCGGGCACCCGCTGCCCCAGCTCGCCGAAACGACCTGGCCCATCCGTGAGCGCGGAGAGGATCGCTCCCGACCAGCGCTTGCCCACCAGCTCGACCGCCTTGTGAAAATGCGGGCAGACCTTCGGCGTCGCACTCGAATCCGTCTGTGCGGAGGGCTCCGTGGCCACCGTCACTGAGCTTACTGAACGTAAGTGACGGGCCAGAGGCTTCGTCCCGGTCGCTCCTCTCGTAGCTCAACCCGCCGTGCAGGGACCGGTCCCCACCGGGGTCGAGGAGTCACGCAACGCCTCGCTGACGAGATCGTTCGGCACCCCATAGCCACCCGGCGGTCCGTTGGTCGTCGAGGCGAAGACCGTGGCGAGCACACGGCCCTTCATGTCGACGACAGGCCCGCCGGAGTTGCCGCTGCGGACCGTCCCCCGCAGCGAGGTCATCTCTCGCTGCTCCGGCCCGCGGCCGTAGGCGTCCTCGCTGACCACCTGCCGGGTCGAGCCGAGGCGAGCGGGAGCGATCTGAAAGCCGCCGTTCTCGGGGTAGCCCAGCACCGCGCCGCTGGTCCCCGCGGACGGGTCTCGGACCAGCTGCAGCTGCGGCAGGTCGAGGCCGACGCGGAGCACCGCCAGGTCGTTGGACGGGTCGTAATGAACCGGCGTGGCGTCAACCTGGGTGCCGTTCTGCGTGGTGACGGTCGTATCCCTCTCGCCGGCCACCACATGCGCGTTGGTGACGACGAGGCCCGGCAGCCCCATCCAACCCGACCCCTCGATGCCGAGCCCGCAGGCGGTGCCGAGCACCTTGACGACGCTTTCGCCGGCCCTCGCCACGTCGGGATCGTCGACGACTCCGTTCGCCGGTGGGCCGACGGACGCCGTCGGACCGTTGATGCTCTGTCTCGGATCGACCCGGTTCAATGCGTTGAGGATCGGCCCCGACGGAGGCAGCACGTCGTTGAGGTGCCCGAGGATCAGCGACCGTTGGACATCGCGCCTCAACGCTCCAGCGCCGGGCGCGTGCAGGGCGACGGCGCCGAAGACCCACGCCAGCCCAAGGGCCAGCGTCGCGATCAGCATCGCCCCTCCGGCTCCGTCGGCGAAATGCATCGCCTGCCCGCGGATCAGCCGCGCCCTCACCCCCAGCCCGAGCCCCTCGAGCGTGACCGCCACGGCCGCTCCGACCATCAGCGCCCCGAGCGCGGCCAACATCGGCGAGTAGGGCGAATGCGAGCCCTGGGTGAGTAGGAGCGGCGCCAGGCGGCCCCCGGCCAGGGCTCCGGCGGCGAACCCCGTGAGGGTGAACGCACCGACGATCAGCCCTTGCTCGTAGCCCCAGATCGCGAGCGCGGCGGTGAACGCCACGATTGCCCAGTCGAGGATGGTCATCGGCGAAATACAAGCAGTTGACCCGCGCGGCACAGCCGATTTGGCCGCTTCGCCGGGTCGCCGGCACCCGGTTTGCGGGTTGCCGTCGCCGCAGTCACTACCTTTTCCGGACCCGTGAGATCGCTTCCTCCCGAGGTGGAGCGGCGGCGCCGCCTCGTCACCCGCGCCTTCCCCCTCGTGATCATCGCGCTTGTCGCGTTCATTGCCGGAGCGGTCGTCGGCTCCAAACCGCCGCCTGAAAGGCAGGCAGCCGAGCGGTTCGTCAAGGATTGGGTGGAACAGAACTTCGCCGCGATGCACGCGGAGCTGAATCCGGCCTCGCAGCAGCGCTACTCGGCCTCGGACCTTCACGACGCCTACATCGGGGCCGAGGAGAAGGCAACGCTGCGCAGCCTCGACCCGAGCGGGGCGAGGGGACCAAGATCGGTCGGGGGCCGCAAGGTGGTGACGGTCCCGGTCAAGGTCGGGACCGTCGCCTTCGGCGACTTCGACGCCGATTTGGCGCTGCCGTTCGCGGACGGCGGGATCGCCTGGGACCCGCACCTGGTCTTCCCGGGCCTGCGCCCCGGCGAGGAGCTGACCGATGGAATCGAGCTCGGCCACCGCGGGCCAATCAAGGCACGCGACGGTACGCCGCTGGCCGTGGGACCGCCGGAGGCTCGCACCTCTCCCCTGGGCAGTGCCGCGATCGACGTCGCCGGGCAGGTCGGCCAGCCCGACGTCTCCAAGCTTCCCGCTCTCTCGCGGCAGGGCTTTCCGGCGGGAACCCCGGTGGGGATCAGCGGGCTGGAACGAGCGTTCAACTCGCGCCTCGCCGGCAAGCCCGGCGGCCGGCTGATCGCGCTGCCGCCCAACGGGGGGCCGGAGCGAATCCTCGCCCAGAGCGATCCGATCGCCGGCAAGCCGGTGAAGACGACGATCGACCCCGCTCTACAGCGGGCCGCGGTCGCGGGGCTCGCCGGCCGAGCGGGTGGGGTCGCCGTGCTGGACGCTCACAACGGCGCTGTCCGGGCACTCGCCGGCAGCGCCTTCTCGGCTCCGCAACCACCGGGCTCGACCTTCAAGGTGGTGACGACGACCGCGGCTCTCCAGCAAGGCGTGGTGTCGCTCGATGACCAATTTCCGATCACCAACGGCGTCAACGTCGGCGGCCGCTTCATCGCCAATGCCAACAACGAGTACTGCGGCGGCAGCTTCACGCAGGCCTTCGCGGAGTCCTGCAACGCGGTCTTCGTCCCATTGGGACCGAAGATCGGCCAAAGCGCCATGGTCGGCACCGCGGAGCGCTACGGCTTCAACTCGAAGCCAACCCTCTACGACGAGCAGGCGACCGCGATCACCGACCCGCCCGAGCCGAGCATCCCACAGCAGATCGGCGACGACCTCGATCTTGGAGTGACCGCGATCGGTCAGGGCCAGGTCCTGGCGACACCGCTGGAGATGGCCTCGATCGCGCAAACGGTGGGAGAGCATGGAATGCGCGCCCCGACGCCGATCGTGGTGAAGAAGAAGCTTCAGGCCGACTCGGCGCCGGTGCGGGTGATGTCGCCGAAGATCGCCGATCAGCTTCGCGAGCTGATGATCGGTGTGGTCACCGGCGGAACCGGAACCGCCGCCGCGCTGCCCGGCGTCCAGGTGGCCGGCAAGACCGGCACCGCGGAGCTTGGGCCGAAGCCGGGCGCGCCGTCCCCCCCACCCGGCCAGCAACCCGAACAGGCGGTCGACGCCTGGTTCACCTCCTTCGCGCCGGCGACCAAGCCGCGCCTCGCGGTCGCCGTGCTGCTGGTCGACGCAAATGCTGACGGGGGCACGGTCGCGGCGCCGGTCGCCCACGACATCCTCGCCACCGGGCTGTTGGGTTAATCGCTCCCGCTTTGCGAGCGGATCGGGAAGCCGAGCGCAACCGCGATCGCCACCAGAACGCAGCCGAGGACGGCGAGCAGCCCGCCCGCGGTCTCGGCGACCAGAGTCAGAGCCGCCGCAACGATCGTGATCGCGGTTCCAGTCGCCAGCATCGTCCACCAGCCACGACCCGGGGCATCAGGCGACGGCGCGTAGGGAGCCGACAGCACGGTCCCGGCGAGCATCGCGACCAAGCCGGCGAAGCTCGCGACGTCGCCGAACAGGCGCAGCAGGATGACCAGGGCGCCGGCGGCGGCGAGCAGCAGCGAGAGCCGCAGCGGGCGCATCGCCTAATGCCCCGTCCACCAATGAACATCCCGTTCCCGGCGATGACGCTGACCGCCGCGCGGCGCTACCTGCTTTGGCGGCTGCAAGCACTTCGACTGGCTGCGTCCTCGGTCGGCCCAATAGTGCTCACTATTGGGCCTTCCTGCGTCCTTGCCTTGCTCGGCTTTCGCGCGCCAAAAGCGGGCCGACATTGGCGGACGGGGCACTAGAGGTCTAGGCTCACTTCAGCTGGTCCGCCCTCTCCCGGGATGATCAGCCGCAGGGGCCGATCCTCGGTCGCCGAGTCGGGGAGCGAGAAGAGGACCATCGACCCCTCGATCGGCCCCACCTGCGGGGTGCTGTCCAGGGCCGGCGCCTGATCTTGGGGCCCGATCGGCGTCCCGAGGCGCAGCGCGTAGGGGCTGCGACTGGGAACCGGGTAGTAGTTCTGGTGTTGGGTGTCGGTGATCGTCCAGCCGGAGGGAACCGTCACCGCGCTCGCCTTGTTCTTGTTGAGGATCTGGACGAAGATTCCGAGGTACACCTGGTCCGGCTTCGGCGCCGGCTGCCCGACCAGGTACTCGTGATCCTCGACGTCATTGGGGTTCAGAAAGCGCGAGAACTCGACCGTGTATTGGAGGTCCCCAAGCTGCACCGGCTGGCCCTCGCTGAGACTCTGCTTGTCCTCGGAGGTGTTGCAGGCGACCAGCGTTGCGGAGAGGGCCAGAACGGCCAGCGCGGACGGCACTCGGAGAAGGCGGCGAGTCTTCATCGCCGGCGGCAGTCTAATAAGCGGCCGGGGTCGAGTAGCCGCTGCCGCCCGACGGCGCGGGGCGCCCGTCCCGGCCGTGCTCGGACTCGAGCAGGTCGCGGAGTCGTCGCAGAGCCGCCGCCCAATCGCGGCCGTACCAGATCGACGCTGCGCCGATCACTTCCTTGAGGCGATCGATCGGGTTGCCGGGCTCGGTCCAGTAGGTGACCCGGACCGTGGTCAGCAGGCCGGGGCCCGCAATCAGCTCCCACTCGGTGGCCGAAGGGATGCGGTTCCAGCGCCCGCCGCTGCCCCGCTCCGATATCCGCTGGGGTCGTTCGAGCTCGACGATCGTCGTGTCCATCCAGATCGCCTGCGGCGGCGCGAAGAGGCGAAAGCGAGCACCGGCGCCCACCCCGGCCGACTCGACGCGCAGGAGGTGAAAGTCGCTGATGAAGTGATCCGTGAAGGCAGGGCGATTCGCGAGGTCGCCGAGATAGTCGAAGGCGACCTCCCGCGCCACGTCTATCGCCACCTCAGCGTTTACCGGGCCCATCGGCCGGGCGATTCTAAGTGGTCGTCGCCCGCCGGCCTCGGAAGGAGCACGCGGCCCGGCGCCGAACCGGTCCCCCATGGAGGAATTCACCCGCTGCTCGATCTGCTCCCGAATGCCGCTGGTGGGCGAGGAGATCACCGTGATGTCCGCGACGGGTCGCGAGTCGCCGGTCTGTGACCTTTGCCTCGAGCGTCCGCGGACGCAGGCGCTAGGCGAGGCGATTCGCCGGGAGCGCATTCGCAGTGCGGCGGGTGCCGCGAACGTGCGCCGCGAATGGCCGGTCCCGGCCCCGAAGCCGGCTCAGCCGCTGGCGACTCACTGACGCCGCCGACACCCTAATTCCGCGGAAACTCGGGAGAATTGGTGCAAGCGCCGAATTCTTTGGACGTTGCGGCTAATTCGTCCATCGTCCTTATTACTTATGAGCCAGGCGCGATAGCATCACAGCGAGGATCGGAGAGATACGGATTTGCTAATCGGCGCCCCTAGCGAACTTCACGAGGCCGGCGCCGTGCCCGGCGCAGGAACCTTCTCCTGCGCCGACTGCGGCTCACAGGTCTCGCTCGAAGCTCAGGACGAGATTCCAGAGTGTCCCCGCTGCGGAAGTGAGAGCTTCCGCCGCGCGTCGATCTTCGAGAGCGGCGGCGACCAACCCACCACGACCGAGTTTCCGGTCGCCGCGCAACCGTCGGCGCCAGCCTGGCTCGAGGCCGCGCGGGACGCCCTCGACGCACCCGGTCGCTATCTCGTCTTCCAGGACGACGAGCTTGCGGTCTTCCCGCTCGAGCGCGGCTGGACCAGGATCGGTCGCAGCGTCGCAGCGGACATTCGGCTCGACGACCCGACGGTCTCGCGCCGTCACGCCCTGATCGTCTGGGAAGGACAAAAGCCCCTGCGCGTTCTCGACGACCGAAGCCTCAACGGCCTGTTCGTGAACGGAGAGACGGTCGACTGGGGCAGGCTGCTGGACGGCGACGAGCTGACGATCGGTCGCTATCACCTCTACGTGATCGAGATCTGAACGGCACAGTGAGCGGGGTTTGACTCTTTCCGCTCCGCGCGGGCATAGCATTCGCTAATCGCTGGCGGCCTCGAAAGCCCGGACCCGAAATTGGCCCACGACGACGAGCAGCCCACCGAGCAGAAGTCGGGCTCTGACAAGGCTCCGTCGGCTCCCCCACCCTTCGCGTCTCGAACGAGCAACGAGCCTCCCCAGGAGACGAAGAGCGCGACGCCGTCGCAGGCGGCAGGAGCGCCCGATCTGCCCGCCGATTCGCCGTTCGAGGACGCGCGACGCCAGCTCCGGGTGCAGGCCGAGCAGGCGCGGTCGGACGTCCAGCAGCTGCTGCTGAGCGAGAACGAGCGCCTTCGCCATGAGCTTTCGACCGCCGTCGAGGGGCTGGAAGAGAAGCTCCACGAAGCCGTTCGAAGCCAGGTCGCCGGTGAGATCGAGCGCATCCAGGCGGGCGCGGATCAGGTCGCGGCGCAGGTGAAGGCAACGGCGGAAGAGAGCGCGGCGCACGTGATGGTGGTCGCGGACAAGATGGCGGCCGAGGTCAAGTCCTCGACCAAGGCAGCCACCGAGCACGCCTCCGCCGAGGCCAAGCACCGGGCCGAGCAGGCGGCCGTCGAGGCGACCCAGGCGGAGGTGGCGCGGACCGCGAGGCAGATGCAAGCCGAGCTCGAGCAGAGACTTGTCGCGCGCGTCGACGCCCAGCTTGCACAGCGCTCCGCCGACGCGACCGAGGGCCTCGAGCAGCAGCTGTCGGCGGCGCTGCCGCACCTCGAACAGCGCCTTCTGGAGACGATCGAGGCCCGGACCGCCAAGGAGATAACGCGCATCCGCGCCCAGGCTGAGCAGACCGACAACCAGATTCGGGCCCGAGTCGAGGAGACCGTCGGCCAAATACGCGCCGGGGCCGAGGAGACGGTGGATCAGATCCAGGCCGCCGCCGAGCAGCGGCTGGCCGGTGCCGAAGACCGCCTCCAAGCGAAGGTCGACAGTCAGATCGGCGAGGCGACTGACGCCGAGGTCGCGAAGGCGATGCCAAGGCTGCACGGCCAGCTCGAGCATGCCCTGGGAACGCGGCTGGACGCGAAGCTCTCCCAAAGCGCCGAGGCGATAAGCGAGTCGCTGAAGGGAGAGCTGAATTCCGCGATCCACGTGATCGAGCAACGGCTCGAGAAGGCATCCAGCGCGCGAGCGCAGGGAGAGATCGAGCGCATCGGCAAGGAGGTCGCGCAGACGCTGACCGCCGCCGAAGAGCAACTGGGGACGAGAATCGACGAGCGCACGGCCGAGGCCAGCAAGTCGGAGGTCGGGCGAGCGGCGTCGCAGCTGCATGCCGAGCTGGAGCAAACCCTCAGCGCGCGTTTGGAGACGAAGCTCGCAGAGACAAGTGGCGCGACCGCAAGCTCGCTGCAGGCAGAGCTCAAGGCAGCGACCGATGGGCTCGAGAAGCGTCTCCGGGAGACGTCCGGGGCGCGGACAGAAGCCGCTGTGAAGCAGATCCAGTCGACAGCCGAGGAGCAGATCGGCGCCGCCGAGCAGCGTCTCGCCGCCGCCGTGGAGGAGCAAACCGCATCCGCGACCGAGGCCGAGGTGGCAAGGGCGACGCCGTCGATGCAGGCCCAGCTCGAGCGCCTGCTGACCGCCCGCCTCGATGCCCAACTGAAGGAGAGCAGTAGCGCGGCGCACGAGGAGCTCGCGAGGCAGATCAGTGAGCAGGCCTCCTCAGCACAGCAGCAGCTCGAGAGAC
The DNA here is from genome assembly GCA_963740555.1 of uncultured Solirubrobacterales bacterium. Classification (GTDB taxonomy): domain Bacteria; phylum Actinomycetota; class Thermoleophilia; order Solirubrobacterales; family 70-9; genus Mayfieldus. The sequence goes on from CAVUES010000003.1 coordinate 186,028, forward strand.
AGGCTCAGGAGCAACTCGACCGCACTCTCGACGAAGCTGCGGCGCGGCTGCGAGACGAGAGCGAGCAGCAGCTGAAGCAGAGCACCGGCGACCTCGTGAGAGGAGCCCTGGCACAACTGCGCTCGGCGAGCGAAGCCGCCGCCAAGGAGGCGGACGAACGGATTCGCGACACGATCGAGGAAAACGCGCGCGGGGCCGAGCAACGGATCATCGGATCGGTCAAAGCGGCGACCGTTGACATCGGCGAAGAGGCGAAGGCGGCGCTCGACGGGGAGGCCGAGACGCTGCGCACCAACCTCGCGAAGTCCACCGAGGCGGCTGCTGCCCAGGTCCTGCAGGAGGGCCGCAAGATGGCGGCTGCGCTGACCGAGCAGGAGAAGAGGGCAGCCGAGAAGCTGTCCCGCAAGGCGATGCGCCGTGACCGTCGCGAGGAGCGGGAGGAGAAGGAGATCGCTCAGGGACAGGTCAACGAGGCGGTGACGGCGCTACGGGCCGAGACCGAGCGCCAGCGCGCCGAGATGGCGCGTCAGGCGGCCGAGGCGCAGCAGCGCCTCAACCAGGCTGCCGAGCAGGCGATTCGCGAGGGCACCGCCAAGGTGCGCACCGACACCGAGCATCTGCTCGACGAGCTGCTGCGCGACATCCGGGCGATCGGCGAGCAGTCGGCGACCGGCTGAGCCGACCCTCCTCAGCTACTCGGTCGAGATGCTCGGGTCGGCCTGGACCCTGTGGGGGACGATTTGGAGGAAGTGATCGCGCGGCCGGGACGCCAGCTCGAGTGCGCGCTCGGCCTCCGATTCCTGCCCGCTGATCCGAAGCTCCTCGGCGTAGTGGCCGAGCAGATCGTCGAGGTCGAGTTGACCCTCGGCGTCCAGCTCCTCGAGCTCGACCATGGCCCCCTCGCCGAGCCGCCGCTCGATCGCGTCGCGGTCGATGCCAAACGCGTTGACCCGGACGTAGACCCGCCCGCCAGTCATCCCGGCGCAGGCCCAGGGGCCGATGTCGCCGAGCACCACGGCCCGGCCAGAGGTCATGTACTCGAAGGCGAATCCCTTCGCGTTGGCGCGGTCGACGATGCAACCGCGCGCGTCGTCGATCGACTCCGCCGGCTCGCCACCGAGCACGATGTCCGCCCCCGACAGCCGGATGCAGAAGCGCGAGTCGGCCGAGCCCTGCACGAACAGGCGCCCGCGCTGGGCGCCATAGGCGAAAGACTTTCCAACCGAGCCGTTCACCCGCTCGCCCTTCGCCCCCTTGCCCTTCAAGATCGAGACCGTCCCGCCCAGCATCCCCTTGCCGACGCCGTCCTGGGCGCCGCCCTCGACCCGGCAGACGACGCCGTAAGCGTTGAACGCTCCAAATCCCTGGCCGGCGACCGAGCCACCGTTGAAGCTCAGCTCTGCCAGCACGTCGTCGGATGACTCGGGGCCGCCGTCGAAGATGCGGGCCCGCGATATCGCCCCGGAGAGCTCGGTTCCCAGCACGCGGTCGCTGGCGTCGGTTGGGCGCGGGAACTCCTGGTGGATGGTCTTGCCCGAGCAGACATCCTGGGCGAGAGCGGCGATCTGTGTCGAGGCCTCCTTGGCCTGCATGCGGATCGGCCGCGCGACCACGAGGCCCGCCTCGGCCCGCGCCTCGGCCATCACCTCCTCGGCCATAGGAAGGTCGATCGGCTCGAGGTCGAGGTACTCCTCGAGGGGCGTGATCAGCTCCGCGAGGTCGAGCCGCTCCTGGTGGGAAATCTGCTCCAGCAGGTCGTAGCGGCCGACCAGGTCCTGGGCCCGTTCGTAGCCCAGGGACGCGACGACCTCCTTGACCTCCTCGCCCATCGCGGCGAAGAAGCGGGCGCAGTTGTCCGCCGCCGTGTCGACCGCCTGCGGGGTGAACTTCTTCAGCCCGTGCTCCTGCGCCTGCTCGGTGGTCTCGATCTGGGTCGCGATCCCGACGTGGCAGGTGTCGAGCTGGCAGCCGCGGCAGATCGTGCAGCCGAGCGAGACCATCGCAAGGGTGCCGAAGGCGACACGGTTGGCGCCCAGGCAGTGCAGCTTCACGACGTCGTGGGCATGGCGGTAGCCGCCGTCGGCCCAGATCTCGACCCGGTTGCGGATCCCCGCCTCCATCAGCGCCCGGTGAACGGCGCGGGTGCCGATGTCGGACGGCAGGCCGACGTGGCGCAACGCATGCTGGCGGGCGGCGCCGGTGCCGCCCTCGAACCCCGACAGGGTGATGATGTCGGCGCCGGCCTTGGCGATCCCGAGCCCGATCGTGCCCACGTTCGGCACCACCGGCACCTTGACCGACACCCGCAGGTCGGGGTTGACCGTCTTCAGCTCGTCGATCAGCTCCGCCAGGTCCTCGATCGAGTAGAGGTCGTGGTTGTTCGAGGGAGAGATCAGGTCCGTCCCGGCGGACGCGTTGCGGGCCGCGGCCACCTTCTCGGAGACCTTCTTGCCCGGCAGATGCCCGCCCTCACCCGGCTTGGCGCCCTGGCCGATCTTGATCTCGGCGACGTATGAGGAGTTGAGCATCTCGGCCGAGACGCCGAAGCGGCCCGATGCCACCTGCTGGCCGCGCCACTTGCGGTACTCGCCGTACATGTCCCGGATCTCGCCGCCCTCGCCGTTGATGCAGAGGATGTTGATCGCCTTCGCCGCCGCCGCGTAGGCGCGGAAGGCGGGCTCGGACTGCGAGCCGAAGCTCATCGAGGAGATCACCAGCGGATAGTCGTGGTGGCCGACGCTCGCGTCCACTTCCCCGGGCTCAATCGGGTCGCGGTCGCCATTGACGGCCATCACGTGGCGCATCGAGATCGGGCTCTCCTTCTCGAGGTCGCGCACCTTCTGCGAGTACTCCTCATAGGCCCCCGAGCCGTTGGCGGTCGCGACCGCCGCCTTGTAGACCTTGGGATAGAAGCGGAAGGTCTTGGCGGGCTTCGCCTCCTCCTCGCCGGCAAGGACCCGCTGGCGCTCTCCGGCGTCGGTGTCGAGGTTCGAGAACCCGACCCCGCCCTTCTCGGAGGCGGCGAACGCCTCGGTCTGGAAGATCTCGGCGAGCTCCGGCTTGACGCCGATCGAGGAGAACTGGCGCGCGTAGCCGCGCACCTCGTGGATGCCGATCGTCGAGATCACCTTCTCGATCCCCTTGCGAAGGGCGCTGGCGAGGTTGGCGACGTCCTGCTCGTAGTCCTCGACGCAGATCACCTCGACCATCACGTAGGGGCAGACGCCGTTTGCGCCGAGTCCCAGGCCGAGCATCACGTCGTGCACGTTTCGCAGCGCCGCGGAGCGCAGGACGATCGCGCAGCGCCGGCGCAGGTTCTCCTCGCCGGGCTCGACCTTGAACTGCTTCAGCGCCTGGTCGACCGCCGAGACGGCGAGATGCGGGTCGACGAAGCGGCGCTCGCCCTCAAAGACGGTGCGGTCGGTGAGCACCAGCAGCTCGGCGCCATCGCGGACCGCTTTCACCGCCTCCTGTTTGAGGCGCTCGATCGCCCCCTGGGTGGTCTCCGACTCGAGCAGCGAGATGTCCACGGCCGCGGCTCGGCCCCGGAACTCCTCCCAGAGGTCCTCGAGCAGGTAGGTCTTGTGCTCGCGCGCGATCCTTCGGTAGGTGCTGTCGGAGAGCGGGGCCATGTCGTGGTGGCCGCCGAGGATCACCGGGAAGGAAGTCTCGATCGTCGCCGTGTCCTCTCCCGGCGCCCAGATCGAGGGGCGACGGCCGAACACCGCGCGGGGCGAGAAGTGCTCGATCTCGCGCTCGCGGTCGATCGCCGGGTTTGTCACCACGGCCACCGTCTCCTTGAAGTAGTCGGCGAGGTTCTGGCGCTCCGGCGAAAGCGCCGCCAGGGGGCCGTCGTAGCCCAGCGAGCCGATCGGCTCGGCCCCGTTGGACGCCATCTGCTGAACCAGCTTCACGTCGTCGCGCTGCCAGCCGAAACCGGCCAGGACCCGGTCGGAGACCTTGACCGGCTCCTCCGGCCCGGCCTCGGCGTAGCCGGGTATCTCCTCGCCCTCCAGCGGGCCGCCGGTCTCGAGTGCCCGCTCGTAGGGGGCCATTTCGGCTGCGCCGGTGCGCTCCAGCCAGCGGTCGCGCACCAGCCGCTGCATCTGATCGTGCGGGTGAAGCACACTCTGCTTTCGATCGCGGTCGATCAGGACCAGCGTCTTCTCGCCCGGCGCCAGCGGCTTCGGCTCGGCGACCATGTCGTGGACCGAGACCACTCCAGGCTCGGAGCTGAACACGAAGTCGTCGGCGGTCTCGACCTGCCACAGGGGTCGCAGCCCCAGGGCGTCGGCAGAGAAGACGCACTCGTCCTGGTGGCGGGCGATCAGCGCCACCGGTCCCTGGGCGAACGGGCCCATCGTCTGACGCAGGTACATGTAGAAGCTGTGCAGATCGGCCGGCAGGCCGCGGATCTCGTCGACGATCGGGGGCACCACCATCTCCATCGCCTCGGCGAGGCTGAGCCCGCCGCGCCGCACCAGGGTGTCGATCGTGCGGTTGAGGTCCTGCGAGTCCGAGTTGCCCGCGTCGATCGGGACGCCGAGCATCTTCGCCTCCTGGCGAAGCTGAGCGATCGTGTTGATCTCGCCGTTGTGGCCGAGGACCGAGAACGGCTGCACGCGCTTGAACGACGGCCAGGTGTTGGTCGAGTAGCGGTTGTGCCCGAAGCAGCCGATCGTCTCGAAGCGCTCGTCGTGCAGGTCCGGGTAGTACTCGCCCAGCACGTTGGGCGAGCCCATCACCTTGTAGACGCAGGTCGAGGCCGAGAACGAGGGGATGTGGATACCGAGCTTCCGCTCCAGCTCGATCATCAGGTCGAAGAGCACGTGGTCGCGACGCTGCGCGTCGGCGACCAGACCGGCCACCTGCCAGAAATGCGGCTCCTCCTCGCGCGCGGTCGGACCAAGAGCCGGCGACTCGACTGCGCCGGTGCGCTCGGCGAGGATGCGGAAGCCGCCCTGGCCGAGGATCTCCCGGGCGTCGTGCTTGACTCGCTCGAGGTCCTGCGAACGCTCGACGAAGAAGTGGCCGACCGCGAACGCGTCGTCGAGTGTCAGCGCGGGGTTGTGTCCTCCGGCGCGCACCTCCTCGGCCCAGATCCGCCGCGGGATGTCGACCAGCAGACCACAGCCGTCGCCCTCGCCGTCCACGTTCCCGGCTCGGTGAAGCATCTTCTGAAGCGACGCGATCGCCAGCTCGAGGGGGACGTGGCTGGGCGTGGCGTCGCGGCGAACCGACGCATAGATCGCGCACGCGTCCTTGTCCTCGACGCTGGGTGGTGAGACCCGTGGACGATAGGCGCGCTCCGGCGAGAAGCGCTGACGAGACTGGGTGGGTGCCACTGATACCTCCGGGTTCCGCGCCTTCTTCGAGCGGGCACGCGACGGGGTTGCAGGGTCGCCACATTATAGGTTCGACCCCCGGCGAAACCGCGGTACGGAAGGAGCCAACGGGCGAATTCCGCGCCTGTGCAGGGCCTTCTATGCAGCATGTAGTCTGGCCGCGTGGCCCTGACGATCGCGATCCTCTCCCAGAAGGGCGGCACCGGGAAGACCACGATGACCCGCTCGCTGGCCGACGTCTTCGGCCGCGTTGGCCTCCAAACCCTGTGCGTGGACGGCGACCCGCAGGGCAACCTCTCCGACTACTTCGACACCGACCCCGAGGCGCAACCGACCCTGGGCGAGGTCCTGACCGGTCGGGCGAAGGCCGTCGACGCGATCCACGACGGCGTCATCCCCGCCAACCTCGGGCTCGCCGAGGCGGAGCTGGTCCTGTCCGGCAAGATGGGCCGCGAGCTGACGATGCGAAACGCGTTGCGCGAGGCAAAGCGCCGCTACGACGCGATCCTCATCGACTGCCCCCCGACCCTCGGTTTGCTCACCGTCAATGCCTTGGTGGCCGCCGACTGGGCGCTGCTCAGCGCCGAGGCCGAGTACTTCTCGCTTCAGGGGGTCGAGCAGGCGCTGGAGGTGGTGGCGCTGGCGAGCGAGAACCTCAACCCGGAGCTCGACGTGCTGGGGGTCGTGCTCAACATCGCCAACATGCGCACCCGGCATGCGCGCGAAACGCTCCACACCCTCAAGCAGCACTTCCCTCCCACCTTCGAGACCGTGATCCGCCGCTCGATCGCCTACGCGGAATCATCGGAGCGGGCGATCCCGATCCTCGACTACCGGCCCGACCGGGGCGTCGACTACCTGCGGCTGGCGGCGGAGATCTTCGAGCGCCTGGAGATGTCAGAGCAGCGCGAGCGGGTCGAGGCGATGACGGCCAAGCTGACTCCGGCCGCCCAGGGAGCCTAGCCCCACCCCATCGGCTCGTAGCCGCTCGAGCGCGGCGCCGAGACGATCAGGACCCGGACGCTGCCATCGCCCTCGTTTCGGATCGTCCGCCGCACCTCGGGCGAGACGCGCACGAAGGTGCCCGCCGGCGCGGCGGACTCGGTTCCATCGATCACCGCGGTGCCGTCGCCCTCCCAGACGATGAAGACCTCCTCGTGGTCGCGCTGGCTCTCGTCGTGCTCGGGGATCTGCCCACCGGGGCCGATTTCGACCATGTTCATTCCGAACGCGTGCACACCGAGCGACTTGCGGGCAAGCCCCCAGACGCATTCGCCAGAGCCCTCCATCTGCTCGAACTCGGCGCGGTCAAGGACCGTATAGCCGTCGCCCTCGGTCATCGTGCTCTCCTCTCGTCGCTCGGGATGGAAGGATTATCGCCATCGGACCGAGGAGAGGATCGGAATGAGCGGCAAGGATGTGCCGGCGGCGCTTCGAGAGGCGATCGAGCGCTACAACGAAGCCTGGAACACCCACGACCTCGACGCGATCATGTCGATGCACGCCCCCGACATGGTGTTCGATAACCACACCGCGGGCGAGTCTGCGAGCGGTGAGGAGGTCCGCGGCCACATCGGCGCGATCTTCGAGACCTGGCCCGACATCGAGTTCTCGACCCGGCGGCTGTACCTGCGCGACGGTCTCGTGGTTCAGGAGTGGACCGCGACCGCGACCCACGCAAAGACGATGCGCCGCGGCGACCTCGAGGCGGAGCCGACTGGAAAGACCGTCAGCTGGGACGGGCTCGACGTGATCCCGTTCGAGGACGGACTGGTCAAACGCAAGGACGTCTACTCGGACTCGGTCTCGATCCTGCGCCAGGTCGGTTTGCTCGACTAGCTCCGGCCCCGCCTAGAGCTCCGGGACGTCCACCCCGTGCGGGGTGAAGGGCAGGCGGCAGACCTCGGCCCAGTCGCTACAGCGACGCTCGAGCTCCTCGACCACCTTGCCGGTGTCCTGCCAGGTGCTCCAGACCAAAAGGGTCGGACCGGCGCCCGAGATCGTCGCCCCCAGCGCCCCGATCTCCGGCGCCGCCTCCAGCAGCTCCATCGAGCGCGGGTAGAGCTGGCGTCGGTGCGGCTGATGGATTCGGTCGCGCAGGCCGCGCCCGACCAGGTTCAGGTCCGCCTGCTGAAGGCCGAGCACCAGCAGAGCGGCGGCGGAGACGTTCGCGACCGCGTCTTCCAGCGGCACCTGCTCCGGCATCGCCGCGCGGGCAGCCTCGGTGGCCACCTCCTCGGCGGGGATCACCGCCACCGCTTCCAGTCCCTCGGGAGGATCGAAGCGAGCCGCGGACGGAGAGCCACCGTCCTCGCCGCAGATCACGAAACCGCCGTAGATCGCCGCCGCCACGTTGTCCGGGTGGCCCTCCAGCTCGGCAGCCCGCGTGAGCAGCTCCGCCGGACTCAGGGCAAGCTCGTAGAGGTGATCCGCGGCGGCCAGGCCGGCGACGATCGCCGCGGCGCTGGAGCCCAATCCGCGAGCCAGCGGGATGTCGCTGCGGATGCTGAAGCGGAGCCCCTCGGCGGGGTGCAGCGTCTCGAACGCGCGCACGACGAGGTTGTCGCGGCCGCTCGAGACCTCCAGCTCACCGGGGTCGACGGAGAACTCCCCCGTCTCTTCGACCTCGACCTCCATCCGCAACGCCAGGGCTGCGGCCATCACGTCGTAGCCCGGCCCGAGGTTGGCCGAGGAGGCCGGCACCCGAACAAGGCGTCGCCGACCGGTCAAGCGCCTACTTCCACTTGATCGTGCAGCCGACCGGGGGCGTCTCGGCCTGTTCAGGGTCGCGGCCCTCGAGCACCGCGTCGAGCGCCTCGCGCAGCCAGCTCGCGTGCTGCGTCGGGTCGTCGTAGTCGGAGTCGGGAGCTCCTCGGTAGCGCAGCCGCAGATCGGCGTCGAAGACGAAGACATCGGGAGTGCGTTCGGCGCCGAACGCGCGCGCGACGTCCTGGCCTTCGTCGAATAGATAGGGATTCGGCCATCCACCCTCAGCCTGCACTCGCTCCCGCATCGCCTCCGGGCCGTCCTGTGGATAGCGCTCAGCGTCGTTGGAATTGATTGACAGGAAGCGCACCCCGCGGTCGGAGTAGTCTCGGGCCGCTTCGAGCAGCCGATCGTGCCAGGCGAGCGCGTATGGACAGTGGTTGCAGGTCCAGTAGACGACGGTCGCCGCCTCGCCGCCGGGCTCGCCCAGCGACTCGGTCTGGCCATCGACGTTCGGAAGCTCGAACGCCGGCGCCGGATCTCCGATCCCAATTCCGTTCTCTGTCATCTCTGTTTGGCTTTCGCCAGCATCTCGCGAAGGTCCTCGGGGTCGGGAAGCGGCGAGGTTCGCCCGTCCCGGCGTCGATAGATCCGGCAGGTTAGGCCGCGGGGCTCACCGGCGACCGGCGGCTGCAAATCGAGGCCGTCGATGCGGATCGTCGGCGAGCCCGGAAAGTCGGTGCGCTCCGCATCGTCATCAGTCTCGATCTCGGTGACCACAACTGACTCTGGGTCAAGACCGGCCGCCTCCGCCTCCTCGCGCAGCATCGCCAGCGCCCGCTCCCAGGAGGGACATCCCTTCCACCACAACAACTCGATCCGGGGGGTACGCACAATTAGGGGCGAGCTTAGAGGGAAGCGCAACCGGCCCGCCGGCATGCGATAGGTTTGGCACCTCGTGGGCATGGGCAAGGAGAGGGTCCGCCAGGGACGGCGGATGGCACGCATAACCGTTCTCGTGGCGATCGCTGTGTCGCTGGCGGTCGCGGGAGTCGCTTTGGCGGCGTTCCCGCAGGACCCGCCGAACGATCCCGACTACGCGCCGGCGGAGGCCCCGCCCGCTGCAACCACCTGCCTGACCAAGCCCGGCGACGACGAGCAGCACTACCTCTACTCGAAGATCCCCCAGTGCACGCCGAACGCCCAGGACCCGGAGGGTTCGGCGGGCATGTTCGTCGACAAGACCTGGCACGACTTCACGACCGGCAACGGAGCAATGGTCGCCTACGTCGAGGGCGGCATCAACTGGCACGACAGCGACGCGCCCGAGCTGGCCAACCGGGTCTTCCTCAACAGAGGTGAGCTGCCGGCGCCGACGACGCCGGCGCAGGGCCAGCAGGCCTGCCCGGGGCAGCTGTGCGCGGCCGACTACTCCGACACCCCGGAAACAAACGGCAACGGGATCGTCGACCCCGAGGACATCATCGTCCGCTTCTCCAACGGCCGCGACGACGATCACAACGGTTACACCGACGACATCTCCGGCTGGGACTTCTACAACGACCAGAACGACCCCGCGACCCTCGACTCCACCTATGACCACGCGAACGGGCAGATGAGGCAGGCCGCCGCGCAGACCAACAACGGGCTGCGGGGGGCCGGGATCTGCCCCGACTGCCGCATTCTTCCCGTCAAGGCCGGCGCCGAGGCCCTCGACCGCACCGACGACCTCGCGCAGGCCTGGCTCTACGCGACCGACATGCACGCCGACGTGATCGTCTCGACCACCGCCGACCTCGGCTATTCGAGCTTCATGAGCCAGGCCGTCGACTACGCCTGGAACCACGGCACCGCGATGGTCGAGTCCTCGAACGACTTCGACTCCACCGACCACCAGGGCGGCATGTTCCACCAGCACGTGCTGCCCGGGAACGGGATGGTCGCCAACACGCACGGGATGGACTTCATCCCTGGCACGACCGCGGTTCAGAACGCGAGCACCACCACTTACCGGGCCCGCTCCACCTACACCTCCTGGGGCACCCACAACATGTTCACCGTCGCCACCGAGGGCGGCACGACCTCCGAATCGACGCCGACCGTCGGCGGGGTGCTGGCGCTGGTTCTGGCCGAAGGCAAGCAGGCCGCGGGCCAGCACAGGATCTCGCGCCCGCTTTCGCCCGACGAGGCGATCCAGGTACTGCGCGCGACCTCATCCGACGTGGCGGCGCCGGTCAACGCGCCGGTCAACTGGCCCGCCAAGCCGGGCTTCGACCTTCAGTACGGCTACGGGCGCCCCAACGTCTACAAGGCGGCGCAAGCAGTCTCGCAGGGCAACATCCCGCCCGAGGCCTGGATCGAGAAGCCGAACTGGTACGCGCTCTTCGACCCGACCCGGCGCCGCAAGGTCGCGATCACCGGTCACGTCGCCGATCCCCGCTCCTCGAGCGCGCGCTGGAGCGTCCAGTTCGCCCCCGGGGCGGAGCCCAGCGACTCCGACTTCATCACCGCGGGCCAGGGCCGGCTGAGCGGACCCCGGCACGCGCTCAACGGCAGGCTGGGGACGATCAACCTGCGGCGGATCCCGGCCTCGTTCTGGAACAAGGCCTACACCCTTTCCCAGGACAAGGAGCTTTCGACCAGCGAGGACTACACGGTGACGATCCGCCTGCGGGTCTTCGACGCCAAGGGCCGCATGGGCGAGGAGCGCCGCTCGATCGCCGTCCACCACGATCCCAGCCTGCGGCCCGGCTTCCCGCGCCGGATCGGCCCCGGCGGCGAGAGCCAGCCGGTGTTCGCCGATTTGCGAGGGACCGGCAAGGAGGCGATCATCTTCGGCGACTCCGATGGTCGCGTGCACGCGCTGAACGGCCACGGCAGGGAGCTGCCGGGCTTCCCCGTCTACACCAACCGCACCCGGGTCACCAAGAGCCATCGGGGGGTCAACCCCGGCCACGAGCCATTGTTCACGAACCTCGCGGTCGGCGACCTCGACCACGACGGAAAGCAGTGGATCGTCGGCACCAGCAGCAGCGGCCGCGTCTACGTCTGGGACTCGCACGGCCACCGCCGCCCGGGCTGGCCGAAGGCGCTCGACACCGGGGTCTCGAAGCCGGCCATCCCGCGACCGGCGTCGCCCTTCACCAGGCTGCCGATCATGGGAGCGAGCGCGCCGCCGGTGCTCGCCGACCTCAACGGCGACGGCAAGCTGGAGATCGTGCAGGCCGGCTGGGACGGGCGCCTACACGCGTGGCGCCCGAACGGGCAGAACCTGCCCGGCTGGCCGGTAGAGGTGACGCTGCCGCCCGGCACAAATCCGCCGGCGGGAAACGTGCTCGTCAACGACCACAAGCTCGACCTGCCGCCGGCCCTGGCGCAGCTCGACAACGACCCTCAGCCCGAACTCGTGCAGCGGACCCAGTACTCGTTCACACCGGGCTCCGGCCTGCAGGTCCCCAACGGCGGCCGCACCAACGTCGTCGCCTACAACAGCGACGGCAGCCGGGTGCCCAACTGGCTGATCTCCTCCACGGCGCTCGCCTTCTACTACGGCTCCGCGCAGGAGTTCATAACCGAGGGAGTCAGCGACCCGGTGACCGCGGACCTGACCGGCGACGGCAAGTCGGAGATCGCCTTCGCACCCGGGATCTTCAGCCCCACCGAGGTGCATAACCCGGACGGGACGCTTCGGACCGTCTACGGCCCCAATCCTCTGATCTCGTTCGCAGGCGCGGTCGGCAGCCTGGCCGCGATCCAGCAGACGCTGCAGGGCAACCTTCCCACCGACATCCCGGTCAACTTCACGACCTCGGGCGCCTTCGGCAACTTCGGCGGCGGCCTCTCCTACGCGGAGCCGGGCAGCGGAGCCGCAAGCGTCGCCGGCGCGCTGCTGCTCTCCGGCAGCGGGCTTCCGCTCAACAGCTTCGCCCGCTCCTTCGGCGCCTCCAGCGGCGCTCCCACAGCCGGCTTCCCGACCAGGATCCAGGGCCTCGACTTCCTCGGCGCGCCGGCGATCGCCGACGTCAGCGGCGACGGCCAGCCCGACCTGCTGATCGGCGGTGACAGCTCCGCCCTGCACGCCTTCAACGCCAGCGGCGGCATGGTCAGCGGCTTCCCCAAGTTCACGACCGGCTGGGAGGTCTTCGGTCCGACGGTCGGCGACCTCGATGGCGACGGGCGAAACGAGGTCGCGATCACGACCCGCGAGGGCTACGTCGAGGTCTGGAACACGCCAGGCCGGGCGAGCTCCAACCAGTGGTGGAGCTCGCGCCACGACCAGCACAACAGTGGCGAGTACGGGCTCGACGCGCAGTCGCCCGGGGTCGCCCGCGACGCCCGCATCCGCAATGGCGAGTTGCGCTTCAACGCCCCCGGCGATGACTGGTACGTGGGCAAGGTGGCCCGTTACACGGTCCAGTTCCAGCACCGCAACGGGAGCGTCGACACCAAGAGCGTGAACCCCAGTGGCGCCGCGGGGACCACCGAGTCGATCGGGATGGAGCCGAACACGAAGGCGGTCCGGGTGCGGGCGGTCGACGACGCGGGCAACCGCGGCGGCTGGGTCTCGGCGCGCCGCTGACCGGCCCCTCGATCGCCTGCAGGCGAAGCGGATCGAGCAGAGGCGAGTAGGCTGGGGGTCGTGGAGATGTTTTCGATCGCCTTGCTGCCGCTGGTTGGCAGTACCGTTGCGATTCTGCTGATTCGGTCTTTACGGCGACTCGCGCCCGAGAGGCCGGACGAGGGCCCCGAAGGCGGCGGCGATAACGGCGGCTCCGGCCCTTCGGGCCCGCCGGGACCGACGATCATCCCCGAACCGCCACTCGGAGAGATTCGCGCGACCAGCACCCGCCGCAGGCATCGCATCGAGCCTGTGGCCGTAGATGCGCCGGCGACACCGGTCGGAGCCGGGCCGGCGAACCGGTCTTAGGCGCGAGGCTCGATCCGCACCCGCACCAGCGCATCGCGGCCGGCCTCCCGAGTGGCGATGGCGTGACCGTGCAGCTCCCGGCCTCGAATCACAAGGCGAACCGGCCCTCCTTTCCCCGTCAGATTGCGCCACCAGACCTTGCGGTCGGGCCAGCCGACCGCGATCGTCACCTCGTCGCCCTTGTCCCGGTAGAGGACGGGGATCGTGTGGGGGCGCCCGCTCTTGCGACCTGTGTAGGTGATGAGCGCGAGGCGACCGCTGGCAAGTCCATGAAGGGGCGACCCCAGGACCATCCGCAGCACGGGGTTCACCGTCCGGTTCATTGTCAGGAACGGAACCCGCCCTTGCATCCCCTCGATCATCGCACGCGCATGACGACCGGCGCCGCCGGCACCGGAGCGGCTCCGGCGGCCCGAAACCGCGGCCTGTCCTCGGTCAGCGCCTCGTGAGGCCGTCGACGGCCCGGGTGAACGCGCGGCGCCGCTGGAAGAGGAACGCGTGAGCCCCGGGAAAGACGACGAACGTGGATCGCGGGATCCGAGCGGCGATCCGCCTCAGATTCACGGGCGGCACGACGGGATCGCCGGCGCCCCCCGCCGCCAGGGTCGGTGCGCCGATGCCGGCGAGCTGCCGGTAGTTCCGATTGCTTCGCAGCCAGGGATCCTCGGCGGCCACCTGGGTCCTGGTGGTCGCCGCGGGGACGTGAAAGTCGTCGGGGATCTCGCCGGTCCGGCTCGCGCGCACGAGACGGCGCAGGAACCGCCGGCCCTCCGGCTGGCGATCGGGCGGGTAAAGCTCGGTCAGGATCTCCCTGTCCGACGGGTTGGGCTCGCTGTCGATGGCCTGGGCCTGGCGCGAGCCGAGCACGGTCCGGTCACCTCCGGGATTGGTACCGGCCAGGATCAGATGGGAGACCTGACCCGGTTGGTCGATGGCCAAGCGCTGGGCGACGAAGCCGCCCATCGACCAGCCCAGGACATCGGCCTTAGGCACGCCTACCGCATTCATCAGGCCGGCGGTGGCGGTCGCGAGCGAGTCGAAGGAGTCTCCGTGCCAGGGTCCCGACATCCCAAGCCCGGGATAGTCGAACAGGATCAGCCGGTGGCCTGCGGCCAGCAGTCGAAGCAGCGCCGGATCCCATTCGGCCATCGTCGAGCCCGTTCCCATCAGCATCACCAGCGGCGGCCCTTGACCGCGCTCATACCAGGCGATCCTGGTGTTCGCCACACGGGCGATGCGAACCTGAGCCTCGAACCCCTGGCGCGGATGGGAGGAGCTGTGGCCACAGCCGCAGGCGAGCGCCGCCAGGCCCAGACAGATCCCCAGACGGATTCGCATTCGGCGACAGCCTAGGCTCACGTCCAGCGGGATATCGAGGACCCGGCAGGGAGCCCTGCGAGATGCTCTCCGAAACTCGGCGGAAACCGGGTCAGCGGCGCCGATTCTCGAACCAGCTGACGATCCGAGGCCAGAATCGCACCAGAACGAACGCCGCCACGACGGCGACGATGACCACCAGACCAGCTCCGTGCGCGGCATGACGGATGAGGAAGCCGCGCCCGGCGGCCAGCTCCATCAGTCGAACACCGCGTGCTCGACCGCAGCGACGTCGTTGGCGCAGCCGACCACCGCGGGCGCCTTGCCGAGCGCCGTGTCGGGGTCCTTGAGCCCGTGGCCGGTGAGTACGCAGACGACCGACTCGGGTGGGCTGCCGCCTTCGGGCGCCGGCAGGCCGTGGGCGAGGATGCCGGCGACCGATGCGGCCGAGGCGGGCTCGCAGAAGACACCCTCGGTGGAGGCGATCCAGCTGTAGGCGTCGAGGATCTGGTCGTCGGAGACGGCGGCGATCCGCCCCCGCGAGGCGGTCACGGCGTTCATCGCCTCCTCCCAGCGGGCCGGGTTGCCGATCCTGATCGCCGAGGCGACGGTCTCGGGGTTCTCGATCGGGTGCCCGTGGACCAGCGGTGCCGCGCCCTCGGCCTGAAATCCGTAGAGCACCGGCGACGCACCGCCCTCTTGAAAGCCGGCCCAGTAAGCGGTCACGTTGCCGGCGTTGCCGACCGGGATCGCCAGCGCGTCCGGCGCCTCGCCGAGCTCGTCGACGACCTCGTAGGCGGCGGTCTTCTGGCCCTCGATGCGGTAGGGGTTGACCGAGTTGACGAGCTCGATCGGGTGGCGGTCGGCGAGCTCGCGGACGATCCGCAGCGCGTCGTCGAAGTTGCCCTCCAGCGCGATCACCCGGGCGCCGTGAATCAACGCCTGGGCGAGCTTGCCGATCGCGATCTTGCCCTCCGGCACGATCACCGCCCCGCGCATGCCGGCCCGTGCCGCGTAGGCCGCGGCGCTCGCGGCGGTATTGCCAGTCGAGGCGCAGATCACAGCCTCCGCCCCGCTGCCCTTGGCGCGCGACACCGCCACCGTCATCCCCCGATCCTTGAAGCTCCCGGTCGGGTTGGTGCCCTCGAACTTCAGCCACGCCTTGGCGCCGATCCGCTCCGAAAGCCGCGGCGCCTCGATCAACGGCGTCGAGCCCTCGTTCAGCGTCACGACGGGATCGTCCGGCTCCAGCGACAGGCGGTCGCGGTAGCGCTCGATCAGCGGGACGGGCATCAGCGGGGTCGAGGAGCGATCAGGCGAACTCCTCCTCGATGACTCTGATCGAGCGGGGAGGCGCGCGAAGGAAGTCGAGGGGGCCGATCTCGTCGACCGCGGCGAAGAAGTTCGACTCAAGGCATTCGTGCATCACCATCACCAGGCGGGCGTCGTTCCCCATCCCGCGCTGGTTCACGCTCTTCACCGAGACGCCGTGGTCGCCCAGCACCTTGGCCACCTGCGCAAGCACCCCCGGCCGATCGGCGACCTCGAGGTGCAGGTAGAAGGCCGACTCCACGTCGCGCACGATCTCCAGCCGCTCGCGCACCTGGTGCACCGGCGCCTCGCCGGCGATGATCGAGACGACGTCGCCGAGCACCGCCGATGCGGTCTCGACGCCACCGGCGCCCGGCCCCGACATCGTCACCTCGGTGATCGCCGGAGCCTCGACCATCACCGCGTTGAACGGGCCCTCGATCGGAGCCAATGGGTGTCCGTGATACAGGAAGCAGGGGAAGACCCGCACGCTTATCCCGCCGTCGCGCCGCTCCGCGACCCCGAGCAGCTTCAGCGACAGGCCGAGCTCCTTCGCGTAGGCGAGGTCGTCGGGCTGCACGGTCTCGATCCCGTCGTAGTCGACCTCCTCCAGGGTCACCGGAGTGTGGAAGGCCAGCCGGGCGAGGATCGCCATCTTCGCCGCCGCGTCGGCGCCGTTCACGTCCTCGGTCGGGTCGGCCTCGGCGTAGCCGAGCTCCTGCGCGCGCCCGAGCACGTCGTCGTAAGCGGCCCCGGTGGCGGCCATCTCGCTGAGGATGAAGTTGGTAGTCCCGTTGACGATCCCGAACACTTTCTCGATCTCGGTGGCGCCGAAGCTCTCCTGGATCACGCGGATGACCGGGATAACGCCCGCCACCGCTGCCTCGAAGCGCAGCTGCACGCCGGCCTTGCGCGCCACTTCGAACAGCTCGTCGCCGTGCTGGGCGAGAAGCTGCTTGTTCGCGGTCACCACCGGCTTGCCGCCACGCAGAGCCTCGAGCACGTAGTCGCGGGCGGGGTCGGTGCCGCCCATCAGCTCAACCACCAGGTCCGAGCTCTCGATGATCTGCTCCGCCTGGCCGTCGGATCGGGTCAACACGCCGCCGATCTCGGGCCGTCGGCCGGTGGACTCCTCGACCGCGCCGGCTCGCTGCTCGATCAGCTCCGCGAAGGCGCCGCCCACGGTGCCTCGACCAAGCAATCCAATGCGTACCGGTTGGCTCATCGATTCAACCCCGACCCCTTAGCTTCGACGCCCCACCTTAAGAGCCCTACCCTCGAACAACGAGCAACGAGCAACGACGTGCCTACTCGACGTCACGCGAAACGAGATCTTCATACGTCTCCCGCCTGACCACAACCCTCGCCTCCCCGTTCGAGCAGAAGATGACCGGCGGCCGCGGCATCCCGTTGTAATTGTTTGCCATCGCGTAGCCGTACGCTCCGGTGACCGGGGTGACGAGGACGTCGCCCGCCCTCGGTGAGGCCAGCGTCGCGTCGCGGACCAGGATGTCGCCGGACTCGCAATGCATCCCGGCGACAGTCGCCAGGGTGTCGGGGGTCGCGTCGGCACGGTTGGCGATCAGTGCCTCGTACTGAGCCCCGTACAGCATCGGGCGCAGGTTGTCGGACATCCCACCGTCGACGGCGATGTAGGTGCGCAGGTCCGGGATCTCCTTCACGGTCCCGACCGAATAGACGGTCAGCCCCGCGTTGCCGACCAGCGAGCGGCCCGGCTCGATCAGAAGCCGCGGCTGATGCTCGAAGACCTCGGCGACCCCGCGCACCTTGACGTCGACGTAGGCGTCGATGGACGGCGGCTCGTCCTCGCTGGTGTAGGCGATCCCGAGCCCGCCGCCGACGTTCAGCAACCGGCACCAGTCGCCGGCAAGCTCGCCGAGCGCACGGATCGCCAGCGTGTATGGCTCCAGTTCGAAGATCTGCGAGCCGATATGGGCGTGCAGGCCGACCAGGTTGAGCTTCTGCGAGCCGAGCACCCGCTCGATCGCCCGCGCCGCGAGGCCGTCCTCGAGTCCGAAGCCGAACTTCGAGTCCAGCTGGCCCGTCTGGACGAAGTCGTGGGTCGAGGGCCGGATCCCCGGGGTGACCCGGATCAGCACGTCCTGGCGCGATTTGAGCACCGACTCGCAGCGCTCGATCTCGTCGAAGGAATCGAGGATCAGGTGGCCGACCCCGGCCTCCGCCGCCATCCGGATCTCCGGGGCGGTCTTGTTGTTGCCGTGCATGTAGATCCGGGCGGGGTCATAACCGGCCCGCAGCGCCATGTACAGCTCGCCGCCCGAGGCGACGTCCACCGACAGCCCCGCCTCGGCGAAGAGCCTGTAGACGGCGGTCACCGGCAGCGCCTTGCTCGCGTAGAGCACCTCGAAGTCGTCGCTGCGAGCGCGGAAAGCGTCGAGATACGCGCGGGCGCGCATGCGAATGTCGTCCTCCGCATAGATGTAGGCCGGGGTGCCGAACTCGGCCGCGAGCTCGACCACGTCGCAGCCTCCGACCTCGAGGTGGCCGTGGTCGTTGATGCGGCTGCCGATCGGATAGACGGCGGATCCTTCGATCGAATCGGCGGCGGCGCTCGCCTCGCCTGACTCAGACATCGTTCTGGGTTCGCTGGCGCTCATCGGGAATCGGGATTGTGACGGTTTGCGGGAGGATTTAGGAATGGCGCGACCCACCCCGGCCCAGGCAGCCGAGCATGACTTCCACGACGGCCTCGCCTACCAGCTCTGGCTTCCCGAATCGGAGCCACCCTGGCCCGGAATCGTCGTCCTGCACGGCGCCGGATCGCGGAAGGAGAACCATGGCGACTTCGCCCGCCTTGCGGCCGACCTCGGCTGGGCGGTGATCACCTACGACCAGCGCGGCCACGGCGAGTCGCTGGGAGAGATGTCGCCGGCGGCGATCGCCGACGCCACCTCGATGGCGCGCCTGGTCGGCGAGCAGGACGGTGTCGATCCCGAGCGGGTCTGTGCGCGCGGCTCGAGCATGGGCGGGTTCGTCGCTATCCATGCGGCGGCGGTGAGCGACGCGGTTGCGGGAGTGATCGCCGTCTGCCCAGCGGGGGAGCGGATGCTGCTCGAGAGCCTGCGCAACGACCCGCTCGAGATGCGGGCCGATCGCGCCGCGCTACAGCCTTGGCTGGAGGAACACGACCTGAGGGAGGCGGTGGCGCTGATGGGAGACAAGCCGCTGATCCTCCTGCACGCCAAAGGGGACGACGAGGTCCCCGCCGACTGGTCGCAGGAGCTCTTCGAGCGCGCGGCCGAGCCGCGCAAGCTGATCCTCGTGCCCGGCGGGCACCACCGCTCGGTGCAGCACGACCCCGAGCTTCAGGGGGTCGCCCTGCGCTGGCTCGGTCGCAGCCTCTAGCCGCCGCCGAGCGCGGGGAGACGGATCCCGCCGCCCCTGGTACCGGCGGAACCACCGGCGGCGTTCGAGCCACCGGCGACCTGAAGAGTTCCGCCAACGGTGCTGGCCGCCTGCCCGACGATCGAGCTCGGACCGAGCAGGGTGTTGGAAGCGCCCTGCACGGCCTGGGTCACGCCGGCGTTGGATTGCCGACCACCGCTGCCGTTGTTGAGGCTGCCGACCGTGTTGTTGACGGTGTTGTTCACCGTCGCGGGCAGCTGGGAGACAGTGTTGCCGACCCCCTGGACCGCAGGCCCAACCGGCCCTGCGGGCCCGACCGGCCCCGTAAGGCCGGTTCCCGGCGCGGGGTCGACCGGCCCCAAGCCGATGCCACCGCCGCCCGGTTCGCCACCGCCGGAGCCGCCGCCTCCGATCGCGCCCGGCGACACGGTCGCGCCCGGCGAGCCGGTCGCGGGGTTCGATCCCCGGCCGCCGCCGGAAGCGTTCTCACCGGACTGATCGGTGATCGCCTTGTCCGATCCGGACCCATCGTTGTTGGCCGCCGACCGCGAGCTCGGATGGGCCGCCCTGCCGGTGGCTTCGCCGGCTGCCGGCGAAGCCTGGCCTTCGGCAGAGCTCGACGAAGAAGCCGAGGGCCCGATCGAATTCGCCGCTCCGACCAGGTCCGACAACGGAAAACCCTGCACCGAGGAGAGAACCGTGAAGAGCACGAATGCGGCGACCGCCGCCGCGTTCAGCACCGCCGCCGAGACTGCCGCCGCGAAGTAGTTCTGGGACTGCCTGACCACGCCACGAGTTTATACCCGGAAATGGGTATTGCAAGCCTTCTTCACCCCCCAAATACAGGTATTAACTGACCGCTCGTAAAGTAACGAAGCGCCGCGGAGCACAGCGTTTGACCTACAGGTAGCCCATCGGATCGACGGCCTGGCCGTTGATCCGCACCTCGAAGTGCACGTGGGGGCCGAAACAGTGACCGGTGCAGTCGCTGTAGCCGATCACCTGGCCCTGGCTGACCTGCTGGCCGGCGGAGACTGCGAACGCCTCCTGGTGCCCGTAGCAGGTCGACAGCCCACCGCCGTGGTCGATGCAGGTGTAGTTGCCGTAGCCGCCGGTCCAGGCGGCGATCGCCACCGTGCCCGAGGCCGCGGCCCGGATCGGGGTGCCGGTGGGAACCGCGATGTCGACTCCTTCGTGAAATTCGGCGCCGCCAAAGCGCCAGCCGAACCCGGAGACGATCGGCCCGTTGACCGGCCAGATGATGCCGCTCGAGCCGCCCCTGACCGGCCCCGCGGCCAACGCGTTGCCCGGCGCGAGCTGCGCCGCGATCTTCGCCTGCAGGTCGGAGACGCTGCCGTCCAGCTCCTGCTCTTTGGCCTTGATCTGGGCCAGGGCGTCCTCGCGCTTGCCCCGGGCCCGCACCAGCTTCGACTGCTGGGCCTCGATCGACGATCGTGTTTGGACCAGCTCCTGCTTGTGGGCCGCGATCGCGTCGCGGGCCGCCTGGATCCGGTCCTTGACCGTGCGCAGCCGATCGACGATCGCCCTGGTCTGGTTGCGCAGATCGCGCACCCGGCTGATCAGCAGTTGGTCCTGGTTTTGGAGCCGGTTCATGTACTCGGTGCGGGTGACGAGATCGGTCCACCCCTTCGAGTTGAGCAGCACGGTGATCACGTCGGGTTGGCCCGACTCGTAGATCGTGACGAGCCGCTGCCGCAGTCCGACCAGGGCGCGCTTCAGATGCCCGCGAAGGACCAGCAGATGCGCCTTCTCCCGGTTCAGCTCCGCCATCGCGCGGTCCAGCTGCGCCTGCTTGCCTTCGAGCTTGCGCTCTACGGCCGCCTCGCGGTTGCGCAACGCCGCGACCTGCCCCTCGAGGCTGCCGATCCGATCGCTGTAGCGCGAGATCGTCGTCGTCAGCACGCCCTTGTGCTGAAGAACCTTGTCGAGCTGGTGCTGCTTGGCGTCGAGCTTCGATTGCAGGCTGGCCGGCGCGCTTCCGGCACGCAGCCCGAGCACCAGGACGGCGACCAGCATGGCCAGCGCCAGCAGCGCTGCCCACAGGCGAATTTTTCGCTGTGGACCGAGGGCGATCCGCATCCGAGCTCCAGGGCCTCCGCCAATCGAGGGCACCGGCCTGGGGAAGACGCGAGGCTAGCTGACCGTTTTCGGCCCCCAGGCGGTTAGCGGACCGCCTGCAACCCGCCTTGCGACCCAGGCACGGATTCAGGCCCCGCCGGCTGCCGGGCGATCCTCGATCTTCAGCAGCTTTTCCGGCTGGTGCTCGACCTGAAGGGTCGAGTGATGGATCCCGTAGTCACGCTCGAGCAGGTCGGCGAGCGAAAGGCGGATCCGGTGACAATCGGCCTCGCCCTCCACGGTGACGTGCGCGGAGAGAGATGGGAAGTCCGAGGTCACCTCCCACAGGTGCAGGTCGTGGACCTCGACGACACCGGTCTGAGCCGCCAAGGTTCGCCCGATCGTCTGCGGGTCGAGTCCCTTTGGCGAGGCCTCGAGGAAGACGCGCCCGGAATCGCGCAGCAAGCCATAGGACGAACGCAGCATCAACGCAGCGACGAATACGGAAGCGATCGGGTCGGCGCGTTG
Source organism: uncultured Solirubrobacterales bacterium (assembly GCA_963740555.1). Lineage (GTDB taxonomy): Bacteria > Actinomycetota > Thermoleophilia > Solirubrobacterales > 70-9 > Mayfieldus. The sequence continues at coordinate 207,628 of CAVUES010000003.1, forward strand.
GAAGTCGCTGAGCAGGATCACCCCTGCGGCGATCGCGGTGCCGATGAAGGCGAACAGGTCGGTGAGCAGGTGCTGAAAGCTGCCCTCGATATTGAGGCTCTTCCGGTTTGCTCGGGCCAGTGTCGAAGTCGCGAGCATGTTGATCGCTATGCCGGCCAGGGCGACGATCAGCACCAGGCCCGCCTCGACCTCGGGCGGGGCGATCAAGCGTCGAATCGCCTCCAGCAGTATCAGCCCGGCGAGCACCAGCAGGGTGATGCCGTTCACCTGCGCCGAAAGGATCTCGGTCCGCTTGAGGCCGAAGGTCATCACTCCGGCGGCCGGGCGCCGCGCCAGGCGCAGAGCCACCAGCGACATGCCGATCGCCGCCGCGTCGGTGAGCATGTGCCCGGCATCGGAAAGCAACGCCAGAGAGTCGGCAACGATCCCGGCCGCCACCTCCGCGACCATCAGACCGACGATCAGCGCCAGCGCGATGATCAGCTTGCCCTGGTCCGCGTTCGGCGAGACCCCGTGACCCGGCCCGAGTCCTTCGTGGGCGTGCCTCGATGCCATGGGTCCAGGATAGGGTTGCCGCCGGCCCGTGAGTGAAGCCGAACACCCCGATCTGCTCGACCCCTCGCACGAGGTCACGGTCGAGGACGTGCGAGCTCTGACCGGCGCCGTCACCCCCCACTTCGCGCTTCAGGTGCGCAACCGGGTGCGGCGGCTGATCGAGCCGCTTCCCCACGGCCATCCGGCCAGGATCGTGGGCGAGCGGGAGATCTCCAGGCTCGAAGAGCTGGCCAGGCACAGCGGCGAGCCGCGCGGCCCCGGGCCGCCGAGCTGATGCAGCGGGTCCTACCCCTGCTCGAGCCGGACGCGCGCGAGCGTGCCGAGCAGCTCTCCGAAGACGCGCCGTACCTCGACCTGATTGAGGGGGAACTCGACTCCACCGGTGCCACCCAGGACCTTATGCGGACTTCCTTCGTACCGCAGATCTACGAGCGCTACTGGCGGCCGGCCCTCGGTCGGGTGGCAAAGGGGGTCCGCGGCCCGGGCATGGCGGAAGAAATCCGCATCGCGCGGCTGCTGCTCGGCCTCGCGCCCGGCGACCGCGTGCTCGACATCGCCTGTGGGCCTGGCAACTTCTCGCGCGCCTTCGCGGCCACGGTAGGCGAATCGGGATTGGTGGTCGGGCTCGACGCGTCGCGCACGATGCTCGAGCGCGGTGCCGCCGACCTGCGCCGATCTGGCCGAACGAATCTGAGCTTGATCAGGGGCGACGCGGAGGCCCTGCCATTCGTCGACGACAGCTTCGACGGTGTCTGCTGCTTTGCCGCGCTTCACCTGTTCGCCGACCCGTTCGCCGGCCTTGACGAGATGGCGCGGGTACTCGCCCCGGGCGGGCGGATCGCCCTGATGACATCGGTGCAACGCCAGCTCGTTCCACGCGGGCCGCTGAAGCCGGTGACCGAGCGGTTGAGCGGGATGCGGGTCTTCGGCCAGCAGGAGATCGTCGACTCCCTGCGCGATCGCCGCTTCGAGGACCTGCATCAGCGGCTCAGCGGCCTGGTGCAGTTCGTCGGCGGACGACTTTCGCCCGGCGCCGCGGACGCATAGGATCGCCCCGTGAAGGAGCTTGCCCCCGGCGTCTGGCGGATCAAGGAGTTCCCGGGCCCGACGATCAACGTCTACCTCGTCGACGACGTGCTGATCGACGCCGGGCGGACCTGGGACCGGCGCCGCATCTTCAGCGACATCGAGGGCCGCGACCTCTCGCTGCTCGCCCTGACCCACGTCCACCCCGACCATCAGGGTGTCGCCAAGGACGTCTGCGAGGCGCGCGAGATACCGCTCGCCTGCCACGCCGACGACGTCGACGCGATGGAGGGCCGCCGACCGGTCCAGGAGGCATCGGCCGACAATCCGATCAACCGCTTCATCGCCCGCATCTGGCAGGGACCGCCCTACAAGGTCGAGCGGGTGCTCAACGAGGGCGACGTGGTGGCCGGCTGCCGAGTCGTGCACGCGCCGGGCCACGCTCGCGGCGAGGTGATCTTCTTCCGCGAGTCCGACCGGGTTGCGATCTGTGGCGACGTGATCCGCAACATGAGCTATGCGACGGCATTGCCCGGGATCAAGGAGCCGCCGCCGCTCTTCACCTACGACATGGCCGAGAACCGTCGCTCGATCCGCAAGCTCGCCGATTTGAACCCGTCGCTGATCCTCGCCGGCCACGGCCCCGCTGTGACGGACATGTCGAAGTTCGAACGCTTCGTCGAGAAGTTGCCGGCCGACTGACCGGCGCCGCCAGGGGCGGGCGACGCCGGTCAGCCTGGCGTTAGCGCTCCGCGGTCCCGAGCGCCACGCGTTCGACGTCCAGTCGCGGCAGGCGCCGCTCGAGCCAGTCCGGGATCCACCAGTTGCGGTCCCCGAGCAACTGCATCACGGCCGGCACCAACACCATCCGCACAACGGTCGCGTCGAGGAAGATCGCCGACGCGAGGCCGATCCCGAACAGCTTCAGGAACACGTCCTGAGCGAACGTGAAGGCGAGGAAGACCACGACCATGATCGCCGCCGCCGCTGTTATCACCCGCGCGGTCTTGGCGAGTCCGTCGGCGACCGCGCGCCGGGTGTCGCCGTCTCTTAGGTACTCCTCTCGGATCCGCGAGATCAGGAAGACCTCGTAGTCCATCGAGAGGCCGAAGAGGATCGCGAACATCATCACCGGCATGAACGGGGCTATCGGGACCTCGTGGTCGATCCCGATCAGCGAGCTGAGGCCGCCGCCCTTGGCGGCCAGAGTCATGACCCCGTAGGCGGCGCTGACCGACAGCAGGTTCATCACCGCCGCCTTCAGGGAGATGAACGGCGAGTGGAACGCGACCAGCAGCAGCAGGAAGGAGAGGCCGACCACCGCGGTGATGAACAGCGGCATGCGGTCCTTCATGTACTGGCTCTGGTCCTCGAGCGCCGCCGTGACGCCGCCGACCTTCACCTCGATGCCCGAGCCGGTGAACTGGCTGGGGACGATGTCGTCTCGCATGTGGTGAACGAGGTCCTGGGTCGCCTGGTCCTGGGGCGAGGTCGTCGGGATCACGGTGACCAGTGCCGCGTTGCCCGGCGTATTGATCCGCGGCTTGGGGACGAAGGCGATTCCCGGCTCGCTACGGAGCTTCTGGGCGAAGGAATCGACCCTCGCCGCCGCGCTGCGATTGGGCAGCTCGGCGACGACCACCAGCGGCCCGTTCACACCGGGTCCGAAGCCCTCGGTGTTGAGGTCGTACGCCTGACGGGTCATCGTGTCGGGCGGGTCGTTGCCGGCGTCCGGGAAGCCGAGCCGCATGCCGAGCGCCGGTGCCGCCAGGGCGAGCAACAACGCCGTGGCTGCGATCGCCGCGATCCAGGGACGGCGCTGGACGGCGTGGCTCCAGCGAGCGGCGGGCGACTCGGCCGCCTTCTCGCCGGCCGTGGTCAGCCGGCTCATCCTGCGGCCGAGAAATGGGATCCGCAGGCGGTCGACTCGCGGCCCCAGGTAGGAGAGAAGCGCCGGCAGCAGCGTGATCGAGGCCAGGGCAACGACGAGCACCGCCAGCGAGGCCGAGATCGCCACCCCGTACATGTAGTCGAGACCCGTGAGGCAGAGGCCGAGGACGGCGATCACGACGATGGTGCCGGCGATGATCACGCTGCGCCCGGCGGTGGTGACCGCCTCGACGACCGCGTCGTGGCGTTCCTTTCCCTCGTTGAGCGCCGAGCGGAATCGGGTCAGGACAAGCAGCGAGTAGTCGATGCCGACTCCGATGCCGATCAGGCCAGACACGGCGGTCGTCCAGTTGGGTACGTCGATCACGTTGGTGAGCAGGGCGATCAGGCCGCCGGAGGTGATCCCGAGGCCGATCAGGGCGATCGCGAGGGGCAGGCCGGCGGCGACGACCGAGCCGAAGGCGATCAGCAAGACGATCGCGGCGCCAAGGAACCCAATCCCCTCCGGGCTGGTCGAGCCCTGCGCGGCGTAGATCGGAGCGCCCCCGAGCTTGATCTCCAGGCCGTTGCCGCTGTTTCGGTTCGCCGCGTCGATCAGCTGCTTGCCCTGCTCCTTGGTGAAATCCCACCCCGGCGCGGTCATCGGGAGTGTCGACGCCGCGATCTCGTGTGTCCGCGGCGAGACGCGGACCGGGGTGTGCGGAGCGATGTTCTTGACCTGCTCGGCCTCGCGGAAGAAGGAGTTGAGCTTCCGCTGGACCGTCGGGCTCGTGGCGCCTGCGGTGTCCTTCCAGACCACGTAGATCTCTTCGCTCGAGTAGCCGCCGAAGCTCTGCTTGGTCAGATCGGTGGCGGCTTTGGAGTCCGAGCCGGGCGTGTCGTAGTTGGCGTGGTAGTCGCCCTTCAGCGATGAGCCCACCCCGATGATCACGATTGCAGCAACGATCCAGGCCAGCACCATGCGGCCGCGGCGGCGGTAGGCGATGTCGGCGAGACGGGTGAGGTGGCGGGTCATTGCAAGTCCTTTCTGCGTTCGCGCACGGTTAGCAAGGTTGGGGAGCGCCGGCGTTTAGTGGAAGACCGCCACGAGTGCCGAAAGTCATCGCGAGTCCTTAGGCAAGCCTCGGAAACGTCGGCGCTTTGCCTGTAAGACGATCCGGGGGCCGGAAAATCGACAATGGGTGCTTCTCCGTATAAACCGTTTCAACTAGAAACTATCTATAACAGAAACCGTTCTGCAATGTAATCTGGTCCTATGGCCGACGAGCTGAAGGTCATGCCCCCCGTCCCGGACCAGCCGCCGCGCAGCGTCGGCTTCCTCATCTCCCAGTTGGGGTTCTTTTCCGCCAAACGCTTCACCAAGGCGTTGGAGCCGCTGGACATCGGCCCGCGAGAGTTCCTGCTCCTGCGCTTCGTCGCCGCCTCGGCGGGTCAATCGCAGCAAGCTCTCGCGCAGCGACTCGGCGTCCCCCCCAGCCGCATGGTCGGCCTCGTCGACGAGCTCGAGGAGCGCGGCCTCGTCGCGCGGCAGCCCCACCCCGGCGATCGCCGCGTGCGCGGACTTCATCTGACCAAGAAGGGCCAAGCGACCCTCGAACGCGCGGCAAAGGTCGCAATCGAATACGAGCAGAGGCTCTGCGAGCCGCTCGAGGAGGGCGAGCGCGAGAAGCTGATCGACCTCTTGCACAAAGTCCAGGAGGGTCAGACCGAGCTGCGCGGCGTCCACCCCGGATTGAGCAGCGAGCATCCCGCCCCGCCGGACCTTTAGAGCTGACTACGGACTAGTCGCCGGCCGCTCGGGCCGCCGGCCCAAACGCCTCGATGATCCGGCGCTGGTACTCGCTCAGCTCCTCGGCGCCGATGAAGTAGGTCGGTGGGGTGAGGAAGAGCCCGTCGGCGCGCTCCGCGGTCGCCTCGACCCGCTCGCGGACCTTGTCGAGCGGGCCCGCCGCGCAGTAGGTCTCGACCATCTCGTCGGAGATCGCCGCCGGCACAGCGGCGAGGTCGCCCTTGCGGAAGGCGGCTTGCGCGGCCACGGCGTTGTCGCCGAATCCGTGCATCTCGAACAGCGGCATGTAGGTGCGCACGGTGGCGTAGAAGGCGATCGTGCGGCGGGCGAGGTCGTTGGCCTTCGCCTGGTCGTCCTCGATCGCGCAGCACACGGTCGGTAGGTAGTCGAAGTCGCCCCGCTCGCGGCCGGAGCGCTTCAGGCCGGTCTCGAACCCGTCGATCACGACCTCCTCGATCCATCGCAGCGACTGGATCGGATGGCCGACCAACCCGTCGGCGACGTCGCCCGCCATCCGCGCCATTCCCGCCTGCACGGCGGCGGTGTAGATCGGGACCGACTCGCGCGGGGCCGGATGGGGACGGATCCAGCCCTTGATGTCGATGTCGTAGTAGTCGCCCTCGAAGCGGATCGGCTCACCTCTGCCCGCCCCCTGCATGATCAGCCGCGTCGCCTCGATCGCCTCACGCAGATGCGGCGCCGGCTTTCCATAGTCGGCGTTGTGCCAGGTCTCGTTGAGCCGCTTCACCCCCGCCCCGAGGCCAAGCCGGAACCGCCCGCCCGACATCTCGTCGACGTCGAGCGCCGTCACCGCGAGGATGAAGGGGCTGCGGGTGAAGGCCCAGGCGATCCCGGTGGCGACGTCGATGCGCTCCGTGCGAGCCGCCAGAAAGGCCGCCTGGGTGACCGAGCTGCGAAACAGCTCCGGCGCCCAGGTGCACTCGATGCCGGCCCGCTCCGCGAGCTTCGTCTCCTGCTCGAGGTCGGCGACCGAGTTTCCGATCGCGGCGACCGAGATGCGGTCGAGGGCGGACATGCCCCGGCCGGGGCTCAGACCGCCGCCGGCTCGCGCTCGGCCACCTGCGCGAGGATCGCGTCGGCGACCCGCTCGCGGTGCCAATGCGCGTCACCGAAGATCGCCGAATCGACCTTGGCCCGCTTCAGCCACAGGTGGAGATCGTGCTCCCAGGTGAAGCCGATCCCTCCGTGCACCTGTAGCGAGGCGTTCGCGACCCGCCAGCCGGCGTCCGAGGCGTAGGCCTTGGCCATCGACGCCGCCATCGGCAGGTCCTCCAGCGAAGCGTCCGCCGCCCAGGCCGCGTAGTAGGTGGCCGACCGCGCGCCCTCGGTCTCGAGCAGCATCTGCGCGCAGCGGTGCGAGACCGCCTGGTAGGAGCCGATTGGACGCCCGAATTGCTGGCGCTCCTTCGCGTACTCGACCGCCATCTCCATCGTGCGTTGCGCGATCCCTGTCAACTCGGCCGATATCGCGACGCAAACCCTGTGCATGACCGGGAGGTAGTCGATGCCTTCGGCGGGCAGGGTGCGCTCGGCAGCCACCTCCACGCCGTCGAGGGCGACCGAATAGACGTTCCGGGTGAGGTCGATCGAGGGCTCTTGGTTGATCGAGACGCCGGATTGCTCGGTCTCGACGATTTGGCGCTTGCCGTCGGCGGTCGCGACGAGCAGGAAGTCGGCGGCGCCGGCGTCCAGCACCATCACCTTCTCGCCGTTCAGGGTCACCCCGCCGTCACCGGATTGAGCCTCCAGCTCGAACTCGCCGATCGCCCCGCTCGAGCCGGCGTCGATCAGCGCAACAGTGCCCCGCTTCTCACCCGCCGCCAGGGGAGCCAGGAACTCGGTCTTCTGCTCCTCGGAGCCGCAGGTCGCGAGGGCGAGCCCGGCGACGGTGTTGGAGAGCAGCGGCGACGGCGGCAACGCGTAGCCCATCTCCTCGAAGACCGCCGCCAGCTCGACGATCCCCAACCCTTGCCCGCCGAACTCCTCGGGCAGGGCAAGCCCGGGCCAACCCAACTCGACCATCTCCTGCCAGTCGGACTCCTCGAATCCGTGCTCGGTCTCGGTCAGCTCGCGGATCCGCTCCGGCTTGTAGCGCGAGGCGAGGAACTCGCGCGCGGTGCGCTGAATCTGCTTTTGCTCGTCGTTCAGATCGAAGTACACCCTGGACCTACCTGGTCGTGTGCAACGTCGGCACCCGCCGCCCATGGCGGACGCGGAGCGAGGCCCGAGTCAAGGAAATGATGAGTCGAGGGCCGAGCGAGCGAGCACATGGGCGGAAATTGATTCAGAACCCTCACCGCATCTTCGGCAACCCGAGCACTCGCTCGGCGATGATGTTCTTGAGGATGTCGGTCGTCCCGCCCTCGATCGAGTTGGCGCGAGAGCGCAGGAAGGCGTACTGCCAGCGGCCGTCGGCGACCGCGTGCTCGGCGCCGCGGGCGAGCGGCGAGTAAGGGCCCTCGATCTCCATCGCCAGCTCGGTGATTCCCTGGTGGATGTCGGCCCACTGCCACTTGCCCAGCGAGCCCTCGGGCCCGGGTGTGCCGCTCTCCATGGTCTTGGTGAGGCCGCGGTAGGCGTTGAGGCGCATCGTCTCGGCCTCGATGTGCAGCTGCGCGAGGCGCTGGCGGTAGTAGGAGTCCTCGGCTGCCGTGCCGCCGTTGACCCTGGTCTCATTGGCGAGATCGAGCAGGCGGTCGATGCTGTTGCGGATCTGGGCGATCGCCCCGAAGGCGAGCCCGGCGCGCTCGTTCATCAGCGTCGTGATCGCAACTCCCCAGCCGCCCCCGACCTCGCCGACCACGTTGCGGTCCGGAATCCGCGCCCCGTCGAGGAAGATCTCGTTGAACTCGCCCTCGCCGGTGATCTGGACCAGCGGCCGCACCTGCACCCCCTCCTGCTCCATGTCGAGCAGGAAGTAGGTGAGGCCCTTGTGCTTGGGCGCGTCGGGGTCGGTGCGGGCGACCAGCATGCACCACTTCGCGTACTGGGCGTAGGTGGTCCAGACCTTCTGTCCGGTGACCACCCATTCGTCGCCGTCCTTCACCGCCTTGGTCTTCAACGAGGCGAGATCCGAGCCCGACTCGGGCTCGGAGAATCCCTGGCACCAGATCTCCTCGGCGGTTAGGATCGGCTCCAGATAGCGCTGCTTCTGCTCCTCGTTGCCGTGCGCGATCACAACCGGACCGCCCATCGCGAGACCGAGCACGTTCGCCGGAGGGGGGGTCTCCGCCCGCGTCGCCTCCATCACGAAGATCGCCTGCTCGATCATCGTCGCGCCGCGGCCGCCGTACTTCTTCGGCCACGAGATCCCGGCCCAGCCCGCGTCGTGCATCTTGCGCTGCCACTCGCGACGGAACTGAACGATCTCGTCGAAGGTCTCCGGCTCGGGTCCGGGATGGTTCTCCTGCAGCCAGGTGCGAACCTCGTCGCGGAAAGATTCCTCCTGCGGGGTCAGCGACAGATCCACGGAGGCGGAGCATATAGAGGTTGGCCGGCTGGCCAGGAAGACGAAGGGCGCCCGCGATGGATCAGCGGCGGCACCCTATTGGCCGCCCGCGACGGCGCGCCGTTGGCGTCTCTGCCGACTGCCTGGCGAGGCGTCAGACCCGCTGGATGATCGTCCCGGTGCCGAGACCGCCGCCACAGCACATGGTGACCAGCCCGGTCTCCTTGTCGGAGCGCTCGAGCTCGTGCAGCAGCGTCGTGATCAGGCGGGCGCCGGTCGAGCCGAGCGGATGCCCGAGCGCGATCGCGCCGCCGTTGACGTTGACCCGGTCCATGTCCGGCTCCACCTCGCGCCGCCACGCGCCGACCACGGAAGCAAAGGCTTCGTTGATCTCGATCAGGTCGAAGTCGTCGATCTTCATCCCGTTGCGCTCCATCAGCTTCCGGGTCGCCGGGATCGGGCCGGTGAGCATGATCACCGGATCGACGCCGACGGTCGTCTGGTCGAGCACCCGGGCGCGCGGCTTCAACCCCAGCTGGTCGGCCTTCTCGCGGGTCATCATCAACACCGCGGCGGCACCGTCTGAGATCTGGGACGAGTTGCCGGCGGTGACCTTGCCGTCCTCCTTGAAGGCCGGCTTCAGCTCCGCGAGTTTCTCGAGGCTGGTGTCGGGACGGATCCCCTGGTCGGTGACGTAGGTGTCGCCGTTGACCGAGTAGGGAATGATCTCGCGCTCGAAGCGACCCTCCTCGGTCGCCTTGGCGGCATGCTGGTGCGATCGCAGCCCGATCTCGTCGAGCTCTGAGCGGGGAACCTCCCACTTGTCGGCGATCATCTCGGCAGAGATGCCCTGTGGGACGAGGTTGTAGTGCTCCAGCAGCTGGGGGCTGAAGGCAAATCCGTGCTCCTTCATCACCTCGGCGCTGTCAGCGAAGGAGATGTGGCCCATGTGCTCGACGCCGGAACCGACGACCGTGTCGGCGACGCCGGAGGCGATCAGCGCGGCGCCGAAGTTCACGGCCTGCTGGGCGGAGCCGCACTGACGGTCGACGGTGGTCGCCGGGGTCTCGACGGGCAGCCCGGCCTCGAGCCAGGCGTTGCGGCCGATGTTCAGGCCCTGCTCGCCGAACTGCTGCACACAGCCCGCGATCACGTCTTCGACCTCGGAGGCCTCGATGCCGGTGCGCTCGATCAGCTCCGAGTAGGTCTTTGCCAGCAGATTCGAGGCATGGACGTCCTTGTAGTAGCCCTTCTCCTCGTGGCCGCGCCCAATCGGGGTGCGTACCGCCTCGACGATTACGACCTCTCGGCCTCCGAACTTGCCGTTCTCCATCGGGAAAGCCCTCCGTTCGCTCTGGTCAGCGGCAGGCCGGCGAGTCGGCCGCCTAGGAGCAATGTTATTCGATTGACTGGCTCGTCAGCCAGGGGTGGGAGCGAGCGCCGGCTATCCCTCGGTCGGCTCGGGCACGGCCTGCGAAGGCGCGACCCGGAGCACGCGCGCGGGCCAGCTCGGAAGCCACCAGTTCCAGCGCCCCATCAGGCGCATGATCGAGGGCACGAGCAGGGCCCTGATCACCGTGGCGTCGAAGATGATCCCGGCCGCGAGGGCGATCCCGAACTGCTTGATGTCGACTCCGGGTCCGGTGGACATCGAGAAGAAGGCGAACATCAGCACCAGCGCCGCGCTCGTCACAAGCTTGCCGGTCCGCATCAGGCCGAGCTGGATCGCGTCCGGGGTGCGGCCTGTCTCGTCGTAGGCCTCGCGCATGCGGGTGAGCATGAAGACCTCGTAGTCCATCGAGAGGCCGAACAGGAACGCGAAGACCATCAGCGGGATCCAGGATTGGATCGCCCCCGTGGCGTCGACCCCCCAGATCGCCTTCGCCCCGTGGCCCTCCTGGAAGATGAAGACGACGATCCCATAGGCGGCGCCCAGTGAGATGAGGTTGAGGATCACGGCCTTCAACGGCAGCAGCAGCGACCGGAACGCGCGCGCCAGCAGCAGGAAGGTGAGGACGATCACGAAAGCGAGGACGTAGGGGAAGTTCCCGTACACGGCGTGCACGAAGTCGCGGTTCTCAGGCGCTGCCCCGCCCAGCGCCAGCTTCACCGAATGGTCGACCTGGGCCTGGGTGGCGGGCAGGACGTTGCCCTTGAGGTCGGAGATCGTGCCTCGCGAGGCCTTGCTCTCGGCGTCGACGCTGGAGAATGCCTCCACCAGGGCGTTGCCGTGGCCTCGCCACCCAGGAGTGTTGGGGGCGACCGCGGCCGAGATGCCGGGTGTCTTATCGAGGTCAGAGACAACGGCACTGAGGTTCTGCTGCGTCGGGTTGTTCTCGGCGAGGACGACGTAGGGCTCCAGGACTCCCGGCGTGATCTGGGCTGCAGTGAGTGCGTCGCGGCCGTCGATCGCGTCACCGGATCCCGGCAGGTCCTTGGCCTGCGCCTGGGCCGGGTTGAGTTTCGAGGCCGGGACCAGCAGGGCGGCGACGATCAGCAGGCCGGTTCCCGCAGTCACCACCGGGCGCCGGATCACGGTCCCCGCCCAGCGGCCCCAGAACCCCTCGTCGACGTACTCGCCGGCGTGGAAGCGCTTGGGGAGCAAGCGGACCTTGTTGATCCGTTCGCCGAGCAGCGACAGCAGCGCCGGCAGCAGCGTGATCGAGGCGAGCACCGAGACAGCCGGGATCAGCATTCCTCCGATCCCGATCGCGCGGATGAAAGGCAGCGGCAGGATGATCATGCTCAGCAGCCCGATCGCGACGGTCGAGCCGGAGACCACGACCGAGCGGCCGGCGCGGCGCATCATGTTCGCGATCGCCTCCTCGACCTCCTCACCCTTCGCCAGCTCCTCGCGGAAGCGGAAGATCATCAGCAGCGAGTAGTCGATCGCCACCCCGAGCCCGACGAGCGCGATCAGGAACTGGACGATCACCGAGACGTCGGTGAGGTAGGTGACCAGCCAGATCACCCCGAAGGTGGTCAGGATCGAGCTGGCTGCCACCGCCAGCGGCATCAGCACCGCCGGCAGGGTGCCGAAGACGAACAGCAGGACCAGCAGGGCGCCAACGGTGCCAAGCAGGATCTCGACCGCGAGGCTAGGGCCGTTGCCGCCGCCGCTGGCCGTGTTGAGCGGCTCGATACCGGTCAGATGGGCTGTGACGCCGGTGGGGGCAGCCTGCTTGATCGCCGAGCGGACCCTGGGGATCGCGCCAGAGGTGCTGAATTTCGGCAAGCCGGGGGGATAGATCTCGGCGAAGGTGGTGTGACGGTCGGGCGAGACGTATGCGTTGCTGCCGGTCGAGTAGAAGGAGCTGACGCGCGAGCCCCGGTCCGCCTTCTGCCCGGCGGCGATCGCCTTGGCGATCGCGGGGTCCTTGGTCACGTCGCCATTCGAGTGAAAGACCGCGACAAGCGGCACCTGGGCCCCGGTTCCGAGGCTGTGCAGGGCCCGCTGGTTCGCCTCGTAGGCCGAGTAGCCGGGGATCGAGAAGTTCTCCTGCCAGCGGTTGGAGACCTGACCGGCGCCGATCATCCCGAAGATCACCAGGCCGACCCAGGCCGCGATCACCAGGCGGCGCCGGCGAACCACGAAGTGGCCCAGCCGCTCCATCGTGCTCATCGAGAGCCTGCCTCTGTTGAGCCCCGCCAAACGCTCACCAATCCCTTATAGCGAACCGCATGCACCGGCCGTTAGTCCGATCGTGATAACAACCCATCCGCGTGAACTCCACGGAGGGGTACAAGCACCCAGCGATCGCGGGGAGCGGAACAATCGCCACGGGCCTGGCGGCGACCGCGACCGCGACTGGCAGGACGCTGCTGCTGGCGCGCAGCGACGCGTCGGCCTGGCGGGCGGAGGAGAAAGCGACGGCGGCCTGCGCGAAGATCGAGGGCGCCGACGCCAGCCGGCTCAAGGTGACCACCGAGCCCGCCGACCTGGCCGATTGCGACATCGTCGTCGAGGCCGTGATCGAGGACCCCGAGATCAAGGGCGAGTTGCTCTCCACGCTCGGCGAGTCCGCGCCCGACGCCGACCTGGCGACGACGACATCCTCGCTGTCTGTCGGCGAGATCGGCAAGCGCAGCGGCCATGGCGACCGCTTCTTCGGCCTTCACGTCTTCAACCCGGTGCCGCGGATGAAGCTGGTCGAGCTGTGCTTTCCCGAGGGCGTGAACGACGGGGTGCGCGACCGCGCCCTCGCCTGGTGCGGGGCACTCGGCAAGACCGCGGTCGAGGTTCCCGACCAGGCCGGGTTCGTCGTCAATCGACTGCTCTTCCCTTTCCTCTTCGATGCCGTGCGGATGCTCGAGCGAACCGGCATGGAGCCCGGTGAGGTCGACTCCTGCATGTCCCTCGGCGCCGGGCACCCGATGGGGCCGCTGGCGCTGCTCGACTTCGTCGGGCTTGACGTCGCCGAGGCGATCGGTGACGCGCTGCACGCCGACTCCGACGAGCCCGCCCACAAGCCGCCCGGCCTGATGGTCGAGATGGTCGGCGAGGGAAAGCTCGGCAGGAAATCGGGCGCCGGCTTCTACGACTACGGCTAGTCGGCTGCAAACCTTCGCAATCACCCGGTGAGCGATCTGCAGATCGTCATAGCTGCGCTGTTCGTATCGGCCGCGGGCCTGAACGCGCTCGCGAACTGGCTCGAGGTGCCGTACCCAATCCCGCTGGTGCTCGGCGGGCTGGTCCTGGGGCTGATCCCGGGGATCCCGGACATCCACCTCAACCCGGACCTCGTCCTGCTCGTCTTCCTGCCGCCGCTTCTGTATGCGTCTGCGTTCTTCGCCGACCTGCGCAGCCTGCGGGCGGACGCTCGGGTGATCACGATCAACGCGATCGGGATGACTCTGGCGACCGCCGCGGTCGTCGGGGTGATCGCGCACCAGATGATCGGCCTGCCATGGGCGATCTCCTTTGCCCTCGGCGCGATCGTCTCGCCAACCGACCCGGCTGCCGCGACAGCGGTGATGCGGCGGGTCGGCGCGCCGCGGCGGATCGTCAACGTCCTCGAGGGCGAGAGCCTCGTCAACGACGCCACGGCGCTGGTCTTCTACAAGGTCGCGGTAGCGGTCGCGATCGGAGAGAGCGTGTCCGCCGGGCACACGGTGCTCACCTTCTTCGGCGACGTTGCCGGCGGCGTGGCGATAGGGATCGCGGTCGGCTGGGTGATCGCCGAGATCCGCAAGCGAATCACCGACGTCAACACCGAGCTGACGATCTCGCTCTTCAGCGCCTACGGGGCTTTCGTCCCCGCCGACCAGCTCGGCTTCTCGGGCGTCCTCGCCGTGGTCGCGTGCGGTCTCGTCCTCGGCTTCAGAGCCCCGGAGATCGCCTCACCCGAGAGCCGGATGCAGGGGTACGCGATGTGGTCGATCCTCACCTTCCTGCTCAACGCGACGCTGTTCATCCTGATCGGCCTACAGCTTCCGATCATCGTCGACGGCCTCAGCGGACGGACGGCCGGCGAGGTGGTCGGCTATGCGGCGGCGGTCTGCGCGGCCGTGATTGCGATGCGCTTCATCTGGATCAATGTGACGACCGTAGTCATCAGGACGCTCGACCGGCGGCCCTCCCAGCGAGCGCGGCGCTCCACTTGGCAGGTGCGGGTGTTGAGCGGCTGGTCGGGGATGCGCGGCGCCGTCTCGCTGGCGGCGGCGCTGGCCCTCCCCCTGCACACCCACTCCGGTGCCCCGTTGCCGGGCCGGGCGCTGATCCAGTTCATCACCTTCGCGCTGATCCTGGTCACGGTGGTTGGAGAGGGCCTCACGCTTCCTTGGCTGATCCGCCGCCTCGGCCTGGTCGAGGACGGGACCGAGGAGGAGAACGAGGAGATCCGTGCCCGGCTGGTGATCGCGCGGGCGGCGATCGAGCGGGTCGACGAGCTGGAGGCCGAGGAATGGACCCGTGAGGGGACGATCGAACGAGTCCGCAGGCTCTACGAGTTCCGCCAGCGACGCTTCAAGATCCGCGCCGGGAAGATCGAGGACGAGGACGGCCTCGAGGAGGGCTCGCTCGCCTACCAGCGGCTGATGCACGAGATCTACGCGGTCCAGCGCCGCGAGCTGGTCCGGTTACGGAACAGCCGTGAGATCTCCAGCGAGGTGATGCGCCGCGTCGAACGCGAGCTGGACCTCGAGGAGTCGCGGCTGGAGGTCTAGGGGCGTCGCCGTCTAGTTGAGGCCGCGAAAACCAAGCAGTTCGGTGGATGTCGCGCTGCGCGCTCGCACCGCTCCCTTCGGTCGCTGAATGCGACGGTTTGCAGCGGCCTCGCTCAGTCGGCGATAGCTCTGCGGCGGCGACCGCTGAGGTCCCAGATCACGTCCGCCTCCGAGATGCCCTGGTGGCGTGCCACCTCGGCGACCTCGTCCCACGGCAGCTCGGCTTCCGGAAGCTCGTCCCAACGGGCGAGGTCGAGGCCCTCCAGGGCACCCTGAAGAGCTGGACCGAGATGCTGTTCGGAGCGCAGGAGCGCCCTCAATACCTCGAGCTGCTTATCGGTCAACCGAACGACCCACATGGTGCCTCCGGGAGGTGGAAGGTCGGGTCGGAGCGGCAGGCTATGGACAAAGGCGGACAGAACGCAAAACGCCTGGACCTAACCGCTTTCCGCGGTCTGGCGCCTGCTTTCCGCGCCCCTGATCCGAACCGCCTCTATGCGGTTCTCGCGCACGGATTCGACCCTGATCCGGTAGCCGTCCGCGGTGATCGAGTCGCCGCGCTTGGGCAGCCGGCCGAGCTCGGCGAACACGTAGCCACCGATCGAGTTGTAGGCGTCGGTCTCGACCGGGAGCTCGATCCCCGCGTCCTCCAGGTCGCCGAGCGATACGTGACCGCGCACGAACCACTCTCCGTTGCTGAGCTTGCGCAGGTCGCCGGCCCGTGGGTCGGTCTCGTCCTCGATCTCCCCCACCACCTCCTCGAGGATGTCCTCGACGCTGACGATGCCGATCGTTCGCCCGTACTCGTCGACCACGACGGAGATCGAGGTTCGTTGTCGCTGCAGGTCCTGCAGCAGGTCGTCCAGGGGCACCGTCTCGGGGATGATCAGCGCGTCGCGGACGACCGGCTCGATCGGGGAGTCGGGCCCTTCGTCCATGTAGAGGCGGGCGAGCCGGTTGTTGTGGACGATCCCCTTGATGCGGTCCGGGTTGTCGTCCTCGGTGACGACCAGGCGCGTATGTCCGGAGGTGACGCAGCGGCGCAGCGCCGTCTCCACGGTCTCCGAGGCATCAACGGTGACGACCGCCGGGATCGGCGTCATCACCTCACGGGCCTCCTGCTCGTGCAGGTGAAAGACACCGGTCAGCATCCCCGCCTCGCCGGGGTCGAGCGAGTCGCCCGTTCTCGACCTCACCGACTGCGCGATCAGCACCCTGATGTCCTCCTCCGAGGTCGCGTCCTCGCCCAGCGTGTCGGCTCGTACGCCAAACAACCGCACGACCTTGGTGGCAACGGCGGTGAGGGCGACCGCGAACGGCGCGCTGATCGCCCGGAACGCACCCAGCGGACGGGCGAGACGCCGGGCGGAGCCCTCGGTGTGCGCGATCGCAAGCAATTTCGGGACCAGCTCGCCGAACGAGATGTGGATCGAGGTGACGAACAGAAACGCCAGCGCCACCGCGATCGTCGCCGCGACCGCGTCCGAGAAGGTCCCGAAAGCGGGCTTGAGCAGGTGTGCCAGCGAGGGCTCGCCGAGGAAGCCGATCCCGATCGAGCACAGCGTGATGCCCACCTGGCAGGCGGCGATGTACTCCGACAGGTGGTCGACCTGGTCGAGCGCCTGCTCGGCGCCGCGCTGGCCTTCCTTGGCCATCGCCTCCAACCGCCCCTTGCGCGAGCGAACGAGACCGATCTCCGCCGCCACGAAGAGCCCGTTGAGCACAACTAGCAGGAGCAGCAGCACGAGCAGGACAGCGGTCATTCGTGTCCTCCCGTGCGGGGCCTCGGCGGGCGGCTATGAGACTGGGTACTTCGCGGGCGGTCGTCGTCTTCTGCCATCGGCGACCCACGGAAAGATACTCCGCGCCGGCGGCGTTGCAGGCGGTCCCGGCCCGATGGCGGGCGATCGTTCAGCGCAGCGCGTCGATCTTCTTCGCCAGCTCGAAGTCGCTCTCGGTGAGGCCACCCTGCGCGTGGTTGGTGATCGTGACCTTGACCTTGTCCCAGGAGAGCTCCAGGTCCGGGTGGTGGCCCATGCCCTCGGCCGGCTCGACGAGCTTGTCGACGAACTTCACCGAGCCGACGAAATCGCCGTTCTCGTAGGTCTTTGCGATCGCGTCGCCCTCGCGGCTCCACCCATCGATGTTGCCGAGCCGCTGCTCGATCTCCGAGTCTGAGAGAAGTCCCTGCGAATCTGGGTCAAGTGCCATAGTGACCTCCGCGTGCGTATTGCGAGCCTTGTTCCCTCCTCCACCGAGATGCTATTCGCCCTCGGGCTGGGCGACAGCGTCGTCGCCGTCACACACGAGTGCGACTTCCCCGCCGAGGCGGCGCGCAAACCGCACCTGACCCGGACCGTGATCCCCGGAGGGCTGTCGGCGGGTGAGATCGACGCCGAGGTGAAGCGGGTGACCGGAGAGGGCCGGGCGCTCTACGAGCTCGACCAGGAGCGACTCGCCGAGCTCGCCCCCGATCTGATCGTCACCCAGGCCGTCTGCGAGGTCTGCGCGGTCTCCTACGACGACGTGGTCGCCGTCGCGGCGCGTCTTCGGTCGCGACCGGACGTGATCTCACTCGACCCGTCCACCCTCGCCGAGGTGCTCGCCGACGTCGAGCGGCTCGCCGAGGCGGCCGAGGTGCCGGAGGCGGGTCGCGAGCTGCGCTCCGGCCTCGAAGCGAGGCTGGCGGCAATTCGTGAACGAGTCGCCGGGGCGCCGCGTCCAACGGTGCTGGCGCTCGAGTGGCTGGATCCCCCGTTTCTGGGCGGGCACTGGGTGCCGGAGATGATTGCGGCCGCCGGCGGCGAGGCATTGTTGACGGAGGCCGGCGAGAAGTCGCGCGAAGTGGAGTGGCCAGACCTGGACGGCCTTCGGCCCGAGGTCGTGGTCGCGATGCCCTGCGGCTACTACGTCGACGAGTCGAGTCGCCAAACCGCGCCACACCTGGGCCGGCTCCGGGCGATGGGGGACCCGCGAATTTGGGCTGTCGACGCCGCCTCCTTCTTTTCGCGCCCGGGTCCCCGCCTCGTCGACGGCGTCGAGCTGCTCGTCCACCTGCTGCACCCGGATCTCGCCGACGCACCAGAGGGGATCGGCTTCGAGCCCTTCGACCTCTCGGCGCCGGCGCCCAGCTAGGCCAGCGCCACGCCCGCCACCGCGGCGGCGACCCCGAGCAGGGTCATCGCGGCCACCTCGACCGGGACCCGGTTAGGCCCCAGGATCTCGCGGTCGCCGGCGAGGATCAGCAGCCCGCAGAGGACTCCCGCCCCGGCTCCGAAGAGGTGGGCACCGATTGCGATCCCCGGGATGCCGAAAGTGAGCGCCAGGTTGATCACCAGCAGGAATCCGAGTTGCGTGGCGATCGATTCCAGCCGGCGTCCTCGGGCGATCACGAAGGCGGCTGCGAAGAGGCCGAAGATCGCGCCCGAAGCGCCAACCGCCGGCGTCTGGGGCTCGAGCAGGACGACACCCAGCGAGCCTGCGAATAGCGACGCGAAATACATGGCGATGAACCGCGTTCTGCCGAACGCCGGCTCGAGCAGCTGCCCGAGGATGTAGAGCGCGTACATGTTGAAGGCGATGTGCAACAGGCCGGCGTGCAGGAAGCCGCCGGTCAGCAGGCGGTACCACTCGCCGTCGGCGATCTTGGGCGCGAAGACGCTGAAGTTGTCGATCACGTTGCCCCCGCCGTTCAATCCTCCGCTGCCTGCCCCCAGCTCAATCAGGAAGACGATCACGTTGATGGCGATCAGGACCGTTGTCACCGGGGTCCCGCCGGCGCGACCAAACGCCGCCGCACCAGTCTTCACCTTTGTCCTCTCGCGGGCGCACTCCGGACACCGCATTCCGACTGGGGTCGTGGTCATGCAGTCGGGGCAGATCGGACGCCCGCAATTCGAGCACGAGACGCCGGTCTCGCGATCCGGATGGCGGTAGCAGGTCTCCATCGGCTTCGGGAGGCTACCGACGCCGCCTGAGCCACTCCTGAGGCAAGCCTCAGCCGGGCAGGGCGACGCTGACGATCGGCGAGGAGCTGGGCTGTCTGCTTCCGCCCCGCGGCTCGACCGTGACCATCACCATGTCGGCGCCGTCGAGCTGATGCGGGATCGCGGTGCTGGCGCTGCCGTTTCCGCGCGCCTCGAACAGCGACGAGGGCAGGATGCGGTGATTGCGCCGTACCCACGCTTGGTAGACGTGCCCCATCCGGACCTGCTTCAGGCCGGTCAGCTCCAGAGTTCCAGAGTCGCCGCTTCGCTCCAGGGTCGCGTGAATGGTGCCGCCCTGGGCGACCGTACTTGTTGTCGTGGTCCCGGCCCCACCGCCGCCTCCGCGCAGGGCATAACCGCCGATCACGGCCGCGATCAGCGCCACCGCGGTCAATGCCGCGGCGGGGCGCCAGAAGAAGACGCGAAAGCCGGCTCGCCGGCGTGGCTGAACCGGAGATCGCCTCGCTTCCCAACCCGCCGGTGCCTCGGTCTCGGCGACGTCCGAGCGCACCTCGGCCATCAAGCGCGCGCGAAGGCCGGGCGGCGGCTCGAGCTGCGGTACTGACTCGCCGATCATGTCGATCGCCGGCTGTAACCAGCGGAGCTCGTCGCGGCAGCGCTGGCAGTCCTCCAGGTGGCGTTCCATCGCCTCGTTCTCGTCCGCCTCCAGCGAGCCGAGCAGGTAGGCGGCGAGGTCAGCGCGCCAGCGGCGGTGATCGCGGGTCGCGCTCATGAGAATCCCTCCGCCAGCTGGGTGCGGATCTTCTCGATCCCGAGCCGCATCCGGCCCTTGACCGTGCCCAGGGGCATGTTCAGCATCTCGGCGATCTCCGAGTGGCTGAAGCCGCCGAAGTAGGCCAGCTCGATCACCTTCGACTGCTCGCTGGGCAGCTCGCTCAGCGCCCCGCGCACCTGCTGCGCCTCATCGCGCTGAAGCGCCTGCTCGTCGGTCAGGTCCGGCGAGGGCCGCTGCTCAAGCGCCGCCTCGTCGTCGAAGTCCAGCTTCGGCGCCTTGCCCGACTGGCGACGCAGCGCGTCGATCGCGCGATTGCGGACGATTCCCAGAGTCCAGGCCCGGACACTGCCGCGGGCGCGGTCATAGCGGGCGCCGCTGCGCCAGATCGAGAGGAACGCCTCCTGGGTCACGTCCTCGGCGCTGCTGCGATCGCCGACGATCCGGTAGGCGACCGAGTAGGCGGCCCCGCCGTGACGGTCGTAGAAGACCTCGAACGCCTCCGGGTCCTCATCGGCGAGCAGCGGCATCAATTCCTCGTCGCCGAGGCGCTCCGCCCTCTTCTTGTCGATTGCCACTGCCCGGGTTTCCCGTCTGTCAGAGGCGCCGTGATCCGAGCGCGCCGCCTGTGCGTATCAACCTCTAACTCACCCTACGTCCTGCGATCTGGAGCGGATCAACGCGTCTCGTCCGCGCGACGCGGAAACATCACTCACGTAACTTCGTTGAGGAGGAGCAATGGAAGCTTCAAGCCCAGCAAGGCTGTACGCGACATTGGTCGGCGGCACGCTCGTGATCGCTGGCATCATCGGCTTCTTCTACAGCTCGTCGTTCGGAAGCCCTGGCAACGTGGATGCGGTGTTCGGGGTGCTGAACGTCAACGGATGGCACAACGTCGTCCACATCGTCACCGGCGGGTTGGGCCTGCTGGCGGCCGGCTACTGGGCCCGCCAGTACGCCCTCGGCCTTGGGGTCGTGTACCTCGCGATCGCGATCTGGGGATTCATCATCGGCGACGGCCACAACATCCTCGGCTTCCTGCCGGTCAACACCGAGGACAACTTCCTGCACCTGATCCTCGGCGTGCTCGGCCTCGCCGCGGGAATGGCAACCCCCGCGATCAAGGCGGCGCGAACGGCGGCGGCGACCTAAGAAGCTCGTTCCTTGTCACTTCTCACTTGTTCCTCGGGCTAGGACCCGACCTCGAGGAACGAGGAACTAGGAATGAGTTCTACAGCCGCGAGCGAAGCTCTTCCGTCAGCCCCCGCAGCCCGGCGCTACTGCGCTGGCGGCTGCGCCGACGCAGCTCGAACAGCACCAGGGCGCCGGTGGCGACGCCGCCCGCGGTGACCGCGATCGCGGGCCGCACCCAGTTGCGGGGGTCGCGGAGCGCCTCCAGCTCGGACTCGGACAGCGCGTCGGCCCAGTCGGACAGCTCGGCCGCCGCGGCCTCGGCGACCGCGGAGAAGGTCTGCTCGAGCCGTCCGGAGAACTGCTCGGGGGGCTCGATCGGCCTCAGCGCATCGGCCAGCAGACGCTCGACGGCGTGCTCGTCAGTCATCGCTTGCCTCCTCGTCCAATTGCTCCTGAAGCTGCTTGATCGCGCGATGAATCAGCACCTTGGTCGCCCCGTCCGTGCGGCCGAGGGCCCGCGCGATCTCGCGGTTGTCCATGCCGAGAGCGAAGCGCATGATCAGCGCCTCGCGGCGGTCGTCGGGGAGGTGCTGCACCCCTTCGATCACGTTGCGCAGCTCCTCCCGCCCCTCGACCACGGCCTCGGTCCCGTGCGGCGCGGAGATCGGGTCGGCGCTGTCGAGCGGGGTCTGCGGTCGTCGCGAGCGGTCGCGGAAGTAGTTCGAGGCGAGGTTGTGCGCGATGCGGATCAGCCAGGGGCGCAGTGGCCTGCCGTCCGACTCCCGCCGCGCGCGGTCGAAATGCCGGTACGCCTGAAGGAACGCCTGCTCGGTGAGGTCCTCGGCGTCGTGATGGTTGCCGACTCGGTAGTAGGCATAGGAGTACACGTCGCGAAGATGGGCGCGGTAGAGGTCCTCGAAGGCGCGATCCATCTCCGCCTTCGCGGCCGGGTCGGTCGGAGGACCGGCTTCGATCTTTCCCTCTCCCACGCGGCAAGCGTACCCCCGTCATGCGGCGCGGCGGGAGCGCTCGGCACGGCGCAAGCCCGCGACCCATTCGTCGGTTCCAATCCTGCCCTCGATCAGCGCCGCGAGCCCCTGCAGGCCCTCCGCGTCGAGGCTGGCGGCCGAAATCGTCTCGGCGATCAGGGGCACCGAGTCGAGGCTCTCCGAGGCCTGACCGATCTCGGCCCGGATCTGGTCGACTGGGGTGCCGGTCCCCAGCAGCTCCCCGGCGCGGCGGTTGCGGCTGCCGGGCGCCATCACCGTCGCGGTCAGGTCGCCGACCCCGGCGAGCCCGACGAAGGTCTCCGGTCTCGCACCGCGGGAGGTCGCGTAGCCGACGCACTCGCGCCAGATCTCCCCGGCGGCGATCCCGGCCGCGTTCAGCCCGTGTGGCTGGGCCGCGGCGGCGGCGAGGGCGGCTGCGTTCTTTGCGGCGCCCGCCATCTCGACCCCGAACACGTCACCGGAGCGCTCGCAGACCAGGCCGGCGCGATCGAACACCTCTCCGAGCTGCGCCCGCAGGTCGGGGTCGGCGGAGCCGAGGACCAGCGCGGCGGAGCCGGAGACGGCCTCGCGAGCGTGAGCGGGCCCGCCGAGGCTGGCGATGGCGCGGGCGTGAACCCGCCCGCCAACGTACTCGCTGGGAAGCTCGCCCTGCGGCGCCACCAGGCCCTTGCTGAGCAGCAGGAGCGCCGCCCGCTCGCCGATCCGGTCGGCGATCGAGCCGACCGCCTGCGGCAGCGCCTTCGAGGGCACGGCGAGGCAGACCAGGTCGAGCCCGGCCAGCTCGATCTCGGAGGCGCGCTTGACCCGCAGCGACTCCGGCAGATGGACATCGGGCAGGTAGCGCTCATTGACCCGCGCCTCCTCCATCGTCGCGGCCTGCTCGGGGCTGCGGGTGCCGAGCTGCACCTCGAGCCCGCCCCGCGCCAGCAGCACCGCGACCGCGGTACCCCAGCTGCCGGCACCGATCACGGCTGCGCGGCGAACCGGCGGCAGTCCGCCCAGGTCCTCCCACTGCAGCTCGATGTTGGGCCAGATCCGCGCCGTCACCGTCGCGGCGAGGGCCGGCGAGGGCTGCTCCGAGCGCGGGAAGGTCATCGGCCGGCCCATGCGCAGCCTCACCTTGCGCGGGCGAATCCGCCAACCCCGGCGCACCCGCTCGGTGCCGAAGACGGCGACCGGTAGCACCGAGGCTCCGGTCTGAAGCGCAAGGCGGCCGACGCCGCGCTTCGGGGTCGCCAGCGAGCCGGAGCGGATCCGAGTGCCCTCGGGAAATATGCAGACCGTGCCGCCGCTCTCCAGGACCATGCGGGCGGTCGTCATCGCCTCCTCGTCCGACTCGCCGCGCCGGATCGGGAAGGCGCCGCAGCGCGAGAGCAGCCAGCCCTGCCAGCGCTTCTCGAACAGCTCCCGCTTGGCGACGTAACACATCGGCTTGCGCCAGGGGAGAGAAACGGCGATCACGAACGGGTCGAGGAAGCTGCGGTGGTTGGCGGCGACGATCAACCCGCCCTTGACGCGGGCGTACTTGCGGCCGCCGCGCGAGAGCCTCAACCAGATCAGTAGGGAGGGCTGCAGGATCCCCCGCGCGAGCAGGTAGATCGCCCAGTTGACGCCATGCTTGCGCGTGTACTCGTGGTAGCGGAAAAGGGGGTCCTCGCCCATGCTGGGGGCTACACGAGGGCGCGGGCCGCGTTACAGGATGGGTTGCTCGTTGCTCGTTGCTCGTTGTTCGGGCCTCGGGACCATGCGTGAGTCACCACGCTGCCTCGATGATTGCTCGAAGCTGCTCGCGGTTCGGCGGGTCGGGGGTGAAAGCGAGCTGGGGACGGGCCTCGATCGCCTCGAGGGCCGTCTCGAGACCGTCCCTGTCGGCGCCGAGCTCGCCGAGTCGCGGCGGACGGCCGAGCTCGGCGATCCGGTCCGGCAGCGAGTCGGGGTCGGTCTCCAGGGCATCCGCCAGGTCGCCGATCTGCTCCGGCGCCCGTTCGCGCATGAAGGCGATCGCGTGGGGCAGGATCGCCGCGTTGGTCTCCGCGTGGGGCACACCGAGCTCCCGCACAAGCGTCTGGCAGATCACGTGGTGGATCGCGAACAGCGCCGAGTCGATCGCGTAGGCGCAGAGGATCGAGCCCAGCGCCAGGTCGCCGCGGTCGCGGTCCTCGCGGCCCTGGTCCAGCGCCCCGCCGATCAGCGCCGCGCCGCGCAGCGCTGTCATCCTCGAGACCGGGTTGGCAAAGGGCGTGTACATCGAGTCGGCGCCGTGCGCGAGCGCGTTCATCGCGCTGAAGCGCAGCTGTGGCTCGGGTTGGCTGGTCATCGGGTCGGGGTCGGCGATCACCAGCTCGGGTCGGACCAGGCCCATGACCCGATCGTCGGCGCCCTCCGGGGTGCGGTGGATGCCGGTCATCTCGGCGCCCGAGAGGGTGGTCGGGACCGCTGCCACCGTCTGCCCCTCGACCGAGGCGACGGCCTTCGCGGTGTCGATGACCCGCCCGCCGCCGAGCGCGACAAGCGCTGGCGACGAAGCCTTGCCGAGCAGCATCGCGGCGGCCTCGGGCACCCCGCCTGGTGCCACCTCGTGCACGGCCGCGGCCGCGGCCGTCAGCTCATCGGCCCCACTCTGCGCCCGTAGCGTGGAGAGCAGGTCGAACTCCCCCACCCCGTGCTCGGCGAGGACCGCGGCGGCACCCTCGAGCGCCCCCTGCCTGAATAGGACCGTGCGGTTGGCGTCGCGCCAGGTGAAGGCGCCGTCGCCGCTCAACGCGCCGCGGCGACCCTCGGGTTGACGATCGGCGTCAGTCGCGGCTCGACCTCGGCGCGCAGGTGCTCGTAGTCGGGCGGCAGCGAGAGCTTCTCGCCCAGGTGCTCGAGCGGCTCGTCGACGGTAAAGCCCGGACCGAGAGTTGCGATCTCGAACAGCACCCCGCTCGGCTCGCGGAAGTAGATCGAGCGGAAGTAGAAGCGGTCGATGACGGGGGTCGGAGAGGCGCCGCCCTCGACCACCCGCTCGCGCCAGTCCAGGTGCTCGTCGATCTCCGAGGCCCAGGCGATGTGGTGCACGGTTCCGGCACCCTGGATTCCGGCCTCCTTCGGCGGCGCGTCATAGGCCCAGAGCCCGCCGCGGCTATCTCCGCGTGCTTCCCATCCGAAGCCCGACGGGGCGAAGCCCTTGTCGTCGTGGGGGGCGAACTGCAGCGCCTCTTCGAGCAGCGAGCGGCTCGCCTCGGGTGTATGGCTGTAGGCGCGGGCGGCGTGAAAGCCCTGCAGGGCGAGCTCGGCGGGGACCTCAGGATGGTCGGCGATCAGGGGCTCGTCGGAGACGTCGGCAACGACGAGCTCATGGCCGAGCCCCTCGGGATCGGCGAAGTGCAGGCGGCCGTCGTGATTCTCGGTCTCGGTCCCGTGGGCGGCGAGCCGCTCCTCCCAGAAGGCGATCGCGTCGGCCGAGGCGACGCGCCAGACGATCCGGTGGATCATCCCCGCCCCGGCGCGACCCTCGGGAACACCTGGGTACTCGAAGAAGGTGAGGTCGGAGCCGGCGTCGCCCTTTTCGTCGGCGTAGAAGAGGTGGTAGACGGTCGGGTTGTCCTGGTTGACCGTTTTCTTGACCAGCCGCAAGCCCAGCACGCCCGCGTAGAAGTCGACGTTGCGCTGGCCGTTCTCGGTGATCGCCGTTATGTGGTGGATGCCCTCGAGCTTCACCGCAACCTCCTCTGACGAAGTAGGGACTTCTTCGAGTCTGGCAAATAGACCTATCCTGGCCTTGTCCCAGGCCCGCCGGAGTAGCTCAGTTGGTCAGAGCGCCTGATTTGTAATCAGGGGGCCGTCGGTTCGAATCCGACCTCCGGCTCTGACACACCGCGAGCAAGGCGAGTTAGTTGCGCATAGGACGACTAACTCGCATCACCGCATTCGCTACCGGTACTTGGTGCTCTGCCGCAGCGCCCGGCGGAAGCTGTCCGGATTGCGGAACAGGCGCGCGTAAGTGGGCGGCTTGTAGTGAAAGCCGTGCCGCGCGAGGAAGCCCGAGGTCTCCAGCTCGGCGAGGTCGTGCGGCTTCTCGCGCTTCGGCTGCTCTCTCAGCAGGCCCTGCAGCGTGCAGGGCGTCGCCGCGATCGTCTGCGGGTCGGGGATGCTGGGCCGGTTGAAGTTCGGCGTCTCCCAGTCGAACGTGCGGCCGATGTTGGTCGCGTAGCGGTGGCGCTTGTTCAGATATCCGAGCCCGAATCTGTAGGAGATCAGCTTCAGGATCGATTCGAAGGTCGCGAACGCGTGATTGACGTTGCCGCGCTTCACGTACGGCGAGACGACGACGGCCGGGATTCGGAATCCGGTCATGCCGAAGTTCTGGTAGAGGTCGCGACTCGCGCGGTCGTCGGGCACGAAGTGCGGCTCGACGTGGTCGAAGAACCCTCCCCACTCGTCGTAGACGATGAACAGGGCCCCGCGCTTGAACTGGGGCGAGTCGATGAATGCGTGCACGACGTCGGACATGAAGGCCTGCCCGATGCGGACGTCGCCGTGCGGGTGCTCGTCGCCGGAGACCCCGTCGCCTCCGCCGCCGTCGTAGAAGGCGGGGTCGACGTAGTTGATGTGCGAGAGGTTCCCGCTCGCCGCCCGCTGGTAGTAGTTGGCGACCGGCTCGGAATATGACGTCCCGTTCTTGTAGAGCAGCGAGAACGGCAGGTCGGAGAAGAAGTAGGTGGAGCTGACCCCCCTCGATGTGGCGCGGTCCATGATGTTCTCCCAGCTGTTCTGGGTCATCTGGTTGTCGATCTGGCCGCCCGACTGCGCCGACCACATGTAGTGCCGGTTGGGGTAGGTCGAGGCCATGATCGAGCAGTGGAAGTGGTCGTAGAGCTGGAACGCGTCGGCCGCGGATGGAATGAAGGGCAGGTCCTCCTTGAGGTAGTAACCGGCGGCGTATGAGTCGCTGCTGGTGCCGGCGGCGTTTCCCTGCACGAAGCCGTCGAGCTTGCCGTTGTCCCACTGGTGCCGTCCCCCGTACCAGGAGTGATCGGGGTCGCGGAACGCGCAGCCCTGGAAGTCCGGCGTCAGACGGTGGGTGCCGACCGGGTTTCCGTTCGCGTCCGGATAGCTGAGACCGGCGTTGCGCGCGTCAGCCCTCGGGTGCCAGCCGAAGTAGTGGTCGAAGGAACGGTTCTCCATCATCAGAACGACGAAGGTGTCGATCGGCATGTTGCGCGGGCTCGGCAGGTGGACCCGCTTCTGGATCCGCGCGGCGGCATTCACAAGCTGGTTGGGCGACAGCATGCCCGCCAGCGATACGCCCCCCGCCAGAGCCGCGGTTCGGGCGAGGAAGTCGCGCCGGCGCAGCGCCTCCTCCGGATGCTCGGCCTCGAATCGCTCGCTGGCGGCCGGGTCCCGCAGGTCCACGCCCTCTTGGCTCATCTTCGCCCTCCTGTCGTGTTCGGTTCGATCACGGTCTCGCAGTCGATGACCCCTTCCTCGTTGGAGTCCACGAACGCTTTGTCGTTGCCCGGTCCGCAGTTGATCTCGTCCTCTTCGCCGTCGCGGGCGTCGATCACGTCGTTGCCTTCGCCGCCCATCGGGACCCCGTCGAGCTCGTTGAACTGGTCGTGTCCAGGACCGCCGATCATCTTCCCCCCGCCGGGCCCGCCGATCAGCAGATCGTCTCCGGGCCCGCCGTTGAAGGTGTTGATGCCCGTGCCGGCCGAGAGGTCATCGTCTCCGGGGCCTCCCTTGAGGACGTTCTTGCCCGGGCCGCCCAGGAGCTGGTCGTTGCCCTTGCCGGCTTTCAGCATGTCGTTCCCGAGGCCGCCCCGGAGAACGTCGTTGCCGGGGCCGGCCAGCAGCTTGTCGCGGCCCTTGCCGCCCTTCAGACGGTCGGCCCCTTTGCGGCCGATCAACTTGTCGCGCCCGCCGCGGCCGATCAGCTTGTCGGCGTGCTTGGTCCCGACCAGCTTGTCCCGTCCCGGCGTGCCGCGCTCGACCTTCGCGAGCGCCACGGCCGTGAGGCCGATGACACAGAATGCGCTGATCACGATCACAACAGGGGCTGTTCGACCGGTGCCCATTCGGCGCTAAACGCTAGGGCATCTGGGTGTCGCGATGTTTCGGTTCTGGAAAGCCGCGGCCGGGCCCGCGAGGCAGGGCTATGGGGTGGTTGGCTGCCGAACGGGGCCGGCGCGGCCCAACGCCTAGAGCCGTACCTCGCGCGACGCCAGGTGCGTTCCGACCTTGCGCTTCACCCGCTGAAGCGCGTTGTCGACCGTCTTCGTGTCGCAATCCAGCTTCTCGGCGATCACCTCGTAGGAGTAGCCGTCGAGGTACAGGGACAGGACGCGACTCTCGAGCTCGGACAGGACGCTCGACAGGCACGAGACCAGGCTCTCCAGCTCCTCGGTCGCGATCACCTGGTTGACGGGGTCGCAGGCCGTCGGACCGGGCAGGACCTCGTCGAGGGTCGAGTCCGAGTCGCCGGCAGCCGCCGGCGACTGGCTGAACGAGACGTACTGGTTCAGCGGCGTGTGCTTGTTGCGGGTCGCGGTCTTCACCGCGGTGATGATCTGGCGGGTGATGCAGAGCTCGGCGAAGTTTCGAAAGCTCGACTCGCGGTCGGTGCGATAGTCGCGAACCGCCTTGTAGAGGCCCAGCAGCCCCTCCTGGATCAGGTCGTCCGACTCGCCGCCGAGCAGGAAGTAGGAAGAGGCCTTGAGGCGCACGAAGCCGCGATAGCGGCGCACGATCGCGTCATAGGCGTCCGGCTTGCCCTCCTTCGCGAGGGCGACCAGGTAATGGTCGTCAAGCTCAGGCTGAGCGTTAGGCTGATGAACGGCTGGCGCAGTCGCCCGAGCGGGCGCTGGCAGACTGGTTTGCTGCGTGGGGGTAGGTGCGGCCACTGAACTTCCTCCTTGCGGTGAAGTTGTCGTGGCGCCACGTACCTCCCCTGGGCGCCCTCCTAGGGTGCTGCCTCAGACTCAACCTGAGGTTCACCCTTTCTGGCCGGGCAGTGTGACGGCAGCTCGGGGTTCTGTCAACCCCCAATTTCTGGGCAGGCGGGGTTTCTGCAATGCGGTTTGCAGAGGTCCGGCGCCTCAGCCGTGCCTGAGCAGGACCAGGTCGCGGAACTTCACCCTCCGGTCGCCCCCGGTCGGCCTGTAGGCAATCCTCGCCTCTACATCGACCCGACGGGCGTCGCGCAGCGTTGCCAACGCAGAGCCCTTGGCTCGAACCCGCAGCAAGATCGTCGCCTTCCCAGCCGGCTCCTTGGTCACCCTGACCAACCCGTGTCCCCTGAGCTTCAGGGGTCCGGCGCCCGGGACCTTGACCCAGATATTGACCGTGCCACGCCGCCGGTCGCGCGTGATCGATCTGATCGTGAACGCGTTCGACGGCTTCGGGGCCGCCGGGGTGGCCACGGTGGCCGGGGTGACCGGGGTG
Source organism: uncultured Solirubrobacterales bacterium (assembly GCA_963740555.1). Taxonomy (GTDB): domain Bacteria; phylum Actinomycetota; class Thermoleophilia; order Solirubrobacterales; family 70-9; genus Mayfieldus. The sequence continues at coordinate 236,810 of CAVUES010000003.1, forward strand.
GCCGCCGGGTTGATGACACCCGTCGTGGCGGTCGTGTAGAGCTGCTGGGCGATGCTTCCGAAGTAGGGGCCGTACATGTGGTTCGGATCCGAGACGTACTTGTAGTCGTTCACGGAGAGGGCCACCGGCGGGCTTCCAACCAGCCATGGCCCGCCGCTCGATCCCCCCGTGAAGTCGCTGCTGATCGCCATCGTGGCGGGCGAGAACGATGGATCGTTGCCCGCCAGGGGTCCTGTCAGCTCGTAGAGCCTTTCGCCGTCGTAGGGGAATGCCGCTGGGTAGCCGTATTCCATGTAGGTCTGACTGCGTGGCTGGTTGAAGCCGATGCCGACCGCGCCGACGACGCTCTGGATCGTCGCCCCGTCCCCGGGACGATCCGCGAGGGCCAGCATCGCGATGTCGCCAGCCTCATCCCCGTCTTGGGGGTCGCCGGTGGAGGTCGTGCTCTGCCACTGGGGGGTGGTCACGAACGACGTCGCCGGCCACTCGCCGAACGGCTCGGCCCCGTCGCGATAGCCCGGTATGAAGACGATGTCGGTTGCCTGGGTGCCCGGCCCGGGATCGATCACGCAGTGCCCGGCGGTCAGCACGATGTCGCCGGCGGGGCTGTCGACGACGCTGCCGGAGCACCGAAACTCATCCGGGCCATAGAAGAAAAGGACGATGCCGTTGGCGCTGTTCGGAAATTGGGTCGAATCGCCGGTGTCGGTGCCTTGCGCGGAAGGATCGGCCGCCGCCGGCGAACTGCCCCCCGCTTCGATCACTCGCCCGCCGGGCTTGGAGTAGGTGAGCACCGACAGCGGCTTGGCGCTTCGGATGCGCTTCGGGCTCCAGAAGACGCGCAGATGGGGGCGCGAGTGCACCGTATGCACGACGGCCGACGATCGGCCCTCGATCGACCCGAAGGCGCTCCCGGCTGTCGCGACACCGAGCGTGCAGACCGAGGACAAGCAAAGACCGAACACCGCGGCCCAACGGCTCGCCATTCCCGCTCTCTGCGCCCCCGCACGGGGTCCCCCGAGCATCACCGTTAAGTGAAGCAGCCCCGGTCGTCAGTGCGATCGATCAAACGCTGAGAAAGGCTGAGAATTCGATCCGCTCAGACACGCTGGCGCAACGCCTCGAAGAGCAGCACCGCGGCGGTGGCGGAAACGTTCAATGAGGCGGTCTTGCCGCGCTGCGGAATCGCCAACAGGCCGTCGCAGCCGGCGGCGACCCTGGGCCGCAGTCCCTTGCCCTCGCCCCCCAGCACCAACACCGTCCCTCCCTTCAGGTCCGCCTCGGTGTAGGCCGTCGGCGCCGCCGCGTCGGCGCCCCAGGCCCAGAACCCCGCTGCGCGCGCCTCGGCGAGCCAGTCGGCGAGGTTGCGAACCCGCGCCACCGCGAGGTGCTCGACCGCGCCCGCCGAGGCCTTGCAGGCGACCGCGGTGACCGCGGCAGCGCGTCGCTGCGGGATCACGACGCCGGCCGCGCCGGCGACCTCCGCCGTGCGGCAGACGGCGCCGAGGTTGCGTGGGTCCTGCACCTGGTCGAGCGCCACGAGCAGCGCCGAGGAGTCGGCCAGCAGCACCGCCGGGTCGGCGTACGGATAGGGATCGACCTCGGCCACGACGCCCTGGTGATCGGGTGATCCGGACATCCTGGTGAGCTCCTCGGCGGCGGTCTCCGGTGCGCGCCAGACCTGGCGCACGGTGCGCCGGCCGCGCTCCGCCTCGGCGACCGGGCGGCGCCCGTAGATCAGCTCGCGGTCGGCCATCCAGACCTCTTAGCTGCGGCGTACGAGCCGCGCGCCGTCGGGGCCGTCGCGGACCTCCCAGCCGAGCTCCGCGAGCTCGTCGCGGATCCGGTCGGCGCGCTCGAAGTCGCGCTCGGCGCGGGCCTGCTCGCGCTCGGCCAGCAGGCGCTCGGCTTCGGAGTCGGGCCGCTCCTCCGCCATCGCCAGCGACCCGAGCCCCAGGACCTCGAGCAGCTCGACGATCGCCTCCGATGCACCGGGGAGATCGCGCTTGTTCGCCTCGCTGACGAGGTCGAAGACCTCGGCCATCGCGCGGGGGGTGTTGAAGTCGTCGGCCAGCGCGTCGAGGAAAGCCTCGCGGCGCTCGGCGACGAAGCCGTCCGGCGCCGACCCGTTCGCCTCCGGCGGATGCTCGCGCAGGAAGTTCCGCAGCCTCTCGACCCCAGAGGCCGCCTGTTCCAGCGCCTCCGCGGAGAAGGCGAGCGGCTGGCGATAGTGCCCGGAGACCAGGTAGGCGACCACCGTGTCGCGCCCGAACCGGTCCAGCGCCTCGGAGAGCTGGAAGATGTTGCCCTCCGACTTCGACATCTTCTCGGCGTCGAGCTCGATCATTCCGTTGTGCATCCAGATCCGTGCCAGGGGCACGCCCCGAGCCGCCTCCGACTGCGCGATCTCGTTCTCGTGGTGGGGGAAGACGAGGTCCGAGCCGCCGCCGTGGATCGCGAACGACGGTCCCAGCTCCGCCTCGGCCATCGCCGAGCACTCGATGTGCCAGCCGGGCCTCCCCTTGCCCCAGGGCGAGTCCCAGGCGGTGTCCTCCCCCTCCTTCTGCGCCTTCCAGAGCGCGAAATCGAGCCGATCCTCCTTCAGCGACTCGGTTCCCGCCTCCTCGCCCTGGTCCATCTCCTCCGGGTTTCGGTTCGAGAGCTTGCCGTAGTCCTTGAAGCTGCGGACCCGGAAATAGACGTCGCCCCCTGACTCATAGGCGTGCCCGGACTCGATCAGCGCCTCGATCAGCGACACGATCGCGGCGATCGTCTCGGTGGCCAGCGGCTCGGAATCGGGTCGCCCGACACCGAGCCGGTCGGTGTCTTCGATGTAGGCCCTGGTCATCGCCGCGGCGTACTGATCGGAGGGCTGCCCCGCCTCGCGCGCGGCGGCGTAGATCTTGTCGTTGATATCGGTGACGTTCACCACCAGCTTCGCTTTGTAGCCCTCGTTGCGCAGAAACCTCGCCAGCAGGGAAAAGACGACGAACGGGCGCGCATTGCCGATGTGGATGCGCCCGTAGACGGTCGGCCCGCAGGCATAGATGCCCACCTCGTCGCCTCCGTTGAGGGTGGCCAGCTCGCCGCTCAGGGTGTCCCGAATGCGTATCTCGCGCACGCGGGCGCATGCTAAGTGGTCGCGGACGGGGCCACTTGTGGCGTGGGATCGATCCTCTAGGGTTAGCCGCAGCTGATGGAGGGCAGCTCGATCCAGAGGCACAGGCTGCGGCGCGTTCAGGAAGCGTTCGCTTCGCTTCCCAAGCGCTACCTCGGCGGCGAGGAGGGCCGCGAGGCGATCGTCCAGATCCGCCTCTCCGACATCGGCCGAACCTGGGAGGTCGAGCTGCGGCCCGAGCGCTGCAAAGTGCACACCTCGCCTGCTCGCGAGCCCGACGTGGTGATCGGGACCGACGCCGCGACCTGGCTGGCGCTTCGCGAGGGACGGCTGTCGGGCCTCGACGCGTTCCAGCAGCGCCGCCTCTGGGCACGCGGGGACCTCGACGTCGCGGTCAGCTTCGAGGGACTGTTCAGGCTCCCCGACGACCGCCCGCCGCTGCTGCGCATCCACGACGTGCGCGTCAAGGGGGCGCGGATCTCCAGCCTCACCGCCGGCTCCGGCGACGAGCACGTGATCCTCGTTCACGGCCTCGGCGGGGCCAAGAGCTCCTTCAACGAGACCGTCGCCGCGCTGACTCCGGAGTACACGGTCCACGCGATCGACCTGCCCGGCTTCGGCTCCTCCTCCAAGCCCCTCCCCGCCTCCTACAACGCCGACTTCTTCGCCCGGCACGTCGTCCGCTTCATGGACACGCTGGCGATCGACCGCGCGCACCTGGTTGGAAACTCGATGGGCGGGCGGGTAGCGATCGAGGTCGGCCTGCAGGCACCGAGCCGTGTGCGCACGCTCAGCATGCTTGCCCCATCGATGGCCTTCCGCCGCGGGCGCGAGTGGGTGCCCCTGATCCGGATGCTGAGGCCGGAGCTGGCGGCACTTCCCCACATGCTGCGGCCGAATCAGGTTCGGGACCGCTTCTGGCGCATGATCGCGCGCCCCGACAGGCTCGACCCCACCGTCGGGGACATCGCCGCCGACGAGTTCCTGCGCACCTACCGCTCGCGCGCCGCCAGGGTCGCCTTCTACGCCGCTGCCCGCCAGATCTATCTCGAGGCGCCCGACGGCCCGAACGGCTTCTGGACCCGGCTCGGACAGCTTCAGCCCCCGGCGCTCTTCATCTGGGGAAGCGACGACCCCCTGGTGCCGGCGCGCTTCTCGCGCCACGTCGCCACCGTTCTGCCCAATGCACCCCAGGTCGTGCTCTCCGACTGCGGCCACGTCCCCCAGATCGAGCTCCCCGAGCGCACCCACGCGCTGATCCGCGAGTTCATCGCCTCGGCCGGCGAGAGCGCCTCCGCGCAGCCGGCGCGCCTGGCACGCTCGGCCTAGATTCGGCCGCACCGGGATTCGGCCATAGAATCTGCCTCGATGGCGACCACGCTGGCCGACCAGGCCAAGCACAACGGAAGCGGCGACGCCGACAGCGCGGTGCGCGACGGCCTGCGCGGCGCCTTGCCCGGCCCCGTCGGCGAGCTGCTCGGCAACGCGTTCGGCGCCGTCAAAGAGCGGGCGTCGAAGCGCCTCCAGGCCGACCTTCACGACCGCGATCCCGACTACCTGCGCGAGATGCTGCCGCTGCTGTGGCTGATGTCGACCTTCTACTTCCGCGGCGAGGTGCGAAACCTCGGCAACATCCCCGAGGACGGGCCCGCGCTGCTGGTCGGCAATCACTCGGGCGGGAACGTGATCCCCGACACCTTCATCTTCACGCTCGCCTTCTCGACCTATTTCGGCGTCGAGCGGCCCTTCTACCAGCTCGCCCACAACCTCGCGATCGCCTGGCCGATCGCCGGCGACCTGCTGCGCAAGTCGGGGACGGTCAGCGCCTCGCCCGAGCATGCCGAGGAGGCGCTGAAGTCGGGCGCGCCGGTGCTCGTCTATCCCGGCGGCGACTGGGAGACCCACCGGCCCAGCTGGGAGGGTCACAAGGTCGATTTCGCCGGTCGCAAGGGCTTCGTACGCCTCGCGCTGGAGTCCGGCGTTCCGATCGTCCCCGTGGTCTCGGTCGGCGGCCAGGAGACCGCGCTCTTCCTCAGCCGCGGCGCCGGGCTGGCGAAATCTTTGCGGCTCGACAAGCTATTCCGGCTCAAGGTGCTGCCGATCTCGATCGCGGCGCCCTGGGGGCTCAACGTCGGCGACTTCCTGGGCCACATTCCGCTGCCCGCGAAGGTCACGATCGAGGTGTTGCCCCCGATCGACCTGCGCGAGGAGTTCGGGCCCGACCCCGACCTCGACGAGGTCTATGACCACGTGACCGGACAGATGCAGGACGCGCTCGAGGCGCTGGCGGCTGAAAGGCGCTTCCCGGTGATCGGATGAGGATCAACGAATCGGTCCAGATCTCGGCGCCGCCGCAGGCTGTCTTCGACTACATAGCCGACCCGGAGAACTACCTGCGCTTCATGTCCGGGATCACCCATTGGGAGGTGGTGGGGGACAAGGCGAACGGCCTCGGGGCCCGCTACCGGATCCTGATCCGGGTCGGGGCCGCCGAGGTCGGCGGCCTGATCGAGATGGTCGAGTGGACCGAGCCCTACGACATCGCCTGGCATTCGGTCACCGGAATCGACCAGCGCGGCCGCTGGCGGATCCGCGAGGAGGACGGCGGCCGCAGCAAGGTCGAGTTCCGTTTCGCCTATGGCGTCGTCGGCGGCGGCCCCGCGGGGTTGATAACGGAGTTCGCGGCCGCTCCGGCGCTGCGCCGCCACATGCGCCGCACCCTGCAGCAGCTCAAGCGCCAGGTCGAGCACGAGCAGCGCCGCGCGTTGACCGAAAGACGCCGCGCGGGACACCAGGGCGCCACCGCATAAGCCCAGAGACGGCCTAGAAAGTGCGGTAGCCGCGCGCGTTCTGCTCGGCGGCGCTGGACAGTGCCTCGCGCCGCGCACGCTCTGCCGCCAGTTGCACCTGCTGGTCGGCGGCGCGACGGGCTCGATCGGACCGCTCCTGCGCCTGGCGGCGAATCTGCTCTGACTCGTTGCGCAGCCGGGCCTCGGCGCGGGCCTTCGCCGCTTCCTCGGCTTCGCGCCCAACTCTCTCGATCAGCTTGGTGATTCGCTCCTCGGACTCCTTGCGCACCCGCTTCGTGCCCTCCGCGACGCGCCGCTCGACGTCCGCCTCGAGCTCCGCGACCCGAGCGTTGGCCTTGTGCTCGGCCTGCTCGGCCCGGCGCACCGCCTCCGCGGCTTTCTTCTCGGCCGCCTCGGCGCGGCCGGCGGCCTTTCGCTCCGCCGTCCGGGCCCGCTCCGCCGCCTTGCGCTCCGCGGCCTCGCGGCCCTCGAGGGCCTCGCTCTCGTGCTGCGCGGCCTCAGCCTGCAGCCGTTTCGCGGCCTCCTCGGCGAGCTTCGCGCGGGCCTCGGCCTGGCGCGCCTGCGCCTGCGCCTCCTTCTCAGCCCGCCGCGCGGTGGTGAGGTGCAGGCGTCCCTGCTCGCTGAACCCCCGCAGCGTCGCCTTCGCCTTCTCCTTCATCTCGGCGCGAACCTGGTCGCGAATCTGCTGCTCGTTGTCCTGCGCCCCGGCGGCCCGCTGTTCGGCTTCCGCCGCGCGCTGCTCCGCCGCGATCGCCCTCTGGTCGGCTTCTCGGGCCTGCTCGGCCGCCTTGCGAGCAAGGCCGAGGGCCTTCTGAACCCCCTCGTGGGCGTCGAGCTCTGCCTTTGCGGTGTGCGCCCCGCGAGCGCCTTCGATGGGTCGAAGGACCGGCCGTTCAGACGGCTCGCTCTTCGCCCCGGTCTCCGGCTCCTGCCGAGCCGGCTCCGGGCGCGGAGCGGGCAGGGCGTCGCTCATGACGCGCAAGTTACTAGCCGAGGTGGCCGCCAAAACGCGCTGGCGAGAAGAAGCACCGATTTCCGCGCAAATTGCGCTGGCCGCGACCCGCAGCGCTAGCTCTGCTCGCGCAGCTCGCGCTTGAGGATCTTGCCGGTTGCGTTGCGCGGCAGCTCTTCCAGAAAGACGACCTCGCGCGGCACCTTGTAGCGAGCCAGGTTCTTCTTCACGAAAGCCTTCAGGTCGTCCTCCGACGGCCCAGCTCCGTTGTCCTTCAGCACCACGAACGCCCTCAGCCGCTCGCCGAACTCCTCGTCGTCGACCCCGACCACGGCGACCTCGACGATCTCGCCGTGCTCGGCCAGCAGATCCTCGACCTCGCGCGGGAACACGTTCTCTCCGCCGGAGACGATCATCTCGTCGTCGCGGCCGGAGACGAACAGGCGCCCGTCCTCGTCGATGTGGCCGACGTCGCCACTGGAGAGCAGGCCGTCGATCGTCTCCTTGCCGCCACCGCCGGTGTAGCCCTCGAAGGCCGTGTCGCTGCCGACGAAGATGCGACCGGTCTCGCCTGCCGGCAGCTCCTTGCCGTGCTCGTCGAAGACCTTGACGATCGTTCCCCGGGGCGGTCGCCCTGCCGTCCCCGGCGCGGCGCGCAGGTCCTCCGGGCTGGCGATCGTGGCGTAGGCGACCTCGGTGGAGCCGTAGAGGTTGTAGACGTTGTCGCCGAACAGGTCCATCCAGCGAATCGCCATCTCGCCTGGCAGCGCCGAGCCGCTGGCCGCGGTGATTCGCAGCGAGCTGAGGTCGTACGAGTCCAGCGTCTCCTCGGGCAGCTCGAGGATGCGCTGCATCATCACCGGCACGACGGCGAGCACCTGCGCACGGTTCTCGGCCGTCGCCCGCAACGTCTCCTCGGGATCGAATCGACGCTGCATCACCAGCGTCGAGCCAGTGGCGAGACCGACCATGAAGTGCAGAAAGCCCCAGGAGTGAAACATCGGCGCCGCGATCATCATCGTCTCACCCACGCGGTAGGGAATGCGATCGAAAAGCGAGGCGGCGCCGGTGATGCCGGTCGGGCTGGAGCGCTGGGCCCCCTTTGGGGTGCCCGTGGTGCCCGAGGTGAGGATCACGAAGCGCGCGTCCTGCTCGGGCCGGCTGAGGTCGGACCGGTCGCCGCGCTCGATCAGCTCCTCGAGGTCGTAGCCCCCCGTCTCTGCGTCGTCTCGCCAGGCGACGATCCGGGTGATGTCCTCCGACAGACCCTCGAGCAGCCCTGTGAACTCCTCGTCGTAGATCAGGACCTCGGATCCCTCGCGCTCCATCACCTCGACCAGCTGCGGTCCGGCGAAGGCGGTGTTCAGGTAGAGCAGGCTGGCGCCGAGCTTGGCGCTCGCCATCGATGCATCGACGAAGCCACGATGGTTGCGGCACATGATCCCCACCCCGTCGCCCGTCTTGACCCCGAGATCGGCAAGCGAGCGGGCGAGCGCGTTGGTGCGCCGGTGGACCTGCTCGAAGCTGAGGTCCCCGAGCTCGTCGCGGACCGCGATGCCGTCGGGATCGCGGATCGCCGCCAGCCCGGTGGTTCCGCCCGGCGAGGTGCCCCAGCGGGCGAGCAGGCTGAGGATGCGAGCGAGCTTGCCAGGGCTTGTCCGCTGCACAAGCCCAACCTCTCGCAGCACCTTGAGGTCGAAAACAGCGTTCGATAGATGTCCAACCGGATCGCGCGCCATGTCGCGTGCGGTCGCCGAAACGTCCACGACCAAAGCCTAGATGAGAGATCGCATGGCCGCGTGCGACTGGGGGCGCGGGTGGGCGAGCAGGTCTAGGACGCAGGGCGAAGCCTTTGGTGGTGCCAAAGGCGAGCCCGAGGACGACGAGATGCGAAGACCACCCGCGCCAACCAGGTGTGCGCGAATCGTGTGATCGCTCATCTCATTCGCTCTCCAAGGCGACGACGGCTACGCAGGCGACGCCTTCGCCGCGACCGATGAACCCCATCCCCTCGTTGGTCGTCGCCTTCACGCTTACCCGGGCGGAGAGCACCTCGGCGAGGTTGTGCTCCATCTCGCCCCGATGCGGCCCGATCTTCGGCTGCTCGCAGATCAGCGTCGCATCGGCGTTCAGGACCCGCCCCGGGACGCGGTGCAGGGCGACGCGAAGAAGGTCGAGCGAATCGGCGTTGCGCCAGCGCTCGGCGTCGTCGGGGAACAGAGTTCCGATGTCTCCGCCCCCACCGGCGCCGAGCACCGCGTCGATCACCGCGTGGGTGAGGACGTCGGCGTCCGAATGCCCGGCGAGGCTGAACTCGTGCTCGATCTCGACTCCGCCGAGCACCAGCTGCCCGCCCTCGGCGAAGCGATGGCTGTCGTAGCCGATTCCGACCGAGACGCTCACTGGCTGATCACCGGTCCATATCCTCGCGCTTCGGCGCCGGTCCAAGCGGCTCGAGGCGGCGCTGGCGCCGGTCGAAGACGCAGATCTCGCTCACCTCCAGGCTCCCCAGCAGCGCCAGTGCCTGCTCGTACTCGTAGCCGATCTGCTCCGGGGTGTGGGCGTCGGAGGAGAGCGAGAAAGCCGCGCCCGCCTCAGCGCACATCTCGGCGAAGGCCGGCGCCGGGTAGATCTCGCCGACCGGCTTGCGCAGCCCGGCGGTCGAGACCTCGACCGCGATCCCCGACTCGACGATCGCCTCGACTGCCTTCTCGTAGTAGACCCGCCGGTCGCGCTGCGGGCCGGGACGGCGCCCGCCCCAGATCTTCACCAGGTCGGGGTGGGCGAGGATGTCGAACAGCCCCGACCGCGCGGCGGTGGCAAGGCCGTCGAAATAGCGGCTCCAGACATGATCGGGGTCGCCCTCCTGGGCCCATACGCCGTACTCGTCCATGTCGACCGCGCTGTCGCCGATGAAGTGCACCGAGCCGACCACGTAGTCGAAGTCGTGCGCGGCGATCAGCTCCGCGCTGCGCTCCTCGGCCCCGGGGACATAGTCGAGCTCGAGCCCGAGCCGCAACGGGGTCGAGCGCACGAACTCGCAGTAGGCGTCGAGATCGTCCGTCGCCTGCGCTTTCCAGTAGGGATGGCTCCAGAGCTCGAGCGACTGCCGGAACCGGTAGACGTGCTCCGAGGCGCCTAGCTCCTCGATTCCCGCGGCGCCCGCCGCCTCCAGATAGCGCCGCACGTTCTCCTCCGTGAACCAGCGTTCGTCCGGTGGGGTGCGATCCTCGTCTGGGCGCAGGTGCAGGTGATAGTCGGTGAGCAAGGCTCGCAGGCTAACTGCCTTGGGGTGACGCTAAGCTCGTCCCATGACCTTCCCCCGCGAGTTGATCGTGCTCGCCGTCGCCTTTGCGGCCGGTGTCGGGCTCGCCGAGGCGCTGGGCGCGATCAACCTCGGAGTCGCCTTCGGGATCGGGCAGCTCACCTTCGCGGCGACGCTGATCTGGTTTCTGCTGCGCTACTAGGCAGGGCCAAAACGGCGCGTTCGTTAGTTGACGGGGCACTAGGCACTCGACGAGGGGCCGGACCCCGCCCTGGCTCGCGCCCGCTCCACGGCTCGCGCGGGTGCTTCGTTGGACGGCTCGCCGTGCCCGACCAGAACCAGGTCCGCGTCCAGGTCCTCGTACCGGGAAAGCGAATCGAGCGCGGTCCTGTTGGAGACGTTGAAGGCCATCAGCTGCGGCCCGCGCTCGCCTGTGATCGGGTGCCAGGTGCAGATCGAGTCGCCGGCGAAGACCGCGCCGTGTTGGGGGAAATGAAAGACGACGTGGCCCTCGGTATGGCCGGGGGTATGGATTACCCGTGGCTGCCCCGGTACGTCGAGCGTGTCGCCGGGCGCCAAGTCCACTGTCTGCTCGATCTTCGGTTGGCTGAGAGCCCCGTAGCGCATGAAATGGCCAAAGAGCTTCCAGGTCCCGGGCTTGACCAGCATCGGGAGCATCGAGTCCTCGGTCTTCTTGCGCTTCTTCTGCACCAGGTAGCGGTCCGCCGGGTGCAGGTGGATCGGCGTCTGGTCGCCGTCCTTCTGCCGCTGCGCCGCGACGCCGACGTGATCGGCGTCGCCATGCGTGAGCACGAAGGCGCGAACGTCGTCCAGCGAGCGGCCGAGCAGCTTCAGCCCCGGCTCGAGCTGATCGCTGAAGCCGGCGACGCCGGCGTCTACCACCGTGACCCCGGAGTCGTCGGCGACCAGATACCAGTTGACGATCGGCGTGCCGAGGCGCACGATGCCGTCGGCGAGCTGCTGAGGATCGTCCATCGACTGAAAGCTAGCGGTGGTGAGAGGAATGCGCCCGATCGCGCCTATCGCTCGGCGAGCAGCAGCTCGGCGATCCGCAGGTCGAGCGGCGTCGTCACCTTGAGGTTCTCGGCGGGGGCCTCGTGGAGCAGCACCCGGCCGCCGAGCCGCTCGACCAGCATCGCGTCGTCGGTCGCCTGCGCCAGCAGACCGGTCGAGGCGAGCGCCTCGCGCAGCGCCTCGGCGCGGAACGCCTGCGGCGTCTGCGCCGCCCAGAGGCTCGAGCGGTCGAGGGTTCCATCGACCTCCATCCCCCGCGCCACCTGTTTGATCGTGTCGGTGACGGGCGCGGCGGCGACAACGGCGCCGGCGTCGGGGTCGTCGAGCAGGTCGTCGATCACGGCGTCGATCAGCTCCGCGGTGACCAGCGGGCGTGCGGCGTCGTGGACGACGACCACGTCGGCGTCCACCGACTCCATCGCCGCCGCCACCGATTCCGACCGGGTGTCGCCGCCCGCGACGACCGCGTAATCGCCCCCGGCCAGCTCGTCGACGTGACCGGCGGGAGCGGCGACGACGATCTCGCTCACTCGCTGCGACGCGCGCAGCGCATCGAGCGCCCAGTCGAGCAGCGGCCGCCCGGCCAGCTCGACCAAGGCCTTCGGGCCGCCGGCTCCGAGCCTGTCTCCGGAGCCGGCGGCCGCGACTATCGCTGCCGCTGAATGGTCAGGCGGTCGCCTTGGCGGCGAAGCGCTCCTCCAGCAGCTCGTCCAGGTACTCCTCGGCGCCTTCCTCGTCCTTCTCAAGTGCGTACATGAACTCGGACGCGAGGATCTTCTTTGCCCGCGTGTACATCTGCTTCTCGCCGGTCGAGAGCCCCTTCTCCATCTCACGGATGGCGAGGTTGCGGACCACCTCGGCGAGCTCGAACACGTCGCCGGTCTTGATCTTCTCGCGGTTGTACTTGAAGCGCCTATTCCAGTTCTTGGGCATGTCCGACACGTCGTCGGTCAGAACGCCAATCACCTTTTTAACGTCGTCCTCGTCGATCACGCGACGCAGGCCAGCCTTGCCCGCGTTCTCACAGGGAACCATCACGGTCAATTCGTTGTGGAGGATCTTGATCGTGAGGTACTCCCGCTTTATCTCCATCAGCTCCTTGGTCTGCTTCTTGAGAACAACACCGGCCCCGTGGTGGGGGTAGACAACCTTGTCGCCCTCCTCGAAATCACAGACGTACTCGATGTCCTCCTCGAGGCCGGTCTCTATCGCTTCTTCTGTCGCTTCTTCTTCTAGTGTCGGAATTGCTTCCTCCTCATCTATGACGGCACGCATGTCCGTCAGCTCTGCAAGTAACGGTCGACCAGGTCGACCTCCTGGAGTCGCCTCACGCCCTCGCGGATGTCCTTTGCCCGGGTCTCGCCGACGCCGTCGACGGCCTCCAGCTCCGCGTTCGAGGCGGCGAGCACCTCTTGCAGCCCGCCGAACTCCTGGATGATCTTCTGGGCCACGAGCCTTGGCAGCCGTGGAATGTGGCCGAGCACGCGGTAGCCCCGCGGCGCGACCGGAAAGTCGAGTGTGTTCATCTTGCGGTCGTAGCCGAGCATCTCGGCGAGGCGACCGAAGTCGAGGACGTCCTGGTGGGGAAGGTGGGCGAGGGTCTGGAGCACAGCGGCCAGGTTCTCCTCCGAGTCCTCGACGCTGTAGTCGCGCACCAGCGCCGTCTTGTCAGCGGCCACGCCGACCATCGTCTCCTCGAGCTGCATCTCGATCAGCCGTCCCTCGGTGCCCAGCTCGACGATGTAGCGCTCCACCTCGACCGCCATCCGGGTCACCATCTCGGCCCGCTGCAGGACCGCGAGCACGTCGTAGAGGACGCCGCCGCCCTCGAACTCGAGCGCCGTGAGGCGCGAGGAAACCCCGTCGAGGCGGGCGCGGTACTTGTCGAGGGTCGCGAGGCCCTGGTTTGCCTTCGCCAGCACGGCGGGGATGTCCTGAAGGATGTACTTGGTCCCCTCCACGTAGAGGGAGACGACGTCGCGTCGCTGCGATATCGCGATCACCAGGGCGCTGGTCTGCTTGGAGACGCGCTCGGCGGTGCGGTGCCGGGTCCCGGTCTCCGAAGAGAGGATCGTGGGGTCGGGCATCAGCTGCACGTTGGCCCAGGCGATCGTCGTGGCTTCGGTGTTGAGGACGATCGCGCCGTCCATCTTCGCCACCTGGTAGAGCAGCCCCGGCGTGTAGTCGACGTCGAGCTTGATCCCGCCCGAGAACAGGAAGGAGATGTCCTCGGGGTCGCCGATCACGATCAGGCCGCCGGTCCGCGAGTGGACGATGTTGTCGATGCCCTCGCGCAGAGCCGTCCCCGGTGCCACCATGTCGAGGGCCCTGAGAAGCCGAGGATCTTGCCGGTCGGAAAGCTCTTGAAGCTCATCCCCGGACAGCGACGCCATACCAATGAGGATGACAAAGACTGCCTGCAAATGCGGAGCGACGAATCCTCACTGGACAGCTCGGAATGAGGCTTGTCAAGTTGGCTTCGTCGCCACTACCGAGTAGTCCCTATGCCGCGACCCCAACTGTCAATCTGCCCACTGTGATCTCGTTCGATCGTCTCGGCTCCGACGACGCGGCGATCCTGAAGCTCGAGTCGGCGACGATCACCGGCCACACCTGCAAGGTGCTGTTGCTGATTCCCGGACCCGACGGCCCGCCCGATCTGGAGCAGCTGCGCCGCCACGTCGACGGCCGCCTCTGGCGGGCGCCGCGGGCGCGGCGCTGCGTCGCCCAGACCCCGCTGCGACTGGCGCCGCCGGTCTGGGTCGACGACCCGGATTTCGACATCGCCGCCCATGTGACCGCCAAGGCCGCGGACCAGGCGCTCGAGGCGATGGTCGCGGAGTTGATGTCGCAAAGGCTCGACCACTCGCGCCCGCTCTGGCACATGGACCTGATCGGCCCGTTCGACGACGGGACGACGGCGATCGTCTGGCGCATCCACCACGCGATGGCCGATGGGATGACGGCGCTCAAGCTCGGGGCGCAGATGCTCTGGGACCAGGAATCGGCGCCGGTCGAGGACCCAGGTCCCCCCTGGCTTCCCGAGAGCACGCCCGGGCGCCGGGGAATGCTCACGGGGGGGATCGCGTATCGAAGCTCGGCGGTCGGGGGCAGGCTGCTGGAGGGCGCCCGCACAGTTGGTCACCCCCGGCGCCTGGCCAGCTCCGCGAGACGCCTGACCGAGCTGCCCGGAGCGCTGCGGCGCGAGCTGCGACCCGTGCCCGGCGACTCGCCCCTCGCCGAGCACATCTCGGGCGATCGCGAGGTCGCCTTCGTGAGCCGGCCGCTGGAGGAGTTGAAGCGCGTCGAATTGGAGAAGCGCGAGACGCTCGGCGTCCATGTGACGATCAATGACCTGTTGCTCGCCGCCGTCGCCGGCGGCGTCCGCCACTGGCTCGAGGACGAGCGGCTGCCGCTCGATCCGATGCGGGTCAAGGTCCCGGTCAGCCTGCACCGGCCCGACGAGGGCACCGACGTTGCGAACCGCGATTCCTTCCTTTTCCTGGACCTTCCCTGCGACCAGGACGACCCCGACCTGCGTCTGGTGCGGATCACGTCGGAGGCCGAGACGGCGAAGGAGGATCACGACGCGGAGGCCTTGTACTCGTTCTTCCACGGTCTCGCCCACCTGGGACCGCTGGGTCGCGCCGGGGTGCGACTCGCCTCCAGCCCGCACGAGTTCAGCCTCGCGGTCTCAAACGTGCCCGGCCCGCGTGAGGGGATCTACGTGATGGGGCGGCCGGTGCGCGAGCTCTACTCGATCGCCGAGCCCGCCGACCGCCACGCGCTGCGGGTCACGGCGATCTCCTGCGCCGGGACCATGGGCGTCGGGCTCTGCACCGACCCCACCCACCTGCACAGCCTCGATCGGCTCGCGGCCGGGCTGGACCGCAGTTTCGACGAGCTGCTGGGCCCTGGCTAGGAGAGGATCACCTTGTCGCGTCCCGTGCGCTTCGCTTCGTAGAGGGCCTGATCCGCCCGGGTGAGCAGCTCGACTTCGCTTTCGCTCCCGACCCAGGCCGCCAACCCAACCGAGGAGCTCTCGCCCTCCGGCGTCTGCCGGCGCAATACCTCGAGCATCTCCGCTGCCTCCGACAGCTGACAGTCGATCAGGGCGATGGCGAACTCCTCGCCTCCGTAGCGGGCGATCAGATCGGTCTCGCGAATCCTCGTCTGCCAGGCCGCCGCGGCCTCCTTGAGGAACCTGTCCCCGGCCTGATGGCCGTGACGGTCGTTGTACTCCTTGAAATGGTCGAGGTCGAGCATCGCAACGCAGATCGGCGTGCCGAGGCGTTTGGCGTGAGCCAGCTCACGCGCCAGGTAGTCGTCCCAGGCGCGCCGGTTGGGAAGGCCGGTGAGATCGTCGGTGCGAGCCGCCCGCTCGAGGCGGGAAAGAAGCTCGGCGCGATCGATCGCGATCGAGGCCTCCGCGGACAGCAGGGCGACCACCTGGTCCACGTCCTCCGGGAGGGTGGGCACCGGCTCGTCCCAGTAGATGCTGAGGACGCCGATAGGGCTCGCGTCGCGCATGATCGGCTGGAACAGGATCGAGGCCACGCCGAGCTTCTCCACCAGCTCCTGATTGACCTCGGCGCTCTGCGGCGCGTCGGCCACGAAGTAGGGCTTGCGCGTGTTGAAGGCGTGTATGGCACCCGACGGCTCCCCGATCAACAGGACCACGGCTCCCACGAGCTCGGGTTCTGTGGCCGCCGTCACCTCGAGCCCGCTGGCGCCTGATGTCGGCTGCCAGACGGCGGCTCCGCTGGCGCCCGTCACCTCGGCGGCCGCCTCGCATATCCCGAGTGCGGCGGACTCGGCGGTGGTGCGCAGCGCCAGCTCGTGTGCAACCGAGCCGACGACTGCAAGTGCGCTGGCCTGCTTCGAGGACTGAGCCTCCTGATCGCGCAGCCGCCGTGCGAGCAGGTCAACGAGAAGTCCGGCCACAATGAGCGAACCGATCGTCATCACCCAGGTGCTGACCGGCGTGCCGCCGTCGATCTGGGTCAGTGCCCAGGCATAGGCGGCGCCGACTACCGCCATCTCGACCAAGCCCCGAAAGCGCCCGAAGAAGTAGAAGGAGTAGAGGGTCACCCAGAGATAGAAGAACGAGTAGTAGGTGTTGGCCTCGTTGCTGTAGTAGATCGCCCGGGTGATCGCCAGCGACCCGAACGCGACGCCGATCAGAAGCGACCATTTCGGCAGCCTCCGCGCCGCTGCGACGAACGCGACACCGGCTACGAAAGCGATCGCACAATTGCTGTACAGGGCGGAGTCGTTGAACTGCTGCGGGTGAGGGAGCAGGAGCGTGAACGCTCCCAGCCCCGCTGCGGCGATGAACAGCGCCCCCAGCAAGAGCGCCATGGTGCGCTCGTCGTCGCCAGGTGACGGCAACGCAAGAATGGCTCGGTTTCTCTGGCCGTCCGTAGCCATGCCTTCATATCGACGCCCTAGGGGAGACCTCAAGAAAGGCACGACCAGCCTGGATCAGGCGGCCACCGCGCACGATCCTGAGCCCCTGGCGGGCTCGGTGTAGCGGCTAGGCCGCTTCGCTCAGCTGTGCGTCCGCCTCGGCCCCACTTCCGCGGCCGAGCGCCGCGCGCAGCGCCGCCCGCAGGGGCGCGTGGGCGGCGAGCCCAGCGAGCTTCTCGCCGCCAGCCGGTCCGATCACCGCCGAGGCCGAACTTGCGCGACTCGGCGACCCGGCGGTCCGGGTGGCCGACATAGCGCAGCTCGCCCGTGAGGCCGAGCTCGCCGAAACACGCCAAGGGCTTTCCGTCGCCCGCCACCAGCGGCTGGTTGCGATGCGCGAAGGCGACCGCCATCGCGACCGCGAGGTCGGCGCCTCGACGAAGCGCTCGATCTCGACGTTCTGCTCCGACATTGCCCCGAGTATCTCGCCGGGTCGACCGTCAGTGCGGCTCCGCCCAGCAGGCCGTGAACTACGGGCCGGCGTCCAGCTCTAGCCGTGCGAGGGCTTGCGGTGGGCCCGCTTGCGGATCAGCTTCGCCGTCCGCGACGCGGTGTGCGGACTGTTGCCGGTCGGCGTGTAGGTGACCTTGATCCGCACTTTGCGCCGGCCGCGCCGCCGCAGCGCCTTGCGCACCTTGCGCTTGCCGACCACCTTCAGCTTCACGAGCCCCGTGTCGGCGACTGGCTTCGATTGGCGCTTGACGCCCTTGCCGAAGAGCGTCAGGGAGCCGGCATCGGGGAGCGGCACGCTGACGAAGAGAATCGCCGTCCCTTTACGCCTGTTTCGCTTCAGCCTGCCGAGCGTGATCTCGTTGGACGGCTGAAGCTCGAATGCTCCGATGTCCGCGCCATCGGAACCGGGAGCGGTCGAGTCGGGGATCGACGGGAAGTCGATCGGCCGCATCACGCCTCGCTGGTCGCTGGTCAGCCCGAGGCTGGCCCCCTTGTCGATCGCCGGGCTGCCGGGCGCCAGGGCGAGCGTCTTCGTCGGCCGGCCGTTGTCCGCCAGTGCCAGAAGCTGAGGGTTCGTGTTGACGAGGTCACCGGCGGAGTGGAAGTCGCACTGGTCGAGGCTGTCCAGGTTGTGACCGAGCGAGGTCAACCCCCCCGGGTGGCAATTCTCCGATCCGGCGGGCGCGACTCCTGCGCTCACGATCGTGTTGGCGAAGTTGATCGAATGGTTGGCGCTCAGCCAGAGGTCTCCCCCATCGGTCGACGGGCCGACGCCGTCAACCGTGTTCCCGCTCAGGGTCAGGCTGGTCACCGCGATGGATTCCGTGATGTTGTTGTTGATCATCCACAACCCCCCGCCCTCGGCGGCGCCGGTGGGCCCAAGCGACCGGGACGTGTTCGAGGCAAACGTCGTGTTGGCGATGCTGACCGTCCCTCCGTTGCTGACCAGGTACATGCCTGCCCCCTCCGCGGATCCACCGTTTGTGCCGCCGGGGCCGGCGGAGGCATCGGCGACGTTTTCGTAGATCGCGTTGCCGCGCAGCGGCGTGGGCGGAGGGGAGGAATTCACGACCGAGAAGACGCCGCCACCCTGCACGACTCCGCCGGTCTGGCTGGCGTTCGAGGGGCCCTGGCCGCCACGGCCGTCACTGGTGTTCCCGTCCACGGTCGTGCTGGTCATCGTGAACGGCACGTTGATGAACAGACCACCTCCCTCGACCACGCCGCCGTGGCTTCCGCTGCCTCCGACGGCACTGGCGAGGTTGCCGCTCACGCTGCTGTTCACGATCGCGAACGTCCCAGCCCCGGCGATGTATACGCCACCACCCAATGCGGTCCCGCCGGGATTGCCCGAGCTCCCATCCGCCACCGCCCTGTTGTTGGCGACGACGTCGTCCTGCAGGGTCAGGGTGGCATCCTGGTCCATCACCCCGCCTCCGAGCGCGGAACCGGTGACCAGCGAGCCGTCGCGGATGGTCACCCCGCTGATCGTGACGTTGCTGGTCGCGCCGCTGATCCCGAAGACGCGGAAGGCGCCGCCGGCGCGGATGATCGTGTCGCTGGCGGCATTCCCGGAGATCGTCAGGCTCTTGGCGATCGAAAGCTGGGCGCTGGTCAACGTGTAGGTGCCGGCCGGAACGAGGATCGTCTCACCGGGAGCCGCGTCGGTGATCGCCTGGCGCAGCGAGCCTGCGCCGCTGTCGTTGGTGTTGGCGACCGTGATGGTCGCCGACGCCGTCGCCGGGCTCATCGCCGCCGCGGCAGCGATCGAAACGAAGAAGAAAACTGCTCTTCTCACCGGGCCCGGTTTATCACAGGCACCAAACCCGGTGGACGGAAGTTGGGCGCCGCCGGCTATTCGGAGCCGCCGAGCAGCTCCTGGCGCTCGTCGAGCTCCGTGATCTCGAAACGGGCGATTGCTCATCGCCATCGCCGCCAGTATCGCTTGCCGGGTGGCAAGCCGGCGGCCCTAGGCGACTTCGCGAAGCTCGGCGTCGTCCTCGCCCGGCTTGCGCTTGCCGAGCGCCGCGCGCAGCGCCGCCCGCAGGGTCGCGTGGGCGGCGAGCCCAGCGAGCTTCTCGCCGCCAGCCGGTCCGATCACCGGGCCGAGGCCGAACTTGCGCGCCTCGGCGACCCGACGGTCCGGGTGGCCGACATAGCGCAGCTCGCCCGTGAGGCCGAGCTCGCCGAAACACGCCAAGGGCTTTCCGACGCCCGCTACCAGCGGCTGGTTGCGATGCGCGGAGGCGACCGCCATCGCCACCGCGAGGTCGGCGCCGGGCTCGTCGACCCGCACGCCGCCGGCGACGTTGACGAACACGTCGGCCTTGCCGAGCCCCAGCCGGGCATGGCGGGAGAGCACCGCGAGCACGAGGCTGAGCCGGTTGCGGTCGATCCCGTTGGCCACCCGGCGCGGGGACTCGAGCTCGCTCGCGGCGACCAGCGCCTGCACCTCGACCAGGACCGGGCGGCTGCCCTCCATTGCCGGCAGAACGACCGAGCCAGGCTCGCGGGTCGCCTCCTCGACGAAGCGGGCCGACGGGTCGGCGACCTCGGTCAGGCCCCCGGCCCGCATCTCGAACACGCCGACCTCGCTGGTCGCCCCGAAGCGATTCTTCAGCGCCCGCAGGGTGCGGTAGGTGCGCTCGCGCTCGCCGTCGAAGCGCAGCACGCAGTCGACGACGTGCTCGAGAACCCGCGGTCCCGCAAGGCTTCCGTCCTTGGTCACGTGGCCGACCAGAATCAGCGCGATGCCGCACCGCTTCGCCACCTCGGCCAGCGCCGCCGCCGACTCTCGCACCTGGCCGACGGAACCGGGGGCACCGGTCATGTCGGCGCTGTGCAGGGTCTGGATCGAGTCGATCACGCAGGCGTCGGGGCGCTCCGCCTCCAGCGCTGCCAGCACCGGCTCGAGTTGCGCCTCCGCCAGCACCGGGACCTCCAGCGCCGGCTCGCCGAGCCGTTCGGCGCGCAGCCGCACCTGCGCCGCGGACTCCTCGCCGGAGACGTAAAGCACGTCGCGCCCGGCACCGCTCAGGTTGGCGAGCGCCATCCCGGTCAGCGTGCTCTTGCCGATCCCCGGCGAGCCGCCGAGCAAGACCAGCGAGCCCGGCACCAGGCCACCGCCGAGGACGCGGTCGAGCTCGCCGATCCCGGTCCGCAGCCGTTCCTCGGTCGGCGGCTCGACGTCGCGCAGCCGGGTCGGCTTCGGTCCCGCCGCGGAACGACTTCGCTTCGATCCGCCGGAGCTCTGGCGCGCCTCGACCAGCGAGTTCCACTCGCCGCAGCCGGGGCAGCGGCCGGTCCAGGTCAGCGAGACCTGGCCGCACTGCTGGCAGATGTAGCGGGCTTCGTGACGGGCCACCCGTTGAATGTAAGGAGCGCTGCCGACGCCACTCACCCCCATTACCTGCTCGACCCCGTTACCCATTACTGAAAGAAAGCCCGAGCTCGGGCTTCTGGCCTGTAATAGGATCGCCGGCCTGATGAGGAGAGTGGCCTCCTGGGCAGGGATCGCCCTATTGACGCTCGTAGGTTTCGGGCTCACGTTGCTCGCCTTCGCGCTGCTTCTGGCGCCCGCCGCCTCGGCCGCCCAGGTCTCCAGCGTGCTCGGCATCCCCTGCACGACCCAGGCAAACGGCGTCCAGGCCTGCGTCGGCGACACCGCGCATCGCGTTCACAGCTGGGACGGCGTGCCGCTCGACGTCAACGTCTGGGTGCCGCCCGCCTCCCAGCGGGGCCCCTTCCCGCTGATCGCCTTCCACCACGGCTGGGGCGGCGACAAGAACGGCTCCGGCGCCGACCCCAACCTCGCCCTCCAGGGCTACGTCGTGATGTCCTACACGGCCCGCGGCTTCGGCAACTCCTGCGGCACCGCCCCCTCGCGCGCCGCCGATCCGGCCGGCTGCGCGAAGGGCTGGATCCACCTCGACGACGCCCGCTATGAGGCTCGCGACACCCAGACGCTGGCCGGCGAGCTCGCCGACCTGAACCTCGTGCAGCCGCAGAAGATCGGCGTCACCGGCGTCTCCTACGGCGGCGGCATCAGCTACCTGTTGGCGACACTCAAGGATCGCGTCGAGCTACCGAACGGCACCTTCGTCCCCTGGCGCAGCCCGCATGGCAAGCAGATGAGGATCGCGGCGGCGCTTCCCCTCTGGGGCTGGTCGGACCTCTCGAACGCCCTGCAGCCGAACGGCAACACGCTCGACTACCTGGTCCATAACCCCTACGGCGACCGGATCGGGGTCGAGAAGCAGTCCTACCAGTCGCTGCTCTACGGACTCGGGCTCAGCTCCGGCTTCTACGCGCCGGTCGGGGTCGACCCGAGCGCCGATGTCACGGGCTGGTTTGCCCGCATCAACGCCGGCGAGCCCTATGACGACGCGGCCGCGCACGACCTGCTGACCCAGATCCAGCAGTTCCACTCCGCCTACTACCTGCAGAACAGCCTGCCCTGGTGGAAGCGCGAGGCTCCGGCTCCGATCCTCGCCTACAACTCCTGGCTCGACGACCTCTTCCCCGCCGACGAGACGCTGCGCTACCGCAACAAGGTGCTGGCCCGCTTCCCGTTCGCGAGGTTCTCGGTCCTCTTCGCCGCCGGCCCCGGGCACCCGCGGGCGCCGCTCAGCGGCACGACTCCCGACCTCGCGAACCTCGAGCCGCAGTTCTTCGACCACTACCTGAAGGGCTCCGGCCCGGCGCCCAACCTCAACGTCCGCACCTACACCCAGGCCTGCGGCGGCAGCACGATGCTCGGCCCGTTCAACTCCAACACCTGGCGCGGCCAGCATCCGGGCGAGGTGCGCCTCGACTCGGCGGCACCGCAGACCTTCACCGGCGTCGGCGGCAATCCCGCGATCGCCGCCGACCTCGATCCGACGCCCGCCTCCTTGGCCCACCAGGGCTGCGTCTCCGAGCCCGCTACGCCGGAGCCCAACACGGCGACCTACAACGCCGGCGCGGCGACCGGCAACGGCTACACCCTGGTCGGATCGCCGACGGTGATCGCGCGCCTCAACGTCTCCAGCTCCAACGCCCAGGTCGACGCGCGCCTCTGGGACGTGGCTCCGAACGGCACCGAGAGCTTCATCGATCGGGGGACGTTCCGGCCCAGGGATGGCACCCACGCGGCGGTCTTCCAGCTCCATCCCAACGGCTGGCACTTCGCCGCCGGCCACGTGGCGAGGCTTCAGCTGCTCGGTCGCGACGCCCCCTTCGCGCGGCCCTCCAACGGCACCTTCTCGATCACCGCCAGCCACCTGCAGCTGCGCCTGCCCGTGCACGAGCATTCCGGCGGCCAGGTCCGCCGTCCGCTCTGGCCGCTGGGCCGCAACGGCTTCCCGGCCTGGCCGTGGAAGCTCGCCTGGCGCTAGCGGCCAGGAGCTAACTCGGCGCACCCGCCACGCGCTCGACAAGGTCGCGCCGCGGGTCGATCCCCCAACGCTCTGCAACTTCGCCCAGCTCGGCGCTGAGCGGCCAGCGGTCGGGGCGTTCCTCGCCCTCGTGGTCGGGGCTGGCGCCCTTCAGCGCCATGGAGCCGCTGTTGTCGCCGACCGCGCGGATCTCGGCGACCTGGTCGGGGCTCAATTTCTGCTCAGCCGGCAGCGCGGCCAGCTCGTCGCGCTTTCCCTCGATCGGCCGCGCGTCCGGCCCGGCCTCCTGGATCAGGGTCGGGACCACGCATTCGACCGCTTCGTGGGCGAGGTTCCACTGGCAGGCGAGCTGGATCGGGGTCAGCTCGGCGGCCTCGGCGATCGGGCGGATCCGCTCCAGCTTCTGGCGCCCGGCCTCGATCCAGCCGGCCGGCCGGAAGGCCCGGTGGTCGCCGCCGGGCAACTCGGCGCCGGGCAACAGGTCGTCCCAGAACAGGCCCCCGTAGTCGACCACGCGGGTGACCACCTTGACGCCGTTTCGCGCCGCGGCGTCGAGACAAAGCTCACCGGGCCAGGGCTCGAGCGGGTTGAGGATGATCATCGCCCAGTCGATCCGCTCGCCGAAGCGCTCCAGGCAGTCGATCAGGTCGAGGGTGAACCCGTTCGCCGGCCCGGGCGCGACGCCGATCTCGCGCGTCAATCCCGCCTGGCGCAGCGTCTCCATCCCGTCCCAGACGACCTCGCTGCTGTAGCCGGTGCGGTCGGGGTTGTGGAGCAGCAGGAGATCGAAGGATTCGACGCCGATCCGCTCCAGGCTGCGCTCGGTCGCCATCCATAGGTAGTCGGAGTAGCCGTCGGGCCCGCGCAGCCGCGGGTCGGTGAAGCGGGGAAAGCCGCGCGGCCCGTCGCGCTCGCCCTCATAGAAGTCGTGGCCGACGGCGCCGACCAGGCTGTAGGTGTCACGCGCGACGCCGGCGAGCGCCCCCCCGAGCAGCCGGTCCGCCTCACCCTCCCCGTAGACGTCGGCGGTCAGAAGCGTCTCGATGCCGTTTCCGGGACGCAGCAGCGCCGCCAGGCGCTCCTCGTCGATCTTCTCGCCGAAGCGCAGGAAGCGCCCGCCGCTCCAGGTGCCGATCGCCGCCTTTCCGAGGTCGCTCACAGCCGAAACGGTAGCGGCGCGCCGGGGTTGGGCCCGACGCGCCGCCCGTGAATGCTCAGGCCAAAGAGACCTTCAGGCCAGCGAGATGTTGTGGTTGCCGGCGATCAGGCCGTCGGGGTCGTAGCGGCGCTTCACGTCGCGCAGCCGATCCAGCGTCTCGGCGGCGAAGATCTTCTCGATCCCCCTGGGCCGGTCGGCGAAGTTGAAGTACCCGTTCTCCGTCGACCATGGCTCCAGGGCCTTCGTCGTCGCATCGAGGTGGCTGTTGATCTCCCCACCCATCTCCGGCGTCATCGACAGGCCGATGCCGCACCAGACGTATTCGGCATCGAGGTGCGAAAGGACTCCGCCATCCTCGGCCGGGGCTGAGAGCTCACCACCACACTGGCGAAACTCCGAGGACAGAAGCGGCGAACCGGAGTCGGGGCCCGTCGCCTCGATCCACGCATCGATCGCCTCCTTCGGGCACTCGCCCAGTGACACGGTGTCGACGAATCCGGGGACCGGCTCCTCGGGCTCCATGTGTACGGCGGCGAGCCCCTTCGTCTGCATCGTCTGGAATGTGTCCATGACCGGCTCTCCCAGCTCGCGAATCGGGGCCACCAGCTTGGCGCCCTCCGACTCCGGACCCGCGTAGCACGCGCCGAGGGTGATCAGCGGCCGGTTCTGGAGCGGCTCCGGGATCTGCGGCAGCGGCGGCAGCTGCAGGAAGCGGGCGATCGAGGTGACGTCGTCGGGGGCACTTCCTGCCCACTCGATGTAGCTGTGCATGATCTCCGCGGAGCGCTCGTCGGCCGGATAGATCACGCTGCCGGCGAAGACCTCGGGCAGCTCGACGAGGTCGTATTCGATCGCGGTCACGATCGCGAAGCTGCCGCCGCCACCGCGCATCGCCCAGAAAAGGTCCGGGTCGTTGTCGGCGTCGACGCGGCGCTTCTGCCCGTCGGCGGTCACCACCTCGAAGGCGCGCACGCTGTTGCAGGCGAGGCCATGCTTGCGCGCGATCCATCCGAAGCCGCCGCCGGTCGTGTATCCGACGATCCCGATGTCCGGCGCCGAGCCAGAGAGATTCGCGAGGCCATGCTCGTTGGCGGCTGGGTTGGCCTCCATCCACAGGACCCCGGCCTCGTAGCGTCCGGTGCGGTCGCCCGGATCGATCTCGATCCCCTTCATGCGCTCGGTCCGGATCAGGATCGATCCGTCGAGCGGCCCCCGCGAGCCGGCGCCGTGACCGGTTCCCTGGGCGGCGACGCCAAGGCTGTTCGAGCGGGCGTGGTTGACAACCGCGGCGACGTCGTCGGCGCTCTCGACGTAGGCGACCGCGCTCGGATGCTGGTCGGCCGTGAGGTTCCACGCCTGACGCGCCTGGTCCCAGTCCTCCGCCGTCGGGCCGACGACGGTGCCCCCGAAATTGCCGTTCAAAGCTTGGATGTCGACGGTCTGCTGCTCCACTGGATCTCCTTATCGCTCGTGACTACACAGCTCTGTGCAGCGAACCTACACGCTCGCTGGTCAAGGACAGCGGCCTGAGCCAAACCGGTGCGGTCGAGCTGATGACAGACGCGGTGCGCTGCCTCGGCGCGAACTCCTAGGTCGGGGCGACTGACATCACCCCCGCGACACCTTGGCCTGCGCGGCCCGCGAGACCCTCTCCACGCTTGCCGGATCGATCGAGTAGCCGCTGACGGCGCGGCCGGCGATCCCGGCCGCCTGGCGCGGCGAGAGCAGCAGACGGAGCGGAGACGAACGCGGCCGGGAACAGGCTCGGCGGATCGCGCAGCACGGGCGTCAACTGCTCGCTGCTGTCGGCGTAGATGCCGCGATGCGCGATCGCGCCGAGCATCTGACCGAGCAGGGCGCGACGCGATCCGCCGCCGGCCGCCATCCCCATCAGCAGGGCGATCGTCCCGTGGGTTCGCACGCCTGCCTTCCCCACGCGCGTAGGTCCGGCCAGCTCCTCGCCCAGCGTCAGCTTCACCTGCAGCTCGGGGAGGTTGACCCCGCTCGCGGCGGCGTTGCCAGGCTCGACCGTGCGCGGGTTGCACTCGATGTAGCGCGGCGAGCCGTCCTCGTGCATGTAGTCGAGCGTCAACCCGCCGTGCCAGGACAGCGCCTCGCCGAGCGCCGCAATGTGCTCCCGCGGCATGGCGTGATCGACGCTGAGCCGAGCCGCGGCGCTGCCTCCGATCCCGCTTTGCCGCTGGACGCTCGTGTGCACCGCGATCAAGCGGCCTCGGTCGAACAAGCCCTGCACCTGGCCGTACTGCCCCGCCGCCGGTTGCTGCGCCATCACGGGGACATCGCCGATCAGCGCCCGCAGCGCCTGCATCTCGCGAACGGGCATCGACGACCTCCCGAACCCCCTGGCCGGCGGTGCTGAACGCGGCCTTCAGCCAGTAGGGAAACGGCAGGTCCGCCACCTCGTCGGCCCCTTCGACGACCCGCCAGTCCGGCTGCGGCAAGGCCCAGCTCGTCGAGCAGCCGCGCGAACGCGACCTTGCTCTGCACCCGCTCGAATGCGGCCGGCTCGGCGACCGCGACGCGCACCCCCGCGGCCAGCATCGGGCGGGCATTGGCCAGCAGCCACGCCTGCTCGTGGGTCGGCAGCACCACGTCGATCCGCCGCTCCGCGACCACCGCATTGAGCGCCTCGAGATATCCCAGAGGGTCGGCGCCGGCGTGCGGGCAGCGGTGGGCCTTTCGCACCCAACGGCTGAAGCGCGCGAGGCAGATCGCGTCGGGGTCGAGCACCTCGAGGTGGTAACCGGCGGGGCCGAGGCAGCTGACGACCTCGCGCGAGCTGAGGCTCGAGCCCTCGGTCAGCAGCACGCGCAGATCGCCCACGCGCACAAGCATCACACGCCGCTTCGGAGCCCGAGGTTCCTAGGGCCAACCGACACCCGGTGCGGGCGCGTCGACGGTCAGCACCTGCCCGGTTCGTGGCTCGTCGAACATGCCCGCGGGACCATTCCACTCGGTCGCGATCATGAACAGCGTCCGGCGGTCCGCGCCCCCGAGGGCGCAGGCGAAGCAGCCGCGATCGAGGTCGACCGTCTGCAGCACCTCACCTCCCTCGCGAACGCGCACGCAGCGCTGGTTGGGCACGTCTCCGTACCAGACGGCCTCCTCGGCGTCGAGGCAGATTCCGTCCGGCACGCCGTCGCCCAGGTCCGCCCAGACGCGCCGATTCGAGAGGCCGCCGTCGTCGGCGATGTCGAACGCCGTCAGGCATTTCCCGTAGGAGTCGGCGACGATCAGGGTCGAGTCGTCGGCCGTGACGAGCATGCCGTTGGGGAAGGCGATGACATCGGCGACCTGGCGAGCCGAGCCATCTGGGGTCACGAGCGCTATGCCTCCGGGGGCGAAGTCCGCACCGGCCATCATGTCGAAGCCGGGGCCGTTTACGTAGGCGTTGCCACGACCGTCGACGACGAGCTCGTTCCCCGCCGGCGGGTCGGAGAGTCCGCTCAGGTCGGCATGGGTGACCAGCGAGCCGTCGGGCTCGCGGCGCAGGAGAAGGCCGTCGCGGGCCGAGACGACGAGCAGGCGCCCATCGGGCAGCCAGTCGACGCAGCACGGGAATGCGGGCGCGCGAAGGATGACTTCGCTTTCGCCTTCGAGATCGACGGCGATGACCTCTTGCGTGCCCCAGTCGGAGAACCAGAGCCGGCCCTCGTGCCAGCGTGGCTGCTCGCCGAACAAGATGCCGGTCATCAGCGTTTGCGGCTCAGGCAATCGAATTCTCCTCGCTTGCGAACGACTAGTTGCCCTGTTCCCGACTGGGGAACAGGGCAAAACTAATCGCCGCGGGGGAAATCGCTCAGGCTCGTGCCGGCTCCGGCTCGGCCTCGAGCACGCCGCCGGTAACCGTCTCGCGCTCGATCTCGCGCTCGCGAACCAGCCACAGCGAGAGCAGCGACCCGGCGAAGCAGAGGACCGCGCCCATCACGAGGATCTCGTTCAGCCCGTGCAGGAAGCCCTGCTGGGCGGCGTTGCGAACCAGCCCTTGCGACTGAGCCGGCACCCCGGCAAGCGCCTGGTGCAGCCCGCCGGAGGAGGCAGCCTCGACCAGGCCTCGAGCCTGGCCACCGCTGACCGCGCCGCTGGCGACCTCCTGCGTCTTCGACGCGCCGACGCCGAGGAATATCGCGCCCCAGGCGGCGATGCCGACCGCGATGCCGACCTGGCGGAAGGTGTCGTTGATCCCCGCCGCCATCCCGCTTCGCTCCTTCGGCACGACGCTGAGCGCGACGTCGGCGATCACGGGGTTGAGCAGGCCGACGCCGATGCCGCTGATCAGAAATCCGGCCAGCAGCGCCGTCCAGCTCGAGTCCATGTGCAGGCCCGCCATCAGCGACAGCCCGACGCCTGTGAGCGCGAGTCCAGCACCCATCAGGTAACGGGCCTGTACGCGGGCCAGCGCCATCCCCGCCAGCGGCGCGACGACGAACGAGGCGATCGTGATCGGCAGATAGCGGACGCCGGCCCCGATCGGCGAGTAGCCGAGGAAGTTCTGCAGGTAGAGGGTCAGATAGAGAAACAGGGCGAACATCGAGCCGGAGACCGCAAAGGCCGCCAGCTGCACCCCGGTGAACGCCTTGCGCCCGAACAGCGTCAGCGGAAGCATCGGCTCGCTCACCCGTGACTCGATCGCCGTGAAGGCCGCCATCAGGACGCCCGCGCCCGCAAACAGCGAGACGATCGTCGTGCTGCCCCAGCCTTCGTCATTGCCCCGCACCAGCGCCAGCACGAGCAGGAACAGGGCGGTCGAGAAGGTCGCCAGCCCCGCCCAGTCGACGCGGGTCGCGTTGGGGTCGCGGGACTCGGCGAGCTTCCAGACGGTGACGGCGATCGCCGCCGCCCCGATTGGAACGTTGAGCAGGAACACCGACTGCCAGCCGAGCCCGTCGGTCAGCAGGCCGCCGACAAGCGGGCCGATCGCGACGGCGATCCCGATCGTGGCGCCGTAGATGCCCATCGCCATCCCTCGCTCACGCCCGGCGGGGAACTCCTGCGCAACCAGGGCGAGAGAGACGGCGAACATGATCGCTCCGCCCACCCCTTGCAGGGCACGGGCGATATTGAGGAAGGTCGGATCAGGCGCCAATGCGCAGAGCAGCGACGCCACAGAGAAGATCCCGAGCCCGGCGGTGAATACCCGCCGGCGCCCGAATCGGTCGGCCAGGGATCCGGCGGTGAGCACGAGCGCCGCCAGCGATAGCGCATAGGCGTCGATCACCCACTGAAGATCGCTGAAGCTGCCGCCGAGATCGCGCTGGATCGCCGGAAGGGCCGTGTTCACCACCGTGATGTCGAGCAGAAGCATGAAAGTCGCCACGCTCACCGCGCCGAGAGTCCACCATTTACGTGCCATTCCCATCACCTCTTGACCTTGGAGTACAATTTGTCAGGTTGCCTTGTCAGATCACCTGTTCAGGCGAACTTATCAGATATCCTGACTAATTGATCGAAGAGATGAGTGACGTGCGACACACCAACGACCCCCATGTCCCGCTCCCCGGGCTGCTCGAGGCAACGACCGACGCATTGTTCGCCGAGTTCCGGCAAGAGCTGAACGCGACCGAATACGGCGACATCCGCCCCACCCACGGCTGCTGCTTTCGCTTCCTTCACGGCGACGGCATGCGGCTGACCGATCTCGCGGGCCTCGCCGGGATGACCAAGCAATCGGTGGGCGAGATCATCGACGATCTCGTCGAGCGTGGCTACGTCGAACGGGTCCCCGATCCGCTCGACAAGCGGGCGAAGCTAATCCGACTCACCCACCGCGGCGCAGAGGCTCAGCGCACCGGCCGCCGCCTCTTCGCGAAGGTGGAGGCGCGCTGGGCGAAGCGCTACGGCGCCAAGCGGATGGCGGAGCTGCGCGAGCTGCTCGAGGACATCGTCGCCAGCGAGGCGCCGCTGGCCGTCCCCGAGCTGGCCCCGGCCGAGCTCGCTCGCGTCTAGCTCTTGTCAAGCAGTGCGCGAGTTCCGCGACGTAGGCGGCACTATCCTTCGGCCATGAGCCCCGAGCGCGCCAGGGCTACCTGGACCGACGAGCGACTGGACGACCTCTCTCGGCGGATGGACGCAGGCTTTGACCGTGTCGACGCCGATCTGCGCTCGCTGCGAACCGAGCTGGGCGCGCGAATCGAAACGCAAGGAGCGGAGCTCTCAGCCAGGATCGACGGACTCGGGCAGCGCATCGATGGGGTCGGCGATGGGCTCGGCCACCGCATAGACGGGCTCGAAGAGCGCTTCGACGCGCGAATGGACGCCCTCCAGCACACTCTGCTCCAGGTAGGCGGCGGGATGATCGCTGCGTTCCTCGTCGCCGCAGCCGGCCTAATTGCCACTCAGCTCTGAGCTGCTGCTGCACTAAGCCCGCGGGCTCTTACTCGTCTCTCGGCGTGATGCGGAAGATCGAGACCACCTCTGCCTGGTGTGCCTCAGGGTGCGCGACGTAGGCGCTCGGGCCGCCGCCGAACCAGCTCGCACTCTCGTTCTCGCCGACGAACACTCCCGGATGGTGCTTCCCGTTCTCGTCTTCGACCCAAACCGCCTGGCCTTCCTTGAATCCGTGGTCGGGTTCGATCATCGGGTGAGAGTAACCGCTGGCCGAAGACCGGCTAGTTCCGCGCCTCTACTATTTGGTGACTGGCTCGCGCACCGGGCCCACCGGCCCGGTTTCAACCCAACACGGCCCGCCTCGTGCGGGCCGTTCGGCGCTTAGCCGAGGCCGATGTACCAGACCCCGAACATGAGGCCGAAGAGGCCGAAGGCCGGGATCAGCACGTTGCGGTAGAGCGGGGCGATCATCGGCCTGGTGAGCAGCCAGGCGAAGGCGGTCGTGCAGAGGGTCATCGAGAGCGCCGACATCGGCGCGAACAGCGCCAGCGCCGCCGCGGCCTCGATCTTGCTCGGCAGGGCCACGATCAGCAGCAGCGCCACGGCGCCGGTTCCGGCCAGCCCGTGCAGCAGGCCGATCCCCAGCGCCTGGCCCGGGGTGCGGACGCGGCGATGCGGATGCGGGCCGTCGCCCTCGCGCAGGTGGCGGTGGGCGGGCGGACCGCCGCCGTCGTGGTCGTGCTTTCCGGCCCGAAAGTCCCCCCGCGCCCACTTGACGACGATCCGCAGCGCCAGCGCCAGGATCACCACGCCGACCACCCTCTCGGCGCCGCTCTCCAGCCAGCCCGGCGGCGACGACTTGAGGAGGATCAGCGGCACGCCGATCACTACTAGCGCCGCCGCGTGCCCGGCTCCCCACCAGGCGCCGAGCAGGGCCGCGCCACGCACGTCGCCACCGTCGGCGGCGACAAGCGAGGTCACCGCCACGAGGTGGTCGGGATCGGTTGCGTGGCGCAGCCCGAGCACGAGCGCGATCAGCAGCGCGAACAGGAACGGGGCGCCGGCGAAGAAGCCCTCGATCCAGTGGTCGGCTCCCTCCAGTGGACGAAAGAGAAAGTGGAAGCTGAGAAGGGCCACGCTCATTGAGACTCTCCCACGGCCGCACATTCAGCGCTGCGCCCACCGGCGGAATCCTCGAACGGGATCCAGTTGCCGACGATCGTCAGATCGCCCGGCGCGTCCTTCGCCGTGAATGCGTAGGTGTCCGTGTCGTCCCCGGTGGGGTCGATCGAGGTCAACGGTGCCTCGCGATGCGAGGAGCCGCTTGCCAACGGCACACCGATCGGCAGAGCGACAGAGGGCCGCGACAAATATGAGCTTGCGCATGTTGCGTCCTCCTTGACGGCGGTTGACTGGCTTCGTCTCCCCGACGAGCCGGTCGCCATCCGGCCCTCGGTGATGCCAGTCGCTACGGGCCTACGAGGAGCAGCGGATCAGTAAAAGTTGCTGCAAATCAACGTTGATTCGGACTGGCTACGACTTGCGAGGTAATTGCGACAACGCCCGTATTCCCCGAATCGTGCCTCTACTTGCCACCACGCTGACCACCCTCCTGCCGCGGACCTTTGCGTGGCGGCTATTGAGCCGCACTTTTCTTTGAAGTTCTGCGGCCCCTGCTCCCCGCCCCTCCGCCGGTCTTTTTCTTAGGGCGGGGCGCTTGCCGCGGTAGCTGTTGAGGATTCTTTGCCATCTATTCTTTCCGGTTAGATCTCGTCGTTGGGGGATTTGTTCACCGCCGACTTCAGCAAGGTCATAAAGGCTTGTCGTAGGCCAGCCGGTCTCACGATCAGTCTTGCTGACGTTCCAGATCCAAGCGGGCTTCCATCGATTGGTACAGGGCAAAGACCTGAGGCAAGGAGAGACCTGACCGATACGCCACAGGCGATGTCCAATCAGGCACGCCAGCTTCTTCGAGAAAGCCGCGTCCCAGATGAGCAAGCGCCCCGGAGACGACCTCCGCCGTACCGGCAACTTCCTGGGCTGGCGACCCCATACGCCAAACGACCGCGCCAAGATCTCGTCTGCGGAGGGCTCATCGCGTTCAGCGTAGGTAGGTGGAACGCCGTCTCGATCGTCAGCGTCGGGTTGTAGCCGCCGGCCGTTAAGAAGACTGAGCCGTCGATCGTGATCAGACTTCCCCTTGTGGTGCCTCCTCTGCCGATGGCGGCGCCGACTCAACATCGGCATAGCGCCGTTCGGCCGCGTCGAGGTAGGCCTCGAGGCCGCGGGTCAGCTCGCGGAGGCCTTCAATCAGGCGGACACGTTCGCCCGCGATCGCCTGCCCGTCGGCCTCCAGCTCGCGGACACGCGCCTCGGCGGCCTCGCGCATCTCGCGCGCCTCCCGTCCTGCGGTCTCTCGGACCTCCGAGGCCTCCCGAGCCGCCGTCTCGCGCACCTGCTGGACCTTATCGGCGGCGTCGTCGTGCAACCGGCGGGACTCCTGTTCGGCGGCGTCTCTCTGCTCCCGCGCCTGCTGCGCCGCGCGCTCGCGGAGCTCGTCCCCCTCGGATCGCGCCCGGTTGGTGATCTCTTCCGCCGCCTGCTGGGCGTTCTGGAGGAGGGACGTGGTCTCCTCTGAGACCTGCGCGAGCGCATGACGGATCGCCGACTCCGGTGCGGCGGTGATCTGGAGCTCGGCGAGGATCCGGTTGACGCGCGTCATGTGCTCGTCGACCTGCTTGCGGTTGTAGCCACGGACTCCAATCGAAAAACGCACGTCGCGCAGCTCCTCGATCTCGTGATCGGGGACGCGCGTGCGCAGCTCGGCCTCCGGCGGCGTGTGCAGCTTCTCCGTCTGCAGCTCCTCCGCCTGATCTGGCTCGTTCGCCTCTATGAGCGGAAGGTAGCGCGGCGTTGCCCCCAGCCTGAGAGCGCCCTACCAAGGCGCGGGACCGGATTCAGGCCGGATGAGCTTGGACCGGGGCTTGTGCTCGCCGCGACGTTCCGCGATCCTAGTTTGCAATGAAAGCCACGATCCGCGAGTACGAGGGCGCTGACCTCGGCCGACTGCTCGATCTGTGGGAGCGCTTGGACGCACCGCTGCCCGGAGAGCCGAAGATCGACGAGGCGGTGGACCTGATCGGCACAGAAGACGTGACCACGCTGGTCGCGGAACGCGAAGGCGAGCTGATCGGAGTGGCGATTGCCAGCGCATCCGGGCCGATCGGCCGGATCCACATGCTGAACTGCCTGACCGGAACCGGCGGGGACTCCGGGCTGGAGGACGACTTACTCGGAGGTCTCGAGCAGCGGCTGGTCGCCAAGGGCGTTCGCAGAATCGCTGCTGTCGCTCCCGCGGATGATCATGCGCTGGCTCAATTGCAGAACTGGGACTACCGGCCCGCCGAGGGAGCCGTCTACATGGAGCGCCAGGTGCCCGCGGTCTCCGCCGTGCCGACCGGGCTCGCCGAGGTGTGGGGCCGGACGATCAACCCCGGCCTGTGGGAGGAGCTCAAGGGCCTCGAACAGGCCAAGGAGATAATCGAGCGCCGGGTCATCCTGCCGCTCCAAGAGCCGGAGCTGGCTGCGCGCCACGCCGTTGCGCCGCCGAAGGCGATCGTTCTCTTTGGGCCTCCGGGCACGGGCAAGACGACCTTTGCGAAGGGGATCTCGTCGCGTCTCACGTGGCCGTTCGTGGAGATCCAGCCGCGAGAGCTTGCCGGAGAAGGCCCCGAGCACGAGGCGCGTCTGCTGGCCGAGACCCTGGACGGGATCCTCGATCTGTCCTCCGCGGTGGTGTTCGTCGACGAGGTCGAGGATCTCGCCTCGATCCGGCACGAGGATCGGCGTGTGAGCGCAAGTGTCAACAACGAGTTTCTCAAGCAGATCCCTCGCTTGCGCGAGGCGCCGAATCACCTATTGGTGTGCGCAACCAACTGGGTCGGTCGCCTCGACGCTGCCTTTCTGCGCCCCGGCCGCTTCGACTACGTGCTACCCGTCGGACCGCCGGACCCGGAGGCCCGCAGCCTGATCTGGGCCCGATACGTGGGCGAGATAACCGACAAGAGCATCGACGTCAAGTCGCTTGTCAAAGCGAGCGAGTTCTTCACTCCCGCGGACATCGAGTTCGCCGCCCGCAAGGCTGCCCAGGCTGCCTTCGAGCGCGACCACTTCGAGAAGGCCGGCTACCGCGCGACCACCGATGACTTCCTCACCGCCATCCAGCTGACGCGCCCAACCCTCTCGCGCGAGCTGGTCGACGGCTTCGCCGAGGAGACCAAGCGCTTCGCTCGCTACTGATCCGCTCGGCTTCCCAGAGGACCAGCTTCGACCGGAACTACCTGCGCGGGTGAAGCGGCATCGACCTCGGTGCCGATAGTCGATTCTCCATTCCCCCGTTCGTCTCAAGGGCGGCGATACTCACCGGAGGAGGTCGTGAGATGAGAGTCGAGTTCACCCCGTCCCCGCAGCTGTTCCCGTTCGAGTCGCGCTGGCTGGAGATCGACGGCGATCGCGTCCACTACATCGACGAGGGATCGGGCCCGACGATCCTGATGTGCCACGGGAACCCGACCTGGAGCTTTCTCTATCGCGGGGTGATCTCCCGACTGCGCGACCGCTTCCGCTGCATCGCCGTCGATTACCCGGGATTCGGCCTCTCGGACCGGCCCGACGGCTACACCTACACCCCGGCGGAGCATGCAGGCGTGGTCGGAGGGCTCGTCGACGAGCTCGGCCTCGAGCGGTTCATCGTCATGGGCCAGGACTGGGGTGGGCCGATCGGAATCTCGGTCGCCGCGGGCAGGCCTGAGCGGATCGCTGGCTTGGTGTTCATGAACACCTGGTACTGGCCCGCCGATCGCTTCGCGATGAAGGCGTTCTCCCGGGTGATGTCGAGCGGCCCGCTTCAGCGTCGGATCCTGGAGAAGAACTTCTTCGTCGAGCGGCTGATCCCCAGCGGGACCAGCCGCGACCTCAGCGAGGAGGAGATGGACCAATACCGGGGCGTGCAGCCGACCCCGGAGGCGCGCCAGGGAGTCGCCGTCTTCCCGCGCCAGATCCTCGCCGCCACGCCGTGGCTGGGCGAGCTGGCGACCAGCGCGCCGCGGGCGCTGGGCGACAAGCCGATGCAGCTGATCTGGGGGATGCGCGACCGCGCCTTTGGATCGAAGAAGGTCGTCGCGCGCTGGCAATCCGACTTCCCGGATGCCGAGCTGCTCACCCTCCCCGACGCGAATCACTTCATCCAGGAGGACGCTACCGAGGAAATCGCCGCGGCGGTGACACGCAAGTTCGGCTGAGGATCGGACCCGGCTCGACCTTCTCTTCGGGTCTCCTCAGTCGGGCAGCAGCGGCACACTGAGGCCTTGGTCGCGGCCGACGAGCACTGCTCGGGTGAGGGCGGCGGATCCGTAGCGTTCATGCACCTCGTCGACGGCGAGGTCGAGGGCGCTTGCGGGCCGGCGGCCGAACGGCAGCGAGAGCTGGATCGCACCGCCCTCCTCGAGGTTGCCGAGGGCCAATCCGACGAGCGTCAGGCCCCGGCTCTCGATCATCGGCGTCGCCTTCTTCAGCAGCCGCCTCGCCGCGGCCAGGATCGGCTCGGTCTGTGCGGTCGCCTGCGGCAGCGTGCGCGAGCGGGTCGCGCGCGAAAAGTCGTCGAAGCGCAGCCGCAGCACGACCGTGCGGCAGCTGCGCCGTGCCTTCCGCAATCGGCTTGTGACCCGGTCGACGAGCGCGACGAGGTCGGCGTCGAGGGCGTCAGCCGATATCCGTCTACGGCCGAGCGCCCGCTGGGCCCCCATCGAGCGTCGACGGGGGCGGGCCTTGACCGGCCGCGGGTCGCGGTTTCGCGCCAGGGCATGCAGGTGGCGGCCCGATGCGCGGCCCAGGAGCGAGACGAGGGTCGATTGGGGAAGCCGGGCAACCTCGCCGACGGTCGCGATCCCCTGCTCGCGAAGCTTGGTGGCGGTGACCGGGCCCACACCCCACAGCCGCTCCACCGGGAGCCGGTGCAGGAAGGCCAGCTCGCCGCGCGGCGGAACCACAAGCAGACCGTCGGGCTTGGCGACGCCGCTGGCGACCTTGGCGAGGAACTTGGTCCTCGCTATGCCGACAGTTATCGGCAAGCCGATCCGCTCCAGCACTTCACGCCGCAGCCGCGCGGCGATCTGCCTGGGGGTGCCGGCGATCCGCTCCATTCCGCGGACGTCGAGGAACGCCTCGTCGATCGAGAGGCCTTCGACCAGCGGCGAGGTCTGCTCGAACACCTCGTAGACCGCCTTGCTGGCCTCGGAATAGGCCGACATCCGTGGCTTGACCACGACCGCCTGCGGGCAGAGGCGGCGGGCCCGCGCTCCGCCCATCGCCGTGCGGACGCCGTAGGCCTGGGCCTCGTAGCTGGACGCGAGGACCACGCCCCCTCCGACGATCACGGGTCGGCCGCGAAGACGCGGATCGTCGCGTTGCTCGACCGACGCATAGAAGGCGTCGAGGTCGGCGTGCAGGATCGTCGCTTCCGCCGGCACGAACGTATGTTCGCGCGTCGGGGCGACGGAAGATCGGCGACGCCGGGCTTGCTCAGCGCTACCGCGACGAGACTGTCTCCGGAGCAGTGGAGGGCCAACCTCCGGTTTCCCTACTACTGGGGTTGTCCAGCGCCGAACCCTGCCCTAGCGTGCGGTCAGAGGAACTGTGTCGGACTCACCCCGTTTCGAACCGCCGGACCGGCAGCCAAGCGGGATCCGTTGCCTTGCGTTAGTCATCGGCGCAGCCTTTGCAGCCCTTGCGCTGCTCGCACCTACCCCGGGAATCGCAAACAGGGCCGCCCACTCTCGCGCCGGTGCCGGCTCGTCCTCTGACAACGGGGGAGGCCTGCCTCCGCCCGTCAAGACCCCCGGTTGGTGGAACGGAGTTTGCGACAAGAACCTGAGCCCCATCGCCTATAAGGGGCCCACCTGGCACGGCTTGATCTCTTGCGGGCCCGGCGGCCAGCTGAGTCCGACTCAGGTCGATCCCGCCGGCGACTTCGGTGCCTATGAACATGGTCCGCTGAGCTCCAACGTCGAATGGCAGTGCGTGGAGCTGGTCGAGCGCTGGCTCTACCAGGAGTTCCACATCCCTCAGGTGGTTTTCGTGGCCAACGATCCCGGTGTGCCGACCAACGGCTGGCGAGTGGTTCGCCATTACGCCTACTACATCGCCCACCACCAAGGCAGGCGGTTTCCATTCAGAGTGATCACCCCAGCGAGCGCGAACAAGAAGAAGGATGCAGGCCTAATCGGTCCCGGAGATGTGGTCAGCTTTGGAAATGCGTCCCCCGGTCACACGGATCTGGTCGAACAGTCAACCGTTGGGCCCAAGGGCAACGGAAAGATCTTGACCCTGAATCAGAACCTTCCGCGCGGCAGCGCCACAGGCCCCGTGACGATGTGGTTGCCGGTCCGGAACTGGAGCTTCCAGATCTACGGCCTACCGGCCACGGGGTGGCTGCATTTCACAGGCGGACAGACCCAGGCGGCCCCCCAGCCAACGAAGCCTTCCCACACGCGTTGCACCGCCCCTGCGCCCTTTGACGGCACGGGCAATCCGATCTATGCCTACAAGGTCGACTGCGGCCATGCCCGGAAGGTGGTCAAGACCTGGAACACCCTCACGGCTGGGACGTGCAGCCTCGACGGCACCGATTGTCAGGTTCTCGACTTCACCTGCAGGATCTCTGGGCCGAATTTGCAGATCCTCCGGTGCTCGAGGCAGGACGGCGCCGCGATTCGGCTCGACATCGGCTCGTACTAGTGCCGCGCTGACAGGCTCGCGTGGAACTCACCCGCCCCTGGCCGATGTGAGATAGTCGGCGGGTGGGCACTTCCGAGCAGTCCGGCACCCGTCTCGTCACCGTCTCCGAGCTCGGAGACTCACAGGTCGCCGTGGTGGAGCAGACACCGCACGGGACCATGGCAGTAGGTATCAGCGACGGCAAGCCGTTCGCGGTCTCCAACCGCTGCCGCCACCTCTTCGCCTCGCTGGGCGAGGGGCAGGTCACCGAGGACGGATGCCTCCAGTGCCCGTGGCACGCCGCCCGCTATGACGTCGGCAGCGGCAAGATGGTGCGCGGCCCTCAGGGCGCGTTCAAACCGCTTGCCGGGGTCGTCAAGGCGACTACCGGCGCCATACCGCTGAAGACGTTTCCAGTAGAGCTGCGCGACGGCGCAATCTGGCTGGTCGGCTGAGGCTGGAGCTACTCGCCCGAGTCGCCGTCGGCTGACGGTTCGTCCGGGCCGGGCTCGTCGGAGCCCTCGTTGTCTTCGCCCTTCTTGGCGCCGCCGACGCCAACCTTCTCGCGCTCGGCCTTCTCTTCGTCCTTGGACTTCGGCGCCGTGGTCGGCGGGATGACCGTGAGGCGCAGCGGGTGCTCGTCGTCTTCGGCCTTGGCCTTGTCGCGGTCGACCATCACGGTCGAGCCGGAGACCATCGGGCCCTGCTTGAGCACCTCGTCGGCGAGCGGGTCCTCGACGTAGCGCTGGATCGCGCGGCGCAGCGGGCGGGCGCCCATCGAGGGATCCCAGCCCTTTTCGATCAGGAATTCCTTGGCCTCTTCGGAGAGGTCGAGCTGCAGGTCGTGCTCGGCGACCTGGACCCGGACGCGGTTGATCATCAGGTCGATGATCTCCTTGATCTCTTCCTTGGCCAGCTTGTGGAAGACGATCACCTCGTCGATCCGGTTCAGGAACTCGGGCCGGAAGACCTTCTTGAGGTCGCTCATGATCCGGTTCTTCATGTCCTCGTAGGACATGCCGGTCTCATCCGACACCGTGAAGCCGATGCTGGTGTTCTTGGCGATCTCCGAAGCCCCGATGTTCGAGGTCATGATCACGATCGCGTTGCGGAAGTCCACCGTGCGGCCCTGGGCGTCGGTGAGCCTGCCGTCCTCGAGGATCTGAAGCAGGATGTTGAAGACGTCGGGGTGCGCCTTCTCGATCTCGTCGAGCAGCAGCACCGAGTAGGGCTTGCGGCGCACGGCCTCGGTCAGCTGGCCGCCTTCGTCGTAGCCGATGTAGCCCGGGGGCGAGCCGACCAGGCGGCTGACAGCGTGCTTCTCCATGTACTCGGACATGTCGATGCGCACCATCGCTTCCTCGTCGCCGAACAGGAACTCGGCCAGCGTGCGCGCCAGCTCGGTCTTGCCGACCCCGGAGGGGCCGAGGAAGATGAACGAGCCGGCGGGGCGCTTGGGGTCCTTGATCCCAGCGCGGCTGCGGCGGATCGCCTTCGAGACGGCGGTGATCGCGACCTCCTGGCCGACCACCCGCTTGTGCAGCTCGTCCTCCATGCGGACAAGCTTCTTGGTCTCGGCTTCGGTCAGCTTGAAGACGGGGATCCCGGTCCACATCGAGACGATGTCGGCGATCGCCTCCTCGTCGACCTCGGGCCGGTCGCCGCTCTCACCTTCGTTCCATTCGTCCTCGAGCCCGCGCTTCTTCTGGCTCAGCTGGCGCTCCTGGTCGCGCAGGTTGGCGGCCTTCTCGAACTCCTGTGCCTCGATCGCGGCTTCCTTGTCGCGCCGCGTCTGCTCGATCTCCTCCTCGAGATCGCGGTAGACGGGGGGCGCGCTCATCGACTTGATCCGCAGCCGCGAGGCTGCCTCGTCGATCAGGTCGATCGCCTTGTCGGGCAGGAAGCGGTCGGAGATGTAGCGGTCGGCGAGCTCGGCGGCTGCCTCCAGGGCGTCCGGGGTGAACTTGACGCGGTGGTGCTGCTCATAGCGCTCTTGCAGCCCCTCGAGGATCTTCACCGTCTCCTCGGTGCTGGGCTCCTCGACCTTGATCTGCTGGAAGCGGCGCTCCAGCGCGGCGTCGCGCTCCAGGTACTTGCGGTACTCGTCGAGAGTCGTGGCGCCGATCGTCTGCAGCTCGCCGCGGGCAAGCGCCGGCTTCAGGATCGAGGCGGCGTCGATCGCGCCCTCGGCCGCGCCGGCGCCAACGAGGTTGTGGAGCTCGTCGATGAACAGCACGATGTCGCCGCGCTGCGTGATCTCCTTCATCACCTTCTTGAGGCGTTCCTCGAACTCGCCGCGGTACTTGGAGCCGGCGACCAGGGCGGCGAGGTCGAGCGTGTAGATCTGCTTGTTCTTGAGCAGCTCGGGAACCTCGCCCTTGGTGATCCGGGCAGCTAGACCCTCGACGACGGCGGTCTTGCCGACGCCGGGCTCGCCCAGCAGCACCGGGTTGTTCTTCTGGCGCCGCGAGAGGATCTGCATGATCCGCTCGATCTCGATCTCGCGACCGACCACCGGGTCGAGCTTGCCCTCGGCGGCGAGCTTGGTCAGGTTGCGGCCGAACTGGTCGAGCAGCTTCGAAGACTTCTTGCCCTCGCCCTGGGCCCCGCCCCCGCCGCCTGTGCCGGCGCGGCGGCCGCCGGGGCCGGAGAGCATGCGGATGACCTCGTTGCGGATCTTGTCGGAGTCTGCGTCGAAATCGAGCAGGATGCGTGCGGCGACGCCCTCGTTCTCGCGCACCAGGCCGAGCAGGATGTGCTCGGTGCCGATGTAGTTGTGGCCAAGGGAAAGGGCCTCGCGCAGCGCCAGCTCGAGCACCTTCTTGGCGCGCGGCGTGAACGGGATCTGACCCGAGGTGACTTCCTCGCCGGAGCCGACGATCCGCACCACCTGGGCACGGACGCGCTCCACGGTTATGTCAAGCGATTCCAGAACGCGTGCGGCTAGACCCTCTTCCTCACGCAGCAGCCCGAGCAGGATGTGCTCGGTGCCGATGTAGTTGTGCTTGAGCGTGCGGGCCTCTTCCTGCGCGAGGACGACGACCTGCCTGGCTCTCTCTGTGAATCTCTCGAACATTTTCGCGTTAGGTCAGTATCGGCAAAGGGGTTGTCGTTTGCTTAGGCCCCGCCTCCCAAGTTCCTGCCATTTGCTCTTTCAGGGACGCAATATTGCCGGGGGTCAAGTCCAGATAACTCGGCTGGGAGGGGCCGATTGGATTTGACCTCCGGTTTCTGTAGGGGACGACGAGAGACAATTATACGCACGGCCGTCGCCCGGCCAGATTGGGGTAAACGCTCGCTATGAGCGGGTTTTCAGGCGCGGTTCGGGTACCAACAACGAGACATCGGTCACAGTCGGGCCACCGCGCGACCTGTGGCGCCGGTCGAGATCACCCAGGGAGGCGACCCCGCACCGGCACCTTGGTCGTCATTTGACCGCGGTCCTACTTGGTGGTGCTTGACGCGCCAAGGGACCTGCCGGCGCTGTCGACGACCTTCTTCAGGAAGTCGTACTGCGTCTCGACCAGCTTGTCGGCCATCTTCAGGGCCGAGTCGACGATCTCTTCGGCCTGCGAGGGGCTCTCGGATCCCTCGAGGGTCTTGTCGACGCTGCGGACGAATCCGCGCACTGCTTCGATCGCGGCCTCCTGGCCGTCCTTGATCTCCTGAAGCACGTCATCGGACAGCTCTACGGACCTGTCGGCGACTGACTTCTCGGACTTCTTCTCGGCAACTGGCATGGACCTCATCTCCTCATACATCGGGTGGACTGCCTTCAACCCAATCCTTTCGGGTCGGCGGACCCGTCGCATCCGTAGGGGACGTGGGTTCTCGGTCCGTAGGGGGCACGGACCTCAGGGGCGCCCACCTCCTCAGCCGGCCCAGCGACAAAAGCGCCGACCAGGTTGATGTCCTGACCGACGCCTACGGATACCGAGCTTG
This sequence comes from uncultured Solirubrobacterales bacterium, assembly GCA_963740555.1. Lineage (GTDB taxonomy): Bacteria > Actinomycetota > Thermoleophilia > Solirubrobacterales > 70-9 > Mayfieldus. The sequence continues at coordinate 278,509 of CAVUES010000003.1, forward strand.
TGATTTGTACGTTTGCTCAGTCACTTGGATTGTCAGTGCTGGAGCCGGCGCCCGCATCCGTAGGGGGTGTGGCTCTTCGGTCCGTAGATGACACGGACCCGCCGCGCCGGCGCCGCCCGTGAAACCGCTCTCAGCTGCGCACTTCGCGGCGGCGGTCGGCCGTCTCCGGCGTCATCGCGGTGACGCTCGAGATCAGCCCGTCGCGGAACTTCAACCAATGCGAGACGGTCACCGACACCTCGTCGCCTCCTGTTCGCGGCACTCCCTCGAACCTGACCAGGGCAAGCACCCCGTGCTCGCCCATGTCCTCCATCCGCTCGACCCGCACCTCGATCTTCGACCAGGCCTTGCGCCAGCTCTTCCAGAACCGATTCCAGCCGTCGTGGCCGCGGTAGGCCTTCTCGAAGCCGCCGTATTCGCGCATCGGCTCCAGATCGACGTCCCCGGTCATGTGCTCCAGGAGCCAGTCGGCGTCGCCACGGTTCCACGCTTCATAGGCCTGCCGCGCGAGGGTCAGGTACTGCTCGGTCATGGCGGCGCAGGATGGCATCGCCCCGTCCTTGCCGCGCCGGTTGCTCTCCCTGCTCGGGGTCCATCGACGGCTCAGCTGCGCATCGCCGGGAACAGCACGATCTCGCGCACATTGGCGGCCCCGGTCAGGATCATCACCAGGCGGTCGATCCCCAGGCCGACGCCGCCGGTCGGCGGCATCCCCTGTTCCAGCGCCTCGACGTAGGCCTCGTCGTAGGGCTGGGTGTCCTCGTCGCCGCGCTCGTGCTCGGTGGCCTGCTGCTCGAAGCGACGGCGCTGCTCGTCGGGGTCGTTGAGCTCCGTGAACGCGTTGGCGATCTCGACCCCGCCGACGAAGGCCTCCCAGCGCTCCACCAGGCCCTGCTCGGAGCGGTGAGCCTTGGCGAACGGCGAGATCTCGACCGGGTAGTCGAGAACGAAGGTGGGCTGGATCAGCTTCGGCTCGACCTCCTTCGAGAGCAGCCCGTCGACCAGCTTGCCCCAGCCCTCCTCGGGGTCGGGCTCCGAGTGCATCGCCGCGGCGAGCTGCTCCCGGGTCGGATGCTCGGCGATGTCGATGCCGGTGTGCTCGCGGATCGCGTCGCGCAGGGTGACCCTTTGCCACGGCGGGGAGAGGTCGATCTTGTGGCCGTCGCGCTCGATCTCATGGCTGCCGAACACCCGCTGGGCGACACCGCCGACCAAGCGCTCGAAGTCCGCCGCGACGTCGTTGTAGTCCGCGTATGCCTCGTACCACTCGAGCATCGTGAACTCGGGGTTGTGCTTCTGCGAGATGCCCTCGTTGCGGAAGTCCCTGCCCAGCTCGTAGACCTTGTCGAAGCCGCCGACGATCAGCCGCTTCAGGTACAGCTCGGTGGCGATGCGCAGATAGAAGTCGCGGTCGAGCGCGTTGTGGTGAGTGACGAAGGGCCGCGCCAGCGCGCCGCCGTAGAGCGGCTGAAGAACCGGGGTCTCCGCCTCGACGAATCCGTGGTCGTCGAGCCAGCGCCGAACCTCGGTGACGATCTGGGCACGGATCGCGAACAGCCGCCGCGTCCCCTCGTTGGCGATCAGGTCGAGCTCGCGGTGCCGGTAGCGGGTCTCGGTGTCCTCGAGGCCGTGGTACTTGTCGGGCGGCGGGCGCAGGCTCTTGGCGAGCAGGTCCCAACCCTCGATTCGAAGCGACAGCTCGCCGCGCTTGCTGGCGAACGCAACCCCCTCGATGCCGAGGATGTCGCCGAGGTCGAGCCCGACCAGCTGCTCGAAGCGGTCGGCGCCGAGCAGGTCCTCGCGGGCGTGGAGCTGGATCTCGCCGCTGGCGTCGCGCAGGTCGATGAAGGCGGCCTTGCCATGGCCGCGGCGGGCGACGATCCGGCCCGCGACCCGGTGGCGCGACTCGGTGTCCGATCCGGCAACGAGGCCCTCGTGCGCGCGCCGCACCTCCCCGATCTCCTCGCGATCGGCGAAAGAGTGCGGGAAGGGCTCCAGGCCGGACTCGCGTAGGCGCTCGAGCTTCTCGCGCCGCTCGCGCAGAAGATCAGATGTGTCGGGTTGATCGTTCACGTGACGGCACAAGGGCGCGAGAACCGAGCAGGTCGGTCACCGCAGGCCGAGCGGGAAAGCGAGCGTAGTCAAAACCTACGTGAGCGACACGCAAGGCCGAGAAGGCCGAGATGCGACGCTTCGCAGCCGCCCTTGCTCAGGCCGCTTCGATTTTGGTGATCTTGAGCTTCCGCTTCGGCCCGCGCGGGGCGTCAACCGAGACGACCTCGTTGCGCTTGTGGCCCATCAGCGCCTTGCCGATCGGCGACTCGTTGGAGAGCTTCTGCAGGGTCGGGTCGGCCTCCGCCGAGCCGACGATCTGGAACTTCTGCGAGTCGCCCGACTTCTGGTCCTTGACGTGGACGGTGGTACCGACGCTGACCGCCGTCGTGTCGATGTCCTTCGCGTCGATCACCTCGGAGCGACGCAGCCGCTCCTCGAGCAGGGAGATCCGCTGCTCGAGCAGGGCCTGCTCGTTCTTGGCGTCGTCGTACTCGGCGTTCTCGGCGATGTCGCCGAACTCGCGAGCCTCCTTTATCCGCTCCGCAACCTCGCGGCGCTTGGTCGTCGACAGGAACTCGATCTCCTCCTTGAGCTTCTCGAGTCCCTCTTGCGTGATCACTGACTGACGACTCACGGCTCTACCTCTCTGCTCTGGGACGAACGGGGGCATGCGGCCCCCGACGGCAAAAACGACCCAGATGCGGCGACTTGCGGTCGCCACCCTGGGCCAGGGAGCGCGGCATTATAGCGGGGGGTCGAGCGCTCCCAAAATCGCCGATTTTCCGTGCCTGGCTACGCCTGGCGGATTGTCTACTTCGGCGCCGGGAACTTGCCCGCCTTGGCGACCGGCAGGCATTTTCTAAACAGCTTCGTGAACGCGTGGGCGCCGGGGAAGGTCAGGTGAAGGCCGTCGGGCTGAAACCAGCCCGGGTGGCCCTGGCTGAAGGCGACCCAGTCGAGGACCCGCACCCGGTGGGGGTGGCGCTGGCCGGCGTCGCGCACGTGCTGCGCGTCGCTGCCCGAGCCGCCTCCGGTCTCGCGCGGCGTGACCAGGCACAGCACCCGTTTCGCTCCCAGCAGGTGCAGGGTGTGCTCGATCTGGCTGCGGCTGATCGAGGCGTCGGCGCCAAGCGCCATCGCGACCATGTGCGGGAGCTTGTGCTGGCGCTTTGCCGCCCCCACGAGGCCGATGCCCTCGGTGAACTGGCGGCAGCCGCGGGCGTTGGCGCGGTAGCCGGCCCGGGCCAGGTTCGGCACCGCGAGCAGCATCGATGAGTCGCCGATCGCGAGCGGCGGCCGGCCCTTGGGGTTGACGTGGCGGGCGACCTTCCGGGGTGGGCCCTTCTCCACCGCGCCGCCGCACTGGGCACCGACGCTGGAGGGCTGCGTGAGGGCCACCGCGAGCGCGGCGACGATCGCGACGGCCAGGATCGCGAGGCTTACTGCTCGTCCCCTGCTGCTGGTACTCATCGGTATCCGATCATCTAGCATCGCCGGCCGCACCCCCCGGTGACCGGGATCGCAAGCTAACAGCAGGGCCTCCCACACTGCTCTTCCCCACCGTTCAGTTCGGGCTCTTCTTCCCGATCGTGCTGGCGCTCAACTGGGCGCTGATGCCACGGCAGTGGGTCTGGAAGCCGTTCATCATCGTCGCCAGCTACGTCTTCTACGCGGCGGCGAATCCGAAGTTCTGCTTCCTGCTCGCCGGGGTGACGCTGTGGAACCAGGCCGGCGCGGTGATGCTCGACCGGACCGAGGACGAGCGGCGGCGGAAGTGGATCGTCGGCCTGGCGGTGGCCGGCGACCTCTTGGCCCTGGGTTTCTTCAAGTACTACTCGTTCTTCGCCCAGGACGTTGACGACACGCTGAACTCGGTCGGCCTCGGGGTGCCGGTGCCGCTGATGACCGTGCTGCTGCCGGTCGGGATCAGCTTCTTCACCTTCCAGGCGATCTCCTACGTCGTCGACGTGAAGCGGCGCCTGGTCAAGCCGGCGTCGCTGATCGACTGCGCCGTCTACCTCAGCTTCTTCCCGCATCTGGTCGCCGGCCCAATCGTGCGGGCGCGGGAGTTCCTGCCCCAGCTCGCGAGCCCGCGCGACCCCGACCGGGTCGCGGTCGGCGCCGGGCTGGGGCTGATCGCGCTGGGGCTGGTGAAGAAGGTGGCGATCGCCGACTACCTCGGGCGCACGATCGTCAACCCGGTCTTCGACGTGCCCCAGGCCCACAACGCGCCCGACGCGCTGATGGCCACCTACGGCTTCGCGGCCCAGATCTACTGTGACTTCTCCGGCTACACCGACATCGCGATCGGGCTGGCGCTGCTGATGGGATTCATCTTTCCGCAGAACTTCAACAGCCCCTACCGGGCGACCGGCTTTCGCGACTTCTGGCGCCGCTGGCACATGACCCTGTCGCGATTTCTGCGCGACTTCCTCTACATCCCTCTGGGCGGCAACCGCGGCGGCCGCTTGTTCACCTACCGCAACCTGATGATCACGATGCTGCTCGGCGGCCTCTGGCACGGGGCGGCCTGGACGTTCGTGCTTTGGGGCGGCTTTCACGGCGCCGGATTGGTGAGCGAGCACGCGATCGACGGTCGGATCGGCCGCCGCACGCCGGCCTGGCTGCGCGGCTTCGTCACCTTCAACCTCGTCTGCTTCGGCTGGATCCTCTTCCGCAGCCAGAACATCTCGCTTTTCTGGGACTTCATCCAGCGTTTCGCGGTCTGGTCCGCGCCAACCCTGTGGACGTTCCCGGTCCTGGCGCTGATCGGGATCGTGGTTGGGCTGCAGCTGCTGCCGCCGCGATCGACCGAGGGCTTTGAGGTGCGGATCGAGCGCCTCAACCCGGCGCTCCTCGGCGCCGCATTGGCCGTCCTTATCCTCTTCGTCGGCGCCACCGTCCCCAGCAACGGCGTTCCCCCGTTCATCTACTTCCGCTTCTGAGATGGACCCCTTCTGATGCCAGTCGACCCACGCGCAAGAGACGACAACATGATGAGGCGCTTCGACGACGAGGGCCTGCGGCTATTCAGCGCACGCCAGGCGATGGTCGCGGTCGCGATCACCTCGCTGCTGCTGATCCTCTTCTCCGGCGCCTCGATCCGCCACGCCGGCGAGGAGATGAAGCCGGGGATCGGGCGCGACATCGTGCTCGGCTTCGGCAAGCCGGCGGGCTGGCTCGCCGACCGGCTGCCGCTCGCCGACGCCGCCGACAACCTGACCAGCGTCGTCGCCGCCAACGACAGCCTCGACAACGGCGGCGGCTTCGACCAGCCGATCAGCTCCCGCCCGACCGCCAAGGTCCCGCCGGCGACGCCGCAGAACTTCGACCCGCTACAGCTCGGCGAGCTGCCGGCGCAGAAGCGCCCCCTGAACACGCTGCTGGTCACCGGCGACTCGCTCTCGACCCCGCTCGACACCGAGATCGCCCGGCGCCTGGCGCCCGACGGTGTCGACGTGATCCGCGATCCCCATCTGGCGACCGGGATCTCCAACACGACCCTGGTCGACTGGGGAAAGCTCTCGACCAGCCAGGTCGCCAGCGACCGGCCCGATGCCGTGGTCGTCTTCATCGGTGCCAACGAGGGCTACTCGATGCCGGGCCCGGGCGGCAAGGACGTGACCTGCTGCGGCGCCGAGTGGGCGGCGATCTTCGCCAACCGGGCGCGACAGATGATGAACACCTACCGGCAGGCCGGCGCCGCGCAGGTCTTCTGGCTCACCGTTCCGACACCCCGCGACCCGGCGCGGCAGCGGATCGAGCGCGCTGTGAATCAGGCGATCGCGGTAGCGGCGGCGCCCTGGCGCGACCAGGTGCACGTGATCGACACCGTGGCCGTGTTCACCCCCGGCGACAAGTACCGCGACGCGATGCAGGTCGGCGGCTCAGAGCAGATCGTGCGCGAGTCCGACGGCATCCATCTCAACGAGACCGGCTCCAGCGTCGCCGCCGACATCGTCGTCGCCGACCTCGACAAGGAGTTCACGCACTAGGGCTTTTCGTAGTTGTGGACCGCGGATTCGGTGACCGTCGGCTGGGGACCGCCGGTCGGGTCCATGCCGGAGACCTTCTGGACCGCCGGCAGGACCCGCTCCTCCTGGAAGTGGTCATACGCCTCCCGCGAGTCCCAAACCTCGGTGATCGTCCACTTTCCGTCCACTTCACCCACCCAGTGAAAGATCAAGCCCTCGGGCGGGTTGTTGGCGACGTCCATCTCGGCGTTGACCCCGTCGTACATCTCCGTGCCAACCCCGTCGGGGAAATCGGTCGCCCTGATCGCGACTGCCATTGGCCCTCCTCCGGTCGTTTTGCCGGAGCCTAGACGTTCTGGGTGTAGGTGCTCTTGACGACCTTGTTGCTGCTCTTGCAGGTGACGCGCGAGTTGTATTGGACGTGCGACCAGTCAGCGCGGCAGCGCCTGCCAGCTCGGCGAGTCTGCGGCAAGGGAGTTGCTCCGGGTGATGTCATGCGGGTGCCTATGGCCGCGGCCGGCGAGCTTCTTGACGTCTATGTCGTCGTCGAATCGGCTGTGGGTCGCGTGGACGTAGGCGACCGATCGACCATTTGGAGCGAAGACAGGATCCCTGACGTCGCCCGAGACCTTGAGGCTGCGAACGCGCCCGCCGCGAACCGAAACGGTGTAGATCAGACTCTCGTAGTCGTCGAAGACGATGCGGCGCCCATTTGGCGAGAAGTCCGGATTGGTCGGCTCCTCACCGCGGGCCAGACGATGGGGGTGGGTTCCGTTGGCCCTGATCAACCAGATGCCCCCGTTGCGGCTGAACGCGATCAGGCGGCCGCTGGGCGAATAAGTCGGAGTGCTGTCGTTCGGATTCTTCGTCAGGCGGCGAAGGGAGGAGCCATCGGTCGTCGTGACCCAGAGTCCCGATTTGGATTTCGCACGGGCGGAGCGATGAGCATCGCGGCCCAACCGATCGAGGGCGCAGACAGTGCAGTAGGCGAAAACGACGCTGCGACCGTCTGGTGAGAACGCCGGATTGACCTCGTCCTCCGGAAGATCCGTTAGCTGGCGCACGCCGGTCCCATCGCCCCGCATGACGAAAAGATTGGAGTCTCCGAATCCTTCCGGGCCGCTGGCGTCGCCATCATTGACGTAGACAATCCTCCGGCCGTCCTTCGACCATGCAGGTTGAATGTCGTCGGCGGTGTTGTCGGTGAGAAGCCGTTCGCCGCTGCCATCAGACTTCTTGGTCACGATCTCGTAGTCGAGGCCGATGTCCGCGAGCGAGCTGGCGGCGGCGCAGCAGGAGCCGCCCACGAAGTCGACCGAGTAGGCGATCCGCCCTGGCTTGCCGGGAAATGAAGCCTGGGCCGGGGCCGTGCCCGCCAGCGCCACCGCAAGCAGTGATGCGACGCCCGCCAGCGCTCGCAACCCTGTCCTTCCAGCCGCCAACAGCTCAGACGTTCTGCGTGTAGGTGCTCTTGACGACCTTGTTGCCGCTCTTGCAGGTGACTCGCGAGTTGTATTGGACGTGCGGAACGGCGTCGAAGCGGTGCTCGGTGCAGCTGTAGCCGAGGACGTTGCTGGTGCACTTGCCCTGCGGCTTGCCGCCGGCGGTGCGACAGGCGTGGAAGGCCTTGGTCACCTTCTTGCCCTTCTTGCAGCTCACGTGGCTGACCTTGATCGAGGTCACGTAGGAGGCGCCGAGGTGACGCTGCTCCTTCGTGGTCAGGTTGCAGGCAGTCGACGAGGCGGTGGCGATCGAGCGGGCGCCGGCGCTGCCGGCCGCGGTCGCCAGCAGCGCCACCCCGGCCAGGGCGACGGCGAGCGCAGCGCTGATCAATTTCCCTGATGCCATGAATACCTCCGGTCCTTCCCCCTGCGGTTGCGCGGATGCTAGCCAAATAACAAGCGGGTCTAGCCTTCGTTGCGATGCGGCCTCGTCCTTTTCTCATCGCAAGCCTGGCCTGCGGCCTCGTCCTCCTCCTCGCGCCCGGCGCCCATGCTTCGAGCCTTTCCGGCGGCCAGGTCCGCGACAGGATCGCCGGTGGCTGGCTCGGCGCGGTGATCGGCGGCGCCTGGGGCCGGCCGACCGAGTTCCGGTTCAAGGGGCAAACCGTTCCCGCCGACCGCGTGCCGCGCTGGAGCGTCGCGCGCGCCAACCACTACACCTACCGCGGCGACTCCGACGAGACCTACGTCGAGATCCCCTTCCTCGACGCCACCCTTCGCGCCGGGCCGAGCGCTGGCTGGCCCGAATGGGGACACGCGCTTGCCGCCAGCGACTTCCGCCTCTTCTTCGCCAACGGCCGTGCCCGCGACAACCTGCGCGCCGGCGTACCGGCGCCGCTGTCCGGCAACCCGGCCTACAACCGCTACGCCGACGACATCGACTTCCAGATCGAGTCGGACTGGACCGGCCTCGCCGCACCGGCACAGCCCGGCGCCGCGATCGACCTCGCCTGGCGCGTCGGCCACGTGACCAACTACGGCGACGGGGTCTACGGCGGCGTGATGATGGCCGCGATGCACGCGGCGGCGTTCCAGGCCTCAAGCGTCGACGAGATCGTCGAGGCGGGGCGTGAGGCAGTGCCGGCCGGGAGCCGGTACCGGGCGATGATCGAGGACGTGCTGCGCTGGCACGCCCACCATCCGCGCGACTGGAAGGCGACCTGGCGGCGGCTCGAGCGGCGCTGGAACGCGCACTCGACCGCGGCCAAGCACACCGCTGTGCACTCGGCGTTCAACGTCGACGCGAAGCTCAACGGCGGCTACGCGCTGCTCGGCCTGCTCTACGGGCGCGGCGACTTCGCGCGCACGATTCGGATCTCGATGCGGGCCGGGCAGGACTCGGACTGCAACCCGAGCAACGCCGCCAGCATCCTCGGCACCTGGCTCGGGCGGAGCCGGATCCCGGCCCGCTTCCGGCTCGGCATCGCCCGCGACCGCCGTCTCCCCCACACCGGCTACACGCTGCGCCAGGCGATCGCCGCCAACTTCGAGGTAGCCCGCCAGTTGACCGAGTCCCGCGGCGGGCGCGCGGACGCGGACGCCTGGGACGTGCAGCCCAGCCCGGTCGTCGCCCCCCCGTTGGAGCAGTGGTGACTCAGACGGGCGCCGGCGTCGCGCTGGCCAGCGGTCCGACGAGCTCGCGCGCACGCGCCAGGTCGGCGCTGCGCTGCAGCTCCTCGGCGACCTCGCGCGGGGCCTCGAGCCGCTCCAGATACCAGGGGTAGAACTTGCGCAGGTAGCGCTCCGCGCGGTCGGCGCCGAAGTGGTTCTCCGCCTGGTCGATCACCCAGAGCAGCTCCTCGACAACCACGTCGCGCGACGGCGGCTCGCTGCGCCGGCCGGTCAGCTCCTCGAAGATCCAGGGCCAGCCGAGCGAGCCGCGGGCGATCATCACCGCGTCGGCGTTCGACTCGCGGTAGGCGCGCCGCGCCGCCTCGGCCGTTTGCAGGCCACCGGAGACGATCACGGGGACGTCGAGGCGATCGGCCAGCTCCGCGGTCAGCGCGTAGTCGGGCTCGCCCTTGTGGCCGGCGGCGGCGGGACGAGGATGAAAGGCGACCCCGGCCACGCCGGCCTCCTCGACCAGCTCCACGGCGAGGTCGAACCCAGAGCGGTCTCCGGGCTCCAGCCCGGAGCGCAGCTTCACCGTCACCGGCACGCCGCCGCCTTCGATCGCCCCGCGGGCGAGCCCGAGCGCCAGCTCGCGGTCGTGAAGCAGCGCCGCCCCGGCGCCGGTCTTCAGCACCTTGCGCACCGGGCAGCCCATGTTGATGTCGATCAGGTCGGCGCCCGCCTCGGCCGCGATCGCAGCACCGGAGCGCATCACGTCGGGATCGTGGCCGAAGAGCTGCACCGACACCGGGTGCTCGTCGGGATGGATGCGCATCAGCTCGCGCATCGTGCGCTCGTTTCGGTAGTGCAGGCCGAAGCTGGAGACCATCTCGGAGACCGCGAGCCCGGCTCCGTGGCGGCGGGCCTGGAGGCGCACGAACCAATTGCCGATTCCGGCGAGGGGGGCGAGCAGAACACGGTTCGAGATCAGAACGTCACCGATGGAGAAAGGGTCCGTCAGCGCAGGGCGGGTCGAACCGTTCGGCGCTCGTCCTTTGTCATTCGTCATTCGTTCAACTCCCAAACCAAACGGAGACCTGTAAGCGTCAGCAGGTCGTCGACCTCGTCGACCATCTCGCAGTAGGGGACGATCACCTCGGCGCCGCCGCCGGTGGCGATGAAGCTCGTCTGCTCGCCCAGCTCGACGACCAGCCGGCGGGCGATCGAGTCGATCGCGCCGGCGAAGCCGTAGATCATTCCCGACTGCATGCTCGCCTGGGTCGTCTTGCCGATCACCCCGGGCGGTTCGGCGAGCTCGATCTTGGGCAGCTTCGCGGCGTGCTCGGTCAGCGCCTCCATCGAGATCCTGACGCCGGGACCGATCACGCCGCCGAGGTACTCGCCCTTGTCCGAGATCGCGTCGAAGGTGATCGCGGTCCCGAAGTCGACGACGGCGCAGGGGCCGCCGAAGCGATCGTAGGCGGCGACCGCGTTGACGATCCGGTCGGCGCCGAGCTCGTGCGGGTTGTCCATCAGGATCGCGATTCCGGTCTTGATCCCGGGGATCACGCCAAGGTGACGCGCGTCGAGGTAGCGGCTCGCCATCTGGGCGTACTCCGGGGTGAGCTCGGGCACGACCGAGGAGACGATCGAGCCGTCGATCTGGTCCAGCGTCAGCCCGCGCAGCTCGAGCACGCTGGAGACGCGGATCGCCAGCTCGTCGGCGGTCGCGGGGTCGGTCCCGAAGCGCCAGTGCTCGACCAGCTCGGCCCCCTCGAAGGCGCCGATGTGCGTCTGCGTGTTCCCTACGTCGATCGCGAGCAGCACGGGGCGATTATCGGGCACGCATGCCGCCGGGAACGGGACCGGGGATTCAAAGCCCGACAAGCAACCAAGAAAGCGGCCGGCGAGCAGGGTCAGAAACGTTTGGCCGGCTGGCCAATCTGGCGTAGGATCGTCGCCGTGGAAGTGCGCCTCTACGTGATCCCCGCTTCGCATCCCGCGACCGCGGCGAAGGCGATGCTCGACTACAAGGGCATCCCCTACAAGCGCACCGACCTGATGCCCGGCATCCACAAGGGAGTGCTGAGGGCACTGCGATTTTCGGGCACCACAGTGCCGGCGATCAAGATCGACGGGCGGCGCGTGCAGGGCTCGCGGGCGATCGCCCGCGAGCTGGACAGGATTCAGCCCGAGCCGCCGCTGTTCCCATCCGACCCCGGCGCCCGGGTGGCGGTCGAGGAAGCCGAGCGCTTCGGCGACGAGGACCTGCAGGCGCCGATCCGCCGCATCCTCTGGAACGCGGTCAAGCGCGACCGCTCGGTGATGATGGACTACGGCGCCGGGGCGCGGCTGGGGATCCCCCTCGACATCGCCGTGAAGACATCGGCGCCGCTTGTCGCCTACGCCGCCCGCTACAACGAGGCCAGCGACGAGAACGTCCGCCACGACCTGGCGGCTCTTCCGGGCATGCTTCAGCGGATCGACGATTGGTGCGAGGCCGGAGTGCTGAACGGCGAGCAGCTGAACGCCGGCGATTTTCAGATCGCGCCCAGCATCCGGCTCGCGATGACGCTCGACGACCTGCGCCCGTCGATCGAAGGCCGGCCGGCCGGGGCGATGGCGCTGCGCGTGGTCCCCGAATACCCTGGGCAGGCGCCGCCGATCCTGCCGCCCGCCTGGCTCGAGCCGCTGCGCGAGGCGGCTGCCGCCCCCGCCGCCTAAGCGTCCAGCCCGCCGACCCGCTCCGCCCGCTGGCCCTTCGGAAGTGCCGCGAGCGCCTCGTCGAGTCGGGTGCCGTCCGGCAGCGCCAGCTCGGGGTCGAGCTCGAGCAGCGGCGCGAGCACGAAGCGGCGGCTGGTCACCTCGGGGTGCGGAAGGGTGAGCCGATCGGCGTCGAGCTCGACGTCGCCGAGCAGCAGCAGGTCCAGGTCCAGCGACCGCGGCCCGTGGCGCGGCCCGCCGAAGATCCGCCCCTGCTCGAGCTCGATCGCCTTGCAGAGGTCGAGCAGCTGCTCCGGCTTCAGCTCGGTTTGGATCCGCACCGCCGCGTTGAGGAAGTCCGGCTGGTCGAGGATCTCCCCCACCGGCTCGGTTTCGTAGAGCGACGAGACCGCCTCGACCTCCACCCCATGCTCGCGCAAGAGCCGCACCGCCGCCCGCAGATGGTCCTCGCGATCGCCTACGTTTGAGCCCAGCCCGAGGTAGCCGGTGCGGGTCACGCGATCGGCGCTCAGGCGCCCTCTTCCTGCTCGGGCTCCGCGGCCTCTTCGCGATCGTGGGTCACCTCTACCGCGACCTCCTGCATCGCCAGCGGCAGCGGCGGCTCGGGCTTGGCCGCGCGGACCCGGACGTGCTCGCAGCCGTACTGCTCCATCAGCCGCTCGCCGATCACCTTGCAGAGCCGCTCCAGGGTCTTGTAGCGGCGCTCGGTGGCGGCGAGCACGACGATGTCGCACACCTCCGCGTAGTCCACCGTGTCCTCGAGCCGATCGGTGAGCACCGCATCGCAGTCGGGGACGTCGAAGCTGACGTCGAACTCGAGTCGCTGGCCGACGTCGCGCTCGGCGTCGGTGACCCCGTGGTGGGTGTAGATCGAGAGGCCGCGCAGCTCGACCTCGACGGTGGTCTCGGGCCCGTTTCCGTGCGATTCCATAGCGCGAAAGTATCTGAGAGAGTGCCCTCATGGCCGAGACGGTGACAATCGACCGGCGCTTCCGCGGCCCTCCGCAGAGCGGCAACGGCGGCTACACGTGCGGGATCGTGGCGCGGGCGATCGGTTCGCAGCCCGCGGAGGTGACGTTGCGCCAACCGCCGCCGCTGGAGCGCCAGATGGTCCTCGAGCGCAACGGCGATGGGATCGAGCTGCGAGACGGAGAATCGCTGGTCGCGGAGGGGCGTCCCGTCGACGCACTGGACCTCGAGGTTCCCGAGCCGGTCACCCTGGCCGAGGCGCGAGCCGCCCGCGAGGCCTCGGCACTGCACGATCACCACGCTTGGCCGATGTGCTTCGTCTGCGGCCCCGATCGACCGGCGGGCGACGGGCTGCGGGTGATCTGCGGGGCGGTGGAAGGCCGCGAGATCGTCGCGGCACCGTGGGAGGTGGATGCCTCGCTCCCGCTCGATGGAAGCGCCGTCGCCCCGGAGATGGTCTGGGCGGCACTCGACTGTCCGGGCGGCCTCGCGGTGCTGCTCAAACCCGACCAGCCGGTCGCCGCGCTGGGCCGGCTCTCGGCCAGCATCGAGGCCGACGTGCGCCCCGGGGAGACCTACGTGGCAATGGGCTGGCTGATCGGGCGCGAGGGCCGAAAGCTGCACACCGGTTCGGCCATATTCAGCCGCGACGGTGAGCTGGTCGGCCGCGCAAAGGGCGTCTGGGTCGAGTTGACCGGCGACAGGCTCGGGGCCAAGGCCTAGGCACCGGCACCGGCCCGGCTCCGGCTCCGGCTCCGAGGATCGCCCCGGCGACCAGCATTCCCTCACGCACCTCGCGCAAGTCGTGGACGCGGAGCATCCGCGCACCGTTTCTGACCGCCAGCGCACAGCTGGCGATCGTCCCGCCGAGCCGCTGATCGACATCGGCGCCGGTCAGCTTGCCGATGAAGCTCTTGCGCGAGGTGCCGACCAGCAGCGGCGGTCCCAGATCGGTCAGCTCGCGCAGCCGGCGCAACAGCTCGAGGTTGTGCTCGACGGTCTTTCCGAAACCGATCCCGGGGTCGAGCCAGATCCGCTCCTGCGCCACCCCCTCGCCTCGCGCGAACTCCATCCGCTCGGCGAGGAACGCCTTCACGTCGTCGACGACGTCGTCGTAGGCCGGGTCCTCCTGCATCGTGCGGGGCGAGCCCTGCATGTGCATCAGCACCAGCTCGGCGTCGCGATCGGCGCATAGCGCGGCGATCCCCGGCTCGGCGCGCAGAGCGGTGACGTCGTTGACGATCGTGGCACCGGCCGCCAGCGCCGCCTCGGCGACCGCCAGCTTCGAGGTGTCGATCGAGATCGGCGTCGCGCCCCCGGCCAGGCCTTCGATCACCGGGCCGACCCGGGCCAGCTCCTGCGCGGCATCCACAGCGGCGGCGCCGGGCCGGGTCGACTCGCCGCCGATGTCGAGCACGTCGGCGCCGTCGGCAACCAGTTCGCCCCCGTGCTCGATCGCGCGACGCGGATCGAAGAATTGGCCTCCGTCGGAGAAGGAGTCGGGGGTGACGTTGACCACCCCCATCAGGCGTGGCAGATGGATCGTTTTCGCCCAGGATTGCCGCTCTTCGCGCACGAACGCCTTATACAGCCAGCCGGGGGCTAAAGCGATCCGCGGGCACGGACGAAACATTAGGGGCGCCATGACGGACATCAGACAGCTGCTCGCCAAACAGGACGACCCCTACTGGGGCCTCGACATCACCCTCGCCCGCCGGATGGCCGGGCTGTTCACGCTGATCGGAACCCTGATGACGGTCGTCCTGTGGCCGCTCAGCCGGCTCACCGACCAAGCGGGCAACATAGGCTGGGCGCTCGGCGGCGGCGTCGTCGTCCTCGGCCTGTCGATCGGGGCCCTGATCCTGCTGCGACCGTCGCTTTGGAGCTACCGGTCACTGGCCGCGGTCGGCTATCTCAGCGTCGCCGCCATCTCGCTGATGCAATGGCTGGCCGGCGGTAGCGGCGAGCCGTACCAGAACCTGCTGCTGATTCCGGTGCTCTTCGTCTCCGCGATCTATCCGCCGCGCGTCATCGTTCCCTTCCTGGCGGTCGTCGCCGCAAGCCTTGCGGCGCCACTCGTCTACGACGAGGTCAGCGGCGACCTCGCCGCCTCCGCGCTCGGTCCCTTCCTGCTGATGGTTGGCGTCGGTGGGGCAATCCATTACCTGCTGCTCCAGATCCGTACCCAGCGCGTGGAGATGGCCCGCGACGAGCGGCACGCGCGCGAGGAGGCTCGCGTCGACGGGCTGACAGCGATCGGCAACCGCCGCGCCTTCCAGGAGAACCTGACCGAAGAGATCTCCCGCGCCGATCGGATGGGCACGCCGTTGAGCATGGCGATGGGCGACATCGAGCACTTCAAGCGGATCAACGACGAGTTCGGGCACCTCGAGGGCGACAACTGCCTGCACCGGGTCGCCCAGGCGATGGACTCCGAGTTGCGAGCTCCCGACCGGGTGTTCCGCTGGGGCGGCGACGAGTTCGCGCTGCTGCTCCCGGGCACCGACAAGGACGGAGCAGAGGTGCTGATCGAGCGCGTTCAGGCCAAGGTCTCTGCTGCCTGCCGGCGCCCCGACAACGAGCCCGTCTGGATCCACTTCGCCGCCGCCGAGCTTCACCCCGAGATGGGCGTGACCGACCTGACCGAGGCCGCCGACCTGGCGCTGATGGCGGAGCGCGCGCGGGACCACCGCGAGCGCTAGAAGCTACCGCGAGCATCAGTAGCTACTGCGCGCGGATCAGCTTGCCGTTCGGGTCCAGCTCGACGAAGTGGTGCGCGGAGCCCGATTCGTAGCAGGCTCGCGACAACTAGCCCAAGCCCGAGGAACAAGGAACGCGGAACGCGGAACGAGCAACGGAGCCCGGCCAGCGACGACGCGCCTAGAGCTGGTTCTTCCGCATCTCCGCGGCACCGCCGCCGGCGAGCCCGGGACGCGGATGCGGGCGTGGCACCGGGCCCTCGCGCTGGGCCTTCTCGGGCTCGGGGGCGGGTTCGGGCTTTGCCGGCTCTTCCTCGTCGGCGAAGACCTGATCCTCGGCGACGCCGTCGAGCAGGGCGACGAACTGCTCGGCGTCGATCGTCTCGCGTGCCAAGAGGATCTTGGAGATGCGGTCGAGCTGGTCGCGCTTGTCGTTGAGGATGTCCTTGGCGGTCTGATGGGCGTCCTCGACCACGCGGCGGATCTCGTCGTCGATCTCGCGCGCGATCTCGTCGGAGTAGTCGGGCTCAGAGGAGAACTCGCGGCCCAGGAAGGGCAGCGAGCGGTCGTGGCCGAAGACGCGTGGGCCGAGGCGCTCAGACATCCCGAAGCGCATCACCATCTGCTTCGCGGTCTCGGTCACCTTCTCGAGGTCGTTGGAGGCGCCGGTGGTGATCTCTGAGAAGACGATCTCCTCCGCCGCGCGTCCGCCGAGCGTCATCGCCATCGTGTCGGTGAGCTCGGCGCGGCTGGTCAGAAAGCGGTCCTCGGTCGGAAGCGAGATCGTGTAGCCGAGCGCCTGGCCGCGGCTGATGATCGAGACCTTGTGCACGGGGTCGGTGTTGGGGAGCACGTGGCCGACGATCGCATGCCCGAGCTCGTGATAGGCGGTGATCAGCCGTTCCTTCTCCGACATCACGCGGGTCTTCTTCTCCGGGCCCGCGATCACCCGCATGATCCCCTCCTCCAGCTCCGCCATCGTGATCTCGCGCTTGGCGGATCGGGCGGTCAAAAGCGCCGCCTCGTTGATCAGGTTGGCGAGGTCGGCGCCGGTAAAGCCGGGGGTCTGGCCGGCCAGCGCGTCGAGGTCGATCGCCTTGGCCAGCGGCTTTCCGCGGGTGTGGACCTCGAGGATCTGCTTGCGGCCCTTGCGGTCGGGCCGGTCGACGACCACCTGGCGGTCAAAGCGCCCCGGCCGCAGCAGCGCCGGGTCGAGGATGTCGGGCCGGTTGGTGGCGGCGATCAGGATGATGTTGTCCTTCATCTCAAAGCCGTCCATCTCGACCAAAAGCTGGTTCAGCGTCTGCTCGCGCTCGTCGTGGCCGCCCCCCATGCCAGCGCCGCG
This sequence comes from uncultured Solirubrobacterales bacterium, assembly GCA_963740555.1. GTDB lineage: Bacteria > Actinomycetota > Thermoleophilia > Solirubrobacterales > 70-9 > Mayfieldus. Next base: position 295,328 of record CAVUES010000003.1, read on the forward strand.
GTGGCGGCCGACGGCGTCGATCTCGTCCATGAAGATGATGCAGGGGGAGTTCTGCTTTGCCTGCTCGAAGAGGTCGCGCACGCGGCTGGCGCCGACGCCGACGAACATCTCGACGAAGTCAGAGCCCGAGATCGAGAAGAAGGGGACCCCGGCCTCGCCGGCGACCGCGCGCGCGAGCAGGGTCTTGCCGGTGCCGGGCGGCCCGTAGAGCAGCACGCCCTTGGGGATGCGGGCACCAAGCGCCTGGAACTTCTTCGGGTTCTCGAGGAACTCCTTTATCTCCTGCAGCTCCTGCACCGCCTCGTCGACCCCGGCGACGTCGCGGAAGGTGATCTTGGGGGCGTCGACCGACATCCGCTTGGCGCGCGACTTGCCGAAGTTCATCACCCGCGAGCCGCCACCTTGCATCTGGTTCATGAGGAAGATCCAGAAGCCGAAGAAGAGGACGAAGGGCAGGATGTAGGTGAGCACCGAGAGCAGGCTCGACCCTCCCGTGCCCTTGACGTCGGTGGTGACGTTGTTGCGCTCCAGCGAGTTGACCAGGCTCTGCTCGGTGTTGGGCGGATAGCCGGTCGAGTAGTGGCTATCGTCGGTCTGGGTGACGTCGAGCGTGTTGTCCTTCGTGTTGATCGTGACCGACTTGACCTCGCCACGCTCGATCTGGGTCAGAAACTGGTTGTAGCTGGGCGGCGGCGGACCGCCGGTGTTGACGAACACCCGCTGGGCCACGAAGGCCAGGATCACGACCAGAAGGATCGGAAATGCCGCGCTCTTGAAGAAACGTCTCAAATCTGCTCTTTGCCGCGTAGAAACGGAAATTCCGGCCGCTGGACCGGGGTTTCAGCGTACCAGGGCGATAGTCCTGCCCCGCACGAAACTGGCCGCATGGCTAGGCGTTATCCGGGCCATCCTCCAGGACCGCGACGTAGTCGAGATTGCGGTACTTCTGGGAGTGATCGAGGCCGTAGCCGATCGCGAAACGGTTCGGGATCTCGAAACCGACATATCGGGTGGGCAGATCGACGCGACGGCGCTCGGGCTTGGTCAGCAGCGCGCAGACCTCCAGCGAGCGGGGCGAGCGCACCTTCAGGTTGCGCATCAGGTACTGGAGGGTGAGCCCGGAGTCGATGATGTCCTCGACGATCAGCACGTCGCGCCCCTCGATCGGGGCGTCGAGATCCTTGAGGATCCGCACCACGCCCGAGGAGTCGGTCGACGAGCCATAGCTCGTGAGGGCCATGAAATCGACCTCGCAGGGCACGGTCAGCTGCCGCATCAGGTCGGCGATGAACATCACCGCCCCCTTCAGCACGCCGACCATGACCAGGTCGCGCCCCTCGTAGTCGCGGCTGATCTCGGCACCGAGCTCCTGCACGCGGCGGGCGAGATCCTCGCTGGTGACGAGAACCTCGCCGATGCGGTCGTCGGTCATCGCGGCGCAGTGTAGATAGAGGTTCCTCGTTGCTCGTTGTTCGTTGTTCGAGCTAATCGACGAGCGCTGCGGTCAACACCGCGGCTTCGGTTGATTCGGCGGACAGCTTGAACTCCTCCGAGATCGCGACCCCGGCGACCCAGGCGATCCGCCCGCCCGAGGCGACGACGGGGAGCGAGTGCCGAAGCGAGCGAGGCACATGGCTGTCGGTGAAAAGGTCCTGGAGCGACTTGGTCCCATCGAGCCCGAGCGGGCGCATCCGATCGCCCTCACGCCAGGCGCGAACCTCGACCCGCTCCCCGAGTGCGGCGGCGTCCAATGTCGCCACGTCGGGGCCTGCGGGCTCCAGCGCACCCGGCCGCAGTTCGGCACGGACCTCCCAGCGACCGAAACGGCAGCTTCCGGGCACCGCGAGCAGCGCCTGCTCGGGCTCGAGCTCGACCTCGGCGGCGAAACGGATCAAGCCCGCCTCGCAGATCGCGCGCAGTCCGCGGCCAAGCTCGACCTCGCCGCCCTCGGGCCGGTTGGCAAGCCGCCAAATCTGATCCGCCCGCGCGATCCCCAGCGGGACCTCGCGCGCGGCGGCGCGCTCGGCGAGCGTCCGCAGCGCAAGCCTGCGCACCGCGGGTGCCAGCCCCGAGAGCCGTTCGGCCCGCACCGCGGTGGTGGGCGACGGGGCGCCGGCCTCCTCCAGGGTCTCCGCGGCGAGAGCTTCCAGCGGCTCGGCCTCCTCGGCCAGCTCGGCCCAGGTCGCGGCGAGGTTCTCCTCGGCGGCGGGGTTGATCTCCCGTAGCACCGGGAGCACCTCCTCCCGCACCCGCACCCGGGCGAATCTCGGGTCGAGGTTGGAGGGATCGTCGCGGAACGGCAGCCCTGCTTCCCCGGCCAGCCGCCGGGTTTCGCCGCGGCCCACACGCAGCAGGGGACGCACGACGTGGCCGTGGCGCGGCGCCATCCCGAGGATCGCGCGTCGGCCAGGCGAGGAGGCGAGGCGGTAGATCATCGTCTCGGCGAGGTCGCTGCGCGTGTGACCGGTGGCGATCCAGTCGCCGCCCAGCCTCGCCCGCAGGCGCTCGGCGCTCGCATATCGCGCCCTGCGCGCCTCCTCCTGCAGGTTTCCCTCCCCGAGCTCGGGGCGCTCGACCGTGAGCTCGATCCCGAGCAGCTCGCAGAGGGCCCGGCAGGTCGCCTCGTCGGAGTCGGAGTCGTCGCGCAGCCGGTAGTTCAGGTGCAGCGCCGCGACGCGATCGGCGCCCACGGCGGCGGCCAGGCCCGCCGCGAGGCAGGCCGAGTCGGGGCCGCCGGAGAGCAGAGCGACGCCGGAGGAGGCGGGGGCCACGAGGCCGCTGTCTCGGACAACACGCGCCAGTTGCTCGGTCGCGTCGGATGTCACCTGACTGAGGCTAGTCCGTCGACTACGAGTTGTCCGCAGGCCTGACTACATATAAAGGCGTCGGCTCCGGGAAGCCCTTCAGCTCGACGGCTCCGATCGGCTCCAACTCGAGGTACTCGTCCTCCTCGACCGACTCGGCCACCCGATCGGTGACCAGCACCTCTCCGCCCAGCGCCCGGTTGACGATCCGGTGCACGAGGTTGACCTCGGTGCCGAAGTAGTCGCCGTCTCTATATACGGCCCATCCGTGGTGGATGCCGACGCGTGGCTGCGGGCGCTCCTGAAAGAGGCCGAGAAAGCCAACCGCCCATTCGGTCAGCGAGGCGGGGTCGGGCGAGACGATCATCACTTCGTCGCCGATCGTCTTCACGATCGTCGCCTCGGCCGGCAGCGTCGACTCCACGGTCTCGGTGAAGCGCTCGATCACGTCCAGCGCCTCCTCGTCGCCCTCCTCCTCGGTGTAGCGGACGAAGCCGGTGAGGTCGATGAAGCACAGCGTCACCAACACCCGGCCCAGCACCGTGTCGCGGCCCATCTCGCTCTCCATGTGGCCGACCACGTCCTGCTCGATGAAGAAGCGCAGGTAGCGGCTGTGCAGGTACTCGAACAGCGGCGTCGCCAGCGGCAGCAGGTCGGCGGCGAGCCCCTCCATCTCCTCCGCCATCTCAAGCTCCGGCACCCCATCGCGGATCAGCGGCTCGTGCACGTAGAGGTGAAAGAGCCGCACCTCGGCGTCGGCGATACGGCGCAGCGACTGCGCGTAGACGCGGACAAGCTGCAGGAAGGCGACCAGCGGCATCCCGGCCTCGAGGATCCGCGCGCAGTTGCGCATCGCCTCCAGGTTGTCCCGGCTCATGCCTCGCTCGCGCCCGGTCGGCGTCCCCAACATCGCCTGCAGGCGCTCGATCAGCTCCGGCTCCAGCCCGGTCTCCTCGGCTACCTGCTCGACCGTCAAGTCGCCCTCGGGTGGCGGGAACAGGTCCTCGGCGAGCCCGAAGGCGAGCTTTCCCTGCCGTCCCGCCTCCTTCACCTCCTCCAGCGAGTGGCCCCGCTCGCGCATGCGCGCGACGACGCGCGCCTGCGCCGCCGCCACCGGCGTCCAGCGGCCGCGCTTGACCGGGATCACCTTCTGCTCCGCCCAGCGCTTCAGGGTGCTCGTCGAGACGCCGGAACGGCGCGACGCCTCGCTCAGGGAGATGTACTCGTCGGACGCCATCGGCTGGACCCGTCGCACCTTAGGGCCTAGCCCGGTGAACAAACGTAAAGCGACGGGGTCACGCGGCCCCGTCGCCTGCGGGCATTCGGCCCGCTACGTCGGCCTGGCGGCGCTGGCTGGCGCCTTGCGGGCCCTTCCACCTCGCCTTAGTCGCCGGAAGGCTGGGCGGCGGACCCACTGTCGGCCTGCTGCCTTTGTTACAAGGCGGAGCATACGACCGCCCCCACCGATGTCAAGCCCGCTTAACGGAGCAGCAGATGCGGGTAATGGCGCTCCACGACCCCGCGGTATGCGCCGCTGAGCTGACCGCTGATCGGCAGCAGGTTGAGCGCCGCGCGAGCCTCGCACGAGCAGCGGATCGTCCCCCGGGCGATCGCGATCGCGAGGTTCTCACGGCCCTGCAGGTAGCGGTTTGCGACCACCGAAGTCATCTCCAGGGTCAGCTCGGGCTCCCATTCCTCTCCGTCCTCGAAGGACCAGCGGATGCAGTGCCCGGACTCGTCGGAGCTGGCGATGTCGAGGGTCATGTCGAGGTCGGGGAAGACGTAGCGATAGGAGATCTGGGCGGAGCGCAGCCGCCGCCCGATCTCAGAGTCGCCGTCGAGCTCGGAGAGCAGCCTGGTGAGCACCTCGCGCATCTCGGCCGCCGAGCTGAACATCGTCTCGGCCGATTGCTCCGCTGTCGCCACCCCAGTAGCCATGCGACTCGCAGTCTATGCGCAATTTGGTCGCTTTACGAGGCGTCGAGCGCTGCTTCAGGCGCGCGCCGGAGATCGCCGCCCGGCGCGGGCCAACAGGGGTGGAGACAACGACCTGGCGGAAGCGGGGCGCCAAGTGGAGGCGCCCCGCAACCCGCTGACGGAGGAGATGAATGTCCAGCGCACCGCCTTCCGGCACCGAGCCCAGTACGGACACCCATCCGACGTGCATGCGCCCGCCCGGTGTCTCGGCGCGAAGAAAGGCGGAGTCCAGGGGAGAGAGTCGCTGCATGAAAGAACTTTGCCGATGCGCAGGGCAAACGTCATTGGCACCTTGGTACGAAATTGGAGGGCGCAAACCCTCCACTCGGTCCGAACTACTTCGGCAGCGTCGGCTCCAAGATGCGAAAGGCCTTGATTCCAAGCCCCAAACGCTCCCTATCGGCGCTCGACCCAGGGTCGAGCCCGGTCAGCTCTCGCACCCGCTCGAGGCGGTAGGCAACGGTGTGGCGGTGGGCGAAGATCGCGCGCGCGGTGGCGTTCATGTTGCAGTCCTGGGCCAGATAGGCCTCCAGGGTCTGCAGCAGGTCGCTGCGGTACTGGCGGTCGTAGGCGACCACCGGCGCCACGGTCTCGTCGTAGAAGCTGCGCACCTCGTCGGGGTCGGCGACCAGGGCCCTGAACAGCAGCCGGTAGACCCCGTCGCCGGCTCCCTCCTCGATCTGCTCGGCGAGCCGGCTGTCGCGGCGAACGACCTCGAGGACCAGCTCCGCCTCGCGCATCGCCTGGTGAAGCTCCCCGGGGTCGGAGTAGAAGGAGGAGCTCGCCGCGGGGCCGTGGCTGCGCAGCCGCAGCAGCAGCCTGCGGGCGTTGGCGGTCGCCTGCTCGGCCGCGTCGTCGACCGCGGCGGCAGGCAGGATCGCGAACAGGAGTTGGTCGATCGGCTCGGCGAGCGCGCCCGGCCACTCCGACTCGACCAGCGCCGCGGCGCCTCGAGGCTTGCGCGAGCGCAGCTCGGCGATCAGGACGATCGCCCCGCGCGGAAGCTCGCATCCGAGCCGCGCGGCGCGGCGTGCAACCTCAGCGCCCTCGACCCGCCCGGCGCGCAGGTCCTCGATCAGGCTGGCGCGGACCTGGTGCTCGACCTCGTCGCGGGCCTCGGTCACGGCAAGCTCGGCCACGGCGGCAAACGCCGCCGCCCGTGCAACCTCCTCGCTGTCGATCGCCGGCGAGCCCGGGCGGTCGCCGTTGGGAGTCATCACCAGGACCGCGCCGATCTCATTGGCGCCCGCGCGCACGGGAACCGCCACCTCGACGCCCTCAGGCGGCGGGTCGTCGCCGCCACCGAGACGCTGCGCCACGTAGCGCGAAAGCTCGCGTGAGACGTTCCCCGAGGAGGCAGCCGAGAGGCCGCGGGCCGGCAGCACGATCGCCACCGGCCCGCCAGTCTCCATCGAGGCGAGCTCCGCTACTCCCTCCAGGCCATCGCCAGCAAGTACCGCGCCCAGCATGCTGGCATGGAGGTCTTTCACGGTTCCGCGCCTAATTCACCTCTTGGTCAGAGCACCGGCAGGTAGGTCTCCAGCTCCCACTGGGTGACCTGGACCCGGTACTCCTCCCATTCCTCGCGCTTCAGCTCCACGTAGCGGTCGAATATGTGGTCGCCGAGCGCCTTGCGAACCAGCTCCGAGCCGGCGAACTCGTCGATCGCCTCGCCGAGGGTCTCGGGCAGCTGCTCGATGCCCCGCTCGTCCCGCTCCTCCGGAGTGAGGTCGTAGAGGTTGGTCTCCATCGGCTCCGGGATGTCGTAGCCGTGCTCGATCCCGTCCAACCCCGCGTGCAGCATCGCCGCGAAGGTGAGGTAGGGATTGCACGACGGATCCGGGCAGCGCAGCTCACAGCGCGTCGCCTTCTCCTTGCCCGGCTGGTACATCGGCACCCGCACCAGGGCCGAGCGGTTTCGCTGCGACCAGGCGCAGTAGACCGGCGCCTCGTAGCCCGGCACGAGCCGCTTGTAGCTGTTCACGTTGGGCGCGAACAGCGCGCAGATCTCGCGCGCGTGCTTCAGCAGGCCGGCGATGTAGGCCCGACCGGTGTCCGACAGGTGGTAGTGCCCGCCCTCCTCATAGAAGGCGTTCTTGCCCTCGTTGAACAGGGACTGATGGGTGTGCATCCCGGACCCGTTCTCGCCGAACAGCGGCTTCGGCATGAAGGTCGCGTAGACGCCATGCAGATGGGCGATCTCCTTGACCACGGTGCGGTAGGTCATCGCGTTGTCGGACATCCGCAGCCCTTCGTCGAAGCGCATGTCGATCTCGTGCTGCGAGGGCCCAACCTCGTGGTGTGTGTACTCGACCGCGATCCCGACCTTCTTCAGCGCGTTGACCGTGTCGCGGCGCAGATCCGATGCCGCGTCCAGCGTCGTGAGGTCGAAGTAGCCGCCCTTGTCGAGAATCGTCGGCACCCCGTCCTCACCCACCTCGTCGGAGGCGAAGTAGAAGAACTCCAGCTCCGGGCCGAGGTTGAAGGTGTCGAAGCCCATCTCTTCGGCCCGGGCCAACGCGCGGCGCATCACGTAGCGAGGGTCTCCCTCATAGGGCTCGCCGCCGGGCCGCAGCACGTCGCAGAACATCCGGGCGACATTGCCCTTGCCCTGGCCGCCGTCGTCGCGCCAGGGCAGCACCACGTAGGTGTCCTTGTCGGGCATCGCGATCATGTCCGACTCCTCGATGCGGTTGAAGCCGGTGATCGAGGACCCGTCGAAGCCCATGCCCTCGTCGAGCGCGTCCTCCAGCTCCTCCTTGCCGACGGCGAAGCTCTTCAGCTGCCCATTGATGTCGGTGAACCAGAACCGGATGAACTCGATTCCATCCTGGTCCACCTTGTCGAGGATCTCGCTCGCGGAGGTCTTCGACTCGTTGATCGTTGCCATTTCTCTCCTTTGTCTCCTTTCCTGATCGGAGGCCCCGGCCTGGCGGTCTCGCTCCTTGGAGCGCGGCCGCCGCGCCAGCGCCGCCCCGATCGTATGCGCGCACGCGCCGCACCGTCACCGTAAGCCCGCGCCGCCGCGATGCCATTAGACCGCTGTCCGAAATGTCGAGGCGACGATTCGCCCCCGTGTCAGCGGCTCCCGGCGTCAGCGGCTCCCGGCGGCGAGGCGTCCGGCCGCGGTGCGCAGGCGCCGGAACTCGGCGATGTCGGCGGGCACGGTCGCGTCGCTCGCGCGCGGAAGGACGACCGTCGGCGCGAGCGCCGACTCGATCACCCGGTCCGCGCCCCGCTCGACCCGGAAGGCGGTCGCCCCTTGCCGAGCCGAGAAGACCCCCGCGATCGCTTGATCGACCCACAGCAGCGCGGCGTGGTCGTCGATCCCGTAGCCGCTCATCCCACTGCTCGCGATCGACTCCAGCATCAGCCGGCGGCGGTCCGGCTCGGAGTGGTAGTGCACGCAGCAGCTTCCCGGCAGCACGCCGAGGCCGGCGGCGCGCCGCGCCTTGCCCGAGCCCTTGCTGATCCCGACTTCGAACCAGCACATCGCCCCGGCGCTCTGGCCGCAGATCAGGACCCCGCGCTCCCAGGCCAAGCGCAGAATCGCGCCGATGTCGTGCGCGTCCCAGACCGCGAGCAGGTTCAGCATGCTGCCGCCGCCGACGTAGATCAGATCCTGGGAGAGCAGGTGGTCGCGGAGGGCAACGGGCTTGCTGCCGAGCCGAAACAGCGAGACCTCAGAGGGAATGCAGCCGCGGTTCGAGAACGCGTTGAAGAAACGGGCGCTCTGCTCGGCGGCGTCGCCGCTCGCGGTCGGCAGGAGGCAGACGCGCGCCCCGTCGCCCCCGCCCAGCGCGGCGATCAGGTCGGTGAGGGCGCGGTCCTCGGGGCGGGTGGTGAAGTCGTGACCGCCTATGGAGACGATGCGGCGCATCAAGCCGCCTTCGCGGGCGGCGCCCCGAGCAGAGCCCGCGAGGTGGCCAGATGCTCGCCCAGGTACCTGCCGGGAAGGTGGGTCTCGGTGACCTCGCTGCCCCGCGCTTCGAGGCGCCAGCCGCCCGCATCCGGCCGCGAGCCGACCACCGCGGCCAGCTCGATCCCCTTGAAGTGCAGAGCGGCGCCGTCCTCGGCGGCGTAGCCGGGGCGCATCCCCTCGAGCAGGAAGCGCCGGTAGGCCTGGCGCCGCGTCCCCTCCGCCTCGTAGTGCACGCAATTGCTCCAGGGCAGAAGGCCCACCCCCTCGACTCTCTGCGGGTCGCCGTGAAATCCGGTCACCGATTCAGCGAACCAGCACAGCGAGCCGGCGCTGAGTCCGCAGAGGACCACGCCCGACTCCCAGGCCTCGCGCAGGATCGAGTCGATGCCGTGCGCGCGCCAGACTCCGAGCAGGCTGATCACGCTTCCGCCCCCGACGTAGATCACGTCCTGGGAGAGCAGGTGGGCGCGGAAGTCGACCGCCCCCTGCTCGCGGCGAAAGAGGGAGATGTGCGAGGGCTCGCAGCGGCTGGAGGGAAAGGCCCTGTAGAAGCGCACGATGTAGTGGTCGGCGTCGCCGCTGGCCGAGGGCAGGAAGCAGACTCGCGGCCGCGCAGAGGGCGCCAGTCCGAGCACGTAGTCGTCGAGCAGCGGGTTGCCCGCCTCCATCGAAAAGCCGCCGCCCCCAAAGGCGACGATCTGTCGCCGCTCCTCGCTCATTGCGGAAATGGTGGAGCGCCGTGCGGGCGTCGTCGTTGGACAGGTGTCGAAAGTTCGACCGCCGCTCTCCGACATCGTGTCGATGCGCCTGCGCCTGGCAGTCGCGGGCGCCTGGCGGTCGCGGGCGCCTGGCAGTCGCGGGCGCCTGGCGGTCGCGGGCGCCTGGCGGTCGCGGGCGTCGGTCGCGGCGGCGGTCGCGGCCGTCGGTCGCGGCGGCGCAGAGTCACAGCCGTGGCCAATCACAGCCGTGGCCAATCGCCGCCGTGGCCAATCGCCGGAATGCTGGTGCCTGCACTCCCTCCGCACCGCCGGTTCTGGTGCCGGTACCCCCTCCCTATCGCCTGACCCCCTCCCCTACCGCCTCGGGAGTTTTCGGAAAATTGGTTGCGCACCATGCAACGCCCGTTCACACAGTGCAAAAAAGTTCACCACAGTGGACCGAATTTGCACCTCATGCAAATTCCGTTACGAAAAACCCTCAGGGAACTTGGGTGACCCCCCTTGACCTTGGATTCCCACGAACCCTGGAGATTCCTCCAAGGGTCTCTGGAGATTCCTCCAAGGGTCTCCTGGGAGATTCCTCCAAGGGTCTCTGGAGATTCCTCCAAGGGTCTCCGGAGATTCCCCCAAGGGTCTCTGGAGAGGGAGGGCCCAAGCCCGCTAGAGAAACGCCGAGCCGCGCCTGACCAGGGCCTCGTAGAGCTGCTCCTGGATCGTGTCGCGAACCCGCTCGGAGATCTCGAAGAGAAGCGCGCGGTCGTCAGCCGCCTCCGGCGGGTACTCGCTGACGTCGATCGGCTCGCAGAACTCGATCCGCCAGCGCGAGGGCAGCGGGATCAGGCCGAGCGGACCGAGCCAGGGCAGGGTCGGGGTGATCGGGGCAAACGGCGCGCCCACCACCTTGGCGAGCAATTGGCTGTTGCCGAGCATCGGGTAGATCTCCTCCGCGCCCACGACGGCGACCGGCACGATCGGTGAGCCGGTGCGCAGCGCCACCTCGACGAATCCGCCGCGACCGAAGCGCTGCAACCGGTAGCGTTCCGAGAACGGCTTGCCGGTCCCCTTCACCCCCTCTGGGAAGACCATCACTATCTCGTCCTGCTCGAGCAGCCGGATCGCGTTGAAGGGACTGGCCGGGACGCCGCCGACCTTGCGCATGAAGAAGCTGAGGAAGGGCAGCTCGAAGGCCCAGTTGAGAACCATCGGGCGCGGCCAGCGCGGCAGAGGGTGCTCCTTCATGATCGACCCGACCAGCATCGAGGCGTCGAACGGAAACAGCGAGCCGGAGTGGTTGCTGACCACCAGGGCCCGCCCATGTGCGGGAACGTTCTCGACTCCGGTCGCCTGGATCCGCCACCAGTAGTCATAGAGGAACTCGAAGAACGGATAGACGGCCTCGGCGAACTCCTCGTCAAAGCCCCATTCGTCCTCGTGGTAGCGCCCGGCCATCCGCCGCCCCACCCGCTGCACCGCATCGCGCAGCGTCTTCGGCAGCGCCACCGCGGCGCGCTCGGCGGCACTCATCGGATCCAGTCCGTCGTTGAGGCCCGAGCGCACGCGGCGCAGGAATTCCGCCGTCCCGGCGACCGCTTGCGCCTGATCGCCGGCGACCCGTGTCGCCGAGGCGGCGTTCATCTCGACCCCACGATCCGCTGCGCGATCGCCCCGGGAAGCGGCGACGGGAAGAGGCGGCGGCTGGCGGCGTTCTTGGAGACGAAGTCGCGCACCGCCCCCTCGGCGTCGAAGCGCGGCTCATAGCCGACCTCCTCGAGTAGGCGTCTGTTGTCGACCCCGCGCCCGTGGCGCAGCAATAGCACGCCGTCGTTGTAGAGGTCTGCGGCGCCGAGACGGCGGCCGAGCTGACCGAACATCGGGCCGAACAGCGGGTGCGGCACCGGCAGGGTCGGGCGACCGGCCAGACGCAGGATCTTGGTCAGAGAGATCGTCCCGCGCGGCGCCACGTTGACCGGCCCGCGGACCGGATTGCGGGTCGCGGCGGCAAGGGCCCCGGTGGCGTCCTCGGCGTGCAGGAGCTGGAGCCGGGGATCGAAGCCGAGCTGGGTCGGCACCACCGGAAGCGAGAGGTAGCGGACCAGCGGCACGTCGAGGCCGGGGCCGATCTCCGGTTGGTAGCGGAGCAGGCAGCAGGTGATCTCGGTGTGGCGGCGGGCGAAGTTCTCGAAGTAGCCCTCGAGCTCGCCGATGTCGCGCTGAAAGCGGGTCTTGAGCGGGTAGCGGCGAGCCATCTCCTCGGTGAAGAAGGACGGCGCCGCGCCCTCGCAGCCGTAGATCGCGGCCGAGCTGCGAACCACCAGCGAGCGCAGGGTCGAGGTCTTCTCGCAGGCCGCGAGCAGCTGCAGGGTGCCGATCACGTTGATGTCGTGAAGGGCCCGCGCCGACTTGCCCGGCTCGGGGTACCAGAGGATGCCGCAGTGAACGATCGTGTCGGGCTCGGTGCCGGGCAGGATCCGGGCCAGGACCGGGTTGCGAATGTCGGCCTCGATGAACTCGGTGCGCTCGAGGTCGCCGGCCGGCTCGGTGGTGTCAATGCCGGCGATGAACTCGATCGAGGGGTCGGCCTCCAGCCGCCGCGCCAACTCCGCGCCCCAATGACTGGCGACCCCGGTGATGACGACCCGCCGCCCGGGCGCCACCTTAACCCTCGACCTTAACCTTGGCTTCGAGCTCCTTGACCCGTCTGGAGAGCTCGTCGACCTGTTTCGACAGCTCGCGGACGTCGTCGCGGGAGGCAAGGCGCATGCCCTCGATCGCCTCGATCACGCGCGACGCCGCGCTGGTCGAGCTTTCGCGCGCCTCCTGGGCCCGCTCGGCGACCGCTTCGCGGGCCTCGCGTCCGCGACGAGCGACGTCGTCGAGCATCTCCCCCGCTCGCTCGCGGCTCTGTGCGGTCCCCTCGGCGGTGGCCGCAAAGGTCCGCTCGATCGCCGTCCGCAGGCTGTCGGGGACAACCCGCCCTTCGCCCTGTTTCCGCTCTTCCGGCACGCCCTGCAAAGCTTATGGCCTATCCGGTCCTTACTCCGCTGACCCCCCTTCGCCCCACAGCCCCGATCGCCGCCGACGCGCTTCTGCCCGGCGACCCGGCCCGCGCCCTGCAGCTCGCCCAGGAGCTGCTGACCGAGCCGAAGATGAGCAACCACGCACACGGCCTCTGGGGCTACGGCGGCCGGACCGAGGAGGGCCGCGAGCTGACGATCCAGTCGATCGGGATCGGCGGGCCGAGCGGCGCCATGGTGCTCGCGGAGCTGGGCGCCCTGGGAGTGCGGCGGGCGGTGCAGGTCGGCACCTGCCGCGCGATCGCTCCCGATCTGGGGCTCGGAGAAGTGCTGATCGTGAGCGAGGCGATCGCCGCCGACGGGGTCGGCCGCGAGCTCGGCGGCGAGGCAACGCTGAGGCCGAACCCCGAGCTCGCCGAGGCGCTGGCGGCAACCGCGAGCGCCGAGGGGGTGCGAAGCGTCAGCGTCGCCAGCAGCGACCTGCTCGGCCGTCTCGACGGGCGCCCGGCCGAGGAGTGGGAGCGCCTTGGCGCGGCGGCGGTGGAGATGGCGGCGGCGGCGCTGTTCGCGGCCGCGCCGCGCTGCGGCATCGCGGTGGCGTCGCTGCTGGCGGTCTCCGACGCCGGTGAGGATGCGATCTCCGACGAAGACCTGACCGAAGCGTCGGCACGGATGGGCCGCCTGGCGCTGGCCGCTCTTTCCACCTCTGGTTGAGGGTTAGACCGGGGCTAGTCGGAGTCCGGGACCTTGAGGCTCGCCTGGTCGGCGGAGACCTCTTCGCCGGCGGCGAGCTGGCGGCGCAGCACGCCGACGTCGCGGGCGACCTGGTCGAGCTGGTCCTCGAGCGACTCGAGGCGGTCCGACAGCGAGCGGATGCGCCGCTCCAGGCGCCCCATCTCCTCCGCCGAGGGCAGCCCGACCGCGTCCATGGCCCGCTTCTGGGCCTGCGCTGCCTTCTCGCCCATGCCCAGCGCCGTTCCCAGCGCCTGGCTGAAGACCGGGTTCTCTAGCAGTGCGTTGGCGAGATCGGCCATCGCGTCGGTGCCTCGCGACCGCAGGCCCTCCTGTCCGGAACCTTGCTCACTCATCGGCCGCAGCAGCCTAGCGGGAACCCAATATTGGGGGCGCGTTAAGCCGCCGGGGCCCCATGCCCGCAGGCGGGGTTTCGTGCCTACGGTTCCCGGTTGCGGAGGGCAAATCAACCGGGTAGCGTTGCCTTGCCTGTGCTGCAGGGAGTGAAGACGGATGGGAGTGCCTGAGCTCTCCTGCCGCTCACGGGCAGGAGAGACGGGGTAGTAGGCCGATGAGGAACAAGCTCGCAGTGACGCTCGCGCTTGCGATCCTCGTTGCCGTGATCTTGATGGGGGCGCTCGGCGGTGGCCTCGCCGGCGCCGTTTCGGTCCCCAACACCGGCGTCACCGTCCCAACCGTCCCGGCGCTTCCGACCTGTCCCCCCGGCACCCAGCTTCTCAGCATCAGCAACCCGATCTGCGTCCCGATCCCCACCACCCCGTCGGTGCCGAGCCCCCCCGGCACCGGCAGCTCCCCGGGCTCCGGCAGCGGCTCGACCCCGGGCAGCAGCGGCAGCGGCTCATCCCCCAGCGGCAGCGGCACCAGCACCGGGACCGCAACCGGGACCGGCAGCACCTCGGTCACCGCGACCCCGGCGACGGCCGGCGCCGGCAACGGAGCCAAGGGCGGCTCCAACGGCAAGACCGGCGGCGTCGGCCCGGGCAAGTCCAAGCACCAGGGCCGCAACCAGCAGGTCGAGAACAAGAAGCCGCCGCCGCCCTACAAGTCCAACGGCGTCCCCACGGTCTCCAACCCGACCGCGATGATCTCCCCCTCCGGACCGGCCCCGATCGGCGTTCCCAACTTCGTCATCAGCCAGTTCGACATCCCGCCCTTCCTGCTCCCGATCTACCAGGCCTGCGGGACCGAGTACGACATCCCCTGGAACGTCCTCGCAGGGATCAACAAGATCGAGACCGCCTTCGGCACCAACCTCAACGTCTCCAGCGCCGGCGCCGAGGGCTGGATGCAGTTCATGCCCTCGACCTGGCAGGCCTACGGGGTCGACGCCAACGGCGACGGGCGCAAGGACCCCTACAACCCGGTCGACGCGATCTGCGCCGCGGCGCGCTACCTGCGGGCGGCCGGGGGCAACAACGACGTCTCCGGCGCCGTCTTCTCCTATAACCACGCCTCCTGGTACGTCGACGAGGTGATGCTGGCCGCGCGCTCCTACGGCGCGATCCCCCACGACCTGCTCGGCTCGCTGACCGGCCTCACCCAGGACGACCACTTCCCGATCGCCGCCAAGTCCAGCTACGCGGACGACCTCTCCGCCCGCCTGGCGCTCAAGGACAGCACGACGGCGCGCAAGGTCTACGGCAACGCCGCCAATGTGATCCAGGGCTCCCCGACCCGGCGCGGGATCAACATCTACTCCAAGCAGGGCGCTCCGGTGGTCGCCGTCAACGACGGGACGATCCAGAAGATGGGCAAGAGCCGCAAGCTGGGCCGCTTCATCGTCCTGCGCGACTCCCGCGGCAACACCTTCACCTACGCGCAGCTCGGCAAGATCGCCCGCTCCTACCCGGTGCCGAAGCCGGTCGAGCCGACCGCGAAGAACCTCGCCGTGACGCCGAAGGCCGGCAAGTCACCCGCTTCGCCCGCCAGCAAGCGGTCCGCTACCCCGGCGGCGCCGGCAAGCGGCGGGCCCGCGGCGCCCACGGGCGGCACGGCCCCCAGCGGGGACTTCGGATCGACCTTCGGCGCGGTGGTCTCCAAGCTCGCCGCCGGAGCGGTCTCCGACGGCGGCCCGGCGCAGACGTCGAAGTCCGGCGCGAAGCCGAAGACGAACTCGAGCGCGAGCTCAAACTCGACCTTCGAGGGCTACTTCTCGAAGGTGATCGGCCTGAACCGCAAGAACGCGATGCTGGTGCCACTACATAAGGGCTCCCACGTCGCCGGCGGCACCGTGCTGGCGAGGGTCGGACCCTCAGCCGGCGGCGTTGCCCCGCACATCAATTTTGCGATCCAGCCGGTCGGCCAAGGCGCCCGGATGGTCGATCCGAAGCCGATCCTCGACGGCTGGAAGCTGCAGGAGGCGACGGCGATCTACCGCGCCGCAGGCAAGTACCCGTTTGCGAAGGCCACCGACATCGGCGGCGTCCTGCTGCTGCCAAAGATCGCCCTCGAGCGCCGGGTGCTGGCCGACCCGCGCCTGAAGATCTACCCCTGCGGCCGTCACGACATCATCACCGGCCAGGTCGACCGCCGCATCCTCTCGGCGATGGAGTTCCTCGCCTCCCAGGGCTTCCGCCTGGAGATCAGCTCGCTGAAGTGCGGCCGCGTGCCGCTGCGGGACTCCACCCTTGTCAGCGAGGACAAGACCGGCAATGGGATGGAGGTCTCCGCGATCAACGGCATCCCGGTCAGCGGCCACACGGGCAAGGGGACGCTATCGGCCTCGATGATCCAGACCGCGAAGCAGATGCAGGGCACGATGCGGCCCGACCAGGTGGCCACCAGAAGGGTCCCCGTACAGCGCACCAAGTCCGGCAAGCAGCCCGGCTCGGCCCTCGTGCACGTCGGCTACTTCCCGACCATCGGCAACGCCTTCTACCAGGACCCGTTCCTGAACGCCAACGTGGTCAAGGGGCGGGTCGACCAGGGCGTCGACTACACCGGCAACGGGCCGATCGACGCGATCGGCACCGCCCGAATCCTCAGCACCGGCGCCCCCGGTTGGCCGCAGGGCGGCGGCGTGCTCTACAAGCTCACCGACGGCCCGCGCGCGGGACAAAACATCTTCGTCTTCGAGGGCGTGGTGCCGACCGTGAAGCCAGGCCAGCGGGTCGCGGCCGGCCAGCAGATCGCCAGCTTCGCTCCGACCGGCTCGATCGAGATCGGCTTCGCCGACGCCTCGGGAACCCCGCTCAGCCACGGCGTCTACCGCGAAGGCGATGTCACTCCGTGGGGCCTGAAGATGGAGACCTTCCTCGACTCGATCCAGGGCTCCAGCGCCACTCCCTTCACGAGCCTGTTGAGCGGCCCCGGCTCGCTGAACCTGCAGCCCTGGGACACCTCGAGCTTCGACGGGGAGCAGGTCTGCACCTACATCGTCCCGATCCTCAAGGCCGCGCGCCAGCTCGGTTGGAGCGGAACCGTGCTCTCCGGCTACCGAAGCTACGCCGACCAGGTGCGGATCCACAACTCCGGCGTCTACTCGGCGCTGCCGGGCCAGTCCAACCACGAAGGCTGCGCCGGCCGCACGAGCGGGCCCGGCAACGGCGCCGTGGACGTCAGCGACTACCCCTCCTTCGGTGCGGCGATGGCCCAGCTCGGCTACCCGCTGCGCAACACGCTCGGCTCGGTCGACCCCGGTCACTTCTCGCCCGGCGGCAACTGAGCCTCCGGCTTCGCAGCCCCTCGCTGGCTAGGCTTCGGCCATAGCCGCCGACGCCAAGCTCTTCCCCTTCGCCCAGCTCGAGTTCGCGGGCCAGATCGGCCTCGGCGACGGACGCTACCTGGCGCGGACCCCCGGCACCGGGCCCCAGGGCGGAAACGGCGAAGAGGCCCAGGAGGTGCTGGTCGTGCAGACGATCGCCGCCCCGCGTCCGGCGAAGCGCCGCCGCCGTGCCCGCGAGGCGGAGGGCGGTCCGCCCGGCGAGCTGCCGCTGAGCCGCATCACCGCGGTGAAGGCATCGCCGTTCGCGAACGCCTCCGAGGCCGCCGAATGGATGCAGCGGCTGACCGGTGACCACGACGCGCTGCTGGACGCCGCCGGCGACGGCCTGCGACTGCTCAACCGTGCGCTGGCCGTGTTGCGGGCCGCCAGCGGCGACCCCTACGTCAACGAGTTGAGCAGCGAGCGGGCACTCGCGGTCCGCGTCGGCTACGGCAGCGGCGATCAGGTCGCGGAGGGGGAATGGATGGAGGCCCGCGAGCTGGAGCCCGGGGCGCCGGTGCGCGGCGGCCGCCGCGCCCGCCGCGAGGCCGACATCCGCCCCCAGGAGCGAATCGCCGCGGTGCTCGGGGGACGCGAGGAGATCGACGCCTGCGAGACGATGCTCGCCCGCGCCCGCCTCGACCTCGACGCCGGCCGCAACCGCGAGGCCGCCCTTCAACTTCAGGTTGGGGTTGAGGCTTTGCTGGTCGAACTTCGCGGGGCGCTCCAGGACCCCGGTCACGAGGAGGACATGGCGCTCCTGCGCGAGCGACGGGGCGAGATCGGCAACGCGGCCAGCGCCGCGCTGCGCGGCGAGCTCGACGACGCGACCGCCGAGAGCGTGCACGAGCTGCTGCCGATCGCCGAGCGGATTCTGCGTCGCCGGCGCGTGCTGCGCGGCTGATTCTCGGCTAACTCTCAGCGCAGTCTCAGGTGGCTCACAGGTTGCACTGGTCAGCTGGCGCCCCGCCTCAGTCGCCGAAAGGAAGCGCCGTGTTCTACCTCCGCTACGCCATCTCCGAGCTTCGACGTCGCAAGGGCCGCACGATCGTCACCTCGCTGGGCCTCGGCATCGGGGTCGGGCTCGTCGTCACCGTCGTCGCGCTCTCCAACGGGCTCGATGAGGCGCAGTCGAAGGTCCTGCGGCCGCTGACCGGCGTCGGCACCGACATGTCCGTCAGCAGGCCGCTGAGTGTCTCGGGCTCGGGTAGCAGCCAGACTTTCCAGCCAGGAAGCGGGCCGCCGCAGCTCTCGGCCAAGGAGCAGAGCGAGCTGCGAAAGGAAAACGGCGGTGTGCGGCTTGGGCTTCAGAATCTCGGCAATCCGGGGGCACACTTCTCGCGCGACAACTTCGTCACCACCAACCTCAGCTTCCCGCAAGGCGACGCGACGAAGGTCAAGAAGGTCGACGGGGTGAGCGGAGCCGCGCCGGCGCTGACCCTCAACTTGATGCACATCTCGGGCAAGGTGCCGAAGACGACCACGCCGTCAGACGCCGGCCCGACGATCGTCACCGGCGGTCCGCCAAACAGCCTTCACTTCGACCAGTCGTCGATCTCCGGCGTCGACGCCTCGACCCCCAACCTTGCCCTGGTCACCCCGTCGCAGGTGATCCGCGGCCACTACTTCTCCTCCGGCAAGAACGCCAGGCGCCAGGCGGTGGTCAGCCAAAGCTATGCGAACGAGAACGACGTCTCGACCGGCGACCCGATCACCGTCTCAGATCACAAGTTCAAGGTCGTGGGAGTCGCTCAGGCCCCGCTCGGCGGCCAGGTGTCCGACATCTACATCCGCCTCGGAGTGCTGCAGAAGCTCTCCGATCATGAGGGGCGAATCAACGTCCTGCGGGTCAGAGCGGCGAGCGCCGACCAGGTCTCCGACGTGTCGACGGCGATCAAGCAGAGCTTCTCCGGCGCCCAGGTGACGACGGCGCAGGACCTGGCGAAGCGGGTCTCCGGGTCGCTGGTCGACGCCAAGAACCTCTCCAACAAGCTGGGCACAGCTCTGGCGATCGTCGCGCTCGCGGCGGCGTTCCTGATCGCCACCCTGCTCACCCTCTCGTCGGTCAGCAAGAGAACTCGGGAGTTGGGAACGCTGAAGGCGATCGGCTGGCGCCAGCGCCTCGTCGTTCGCCAGGTGACCGGGGAGTCGCTGGCCCAAGGGGCGATAGGAGCCCTGCTCGGCGTCGCGATCGGCGTCGGCGGAGCCGCCCTGATCACCGCCTTCGGCCCCACCCTTCAGGCGACGGTCGCGGGAGCCGCGACAGCGGCGGGGCCCGGCGGCGGGCCGGGCCCGGGCGGGCCGCTGGGCGCCTTCGGGCAGGGCCAGATCGCCGCCGGCTCGAGCAGCATCGCGCTCACCGCGCCGGTCGACGTCTCGGCCCTTCTGCTCGCGATCGGCCTCGCCCTGCTCGGCGGGCTGCTTGCGGGAGCTGTCGGTGCAACCCGCGCGGCACGACTTCGACCGGCCGAGGCGCTGCGCAGCCTCGAATGACCACCGAGACCAGGAGGCGTGAAATGGAAAACCGAATAACGGCCAGCGACCAACAGCTCTACGAGCTCTACGGAGTCGACAAGCGATATGGCGAGGGCGACGCCGAGGTCGCCGCCCTGCGCGACGTCGAGCTGACGATCGGCAGCGGCCAGTTCGTCGTCGTCGCCGGGCCGAGCGGATCGGGCAAGTCGACGCTGCTGCAGCTTCTCGGCGGGCTCGACCGAGCCAGCTCGGGCTCGGTCAGGTTCGAGGGCATCGAGCTCGGCAGCCTCGGAGACGCTCGGCTAGCCGACCTGCGCCACAACACCTTCGGGTTCATCTTCCAGCAGTTCAACCTGATCCCCACTCTCACCGCGGCCACCAACGTCGAAGCGGCGCTGGCCCCGGACTCGATGAGCACGGAGCAGCGCCAGCGGCGGGTTTCCGAGTTGCTGGATCTCGTCGGCCTGGCGCCCCGCGCCGACCATCTGCCAAGCCAGCTGTCCGGCGGCGAGCAGCAGCGTGTGGCGATCGCCCGCGCGCTCGCCAACTCGCCGCGGGTCCTGCTCGCCGACGAGCCGACCGGCAACCTCGACTCGAAGACGGGCGCCGAGGTGCTTGGCCTACTGCGCGAGATCGCCCAGCGTGAAGGCCAGACCGTCGTGCTGGTGACCCACGACCCCGCGATCGCCGACACCGCCCCAGTGTTGCTGCGCATGCAGGACGGGATCATCCTCAACGGGGACGTTGTCCCGGCTTCGGTTCCCGCCCAGCAAGCCGGCCCTTGAGTTCCCCTAGCAGCAGCTTCCTCTACGGCGCGGGACTGCTTTGCGCGGTCACCTTCATCGTCGTGATCGCCGTCTTGCTCAGCGGCTGCGGCGGCTCTGACTCGCCGACCACTTCCTTCAGCCAGGGTGGCGGCCCACCTGGGTTCGCCCAGGGTGGCGGCGCGCTCGGCGGGGCGAACCCCGCCGCCTTGCGCCGCTTCACCGACTGCATGAAGAAACAGGGCGTTCAAATCCCCAGCGGTCCGCCCGGCGAAGGCGCGCCACCCAGCGGCATCGCCCCCCAGTCGGGCCAGCCTCCCTCGGGCCAGCCCCGGGTCTTTGGCAGCGCCAAGGCGCGCCGGGCGGCCCAGGCCTGCCAGCAGTACCTGCCACAGGCTCCCCGCTGATTCTCGGCCCGGTCTCAGGCCACTCCCAGGGTTGCGGGCCAGGCTGCGGATCGCCGCTGAAACCCGCAGACAGAGAGGACTAAGCAGATGAGAAATGCAAAGCATGGGCGCTTGAAGCAGGCCGGGATATCGATCGCCGCCACGGCGCTCGTCTCGGCCGTAGTCGGCATCGCCACCGGAGTGGCGTCATCGTCGAAGAGTGACTCGAACGGCAACCCGCCGCGCCCGATCCTGGAGTACGGGACCGCAGCCGGTCCCGGCCCAGGACCCGGCCCCGCCGTCGCCGGCGCGATCGCCCCGAGGGCCAAGGGCAAGATCGCCTTCCGCGCGGGCGGGCCGAGACCACTCGGTGGCCCGCCGGTTCACTCGGAGATCGTGGTGCCGAACAAGTCTGGTGATGGGTTCTTCACGATCACGAACGACGATGGCAAGGTGCAATCGGTCTCCGGCAACTCGCTGACGATCACCGAGGGGACCGAGAAGGCGACCTACAAGACGGTCACCCTCGACATCCCCAGCGACGCCACGGTGATCCACGACGGGAGCAAGTCGCAGCTCAGCGACCTCCAGAACGGAGACCAGGTGCACGTCTCGCAGTCGCCGGAGGGCAGCTGGGTGTTCGCGATCGACAGCGCCTTCCAGAAGAAGATGCAGCGGGAGTTCCGCCGGCACTTCAAGAACCTCCCCGCACCGCCGTCGGGCATGCCCGGCGCACTGCCCCCCGGCCTGCCTCCGGCGCTGGGGCGGCGCGGACACTGATCGAGCCCCCTCTCGATCAGACGCCAATCGACGAGCGGCCCGCCTTCGCGGCGGGCCGTTTGTCGTTCGGCGCCGTGGGGCAGCCGGCCGCTAGCGGGTCACCGCCGCCACTTCGACCGGCAGCGCGACGGTGAAGACGGCGCCACCCTCGGGGTCGTTGGCGGCGCCGGCCCTTCCGCCGTGGGCGGCGACCACGCCGGCGACGATCGCCAGACCGAGCCCGGCGCCGCCGCTCTCGCGGCCGCGGGATGAGCTTTGGCGCCAGAAGCGCTCGAATATCTGCTCCTCGGTGCCGTCCTCGATCCCGGGCCCGTGGTCGCGAACGGTGATCACGGCTTCGCCGTCGCCGCGCGCCAGGCTGACCTCGACCGGGGTGCCGGCCGGCGTGTGCACAACCGCGTTGGTGAGCAGGTTGGCCATTACCTGGCGTAGCTGGTGGGGGTCACCGAGGATTCGCACCGAGTCGGGTGCGCTGAGGGTGATCTCCCGGTCCGGCGCGGCGGTTCGGGCGTCCGAGCAGGCCTCGGAGACAAGCTCGCGCAGGTCGACCGGCTCGCGGACCGGCTCGCGCACCTCGTCGAGGCGGGCGAGGCTGAGCAGGTCGTTGACCATCACGCTCATGCGCTCCGACTCCTGCTCGATGCGCCGCATCGCGATCTCGACGTCCTCCGGCTTCTCGGCGGCCCCCATTCCGAACACCTCGGCGTAGCCGCGGATCGAAGTCAGCGGCGTGCGCAACTCGTGCGACGCGTCGGCGAGAAAGCGCCGCATCCTCGACTCGCTGGCCTCGCGCTCGGCGAAGGCGCCCTCGATCTGTCCCAGCATCGCGTTCAGGGAGACACCCAGGCGCCCGACCTCGGTGGTCGGATTGGTCTCCTCGACCCGCTGGGTGAGGTCGCCGGCTGCGATACGGCCCGCGGTCTCTCCCATCTCATCCAGGGGCCGCAGACCGAGCTTGATCAGCCACCAGGCCAGCACTCCCAAACCGATCAGCACCGCGGCGGTCACGATCGCGCCGATCAGGGCAACGTGGTTGAGCGTGTCCTTGAAGTCGTTCAGCGGCACGGCGACGAGGGTGGTGAAAGACGAGCCACGCGGGCGAAACGCCGCGGCGCGGAACTGGCCGCCGCCGCTGCGGGCGTCAATCGTGAACGTACGCACCGGACCGCCCGGTCCGGACACCGGGAAGCTCTGGGGAAGCAGCGGCGCAGGCAGACCCGCCTCGCCGTAGCTGAAGCCGACGTGGCTCACCGCGCCGCCGTGCGGGTTGCGCAGCACCCCGTAGGTGCCGGGAGGCAGCTCAAACGCGTCGGGGGGACCAGCCCCGGGCGGCCCCCCCGCGATGCCCACCGGCGGCGCTTGCGCGGCACCCGGCGGCGCCACCCGAGCGCCCTGGTCCGCGCCTGGGGACGTCCCGGACTCGGGACCCCCTCCAGGGACCGGTGCCGGGAGCTGTAGGGAATGCCCTCCCACGACCTGCGCCCGCAAGGCCGCTGCTCGCCGGTCGCCCGGTGGGAGCTGGGCAAGCAGCTGCTTGCGGAACTGTTTTGAGCCGGGCTGCGCCAGCAGCGCCACCGTCGCCGGGCCACGGGCGGATTCGACCTGCTGATCGACCCGCGTCAGTAGATGCGAGCGCAGCGAGCTGTAGGAGACCGCGTCGACGATCAGCAACCCAACCGCTGTCAGGGCGAGGAGGCTGAGCAGGAGTCGGAGTCGGAGTGACATCTCAGCTCCTCGGCATCCGCAGCGCGTAGCCGACGCCGCGCACCGTGTGGATCACCCGCGGGCCGTTCCGCTCGAGCTTGCGGCGCAGGTAGCTGACGTAGGTCTCCAGCACCCGCGCGTCGCCGCCGAAGTCGTACTCCCAGACGTGGTCGAGGATCTGGGCGCGGGTGAGGACGTGGCGCGGGTGCAGCATCAGGTAGCGCAGCAGCCGGTACTCGGTGTCGGTGAGCTCGATCAGCTGACCGCCGCGGGTCACCTCTCGGGTGTCGTCGTCGAGCTCGAGGTCGGCGAAGGAGAGGTGGTTGCCGTTGTCCTGGGCCAGCCCGACCCGCCGCAGGATCGTGCGGATGCGGGCCAGGATCTCCTCGACGCTGAACGGCTTGGTCACGTAGTCGTCGCCGCCGAGGGTCAGGCCACGGACCTTGTCGTCGGTGGTGTCGCGGGCGGTGAGGAAGAGGATCGGGATCTCGGCGCGGCGCTCGGCCAGACGCTTGGCGACCTCGAAGCCGTCGAGGTCGGGCAGCATCACGTCGAGGACGATCAGGTGGGGCCGGAAGTCCTCGGCCCCCTTCAGCGCCTGCTGTCCGTTGGCCGCCTGCTCGACCGCGAAGTCCTCATAGCGCAGCGCCATCGAGAGGACGTCGGCGATGTTCTGGTCGTCGTCGACGACGAGGACGCGGAGCTGGTTTTGGTCACGCGGGGGTTGCGAGGCAGGCATGCCTGCCAATCATCATGGCTGAAGCTGGGAATTTCCTGAGAACTCCCGGGACCGGCCTATGCCGCCTTGAGCGGCTCAGTCCCAGCTGTAGAGGAGATAGAAGGCGGCAAGGTCGCGACCAATGAGCCGCGCGTAGCGCTGCACCGCGTCGACGTAGAGGGCCGAGGGGTTGTAGGCGTAGAGGGCACTTCGATAGTCGCCGGGCGCACCCGCCTGATGGAGGAAGTTCGCCGCCCCGAGGATCGCGTCGTGCGGGTCGTAGACGTTGCCGCCCCGCCCGTAGCGACGCCAGGTCGAGGGAATGAATTGCATCGGGCCCTGGGCACCGGCGACGCTGTTTCCGGTCGCCCGGCCGAACGAGGACTCGACGAAGTTGATCGCCGCCAGGACGTCCCAATCGACCCCGAAACGCCGCTCCGCCTGGTGGTAGGAGGGCAAGAGGTCGAGGAGCGGCGCCGGCGAGGAGGCCTGGATCCCGCCCCCCGGCCATCCGGCCGCGAGGCGATGCTCGTCGCGCCGCGCCGTGGTCAGCTGCCGGGTCTCCGCGGCCAGGCGCGGTTGCAGCGCGCGGATCGTCGCCAGCGCCAGAGCCGGCCGTTGCGAAAGATGATCGACGACACGCTTCACGTATCCGCCCGGCTGGGTCAGCTCCGCGGGGGGCTCACCGCGTGGGATCCCGGCGCCGGCCGTCCACGCCGCTAAGCCCTGCCGCCAGGCGCGGTCGGCGGCGGTCAGATGCGCAGCCAGCTCGCTGGGGTCGGGCGGCAGGGCGCCGGTCCACGGCGGCTGCGATTCGCTTCCGCAGGAGGTCGCCATCCCCAGCGCCGCCAGGCAACTGATTGCGGCGAGGGCCCGCCTCACTCCGACCTGGGCTCGCGGTGCACAGCAGTCGCCGTCGCCTGCGCGGTCGGCTTGATCGAGACGTAGTCGACGTCGACGTGCGGCGGGCGGGTGACCACGTAGGCGATCACGTCGGCCACCTCCTCGGCGCTCAGCGGCTCAAGGCCCTCATAGACCTTCGCCGCCTTGCGCTCGTCGCCGCCGAAGCGGACGACCGAGAACTCGGTCTCGACCATCCCCGGAGCCACCTCGCTGACCCGGACCGGCTCGCCGAGCAGCTCGATGCGCAGCGTCTTGGTGACCGCGTGCGCGGCGTGCTTGGCGGCCGTGTAGCCGGCGCCGCCCGGGTAGACCTCGACCCCGGCCACCGAGCCGACCACGACGACGAAGCCGTCGCCGCTTCGCTTCAGCGCTGGCAGCAGCGCCTTGGTGACCCGCATCACCCCCATCACGTTGGACTCGTACATCGTCCGCCACTTCTCCTCGTCAGCCTCCGCGATCGACTCCAACCCGTACGCCCCGCCGGCGTTGTTGATCAGCACCGCGGCGTCGGGCACCGCCTCGGCCAGCGCGGCGACCGACTCGGGGTCGGCGACGTCGAGGCGCAGCGCCCGCCCGCCGATCTCCTCGGCGAGCTTCTCGCAGCGATCGAGGCGACGGGCCGCGCAGACAACCTCGAACCCGGCCGCCGCCAGCGCCCGCGCCGTCGCCTCGCCGATCCCGCTGCTGGCGCCGGTGACGACGGCGGTGCGTCGGTCCGCTGACACGCCTCAGGCCAGCGCCGCCAGCACCGCGGTCATGTCGTCGACCACGTCGCTGTCGAGCTTCACGTCGGCCTCGGAGTCATAGGGAGTCGGGCCCTTGGTGACGATGCCCAGCTTGGCGCCCGAGGCGAGCGCGATGCTGGGCAGGCCGGCGACCGGGTAGACCTCGAGCGAGGAGCCGACGCAGAGCATCAGGTCGCAGGACTCCGCCAGCTCCTGCGCCTCGCGCATCGCGTCCTCGGGCAGGAACTCGCCGAACAGGACCACGTCTGGCTTCACCAACCCGTCGCAGGCCGAGCAATGGGCGACCCCGTTGGTGAACAACGAGTCCACCTGCTCGAGGGGAAACGAGGCGTGACAGCTCGTGCAGCTCGAGGTCTCGATCGACCCGTGGACCTCGATCAGCCGCGTCGTGCCGGCCTTGCGGTGCAGGCGGTCGATGTTCTGGGTCACGACGGCGTCGAGCAGACCGTCGGCCTCGAGCTGAGCCAGAGCCCGGTGGGCGGCGTTCGGCTCCTTGTCGTCGAGGGTCTCGAAGCGGGGGCGATAGAAGCTCCAAAAGCGCTCCGGGTCGCGCCGGAAGGCGTCGATGTGGGCGACCTCCATCGGGTCGACGTTCTCCCAGATCCCCGTGCCGGGGCTGCGGAAGTCAGGAATTCCCGAGGGAACTGAGATCCCGGCGCCGGTCAGCGCCACGGTGCAGCGCGACTCGCGGATCAGCTCGGCAAGCCCTGCGGCCGTGCCGTCCCTGGCATCGGTACCCACGGAATTCAGGCTAGCGCGGGCCTTGGCCATGTTTTCTCAGCGGCCCTTCCAGTGCGGCTTGCGCTTCTCCAGGAAGGCGCCGATGCCCTCCTTGGCGTCGAAGGAGAGAAACGCGGTCGCGAAACCCTGCTTCTCGGCCTCGATCCCCTCGTCGAGATCGCCCTTGTGGGCGGCCTTCTTTATCTCCTCGGCGGCAACCGGCGCCGCCTCGGCGAGCCGGCGCGCGAACGAGAGCGCCTCATCGAATAGCTCGTGGTCGGGAACAACGCGGTTGACGAGCCCGTGCTCGAGAGCGTCCTGGGAGGAGACCGCGTCGCCGATCAGGTTCATCTCCAGCGCCTTCGGCTCGCCGACCAGGCGCGGCAGCCGCTGGGTGCCGCCGAAGCCGGGAATGATCCCGAGCTTGATCTCGGGCTGGCCGAAGATCGCCGCCTGGGCGGCGATGCGGGCGTCGCATGACATCGCCAGCTCGCAGCCACCGCCGAAGGCGAGCGAGTTGACCGCGGCGACGGTCGAGACCTGGCTCTGGCCCAGCTCGCGCAGCAGCGCGTGGCCCTTGTCGACCATCTCGCGGCCGGCCTCCGGGCTGTCCATCTGGGTGAACGCCTTGATGTCGGCGCCGGCCGAGAAGACCATCGGGATCGAGGAGCAGATCAGCATCGCCCCCACCCCCTCGGCCTCCTTGACCTTCTCCCAGACCTTGCCCAGGTCGCCCATCACCTGCGGCGAGACCGCGTTCATCGGCGGGTTCATCAGCCATGCGATCGCCACGTTGCCGCGTGTCTCGAGCTTCACCTGCTCGGGCTGCTCGATCCCCTCGTCGGGCTGCGCGTAGGGATAGAAGCCCTGCCCGGCGGCCATCCCGAGCCGCCCCTGGGCGACCAGCCGCTTCAAGAGCCGCGGCGGGCTGAAGCGCTCGCCGTGCTTTTCCTCCAGCTTCTCCATCCGCTCCAGCGCCGTGTCGAGGCCGTCGATGTCCGCCTTCCAGAAGGGCGGGAAGATCCCCCGTCGCGGGTCCATCCCGGCGCCGGCCATCATCCCGACGTCGATGTCGCGCACCGAGCAGACGCCCTCCTCGACCAGCAGGCAGGCCTCGCGCAGCGACTTGGCGGCGAACAGGTCGGCGAGCTCCTCGGCATCCGGCTCCGCGTCGCCCTCGAGCTGCGGCTCGCCGTCTTTATAGAAGCCGTCGCCGCCGCTCTTGGCGCCGAGCTTTCCCTGCTCGACCAGCTTCTTCATCCCCTGGTGGACGTAGAAGCTGTCGCCGTAGGACTCGTGCAGGTGCTCGGCGGTGTGCAGGCCGATGTCGAGGCCGAGCAGGTCGGTGAGGATGAAAGGGCCCATCGGCGCGAGGTTCTGGGCGCCGACCCCCTCGTCGATCGCCTTGATCGAGAGGCCCTGCTCCTCCTGGGCGCGGAAGACCTCGCCGACCGCGGAGAGCAGGATCCGGTTGACGACGAAGCCGGGCACCTCGCCGCAGTTGATCGGCTGCTTGCGGATCGCCTGCGCGAAGTTGGAGGCGGCCTGCATCGTCTCCGCCGAGGTGTCGGCGCCGGCGATCACCTCGACCAGCGGCAGCACCGAGGCTGGGTAGAAGAAGTGAAAGCCGACCACCTTGTCGGGCCGCAGCGTCGCCTCGCCCATCTCGGTGATCGAGAGCGAGGAGGTGTTGGAGGCGAGGATCGCGCCCCCGGGCGTGACCTCGTCGAGCTCCGCGAAGACAGCCTGCTTGATCTCGATCCTCTCCGGCACCGCCTCGATCACGAAGTCGACGTCGGAGAAGCCGTCGTAGCTGGTCGTGCCGGTGATCAGGCCGGTGATCAGCTCGAGGCGCTGGTCGGCCTTCTCCTGGGTCATCTTCTCCTTCGCGACCAGGCGATCGAGCTGGCCCTTGGTCACGTCGTGCGCCTTCTGGAGCGCGTGGTCGACGAACTCCTGCTCGATGTCCTTGACGACGACTGGGATCTCGGCGTTGGCGATCACCTGGGCGATTTCGCCGCCCATCGTGCCGCCGCCAACGACTGCGGCCTTGAAGACGAACATGGGTGCTTGCTACCTCCGGTCTTGGAGCTTGGTCGAGGGCGCGGCAAGGCTATCGGGAGGGTGCCGGCGGGGGCGCTGAGCCAAATCACCGGCGCCATGGTTAGATTGCCGGCTCTTATAGGCATTGGCTTTGGGAGGGGGAAGCCAGGGAAACGAAAGGAACCCCCATGACAATGCCCTCGCCCACTCGACTGCGGAAGCGATTGACGATCGTCGCCGCCCTTCTCACGGTCGCAGCGCTCGCCGCATCCTCAGTTGCGATCGCCGGCCCCAAGAAGGGGACCTATTCCGGGACCATCAAACAGAACAATCTGGGCATCAGTTTCACGGTGACCAAGGGCGGCAAGAAGGTCAAGAAGATCGCGATGTCAGACTTCCCCATCTTCTGCCAGGGTGGCGGCCCGCCCGCGATAATCAAGTTCAGCAAGAGCGCGAAGATCAAGAACAAGAAGTTCAAGGCCACCGGCACCGAGGCGGCCCAGAGCACGGGCAAGGTCTTTGCCACGGCCAAGCTGACCGGCAAGTTCATCGGCTCCAAGAAGGAAAAGGGGACGCTCAAGGTCACCTATTCCAAGGCTCACTCGTGCAGCGGGACGACGACTTACAAGACCCAGCGCATGGGATGACGCACTGAGCTAACGCCTTCTAAAGCCCTTCGGGGGGCTTGGGGCCGGGCTCCTCCGGCGTCGCCGGCCCCTTGCGCACGAACGCGTAGACGATGATCCCCAGCGCCGCGATTCCGAGGATCGGGATCAGGCCCGCGAGCACCGCGGTCCAGGTCGAGTTCGAGGCGCCGTGGCCGAGCGTGTTGTGGGTGACGTAGCGCTGAGCCTGCGCCGCGAGCAGGAATGAAGTCCGCATGCAGGCGAGGATAGGCCTCTGTGGACAACCTTTCACGCGTCCGGCGAGCCATTGCGCTACGGTCCCGCGAGTTGGGCCGGGCAAATACCCGGCAAAGTCGTGCCTAGCGGTCGGGGTCGTTGCTTATTGCATCCTCCGCGTCGCAGCACACGAAGTGGAGGAATTACATGCCCACTGGAACTGTCAAGTGGTTTAGCAACGACAAGGGCTACGGGTTCATCACACCTGATGACGGCTCGAAGGACGTCTTCGTCCATCACAGCGCCATCGCCGGCGAGGGCTTCAAGTCCCTCGACGAGGGTGCGAAGGTGAACTACGAGTCCGAGGACGGGCCCAAGGGCCCGGCCGCGGTCGCTGGCTCCGTCCAGCCTGCGTAGCTGACCAAACAGTTTGAGTCACCGGCGCCCGCCCACCCGGCGGGCGTTGGTCGTTCAGGGCAACCTGGGTAGCTTGGGGGCATGGCCCAAACCACCGACCTGGAGCTGCTGCGGCGCTGCGACCGCTTCGAGCTCGAGCTGAGCCTGGCGGTCGCCGAGCGGGTCGAGGACCTGGGCGACGGGACGACCGCGGTCCTGAGCCCGGGGATCCCGCTCGTCTGGGACGCGAACTACCTGCTGGTCGAGGAGGCGGGGATGACCGCGGAAGAGATCGCGGCGCGCGCGGACGAGGCTCTCGGGAGGGCACGGCATGAGGCACCGCTACGTCGCCGCCCGCGAGCCGGCGCTCGCCGACGAGTTGGAGCCACAGTTCAAGCAACTCGGTTGGGAGGTGGACCGAACCCTGGTCATGGTCCTGCGGCGCGAAGCGGATCGCCCCGCATCGGTCGAGGTGGAGCAGGTTGCGGCCGAGGATGCCGAGCCGCTACGGCTGGCGCTGCGCCAGGATCACCCCTGGACGACGCCCGACGTCAACCCGCAGCTGCTCCAGTTCGACGCGAGGATGGCGTCGGTGTACCGCGATCGCTGGTTCGCCGCCCGCCACGAAGGAGAGCTGGCTTCCGGCTGCCGGCTCTACCAGCACGACGGCATCGGCCAGGTCGAGGACGTGGAGACGCTCCCCCACGCGCGCAATCGCGGCCTCGCGCGCGCGGTCGTCGGTGCCGCGATCGAGGCCTCCCGCGCCGACGGCGACGAGCTGACGTTCATCACCGCCGACGCGACCGATTGGCCGCTGCAGCTCTACGAGAAGCTCGGGTTCGACCCGATCGGTGTCTGCCTCGGGTTCCGGATCAGGCCGTAGTCGGGGGCGGGGTGACCGAAGCGGACGGCGAACCGCTTCGGCGGAACACCAGAATCGCGACGATCACCGACCAGGGCAGGACCACGAAGAAGGCGAAGAACCCGACCGGCGTCAGGGCGACGATGCCGATCACGATCATCACCCAGCCGAGCCACTTCGGCAGCGCGGCGGTGGCGAGGATCGCGAGCCCGATGCAGAACGAGAAGACGACGAGGCCGATCTCGAAGGGCCAGAAGAAATCGTTGTTGAGGACGTTGATCGCCACAGCAGCCGCGGGCGTGAGGTCGTTGCGGCCGTCAGCCAGCGCGAAGTCGAGGCTCGTAAAGACAGCCCCGCCAACCCCGATCAGGATGCCGCCGGCGAAGGCGGCCGTCGCGAGACCGTTGCCTCCCTCATGGCGGCTGAAATAGCTGCGCAGGGAGGAAATAAAGAAGAGGAAGAACACGACACCCAGTGCTCCGCAGATGTCGCCGAGCTCATGCGCACTGTGGTGCTTGTCGTAGTGGGCGAGTACCTGAGCACCCGAGTCGTGCACGCTCGGCGAGCTCGGGCTGGCAAAGGTGACGACCAACAGGGCCGCAAAGACGATCCCCGTCAAAGGGGCGAGGCGCCGCAGAGAATCTGACATCTGGATTGCTCCTTTGTTTGGCAGGAAGAGTTCCCCAGCACGCCCCCCGCGCCATGCCCCGCACTCCTTATTGGCGCGAGCGTACGGCCCCCCTCGGACGGCGTCAATCGTCGAAATTGAGTCTGATTTGCAGCTATTTGGAGCTGTGGCGCGCCCCGGAACCGCCCGCGCGGGCACCGACAGGTACAAGTGACGGGTGCGCACAGCGGGCAAAGTGATCAAGCGGGCGCTGGTGTCGTTCTATGACGACCAGATGACCCACCACGCGGCGGCGCTCACCTACTACTCGTTGATGTCGCTCTTTCCCGCCACGCTGCTCGGCCTGTCCCTGCTCGGCCTCCTCGGTCAGTACCCGGACACCTACAACGCGATCGTCAACTACCTTCGCGACGTCGTCCCCCACTCCGCCCTCGTGCCGCTGACCAGCTCATTGCGCCAGGCCCTTCAGCACAAGGGAACCGCGGTGACCGCGTTCGTGATCAGCATCGCGCTCACCCTCTATGGCACCACCGGTGTGCTCGAGGCGGCTCGCCGCGCCTTGAACGTGGTCTTCGAGCTCGACGGGGGCGGCCGCAGCTTCCTGCGTCGCAAATCCACCGACGTCGTCTTCACGTTCGTGCTCATGGGTCTGGTGCTCGCCAGCCTGACCATGGTCTTCGTCGGCGGTCGATTCGCCTCCGATCTCTTCGGCTTCATCGGCCTCGGCCCCACCGCCGCGTCGATCTGGAGCGTCGCTCGCTGGCCGGGAGCCCTGGCGGTGACGATGCTGATCTTCGCGCTGATCTATTACGTGACGCCCGACGTCGAGCAGCGCTCTTTTCGCTGGGTCACACCGGGGGCGTTCGTCGGGGTGCTGATCTGGCTGCTCGCCTCGGTGGGGTTCTCGCTCTACATCTCCCACGTGGCCAACGTCGGCGCCCTCTACGGGGCTTTCACCGGCGCAATCATCCTCCTGGGATGGCTTTGGCTCACCAACATCGCCCTGCTCTTCGGCGCCGAGCTCGACGCGGAGATAGAACGCCAGAAGGAGCTCAGCGAGGGCGTCCCCGAGAGCGAGACGCTCAACCTGCCGACAAAGGGGAACTGAGGCCGCAGGGGTTGCCCCGCGCCGCCTAGAGGTGGACCGGCGACATGTCGGGATAGCGGTCGCCTGAGGCCGCGCCCAGCGGCGCCGCCTCGTCGATCCGCGCCAGCTCCTCTTCTGTGAGCTCGACTTCCAGCGCGCCGACGTTCTGCTCCACGTAGCGTGGGTGCTTGGTGCCGGGGATCGGGACGATGTCATCGCCCTGCGCCAGCACCCAGGCGAGCGCGAGCTGGCCCGCGGTGCAGCCCTTCTGCGCCGCGATCTCCTTCACCCGTTCGACCAGCTCGAAGTTGCGCTCGAAGTTCTCACCCTGAAAGCGCGGGTTGTTGCGCCGGAAGTCGTCTTCCTCGAGGTCGTCGATGGTCTGGATCTCGCCGGTGAGAAAGCCGCGGCCGAGCGGGCTGTAGGCGACGAAGCCGATCCCCAGCTCGCGCACCGTGGCGAAGACGCCGTTGTCCTCCGGGTCGCGGGTCCAGAGCGAGTACTCGGTCTGAAGCGCGGTGATCGGGTGGGTCTCGTGGGCCCTGCGGATCGTCTCCGGCGCCGCCTCCGAAAGGCCGAGGTGGCGGACCTTGCCCTGCTGCACCAGCTCCGCCATCGCGCCGACGGTCTCCTCGATCGGCGTGTCGGGGTCGACGCGGTGCTGGTAGTAGAGGTCGATGTGATCGACGCCGAGCCGCTTCAGCGAGGCGTCACAGGCCTCGCGCACGTACTCGGGGTCGCCGCGCACGCCGAGTCGCTCGCCGTCGGTGCCGCGCACGTTTCCGAACTTGGTCGCCAGCACGACCTCGTCGCGGCGGTGGGCGATCGCGCGGCCGACCAGCAGCTCGTTGGTGAACGGCCCGTACATGTCGGCCGTGTCGATGAAGTCGACGCCCAGATCGAGGGCGCGGTGGATCGTCGCGATCGCCTCGTCCTCGTCGGTGGAGCCGTAGAACTCCGACATCCCCATGCAGCCGAGGCCCATCGCCGTGACCTCCAGCGCCGCGTCGCCGCTGCCAAGCGTTCGTCTGTCCATGCCCGCCTCCTTGATTAGTTGACTCTTCAAGGAGCCTAGCTAGCCGCTCTTGCCGCCCCTTGGACCCAGTCACTATCGTCAAATCAGGTTCGAGACGAGGAGGGCTGATGGACTACGTGCGTTTGGGAAGTTCAGGGTTGGAGGTGTCGCGACTGGTCCTCGGCTGCATGAGCTTCGGCGATCCGCAGCGCGGCACCCACGAGTGGTCGGTGGGCATCGAGGAGGCGCGCCCGTTCTTCGAGCAGGCCCTGGAGGCGGGCATCACCACCTTCGACACCGCGAACGTCTACTCGTTCGGCGCCAGCGAGGAGATCGTCGGCAAGCTGCTGGGCGAGCTCGCCAACCGCGACGAGGTGCTGATCGCCACCAAGGTCTTCGGCCGCATGGGGCCCGGGCCGAAGGGAGGCGGGCTGTCTCGGGCCGCCATCCTCACCCAGGTCGACGAGAGCCTGCGGCGGCTCGGTACCGACTACATCGACCTCTACCAGATCCACCGCTACGACTCCGAAACGCCAATCGAGGAGACGATGGAGGCGCTCCACGACCTCGTTCGCTGCGGCAAGGTGCGCTACATCGGCGCCTCGTCGATGTGGACCTGGCAGTTCGCCCAGGCGCAGTACCTCGCCGACCTGCACGGCTGGACCCGCTTCGTCTCGATGCAGGACCAGTACAACCTGCTGATGCGGGAGGAGGAACGGGAGATGCACCCGTTCTGTCTCGACCAGGGCGTCGGGGTGCTGCCCTGGAGCCCGCTGGCGCGCGGACGCCTGACCCGCGACTGGGACGCGACCACCACGCGCAGCGAAAGCGACCACTTCGGTGGCGTTCTCTACAAGCAGGCGGAGGAGTCAGACCGCAAGATCGTCGATGCCGTCGCCGCGGTCGCCGGAGAGCGCGGTGTCCCGCGCGCCCAGGTCGCGCTCGCCTGGATGCTCGAAAAGCAGGCGGTGACGGCTCCGATCGTCGGCGCCACCAAGCCCGAACACGTGACCGACGCCGTGGCGGCGCTCGAGCTGCAGCTCAGCGACGACGAGATGCGCCGGCTCGAGGAGCACTACGTGCCCCACACGCCGGAGGCGTTCTGAGCCTGTAACTGACTCAGCGTCAATTACTTACGGCATATTCGGCCGAGAAGGTCTTGATTGTGAGGTTGACCTGGAGACTCGGGATCGAGAGGGTCCCAGAATGTCTGGGAAGGCGAAGATCGGCCTCGCGACCCTGGTCTTGGCCCTCACGGCAACCCTCAGCCTCAATTCGGTCGCTTGGTCTTCGGTGCGGGCGACGGCCCAGCCGGTCCGGTCGCTGGGGCCCAGTCAAGCGAAGGCGATGCGAAATCTCGAACGCCACCCCGGCTATCTGCGCGCCGCGGTCTGCCGGGGCATGCAGCTGCGGGGGCGAAGCTGCGGAATCGCAAAGCCAGCCGGCGCGTCCGGCAAGCCACTCGGCGGCCGCCCCAAGCTGCTGAGAGCCCCGTACTACAACCCAAAGGATCCGGTGTGCCCCTTCCGGGTCGCGACGACGCCGGTCGCGGTATTCGCGACCGTGACCACCACCGCGGTAGCGATCTGCGTCGCCACCATCTACGCCTACGACCAGTTTGGCCACAAATACACCCTCAACCAGCCGAATGAGATCGCGATCGCCGACCTCTGGGACTACACAGGCGGTCGCTGGATTAAAAAGGGAGATGAGCCGGCCGATTTCGGCAATTGCTCGATCCACCCAATCCAGTACGAAGACGGGATATTCGCCGTTTATGCCGTCAAGTTGTGCGGGGCGTCCGTGCAGGTCAACGCCGGCCTCTTCCCCCCAAGGGGAACGTACAAGGGGGAGGTCCAAGTCTTGGACGACGAGACCTACTTCTTCAAGCTTGTAGCCGACTACCAGTCGGATCACTTCTGTTACTTCTGCTGATGCGCGACGGCCGCCCGGCGGCGATCAGAAGTGAGGCCGGAAGTGGTGGCTGTGATCGGGGCCCAGCGGGGGATCTTCGAGCGGATCAGCCAGGAGATCGGCCGAGTCGAAGGGCTGGAGGCGGACAGCGAGCCCGACCAGGCGGCGGCCGAGCGGCTGATCAGGGTCCTCCGTAATCCTCTTTCTTGATCAGGTCTCGCGGCTAGGTCGACGTCAACACGTCGAGCACCACTATGCGGTCGGGCGCGGCCAACGCTGACCGTGCCGCTGCCTCCAGCGCCTCTGCATCAAGGCCGTGCCGCTCAGCGGCCACAGCGAGCAGATCGAGGTGGCGGGCCGGCGAAAGAAGCTCGACGTTCGCGGGTCGATCGTTGACCGTGGCGATTGTGCAGTAGTCGGCATCAATCGCATCAGACCCGTTCCACTGCTCAGCCTCGATCAAGTCGATGGAGAGAACATCGGCTTCGCTGTCGTACTCGGCACGCATCAGCTCTTCCTCTCGTGGACGGTAACGACGAACTCGGGCCTGTCAACTGCCACCACGACCCGGATGCGTCTACCCCGCACCAGGCCCACATATCTCGTGCGCCCTTCCAGATCTCGGCTTTGATGCTCGGGCTCGGCGCAAACCCGTTGCACATCCCTCTCGTCGAGCCCGAGCCGTCGCATTCGGTTGCGGGCGTGGCGAGAGAACGTCATCCTCGCTTAATCCAGGAGGGATCGGACCTCGCCCCTCAGTGTCACTGGGATGTAGCCCAACGACCAAGCCGCGGTCGAGCGCCTGATCAAGACCCTCCGTAGACCTCGCGCTTGATCAGGGTCACGGATCGGATCACCGAGTCGAGGAACGGCTCGACCTCCTCGACCAGCCGCTTGTACTCCTTCTCCCCCGCCTTGGTGATCTCGTAGAAACGGCGCGTGCGGCGGTCGGGGTGCTCCCACTTGCCCTCGATCATCCCGTCGGCCTCGAGGTTTCGGAGCAGCGGATACATGGTGTTCGGGTTGACCGAGACGACCCCCTGGGTGATCTCCTCGATCGCCTCAATCAGGTGGTTGCCGTAGGAGGGCTCCTTGCGGATCAGATGGAGGACGAGGAGCGGAAAGACGTCGCGGCGCCGGATCTCGCCGCCGAAGACGTCGGAGGGGCGACCGCGGCGACGGGTCGTCGCCGGGCCGGGTGCCGCTGACTCTGCTGCCTTGGCCGCCTCCTCAACGGCCTCGCGCAGCGGACGAGATCCCTCGCTCGCCATAGGGCGAGTGTAGGGGGGTTGTTAGATGTAAGGGGCTAGGGAAGGGATTCGCAGGCCTTCCCGTCATGGTCGCCGTCAAGCCCGTCGTAGTTGTAGGACGGGCTGCCGCCGTGGGCGTGGAAGAAGCTCTGCGCTTGCGCCTGGGTCGAGAAATCCGAGCAGTCCTTGTCGCCGGGAGAGGTCGAGCCGGGGCCGCCCAGGCCGGTCGAAGCCGAGCCGCTCGGGTGCGAAGTACTTCCGCTGACCGCGCCTCCGTGATAGTGCGCAATCCAGTCGAGCGAGTCACGCTGGGCCTGGGCAAGGCCGATCTCGCCGCTGCAGACCTCGTCGTGAAGCTGGTTCTCGACCACGTCCTTCTTGAAGGCATCAGGCGCGCCCGCGTGGGGCTCGGGCCAGAGGTTTCGTGGGTCCGAGGGCGCCCCACCAACCTCCAGCGGAACGAGGTGGTCGAGCTCGAACTTGCTCGCCGAGTTGCCGCCGTACCCATAGGCGGCCATGAGCCGGTACTTGAGCGGCTCGGTGTAGCTCTCGGGCGGGCGCACCGAGTCGGTGTAGCCGCCGGGCCGGCAGATAGTGGTCGAAATCGTCGCCTGGGTCACCGCAGGGTTGAGCGCCCCCGGCGTGCAGCCGCGGTCCTCCAGCGAGCCGTGCACATGGCAGCTGCCCGGCGGAGGGGCCCGGGGGCATCCGCGGTCGGTCCGGTAGCTGCAGTGACTGAGCACTATCACGGCGTGCCGATGGGGATGGTGATGCCTGCGTCGGTGATGGCGAGCACTGTGGGTGTGCGGTTGCTTTCGGTGCCGCCCCTGCCTCGTCTGCGAATGAGCCGGCGCCACCGCGGTCGTCCTGTCCTGATTTGGTGTTGAGCCGCAGCCAGCCGCGACCAAAGCCGCCCCCAGCAGCGGGATCGCGATCTTCGGGTTGACCGTGATGCCGCTCAGCTTAGGTCGCGAGGAGACGTCAAACCGGAAACCCGCCCGGATCCCGCCCACCGACGGTGTGCGTCACCAGGACCAGCCTTCCATCCACCAGGATGGCCGAGTCCGACGAGACGAGCTCGGTGATCTCCGCCAGCTTGATCAGCTCCTCCTGAATGGGCGGGAACCACTCGTGAAAGGGATCGACGGGAGGCGCGTTCAGATTGCGGACGCGGGTGCGATTTGTGTTTGTTGACCTGCTCATTCGTCCGAGCTCTGCGGATCGAGTTCACGGGCCTCTGCCGCAAGCAGCCCGACGATCACGCCGAACAACACCTGGCCGGTGTGAGCCGACTTGCTCACCTGGGCCAGCCGGCCCTTGAAAAGCTGCCTCGCATCGCCCTCGATCCCAACCGCGGCTTGCAGGCACTCGACTGCGTCGAGGCTGATTCCATCGTCACCGGACTGGACCGCGAGGAAATCGTCCATGCGGTTGAAGGCCTCGGCGAGCGCCTCCGTCACCTCGTCGCGATCGGGAATCTCGAATGGGTCAAATGCGGTCACGGGGAAGGAGTCGCAGTCGCGCACTCGGCCCTGACACCGGCGGTATGGTCAGCGAAAGCGGCATTTCGCCGTCAGCTCACGCACGACATCGACGACCTTTCCCGCAAGGCACCTGAGATTTGGCGCCCTTCCGCAAACTCAACGACAACGAACTGAGCGCACTCACTGATGAGGAGCTCATCGCCCGCCAAGCAGACGCTCGCCAAGCGAGCCGTCCGCAAGACGCGACTCTGGCGCTCGGCCACCTCCTCGACCGGCACCGCTACCGCGTCTGGGCCTGGGTCCAGCTCAAGATCCCAGCCGATGACGTGGAGGACGTGGCCTCCGAGGTGACCGTGAGCGCGATCAGCTCGGTCCTCGAGGGAACGACCGTCGGCGAGTACGTGGAGTGGCTGCGCACGATCGTTCACCGTCGGGTCGCCGACTATCACCGCCGCAAGGAGGGTCAACCCACGTTCGAGCCTCACCCCGAGGAGCATGAGGGAAGCGATGAAATCTGGGAGAGCGGGCGAGGGAGGAAGCCCGAAACGCAGGACGATCCCGCCGACGAGGTCCTGCTGAGGGACTTCATCCAGCCGGCGTTGGACGAGCTGAGCGACGTTCATCGCCGCGTAATCGAGCTGGGCGGCCCGCTGGGACTCGGCTTCGATCACCGGCCCGCCAAGGAGGTTGCATCGCAGATCAACGATCAGTTTGCGGGCAAGCTGGACGACCCATTGACTGATGCGAATGTTCACCAGATCCTCTCGCGGTTCCGAAAGCGCCTCCGCAAGCTCTTCGAGAAATCCGAGGGTAAACCACCCGATGGCTGACGTGGACCGCCTGTTCGGCGAGTACATCGAGCAGCACCTGGCCGGCGCACGGCCCAACCCGCGCGACTTCACCGACCAACTTGCGGGCGAGCAGCGCGAGGAGCTCGTGGACCTGATCGATCTCTACCTGCTCGATGCACCGTCTGAGCCCTGGGACGCCGCGGCGTTCCGAGACTCGCCGGAGGCGAGGGCGCTGGAGGGCTTCGAGCGGGCCTTGCGGGGCGAAGCCGGGCTGTTGCCTGGCATCCTGCCGCGCCTTCGCGACCGAGCCAAGCTGCGCCGCGACCAGGTCGTCTCCGCGTTGGCGGAGAAGGTTGGGGCATCCGGCAAGGAAGAAAAGGTGGCGGCCTACTACCACCAGCTCGAGTTCGGGGACCTGCCCGCGGAGGGCGTCATGGACCAGGTGTTCGAGGCGCTGGGGGCGATCTTGGGTGTGAGTGGCGCTGCGCTGCGCAAGGCGGGCGAGTCACTGGCACCGGGTGGCGGCACCGGCGAGGAGGAGGCCGTTCACGCGCGGATTGCGATGCCGGATGAGGAGTACGCCAGCGCGTCAATCGACCAGTCGTCGCCAGGCCTCGTGCAGGAAGAGCGAGCCTGGGACGAAGTGGACGAGCTTTTCCGCGGCGCCGGTCGGGGCTAATATCGCCTCCAGGGTGGAGGCGATCGAGCAGCGAACCGAAGACCTTCTCGCCCAGGTGCCGTCCTGGATTTGGGACGACGAGAGCCTGCCGGTTCCGGTCGAGGCAATCGCCGACAGCTGCTTTCAACTGCTCGTCTGCGACGTCGAGGACATGAGCGCTGCGCCGGGGTGTCCCGAGGTCGAAGAGGGGCAATCGTTGTCCGGCCTTCTGCTCGCGAGCAGCGGCGAGATATGGGTCAACGCCGCCGAGGCCCGCGAGTGGCCGCCCCGCCGCCGCTTTACGATCGCCCACGAGCTCGGTCACTGGGTGATGCATCGGAGCGGCCAGCAGGCGCTGTTCTGCCGCCGAGGAACCGTGGCCCCGGAGGACCAGGTCGCCGATACTCGGCCGCCCCTGCCGGTCACCGAGGAGGAGGCGAACGCCTTCGCCGCGGCGCTGCTGATGCCGGCGCGGCTGATTCGCAAGCACTACGCGGACTGCTCCGGAGATTTCGACGAGCTGTGCCGCCGATTCGACAGCTCCGGGGCCGCGATGGGACGGCGGCTGCACGCCGTGGTCTAACGCAACCGCCGGCACAGCGGGCGGCTGACACAGCTGGCCTCGTCAGGTTCATGGGACCGCATGCGACCCGGTTCAGATGAGCGAAACCAGACGCAAGCCAGGCCAACGACGCTACTTCGCCTACGGGTCCAACCTCAGCCTCGAGGGGATGGCCTCGCGCTGCCCGGACTCCGAGCCGGTCGGCCGCGCCACCCTCCACGGTTGGGCACTGACCTTCAACGGGGTCGCGGACATCGAGCGGCTCGAGGGCGCCCGGACGCACGGGGCCCTGTGGCGGATCAGCGACCGCGACCTCGAGCGGCTCGACTCCTACGAAGGCTATCCAGGCCTGTACAGGCGCGAGCTCGTTTCGGTGCGAACCGAGCTTGGCGAGGTCGTGGCGGTCACCTACGTCATGAATGACGCCTACGTCGGCCTGCCGTCGCCGTCTTACTACGAGATCATCGAGCGGGGCTACGAGCAGTGGGACCTGCCGGTCCTCGCCCTCGAGATGGCCGTGGTCAAGGTCAAGGACAGCCTCTATGACCGGGGCATCCGCAGCTTGAGCCCGACGGCCCGAAGCGGCTGCGGCCCGCTTGACCCATGAAACGCCGTCGATGTCGCCCTTGGCGGGGTGACGCGCGAACGCGGTTCGAGCGTCCCGCCCGCATCTCGGCGGTACTCGAAGCTGAACTCGGTCATGGTTGTTGTCACATTGGATAGGTCGGGCGGGAGGCAGCGGAGGCTGACGCGCCTCCGGCGCTGGCCTGTCAGAGACCGCCCCAGCGCACCGACTACTCTCTACGAACCCATCAAGAGCGGGTGAGGGACCCGGCCCTGCGACCCCGCCGCAACCGGCCCTAGCGGGCACGGTGCGATAGCCGGTATCGAGGAGGTGAGTGCAGTGTCCTCAGCCGCACCGAAACGGCTCTCCCCAGAGCAGAAGGAACTGTGGGATGAGCTGCAGATCCACGTCCCGAAGCCGAGCGGGCAACAGACGCGCCCGCAGGCGGTCAACCTGGCGGTGTTCGTTCCTCTTTGGTGGATTTCGCCGGGGTGGGTCCAAGCCAGCCCGGGGCAGAAGCAATAAAGGCCGAGTTTGAGGCAGCGGGCGTCCCAGAGTTGTGCCCTCCCGCGATTACTTGGAGGAGGTCCGCCTCTCATTCCACACGCCTGTGGTACCTAGCCCCTGGTGCATCCCGGTCCGCCTGGGACTCCGAACGTCTTGGTATCCCCCGGATCTATCGCATGGAAATCCAACCCGAAATCGGTAGTTCAGATGGGTGAGGACGCGAAGCCACTTCCGGCGTGAGGTCGGTCCGTAGGGATTTCGAGAGCTGGCTGCGCGAGCAGGGCCGCCGACGCCGCGCCGATTCCTGAGTGTCAGATCAGGCCAACGAGCCGCGACCCTGTTGGAAAAGGAGATCCGCATGCCAAAGACCGAAAGCCCAACACCCACGATCAGCCAGTACCTCGACGAGCCGCTTCGAGTCGGTGAGCCTGACCTCGCCGGACCGCTGACCGTCTTCCCGATCTTCGGCCCCGCGCCGCAGCTGGAATACGTCGCGTTCGCGCAGGGACGCACCGCCGGAGTCATCATCAAGGAGCTCGAGTCCGGCCCCTCGGTACGTGACCTCGTAGTCGACAACCCGACCCGCACCGCGGTCCTGCTCTACGAGGGCGAGGAGGTGCTAGGCGCTCAGCAGAACCGTAACTTCGACACCAGCGTCCTGATCCCGGCCGGCGAGCGACTGCAGGTACCCGTCAGCTGCATGGAGGCTGGGCGCTGGGACGCCTCACGCCACGCCGAGGAGTTCCGGCCCGCGCCGCAGGCCGCCGACCCCACGCTGCGCCGCCAAAAGGCGCGGCAGGCGCAGGAAAGCCTTGCAGCCGGAGCCGGACCCGCGCCGACCAGGGCGCAGTCTGGGACGAGATCGACAAGCGTCACCTGCGGGAGGGGTCAATATCGGAGAGTCGCGCCATGCACGACGTGTACGAGCTTCGGCGGGATGACCTGGCCGAGCTGACACGGCCCATCCAGCTGCATGACGGTCAATGCGGGGCCATGGTGTTGATCGCCGGCCGCTTTGCGGTCCTGGATCTGGTCAGCCGCCCGGATGCATTCGCCCTCCTACATGGGCCGCTGCTTCAGGGCTACGGGCTCGACGCGCTCGCCGCGGAATCTGCCGAGCTGCCGTCCAGCGACGAGATCGAGCGCCTGCTCGAGTCGATCACGAACGCCCGCGCCGCCGAGCGCGACGGCATCGGGCTGGGCCGCGACCTGCGCTTCGAAGCAGGCGAGATCGTCGGCTCGGGGCTTATCGCAGGCGAGGAGCTGATCCAGCTGACAGCGTTCGGCGACGAAGCGACGGCAGCGAACGGTCTCTTCCCACGCGGATCCGTCGGCCGTCCCGGAGGCGATAACCGCGTGACACTGCGTGCGGCGACCGCAGTGGACTTGACTGCGATTGCCGTAGCGCAGACGATCAACTAAGGATGTACCTGCTCAACGAACAGCTCGTCCTCTCCGCAAGCGACCTCAACAACTACCTCGCCTGCCGACACCTGACGACCCTCGACCTCCGCTACGCGCGGGGCGATCGGACCATTACCCCCGTTCGGGGCCCCGACGCCGAGCTGCTGTTTCGCAAGGGTGACGAGCACGAAGCCGCTTATCTTCAGTCCCTTAAGGACAAGGGCAAGCAGGTGGTGGAGTTCTCCCTTCCCGACCGTGAGCCCGAGTCGCTGGTCGAAGCCGCCACCGCCACCGAGCAGGCGATGCGGGCCGGCGCCGAGGTCATCTATCAGGGGACCTTCTTCCAGGACAACCTGCGCGGGCACACAGACTTCCTGTTCCGCGTCGACCGCCCCTCCGACCTCGGCGGCTGGAGCTATGAGGTCGGCGACACCAAGCTCGCCCGTCGCACAAAGCCGCATTTCATCCTCCAGCTCTGCTTCTACAGCGAGCTGCTTGCCGCCGTTCAGGGCGGCGACCCGCCTGAGCTGATCCACGTCATCCTCGGCACCGGCGAGGAGCACTCATTCCGACTCGCCGAGTTCTCCGCCTACTTCCGGCATGTGCGGAATCGCTACTTCGCCGAGCTGGCCGAGGACAGCTGGGACACCTATCCGCTTCCGATCCAGCACTGCAGCGTCTGTCGCTGGAACGACGAGTGTGACGCGCGGTGGCTGGCCGACGACCATCTCAGCCTGGTCGCCCGCCTGACGCGCGGCCAGACCGAGAAGCTCGAGGCGGAGGGGATCGAGACCGTCGCCAACCTGGCCGCGGCGGCTCCAGACCTGACTGTCAGCGGGATCGGCGACGAAACTCTGGAACGGCTCCGGGAACAGGCGGCGCTTCAGGTCGAAGGTCGCGAGAACGGTAAGGGCATCTGCCGCGTCCTTGCGCCCGAGGCGAGCCGCGGCTTCGCCCGCCTGCCCAAGCCGTCGGTCGGCGACATCTTCTTCGACATGGAGGGCGACTTCTTCTTCGACGAAGGTCTCGAGTACCTGTTCGGAATCGTCACCGTTGACGGGGGTAAGCCGCACTTCGAGGCGATCTGGGGCCGTGACCGTGCCGAGGAGGGCCGG
This sequence comes from uncultured Solirubrobacterales bacterium, assembly GCA_963740555.1. Taxonomy (GTDB): domain Bacteria; phylum Actinomycetota; class Thermoleophilia; order Solirubrobacterales; family 70-9; genus Mayfieldus. The sequence continues at coordinate 338,539 of CAVUES010000003.1, forward strand.
GCACTGGAGCAGTTCATCGACTTCGTCACCGAGCGCTGCGCCACGCACCCCGACCTGCACATCTACCACTACGCGGGTTATGAGATCACGGCGCTGAAGCGACTCGCGGGCATGCACGGCACCCGTGAGGAGGAGCTCGACCAGCTGCTGCGCGACGAGGTATTTGTCGACCTCCTGAAGGTCGTGACGGAGGGCGTTCGCATCTCAGAGCCCCGCTATGGCCTAAAGAACGTCGAGACGTTCTTCATGGAGGAGCGCCAGACCGTCGTCACGGACGGAAACCAGTCCGTCGTCTGGTTCGAGGAGTGGCTCGAGACCGGCGAGCAGAAACTCCTCGACGAGATCGCCGACTACAACAAGGACGACTGCGAGTCGACCTGGCTGTTGCGCGAATGGCTGCTGAAGCGGCGCGAGGAAGCCGGGAGCGAGTACGGGGCCGAGATCGACTGGTTCGAGCACGAGCCGAGCGAGCAGACCGAGGACAAGGTCGCGCTTCGCGAGGAGAACGAGAAGCTGATCCGGCGACTGCTCGAGGGCGTCCCGGACGACACCGAGCCAAACGACGAGCAGGGAGCACGCCGGCTGATGGCGCAGCTCCTCGAGTACCACCACCGCGAGGCGCGGCCGGTGTGGTGGATGTTCTTCGATCGCTGCCAGGCGGAGGCCGACGAGCTGTTCGCCGACGCGGACTGCATCGGCGGTCTGAAAACCGACGAAACGGTGGAGCCGAGGGCCGAGAAGCAGTCGCTGCTCTACCGGCTCAGATTCCCGCCCCAGGAAACAAAGCTGGGACCGCCAGGGCAGGTAAAGGACCCAGCGAGTCGCGCCAACACCGGCTCGATCCACGAGATCGACCGCGAGCACGGCTGGCTGGATCTGAAGCGCGGGACAACGTTGCAGGACCATCCGCTACCCGGCGCGCTGATCCCGGGCGGCCCGTACGAGACCCCCGAGCAGCAGGCTGCGCTGCGGCGGCTTGCCGAGGAGATCGCATCGAACGGAGCCGGCCTCGATGGCGCCTACTCGGCGGCGCGGCAAATACTTCTCCGCGCCGAGCCGCGGCTGACAGGACGCACGCCCGGAGATCCGATCGACCACGAGGGGTGGACCTGGACGAACTGAAGGAGATCGTCGCGTCCCTCGACCAAAGCCACCTGTTCATTCAGGGGCCTCCCGGCTCGGGAAAGACCTGGAGCGGCGCCCGCCTGATCGTCGACCTAATCGAGCGTGGCCACAGGGTGGGCGTGACCTCCAACAGTCACAAGGCGATCCACAACCTGCTGAGCGAGATCGAGCAGGTCGCGGTCGACCAGGGCGCGACGTTCGAGGGTCTGAAGAAAGCCTCGGCCGGCAATCCGGAGTCGTTCTTCGATTCCGAGCACGACCTAATCAAGTCGGTCACCCAGAACGAGAAGCTCATCGACCCCGAGGTGGAGCTCACCGCGGGGACGGCGTGGCATTACTGCCGTGATGAGGTGGACGGCACCCTCGACTATCTGTTCATCGACGAGGCCGGGCAGATGTCGCTCGCCGACGCACTGGCGCTGAGCACGGCAGCGCGCAACGTGGTTCTGCTCGGCGACCCACAGCAGCTACCCCAGGTCGCCCAAGCCGCGCACCCCGAAGGCTCATCGCTCTCGGTTCTCGAGCACCTGCTCGGCGACCGCCAAACCATTCCTCCCGAGGAGGGCGTCTTCCTGGAGCGGACCTTCCGTCTTCACCCGGACGTCTGTGCCTTCGTGTCGGAGTTGATGTACGACGAGCGCCTCCGGTCCGCCGAGGGGTGCGAGCTCCAATCTGTGACAGCGCCAGGCGAGCTCACGGGGACCGGCTTGCGCTGGATCCCGGTGGAGCACGAGGGCAACTCGCAGTCCTCGGTCGAGGAAGCCGAGGCGATCGCCGCCGCGGTGGCGCCGCTGCTGGACGGGGCCCGCTACACGGACGCGTCCGGCGACGAGCACGAGCTTCAGCCGAGCGACATCCTCGTCGTCACCCCGTACAACGCCCAGGTCCAATGCTTGGAAGAGCGCCTTCCCGACGGCATTCGGATCGGCACCGTCGACAAGTTCCAGGGCCAACAGGCCCAGGTCGTCTTCTTCTCGATGGCCACCTCCGGCGGCGAGGAGATCCCGCGCAACGTCGAGTTCCTCTTCAGCCGCAACCGGCTCAACGTGGCGATTTCTCGGGCACGGTGCCTAGCGGTCCTCGTCGCAAGCCCTCGGCTCCTGACCTCAACGCAAGTCGATCGAGCAGATGAGGTTGGTGAACGCCCTGTGCCGATTTACTGAGGTCGCCTCGTCGATCCAGGCGGCGTAAGAAATTCCTCCGGCGCGGCACTCCAGCCGGGTTGGGGCGTGCGCCATCACGGAATAGGTCCGCGAGAGGCGAACGGGAGCGCGCTGGGCCTTCGGTATCTTCAAGGAGAAGTTCGTTCTTTTCGGTGATCTGTACACGAGTCTTTCTGATGGGCGATCTTTCGTTGCATGGTGTGAAACCGATGAAGAGCCGACTCCCCCAGCGGGATTGAGGGAAACGATTCAATCTCAGCCGCCGGACGAGCGCGAGCGCTATCGCCGCTTTGTCGAGCGCCTAGTCGACCGCGGCCCCCGCTATCCAACGGTTGTTCGGACCCTCGCACTTGGGACTCTGCTCCACGGCATCGCCGCCGGCCTTTGGACGAATGACAAATGGCCCCTGCTTGTCGCCGTTGCTACTACGGCTCTCGTGGCTGAAGGTGACGAGTCAACAGATGATGAATTGGCTGCTGCCGCCAGCCTAGCCGCGCTCGCCTTGGCCTTAGCGCGGACTGACGTGCGGCGCTCGTCGGTTCGGGATGAGCAGACGATGCGTTACGAGGCGCTTGTCCAGACCGTGGCCCCAGTCCTCGGCTTCATGGACCGAACTCGGATGGAGTGCATCGCGCCGGATCTACCGGAGCCAATGACCGGAAGCACTGCCGTCGAGGCTGCCGAGCGCGTCGCTACCGAGGTTCTTCAACCTCCGAGCCCGGCTGAGCGTGCAGTTCGCCTTCTTGCCGAGGATTACGACACCAGCTCAGAGTTGGATTCCAGCGGAGCAATCACTATTCTGGAACCCCTGCCTACCTACGTTGAGCCCCGCCTGTTGAGAGCCCTCGGCCCCACCGCGCGTCAGGGGCCGATTGTCGCCCTGGGGGGTCACCGACAAGCAAGTCGAGATCACCTCCGCGTGGCGGGCCCCATTGGTTGCGGTCGAGCAATCGATGCCTGATCGCAGCTGGGGTCGCCTCTACAAGAGGCCGGGCACGCTCACCCCGACCAACTACGCCGGACTGGAAGAGAACCCGCCACGCGTGGCCGAATGGATGCCCGGCGAGGATCCGCCGCCCGAAGCGGCAGAGCTACTTCGTGTGGCGGGCGTGGCCGACCAAACGGCCACCTAATGGAGGTTCGTGCTCAACATCAGTTCGCCGGTGTAAACCCATTTTCCGACCTCCTCAACGAGCGCCTCGGAGCACAGGAATACGACCGACTCCGCGTCTTGGTCGCCTTTGCACGTTGGTCGGGCCTTCACTTGATCGACGAGGGACTTCGCGAGTTCACGGCTCGAGGCAGCTTGGATGCCATTGTGGGGATCGATCTCGGGGGCACTACGGCTGAGGCACTCGAGTACCTGATGAACTTGCCTAACTCGACGGTCCGCATCGTCCGCACCGGAAACCCACGGATCATCTTTCACCCAAAGGTCTTCATCTTCGACGGAGATGACAGTTGGACCGCCATTGTCGGTTCCGCGAACGCTACGACGGGCGGTCTGTTCACAAATGCCGAAGTAGGCGTCGAAATCACTGGCACCGCCCAAGAGACCAACCCGCTGGAGTCAGTTTGGAATGGATTCGATCAGCCGGAGCCCCCGTTGGAAGCGGCACACGTTCCTCGGCTCAACGACGAGCTCCTTGATGAACTTGCAGAGGACCTGGACAAGTATCAAGACCGTCCTCCCGATCGAGGCAAGACGCCGCCAGCGGAAGGTGTAGAGCCAGTCGGTTTAGTCGCTAGTCCGCCGGCTCCCGGTCGACCTCCGCGGTCTGATTCCGAGGAGGAGATCCCCGGGGAAAGCCAAGAGGTGCCGCCTTCAAACGTCGGCGAGACCCTATACATGGAGGTTTGGGGCGAAACGGGCGGCGGGACCCAGGTCCAATTTCCAAAATACGTGATCAATAACTATTTCGGTGCCTCCGCAGGTTCCTACACCTGGGTGACAATCGAGAGTCCTCTCGGCCAAGAACGACAGCGCATTCAAGTATTCGACAACAACACGTTCCGAATTCCGCTGAGGCTTATAGCCGATGTTGCCCGTCCAGCGGTTGTGCGGTTCGTGCGAACCGGACCGGATACCTATGAGGTTTCCTCCAGGCATGAAGATCAGGGTGAATATGAGACCTGGTTATCCAAATGCACCGAGCAAACTCGACCTGACTCTAAGCGGTATGGAATTGAGTAAGTCCCCTGCCTGCGATGGCTCCGCGCTGAGTGTGTTTTAGGAACTCGATGCGTAGACGCTCGATTTGACGGCCTGAGCTAGGGCACCCTTGAGCGTCGCGGTGCCGGGGCGAACTGCGGTTTCGGGAACCAGGGCATACCGCCAGGCACGTCCCGCAGCCCGCCCTGCCTCCGCGGCCCATTCCTCGGCTGCTGCGGCCTTCGCCATCACGTCGCGATCCTGTTCGCGGACGCTACGGGCGTCTTTGATCTCCACGAGCCAAGAGGGTCCATTGGACGTCTCGACAACGAAATCAACGTTGTAGCTCCCGCCACGCCAAATGATTGGCGTTTGGCCCCGCGGCGGTCTGACCCAACGCGCTGCATCGCTGTCCTCCTCAAGGACATCCGCGAACAGCTTCTCCGGCTTGGAGTCGAAGCCAACGAGGTCAAACGGCTGTTTGCGGTAGCCGCTAAAGAGCGCTCGTTGTTGGTAATCATCGTCTCGCGGCAATCCCTGTCGTTCAGGATCTACTGCCCGCGTGAAGGAGCCCCAGATCACCGGGGGCCCTGCGGAGGCAAAACTAATGGACATCGAATCCTCGACTTGCTCCTTAACCTGCTGGGCAAGGTCCGACACCACCGCATCGCCGAAGTGCCAAAGAGTCTCGTCAGAGCACTTCAGCCTGTCCAAATAATCCTGTACCCAGGAATGCAGAGAAGGGCCGTCGGCTGGATTCACCTCCTTACAGGTCTCGACTAACGCACGCGTGAAGTAGGCGCCAGCATCCTCAATCTCTCGGTCCCAAGCATCGCCCAGCGTCACCCGCTCGCCGGACAGCATCTCGGTTCCAACCAGGCGCGATCCCTGCTCGTTCGTTTCGAGCCGCACTCGGGGTACGAGGTTGAGCTCCTGCGCCCGAAAGGTGCTCGTGATCCGAGGCTCGAGGCGCGGCATATTGAGCCACGTTTCCCTGCCGGCGCTGACCGAGACGGTAACGGAGATCAGGCGCGGCTCGTCGGCGTCCTGGTCCTCGACCACTTGGACTCCCTGCTCAATCCACTTTCGGCCCCGTGACACGACCTCCGCATACCGATCGTGCGAAACGATGTCGAGCGTGTCCAGCTCCGGCTCGCCGGTCAGCTCCCCGTATGGAAGGCGCAACCCGCGACCGATGGTCTGCTCAGTGAGTACATCGCTTATCGACGCCCTTAGAGGTACGATCGTCCAGATGTTCTGAACATCCCACCCCTCCTTCAACCTGTTGACATGAATCACGACTCGATAGGGATTCCCCTGGTCCCCTAGCGCAACCAGGGAGCGAATCTGCTCCTCTTCGCTGGCCTGCGTGATAGTCAGAACTTTTCCCTGTAGGCAGCCACCTTCGAAGTCAGGATCCTCCAGAGCTTGGGCAATGCCATCGGCGTGATCAATCGTCTGCGCGACAACGAACATCACGGCCTTGACGGCGGGCACAGCAACCTCCGAGGCATGTTGCTCTGACAGGGCTTGCTTCCGCTCCAGGGAACGAAAGCCGTCGTGCAGCTTCGCCCCTTCCTGCTCCCCCGTGAACAACCTGTCGGACCGGGCCAAGACTCGCGGCGTCTTCACGTATCGACCGATCGCTCGATTGAGCCCAAACTCGTAGAGCACGTTCTTCGACGCCGGTGTCGCCGTGTACTCCAGGCCGAGTAGCGGCCGGAGCTGTTCGATCGCCGCGAGCGAGGCAGGCGCTCTATAGCGGTGACTCTCGTCCATAAAGATCACAAGATCGTCTAGATCTGAGAGCGCCTTGGCAAAGCTTGTCCCTAGGTTCTCCTGCAAGCGCTGAAACTGGAAGTTCCTCGCGCTCTGCAGCCAGATCTTCTGGATATTGAAGACAAAGATGTTGGCTCCGGACGAGCGCTGAAGAATCCGTTTGTACTGCGTGTCCCAGTAGTCCTCGCCCGTAATCAAGGAGCTCGATTGGAGCGCCGGCGTTGCGTCAATGACGCTCCTTGGATCATGAAGCGTGAAGTTCGAAATCGTCTTCCGATAAATCGTCTCCCCTGGGGTCAGGATGAAGAAGTTATGTAGGCCTTTGACTTCAACGAGGTAGGCCATATGGGCTGCCATTAGCAATGTCTTCCCAACACCGGTGGCAAGCGCAAAACAGAACGACGGAAACCGCGTGTCAAACCGCACTCCGGGCGCGACCGCTTCGATTTCCTCCAGGGGAGTTGATCCAAGCTCGACGCTGTCAAGCGTCGCGGCAAGGCGGATTAACGCGAGGCGCTGCGGCTCGCGGAGGCCAAGATCTGAGCTGATCTCATTCGAGAGAGAGGGTGACCGTTGCATCGTCGGACCCGGGAAGGCTAAACCGCTCGAGAAGAGCATCCGGGATGCGGTCGAGTCGCACGGACTCCGCCAATGTCGCGTCGCCAGCGTGCCGCGCCGCGAGAACCCGCAGACGATGGTCGGTCGGCACCAAGCTGGTCAGCGTGTCCATGTAGTGCTGGCTCACGAAGTCCTCGCTGACGTGAAGAAGCTCAGCTGATCTCCTCCCGTGAAAAGCACCCTCGGAAATCCTCTCGTATCCGAGTTCGGTGCAGATCGCGTCGATGAGCTCCCCGTTCTGGTAAGCGGGATTCAAGGCTGTCATGCCGAGACTCTGGTCGTGCTGATACAGGCTCGGTCCAAGTTGCATAAACCGGAATCCACCGCCGCCCGTCCAGCCGACAGCACGCGAGATACCGCTTTGATCCGTCCCATCCACCACGCGACTGAGTCGAGGTAGGCAATGGGTAGTGGCATGCTCCCCAAGCTCAACGAGGATCCACTTCCGCCCCATTTTGTGCGCGACCGCACCGGTTGTTCCTGAGCCGCCAAAGCTGTCAAGTACGAGATCACCCGGTTCAGTCGCCATTTCAATGATTCGTTGCAGCAGTCGCTCAGGCTTCTTGCCCCGCTTGAAAGCAACCCCGCCTTCCCGCTCAATTCCTGTCACCGGGATCTCGTCGTGAGGCCAAAAGTTGTTCATGTCGGCGTTTCGCCAGATCCGCTTGTCTTGTAGAAACGCGTAATCACGCAGATATAGGACGATCCCTTTGCTGATGTAGAGGGAGCGGACGTGTTGGCCTTTTCGCTTGCCCCTGCTCGGGGTGTACTCGACTGAGTGAAGCTCAGAGGGATCGACCCGGCTCAAGATCGTCTGCTGAAACGTGCTCTCTTTCTGCTGGGCGGCTACGCGGGCCACCTTCTCAAAGTTGCGTACGTACTTGCGGTAGTACGCGGTTGGATTCGCGCCCAGTTCCTTCGCTGATAGTCGCTCGATTTCATAGTCGCTATGTCGGTAGATCTTGACCGGCCGATCGGAGTTATCCTGGAACTCGTCGACAAGCTCGGCCTTCCCCTCGCTGTGAACGATCATGTTGTACTGCTGGAAGACCTTCTCGCTCGCAGGTGTCCGCCGCTGAAGCTTCTTTAGTGTCGAAGGGTGCCCGGCCTCCCTTTGGTATACGAGCAGGTACTCGGTTGCGGTAACCACCGGAGCGGCCCCTTGCCCGAGGACAGCACGATCACCGGGCACACGCTGCCAAGAGATCATCGTCATGAAGTTATGCCGGCCGAATAGCTCGTCGAGCAGGACCCGGACATAACCGAGTTCGTTGTAGTCGATATGAACAAAGAGCACGCCGTCGCGCCGCAAGAACTCCCGTAACAACTCCAAGCGATCCCGCATCAGCGTCAGCCAGACAGAGTGCTCAAGCCCATCGTCGTAGTGGTCAAAAGCCTGACCTGTGTTGAACGGTGGATCTATGTAGATGAGCTTGACGCGGCCCGCGTGCTGCGGTAGTAGCGCACGCAGCGCGAGGAGATTGTCGCCCTCCACAAGCAGATTTTCGTCCTCGTCAATGCCGATCCGATCCTGCTCCAAGAGGAGACGCGTTTCCGCGACGCGAAAGTCATTGGCGTCGACCCAGCCATACTCGCCAGTTTCCTCGCCGCGAAAGAGACGGCGATCCTTGTTTAGCCAATTGAGCTCTAGGTGATTTCGATTCATGGGCTTCGGCGGGTCGCGCAGCTAAGGAAGCGAGTCAATCTAAGCAGCACCTCTCGACGGAACCGGGCGGCTTTGCGTGCAGACGGATCGGCGCTGAGACGTCGGCCGGCTCCATGTCGCTGCACCCTGGTTCACCTCCCAGCGGGACCATAGGTTCCTGGGGGCCGGGAAAGGGTCACAAGGGTTCCGAATCTGGTTGAGAAATGCATCGATTCTGCAAACCCATGCTTGTTGGAGGAGTGCGCGAACGCGAGCCGGAGAAGTTCCGACCCCCGGCTACTCGTACGCCAACGCCTCCAACACGCCCAGCCGCGCCGCCCGCCGCGCCGGGCCGATAGCCGCCAGCACCCCGGCAAAGCCGCCAGCACCAGCAGGACGACCAGCTGCCCGACCGGGAAGGTCAGCTCGAAGCCCTGGTCCTTCAGCGGCTGTGAGATCAGGGCGGCGAAGATGCAGCCGAGGATCAGGCCGAGGACAGCGCCGATCAGGGCCGTGATCACCGACTCATAGCGGATCAGCCTCCGCACCTGGCGGAGGGAAATGCCGACCGCGCGCAACATCCAAAGCTCGCCGGTGCGTTCGTTTGTGGAAGGTGCCTTCCATCCTCTTAAAAAGGACGCAACCGGCATTCACCGTTGGGCTAGCTCTCGCAACCCAAGCCATCGCCGTCAGCGTCAAAGCGGTGGGGGTATCAGGCGGCGGAGGCGGGACACACACCGTCGGGTAGGCCGAATCGCACTGGCTCCCCGACGGCGGTGCAGGGGGATTTCCGCCGCTCCCGCTTGACTCTCCTGAACTGCCGCGCTGGAATGACTTCCTGACAAATCACGCCCACGTTCTTTTGTGTGTCGCCCGGGGGACCGATAGGCAGCGAGGACCTCAATGACTAACCCAGCAACCCGGGAAGCGCTCAAGGCCGCGTCCAAACGTCTTGAGCTTGCAGTTGTCGGTGGGCACGACACCCCCGCTGCCCGCGCGGTAAAGCTGATGTACGAAACCGGGGACTACGATGGGCTCGCCCTGTCTCAGAGCGACGAGCGGGAAGCGATCGAGCTTCTCGCTGGCATGGGCAGCATCTACCTCTTCGATGAGCTCGTGGCAGGCGGTGAACGCCTTTCCGAGTCAATTCACAGCGTTGCGACCCGCGGCCTCCAGGAGGTCATCCAGAACGCTGAAGACCAACAGGCTTCATCCGTTCGCTTCGGATACCGAAAGGGCCGAAGGGGCGCCGGACAGCTTCTGATCGCGCACGACGGAAATCCGGTCGAGCTCAGGGATGTCTTGCGAATATCGCTCCCCCTTGTCTCGGGCTCGAGAACAGACGCTGAAAAAATCGGCCAATTCGGAGTCGGCCTAAAGACATTGAAACAACTCGGGCGCGAGTTGCAGGTCCACTGTCGCCCTCTTCCGGGATTCGCAATCGAGGACGGTCGGATCAAGTCGGTCAGCGCAGCTAAGCCCATTCCCGGCTTCTGGAACGCCAATGCGAGAGAAACCCTCTTTATTCTCACCCTCAAGGACAAGGCCGACGAGGAATTCGACCTCGATTTCTTCGAGGAGTGGCTCGCGAGTTGGGATGCTTCTTCGCTCCTCTTCTTAGACCACGTCTCGAGCGTCTCCTTGGTCGAGCTTGGGCGGAAAAGAAGAACCCTGAAGACTTGCCGCCTGAAACGGTCTTCCAGCAAGCCGGCGAAATTGTCTCTTCCCCGGGCAAGCGAAATCCGAGAGATGAACATCTCGGAGCCTGGGAGTAACCGGCGATGGACTCGCTACGTCGCCCGATTTCCGACTCCGCAAAAGCTCGCTGACAAGGCTGACCATTTGGGAGAGACCCTGGATGTCCGAATCGCGATCCCGAATAGGGAGCAGACCACCCGCGTCTATGTTGGCCTTCCGCTCGAAGAGCCATGCGATCTGCCGTTTTCGGTCGGGTCAAAGCATTTCAAGCTGAGTGCTGATCGCACCGACCTTCTCGAGCACAAGCGAAACCGCTGGCTAATCGAGGCGCTTGGGGAGCTAGCGGTGGCGATCGCCGTTCAGCGCCTGGCCGACACCCCAAAGTCCGCGTGGCGCGTAATCGCACTTTCCGATGAAGGTTGCGGGAGGTCAGGGTGGCTGCAGGGCCAGTTCGAGCGGATGATCGAACGCCAATGGCGCGAACTCGGAAAGCGGGGGGATCTTTCATTGCCGGATGGCGACGCCCGTCTGAGTGGCTTGGTCTACGAAATCGAGGAACTTGATGGGATCCTCCAGCCAGAAGACGTCGAGCGACTCTGGCGAGAGAAGTGGGACGAGGATCAGAAAACCGTTCCCAAGAACGCTCGCGATGGAAGCCGCTGGCGCGACGTGCTCGCTGACGATTCATGCGGCGCGAGACAGCTGGACTTCTATGACGCCACATCAATCTTCGAATGGCCCGATGAGGAGATCGATTCGAGGGGCGCCGGATGGCTGGTCGACCTCGTTGCGGCGGCGCTCGCCACCGAAAACCAGGATGACCTAGTTGAACTGAGATGCATTGCCTTGGCAAAAAGCGGCGGTCGCCTCAGTCCAAGGGATGTCATCGATGGCGGCGCCCTTCTCGTGCACACCCTTCCCAGCGAAGGTCTCGCCGCATCTTTGAAGCTGGCACAACAGATTGCGCTCAAGTTTCGCTCGAACTCCCGTAATGCCCAGAATGTGCGGCGCTGGCTCAAAGAGCTCGGTGCCCTGCAGGAGAAGGCCAGCGACGCGGCAGCAATTCGTGCCCTCGCCCGAGGCGATGGTTCTGAGCCACACGATCTGCAACGCAAAGAACGGGTCCTAAAACGCCTCCGCAACTCCTTCGATCATCTCACGCCAGAGGAGCGCTCAACCTTGGGACCGGGTGTTGGAAACAACATCACGATCAAGGGCTATACGTACGAGGGCGGGCGAAAGCGCTCCGCGGCGGTCAAACCCGCCGAGGCCTACCTGCCGAGCCGCATCGACAGCGGACCGTTCCCCAAAGCCGCCGCCAAAACCGAGGGACTGCGCTGGGTACAGCCCAGCTATCGAGACATCCTCTCCGGCCCAAGAGGCCGGGGCGCCCTGGCATTCCTCCGAGGACTGGGTTCGGGCACAGCTCCCAAACTCGTCCCAGCTGATGAGCCGACTAGAGATCCCCATGCTCCAAAACTCTTCAACGAACAGGGCCTGAACGCGCAGCAGAAGGCCGAGCTCGAAACGGTCCGGAAGGCAACCGGACTGGAAGGGGATTGGTTGAGCCCGGACGCCGACGCGATCGCCGCAGATATCGCATCCGAGCGGAAACTTTCACAACGCCAAGCCCGAGCCCGGGCCTTGATTCTTGCGTTCGAGGAGAGATGGAACGACTACGCGGACAAAGTCCAGGCCGACGCCGTCTGGCACTACGGCTCTTTTATCCACCAGGGCGCCGTGACTGCGACCTGGCTCGCGCGGCTCGCCAGCGAACCGTGGCTCACCACCCGTGAGCCGGGATTGCACAAAGCATGTCCCCGCGATCTGGCCGTCCTAACGGAGGCCTCGTTTGATGTGGAAGGGCAGAACCGCGGCAGCTACTCGGGAGAGCTCGATCCCGAGCACGCCGACCTCGCCTTCGTTTCCGCTCTTGGCATCAGGGGCCGGCCGCGGGCCTCGGGCATAGTTGCGCAGCTGGAGGGGCTTAAGGATGCCGAGATTGATGGCGCCTCCGTCGAGCAACGCCAGGCGGACCAGTGCCTACAGGCACTGTCGCATTTCGTCTCCGGTGGGCGGCACGAATCTGAAAGCGACATGTCCGACGGCCAGATTCGAAGGGCCCTGACTGATCCAGGCAGGAAAGGCGGCCTACTTCGATTCTCCTACGGGTGGCTATCGCCACTCGAAATAAGGCGCGGGCCAGCTCTGCACGAAACACTGCCCTGCACGAATGTCGCGCCCCGACTACTCGAGGCTGTCGGTGTTCCGGAGCCCTCCGCCGGCGAATGCGTGGGAGTCCTGCAGGCCCTCGCGAAAGACAAGGCGGTCGAGCGAATCGGGGAATTCCGCACATTTGAGCGTCTGCTCGCCATCGCGATAGAGAAACCTCGCACCCTGGGTCCGATTAGCAAGGCGCCGCTGCGTTTGCATACAGGCTGGCAACGAAGCCGAGGGAAGGACGAGGTCTTCGCAGTCGCCGACGCCACTCTCGCAAAGCACCTTGGGGAAAGGTGGCGTGTATGGGACACCCCGATGCCACTGGCGCGGCTCGAACCGCTCACAAAGAAACTGGGCGTCATGGTGCTGGGCCCAGAAAGCTTTGAGCCAGACATCCCGGACCGCCTCCTGCGACAGACCCTGGACCGCCACTCTGACTTCGTCGCGGCCGTTGATCGGTTCAAGCGCTACCTGAAGATTCATCACGCCGAACTGTTTGCCTCTGTTAGCGCAGATACTTGGCGTTCACTCTCCGAGGCGCTGCTGGTTATCAGCGCCGACTGGCGACTCCGCGTCCGAACACCCGGCAAGCGAACTGAACGGGTTCCGGTTCGAGCCCACCTCTTCACCGAGCCCAATGCATTGTGCGTCGCGGATGAGGACCAACTCGGGCGTCGGGACGGAGCGGGTCAAGCGATTGCGTCCAGGATCGCCGGCGATGAGCCGACTGAGGCCAACCTTTCAACCGTAGCGCTCGTCTGGGCCGAGTCCTACCGGGATGACAGCGCGCCGGAGTTCGAAGTCGACCCATCCGAAGAACCCGAGGCAGCCCCCGACTTCGCCGATTACGAAGGTTTTGAGGCGAGCACCCGGAGGACGGCCCGCCGACGAAAAAGCCCTCCGAAAAAAGAAGCACCACCCAAGCAAGAGTCGCGGGAACTCCACGACCCAGAAGAACTGGATCTCGGCAAGCTCAGAGGATTGCTTCTTGAAGGCAAGCGAAAAGGAATCACGATTCGCCTATCAAGCAAGGCGAAGCTTGTCCCGCCCACCAAAAAACCTCCTAGCCGGGGGCCTTCCCAGCGCAAGACGCGGGCTGGAGACCACAAGTACACCGAGGAGGAGAAGGAGGATCTGGCACTTGATCTAGTCGCTACCGCCCTCGCAAAGCAAAAAGGGCTCCGCTTGGAGGACATCCGTGAGCAAGACAATGTCGGCGCCGATGCCGTGGATTACGAGCGAGATGTCTGGGTAGAGCTAAAGGCCCACGGTAAGGACATGCCAGATGTGATCAGGTTTGAGCCGAGCGAGTTTGATCTCGCCGAGAAGAAAAAAGGGAAGTACCTACTAGCGATCGTCTGGGGACTCGAAGCACCGCGACAGCCGGACTATGTGCTCATTTCGGACCCATTGCGTCGCCTGGATCGGAGAATTTCGGGCCGAGTCCACTTGTCAGGAATAACCGACCTCCTGCGTCGATCCGGCGACGGATAGCCACGGGGCTGTGACCTTCGGTTCGTAATTGTCTGCCTGAGATCTACTCGTACGCCAGCGCCTCGAGCACGTCCAGCCGCGCCGCCCGGCGCGCCGGGGCGATCGCGGCCAGCACTCCGGCCAGTCCCGCGATCACGAGGATGATGATCAGCTGGCCGATCGGGTAGCTGATCACGAAGCCCTGGTCCTTCAGCGGCACTGACATCAGAGCCGCGAAGATCATCCCGATCGCCATCCCGAGCATAGCGCCGATCAGGGCGGTGATCACACTCTCGTACCGGATCAGCCTCCGCACCTGGCGGCGCGACATGCCGACCGCGCGCAGCATCCCCAGCTCGCGGCGGCGCTCATAGATGCTCAGCGCCAGCGTGTTGGCGATCCCGAACAGGCTTACGATCACAGCCAGCGAGAGCAGCGCGTAGACCAGGCGGAGCAGCGGTCAATCGGGCTCTGCTGACTCGACTTCAATTGGTCCTGGTTGAGCACCTCGGTGGTCGGGAACTCCTTGGTCAGGATCGGCTTGATCTTCGCCTGCACTGCCGCCGTGTTCGCCCCCGGCGCCAGGTCAATGAAGTCAAAAACGTCCTGGCTGGTCGCGAAGTCGCGCGCCATCGCCCCCTGCGTCACCACCATGTCCCCGAGCAGGTTGGCGTTGTCCTTGAACGACCCGGCGATCCGAAACTCCGACACCTTGCCGGTCTGGCCCAGGACCCGGATCCCGTCGCCAACGTTTAACCCGGTCCCGTCGAGATAGCTCTTGTCGGCGATCACCCCGTTGTCCTTCAGGTTCTCCAGCGTCCTCGGGCTCGACCCGTCCTGGTAATCGATGCTCAACACCCGGTTCGCGGTCTTCGGGTCCAGCCCCGAGGCGCGCGCCTTGCCCTCCCCCGCGACCTTCACCTGAGTCGACCGCAGAGTCGAGACTGTCTGCACTCCGGGCACCTTCGTGACCGCCGTCGCCGCGGCAGATGGGATCGGGTCGAACCCGTTGCTGTTCTGGAGCACAAGCTGGCCATTGAAGTTCTGATCGATCGCGGTTGCGATCGATGCCTTCAGCCCGGCGGCGAACACGGTCACGAAGCTGACGAGCGCCAGGCCGATCATCAACGCCGCCGCGGTGGCCGCGGTCCGCCCCGGGTTTCGCTGCGAGTTCTCGCGCGCAAGCCGCCCGGTAAGCCCGCGCAGGCGCTCGAGCGGCCATCCGGCCACCTCGGCCAGCGGCCGCACCAGCTTCGGGCTCCAGAGCGAAACCCCGAACAGCACCAAGAGCGGCCCCCAGGCCGAGCATCAGCGCCGCCTGCCCGGAGTCGTTGATGTGGCCGAAAAGCCCGACCAGGACGAGCGCCAATCCGCCGACCAGCAGCAAGCTCGCGATCGCGGTGGTAACGATCGAGCGGCGGCGGCTCGGCGCCAGCTCCAGGTCCTGCATGGCGGCGATCGGCGGCACCCGGGTCGAGCGCAGCGCCGGGTTCAGCGCCGCGACCAAAGTCACGATCAGCCCGATCAGAATCGAGGTCACCACGGTGCGACTGGCAACTACCAGCGCCGTGGTCGGTACCCCGAACCCGAGGGCATTGAACAGCGCTTCGATCCCCGCGGCAAAGGCTAAACCGCCAAAGAGGCCGCCGACCGCGCCAAGTAAGCCGATCGATCCTGCTTCGACAACTACCGAGCCGAGTATCTGGCGGCGGGAGGCGCCAAGTGTCCGCAGCATCCCGAACTCGCGGACCCGCTGGGCGACGGTGATCGAAAAGGTGTTGAAGATCACGAAGGCACCTACGATCAATGCAATGGCTGCGAAGACGCCGAGGAAGATCGGTAGGAAGCTGAGCGCCTTGTGGATCTGGTCGGATTGGCGATTGGCATTCTGCTGCGCGGTCTCGACCCGGATGTCGGGCGGCACGACCTGCTTGATCCGCGTGGCCAGCTCGGCGGAGGAGACATCGGGGTTGTTGGCCACCGAGATCTGGTCGTAGCGGCCAACGTTCTCGGTGATCCTCTGTGCCTCGGGAAGGGTCAACTGAGCGATGCTGGCGCCCCCGAACGAGGTCCCGCCTAGCTCGGTCAGCCCGACGAGGCGATACGTCTTCGCGCGCCTTTCTCCCGAGAGCCGGATCGGGTCGCCGATCTTCAACCCCGAGTCGTCGGCGGCGGCCTTGTCAAGGGTCGCCTGGTGCGACATTGGTGGGGCGGTGACCCTCGACCGTCTTCAGCGACTCGATCCGCGGCGGCAGGGTCGAGGATATGAACTTAGGCGCGAACTGCGAGCCAACCGAGCTGTTGCCCTTGAAGATCCCGCCCGGGGTGAAGATTGCGCCCGCGGCCAGCTTCACGCCCGAAACCTTCCTCACTTTCTGCAATAGCGAAGCCGGAAAGGTCGGGACCGAGGAGTTGCCCTCCTGGGTGACCGGCTGACGGGCAGTGATCACCACCGAGGTGCCCTTCAGCGAGTCGTTGAAGATCTGGTCGAAGGCCCTGTTGATCGTGTCGGTGATCACGTAGGTGCCGGAGACCAACGAGACGCCGATCAGGACCGCCACGACCGTGCCCACCGCGCGCAGCTTGCGCGCCCAGAGGCTCTTGATCGCGAGGCTAGTCAAGCTGCTTCATCAGGCCGATCACCTCGTCGACCGTGCCCGGCTTGGCGTCGGAGACGAGGCGACCGTCGCGCAGGGTCAGCAGGCGATCCGCATATGTCGCCGCATCGGGATCGTGGGTGACCATGATCACCGTCTGCTCGAACTCGTCGACGGCCTGGCGCAGCAGCTTCAGCACGTCATGCGAAGCCTTCGAGTCGAGGTTGCCGGTCGGCTCGTCGGCGAACACGACCGCGGGCTTGGAGACCAGCGCCCGGGCGACGGCGACCCGCTGCTGCTGGCCGCCGGATAGCTCCGAGGGCCGGTGGGTGCGGCGGTCCTCGAGGCCGACGGTCCTGATCAGCTGCTCGAGCCACGCCTGGTCGGGCTTGCGGCCGGCGATCGAGAGCGGCAGGACCAGGTTCTCCTCCGCGGTCAGCACCGGCAGCAGGTTGAAGAACTGAAAGACGAAGCCGAGCTTGTCGCGGCGCAGCTTGGTCAGCTCGGCGTCGTCGAGGCCGGTGATATCGGTGCCGTCGATCAGCACGGTGCCGCCGGTCGGGGTGTCGAGCCCGGCGAGGATGTGCATCAGGGTCGACTTGCCCGACCCCGACGGCCCCATGATCGCGGTGTAGCGGTCGCGCTGGAAGTCGACGCTGACGTCGCTGAGCGCATCGACCGCGGCGTCGCCTTCGCCGAAGCGGCGGCTGACCCCGCGGGCGGCGACGATCGTGCCGTCAGGGGAGGCGGGGGCCGCGCCGTCCTGCGCCTGCGCGGTCTGGCTCTGTTGTGGCGTTGGATCGGCCATCCGTGACATCCCCCGTCGCATTCATGGACAGCTTCAACGTAGCGACTCGGGCGCCCCGGCGTCGCCCGATTTCGTTAACCGGACCCGGTCTCGAGGATCGAGCAGGGGAACGGAAAGGTGATCGACTTATTCGAGCCGGGCGGGCGACTCGTCGGATAGGTGATCTTCAGGCGCGTGAAGAGCTTGATGCCGATTGGCTTGCAGAGGCGGGGGCGGAAGAGGTTGACGGTCGCCGGATCGTTCCGGAAGTGCCCCGCGGCGCAGTTGGGGTGGCAGGTGTTGGTCTGTGCGGTGCCGCTGCCGGCGGCCTTCTTCTGGCCCCAATGGGACCACTGGATCCCGTTGACGACCAGGCCGTTGTCGGCGCAGGCGGCAACCACGTGGCTGGGCTTGTAGCGGGCGTTGGTGCACTTGCTGGGGAAGAAGACCTTGTGCTTGGCGGCGGACGCGTCAACCGCAAGGCCCACCGTCAGCAGGGCGGCGGCGAGTAGTGCCGGCAGTGCGATGCGGGACTTCGAACGGCTCACTGCCTGCAGACTAGCCCCAGCTGCTGTGGTCCGGCTCAGGGACAGCCGAAGGTGCCGGCTTTGACGCCCTGCCAGAAAGTCTTGAAGGTGCCGGTCTGCACCTTGCGCATGGCCGGCGGGCCGATCGGTTCGCCGGTGGCAGGGTCGAAGGGGTCGTCCACGAACTGCGGCGAGTCCGGCTTTGCCGGAGCGGAGACGAAGTTGCCCTCGACGAAGGCGAGGCAGTCGTAGGAGGGGCCCGTGACCTCCTCGATCGCCTTCTCCATGTCGGCGATATGCGAATGCCGCGTCGCGTCGTAGCAGTAGGGCCATCCGTCGTCGCCGGCGTCGTTCTGCTGGCACGTGGCCCAGATCAGGTCGAGGGCGCACTTAGCCCTTCCGCTGACGCCGAAGTTCTTCGTGCAATTGAAGATCACCGGATCGCCGGTGCTCTGGTGGACGACGAAAATGTTGTCGCCGAAGCCCTTGTCGTCGTAGCTGCCCCAGTTACACCCGGCGATGAACAGAGCCGCCACGACGAGCGAAGCCAAGACAGATGCTTTGAGCCGTTTGGACATCGGGGCGCTCAACGCTAGTTGGGTGCGGCGCCGACTTCATCTGGAGTAATCGGTAACTGGGACTGAACTTCGGTCAGTTCAGGCGAGGGCCGAATCGGCTCGCCCGGTCGGGGCTCAGTGGACGATCAGATAGACGCCGCCGGAGATCGCCGCGATCACCAGCAGCAGCGGCAGCACCGAGAGCAGGATCCCGAGCAGCGCGACGACGCCCGAGAACAGCGCCAGCAGTGCGCCGACGAGTCCGGCGAACAGGCCCTTGAGGACCTCGATGACGCCGTGCTGGGGGCTGCGGGACCGTGAGGCGGGCTCGGGCACAACACAGATGCTAGAGCGCGGTGCGCACGAGCACGCGCCCTCAGGCGACCGCGCAGACGACCCCGGTTTCCTCGAGGACGCGGAAGCTGCGCGCGATCTGAGGAGTCTGCGTGGACACGGTGATATGCAGATAGGTCTTCAGGGGGTGGGCGCTGTGCTTGGAAATTCGAAGGGCCCTCGATGCCCGCTCGTCCACAGCCCTTCGTCCCTTCAACAGCTGCCGGCGCAGCGCCGCCATGGTGGGAGGCGCTTGCACCTCTGCATAGCGGCGCGAATACCACCTCTCGATCTCGAACTGGCGTTGCGGCGAGATGCTCCAAGACTCGACCACGTGATCGGAGTGCCGGCGGCAGACCCGTTCCACCCTTTTCAGGTAGGCATTTTGCTCTGGCGTCAGCCGAGAAAGAGGCGGGACATAGCTTGACTGCGTCGAGCCGGCGGAATGCCTAGGGGCCGCGGAGAGCACGAGCACGAACACCAAGCCGGAGATCGCCCAGATCGCCGGGTAGACGATCCGCAGGCGGGAAGGTCGTGGCCGAGTCGAATGCTCAGCCCTCCCGACCGTGGTTGACCCCGCTAGATCGCCAATCCTCTGCCGGCGCCGCCCGCTCGCGACAAGGGCGATGAGGGCGATGAACGGCTCCTCGAAGATGCGGATCACGTTTCTGGCCGCGACGGAGTTGGCTTTCGCAGGGGCGCCATCGCGGCCCACCACTCGCAAGCCCGAGGCCCGCTTGCCGATCGTCTGCCCGGTAGTCACCTCGCAGAGAAAGAAGTAGGTGACCGTCCCCCAAAGCACGACCGCAACCCAGGTGATCCCATGCAGGGCCAGCTTGAGAATCATGCTCGCGGCGAATATCACCAACCCGTCGAGCAGTCGGGCGCCGAGTCGGCGCGCGTCCAACGACCGAAGATTGGCTACCGCGTCGGGACATGACCTAATCCCTTCGTGCCCAGTGGCCGAAGGTGCTTCCCGAGCCCCCCCTACGGCGTCCACGCGGTCTTCTCGCACCTGACTATCTTCGGCATGAGAACGGCGACGCTTGACGAAATGCGAGATTTGCCCACCCTCTAGGCTCAGGTGGCTGACAGGGAAGTCATGCGCGCACTCGCAATCGTCCACCAGCCCGACGCCGGACCAGGCGTCTTCGCCGACGCGTTCGCCGAGCACGGCGTCCAGCTCGACAGATGGGAGATCGGCGCCGGCGCCCAGCCGCCTGCCGATCCGCGCGACTACGACGCGGTGCTGACCTTCGGTGGCGCGATGCACGCCGACCAGGAGGACGAGTACCCCTGGCTTCACTTCGAGAAGGACCTGCTCAGCGGGATGCTGGACCGCGAGATCCCGCTGCTCGCCGTCTGCCTCGGCGCCCAGCTGTTGGCCGACGCGGTCTGGGCGCCGCCGCATAAGGCAGGCGAGCCGGAGATCGGCTGGCATGAGGTCGAGGTGACCGCCGAGGGCGCCGAGGACCCGCTCCTCGGCCCGCTCGCCCCCAGCTTCGAGGCCTTTCAGTGGCACAGCTACGAGGCGCCGCTGCCCTCCGGCGCCACCGCGCTGGCCACGAGCCCGGTCTGCCTGCAGGCCTACCGGATCGGCGACGTCGCCTGGGGGATCCAGTTCCACGCCGAGGTCAGCGCCGCCGACGCCGAGCATTGGATCGACGACTGGGAGTCGCACCCCTCGGCGGTCGAGAGCGGCCTCGACCCCGAGGCGCTGCGGGAGGAGACGCGCGAGCGGATCGAGGGCTGGAACCGGCTCGGGCGCGAGCTCTGCGGGCGCTTCATCGACGCCGCGGCGAATTAGCCACGGCCGATCCGTGACGCGGTCGACTCTGTTCGGCCGTATTCGTCGCGTGATCGGTGATGTAACTTCGCCTGGATGCGGACTGAGATGAGCCACCGCCTACAGATCACGCTTACCGACGACCAATACCGGCGGCTGAAGCAGGAGAGCGCCCGTACAGGTGCGTCGCTCGCCCAGCTGGTCCGACAAGCGATGGATGTTCTCTATCCGACGACGCGCTCCCCGGTCGGATCGGTGGAACAAAGGCGAAAGTGGGCGGACGAGGGCGCTGGGGCTTGGGCAGACCGCGATGACGGCAGTGACCCGTACGAGGAATGGCGCCGGCTTCGGCCCCCGCTCGGGCCCATGCCGGAGTGACGAGACTGCTCGACAGCGATGTATTGATCGATTACCTGCGGCGGGTGCCAGCGGCCGTCAAACATGTCCACCCGCTGCTCGTCGCTGGGGAGGCGGCGGCCTCGCCGACTACCTGATCGCCGCCACCGCCGTGCTGCTCGGCGCCGAGCTCTGGACGCAGAACCCGCGCCATTCCCGATGTTCGACGGGCTCGAGCCTCCCTACGCCCGATAGCTAGTGCAGCTTCGCTTCGCGCGGCTGGGACCTCTGGCGACAGCGGTCGCTCGGAGTTAGGACTTGATCGGCCCGGCTAGTGCGGACCCACGCCAACGGGGGCGTCGGCGGGCACCGAGGAGCTGGCAAGGAGCTGGCTGTGCAGATGAAGGCCCTCGGCGAAGCAGAAGAAAAGAGCTTCCTCGAGCGTGCATCCTTGCTGTTCGGCGATCTCGCGGGCGGTGGCCCAAACCCGCCGCTTTGCGTTCTCGATTGTCTTCGGCTCGGCGTCGGCACTGCGACAGAGGGCGTCGAACTCGGCTTCGAGGTCCGCGAAGTAGAAGGCCTGCCCGTTGCGGCGGGCCTTGGCTCTGCGAACCGACGCCTCGGCGACGCGATCGGCGCGACTCCAACCCACCCCCTGCGCGACAAGCTGCTCGATCAGCTGGGCGCGGCCGGTTTCCGCCGCCGCCAGCCGCCTCAGATCCGATTGCGGAGCCGATTGCGGAGCCGGCGCCTCTGGAGGCGCATGCTCGACCGTGGCGGCGCTGGCGCTTGTCTGGACAGACATCAATCATCTGATCGGCTCAAAAGGCCGCGGCCTTGAGCCGATTCAGCCGATGATCCGCTTGACGCGGAACTTCACGATCGCGGCGCTCGGATCGACGCCGCCGTCCGAGGCCACGGCCTTCACCTTCAGGACATGGCGACCCGGGAGCAGGCGCCGCACGAGCTTTCTCGCACAGGGGACGTAGGCGACCCTGTCGAGCTTGCACCGGAAGCTCGAGCCTGCCTCGGTGGAGCCGAACTTGAAGACGACCTTGGCGCGGTGCTTGCGAGTGCGAACGACCTTGCCCGGCTTGCGATTGAAGAAGGTGTTGGGCTTGCTTTTGGTGCTTGCGGTGCTGGTGCCGGAGCCCGAGCTGGACCCTGACCCGCCGCTCTCCCCGCCTCCGCCGCCGCCGGCCGGATTGGAGCCGGAGCTGATCAAAGCGCCGTACACGTTCAGCCGCCCGCCCGACACCGTGCTGCCGGCCAGATCCGGAACCGGGTCGACCGAGCTGAGCAACTCTGTCTTCACATCGGAAGCCGTGGCAGCGGGATTGTCGGAGAACAGCAGCGCTGCGGCGCCGGTCACCATCGGGGTGGCCATCGAGGTGCCGTCGAGGAACTCGTAGCCGTTGTCGCTGGGCGAGCCGTAACAGATCAGCTTGATGTCGTCCATGTGGACGCCATCGGCCACGGTCGCCGGATTGCCGTCGCTGGTCAGCGTCAGTTGCACCTGTACCGGGCCGCCGCCGTCGAACCCCGCGTTGAGCGGAATGAAGGCATTGCGGCCCTGGCTGGAGGAGGTAAAGGTGAACTCGGAGTCATTGACGAGCGCACCGTTCAGCAGAACCGCGATCCTGAATGTGTCCCCAGCTCCGAGGGCCACCGAGCGGTAGTAATGCAGCTCGCAGCTCGAGTAGCCGGGGTCGAGGGTGACGGCGTTGGACGTCACCTCGCTGCTCGCGTTGGCCGCGTAGTCGCCGCCCGGCGAGTCGGTGATTCCGAACGAGGTCAACGGCGCCTCGTTGATCCGCGCCCAGTCCTGGGTGTTACCGGGCGTATTGGTCCACCTCGTTGCGAAGTCGTTTGCCTCGAAGTCGTCGGAGAAGAAATCCTTCTGCGAGGAGGTGCTGTAGATGTTCACCCCCGGGGCACCCAGGTCGACCGAGCTGGCGCCGAAGTTTGAGAAGCTCGCTCGGCGGTCGGACTGGTCGGTCGCGGCGACGCAAATAAGGTTGTTGGCGGTGTAGCTGCCCCCCTGGTCGGCGTCGCACGGATAGTCGGGGGAAGTGTCGTTGTTGCTCCCGTCATTCCCGGCCGCGAAGACGTAGAGGGTGCCGGGATGGGAGTTGAGGGCTGAGGAGACCAGAGGGTCGGGTCCTCCTCCAGCAATCGAGCCGTTGACGACGCGCGCATCGTGGGCGGCCGCGTAGTTGATCGCATCGATCAAAGCGCTGTCCGGGCAGCCGCTGTCGTAGGCGCCGCAGATTCGCAGCGACATCAGGGCCGCATGCTGGGAGACGCCGGTGGTCCCGACCCCGTTGTTTCCTTCCGCCAGCGCGATGCCCGACACATGGGTCCCGTGGCCGCTGCGGTCGGTCGGATCGGCGTCCGGATTGAGGGTGCCGCCGTTATAGGCGTCCCCGATGAAGTCTGCGCCGTGAACGTCATCTACGAACCCGTTGCCGTCGTTGTCGGTGCCGTCAACGGTGGGGTCGCCGGGGTTGGTCCAGAGCTCGTTTACGAGGTCGAGGTGCTGAAGGTCGGCGCCCGTGTCCATCACCGCGACCACCGTGCCGAGGTCGCCGGTGCCGAAGTTCCAGGCCGCGGGGGCCAGGATGTCGGCATTGGGGGTCCCGGTCACCCCGTTCACGGTCTGGCCGTCGTTGTAGAGGCCCCACTGGGTGCCGTTGAGGAAGTCGGGATCGTTCGGCAACGACGCAGGCTGGAAGATCTGATTTGGCTCGGCGAAGGCGACGCCGGGCTGCGCCTCGAGCTGGCGAACCGTCGCCGCCACCGAATCGCCGTCGGTGACCTTGAGCAATTGGGCCCGAGGCATGCCGAGCCCGTCGATCGGCTTCGTGCCGGCGTCGGCACGGGCCGCGGAGCGGTCGGCCGTCGAGCTGCCCGCCTCGTAGCGCACCAGCACCTGGCCCGGAACGGCATTCTCGCCCGCCGCGGCCGCGGATGCGGGCAGGCCAACCCCCAGCGCGGTCGCGATCGCGACAGCGACTGGCAGGCATCCAAGCATGCGCAGCGGGTGAGTCATCAACTCGATCAACTTATCGGCGCCATCCGTGGCTTTGATTACCCACAAACCCACAAACCCCGGGCAGGGGGCGGTTCCACGCTCGATCGCGTGCTCTAGACGCCTATACGAGGTCTCTCGGCGCGGCCCTGCCTGGGATCCTGCCTGCCGCTCAGTAGCCGAGCGGGTGCCGGACTATGTAGCCCCGGTGGCGGCGCCGGTTCTTGTGCCAGCGCGGCCCGCTGATCCCGCGGTGATTGCCCGAGGTGTCCCAGCGCAGCCCCGCGATCACCGCGTAGGTGTGGCCGGCGTTGGCGTAGACGGTGATCCAGCGGCCGCGCCCACGCGATCCCCAGCGCTCGAGCCCGGTCGAGTCCATGGGGGAGTCGAGGAATCCGCCGCCATGCAGCGCGTAGCTCACCGCGCCGGAGCAGTCATAGCCGCTCGAGGCCCAGGCCTTGTGGCCGCCGCCCCAGACATAGGGACGGGTGCCGATCCGATTCGCGGCCGCGATGACCGCCTGCACCGCGGGCGGGGCGCTGGCCGGCGCAACCGCCAGCCCGTTGACGATCCGCGCCTTGGTGCCGGGCGTGGTCGCCGTCGGCGCCGGTGTGGTCGTCGTTGGTGGTGAGGTCGGCGGCGGCGGGGTCGGGCTGGGTGGCCCGACGCCACCCGAGTCCGCGGATGCCGGGGCGGCCGCCAGAAGCGCAGCCGACGCGGCGCCGGCGGCCACCAGAACAGCCTTCGAACGAATGCCAGGGAAATCCAACTTCGACAGCCTCCTTCTCGTGCCTGCGGGGTTAGCTGTCGGGCTGGCGCTGAAGGAGCTGCGCCCCCACCTCGGTGGGTTGGCCCCAAGAACCTGGGTCCCCCGCTCCCCTGCCCCTTAGGGCCGGGAATTAGGCGTCGTTTTCAGTTGTTGACGGCGAAGAACAGCAAATCCGGCGGCTAGTTGCGCTGCCAACCAGAAGAATTCGCTAAACGCTCGCCGGGGCCTGCTCGGCCTGGCTCTTTTCGGCCTCCTCGGCCTCCTTGGGCTGACCGACCTCGGGGGGCGGCTCCTGGCGCGGCATCAGCACCTCGCGGGCGATCACCAGGCGCTGGATCTGGCTCGTGCCCTCGTAGAGCTGCATGATCTTGGCGTCGCGCATCAACTTCTCGACCGGGTAGTCCTTGATGAACCCGTAGCCGCCGTAGACCTGGACGGCGTCGACGGTGATCTCCATCGCGGAATCCGCCGCGAAGCGCTTGGCGTGCGAGGAGGCGAGCGTGTTGCGCTTGCCCTGGTCGAGCAGCGCGGCCGACTGCCAGACCAGCAGCCTTCCCGCCTCGACCTTGGTCGCCATGTCGGCGATCATGAACTGGATCGCCTGGTGCATCGCGATCGGGACGCCGAACTGGACCCGCTCCTTGGAGTACTCGGCGGCGAACTCGAAGGCGGCGCGGCCGATGCCGACCGCCATTGCCGAGACGCCGGGGCGGGTGCGGTCGAGAGTCATCATCGCGAGCTTGAAGCCGTGGTTCTCCTCGCCGAGCATGTTCTCGGCCGGCACCTCGACGTCGTCGAAGGAGATCGTCGCCGTGTTGGAGGCTCGCTGGCCCATCTTGTCCTCCTTCTTGTCGACGGTGACGCCATCGGCGTCGGCGTCGACGACGAAGGCGGTGATCCCGCGGTGGCCGGCCTCGGGATCGGTCTTCGCGTAGACGGTGAACCAGTCGGCGTAGCTGCCGTTGGTGATGAAGCACTTGGAGCCGTTGATCACGTACTTGTCGCCGTTGCGGACCGCGCGGGTCTTCATGCCGCTGACGTCGGAGCCGGCGTCGGGCTCGGTGAGGCAGAAGCTGGCCAGCTTCGGCGCCTCGGTGAGCATCCCGAGGTACTTCTTCTTGGTCTCCTCGGAGCCGCCGATCATCACCGGCGCGGAGGCGAGGCCATTGGCCATCAGCGAGGTGCCGATGCCCGAGCAACCCCAACCCATCTCCTCCTCGATCAGACAGCCGGAGAGGTTGTCGAGGTCGGGGCCGCCGTAGGCCTCCTCGACGTGGACGTTCATCAGGCCCACTTCCCAGGCCTTCTCGATGATCTCCTGCGGCCAGGTGCCGTCGCGGTCGTAGTCCCAGGCGACGGGGCGGATTTCCTTCTCGGCGAAGCTGTGCGCGAGCTCGCGCAGGTCCTTCTGCTCGTCGGTCAGAGTGAGATCAACCACTGGCGAGGCTCCTTTGGTCGTACAAAGCCTTGTTTTGGACCGATTGACTGGTCAGTCAACCAGTCCTGCAAGGATAGCTCACCGATATGGGCAGGAGCCCGATAGCCCTGGCTGTCGTCGTGATAGCGGGCGCTATCGGATCGATATCGGGCGCTATCAATCGCTTTCATTCACCGCTCCGCCGGGTCTAATCTTCACCAGAGTGCCCCTCGCGCTGAGCCAACTGACCGCAGGCACGATCCTGATCGTGATCACGATCGCGGTGGTGCCGATCGCGCTGATCGCCTTCGCCCGCTCGGGCGCGGCGCTGAAGACGTTGGGCAAGGGGCAGTGGTCGATCGAGCGCGAGCTGCCGCCCTCGCGCGGGCTCACCGACACTTCCGCGTCGGTGCCGCGCGCCGTCCACGAGGCGGAGGTGCGCCAGATGGTCGAGGCGAAGTCCTACCGGCGCCAGGCGCGGGGCGAAGAGCCGCTCGACGTGGACGCCGAGGTCGAGCGGCTGCTGAGCGCGGCCGACAACAGCCCGGCGGCGGGAATCGACCGCGAACTGCGCGATGAGATCCGCCAGCTGGTGCTGGCCCGAAACGAGCGCCGGATGCGCCGCGGCGAGCCGCCGCTCGACGTCGAGGCCGAGATCGAGCGTCAGGTGCGCGACCTCGAGGGCCTCGGTCAATAGTCCTCCCAACTCGATCGGCGCCTGTGCCGGTATACATTCCCGATATGGCCGAACCGAAGGCGGAAGCGCGCATCGTCGAGCAGGACGATCTGCTGATGCAGCCCGGCACCTACTTCAACCCTCAGACCGAGGTGCTCGTGGTCGTCGACGACTCCACCTCGCTCGACCAGGAGGTCTTCAACATGGAGGCTTACGAGGGGGCTGATTGGGTGCGGATCTCCGACGACGTACCGGTCGACGAGGACCGCCGCGACCGGCTGCTGGAGGAGTTCCAGACCCACTATCACCCGGGATCGACGGGCTCTGTCTCGGAGACCGCGCTCGACCTCGACGACGGAGAGCAGAACGAGGACGAGGACGGGCAGGACCCGGGACGCGAGGATTAGATGACTGACCCCACGGCAGCAATCATCTGATGCAAGCCAAGGGACAGATCTGATGCGAGCCGAGGGACAGGCGGCGCCCGACTTCACGCTGCCGGACCAGAACGGCGACGAGGTATCGCTGTCCGACCTGCGCGGCCAGACGCTGATCCTCTACTTCTATCCCCGCGCCGACACCCCCGGCTGCACCGCCCAGGCATGCGGGGTCCGCGATCACATTGCCGACTATGGGGCCGCGGGCGCGAGGGTGATCGGCATCTCACCCGACTCGGTCGAGGACGTCGCCAAGTTCGCCGACAAGCACGAGCTCGAGTTCACCCTGCTCGCCGACGCCGATCACGAGGTCGCCGAGGCCTACGGCACCTGGATCGAGAAACGGCGCCCCCCCGGGCGAGCTCAGGGGTCCGCCTCCGGAAGCAACTACGGTCGCACCTACTGGGGCGTGCAGCGCGCCACCTTCATCATCGACCCCGAGGGCCAGATCGCGCGCGTCTTTCCCAAGGTGTCGCCGCAGACGCACGACGACGTCGTGCTCGACGCGCTCGGCGAGCTGTCGACCGCCTGAGCCATATTGGCCAACCTGCGCACCGACCGCCTCGATGCCGAGCGGCCCTCGCTGACGCAACACTTCGATTTCATCCGCACGCTTTGTGAAGACCCCGAAGTCGCTCGTTGGCACCCGCCATGGCCGGATGAGCCGAGCGCGGTGGCGAGGCTGGCGCAGGATTGGATCGACGAGAAGATCACCGAGTGGGACGAACAGAGATTTGGCACCGCAACCGGTGACGTCGAGTTTTCCACGCCATGTCATTGACAAACTCGACCTCGGCGGGGCGAGCTCGCTGCTCAGGCCTAACGCCGCTCAGGCGTAGTAGAAGGTGAAGGCGAGGATCGTGTAGACGGCGAGCAGCTGCACGCCCTCGAACCAGTTCGAACGCCCCTCCTGGGTGACGTAGTTCGCGATCAGAACCGCCAGCAGCAGCCCTCCCATCTCGAAGCCGTTGAAGACCAGCGGCATCGGCCCCGGGCCGACGAAGAACGAGCAGAGGACCAGCACCGGCGCGACGAAGAGGGCGACCTGGGCGCTGGAGCCGATCGCGATGTTGACCGCGAGGTCCATCTTGTCCTTGCGCGCGACGAGCACGGCGACCCAGTGCTCGGCGGCGTTGCCGACGATCGCGACGATGATCGCGCCGATGAAGAACTCCGAGAGCCCGATCGAGTGCGAGGCCTCGCTGATCGAGCCGACCAGCACCTCCGACATCACCCCGACCGCGACGCCGGCGATCGCCAGCATCAGCACAGAGGTGCGCACCGACCACCCCCAGGTGTCCTCGTCCTCGTATTCGGGGTTGAAGACGTCGCGATGGGTGCGCAGCGAGAAGATCAGGCCGGCGACGTAGACGACGATCAGCACCGCGGCGACGACGAGCGAGAGGTGCTCGACCGTGGAGCCGAAATCGACCCTTTCGGCACCGGGCAGCGGAAGGCCCTTGCCCTCCACCAGCTCGAAGATGCCCGGCATCACCATCGCGCTGGCTGCCGCCAGCAGCATCGTCGTCTGCACGCTCACCCCGGTGACCGAGAATCGCTGCTCCTTGCGGCCCAGGCCCCCGACCAGCATCGCGGCGCCCATGACCAGCAGCGAGTTGCCGATGATCGAGCCGATCAGCGTCGCCTTGACCACCTCGTGGAGGCCCTTGCCGAGCGCGAACAGCGCGATGATCAGCTCCGGCGCGTTTCCGAAGGTGACGTTGAGAAGACCCCCGATCCCCGGCCCCGAACGGGCGGCGAGCTCCTCGGTCGCCCGCCCCATCAGCGCCGCGGTGGGAATGATCCCCAGCGCCGAGGTCGCGAAAACGATCCCGGCCGACGCGTCGGCGAGGTCGAGCGCGATCGCCACCGGGATCAGCGGCACCAGCAGATAGGGCCAGCCCTGGCCGAAGAAGAAACCGGCGTTCAGCGGCGGCGTCCGCGAGGGCCCATTCATTGCGGCCGCTCCGCGGCCTGACATGCATGACGCGTCGCTAACCGCTCCGCGCAGAACATGCCGGGCAGCCTACGGAAAGGAGAAGACCCCGCCTGGGCGGGGCCTTCCAGTCACTCCCAAGCTCGCGCTGACTACTGGATCAGCTTTTGGCAGTCGGCCGGGTTCGACGACGTCTGCACGCACTTCAGGTACTTCTGCAGCTGCGCTGCGTTTGCTCCACCGGCGGCGCCGCTCGGCGCGCCACTCGGGGGGGTGGTCGGCGTGCCGGCGCCGGCGATGCCGGATCCCGGCACGCCGCCGAGAGCGCCGAGGGAGCTGAGGCTGCCGGGGTTGATCCCGAGCTGCTTGAACAGGGCGGTGAGCGGCTTGGCACCGGACGGCGCCGTGATCGTCTGCGACTCGTTGACCTTGCCGAGCGTGATGTCGAAGGTCAGGTCGATCTTGCTGACGCCCCCGCCACTACTCGCCGGCGGCACGATCGAGAGCGTGATCGTGAGCCTGCGCAGGATGTGGTCGTCCTTGCCCGAGTAGAGGTCGAAGTGCGCCGTCTTGACGGCGCTCTTGACCTGGTCGAGCTGGCTCGCCGACGGCAGCTGGCTGGTCGAGCCACCCAACGCTCCGAGGGCGCTGGCGCCGCTGACCGCCGACTTCAAGTCGTCGACGACCTTGCTGACGTCCAGATCGCCCGAGACGTGGTTCGTCGAGGTGCCCTCGACGTCCGCGTCACCTTCGGACTTGAGGTTCGTGAGCAGGTCCTTCGGATTGCTGATCCCCAGCTGCTTGAGGACCGCGCCGGAGCTCTGCTGCTGGCTTTTCTGCTGAGCACTGGCCTGCTGAAGCAGTTGCTGGTACTGGCTGATGATCGAGCCCGGGAGCTGGTAGTCGGCGCCCTTGTAGTTGACAAACACCGCGCTGCCGGTCGAGGTCAGGCCTCCTTCGAAGTTGGTGTTCTTCCCCGTTGCCTGACTGGTGGCGTTCAGCTTCACCTGGATGTCGAGCTTCGGGACCTTGGTGGACCCCTGGCTCTCGAACGGCCCGGTCAGCGAGGCGTCGACGGTGCCCCCCTGGGGGCCGCTCGCATCGGCCTTCAGCGACAGATTGAGGTCGGCGCTGGTGAGCTTCCCGTGATCCGAGCCGAAGGTCTGGTTGATCACGTCCTGGGGGCTCGCGCTACCGCCGCTGCTCCCGCAGGCGACGAGCGCCATGGCGAGCACGGCCAGGGTTGAAATCGCGAAAAGCAGTCGGAAACGGGTCAAGAGGGAGCTCCTTGCTTCTGAGGTCGATCGGGTGCGGCCTGCCTACCGCGCGAGCGCCACCCTAGCGCACCCTCCTGAGCGCCGCGCACGCAGCCTGGACGAATGGCAATTCGCCCGAAGTGCCATGGCATTAGGCTCAATCGTCCATGCGACCTCGGACGATCCTCTACACCGGCAAGGGCGGCGTCGGCAAGACCAGCGTCGCCGCCGCCACCGCGCGTATGTGCGCACGAGCCGGCCTGCGCACGGTCGTGCTCTCGACCGATCCCGCCCACAGCCTCTCGGACTCCCTCGAGGTGCAGCTGGGGCCCGAGCCGACGCCGGCCGGCGACCGCCTCTGGGGTCAGGAGGTGCGCGCCCAGCGCGAGATGGAGGCCAACTGGGCCGCCGTGCAGGACTGGCTCGGCAAGCTGCTCGCCGATCGCGGGATCGAGCGCGTGCGTGCCGAGGAGCTGACGGTTCCACCCGGCATGGACGAGCTGTTCTCGCTGCTTCAGATCAAGCGCCACCATCAGCGCGCCGAGTTCGACGTCGTGATCGTCGATTGCGCGCCGACCGGCGAGACGCTGCGGCTGCTCGGCTTCCCCGACATCGCCCGCTGGTGGCTGGAGCGGGTCTTCCCCTGGGAGCGGCGCCTGGTGGGAGCGGCGCGGCCCCTGGCCCGCACATTCGACGTGCCGCTGCCCGGGCCGGAGGTGTTCGACGAGGTACAGCGGCTGGTCCGCAACCTGATCGAGATGAACGCGATCCTCCGCAACCGCGAGCACTGCTCGATCCGGCTGGTCCTCAACCCCGACCGGATGGTGATCAAGGAGGCACAGCGCACCTTCACCTACCTCAACCTCTACGGCTATCTGACCGACGCAGTGATCGTCAACCGGATCTTCCCCGACGACGTCGAGGGCGGCTACTTCGAAGCCTGGCTCGGCCGCCAGCGCCAGCACTTGGAGGAGGTGCGGGAGGGCTTCTCCCCGGTGCCGGTGCTCACCGCGCGCTATTTCGAGCAGGAGGTCGTTGGGCCGGAGATGCTCGACAGGCTCGGCGAGGAGCTCTTCGAGGGCACCGCCCCGGAGCGGGTCCTGCACACCGAGCTGGTCCACGAGCTGAGCACTGAAGGCGGCGTGACGGCGCTGCGGCTCCGGATCCCGTTCACCGAGAAGGCCGAGATCGATCTGAAGAAGGTCGGCGACGAGCTGATCGTGTCGGTCGGCGGCGAGAAGCGAACTATCATCCTGCCCTCCGCGCTCGCCGAGCACAGCCCCTCGGGGGCGAGCTTCGAGGCTGGAACGCTGAAGGTGACATTCGACGATGTCCGATCCCCAAGACCACAGCCAGAGCGGGTTTGAGCCTGGCGGGGCCGCCGGGCAGCAGCCCGGTGGCGAGGCGGATCGCTTCTGGGGCGAATACGCGCGCCGCACGCGACCCGGCGGCCAGCGGGGTGAGCGCGGCTCGAGCAGCGAGACCGGCAACGGGCACGGCGGCGGCCGCCGGCCATTCGCACGAATGCCTGGAGTGGTGCCCGATCTGCCGCACCGCCGACGTCCTGCGCGCCTCGGCGCCGCCCGAGCTGCGCGGCCAGATCCAGAGCCTCCAGCACGACGCCCTGGTGACCCTGCGGGCGCTGCTCGACGCCTACATCGAGCGCGTCGGGGAGAACCCGGCCCGCGGCGGCTCGGCGGTCGAAGACATACCGATCGAGTAGCCGTCTTCTGGCGGGCGCCCTCGGCGCCGGCGCTGTTTCAACTCTTGACGTCGGCGATCCCTCGCAGCGGCACCGGCCGCAGGCCTTCGCTGCGGACCACCTCGATGATCCGGGGAAGGGCGCTCGCGGTCGCCCGCCAGCAATCGGGATCGCTGTAGTGGTCGGCGTCATGGAGCAGGATCACGTCGCCGCCCCGTAGGCCGCTGGTCGCGTCGAAGGCCACCGAGTCTCCCGTGGCCCGCGCTCGCCAATCGCGCCCCCAGCGCGACCACAGCAAGGGCTCGTATGGGGAGCGGTTCACCTCCCGCAGGCCAAGCGCCGAGAAGATGCCGTACGGCGGGCGGTAGAAGGGAGTCGCGCGCCCGGTTGCCTGCGCGATCGCCTCCGCGCCGCGCCGCAGGTCTTCGCGGATCTGCCCCGGGCCGAGGCGCAGTTGGTTGCGGTGCCGATCGCAGTGAAGCTGGACCGAATGGCCGGCGGCGGCGATCTCGGCTGCGAGGGCGGGATCGCGGCGCACCTGCTCCCCGGCCAAGAAGAAGCTGGCGGCGACTCGCTCGCGGTCGAGGGCCGCGAGCACGGCCGGCGTCCCTTCGCTGTGCGGACCGTCGTCGAAGGTGATCGCAACGGCCCCCGGGTCGGCGAGCCGAGTCGGTATGCGCAGCGCGGCGGCCAGCTGCGGGACCAGGGGGGCCAGCGAGGGAAGCGCGTTGCCGGCCAGCAAGCCCAGGACCGCCCCGGCGCCGACCGCGGCGCTCCTATGATGGCCCGGCGATGCAGTTCGCGCTCGGACTCGCGGCGGCATGCGCGGCCTCCTTCTGCTTCGACGCCGCGGTCGCGCTTCAGGCACTCGAGGCACGGGCGGTCCCGTCCGAGTACTCGATGCGCGCGACCCTGCTCGGGCGCCTGCTTCTCCGACCGCGATGGCTGGCCGCCACCGGCCTCGCGATCCTCGGGTTTCCCTTCCAGGTGCTGGCTCTGTCGCAGGTTCCGATCAGCGTCGTGCAACCGGCGCTCGCCGTCGGATTGCTGCTCCTGCTCGTGCTCGGGGTGCGGATGCTCGGCGAGCCGGCGGGCAGGCGCGAGATCCTCTCCACCCTTGCGATCGTCGCCGGGGTCGCGGGAGCTTCGGTCGCGGCCCCCGAGCAATCCTCGACCCATGCCGGGGCCCTGGAGCTTGCCCTCGTGCTGGTGCCGCTGGGGGCGCTCGCGGCGGCGCCCTTCGCCCTGCGCCGCTGCCCGCCCGCGCTGATGGTGCTCGGCGGCGGCTTCGCGTACGCCTGGACGGCGCTCGGCGCCAAGCTGCTCGCCGACCACCTGCACTCGGGCGACTTGCTGGTGGCCCTCGGGTGGCTGGCGATGGTCGGGGTCGTAGCCGCCCTCGGCATGCTGGCCGAGATGTCGGCGCTGCAGAGGCGCGCCGCCGTCGCCGTGGCCTCAACCGTGTTCGTGGTCCAGGTAGTGGTCCCGGTGGCTGTGGGGCCGCTGATCGGAGACCAGTCCTGGGCGCCCACACCCGCCCTCGGCGGCCTCCTCGTCGTCTCGATGCTCGCGGTGGTCACCGGCGCCGTGGCGCTGATGCGCTCACCCGCCGTTTCCACCCTGATTTCCACTGCTGCGCCAGAGGGTCTCGACGGGGACGGCCCGCAGGCCCCGATTGTCGATCTGGAACACCAGCGAGCGTAGGGCCGGCCCCGGGTTGGCGGTCTCGGTCAAGGTCACCTCGACCACCTGCCCCGGCGCGACCGATCCCAGCGATCCCCCGCTGTATTGGACGGCGCCGGCGACGGGAATCGCTCCCGCCGAGTGGGCGAGCAGGTACTCGCCCAGGGTGAAGCCGTCCTCGGGCGGGGCGAAGAGGAAATGGCCGTTGAAGCCGAAGCCCGCGGCGGCCTTCTTGAGGTCCTTGCGGGTCCCGAGCCAATGGACGGGGCCTCCGGAGGCCAGCGTCGGCATGGCGCTGTCGCCGAAGAGGTGCATCTGCACGCGCGTGGCTCGCGACGGCCGGTCATCTACCGCGAACGAGGCCCCCGCGCCGCTTCGGTGAAGCTGCCGTGAGAAGCGCGGGATCGTGCCGGTCGGGGCGCGAACCAGCAGGCCGACGTCGGGTCCGAGGACGGGAAAGCTCGTCGTCGGGCGGGCGTGGAGCGGTCTGGCGAGGACGTTGTAGGGGGCGTCGCTCCCGAATACCCACGCCAGCATCGCGATCGTCACCACCGAGGCGGTGGCGACCCGGGTCAGGCGCAGCCGCAATGAACCCAGCGGCTCGACCCGGCGCGATGCGGTCCGAGCCACGGTGGCCACGGTCGGCAACGCCGCGTAGGAAAGATCCGGACGGCGTGGCTCGGCGATCGCTTCGGTCAATGCCCGCGCGAGCTCTTCGCGCGAGCTGGCCGTGCGGGCGAGGCCGAAGCGCTGATAGGCGCGGTCGTTGACACGGATGTGCCCGACCTTGAAGCCGAACGAGACGACGCGGCAACCCCGGATCAGCGCCTCCAGGACCGTCAGCCCCGCCGTCGAGTGGACGAGCACGTCGGATGCGGCGAGGTAGTCGCTCATCCGATCGGTGAAGCCCACCACCCGCAACCGCGGCTCGTCGGAGAAGCGGCGAACGATGCGCGAACGCACGCGCTCGTTTCGCCCCGCGATGCAGACCACCGCTCCTGGATTTCGCTCCAGCGCCGCCTCGATCGCTCCGGTCAGGTCCCCCACTCCCCAGCCTCCGCCCGAGACCAGGATCACCGGCCCCTCCTCCGGGAGGCCGAGGCCGCGGCGGGCCTCGCCGGTGTCGGCTGGCTCGAAGAAGGTCGGCGAGGTCGGAGGTCGCGCCCAGGTGACGCTGCCAGGGCCGGCGATCGCTTCGACCTCCTCGATCGACTCGCGGTGGATGACCGTGTGCATGTCGATGCCGGGATGGGCCCAGAAGCGCAGCCCGGCGAGGTCGGTGATGGCCGAGACGGTGGGCACGTCGAGGCGGCCACGCTTGCGCAGCTCGCCGAACAGCTCGGTGGTGCCCGGATAGGTCGAGATCAGAACGTCGGGCCGACGGCGCCGGATCATCTTCAGCAGCCGCCGCGTGGAGAGCAAGTATCCGAGCTTGGCGACGAACCAGCGCGTCGGGGGGAAGCGGGTGAGCAGGAAGTACTGCACCTCGAACGCCCAGGGAAGCCAGTTGAAGGCGACCCAGGAGCCGTCGCGCAGGACCCAGGTGATGAACCTGCCCATCTCCGCGAGGCCGTCGACGATCGTCACCTGCGCCTCGGGCTCTTCCTCCTCGATCTCCGCCGCGATCGCCCGCGCCGGGCCGTCGTGGCCCTCGCCGATGTCGGCGGAGACGATCAGCACCCGCCGGCCGGTCGGCTGCTCCTCCCAGTCGGCGGCGCACATGGGAGCAGCCCGATGGCCGTTCGTGGCGGCCCGGTGGCCGTTGTCCGAGCCCTCGTCGGAGCGGCGGCGATACCAGTCGAGGTAGAGGCGCGCCCCCTCGCTGAACGGGGTGATCGGGGCCCAGCCCAGCTCCCTAAAGGCACGATCGCTCGACACCTCCTTGCCCCCGAAGTCGCCGGCCCGAGAGGGCACGTGGACGAGCTCGGTGCCGCCGACCGCGTCGCGCACCGTCTCGGCCACCTGCAGGATCGAGATCTCCTCGCTGCCGGCGAGGTTGTAGACGCGGTTGGCGGCCTCCGGTCGCATTGCCCGGACGATCCCGTCGGCCAGGTCCTCCACGTATACGAAGCGGCGCGACTGCTCGCCGCTGCCGGCGATCGTCAGCGCCTCGCCCGCCATCGCCCGCCTGACGAAGGCGGAGAGGACGGTGGCGCCGCGTGCCCGCGGCCCGTACGGGATCCCGAAGCGCAGGATCGTCGGCTCGAGGTCGAAGAAACGAGCGTAGGACTGGCAGTAGATCTCGCCGGCGAGCTTGGTGGCCGTGTAGGGGTGGCGGGGCGGCGGGGTCTCGGTCTCCTCGTCGACGGCCGTCTCCGGGCAATCGCTGTAGACCCAGATCGTGCTGCCGTAGATCACCCGCTTGACGCCGGTGAGCCGCGCCGCCTCCAGCACCGCCATCACCCCGCGCGCATTGATCTGCTCCGCCTTTCCCGGTTCGGCCTCGACCACACCGACATCGGCCACGGCGGCAAGGTGGATGATCGCGTCGCAGCCGCTGAGCGCGCGGCTGAGCGCGCCGGTGTCGGTGACGTCGCCGCTCACCGCTCGCACCTCCTCGCGCGGGTGGTACGGCGAGGGCTCGAGGTCGAAGATCACCGGCTCATGGCCGGCATCGATCAGCTTGTCGACGACGTGCGAGCCGATGAACCCGGATCCGCCCGTGACCAGGACCTTCATTGCCCGTCCGCCTCCTGCGAGCGCCCACCGCGGTAGTAGAGGGGGACGCACCAGTGGTGGGTGGCGACCCAATCGGTTTCCGGTAGATCCACGGCGTGCCCCAGGATTCGATGGCAGGGTTGGTCGTAGACCTTGCCGGTCGAATCGGACACGGGATCGAAGACGATGTACTTGTAAAGACCGGAGACCATTCCCTCCGGCAGCATCAGGCGGGCCGGGTGCTCGGGGTCCAGCTGCTCGCGGGCGATCTCGTTCTTGACCGCGACGATCTCCTCGAGGCGCTCCAGGGCCACGACCCCGATCGCCGCCGTGAACTCGCTCATCCGCGCGTTCGTCCCTTGGACCTCGTACTCGGGCTTGCCGTAATTTCGAAACCGGCGCGCGAACTCGGCCAGGTCGTCGTTGCGGGTCACGAGCACCCCACCCTCGCCGGTCGAGATCGTCTTCGTCGCGTAGAGCGAGTAGACGCCGGCGTCGCCCCAGGTGCCCGGTCGACGGCCGTTCCAGGAGGCGCCGTGCGCGTGGGCGCAGTCCTCGATCAGGAAGATCTCGTTCTCACGGCAGTAGGCGGCGATCTGCTCGACGTCGTAGGCGATGTGCCCGCCGATGTGGACGAGCCAGACGGCCCGCGGTCGATGCAACTCGGCCTTCTGCTCGAAGTCGCGAAACGACATGCAGAGGTCCTCGCGGTTGCAGTCCACGAATTCGACCTTGCCGCCCGCGTGCAGGACCGACAGCGGCGTGGCCATGAAGGTGTTCGAGGGGCACAACACGACCTGGTCGCGAACGTCGGCGAAGCCGAGCGCCGCGGCCGCGCCTCCAGCCCAGCTTCCCGTTGCCACCGCCCCGACGCCGTTGTGCCGCTCCCAATCGCCCTCGAGTCGATCGACCAGCGGGCCTTCGCTCCAGCGCTCGGAGTCGAGGACCTGGTCCCAGAGCTCGTGCAGGCGCTCGCGGTCGCGGTGGTCGAATCCGATGCTGAATCGCGAGAAGTCGAGCGCCGGGCTGCCCTCGACTTGCGCTGAGCGATCTGCGATCAATCGTGTTCCCTTACAAGCTCGCCGCGACCGCGAGCGCCGCAATCCCGGCCGCGGAGGCGGCGATCAGCGCGGAATGGCTCAGAGCGCCGGACACAAGCCCAACCATCAAGGCAGCCCCAAAGAGGAGGATTCGATTCAGGATCACTGACGTCCATCGATGAGGTCGGCGCCCTGGCTGCCGGCACGCTAAGGGCGCGACCTAATCGGAGCCTAAAGGTGCGCGCGGCGCCGCGCGGCGCGCCTTGTGTCGAGATGGAGGACGACGGAGGGCGCCGTCAGGTGACAGAAATCACTCTTGCCCGCGCCTGGCCCGGCGTAAGGTTGTGCCGGGATGGAGGTTGCGTGTCCCAGCTGCGGTGCCGAGAACCCCGAGCGGGCTCGTTTCTGCATGTCCTGCGGCACGCAGTTCGCGCCTCACTGCCCCAGTTGCGGGGCCGAGAGCCCCGCCGGCGCCAAGTTCTGCATCGAATGCGGGACCGCCCTGGCGACCGCGGATGCGAGCGGCCGGGGTCCGGCCGCCCAACCCGTAGCCGTCGAGGCGGTCGAGCAACTGCCCGAAGAGCGCCGCCAGGTCTCGGTCCTGTTCGCCGATCTCTCTGGCTACACGGCGGTTGCCGAGCGGATGGACCCAGAGGCGGTCAAGCAGCTGCTCGACAGGACGCTGCGAAAGCTCGGTGAGGAGGTGACCCGCTTCGGGGGCACGGTCGACAAATACATCGGCGACAACGTGATGGCCGTGTTCGGTGCCCCCCATTCATACGAGGACGACCCCGAGCGCGCGGTGCGGGCCGGACTGGCGATGCAGGAGGCGATGGAGCGCCTCAACGAGCGCCAAGCGCCCCAGAGCCAGGTGAACTTTCTGCTCCGGGTCGGAATCAACAGCGGCGAGGTGCTGGCCGGGCGAATGGGCGACGGCTACACGGTGATCGGAGACCCGGTCAACGTCGCCGCGCGGCTGCAGGCCGCGGCGCGGCCCGGAAGCGTCACCGTGGGCGAGTCCACCTACCGGGCGACCCGCGAGGCGATCTCCTACGACGAGCTCGAGCCGCTGGCGCTGAAGGGAAAGTCCGAGCCGGTCCCGGCCTGGGAGGCGACCCGAGTGCTCGCCGGACGCCCGACCCATCGCGGCGCCGAGCGGCCCGGCGCACCGCTCGTCGGCCGCGACGACGAGTCGGCGTTGCTGGTCTCGCTCGCCCAGCGCGTCGGGCGCGAGGGGCGCCCGCACCTGGTCACCGTGATCGGGCAGGCCGGGGTCGGCAAGTCGCGGTTGCTGCGCGAGTTCGTCACCCAGGCCTCGCGGATGGAGCCACCGCCGAAGCTTCTGACCGGGGAATGCCCGCCCTACGGGACCGGGATCTCCTACTGGGCCCTCGGCGAGGTGATCAGGGCCGAGTTCGGAATCGGTGGCGGCGAGCCCACCGAGTCGGCATGGGCGAAGCTGCGCGAGGGGATGGCGGAGCTGCTCGACGGCGGCGTAGCCGACGAAGGCGCGGAGCGAAACGCGGCGCTGATCGCCCGCATGCTCGGAATCGAGCCGCCCGACGGGGCCCCGCCGCTGGAGAGCGACGACCCGCAGCGGATGCGCGAGAGCCTGTTCTCCGCCGTCCGGGTGCTGCTCGAGGCGATCAGCTCGACCCAGCCCCTCGTCATCGCCTTCGAGGACATCCACTGGGCGGACGAGGGGATGCTGGACCTGATCGAGCACCTGGCGCGCTGGATGCGCGGGCCGATGCTGCTGATCTGCCTGGCGCGCGACGAGCTGCTCGACCGCCGCAGCGACTGGGCGGGAGGGCGGCGCAACGCAACCTCGATCTTCCTCGACCCGCTGACCCCGAATGAGACCGAGGAGCTGGTCGAGAGCCTGTATGGCAACGGCAATCGCGAGCTGATCTCGAGGGTCGCGGAGCGAGCCGGCGGCAACCCGCTGTTCGCGGAGGAGATGGTCAACCGGCTCCAGGAAGGCGGTGACGAGCCCGACGTTCTGCCCGAGACAGTGCAT
Organism: uncultured Solirubrobacterales bacterium; assembly: GCA_963740555.1. GTDB lineage: Bacteria > Actinomycetota > Thermoleophilia > Solirubrobacterales > 70-9 > Mayfieldus. The sequence continues at coordinate 377,960 of CAVUES010000003.1, forward strand.
TCGGTGCTCGCGGCGCGCCTCGACTCGCTCGGCGCCTTTGAGCGGCGGCTGCTCCAGCAGGCCGCCGTGGTCGGGCAGAACTTCTGGGAGGGGATCCTGCTCAGTGCCGCCGGCCAGAGCGAGGGGACGGTGCGCGACGCGCTCGGATCGCTGCAGGACAAGGAGCTGGTGATCGCCAACCCGACCAGCCGCCTCGCCGGCGAGCGCGAGTACACCTTCAAGCACGCGCTGATCCGAGACGTCGCCTACGGGATGCTTCCGAAGGCGACCCGCTGCCGCCAGCACTTCCAGGTCGGTGGCTACATCGAGGAGCGGGCCGGCGAGCGCGGCGAGCGCGCAGTGGCGCTGATCGCCGACCACTACGGCCGGGCGGCCTCGCTGGGGGCGGAGTCCGGGATCGACCCCGACGAGCTGCGGGAGATGAACGCCAAGGCCGTCGATTACCTGGAGGCCGCGGGCGACGCGACCCTCGCCCTCTACTCCAACCAGGAGGCGCTCGGGCACTACCGGGCCGCCAGAGATCTGGAGGGGGCGCTGGGCGAGACCGAGGCGGCCCGGATCGGCGAGAAGATGGGCAACGCGGCGCTGCGTCTGGGACGTGTCGACGAGGCGGTCGAGGTGTGGGAGCAGTGCCTCGACTACTACCGCCGCCAGGAGGACCTGGCGCGGGTCGGCGACCTGCACCGAAAGATCGGCGCCGGGCTCTGGCACAAGGGCGACCGGGGCGCCTCGATCGACCACTACCAGAAGGGCATCGACCTGCTCAAGGACGGCCCGCCCTGCATCGAGCTGGTGCGGCTCTACGAGGAGGCGGCGTCGCTGTACATGCACACCGGCGACAACATGCTCGCGATCTACGCATCCGAGAAGGCGCTGCGGCTGGCGGAGCGACTCGGAGAGGCGGCGGCGGCGAGCCGCGCCCACGGGATCTTCGGGCGCGTGTTCGGGCGCATCGGCGACTTCGAGAAGGCGCGCGAGAACCTCGAGCGCTCGGTCGAGCTGGCGCGCGACTCCGACCCCGCCGAGGCAGTGCGGGCGCTGCTCACGCTCGGCTATCACCTCGAGGCCTCGGAGGCCGACTACGAGGGCGCCGGCAAGGCTTACGTCGAGGCGCTGGAGCTCGCGGTCGAGGTCGGCGACCTGCCCTCCCAGGTCGAGCTGCACGCGGCGCTGGCCGAGCTTGCCGTCTACCGCGCCGACTGGGAGACGGTGAAGCGGGAGACCGACGCCAGCGCCTCGCTGGCCGAGCGCGAGGGCCTGCTCGGAAAGCTCTGCTTCCCCTATGTGATGCGCGGTGTGCTGCGCTGGCGCGAGGGCGATTGGGAGGCAGCCGAGGAGTCGCTGCGCCGCGCCCACGAGGTCGCCGACCAGGTCGGCCGCTCGGAGGTCGCTTTCTCCTCGCTCTACTGGCTCGCCGCGGTGCGCTCGGACCGCGGCGAGCACGCTGCCGCCGAGACCGCGCTTGCGCAGGCGCTCGACATCGGCGAGCGCGCCGGCCTGGTCGCGCAGCTCGTCGAGGCGAGCTCGGCGCGGGCCGTGAACCTGGCGCTCGGCGGTCGCGAGGAGCACGCCCGCGAGGCGGCCGAAGGCGCTGCCCACCTCGCCGAGCGGCTGCAGCAATACCCGGTCGGGCGCGCGGCCACCAGGGAGGCAGCCGGGGTCACGGCCTCCGATCCCGCCGAGGGGGCCGCGGCGCTCGAGGAGGCCGCGGCCGCCTGGGAGCAGCTCGGGCATCCGCTGGACGCCGCGCGCTGTGAGGAGCTGCGCGGCCGCCGGCTCGCCGAGACCGACCGGCAGGCCGCGCGGGAGGCGCTCGATTCCGCCGCGGAGCGCTATGAGCAGCTCGGCGTCGCCCACCTGGCCGAGCGGGCCCGCGAGCTGGTCGGCGCCTAGCGAGGATTTCCTGCCGCAAGCGCACCGGCTGAGGCGGTCCGGTGTGTCACCGCGCCGCTACGCGCCGGGGCGGCAGAGGGGCGAAAGTAGAATGCGCCCGATGAGCGAGCCGCGTCCGGCCCACGTCCACGAACGCCACTTCACGATCGAGCAGGCGAACGCCTCGCTGGCGACCGTGAAGCCGCTGCTGCAGCGGCTGCGCGATGCACGCGACCTGCTCACCGACGAGGAGGCGCACGCCGCACTCACCGACGCGGCGCCGACCAATGGCGGCGGCGAGCCGGGGACCCAGGTGGGCGAGGCCTTTCTGGAGGTGCGCCGCCTGCTTCTGACGATGGAGGAGGCCGGGATCATGGTCCGCGACATCGACCGCGGCCTGATCGACTTTCCCGCCATCTTCGACCAGCGCGAGGTCTACCTCTGCTGGGAGCTGGGCGAGGACGAGGTCACCTGGTGGCACGAGCTCGACGCCGGCTACCGTGGACGCCAGCAGCTCTGAGCGCCAGGCCGCGAATCCCAAGCCCGGGCCGCCGGGTTGGTGGCATGCAATAGGAGCGCTGGCGGCGGCCGAGCGTCTCGCCGGCCTGGGGGCGCTGATCTGCGCGGCGGCGACCGTGCTGCCCTGGTACACGGCCCCAATCGGGGGGCTGGTGAGGACCGGGCTCGGCACATTCGGCTTCGCGATGGCGGCGCAGCTGATCACCGTCGGCGCAGCCCTGGCGCTGCTGCTGGAGGTCGGCCGCGGCCGCCGTCCCCCCATGCCGCTGCACGAGGGAACGCTGCTCGCCGCAGCGGGATTCTGGGCCGGCGCGATCGTCACCTATTCGATGTTCGACCGCCCGCAATTCGAGCTTGCCGGCTTCAACCAGGACTACGCGCTTGCCTATGGCATCTTCGTGGCGCTCGGAGGAGCAGCGGTGCTCGCGATCGCCGGTTTGCGGATCCGCCGCACCGAGCTGGCGCGCGAGCAAGGCCGCAGCTAGTCCCCCTCGCCCGCGAGGGGCGGCGGCGGCTCGAAGTCCCATTTCCGCATCCCCTCCTCGATCCGCTCGATCGCGGTCTCGAGCACGTTCACGCGCGCGTAGCGCTTCGAGTCGGCGGGCACCAGATGCCAGGGCGCGTGCGGCTGGTCGGTGCGAGCGACCATGTCCTCGATCGCCTCGGCGTACTTCTCGCGCATCCCGCGGTTGCGCCAATCGTCGGGCGTCAGCTTCCAGGCCTTCAGCGGATCGGCCTGGCGTCGCTCGAAGCGCCGCAGCTGCTCGGCGTCGGAGATGTGGAGCCAGAACTTGATCAGGATCATGCCCTCCGCCGCGAGCGAGCCCTCGTAGGCGTTGATCTCGTCATAGGCGCGCATCCACTGCTCGCGGGTCGCGAGCCCCTCCACCCGCTCGACCAGCACCCGCCCGTACCAGGAGCGGTCGAATACCGCCATCCCGCCCCAGCCGGGCAGACGGGGCGAGAATCGCGACAGAAAGTGGTGGCGCTTCTCGTCCTCGGTCGGGGCGGCGAACTGGACCACCCGCACGTGCCGGGGGTCCAGCTGAAGGACCAGCCGCTTGATCGCGCCGCCCTTGCCGGAGGCGTCCCAGCCCTCGAAGAGGGCGAGGACCGGCGGGCCGATTCCGTGTTCGCCGATCAGGCCGGCGAGGGTGAGCCGCAGCTGGGTGAGCCGCTCCCAGGCTCGCTCGAGCGCCCGCGTCTCCTCCTCGCGCGAGAGCTTCAGGCTGAGGTCGAGCTCGTCGAGCCTCCCCATGTCTTGGACCCTATTTCTTCTTGCCCACGACCCAGGCGTAGGTGTGGACGCCGGGTTCGGGCTCGACGATGCGCACGTAGCCGCCCGCGCGGCGCGCGTTGGCTCCGCCGACGGCGTGCCCATGGGTCCAGACGACGCGTCCGTCGCGCCCGATCGTGCGCTTGTCGCCGAGCAGGGGGACGGCGACGATCCCGGTGGCGCCGTACGGCGCCTTGACGGTGATCCGGAACGAGTGCTGATCGACGGTGTCGTGCTCCCAGCGCACCCCGAGCTTGCCGACCGGCGTGCCGACCGAGCCCTGGGCGAACTTCAGCTCGCCCGGCTGGGGCTCGACCAGCCACGTCTTCCAACCCGGGCTTGCCGGTCGCATCCCGAGTACGTAGGAGGAGAGCGCCGCGGTCGGGCCGGCGCTCCAACCGTGCGCGAGAGAGGTCTCCCCCGACCTGATGTCCTCGATGATCGGCGAGCCGCTCGGATTGGCGCTCTGGTAGGGCGCCACGCCACCATTGGTAGTCATCTTCTCCCACAGCGTGTCGCCGGGATCGCCCGCCAGCATCTGCCCCCAGAGCCGGCGAGTCAGGTCGAGTGCCTGGTCGGTCTGGTAGGAGCCGAACCGCGCCAGCAGCTCCCAGCCGGATTCGAAGGGAGAGATGTAGCGGCCCATGAACGGGTCGTTGTTGAACTGTCCGGTCGCCGTCCCATAGGGGGTCGCCAGCGTCCCGGCGAGGAAGTTGAAGGCCGAACCCGCCGCTGACCCGCGCAGGACGCCGGCGAGGATGCCCTGCACGTTGGCGTCCTGGGAGTGGTTCCCGGTCGGATCGGCGGTGTTGAGCCGCAGCGCCCCGACCGAGGGGTCGAACAGGGCGGTCCGTATCGCCGCGGCCAAACGCCTCGCCCTGCGTGCGTAGTGTCGTCCGAGGTGCGGGTGTCCGAGCTCCTTCTCCAGCGCCGAGGCCCCCTGCAGCGCCCGGACCCAGACCGAGTTGGTGTCGGCGTCCTCCCCGGCCGCCAGATCGGGCGGATGCCAGTTGAGCTCGCCCTGCCGGGTGACGAAGAGGCCGCGCGGGCCGACCCCCTTCTGGAAGTAGCGAATCGCGCGCTCCACCACCGGGAGCCACTCGCTCACCCTCGGGTCCGCGGTCATCTTGTAGTACTGCGCCACGCCGACCACGAACCACGCCGTGTAGGACGGGAGGCGCTGCGCGGTGACGCAGGTGCAGATCCCGAACGCCGACGGCGGGGGCCCGTTCGGCGGGCCCGGCTCCGGGCAATCGACGTTCACCTCCGAGACCTGGGGGATGAAGCCCCCGCGGTATTGCTGGCAGGTGAACATCTCCAGCGAGCGGCGAAGGAGGACCGGCATCTGGCGCACGGTGTAGAAGCCGGCAAGGCTCTCGATCGGCAGGTCCCCGAGCCAGACGAGGCGATCGTGCTTGGCGCCGTCGGTGACCGCGAACTGGTTGCCGCGCACCGGGTCGCCATAGGTGTCGACGTCGAGGGTGTAGGCGCCCGCGTACCAGACCCGGTTCAGGAGGTCGTCGCTGGAGAGGAAATGCCCGACGTAGTCGCCGACCCCCGGGCGCAGGTGGGTGATCTGGACGCGGACGTAGTCGATCTGGACGTTGCCCGCGCCGGCCAGCTGGATGTAGATGTAGCGCTCGGCTCCGCGCACGCCGCCCAGCGTGTAGTTGCCTGGAGTGCCGGGGACGAGGTCGGAGCGAGCCGAGGGGTCGTCGCTGCGGCCCTGCGAGCCATGGTCGACGTCGCCAAAGGGTCCGTCGAAGCGCCGCGCCTCGCTGTAGCCGAGGCGGATCGGGACCCCGGTGTCGTCGGCGCTGACGCCGATCTGCACGCGACCGCCCGTGAGCCGGCCGAGGTCGACCACCTCATAGGGACCGTTGGCGCTGGTCGAGTTGAAGGTCGTGACCTGGCCGTCGGCGGCGCTCAGCCCAGCCGGGTTGTCGATCGTGTTCCCGCCGCTGGTGTTGTTGACCACGACGCCCGCCGGATAGACCTCGGGGGACTGGCTGTCGAGGACGTAATTGCGCCAGGCCCCGCTGGCGGCGATCCCGTGGCGCGAGGCTCGCACCGAGGGTCCGTGCTTGGAGCCTCCAATCGGGCCGCTCTTGGCCCCGCCCCCGCCGTGGCCGTGCTTGGGATGGTGCTTGCCCTGACCGTGATGCGGATGGCGGTGGCCGCCGTGACCGCTGCGCGCGGCCGCGCTACCAGCGCCCAGCAATGCCGCGAGCGCGACCACCGCGATCGCCCGGGCGCCAGCGGACTGTCGTGTCATTGGAGTCGTCTTCAACCTGCCCCGGCCTGCCGGCGATCCCGCCCTCTGCGCCCACAGGCATGCTAACCGGCGATTCCGGCTGGAACGGTAGGCGGGGGCGGCGGTTCGTCGTTGGTAGTCGCTTTTAGTGCCAGAGGGAGCAAAAAAGCACCAACGAAGATCAGCAGCAGCCCAATGGTGACCAACCATCGCGAGCGCGAGAGGTGACCGAGGATGCCGATCACGAACCCGAGCAGCATCAGCGTCACGTAGGGGCCGAAGCTGCGCGGCAGCGCCGCCAACAGCGAGAGGACGAGCGTCGAGCCGACTGCGAGCAGGGGTGACACGGGGCGATTATCGCCGCCGAAGCCGCCTCGGGGTGCCGGGTATCCTTGCCCCTCGATGGCGGAAAACCCGACACCCGCCTCGGTGGACGAGGTAAAGGAGGCCCTGGCGCGGGTCTCCTACCTCGCCGACGAGCCAGCCGCGCTGGTCTCGTTTCTGGCCCAGCGGCTGGGCAAGCCGATCCTCGTCGAAGGCCCGGCCGGGGTCGGCAAGACCGAGCTGGCGAAAGCGCTTTCGCGGGCCAGCGGCCGCGAGCTGGTGCGGCTGCAGTGCTACGAGGGCCTCGACGAGGCGAAGGCGCTTTACGAGTGGAACTACCGCAAGCAGCTGCTGCGGATCCAGGCAACCGCAGCGGTAGGCGAGCCCGGCATTGACCCGGCCGCGCCCGAACGCGAAGCAGAGGACGCGGCCGGCCATGTTCTGGACGACATCTTCAGCGAGGAGTTCCTGCTCACGCGCCCGCTGATGACCGCGATCGCCTCCCCGGAACCTGTGGTGCTGCTGATCGACGAGGTCGACAAGACCGACCAGGAGTTCGAGGCGATGCTGCTCGAGCTGCTCTCCGACTTTCAGATCTCGATCCCCGAGCTGGGCCTGATCACGGCCCGCACGATGCCGATCGTGGTGCTGACCTCGAACAACTCACGCGAGCTGACCGAGGCCCTGAAACGGCGCTGCCTCTACCTGTGGCTCGACTACCCGGAGCTCGAACGCGAGATGGAGATCGTGCGCCTGCACACTCCCGAGATCGACGAGAAGCTCGCCCGGCGCCTGGTCGAGGTCGTGCACATGATCCGCCAGCTCGACCTCAAGAAGCCGCCCTCGATCGCCGAGTCGATCGACTGGGCCCGGACGCTGCTGCTGATGGGGGCCGACGACATCGATCGCGAGACCTTCGAGAAGTCGATCTCGATCCTGGTCAAGCATCGCACGGATATCGACGTGGTTTCCGAACGGGTGGGTATGAAGTTGGGGGAAGCGTCTGCGGAGGAAGTTCCTAGTTCCTAGTTCCTAGTTCCTAGGAACGAGCAACGAGCAACAAGGAACAGACGTGAACAGCACTCCCTACGGCCCGAAGCTTGAAGGTGGCCCGCCCGGCCTAGCGCCAAAGCTCTTGGCGTTCTGCGAAGAGCTCCGGCGCGAAGGCGTCGCCGTCGGCACCTCGGAGATCCTCGACGCCTTCGCGGCACTCGACGAGGTGCCCTGGACAGTCCACGACGACTTCCGCGAGGCGCTGGCGGCGACGATCGCGAAGTCGCAGGAGGACCGCCGCGTCTTCGAGCTCCTGTTCGACCGCTACTTCTTCCGCGCCACCGAGGCCGAGGCGGTGAGGCGTCAGATCGGCGAGGGCGAGCAGCGCCACGAGGGAGGCGAACGGCTCGACATCGACGAGCTGCGCGACTCGGTGCGGCAGGCGATCGTGGACGGAAACGACGGTGACATGCGCGATCTGGCGCGGCTGGCGATCGCCGCATTCGGCCGCCGCGGCGAAGGATCGGGGGTGATCGGCGTCGACGTGCAGCGGATTCGCCGCACGCTGGGCCTCTCGGCCGGTAACCAGCCCCCCGACGGCGACGGCGAGCGACCTGAGATCGACCGCGAGCAGCTCAACCGCTTCGAGCGTCACCTGCGACGGGAGCTGGAACGGGCGCTGATCGAGCGCACCGAGGCACTGCCCCCGTCCCGCCCGCTCGCGGAGCTGGACCGCGCTCTGCCGACCAGCCCCGCCCAGGACCTCGCGGCCGTGCACCGCGCGGTCGCGCAGATGAAGCGGCGGCTGGCGACCCTGGGCCACGAGCAGCGCGGCCGGCGCCGCGGCCGCGTGGTCGACGTGCGGCGCACGATGCGCGCTTCGCTGGAGACCGGCGGCGTGCCGCTGCGCCTCCGCTACCGGCCGAAGCGCCCCCGCCGGCCCGAGATCTACGTGCTCTGCGACGTCTCGACCTCGGTGACCTCGGCCAGCGTCTTCTTCCTCTCCGTCCTGCACGCGCTCCACGACTCGTTCCGCAAGCTGCGCAGCTTCGTGTTCATCGAGCGGATCTCCGAGGTGACCGAGATCTTCGAGCACGAGCGCGACTTCCTCGCCATCTCGCGACGGATCTCGAGCGAGGGCGGGGTCGCTGACGTCTCCGGCTACACCGACTACGGCCGCGTCTGGCTCGAGTTCCTGGGCGAGATCTCCGACGAGCTCGACCCGCGCTCGACCGTGATCGTGCTGGGCGACGCGCGCACGAACGGGCGCGAGCCCCATGCCGACGCCTTCGCCCAGGTCGCGGAGCGAGCCGGACGCACCTTCTGGCTCAACCCGGAGCCGAAGCTGTACTGGAACTACGGCGACTCGGTGATGGCCGCCTACGAGCCCTACTGCGACGGCGCCTTCGAATGCTGGACGACCAGGCATCTGGAGTCGTTCGTGAACGTGGTCGCGGGCGGGGTGCAGGCCTCCGAGTGACGCGGGCGATCTTCGTCCGCCACGGGCAGTCGGTCTCCAACGCCCACCCCGAGCTGGCGGCGCTTCCGCTCGAGGAGGGCGACCGGTTGACCGATCTCGGCCGCCGTCAGTCGATCGCAGCGGGCGAGGCCCTGGACTCTTATGGGCCGAGTGTGTTGCTCAGCAGCCCGATGGGCAGGGCCAGGGAGACAGCGGATTTGATCGGCGAGCGCCTCGGCATGGCGGTGCGGGAGCTGCCCTACATCTCGGAGCTGCGCGAGTCGCGTGACTACACCTCGATGAGCCCCGAGGAGCAGAAGCTGCGTCGCTGGTCGGCGTGGATGGTCGAGCATGGCGACGACCCCGACTTCTCCTGGCATGGAGGTGAGACCTTCGAGCAGGTGCGCGGACGCGTGCGCAGGCTCAAGGACGAGCTGGAGCTCGAGTACGGCGACGAGCGGCCGCTGATCGTCAGCCACGGCATCTTCCTGCGCTTCTTTCTCTTCGACTCGCTGCTGGGCGACGACTTCGGACCCCACCTCGCCGGGCGCCTCTGGTACGTGCGCTCGGTGAACTGCGGGGTGAGCGTCTTCGAGCAGGGAGAGCGCTGGCACCCCGCCGACGCCGACACCCCCGGCTGGACCTGTGTCAGCTGGATGGCGCGACCATGGGACCCCCCCTGACGGCGGCTGCGAACCGTCGCATTTCGGGGTCATCGGCCTCGCGTCTCGCTCACGCACGTATCAAGTGCGCTCGCGTCGCCGCTCGGCCTGCTTTCCCCGAACTGCTCGGTTCTCGCCGCCGGTAGTTAGCGGTGCTCCCAGGCGTCGGGCGAGGCGGCGAGGCGCTTGACGTTCTTCGGCAGCTTGCCTGAAGTGATGTCGGCGAGGGTCGTGTGCTCCAGCACGGCGCGCAGGTTGGCCCGCACGGCGATCCAAACGTCGACGAGGTGCTCGGCCTTGCCGCGGTAGTGAACCGACTCGGGGGGCGCCGACTGCACGTTCGCGATCGGCCCCTCGACGGCTCGGATGACGTCGGCGATCGAGATCTCCTCCGGCGGGCGGGCCAGCCAGTAGCCGCCCTTGGCTCCGCGCCTGGCGCGCACGATGCCCGCATGCTTGAGCTCGAGCAGGATGTGCTCGAGGAACTGCAGCGGGATGTCCTGGGCTTCCGCGAGCCGCTCACCCTTCACCGGGCCGTCATCGACGGCGGCCAGCTCGGTGGCGGCGCGCACCGCGTAGTCGGCCTTTGCTGAAACACGCATCGCGGCAAGTAAACCAGGCGCTAGCCGATCAGCTCCGGGCGCAGATCCTCGGGCGGCTTGCCCGACTCACGCCGCTGCTGGCGCCTGCGGTACCAGCGCGGAGCCCAGAGCACCGAGCTGAAACCCACCGCCGCCACAACCGCGGCGATCGGCCAGAGCGTCGGGTCGCCCTTCTGGATCGTGATGATTCCCGAGCCGACGAGGACCAGGCCCAGGGCCGTGCGAAGCACCCCCTGCGGCGCCCTGCCCGACAGGGCGGCGCCGATGATGACGCCCGGCACCGAGCCGATCAAGATGTTTCCCGCCAGGGAGAAGTCGACGTTGCCGCCGACCCAGTGCGCCAGCCCCGCCGCCCAGAGCAGGATCGCGGCGTGAAAGACGTCGGTGCCCACGACCCGGCGAGGGGTGAGCCGGAAGACGGCGATCAGCAGGATCGCGATCACAGTGCCGGAGCCGGCGGAGGTGATCCCGATCACGAAGCCGGTGGTGGCGCCGATCGTCACCGCGGCGACCTTGTGGCGGCGCTTGATCTCGAAGTCGTCGCGCTCCTCGATCAGGTTGCTTAGGATCAGCGCCCGGGCCAGGGTGATGATCCCGACCATCAGCAGCGTGCCCCCGAGCAGCGCGTAGACCACTGAGTTGAGCTGGTCCTCTCCCAAGTGGTCCTTGAGGATCGAGATCGCCCAGACGCCGAGGACCGCCGCGGGCACGCTGCCCGCCGCGAGCCAGACGGTGAGACCGAGGTTCACCGTCTTCATCCGGAAGTGCCGCCAGGCACCAACCGTCTTGGTGATCGCCGAATAGAAGATGTCGGTGCCGATCGCGGTGGTCGGCTGGATCCCGAAGACGAGGATCAGCATCGGGGTCATCAGCGATCCACCGCCCATCCCGGTCATGCCCACGAGCACGCCGATACCAAGTCCGAAGACGATGATTGCCGGGTCCATCTTGTTTTCTTCGCCGCGAAGCGCCCGCTCCTTTTAGGACTTTCTCGACTGTCTTGGTCAGGAGTGGGTCTGAAAGGGTAACAACGCCGAGGTATCCCCGCGCTCGTCCGTCTAGCGCACCACATGCGGCCGCTCCGCGGCCTGACCAGCCGGTGCGGCGACACTCTGTGTCGCCGCTAGACTGAACCCACAACCCAGGGGGGCTCGCGGGAAAGCGGGCTGAGATAGCGCCCCCGGCACAGAATGCCGCCCGGCGCTGACCCTCAGAACCTGTGCGGTAATGCGCGCGGAGGGAGCATGTTGAGCAGGACCGGGGCTCCCACCAAGGAGCCCCTTTCAATCGCTACGAATGGCGCCCCACCAGACGCGGGAGAGGTCCGCGTCGAGGCCATCGATCACGCGTTCGCCGAGCTGCGGGTGCTGGTCGGGCTCAGCCTGACGGCCGCTCCGCATGAGGTGCTGGGAATCGTCGGCCCCTCGGGCTGCGGCAAGTCGACGCTGCTGGAGCTGATCTCCGGGCTACGCAAGCCCGACGCGGGGACGATCGCCGTGGACGGGGAGCTGGATCCCGCCGCGAGGCTTGCCCAATGCGCCTACATGCCCCAACGGGATCTGCTCCTTCCGTGGTACTCGGCGCTCGACAACGCCGCCCTCGCGCTTCGCAACCGGGGCGTCGGCAGGGCGGAGGCCCGCCGGCGGGCCGGGGAGCTGTTCGAGCGCTTCGGCCTCGAGGGCTTCGAACGCAGCCGGCCGGCGGAGCTGTCGGGCGGCATGCGTCAGCGGGTCGCCTTTCTGCGCACTCTGGTCGCCGGCAAACCGGTGCTGCTGCTCGACGAGCCATTCGCCTCCCTCGACGCGATCACCCGCGGCGAGATGCAGGCCTGGCTGGCGGGGGCACTGGCGGCCGACCCGCGCACCGCAATCCTCGTCACCCACGACGTCGAGGAGGCCCTCTACCTGAGCGATCGGGTGGCGGTGCTCTCGGCCCGGCCCGGTCGCCTCGTGGCCGAGCTGACTCCCCCCGGACCGCGAGCACCGGATCGTGCCGCGACGATCACGATGCCCGAGTTCGGCGCCCTGCGCGCCGAGGCGATGCGGGTCCTTCAGGAAGGGTCGCGATGAAGCGCTACCTGCTGCCGACCGCGGTCCTCGTGGCGCTGATCGGGATCTGGCAGCTGGCCGCCAGCACCGGCCTGCTCGCGAACGTGCTCAACCTGGAGGACTTCCTGGTCCCGGCGCCGAGCGAGATCGCGAAGACGATGTGGGAGGACCGCTCGCTGCTCGCCGACAACGCCTGGGTGACCCTGAGGGAGGTGCTGCTCGGCTTCGGGTGCGCGCTCGTTGCCGGGCTGGCGTTCGCCGTGGCGCTGCACCTGTCGGAGACCCTGCGGCGCGCCTTCTACCCGCTGATCGTCGCCTCGCAGACGATCCCGATCATCGCCGTAGCGCCGATCCTGGTCGTCTGGTTCGGGTTCGGCATCGGCCCGAAGCTGGCGATCATCGCGCTGATCTGCTTTTTCCCGATCACCGTCAACACGCTCGACGGCCTGGGCTCGGTCGACCCAGACGCGGTGAAGATGATGCGCACGCTCGACGCCAGCCGCTGGGCGATTCTGCGCCGGGTCGATTCCCCAACCGCGCTGCCATACGCGTTCAGCGGCGCCAAGATCGCCGTCGCGGTCGCCGTGATCGGCGCCGTGTTCGGGGAGTGGGCGGGATCCTCGTCCGGCCTCGGGTATCTGATGCAGCTCGACAACGCGTCGCTGAACACGCCCCGGCTTTGGGCCTCGGTCGCGGTGCTCTCGGCGATCGCGATCGCGCTATTCGCGCTGCTGGCGTTTCTGGAGAGGAAGGTGGTCAGATGGCGATAGGCGGTAGAAGTCCGCGTTGTTCGTTGCTCGTTGTTCGTTGTTCGAGAACAGGGACAAAGCCTTGAAACGCCAAATCGCAACTCTGGTCGCAGCTGCCGCCCTGCTGGCGGCAACACTTGCCCTCGCCGCCTGCGGCGAGAAGTCCGAGAACGTGAACGGCCAGCCGCAGCGCTTCAGCCTCACGCTCGACTTCTACCCCAACCCCGACCACGTCGGAATCTACGAGGCCCAGAAGCTCGGCTACTTCCGCGATGCCGGGCTCGACGTCAGCATCAACTCCCCCACCGACCCCTCAGCTCCGATCAAGGAGGTCGCCGCGGGCCGGACCGACGTAGCGATCTCCTACGAGCCGGAGCTGTTGCTGGCGCGCGAGCAGGGACTCGACGTCAAAGCGGTCGGCGCTCTCGTCGACCGTCCCCTGACCTCGCTGATCTGGCTGAAGAAATCGGGCATCAAGCGGCTCGGTGACCTGCGCGGCAAGACGATCGCGACCGCCGGCATCCCCTATCAGGACGCCTTCCTGGAGACGATCCTGGCCCGCGCGAACCTCAAGCCCAGCGACGTGAAGAGCGTCAACGTCGGCCTCAACCTGCTGCCGGCGATCCTCGGCGGCCGCGCCCAGGCGATGCTGGGCGGCTTCAGCAACGTCGAAGGGATCGACCTGAAGTCGCGTCACGTGGACCCGACCGTGACCCCTGTCGACCAGCTCGGCATCCCGACCTACGACGAGCTGGTCTTCGTCGCGCAGGGCAGCACGCTGAAGGACGACCCGGAGCCGATCCGCCTCTTCCTCGCCGCGATGGCGCGCGGCACTGCGGCCGCCGAGAAGGACCCCAAGGGCGCGACCCAGGCGTTGCTGGAGCAGAACCACAACCTGGACCCGAAGCTGACCGCGGCCGAGGTCAAGGCGACCCTGCCGGCGCTGAGCCAGGCGAGTGCGAAGCGGCCCTATGGCTTCATGGACGAAGCGCAATGGCAGCTGTTCATCGGCTGGATGCGAGATCACGGGCTGATCTCGTCGCTTCCCCCACCGACCGCGGTGCTTACTGAGGAGCTTCTGCCTGGGTCGATTCCCAACTAGGGGCGCCAGCGCCGCCGGGCCGCATGCGGCTGAAGGGGGAGCCGACGGCGGCCCGCTCCAGCAGCGCGGTCATCTCGCGCACAGGCAGCGGGCCGGAGAACAGAAAGCCCTGCGCGAAACCGCACCCGAGCCGCCTCAGCTCGGCCAGCTGGACCTCGTTCTCGACTCCCTCCGCGATCGTCCGCATTCCCAACGCGCGGGCCATCCCGATGATCGCCTCGACGATCGCGGAGCGCTCCTGCTCGATCCCCAGTCCCTCGATGAAGGATCGATCGATCTTGAGCGCATCGAACGGAAAGCGATTGAGGTAGGAAAGCGACGAGTAGCCGGTCCCAAAGTCGTCGAGGATCAGCTGCACCCCGAGGCCGCTGAGCTCGCGCAGCATCTCGTCCGCGGCTCCCGACTTCTCGACCAGCACGCTCTCGGTGATCTCGAACTTGAGGTGGACCGCCTCGAGCCCGGTGCGCGAGAGGATCGCGGTGACGATCTCGGGCAGGTCGTGCTGGGCGAACTGGCGTGCCGACAGGTTGACCGTCATGTCGATCGGCCGCGCGTCGGGACGCAGATAATGCCAGGCGACGCTCTGCTGGCACGCCCGCTCGATCACCCAGCGCCCGATCGGATGGATCAAGCCGCTCTCCTCGGCGACGGGTATGAACTCCGAGGGCTCGATCGGCCCTCGCTCCGGATGCTCCCAGCGCAACAGCGCCTCCAGCGCCGGGATCTCTCCCGTGGCCAGGGCGACGATCGGCTGGTATTGGAGCGTCAGCTCCTCGCGGTCCAGGGCCCGGCGTAGCTCGCGCTCCAACTCCAGCCTGCGCACCGCCTTCGACCTCATCTCCTGATCGAAGAGCTCGGATCGGTTGCGGCCCCGGTCCTTGGCCCGGTACATGGCCGCGTGCGCGTCGCGAATCAGCGACTCCGGCTCTCCGGTCTCCGGGGCCGAGATCGAGATGCCGACGCTGGCGGTCAGGTGCTGCTCGAGCCCATCGACCCTGAAGGGCCCCTCGAAGGCGTTACAGATTCGCTCCGCGATCCGCGTCGCCTCGGCCTCATCGACGACCTCCTCGACCAGGATCGCGAACTCGTCGCCGCCAAAGCGCGCCACTGTGTCAACGGAGCGCAGCTGCTTGCGCAGCCGCGGGACCACAGCCTTCAGCACCTCGTCGCCGACATCGTGGCCGAGGCTGTCGTTGATCACCTTGAAGTGGTCGAGATCGAGGAAATAGACCACCAGCGGTGTCTCGCGCCCCCGCGCGGCGTCCAGAGCGTGTTCGAGGCGGTCGACGAACAGCGGCCGGTTGGGAAGTCCGGTGACGGGATCGTGCAGCGAGCCATGGCGGATCGCCTCACCCGCCACCTGGCGCTCGGTCGCGTGCGCAAGCACGTTGGCGGCGGCCTGCGCGAAGTGCATGTCCTGGTCCGAGAAGGCGTTGGGCTCGTCTGAGTGGGCCTCGACCACCCCAAGCGGCTGGCTCTCGCCCTCGATCGGCGCCGCGATCGTGCACCGCGGGCCAAGGTCCCGGAGATAGGACGGCAGCGCGAATCGAGTCTCGCTGGACCAGTCGTTGACGGTCACCGGTTGCCCCGACACAAGCGCAAGACCGGCGGGGCTGTCCTTGCCGACGGAGATCGAGGCCTGCGGCTCCCGATCGCCGATGCCGACGCTCGCCGCCAGGGACAGCTTCCCGGTTTCCTCCTCGAACTCCCAGACGCAGCTGTGTCCGGCTCCCCCGCCGGCAGCGAGGAAGGCGGCAGCGTCCTCTATCAGCGCCGCCAACCCGGCGCCCTTAAGGGCCCGCTCGCCGAGCCGCGCCACCGCCGCCTGCTGCGCGGCGCGACGTTCGATCTCGCGTTCGGCGTGCTTTCGCTCGGTGATGTCGTAGAGCACTCCGTGCCAGATCGGCTTGCCCGACTCGTCGCGCACCAGCACCGCCTCGTCGAGGACCCAGATCGCCTTCCCATCGCGTCTCAGCAGCCGGTAGTCGATCGACGGCGGATCGCGATCACCCAGCACCCCCTCGCGTTCCTGCGACAGGGCGCGTTCGCGGTCATCGGGGTGCAACCGCTTGAGCCAGGTCTCCGGGTCCGCCATCCACTCCTGCGGCGTGAAGCCGAGGATCTCCTCGATCTGCGGGCTGACATAGGTCCAGCGTCCCCGCTCGCCCATCTCGGCGCTGTAGACGATCGCCGGCAGGCGCTCGACAAGCGAGCGGTAATTGGCCTCCACGACCTCGCGCTCCCGCGCCTGTTCGGCGCTGCGCTCGCGCAGTGCGCGCTCCTCGTCGCGGCCGGCGAGCATGCGCTCGGCCATCGCGAGCCCATGGGCGAGGCCGCGAGCGACGCTGAGCTCCTCGCTGCTGAACCTCTCCTGGCCGGTGCGCGCGACGAGCAGCGACTCATCTTGCTCGCCGCCGATCGCGATCGAGACCGCGACGCAGCGGCCCAGGCCGGGCACCTCGATCGTCTTCGAGCGACCTTGCCTGACCGCCGCCAGCGCGGCCCCGGAAACCTGCTCGGGATCGAGTCCGATCGCCACGAGCACGCCTCGGTCGGTGACCACAGCGGCCAGTTCGGCGCCGAGCGCCTCGACGACGCGGTCGACCGCGGCGCGGCGGGCGGTGCCGACGTCGCCGACGGCGGAGATCGCCTCCAGAAATTCGGCCAGTTGTCGCGTTGACCAGCCCGGCGAGGTCATCGGCACGATGCTCCCGTGGGCAGCACGGCGACCCATCTGATCTCAGAGGCATCGCTTGAGAACCGGAGGTATTGGACTCGAACCACTTCCGAAGGGGGTTCTTTCCACGCAAACTGCGGGAACCCGCTCTAAAAGTGAGTATCGTCACCAGAGCAGGCCGCTTGACGCCTGGCTAGCCGCATATACGTCGCCGTCGCGGGCCGCCTGGGACGCGGATTGCAGCCATGTTGCGCGGGAACGGCGGGACAAACCGCTGCTTCAGGCGGCCGCCAATCTCAGCGGCGGGCCCTTGGCGACGCGACCGTGCAGGGCGCGGAGGGTGAACTCGCCCGCGAGCCCGCGAAATGGCGCGTAGGAGGCATAGAACTCCTCCACCTCCTCGACCGTGGCGCGCCGGCCCTCGCCCGCCAGATGGCCGACCAGCTTCAGGTAGCCGAGATCTCCGGCCGGCAGCGAATCGGCCTCGCCGCGACCGTAGAGACCGAGGCATTGGACCGTCCAGGGCCCGATCCCGGCGACAGCCACAAGACGCTCGTCGAAAGCAGGGTCGGAAGGCGCGCAACGCTCGGCGGCCACCTCGTGGGCGATCCGGCGCAGGGCGATGGCTCGGCCACCGGAGAGGTCCATCGCCTCCAGCTCGGCCGGCGCCCTGCCCGCAATCACGGCGGCCGCCGGGACGTCGTGCAGCGCCGCGCGCCCGGCTCCGATCCGCGGGCCCCAGCGGCGCACGATACGCCGCTGGATCGCCGCCGCCCGCGGCGACTCGATCAGCTGCTTGGTGACCGCCCACGCAAGCGCCTCCCAGGGCCATGGACGGCGGCGCGGCCGCAGCTGCGGAAAGCGGCGGATCAGCGGGCGCAACAGCGCGTCGCCGCGAAAGCGGGCGTAGAAGTCGGAGTAGTCGTCGTCGACGCCGATCGCGAAGCGCATCCGCTCGATCGCCAGCTCGAGTTGCTCGCGGTCGGCGGGCCCTTGGGGCCGCGGCTGGCCGCTGACCGGCGGGTAGACGACGCCGCCGGGCGCCAGCGCTTCGGCCCGCAGGAGCACCCGCTGGCGCTCCGATTGCCAGGCCCTGACCAGCACCGGTCGCTGCGCGACGTGTAGGAGGCGGCAGAGAACGCCGCCGCGGGTTGCGGCAGTGGCGTCGCCGCCACTGCCCCGCGGCAACCGAAACGGCCAGGGAGGGCGCACCTCGACCGTCAGCGGCTCAACGCCGGCGGCGGCGAGCTGCGAACTCTCTCGCTCGCCGCCCACTTAGCGGTCCTACTTGCCGAGCAGGTGAACGTCGATCAGAAAGGAACGGCTGGTGACGACGTTCTGGCGATCGGGGCGGCGCACGAAGCGGCGCTGGGGACGCTTGCGCGTGCTCGAATTGCTGACCGCGCGTACCGCGGCCACCGTCGCGACCCCCGCCAACGCTCCTCCCGCGGCGGCGATCGCCGCGGTGCGGACCTCGCGCAATGCCGGGACCGAGGGCTCATAGCGCAACGGCAACGGGCGGACAGAGTCTTCCGCGGCCGGGCCGCCGTCCTCCTCGGCGATCACCTCTCCCTCTAGATCGGCTTGCGGCACGGGGCGCAGTCTAGAAGCGGGGGCGGCGGTGTCGGGGTTGCACGCGGCTCAATCGACGCAAGCTGCGGGATTAGTTCCTCGTTCCTAGGAACAAGCGACTAGGGACCCGGACCCGTCAGCTGCTTCTCGTAGAGCCTGTACTTCTTGACGATCTTCCCCCCCATCCCCTCCATCGCCCGGTTCATCGGCTCGTTGACCTCGAGGATCCAGCCGGTCTCGCCACCGTAGACGCCGTCGGGCGACGCCTCCTCGAGGTGCCTTATGTAGAAGGCAGCCGCGATCCCGGTGTGCTGGTACTCGGGCTTGACGCCGAGCGCGAAGACACGCACGTTGTCGATCTTGCGCTTGGCAAGCAGGAAGCGCAGCCAGCCGAAGGGCAGCAGGCGGCCGTTCAGCTTCGCCAGGGCCTGGTTTATGTCAGGCAGCGTGACGGCCGCGCCCAGCACCTCGCCATCGCGCTCGGCGATGAAGGTCCAGCGCTCGTCGAATACCGGCTTCAGGTTCTTTGCCAGGAAGTCGATTTCCGCCTCGGTGGCAGGCACGAAGCCCCAGTTGTCGCCCCAGGCCTCGTTGTAGACCTCCATGAAGCGCCGTGCCTCGTCGCGCAGGTCGCGCTTTCGCATGTTGCGGATCGTGATCCCGTGCTCCGAGCTGACCTTCTCGGCCGCCTCGTGGATCGCGGGATGGAAGCTCCCCTCCCCGTACATCTGCTCCCCCAGGGCCAGCCACCACATGAAGAGATCCATGGTCTTGCTGAAGCCGCGACCCTCGATCAGCTCCCGGTAAAAAGGCGGGTGCCAGGGCTCGAGGATCATCGGGCGCAGCTCGTAGCCCTCGACCAGGATCCCGACCTCGTCGTTGGTCGTGAAGTCCATCGGCCCCAGCACCCGGTCGCGGCCGTGGCCGGCCACCCATTCCGACGCGGTGTCGAGCAGCGCCGCCGCCACCGCCGGATCGTCCTCGGTCTCGAAGAAGCCGAACATGCCGTCGCTGCCGCCCTGGTACTCGTCCCAGCGCTGGTCCACCTGGGCGGTGATCCGGCCGACCGGCTCGCCGTCGCGCTCGGCGAGGAAGTACTCCGCCTCGGCGTGCTCGAAGAACGGGTTGCGAGATCGATCGAGGAACTGCATGCGCTCGAAGATCAGCGGGGCGACCCACTGCGGGTGGTCGCGGTGGAGGCGGAAGGGAACCTTGACGAAGCGCTTCAGCTCGCGTTTCGTCTTCACAGGACGGATCGTCAGTGGCATGGGCGGAAGCTACATGAAGTCATTCGTCATTCGTCATTCGTCATTCGGCCTAAGCCAAGCCTCGAATGACGAGCGACAAGTGACGAACAGCTCGTAGCTGCCAGACTTCCCCCATGGCGGAGACGACCCGAGCCCCCGTCGACGTCTTCGAAAAGGCCCGCAGCCACGACCGGCTGGAGCAGCTCGAGGCGGCGAAGGACAACGACCTCCTGCCGTACTTCCGGCTGCTTGAGTCGGCGGCCGGACCGGTGGTCGAGATGGAGGGGCGAGAGACGATCATGCTCGGGTCCAACAACTACCTCGGTCTGACCGGCGATCCGCGGGTAAAGCAGGCGGCGCGCGACGCCCTGGAGAAGTACGGGACCGGCCTCACGGGCTCGCGGCTGCTAAACGGGACCACGCCCCTGCACCTCGAGCTCGAAAGCGAGCTGGCCGACTGGATGGGGACCGAGGACGCGATCGTCTCCACGACCGGCTACCAGGCCAACGTCGGCTGCATCGGAACGATCCTCGAGCCCGGCGACACCGTGATCTGCGACTCCGGCGACCACGCCTCGATTCTCGACGGCTGCCGACTCTCCGGCGCCCGGTTGCGCCCCTTCCGCCACAACCGCATGGACAAGCTGGAGACAATGCTCGAGCGCGCCGCTGAGGACGGCGGTGGCGTTCTGGTGATCGTCGACGGGGTCTTCTCGATGGAGGGCGACGTCCCCGACCTGCATTCCATAGTCGAGCTGTGCAAGCGCTACGGGGCTCGCCTGATGGTCGACGAGGCGCACGGGGTCGGGGTGCTCGGGGCCCGCGGGGCAGGCGCATGCGAGCTGTTCGGACTCGAGGACGAGGTCGACCTGCGCATGGGCACATTCTCCAAGAGCCTTGCCTCCTGCGGCGGCTTCGTCGCCGGGCCCGCCGACGTGGTCGAGTACCTGCGGATCACCTCGCGCTCGTTCATCTTCAGCGCCTCGGGCGTGCCCGCGGCGGTCGGAGCAGCCCTGGAAGCGCTTCGGGTGATCCGCTCCGAGGGACCGGCCCTGTTCGAGAAGCTGCTCGCCAACGCGGAGTACCTGCGCGAGGGCCTCCGACAGCTGGGGCTGAAGTTGGTCGAGCCGGGGACGCTGCCCGACGGGACCGTCGCCACCACCCCGGTGGTCCCGGTGATGGTCGGCGACGACTGGCAGGCCGTGTTGCTCTGGAAGGCACTCTTCGACGCCGGCGTCTACACCAACGTCGCGATCCATCCCGCCGTTCCCCCCGGCGGCGCCCTGCTGCGAACCAGCCTGATGGCGACCCACGAGCCCGAGCACCTGAACGGCGCCCTGGGAACGATCGCCAGGGTGATCGCCGACTTTCCCGACCTGCCACGGGCCTAGACGGGGCCTCGAGGTAGACAAAAGTTGGAGTCGGAGGGACCTCGGTATCCCCCTGCATGGGTAGTTTGAGCTTGTCCAGAAATGGACTTGAACCGAGCGCCGACGAAAAGCATGCTCTTAGCGGACGACGCGGTGCGAGGTGTTGCGATTCGGGTTGACGGTCGGGGTGGCAAGCGCTTAGGTTCTCGCCCGCGTCGCACACCGGGGCAGGAGCGCGAAGGACAACCACCCCAGTCATTCAGTGCCCAGGCAAGAAAGCCGGGGGGGCGACGCGGAGAGAGAGACCTCAAACCATCCCCCTGAAGGGAGGAGTCTTCGTGAACGCTGCAACGATCGCCCGTGCTCATGTTTCCGCTCCAACCCCCCAGCACATGCAGGCCTTGGCGCACGCAAATCGGGTCCGCCTGGCGCGAGCCGCGCTGAAGCGCAACATCGCCAAGGGCGACATCGACGCCGCCGAGGTGATTCGGGATTGCCCCTGGGAGACCGAGAGCATGACCCTGGCCGAGCTGCTGACGAGTCAACGGCGCTGGGGTCGCACCCGGGCGCGGAAGTTTCTCCTCGCCCTGGCGCTCTCCGAGAACAAGCGGCTGGGAACGATGACCGCCCGCCAGCGCCAGCTGGTCTCCCACGAATTGGAGGCAAAGGTCGGCCAGCAACCGGCGCTGGTGGTCTAGGGGGCCGCGAACCGGCGCATATCGGTGTCCTCAGCCGGGCGTCTCGGTTCTCGCGCCCTTGAGCTTCCTCTCGCCCCTGAGTTGTTCATCCCCGCAGGCGGCCGATCCGGAAGGAGAGGCCGCCTGAGGCGCGTCTGAAGGCGTTACGCAACGCAATGAAGGCGGGGACGAACGCGACCACACCGGCGGCGACCGGTATCAGCGGAATGACGGAGCCGAACAGCAGGTCCACGAGCACCGAAAGCAGCCCCCCTGTGATCACCGCGCAGGCCAGAGCCAGCAGCCCGCTGTGCGATCGGTAGCCCGCGAAGTGCTCGCGAATGGCCAGCTCGAGACCACCCAGCGCGGCGAGCGTGATTCCGACCGCGATCATCAGCGTGCCGCCGACGCCACCGGAGGCGAAACCAGCGATCAGCATGATCAGGCCGACCAGTACGGTCAGCTCGGTGAGCGGGAACGAGCCCCAGGGCGCCTGCGGGCGCTCGTCGCGGGCCGTGCGCCTGACCGCCGGCTCCACCGGCGTCCGCTGCTTGGGAGCGGGAGCAGGCGGGCGAGACCTTGGACCCCCGCGGCGCTTGCGCCGCTTTCGGGACTTCGCCATCGCCTCAGTCGTCTCTATCTGCTGGGTGGGACGCGGGGCGTCCCCAGGCTAACGGGCAACCGGAGGAGAGCTTGACCCTCCACCACCCCATCAGCATCCCCAGCAGCCCGAAGCGGGGCCGGGAGTGCCAGTGCCTGCACCCGGGCTCACCGATGTCCTCGTTGGCGATGCGAATCCAGTGGTACTTCTCGGGCTCGGCAATCATCCGCTCGAGCAGCTCGCGATTTCGCTCCTCGACGTAGCCGCAATCCTCGAGCAGGCCGCGCACGTCGGCAATTCGGGCCAGCAGCCGATCCCGCACCTGCTCCAGCTCACCGATCCCGAGCAATCGGGGGCCGCCGGCGGGGGCGACGTCGTAGGCGATCCCGCCGCGCGGAAAGGCGGATATGAAGAGCTCCGAAAGCTCCAGCTCGAGCCTGGCGATCTGCCTTCGCAGCTCGACTCGCGCCGGGCGCTCGTCCCCGTGGAGAAGGTCGACGAGGCGCCCCGAGAACGGTGGCGCTCCCGTTCCCTGCTCTTGCGGCTCCCTAATCAGCTCCGGCATCGGTCCCTTCGCAGACGTAGGCGGGAAGCCGATTCTAGAGGGTTGATGCGTGGATAACCCGTGTCAGCCCTCTAGATGGTCAAGGCCGCGGTCGCCAGCCACAGCGCTTCCTCGACCGCAATGTCGGGCACGCCCTTCACGGCGAGCGCGACGAGGCTGATGCGAGTCGTCTTCGGATGCACCCCTCGCCCCTCGGCCGTGGCCCCGAAGAGAAGCGCCACGGGTCGCCGCTCGTCGGCGATCACGAGCGTCCCGGAGGGAAGCTCACCCGGCCTGCCCTCGAGCGCCTCGCCCGGCGCCGAGGCGCGCACTCCCAGACGTCCCTCGGTTCGGTCGGCGTCAAAGGCACGCAGCGCCACCCCGGTCTCGACGATCGCAATCGTCAGTGCGTCGTCGAGCTGGCTATGGCTCACGAAGGCGCCCTTCTTCATCCGCTCCAGCGCCAGCTCCTCGATCGGGGTGCGGGTCTGGTCGGGATCGAGACCGATCTGGCGAAAGAAGACCCGGTAGGCCCAGGGGATCGGGCGCTGGCGCATCTGCACCGCGTGGCCGCCGTGAAAGCGATTCGAGAGCTCGCGCAGCCGCTCCTTGACCTGGTGCGGGCTGCGGCCGGAGCGCGCCTCGACGGTTGTCCAGGAGATGCTTAGGCCCGGGAACTCCTCGGCGACCGCGGGCGCGATCCAGCCACGCTCGGGGGCTGCCTCGCCGGCGGCGGGCAGCCCCGCTGCCCCTCCTTCCCCGGGATCAGCGATCGGTCTGCTCCTTGCGCCGCGTCGCCGCCAAGAGCGCTTCCACCTTCGCCGAGAGCTGCGAGGCGTCGAGCACGCCGATGCTCGCCGACTTGAGGATCCCGCCAGGGTAGGCATAGACGAAGGTCGGGCAACCGCCGACCCGATAGAGCGTCGAGACGGCGCCGTCATGGTCGTACCCGACCGGCATTCGCCAACCGCGCTCGCGAACCAGGTCGCGAACGCTGTCGCGGCTGTCGCGGACGTCGATCGAGAGGAAGTTCACCCGGCCACGGTATCGCCGCGAAACCTCACTGACCACGTCCTGCTGGGTCTCGCAGTTGTTGCCCCCGCGGGTGAACCAGAACGAGAGCACCAGGGGCAGGTTGAAGGAGTCGCAGACCCGAATCACGTTCGGCCCCGCGACCCCGCAGGCCGGGGTGCGGCGCTGGTCGGCGGGGCAGGGAAGCTGGTCGCTGGAGCAGTCGTCCTGGGCGACGTTCGCGTCGCCCTCGAGGTTGCTGACCGCGACCGGCACCGCGAACTCGGCCAGTGGCTCGTCGGCGCTGACCTTCTGCAGGCCGAGGATGCCCTGGTTGTGGGTGGTGATGGTGTGGATCGTCACCACGATGATCAAAGCCAAGAAGAGAAGGCCGACGACTGTCGAATAGCCGCGCCCAGGGCGCGGCGCGGGTCCCATCGTGCGGCGGCCTTGGATCCCCTTCGGGCTATCGGCACCGTCGCCGGAGCGCGGCTCGTTCACCGCCTCGAGGCCGCCAAGCGGCGCCGTGGGAGCCGTACTAGCTCGAAGCCGGCCTCAGCCCAAACCAGGACCGCGGGCAGGACCAGCATCACTCCCAGCAGCGCCACGCCAAGGTCTACGACGGTGACGAAGCCGAAGTCGCGCAGCATCGGGTAGTCATAGTCGCCAAGTCCCGGTATCGCTGTGACGGTCAGCGTCGCGAAGCCCGCGATCGCGGTCAACCCGGAGGCGAGCACGGCGGCTCCGGTGCGCGCGTAGGACTCCCGCAGCGCCTCTCCCACCGATCGGCCCTCGGTCCGTTCCTCGCGGTAGCGCGACGCGAGGATGACGCTGAACTCGGTGGCGATCGCGATCACCAGGGCGCCGAGCGTCGCCGACATCGGGTTCAACTTGATGTGGCTCGCGAAGAGGACGAGCGACGCCCAGCCCGTCGCGAGCACGATCGGGATCAGGGGCACGAGCGCGCGCCGGAACGAGCGATAGACGGCCAGCAGCGCCAGCGCCACCGCTGCCAGCCCGGCAAGCGTGAGCCAGTAGCGACTGCTGGTCAGCGAGGAGTTCGACGAGGCCGCCAGCACCGGAAGCCCGGCCAGCTGCACCACGGTGCCGGCGGGGGGCCCGGCGGCGCCGGGTGGGTCGATCGCGGCGCGGACGTCGTCGATCAGCTTCTGCTGGTCGTCGAGGGGCATGACGCGGATGCCGAACGAGATGTTGGCGGTATGGCCGAGCTCGCCGTGCGGGCCGCTGTTGAGGACCGCCTGCCGATCGTAGGCAGGGATCGCGTTGAACACCTGCTCGATCGCTGGGCTGGTCAACTTCTCACCCGGATTGGTGAAGAAGTCGGTCGGCGAGGTGCCGGGACAGATCTTCGCCTTGCGACAGCTCGGGAACTGGCCTCCGAAGCCGTTCTGGGAGAGGACCCGCTGCTTGAAGCCGCTCATCCATTCGATCAGCTTCGGGTTGGTCAGATCGGGGGCCCGGACCGTGACGTCGAGCTCGCCTGAGACCCCGGTGGCCCGCTGCAGCTCGTGTAGGTCGCGCACCGCGCGCAGGTCCTGCGGAACGAGCCTGGTGAAGTCGGACTGCACGGGAACGCGGGGCGCGACGAGCCATCCGCAGAGGGCCAGCGCCCCCGCCACGGCCAGAACCCGACCGGGGCTGCGAATCGAGATCGCCAGCGCCTCGGTGCCGAACGACGCGACCCGGCCGGCGATCCGATCGCGCAGTGCGTCCGCTCGCCGCCCGAGCCTCTTGGCGCGCGCCGCCAGCTTCTCCCCCGCCTCGGACCTCGGTGCCCTCTCCGGGGCTCCGGGCCGCGTGTCGCCCTTGCGGCGCAGCGCCAGGGCCGCGAATCCGGCGCTCAGCGCCAGCCCGAAGGCAACCGCGACCCCGGCGACCAGCATCAACCCGAAGCCGCGCACCATCGGCACCGGCGAGAGCAGCAGCACGCAGAAGCCGGCTGCGGAGGCCAGGCAGGCGGTCCCGACCACCGGCGCGGCGCGGGCGGCGGCGATCCGCGCCGCCTCGACGCCGCTGGCACCGGAGGCCTCGGCCTCGTCGAAGCGAGCCTGGAGCTGGATCGAGTAGTCGACCGCGAGGCCGATCAGGATCGGCAGCACCGCGATCGCGGCGATCGTCAGCGAACCGCCGACCAGACCGCTGAGGCCAAAGGTGATCGCGGTGGCGGCCAGCGCCAGCGCCAGCGGGAGCAGCCGCAGGCGCGAGCGAAAGACGATCGCAAGGGTCGCCGCCATGACCAGGATCGCGCCGGCGAAAAGGACCAGCAGCGCGGTGCGCAGGCTGCTCGCGACGCCGTCGACCACCACCGGGGCGCCGCTGATCACGTAGCGGCCGCCGTCGAGCGCGAAGCACGGCTTGTTGTTGCAGGCCTTGCGCGACGTTGTGTCGTAGACCGCATCGCGGATCAGCCCCAGCGCCCGGTGGCGCTCGGAGCTGCTGAGGTCGGGACGCAGCCGGATCGAGATCAGCGCCGAGTCGCGATTCGGGAACAGATAGGAAAAGCGCGCCTTCGGGGTCCCGGGCGGCTGGCGGGTGTCGAAGACGACCTGGCTCACGAACAAGGGGTCGTCGATCTGCGGGATGCGGGTGATCCCGTACTGGGCCGCCGCCTGCAGAAGTCGCTGCTGGAACTGGCGGCCGACCCCCGCCGCGGCGGCCTGCGCCGCCCGCTGTTGCTCAGCCTTCGACAGGCCCTGCGCGGCGGCCGCCTGAGCCGCGGCGCGGGCGGCGGCAAGGGCTCGCGCCCGCGTCTGCTTGATTTGACCCCCGAGCGCCGCCTGAATTCCCAGCGCCGCCTGGTTTAGGAAGGTCGCCGGCCCGTAGACGACCCTCGCCGGGTGCATGCGGGCGATCTCGGTGCATGGGCCTGGCAGCTGGAACTTCTTCGGGACGTTGCCCGACAGGCAGCCCTCGAGGCGCAGCAGCCTGCCGAGGTTCGAGGTCAGCACCATCTTGCGCAGATCGCCCTCGACCAGGATCACCACCGCGTCGTCGCCGAACGTGTTGCGGAACTGCTCGGTTGCCTGGAAGGTTTGGGAGTCGCGGTCGACCAGCGTGCCGGTGCCGGCGTCGGTGTGAAGGCGCGATGCGCCGACCGCCGCCGCGACGGCAACCACCCCGGTGACGACAAGCAGCACCCGCGCATGCCGCGCCGCCCACGACGCAATGGCGCCGAATCTCTCTCCTGCGGCCATGGGGAAAGGTTAGGGAGGGGTCACCCTCAAGGCATCAATTGCAGGGGATTTGGGGGAGGTGATGCTGCGGCTCCTTCCGCGGGTGGTGCGGCGGGCCTGGTTTCCGCGCGCGCGGACTGTGGAGCACGGGCGGAAAGTAGGCCCGCCGTGACAGGACCCGCGGCCACGCGGCCGCAGGCTCAGTCCATCGCGAGCGGGCCCGTGACTTCCGCGTTGAGGAACTGGCTCACGAACTCGTTCTCGGAATTGAAGAGTTCTTCCTTCGGGCCGGATTCGACGATCTTGCCCTTCCAGAGCACGGCGATGAAGTCGGCGATCCGCCGAGCGGTGCCGAGGTCGTGGCTGATCACCAGATAGCAGCCGCCGTTTTCCTCGTGCACCTCGCGGATCAGCTCGCAGAGCAGAGCCGTGCGCACGGGATCGAGGCCCGAGTCGGGCTCGTCGAACATCACGATCGCCGGGTCGAGCACCAGCGCGCGGGCGAAGCCGGCGCGCTTGCGCATCCCGCCCGAAAGCTCGTTGGGCATGTGGTAGAGCGCCTCGGCAAGCCCGACCTCCTTCAGCCGCCGATTGACGATCTCGCCGATCTCGTCCTCGCCCTTGTCGGTGTGCTGGCGCAGCGGGAAGGCGACGTTGTCGTAGATGTTCATCGACCCGAACAGGGCCCCGTCCTGGAACAACAGGCCGAACTTCTTGCGCACCTCGAACAGCTCGTCGTCGGTCATGTTGGGAATCGACTCGCCGTGCACCAGCACGTCACCGGAGTCCGGATAGAGCAGCCCGACGACGTGCTTTATCAGCACGCTCTTGCCGGTCCCCGACGGGCCGAGGATCATCGAGATCTGGTCGTCCGGGATGCCCAGGTTGAGCCCGTTGAGGATGCGCGTGCGGCCGAACTGCTTGACCAGGTCGATGATCTCGATCGCGTCCTCGCCGCCGTGGTCGCGCTTCTTGCCGGTGTGCCAGCGGTAGGGGTCGCTCTCTTCGGCATCGACGCCGGGGATGATGAAATCGCGCCCCAGCACCGCTCCGTCCCCGGCAACGTGTGGGCCGCCGTTGCCGCCCAACGCCTGGCCGGATTGGGCCGCTGCGGCGTCGGCCCTGGCTTCGGCCTCGCGCGCCGCCTTCTCCGTCAGGTCGCTGGGCCGCGGCTCGTCCTCGGTGCCCTCGGCGACGACCTCCACCCCCTGGTCCCGCTGGTCGTATATCTCCTCCTCGACCCGCTCGGCGTCATGCGGGTCGCCCTCGGCCGGATAGCCGACGAACGGCTCCTCGGACTCTTCGCCCTGCTTGGGGACCCACTCGGACCCCTTGTCGTCGTCCTTGCGTCCGAATCTCGCCACGTCAGCCTCCTATCGGTGCCCTCGGGTTTGCGCCCCAGAACACCAGGGTCCCTGTCATCCCGATGATGTGCACTAAGACGATGTTAAGCGCCATCGACTTGGCGGTCGCCGCACCGACGCCGACCGGCCCTCCCGACGCCGTGTAGCCGTAATAGCAGCCGACCAGCACGATGATCGTCGCCATCACCATCCCCTTGACCAGGCTGTAGAGCAGGTCGGGAGGGTTCTGAAACATCCAGAAGATCAATAGAT
Organism: uncultured Solirubrobacterales bacterium; assembly: GCA_963740555.1. Classification (GTDB taxonomy): domain Bacteria; phylum Actinomycetota; class Thermoleophilia; order Solirubrobacterales; family 70-9; genus Mayfieldus. The sequence goes on from CAVUES010000003.1 coordinate 406,329, forward strand.
AGCCGCCCGAGGAGGTGTCGCCGATCTGCTTGACGACGGCCAGATAGCTGGCGAAGTAGCAGACCCCGACGCCGACCAGATAGACGAAGGGAAGCGCCATCCAGGCGGCCGAGAAGCCGCGTCGCGGCAAGAAAGGTGATCGGCGGCACGCCCATCACCTCCAGGGCGTCGATCTCGTCGGAGATCCGCATCGAGCCCAGCTCGGCGACGATCCCGGTGCCCACCTTGGCCGCCATCATGTAGCCGAAGGCGTAGGGGATCAGCTCGCGCAGATCGCACCAGGCCGAAAAGACACCGGCGTAGGCGGGGGCGCCCTGGGCGCGCAGCAGGTAGGCGCCCTCGATCCCGCACTGAAGTCCGATGATGAAGATCAACCCCCAGATCACCAGCGCCGAGCCGAGGATCAGGATCCCCGCCTGGCGCAGCGACTCGCCGAAAAAGCGCAGCACGCGGCCGACGTAGACCTGGCCCATCACCTGGCCGCCGAAGCGGGCGATCTCGCCGAGGGAGTCGAGCCAGGAGCGCGGCAGTGCGATCCAGCCAGGCATCAAGTCCTCACTGTCGAGCCGGCCGCCATCATCGGATCGTCTGCAGCTCCGGATGCGTGGCGAGCAGGGTCTGGGTGAAGACGTAATTGAAGGCAAAGACGCCCATGAAGGCGATCACCACCGCCTCGTTGACGGCCCGCCCGACGCCGGCCGCACCTCCCGAAGCGGTCATCCCCTTGTAGGAGCAGACGATCGCGATGATCGCCCCGAATAAGGTCGTCTTCAGCACCGAGCCCCAGAGGTCGGTGACCGAGGCGTTGTTGAAGAGCGTCGCGAAGAAGCCGCCCAGGGGCTGGTTGTAAAGCAGCTCGGCGCCGATCCCACCGCTGATGCCGAAGATCAGCGCGTAGATGTCCATCAGCCCGGTGAGGATCATCAGGGCGAGGAATCTGGGCACGACGAGGTTCTTGATCGGGTCGACGCCGAGCACCTGAAGCGCGTCCAGCTCCTCGCGGATCTTTCGCGCCCCGAGGTCGGCGGTGATCGCGGTGCCGGCGACGCCCGCGACCACTACCGCGGTGACGAAGGGGGCGAACTCGCGAATCGAGGCCAAAACGAAGAAGCCGCCGAGGCGGTCGAGGGCGCCGAACAGCGAGAGGAAGTTCGCCGCCTGAAGGCCGGGAGCCCCGAAGCCGAAGGCGATCGTCGAGATCATCATCGGAAACCAGCAGAGCTGCAGGGCGAACAAGAAACTGGCCGATGAACTCGCCGCCGTAGGGGTAAGGCGGGCGCACCGCGGAGACCAAGGTCTTGGCGGTGAGGATCATCATGTCCCCCACCTGCTCGAAGAGGTTCTTGGCGGGAAGGAATGCCCTATCTACGGCGGACCTAACCATCTACTCCTCCCGACGAGGGCGAGCGATTGCTTTGCGCTCGTTCCCGTCAGGGCAAGGATATGCCATAGGAATCGGCTCCGCCACCGACAACTGACTGAGGACCTGACTGGGAAGTCATCCGCTCGTGGCCGGTGGCAGAAAGTACGAGTAATGCGGCTGGAATTGATGGTCTTGCGTGGTAGGCTGCGCCCGCTTTGCGGGAGACCGGCTCACAATTCCGGCGCGCCCGCCGAACACGCTCTGGGGTAAGTCTCGCTTTCGGCGCGCTTGCGCTGGTCCTTGCCGCATGCGGAAGCGGAGGACCACGGCAGGATGCGAACGAGCCGGCCGGGAAGTTCCCGGTCAAGATCGTCACCTCGAGCTTCCCGACCCGGCAGCGCCTCGCCGAAACGTCGCTGCTTCGGCTCGGCGTTCAGAACACAGGCGACAAGCCGGTTCCGGCACTGGCGATCACGATCTCGATCGACAAGAACGCCGTCCACCCCTTCTCCTTCTACGACCCGCAGCCGGGCCTCGCCGATCACGACCGACCGGTCTGGGTCCTGGAGAACAACTATCCGAAGCTGGCCGGCCAGACGAAGTCCGCCGGGGCCGAGACCGCCAACGACAAGACGTTCGACTTCGGCAGCCTGAAGCCGGGCAAGACGGTCGAGGCGGTATGGAAGGTGACGCCCGTCCGGGGCGGCATCTACACGATCGACTACCAGGTCGACGCGGGACTGAACGGCAAGGCGAAGGCGGTGACCGCCGACGGCAGCGCCCCGACCGGCTCCTTCGTGGTCAAGATCTCAACCGTGCCGCCGCAGACGCGCGTCAATGGCAAGGGTCAGGTTGTGGAGATACCGTCGGGCGGCGCCAGCAAGTCGGGCGGCAGCTCGGGTGGCCAGTCGGGCGGCGGCGGCCAGGGCAAGTAGGTCCGGCTCGCCGAAGCCGTTCAACCGCCGCCGCCTGTCACCGTATTGAGTCGCATGCGAACCCCCGCCCGAACGGGTCTCGCTGGGCTGCTCGCGGCCGCCGCCGCGATCGCGCTTGGCTGCGGCGGCGGCGACGAGTCGACTACTGCGAAGGTTCCGACACCGCCCGTGCAGCACGGCAAGGCGCCAACGAACCTGCCCACCGGCGACGGCGGCGGGGGCGTGAAGCTGACCAAGCTCGGCGACTTCGACCAGCCCCTCTACGTGACTCAACCCCGTGGCGAGACCGGCGACCTCTTCGTGGTCGAGAGAACCGGTGCGATCCGGGTGATCCATGACGGCGCGGTGCAGCCGCGGCCGTTCCTCGACGTCGGCGACCTGATCACGACGGCAGGGAGCGAGCAGGGGCTGCTGTCGATCGCGTTCGCCCCCGACTACGCGAAGTCGGGCCGCCTCTATGTCGACTACACCGACGCCGAGGGCGATACGAGGGTGGTCGAGTATCGCCGCTCGGCCGCCGACCCATTGCGCGCCGATCCGGCCAGCGCCCGCGAGGTGCTCGCTGTCGACCAGCCGTTCGAGAACCACAACGGGGGGCTCTTGCTGTTCGGCCCCGACCGCGACCTCTACATCGGGCTCGGCGACGGAGGCTCTGAGGACGACCCGCAGCGCAACGGCCAGAACCTCTCCTCGCTGCTCGGAAAGATCCTCCGAATCGACCCGAAGCCGAGCGGCGGCAGGCCCTACGGGATCCCGAACGGGAATCCCTTCGTCGGCCGATCGGGCGCCCGCCCGGAGATCTACGACTTCGGGCTGCGCAACCCGTGGCGCTTCTCCTTCGACTCCTTCACGGGGGCCCTGATGATCGGCGACGTGGGCCAAAACGAATTCGAGGAGGTCGACTACCTGCCGCGCGGGCGGGCCGCCGGGGCCAACCTCGGCTGGTCGGCGTTCGAGGGCGATGCGCGCTTCAACGACGATCAGAGCGCCCCCGGAGCGGTGCGCCCGATTCTCGTCTACAGCCACCAGACGGGCGGCTGCTCGATCACCGGCGGCTACGTGGTCCGCGATCCCAGCCTTCGCTCCCTCTACCGCCGCTACATCTACGGAGACTTCTGCTCCGGTGAGTTGCGCAGCTTCGTCCCCTCGTTGCCCAGGGCCAGCGACGACAAGGCGCTTGGCCTCAACGTGCCCTCGCTGAGCTCCTTCGGCGAGGACTCCTCGGGCCACGTTTACGCCACCTCGCTCGAGGGGCCGGTCTACCGGCTCGATCCCGGCTGATCGCGAGATCCAACCGACAAACAAATTGCGGCGGCTTCGCCGCCTGACATGCACCTGCGGCGACACCTTGTGCCGCCGCCTCGAACCACTGGCTAGGCTGAACCGCTCTGTGGAGGCGTCGGCCGTGTTGAACTTCAAGTACCCACCGGGAAAGCGCGGCGGGTATCCCAGATGAGCCGAGCGATCCGCATCTCGATGCTGCTCTGCGCCGCGCTCGCGGCGCTCCTCGTCGTCGCGCCAGCCGCCGGCGCGATCAAGAAGCGAAAGATCGGCAGCTTCGACCACCCGGTCTACATAACCGGCGCACCGGGCTTTCCGAAGCTTGAGCTCGTCGTCGAGCAACCCGGCTCGGTGCGGGTCGTAAAGGGACACCACAAGCTCGGCCACGCGTTCCTCAACATCCGCCACCTGGTCGGTTACGACGGCGCCGAGCGGGGCCTGCTCTCGATCGCGTTCCCACCCGACTACAAGCAGTCCGGCCTCTTTTACGTCGACTACAACGACCAGCAGGGCGACATCAACGTGGTCGAGTACCGGCGGCGCACCGCCACCAGGGCGCGCCGCAATTCGGCACGGGTGGTGCTGACGATCGACCACCGCGCCAACGCCAACCACAACGGCGGCCAGCTCCAGTTCCTGGGCAACCTGCTCTACATCTCGACCGGCGACGGCGGCAGCGGCGGCGATCCGCCCAACAACGCCCAGAACCTCGACGTCCTGCTGGGCAAGATCCTCCGCATCGACCCGCGCGCCTCGGGCGGCAGCCCCTACACCGTCCCTTCCGACAATCCGTTCGTCGGCAAGCCGGGGCGCGACGAGATCTTCTCCTACGGGCTGCGCAATCCGTGGCGCTTCTCCTTCGACACGGCCAGCGCCGGTGGCCCCTTCATGGCGATCGGCGACGCCGGCCAGGACCGCTTCGAGGAGGTCGACTACGAGCGCGTCGGCGCTGCCAGCGGCGCCAACTTCGGCTGGGACGCGTTCGAGGGCTTCGCCCCCTACACAGGCGACAACAGCGGAACCCCCGACCCCGGCGGAACGACGAAGCCGATCTTCGCCTACGGCACCCACAGCGACGGCAACTGCACGATCATCGGCGGTTACGTGGTTCACGACAAGCACCTCGGCGGTCTGCGAGGCCGCTATCTGTACTCGGACTTCTGCGCCGGAAACCTGCGCAGCCTGGTGCCCAGCCCCAGCGGGGCGCGAAAAGACCGGCGGGTCGGCATCCACGTCGACAGCCCGAGCTCGTTTGGCGAGGACACGCACGGGCGGATCTACGTCTGCTCGCTGAACGGTCCCGTCTACCGCCTCGTGCACGGCCACTGAGCCCGGCCAGCCGCCGGAGTGGCAGCCGATCCTGCTCGGGGGATTGTTCAACTCACCGTCAGCAAGCCTCGGGATGCGTCGCTGACCTCCGCGTCGCCGTCGCCGAGATCGACGTTTTCGCTCCATGTCAGCGGAAAAGTCGACCTCGGAGGATCGCGTGAAGGGTAGGCTTTGGCTGTCCAGCCAGGACCGAAGGAGGAGACAAGTGGAGAGCGGCACAGCGCAGCCGAACGTGACCGGCGCCGAGAGCGGCAACGGCGTCCCGGCCGGTGAAGGCTTCGAGGTCCACAACCCTGCGACCGGTGAGGCGATCCGCAGCGTCGCGATCGATTCACCGCAAGCGGTGCGCGAGACAGTGGCCCGCGTGCGCGCCAACCAGGCGGAGTGGGAGGCGCTCGGGAACAAGGGCCGCCATCGCTGGCTCGGCCAGCTTCGGGACTGGCTGATCGACAACCACGAGCGGGTCGCGGACACGATGCAGGCCGAGACAGGAAAGGTCCGCGCCGACGCCAGCAGCGAGAGCGTCTACCTGACCGACCTGATCAATTTCTACGGCGCCAGGGCGGGGAAGATGCTCGGCGACGACAAGATCCGCCCCCACTCCCTGCTGCTCAGCTCCAAGAAGCTGCGGGTCCAGTACCGGCCCTTCCCGGTGGTCGGGATCATCAGCCCCTGGAACTTCCCCCTCATCCTTTCGCTCGGCGACGCGATCCCGGCGCTGCAGGCGGGCGCCAGCGTCGTCATAAAGCCCTCCGAGCTGACCCCGCTGGGGCTGATCGAGCTGGTAGAGGCGTGGAAGAGCGAGATCGGCGGCCCCGACGTGCTCGACTGCGTGCAGGGGATGGCGGATACGGCCACGGCGCTGATCGACGAGGTCGACTTCCTCCAGTTCACCGGCTCGGACCGCACCGGGCGCAAGGTGATGGCCCGGGCGGCGGAGACGCTCACCCCGGTCAGCCTCGAGCTGGGTGGGAACGACCCGATGGTCGTGCTACGGGACGCCAACGTCGACCGAGCCGCCAACGCCGCCGCCTGGGGCGGGCTGGCGAACTCGGGCCAGATCTGCATCTCGGCCGAGCGCGTCTACGTCGAGGAGCCGATCTACGACGAATTCGTCGCCAAGCTGACGGAAGAGGTCGAGCGGCTGCGCCAGGGCCCCGACGGCTCGGGATTCGAGAACGAGGTTGGCGCGATGACCTCCCCGCTGCAGTCGGAGATCGTGGCGCGCCACGTCGACGAAGCGATCGAGGCTGGGGCCCGAGCGCTGACCGGCGCCGAGCGGCTCGACCGCCAGGGCGACTACTACAAGCCGACCGTGCTGGTCGACGTCGACCACTCGATGGAGGTGATGCGCGAGGAGACGTTCGGCCCGGTGATCGGGGTGATGAAGGTGCGCGACGAGGAGGAGGCGATCAGGCTCGCCAACGACACTCGCCACGGTCTCTCGGGGTCGGTGTTCGGCGGCAAGCGCCACGCCGAGCAGGTGGCGCGGAGAATCGAGTGCGGCGTCTGCAACGTCAACGACGTGATGGTCGGCTTCCTGGCATCGGACGTTCCGTTCGGCGGCTGGAAGGACTCCGGTATCGGCTACCGCCACGGCGAGATCGGGATCAAGAAGTTCTGCCGCTCAGAGTCGCTGGTGATCACCCGATTCGGTGGCGACCGCGAGCTGCTCTGGTTCCCCTACACCGACAAGCGCCGCAACCTGCTGGCGCGGCTGAGCCGGATGTTCAACGCCCGCGACCCGCGGCGAAGGTTCGGGAAGAGCTAGCCGGCGGGAACCAGCTGCTCGCGCGCCTGGCGGGCTGCGTCGACCATGTTGCGCAGCGCCGCCTCGGTCTCCGGCCAAGCGCGGGTCTTCAGCCCGCAGTCCGGGTTGACCCAGAGCTGCTCCGGGCGCAGAACGTTGGCGGCGGCCTCGAGCAGCTTCGCCATCTCCTCGGCAGGCGGCACCCGGGGAGAGTGGATGTCATAGACGCCCGGGCCGATGTCCTGCACATAGCCGGTGCGCTCCCACTCGTACAGCAGGCCCATGCGCGAGCGGGCCGCCTCGATCAGCAGCACGTCCGCGTCCATGGCCTGAATCTGCTCCATGATGTCGCCGAAGTCCGAGTAGCACATGTGGGTCTGGATCTGGATCGCGTCGTCGACGCCCGAGGTGGCGATGCGGAAGCATCGCACCGCCCACTCGAGGTATTCGTTCCAACGCTCCCGGCGCAGCGGCAGGCCCTCGCGGATCGCCGGCTCGTCGACCTGGATGATCCCCACGCCGGCCTCCGCGAGGTCATGCACCTCGTCGCGGATCGCCAGCGCCAGCTGCAGGCAGGTCTCGTCGAGGTCCTGGTCGTCGCGCACGAACGACCACTGGAGCATCGTCACCGGGCCGGTGAGCATCCCCTTCACCGGCCGCTCGGTGAGCGACTGCGCGAAGGCGATCCACTCGAGGGTCATCGGGTTCGGGCGCGAGACGTCGCCGTAGAGAATCGGCGGACGCACGCAGCGCGAGCCGTATGACTGCACCCAGGCGTTCTGGGTGAAGGCGTAGCCCTCCATCTGCTCGGCGAAGTACTGGACCATGTCGTTGCGCTCCGGCTCGCCGTGGACGAGCACGTCGAGGCCCACCTCCTCCTGGAAGTGGATCACGTGCTCGATCTCGGCCCGCATGCGGCGCTCGTACTCGGCGCCGTCGATCTTGCCCTCGCGCAGCTCGGCGCGGGCGGTGCGGATCTCCGCCGTCTGCGGATAGGAGCCGATCGTCGTGGTCGGGAACTGCGGCAGGTCGATCTCGGCGCGCTGCGCCTCGCGCCGCACGTCGAATGGACTGTCGCGGCGATCTGCGTCGGCCTCCAGCGCCTCGACCCGCGCCCGTACGTCGGGGTTGCGGGTGCGCTTCGACTGCGCGCGGCTCTCCAGCGCCTCGACGTTGTCGGCAAGCTCGCTCTCGATCGCTTCGGCGCCCTCCGCGAGGCCCCTGGCGAGTACCGAGACCTCGCCGACCTTCTGCTTCGCGAACGCCATCCAGGAGCGCAGCTCGTCGTCGAGGTCGGTCTCCGCGCCGAGGTCGACCGGGGTGTGCAGCAGCGAACAGGAGGTCGATACGACCACCTCGTCGGCAAGCTCGGTGGCGTGGCGAAGCTCCTCGAGGCTCGCGTGCAGGTCGTTGATCCAGACGTTGCGCCCGTCGACGACGCCGACAAAAAGCGTCTTGCCGTCGAGCCGGCCGATGTCGTGGGCGATGCCGACGTTCTCGCGGCCGAGCACGAAGTCGAGGCCGAGGCCGTCGATCGGCGTCTCGCGCAGCACCGCGTAGGCGTCGCCGACGTGGTCGAAATAGGTCTTGACAGCCAACCGGGTGCGCTCGTGGACCTTGGGCAGCTCCTCGTAGGCGAGCCGCAGGGCATCGAGCTCGCGCTCGTCGCGACTCATCACGAAGCAGGGCTCGTCCAGCTGCACCCACTCGGCGCCGTGCTCTGCGAGTCGCTCTATCACCTCGCCGTAGACGCCGAGCAAGGGCTCGAGCAGGCTGAGGCGATCGAAGTCCTCGTCGACGCCGTCGCCCGGCTTCGAGAGCAGCAGGAAGGAGACCGGGCCGATCAGGACCGGCACGGTGGAGATTCCGAGCGCGTCCTCGGCCTCCACGTACTCGTCGAAGGGCTTGCTGCTGGAGAGCGAAAAACGCGTGTCGGGGCCCAGCTCGGGGACGATGTAGTGGTAGTTGGTGTCGAACCACTTCGTCATCTCCATCGCGGTGACGTCGACGCCCTCGGCCTGGCGGCCGCGAGCCATCGCGAAGTAGGTGTCGAGGCCGACATCGCCGCCGCCGTGGCCGTAGCGATCGGGCACGGCGCCGACCAGGGCGATCGCGTCGAGCACCTGGTCATAGAGGGAGAAATCGTTGGACGGGATCAGGTCGATGCCCGCCGCCTGCATCAGCTTCCAGTTGTCGCGCCGGATCTCGGCGGCGGTCTGGGCGAGCTGCTCGGCCGAGGTCTGGCCACGCCAGAAGCCCTCGGTGGCGAACTTAAGCTCGCGATTCGGCCCGATGCGCGGAAACCCCGCGATGTTGGAAAGAGCCATGGGGAGGTCAGGCTACCCGAACCGCTGCCTCGGGCAGCCGGTCGGAGATGGTCAGCGGAATTGACTCTGCGAAGTCCTCAATTGCCAGTAGGGCCAGGTTGTTGCAGCGCTGGGGGCGGTCTAGGATCGCCGCGAATGCGAAGAACCCCCCACGCGCGCAGCGCGGGCCCGAGGTGAGATGTTGACCGCCGCCCACGACCCGCCTCCGGGCGGCGAGATCTTCATCTCATACGCGCGCCAGGATCAGGCCTTCGTCGAGCGCCTCCACGCCGCCCTCGCAGACAAGGGCCGGAGGGCATGGGTCGACAAGCACGACATCCGCCCCAGCGCCGCCTGGATGGAGGAGGTGCGGACGGCGATCGAGGGATCCGACGCCTTCGTGTTCGTGATCAGCCCCGACTCGGCAGGCTCCGAAGTCTGCCGCGAGGAGCTCTCACACGCTGCGGGGCTCAATAAGCGGATCCTCCCGGTCCTGCTGCGGGAGGTGAACCCCGAGCGAGTCCCGGGCCCCGCCCGGGCCCGGAACTGGATCTCGTTTGCCGACGGAGCCAGCTTCGACGTCGAGGTCGGTGCCCTCCTCGGTGCCATCGACACTGATCCCGAATGGGCTCACCTTCACACCAGGCTTCAGGTCCGGGCCCTTGAGTGGGACGCGAACGGCCGCGACTCCAGCTTCGTGCTCCGTGGGCGAGACCTCGCTGCGGCCGAGAAATGGCTTACCGAGGCGGACGAGCGCAAGGACCCCCAACCCGCCCGGCTGCATACCGAGTACATCATCGCCAGCCGGCGGGCGGCGACCAGAGGGCAGCGGCTGCGGCTCGGGATCCTCAGCGCCGGACTTGTCGTGGCCCTCCTGCTCGCGGGCTTCGCGTTCATCCAGCGCAATCATGCGCGCGAGGAAGCTCGTGTGGCGCGATCGCGAGAGCTCGCCGCCCTGGCCCAGTCGGCCCTGACCACCAATCCCGAGCGCAGCCTCGTCCTCGGTATCCAAGCCGGGCAGACCTCGGCGACTCCCGAGGCGGGCGATGCGATCCGCCAGGCCCTGGACGCCTCCTACGTCCAGCGGGTGCTGCGCGGCAGCGGGGCCGCAGTGAACCGGGCCGAGTTCAGCCCCAACGGAAGGCTGATCGTCACCGCGAGCAGCGACGGCACGGCGCGGGTATGGGACGCGAACTCGGGTAAGCGTCTTCAGACCCTCAATCCGCACCGAGGTGCAATCTTCGGGGCCGGGTTCAGTTCCGACGGGAGACGGGTCGTGACCTCGACCGGCAAAGGGTTCCTGGAGGTCTGGAGGACGTCGACCGGAGCATTGATCTACTCGCGTGCGGTCAGCAACAGGCGGGTGCAAACCGCCGAGTTCAGCCCCGACGGGCGTCTGATCGTCAGCGCCGGCTTCGACGGGACGGCACGGGTGTGGAATGCCGCGACCGGGACGCCCGTGTCGACCTTCGCCCGACACGTCAAACAGGTCTACTCGGCTTCATTCAGTCCCGACGGGCACCTGATCGTGTCGGCGGGCGGAGATGGAAGCGCGCGCATCTGGAACGCGAGGACCGGCACCCAGATCAGGGTCCTGAGGGCGCGCGGCGGCGGCGACGTGTCGAAACAGACGATTGAGGTCAACACGGCTGCCTTCAGCCCGGACGGGCGCCAAGTGATCACCGGACACCAGGATGGGATCGCGCGGATCTGGTCCGCGAAGACCGGAAAGCTCCAGGTGGTCCTTCCGAGTTCGGCGGACGAGCTCTATTCGGCGTCCTTTAGTCCGGACGGCGAGCGGGTCGTGACGGCGAGCCTCGACGGGACGGCGCGAGTCTACGATCCGACTACCGGGACGCGCAGGGGCGTCCTGGTCAGCCTTCTGCGCGGCCACCTGGGGCAGGTCCTGAGCGCGGCCTTCAGCCCCGACGGCAGGGAGGTCGTGACGGCGAGCGCCGACCGCACGGCAAGGGTCTGGGAAGCCGAGAAGGACGACACGGTCAAGATCTTCCGGCACGCGGAACCCGTGGTGGATGGTGACTTCAATCCCCAGGGGAGCGAGATCGTCACCGCCGGCCACGACGATCGGGGCCACATCTGGGACACGCGGTCCGGCAAGCAGCTCGAGCCGCTGACCGGCGACACGCTGGAGGTCTGGAGCGCCGAATTCAGCCCTGACGGCGAAGTCGTGGCCACCGGCAGCGGCGACGGAACAGCACGTCTCTGGGACGCGCACGACGGAAGTCTGATCCGAACCCTGAATGCGGGCCCTCATGGGGCGACCGTCTACGGCGTTGCGTGGAGTCCGAACGGCCGCCGGCTCGCGACGGCAAGCGACGACGGATATCTACGGCTATGGGATGTCGGAAACGGGAGGCGATTGCGGACGCTGAGAAGCCCGGGAGGATTTCTCCTCAGTGTCGACTGGAGCCGGGACGGCCGCCACCTGGCTACCGGCAGCTCCGACGGCAAGGCCGAGATCTGGACGCTGCCCTCCGGCCGGCTGAGGCTTCTGAAGGGCCACACGGATCAGGTGGAGAATGCCGTGTTCAGTCCCGACGGTCACCGGTTGGTGACGACCAGCGACGACAAGACGGCTCGGATTTGGGATGTAGCGAGCGGTGAGACGTTGCAGGTACTCACCGGCCACACGGCCCTCGTCTGGGGCGCGGCATTCAGTCCCGACGGCAGCCGAATCGCGACCGGGAGCGCCGATCACACGATCCGCATCTGGGACGCATCCTCGGGCCACCTGCTGGATGTCCTGCGGGGTTTTGGGGATGCGGTTGCCGGAGTCGCCTATGCCCCCGACGGCCAGCGGATCCTCGGTACGAGCTACGACGACACCGCCCGGATCATGCGCTGCGGCCTCTGCGTCGGATTCGAGAGGCTGCTGGAGTTCGCCAGACAAAGGATGAACGATGTGGTGTCCCCGGCCGAGAGGCGCGCATACCTCAGCGAAGCCAGGGTCAGCTAAGTCAGCGCTGGACCCGGCGGCCGCGGTGGCGGAAGATGTCGCCCTGCAGCTCCGCGATCGCGTGCCGCAGCTCATCGCGAAGGTTCTTGGGCAACTGCGTGGACTCGCAGGCGCGCCGGCGTGGATCCAAGCAGTGATCACGGCCTGGGCCGCCGTCCAGAAGCCGATCCTTCCCCCTTCCACCCTTCAGGGTGTCCTGGTTCCCGCGCCCGAGCAGCCGGTCCCGGCCGCCGCCGCCGAGGAGGAAGTCGCGGCGGGGCCCGCCGATCAGGGTGTCGTTGGCGCGACTCCCCTCGACGATCTCCATCCCCCGAATGCGATCGTGCTCCGGATAGGTCCGCCGCCGGCTCTGCCCCGTGCCGGCCACCGCGATCGAGCCGCTGGCGAGGTGCGCGCGGATCGGCGGCTGGAAGACGTATTGGGTGAAGTCCTCGCCGGGGCCGCCGAACATATGGTCGTTTCCGGCGTCTCCGGCAAACGCGTCGGCGCCAGGGCCGCCGAACATGCGGTCGTCACCGGAATCGCCCATCAACAGATTCGAACCGGAGTCGCCGATCAACGTGTCTCCCTTCGCGGAGCCGACAACGTCTTCGATCCCGGCCAGGCTGTCCCCGTTGGTCTGATTGACGTCGGAGAAGTTCCAGGCGGTACCCGTTGCGAGGTTTACCGAGACCGGGCCGGTGTCGAATGTGAGGCCGATTCCGTTCGGCGCCGTGCTGCTGAAGTAGTAGACGGTGTCGACGGCCTCGCGCCCGTCGATCCGATCGTCTCCGTCCCCGGCTACGAAGAAATTCTCTCCGTCGTCGCCGAGCAACTGGTCGTCGAACCTCGATCCCGTCAACCCCTCGATGCCGACAAGCGTGTCGTGGCCGCCGGGCTCGGACGCCGCACCGGCCGCCAAATCGACCTGGACCGGGCCCGAGGCATCTTGATAGACGGCCGAGTCGAGGTTGCCTTCGCCGCCGAAGATTCGATCGTCGCCTGTCCCGCCCAGGAGCGAGTCGAGGCCGCCCCTGCCCCAAAGCCCATCGTTGCCCCCGATTCCGTTCAGTACGTTGAGCTGACCGTCTCCGACGAGGACGTCGCCGTAATCGGATCCGGTCAGCTGTTCGATTCCCGCCAGACTGTCGGAGCCGATTCCAGGGCCGTGCGCGGTGCCCCCGCTGAGGCTGGCGAAGACGCCTCCGCTGGCGTCCGAGTAGAGCGCTGAGTCGTCTCCGGCACGCCCATCGATTCGGTCGTTGCCGGGTCCGCCATCGAAGGTTTCATTCGCGGCGCTACCCAGCAGGACGTCGTCGAAATTGGAGCCAAGGACGATCTCCACGCCAGCGAGGGTGTCTTGTCCTTCACCCGTGGCGGTGCCGGTGGCGAGGTCGACGTTGAGGGGTGAAGGGGCGACGCTGTAGTTGACGGTGTCCTGCGAGCCGGCACCGTCCATGGCGTCGTTTCCGCCTCGGCCGAGGAAGGTGTTGCGCTCAGCATTCCCGACCAGCGTGTCGTTGAAATCTGAGCCCGTCACGCCCTGGATTCCGGAGAGGGTGTCGGACCCGTCCCCGCCGGATGCGTTTCCGGTGGCGAGATTCACGTTCACGCCGCTCGGTGCGGTCGAGTAGTCGCTGATGTTGAGGACACCGCCACCTCCGTCTATGCGATCGGCCCCGCCGCGCCCCATAAAGGTGTTCAAGCCACCATCACCGGTCAGCGTGTCGTCGAACCTGGAGCCGTCGATGTCCTCGAAACCGGAGATCGCGTCGTTTCCATCCCCGCCGGACGCGGTTCCGGTGGAAAGGTCGACGTTGACAGCGCTCAGAGCGGTCAGGTAGTCGACCGTGTCGATTCCGCCGCCGCCGCCGAGCTGGTCGTTCCCGGGCCCACCGAGGATGTTGTTCGGACCAGGATCGCCGGCGATGTTGTCGCCGAAATCCGATCCGTCCACGTTCTCGAAGCGAGTGAACGTGTCCGTTCCATCGCCGCCTGAAGCACTCCCAGCCGCCAGGTCCACGTCCTCGCCGGCCGAAGCGCCCTCGAAGTCCAGCGAGTCCGAGCCCCCGGCCCCGTCCAGGTGGTCGTCGCCGGCCTGGGCGTTGACGAGGTTCGGTCCGCCGTTTCCGGTGATCACGTCGGGATGGTCGGAACCGACGACATTGGCGATCCCCGTCAACGAGTCGGTGTCGTCGCCTCCGGTCGCTGCCCCCGCCCCAAGGTCCACGGTCACGCCTGAGGCCGCCAAGTCGTAGAGGGCACTGTCACCGTCGTTTCCGCCGTCGATCGCGTCGTTTCCCGCCTCGCCCCTGAGCAGGTCGGCGCCGGTTTCTCCGTTCAGATTGTCGTTTCCCGGCCCACCATCGATGAAGTCGTTGCCCGATTGCCCGTCGATCGTGTCGTTGCCGTCAGGGGAACCAAAGATCGGGTCGAAGCCGATGAGGCCGTCGTCCCCCGGGCCCCCGTCGACGATGTCGCCGCCTCCTCCGCCCTCGACCCCGTCGGCCCCGCTTCCGCCGCTCAGGGTGTCGCTGCCGTCGAGGCCGACGATCAGGGGATCGTTGCCGGGTCCTCCGTCGATGAAGTCGTCTCCGCCGTCTCCGTCGAGCACGGGATCGTCGCCGTTGCCTCCGAAGATCACGTCAGCGCCGTCTGCACCGTTCGCCCCGTCACCGCCGAAGATCTGATCGGCGCCATCGTCCCCGCAGATCAAGTCGGCGCCTCCGAGCCCCGCGATGTTGTCATCCCCGCCAAGCCCGACGATCACGTCGTCGCCGCTGGTCCCGGTGATGGTGCCGTCGCCGTCGCCGGCCGGGTCGACGATCGTCGCGGGAATACCGGCGCAATCGGGCTGCGCCATTGTCACCGCCGGAGCCGCCAGCGCGGCTAGCCCGAGCACGGCGAGGGCGAAGGCCAGCTTGACTGTCGGGCTCACGGCTGGGCCTCGACCCGGTAATGGAACGCCTGTGCGTCATGCTTCCCACTGGAGTTGCTGAGGATCAGGTCGAGTGCCGTCGCCCCCGCGACGATGAGAGAGCCGTGGCCCGAGGAGTCGAGCGGCACTGGCAACGCGGTCCTCGACCCGTCGGCCCGATCGGCGATCACCACGGCGCCGGGTCGAGAAGCCTTCGGCAGGTCGACGGTCACTCTCAGGGAAGCGCCGGCGAGGCTTGGGTCCGGCGCCGCCGTCACCTCGCCGCTGCTGAGGTGGTCCAGGCTCAGCTGCCGGGGCCCGCTGTCCGGCGTCTGCGCACTGAGGACAAAGTCGGCGTCGGCGACCGACCGCGCTCCTCCCAATGCCTGCGCGTAGGCGGCTCCCTCCCGAAAGCTCTCCGGATAGGTTCGAATCCAGTACGAGAACTCGGAGAAGACCTGCGCGAAGCCCTGCGGATGGCAGTAGACGCGGCATCGGTCGTGAGCGGGCGCGAGCCCGCCCACGACGTCGGCCACCGCCTGCAGTGCGGTCCGGTCCCGGTTTCTCGTCGGAGCCGCCTGCTCCCAGATGTGCCGGACCACGTTGGCGTTCCCGTAGTACTCGGAGAGAAAGCGCCAGAAGATCCACGACCCGTACTCGAAGTCCTGGGCGTCGTCGACGGCCTCAAATGCGTCGAGAGGAACGCCTGGCTCCAGCAGCGGGCCCTCGGGCAAGAAGGCGTAGTTGGCGTTGACGCGGTCAAAGACCTCGTCCTCCATCCATTCCGCGGTCCCCTCTCTGATCCAGCGCTCGGTCTTCGTCCCCTCGTACGCGGACTGGATCGTGTGGAAGAACTCGTGCGCGACCGTGATGTCCAAGGCTTCTCTCCCCGACGGACCGCTGGGAAACTGGCGCGCGGCGAAGTCGTTGTCGAGGACGCAGTACGCATGCGCGCGCCGGTGCTTGACGTGCCGAGGAGGCGGCCTAAGGCTGGAGGCCGAGGAACCCGGCCCCTCCGTGGGCTGGCCGCGAGACCGATCGCCGATGCAGTACCCGTAGAGGCCCTGCTGGCCGATGTCGCCGAGGTAGATGTCGAGACCTCGGTTCGGTCCCTGGCCGGCAGCCGGCCCCCGATCCGGCAGCGGGGCCCGGTATCCGAAGCGGTTCACCTCTACCCGCCAGACCCGATCCAGGGTGGCGATGGTTGCGTCCACCTCGTCCGGATGGTTGTTACCGTTGCGGTCGAGTCGCGGAGGCGCGTCCGTGGTCCGCTTCGTCCAATGCACACAGACCGACCTCGGCTCTCCCCGCCGATCCTTTTCTGGAATGCAGTTGACCAGGACCCGGGTCTTGCCGAGTCGATATCCGTCACCGACCCGGTCGCTGCCGCCGTCGGTTGGGCGGTACAGCGAAGGCTTTGAGTGGTCCTGAGAATGCGCTTGCGTGGATGCCTGCGCGATATGGACAATCCACATGCCAACCAGGAACGGGAGGACCCCCCAGCCGACCCGCCTCAAGTCAGTTTGCGCCAGGATCCCGGCGCTCTCGAGACATTGGGTGACCCTAGCTCCCCAGCATGAACGCGTCAACGTCATTAATGGGGCTGCGATCGCCGATCGCGTGGCCGTGCGTCAGGCGATCCGGGCCTAGACCGACGCTGCCTCTTCGCGCCTCTGCTCGCGGGCCGGCGGCTTCGGCGACAGACGCACCGGGGCCGCCGAGAGCGCCCGAAGTCGCAGGTCGCCCCAGGTCATTCCCTCCCGGACCAGGGCGGGCAGGCCGAGCGCAACGGCGGTCGCGATCTCGACCGCCTGCAGGATCACGCCGTAGGCGAGCGCGTTGGCCGAGCCGATCCCGAAGCCGGTGGTGAGGACGCTGATCACGGCGAGCTGGAAGATCCCGATGTTCGACGGGGTGGCCGGAACGACCGCGGTGACGTTGACGGCGAACAGAACCGCCGCGGCGGCGCCGATTCCGGCCCGATGTTCGAGCCCGAGCGCCGCCAGCAGCGCCCAGCAGGCGGCGAGCTGGATCGCCCAGGCGCCGAGCTGCGCGAAGGCGGCGACGGCGCCAAGGCGGGGATCCCGGAACACGCGCAGGCCGCTGCGTACCTGCACGACCGCCCCCCGTATCGAGGCTGCCAGGCGCCCCACTCTGCCGCTGCGGTTGCTGCGCATCAGCATCGGCGCGATAAGCACGACAAGCAGCAATGCGAGCGGCACGAAGCTGAACGCGAACAGCTTCTGGGAGCCGGAATGGAAGAGATCCGTGGTCGAGACGATGATCACACCGAGCCCGACCAACGCCACGAGGTTGAGCATGGTCTGCGAGACCAGGGTGCCGAGAATCACCGGGAAGGTCTCGCGCATGCGGCCAATGCGACGCGAGAGCACCATCGCGCGTGCGGGCTCCCCGAGGCGAGCCGGCAGGGTCGCCGACATCAGCACCCCGATCATCGTCGCGGAGGTGACGTCACGGCGGCGGATCGGGCGGTTGGGCAGCGCCGCGCGCGCGATCGCGTACCAGGAAGCGGCGCGCCAGAACAGCGAAAGCGCCATCAGCCCGCAGGCGATCATCACCCAACCGAAGTCGGAGCGAACGATGCTCTCGACCACGTTCGAGACTCCGATCTTGTGGGCGGCGAGCGCGGTCAGCACGATCCCCAGAGCACCGGCCACGCCGAGGCCGATGCGGCGCACGGCGCGGCGGCCGCGTCCTCCATCGCGGGCGGGCTCGGGGTCCAGCGAGGGGAGCCTGCGCGCCGGTCGCGGCGGGCCGCCGTCGGCGCGCATCAGACCGACCCGCCGAACGACTCGCTCGGTTCTCGTGGCGGGCTCCGGAGCGTCGATCGCGCGCTCGTAGACGTGACTGACCTGGTCGGCGACCCGGGGCCAGGCAAAGCGCTGGGCGCTGTGGCGGGCGGCGGTGCCCATGTCGCGCAAGCGCTGCGGCTCGTGGTAAGCGCGCTGGAGCTCCTCGGCGAGGCGCTGCGCATCGGCCGGCGGCACCAGGACACCGTCGACGCCCTCGGTGACGACGTCCTTGTAGCCGGCGATGTTGGAGGCGATCACCGGTGTTCCGGCGGCGAACGCCTCGGTGAGCACCATGCCGAAGCTCTCACCGGAAAGGGAGGGCGCGCAGAGCACGTCCGCCTCGTGCAGCGCCCACCAGAGCTCGTTGCCGGAGACGCGTCCGCGGGTCTCGATGTGCTCGGCGAGCTCGGGGTCTGCGAGGTAGCGGGTTATGTCCTCGGGCTCGGCGCCGATCACGGTCAAGCGGCAGGGAACGTGTTCGACCAGGCCGCCGAACGCGGTCAGCAGGACCGGCAGGCCCTTGCGCTCGTCCGGCCGGCCCACGAACAGCACGCGAAGTTCCTTGCTCGGCGGCTTTGGCCCGGCCGGCGCTGCGTCGGCGTCGACTCCGTTGGGAACGATCGCGTACTCGCCGCCGAACCAGCGCCTACCCGTCCAGGCTGCCGCCTCGGATACGGCAATCCGGGCGGAGAGCTTGTTGAAGGCGCGCCGCGCGCCGAGCATGGTCGCCAGGTGGTTGGGAAATGGCTTGGTCGAATAGGCATGGAAGGTGCCGATCATCGGGGTTCTGGTGCTGAGCATCGCGTCCCAGCCGACGAGCGGGGCGATCGGTTCGTGCACATGGACGACGTCGTAGCCGCCGTCGCGCAGCTCGCGCCGCATCGTCGTCACCCCGTCGGGGAAGGAGCAGAGATTGGACACTGCGCCGTTCGCGCCGAAGCCGATTGTGCGCCCAAGAGGGATCAGGTAGTCGGGCCGCTCACGCTCCTCGGCCCAGGCGCCGTGAAGCCACCGGCTGAGCCGATCGGGAGGGTCCCAGGGGGCGAGCACCCGAACGTGATTGCCGCGACCGATCAACTCCTCGGCAAGAGCCTCCACGTGCCGGTTTACCCCGCCCTGGTACGTCCAGGAATAGGGCGAGACCAGAGCGATACGCACGCACGAATCGTAGAGGACGCCGTTGCCGGCTTCAGGTCGGGGGAAGTGGGCGCGGATCACGCCCCCGGCTTTCGTGCCTGGGCGTTGGCAATCCCGCCTCTGTCCAGGCAAAACCGGCGATCAGCAGCAGATAGAGGGTCCCAACCTCGAGCAGCAGCGCCCCGGAGTCGTTGGCCAGCGTGCCGACCAGGGTCGCGAACGCCGCGGCGAGGAAGCCGGCCCGAAGCGCGGGGGTCGGTGCCAACCAGGCGAGGACCCGGTCGCGCCTGTAGAGCGCCACCGCGATCCCCACTACCGCCAGCCACAGCAACGGGGAGTCGATCCCGCGGCTGAAGCTGTGTGCGGAAAGCCGCAGCCGGCGCTCGGCAACGTCGCCGAGATCGTTGAGGCCGCCGGCGTCGAGCACCGAGCGCGTCAGGTGGGCGTCGCCACCCAGCACCAGATCCACCACGGCGAGGACCGCGACAGCGACGAGCGGCACGCCGATGACGAGCAGCACCGCCCGTCGCGGCGCTGTCAGCGTCGCGACCGCCATCGCGGCCCCGGCGGGCAGGACGATCGCGGCGCCCACGTCGGCGCCGAAGCGTCCGAAGGCAAAGACGAAAGCGGCGACGAATGCGACGAGAAGAAAGACGGCGGCCGCGCGGCGGGGCGCGAGCTCCGGGCGCAGGACCGTGATCGCCGCGCCGGTGCCGACCAGGATCAGCGGCACGAGAGTCGCCTCGAGCTCGTTTCCGATCCCGTAGAAGCGCACCCCGAGGCCGGGATCGGGCCCGATCAGCGACAGCGGCGTCAGCGGTGAGCCCGCGATCACGTCGATCGCGAAGGCCAGCACCGTAACCGCGCAGGCGAGCGCCAGTGCCCGGTAGCCCGCAAGCAAGACCAGGGTCGCCCCGGCGAGCAGCGGCGCCCCGAGCAGCAGGATCAGTCGCTCGACTCCCTGTGAAGGCTCGGACGCTGCTCCAACCAACAGCAGCAGCGGTAGATAGATCGCGCTCAAGGCCAGCATCCGCGCCGCCGGCCTCGCCAGCGCTCCGCGGCTGGCGACTGCGGCTAGCGCCGCGATCGCGATCCAGATCAGCGCGCTGACCCCGATCACCGCCCCGCGCCGGTGCACGATCGAGGTGAGACGGTCCTCGAGCGAGACCACCGCCGCGACGTCCCGGTCCCCATCGCTGCGGATCGGCTCGCCGTTGATCTGCGATGGGACCGCGACGCCGAGGCGGCGCAGGATCGTCGGTGCGAGATCGGTCGAGAGGACGTAGCCACGCATCCGGGTGCTGTCGGAGGTCAGGTTTCCGTCATAGCCGCGGCCGGCGATCCCGATCGTCAGCTGGTGGTCGGGCTCGGGGGGCGGGCGCTCGAGGGCGATCAGGAGGTCGTTGCCGCGCAGGGAGCGAACCAGCGAGCCGAGCTCGGTGGGCTCCGCGTCAAAGATGCAAACGGTCGTGAAGCAGCGCCGTGGGCGAGCTCCGGAGCGGGCATGCAGGACAAGGCCGTGACGGTCCGCCGCAACCAGGGCCGGAAGCGCCGGCGGCGCCAGGCTGCTGTTGACCGAAGTCGTCTTGCCGTCGCCCTTCAGCGTCGCGGCGAGCAGGCCGGGGACGATGTCGGCGGGCGCCGAGTCAGCTCGGGCGACTATCCGGCGCCAATTGGGGACCCGATGGCCGAGCGGTTGCGTGGCCGCCAACGAGTGGTCGTAGAGCGTCTGGGAGACGCGGTTGCCCTGGCCGATGTCGAGATAGGTCTGCTGCGCCGGCACCGAACCGATCCCGGCGCTGAGGATCCCGGGCGCAATCCGCGGGACCCTTGCCAGAGCCTCGGGAGGCGTCCCGTTCGGGAGCACCGCGATAAGCACCTGGGGACCGAAATCGACGCCCTTCGCCGAGGCCGGCGCGGGCAGCGCCACGATCGCGGCCGCGGCGAGCGTCGCCGCCCAGAGACACAGCCGGCGAAACCTATACTGGACCACCGTGGCCGATCGGACCTTTGCCAAGTTCACCTTCTTCAAGATCGATCCGGCCTGGCGCCGGCGAGATGACGAGCTGCGCGCCGCCGACAAGCGCGAGTTCCTCGCCGCCTGCGAGGACTTCGCCATCGACCGCTCGCTGCGCGCCTACTCAACCATAGGAACCAGGGGCGACGCCGACCTGCTGCTGCTCTCGCAGAGCCCGGCCCTCGAGGAAATACATACTTTCCACGTCGTGCTCGGCCAGAGCGGGCTGGCGCGCTGGGCGACAACGCCCTATTCGTTCCTCTCGATGACCAAGAAGTCGCCCTACTCCGAGGAAGGGGCCCGGCCCGAGATCTGCGTATCGCAGCGCAAGTACCTGTTCCTCTACCCGATGGTCAAAAAGCGCGAGTGGTACTCGCTGCCGGTCGAGGAGCGCCAGCGGATCATGCAGAGCCACATCGAGGTCGGCCGCCGCTATCCGGAGATCTCGATCAACACCTCCTACTCGTTCGGCCTCGACGACCAGGAGTTCGTGGTCGCCTTCGAGGGCGACGACCCCGGCCAGTTCCTCGATCTGGTGCAGGAGCTGCGGCCGACAGAGTCGAGCGCCTTCACCGAGCGCGAGACGCCGATCTTTACGTGCGTGTCGATGTCAGTGGGCAAAGCTCTGGATGCGATCGATGGGCAGGCCGTTACCGCAGCGTCGTTCGCGTAGTTCGTTCCTCGTTTCCCAGTTCCTAGTTCCTCGGGCCGGGCCCAAGCCACAAGGAACAAGCAACAAGGAACAAGAGCTCCCTTCCCTATCCTTCCGCGTTCCATGCCTACGGTTGGCACACCGCAAGCGCCCCTTCGCGTCGCCGTTATCGGCGCCGGCCCGGCCGGCTTCTACGCCTGCGAGCACATCCTCAAGCACGAGGCGACGACCGCCGAGGTCGACCTCTTCGACCGCCTTCCCACCCCCTACGGCCTGGTCCGCGGCGGCGTCGCGCCCGACCATCCGAAGATCAAGTCTGTGACCCGCGTCTACGACAAGACTGCCGCCCGCGACGGCTTCCGCTTCTTCGGCAACGTGAAGCTCGGCGAGGACATCTCGCCGCAGGACCTCGAGCGCCACTACCACGCGATCCTCTACACGTTCGGCGCCGAGACCGACCGCCACCTAGGCATCCCCGGCGAGGAGCTGCCGGGAAGCCATGCGGCCACCGCGTTCGTCGGCTGGTACAACGCCCATCCCGACTACGCCGATCAGACCTTCGACCTCTCCTGCGAGCGGGCTGTGGTGATCGGCAACGGCAACGTGGCCACCGACGTGGCGCGGATGCTGGCGCTGACCGAGGAGGAGCTGCGCGAGACCGACACCGCCGACCACGCGATCGAGGCGCTCGCCGGCAATCCGATCCGTGAGATCGTGATCCTCGGCCGCCGCGGCCCCGCACAGGCCGCCTTCACCAACCCCGAGCTGCGCGAGCTGGGCGAAATGAAGGACGCCGACATCGTCGTCGACCCCGCCGAGATCGAGCTCGACGAGCAGAGCCGCGCATACCTGGAGTCAGACGACGCCGACATCACGACGCGCAAGAACGTCGAGATCCTGACCGAGTTCGCCCAGCGCCCGCTGGAGGGCAAGCCGCGCAGGATCGTCCTCCGCTTCCTGCGCTCGCCAGTCGAGCTGCAGGGCGAGGGCAGGCTGGAGAAGCTGATCGTCGGCCGCAACGAGCTGGTCTCCAGGGACGGTGCGCTTCGCGCCCAGGACACCGGCGAGCGCGAGGAGCTGGAGTGCGGGCTGCTGCTGCGCTCGGTCGGCTACACCGGCATCCCGGTCGAGGGAATCCCCTTCGACGATGGCCGGGGCACGATCCTCAACGATGGCGGCCGGGTGCTGGAGGAGGTGGGCGCCGGCCACAAGGTCGGCCACTACACCTCGGGGTGGATAAAGCGCGGGCCGAGCGGCGTGATCGGAACCAACAAGAAATGCGCCCAGGAGACCGTCGACGCGCTCTTCGAGGACGTCGAGTCCGGCAGCCTTGGCAAGCCCGAGGCGCCCCAGCCGGCCGCGGTCGAGGACTTGCTGCGCGAGCGCGATGTCGACTTCGTCAGCTTCCCGGGCTGGCAGGCGATCGACGCCGCCGAGGCCGCCCGGGGCGAGCCGCAGGGCCGCCCGCGGGTCAAGTTCGTAAGCGTCGAGGAGATGCTCGAAGCGGCTCGCGATTCGGTGCCCGGCTAGCTAGCGCGATGGCGGACCTGGCGGAGCTGAAGTCGATGATCGAGGCGGCGCTGCCCGGCGCCGAGGTCGAGGTGGTCGACGAGACCGGCACCGGCGACCACCTGAGGGCGACCGTGCGGGCGGCCCAGTTCGAGGGCCTCAGCCGACTCGACCAGCACCGTCTCGTGAAGGCGGCGGTCAGCGAGCGCTTCGACGACGGCTCGATCCACGCCCTGTCGGTCAGGACGCATACAAAGCCGTCCGCCTCCTCAGCTCCGCTTCCGGGGGCGGACGGGTCTGAGTAACCTGTTCACCATGGCCAATCCAGAGTTCAAGCAGCAGGTCGAGCAGCTGATCGCCTCCAACCAGGTGCTGCTGTTCATGAAGGGGACGCCGGAGACGCCGCGTTGCGGCTTCTCGATGCGGGTGGTCGGAGTGCTCGACTCGCTCGGGGCCGAGTACGGGTCGATCGACGTCCTGCAGGCGCTGGAGCCGCTGCGTGAGGTGACCGGCGAGATCTCCGACTGGCGCACCTTCCCTCAGCTCTACGTCAACGGCGAGCTGGTCGGCGGCGCCGACATCGTCGAAGAGCTTTACGAGTCCGGCGAGCTGGCCGAGCAGCTCGGCGTCGAGCAGCCGGACGAGCCGGTCGCGCAGGCCGAGCCCGGCCAGGCGCCACCGCTTCAAATCGACCAGAGCTAGGCGCCGTTCGGGCGCGACCAATGCCCGAAGGGATTCTGCCCGACTACTCCCGTCAGGCGCAGACCTACGATCAAACCCGGGGGGCGAGCCGTTCGCTGGTGGCGGCGCTGCGCGACGCTATCGACGGCGCACCCGGGCGCAGGCTGGCCGACATCGGCGGCGGGACGGGCAACTACGCCCTGGCATTCGCGGAGCTCGGATGGGAGCCGCTGGTCATCGATCGTTCGCCGGAGATGCTCGAGCAGGCCGCCGCCAAGGGACTCGAGACGCTGCTCGCCGACGCCGAGCATCTGCCGCTTGCGAATGGCAGCTTCGACGCCGCGCTGATGGTCTCGATGCTCCACCACGTGGACAGTCCCCGGACCGCCCTGGACGAGGCGAAGCGGGTGCTGCGCCGGGGCGGCCGGCTGGCGGTGAAAATGTTCAGCCGCGAGGACGTTGAGGGGCTCTGGATCTACGACTACTTCCCCAGCTCGCGTCCGTGGATGATCGAGACCCATCCCTCCGTGGACGAGTTCCTGGACCAGCTTTCCGGCGCGGGCGTTTCCCGGATCCGGCTTACCGACCTGTCGGATGCCTCGATGGCGGCGCTGGTCGGACGACCGGAGCTGATGACGGAAGAGCGGTGGCGCCGGCAAACAAGCTACTTCGAGCGCCTCGAGCGCGATCACCCCGAGGAGCTGAAGTCCGGCCTAAAGCGCCTTGCCGAGGACATCACCGCTGGCAGGAGTCCTGAGGACGGGTCCGGCAGCGCGACGCTGATCGCGTGGCGCAAGGGCGACTGACCTCGGCGCCTCGCGATTAGCAGCAGACGGGCGCCTCGACCAACCGAGGTCGAGGTCGGAGACGGTGAGGGCAAGATGGGGCCTCAGGACAGCCATCGCGAGAGCTCCTTAACGGCATCTGGGTTGACGTAGTAGTAGGCCCAAAGCCCTTGCCGCTCCGACCCGACCAATCCGGCGTCGCGCAGCACCTTCAGGTGATGGGAGACGGTCGGCTGCGAGAGATCGAAGAGCGGGACCAGCTCGCAGACGCAGACCTTGCCCGCGTGCTTTCGCAGCACGTCGACGAGCTGCAAGCGAACAGGGTCGCCGAGCGCCTTCGCGACGGTCGCCATCCGCTCGGCTTCGCGGCGCTCGACATCGGGGTAGACGACGGGCTCGCAGCATGGCTCGCCGGCGGGACGCTTCTGCTTCGGAGCGAGCTTCAGATCGACGGCCATCTATATACGTATATATCGATTGAACTGATGTTTGTCAATCTTTAGTATCCGCGCCGTGAGCAGCCCGACTGACCACCGCGCCGGCCCCGTGGCGGTGATCACCGACATCCACGGAAACCTGCCGGCGCTGGAGGCGACCCTGTCCCATATCGAGGAACTCGGGATCGAGACGATCTATTGCGGGGGTGACCTGGTCGGTTACGGCCCCTGGCCGAATGAGGTCTGCAGCTTGATCGAGGGGCGGTCGATTCCTACGATCTACGGCAATTACGACTTCGCGATCGGCCGGGATCTCGAGGACTGTGGCTGCGCCTACCGCGACCCCCACGACCGCGAGCTGGGTCAGCAATCGGTCGCCTGGACGCTCGAGCACACCGACCAGCCCAGCAAGGACTTCATGCGTGGGCTGCCGTTCGATCTGCGCTTCAAGCTCGGCGGGCAACGGGTGCGACTGGTTCACGGCTCGCCGCGAAAGGTCAACGAGTACCTGTTCGAGGACAAGCCGGCGCGTACGTTCGAGCGCATCGCCGCCGCCGCCGAATGTGACGTGCTCGTGTTCGGGCACACCCACCAGCCCTGGGTCCACGAGTACGGCGGTGTGCTGTTCGTCAACTGCGGCTCGGTCGGCAAGCCGAAGGACGGTGACCCGCGCGGCGCCTTTGCCGTGCTCGAACCGGGTCGAGAAGCGGTCGGCGCGCGGCTCGAGAGGGTGGCTTACGACGCGGAAGCGGTAGCCAAAGAGGTTGCCGCCGCGGGACTGCCAGCCGAATACGGCGAGAAGCTCCTCGTCGCAGCCTGACGGCTCAGCCCCATGGACGACTCCCTGCAACTGTGGCGACGCTGCGCCGCCGAGGGGCTGGCCGCCTTCGCCCTGGTCACAGCCGGTTGTGGAGCGATCGTCACCAACGCCAAGTACGCGGACAGCCTGGGGACGGTCGGCATTGCGCTCGTCTTCGGGCTGGTGATCATGGTGATGGTCTACGCCACCGGCCATCTCTCGGGAGCGCACATCAACCCGGCGGTGACGCTTGCCTTCACCCTCACCCGTCACTTCTCCCCCCGCGAGGCGGCCGCGTACATCGCCTCCCAGCTCGCCGGGGCGACGGCGGCGGCGCTGCTTCTGCTCGCGGTGTGGACCGACAAGCCGGCCTCGCTCGGGGCGACGGTGCCAAGCGTCGGCGCCGGAAGCGCCCTCGCTTACGAGGCGGTGCTGAGCGCCTTTCTGATGTTCGTGATCATGGCCGTCGCCACCGACACCAGGGCGGCCGGGGCGGCGGCGGCGATCGCGATCGGCGGGACGATCGGCCTCGATGCCCTGTTCGGGGGACCGGTCACCGGCGCCTCGATGAACCCGGCCCGCTCCTTCGGGCCGGCGCTGGTCTCCGGGGAGTGGCGCGACTTCTGGGTCTACGTCGTCGGACCGATCGCCGGCGCGGCCCTCGGCGCCCTGGCCTACCAGCTGATTCGGGGCCCGCAGCGGCGGCCGGACCCAGAAGCGATCTGAACGGAGCTAGACGCTGGCGGTTTGCTCGGCCGCGTCTTCGCGAACCTGGAACGAGGAGCCGCAGCCACAGGCCGCGACAACGTTCGGGTTGTTGACCGAGAATCCGGCCCCCTGGAGCCCCTCCACGTAGTCGACCTCGGAGCCGAAGACGAACTGCATGCTCGTCTTGTCGACGACGACTGAGACGCCGCGGTCCTCGAAGACGTGGTCGTCGTCCTTGACCCGATCGAAGGCGAGCGCGTACTGAAAGCCGGAACAACCGCCGCCGCGAACAGCGACCCGCAACGCCTGGTCACCGGCGTCCTGCTGGTCGGTGAGAAGCTCGCGGATCTTGCCGGCGGCCTTGTCGGTAAGCGTGATCGCTGTGCTGGGGGTTTCGGTCATCGCTTTACAAAGTGTAGCGGGGCTCCCGGTTCCCGATGAATCACTTGCGGCCGGCTTCGCCGGCCTGACATGCATCTGCCGCTCCACTTCGTTTCGCGGCCTATGAATACCGCCAGTCCAGGTACTGCCTGATTCGCCTCGAGTCGTGGATCACCTCGTCACCGTCGACCAGCACCGGGACGCGGTTCTGCTTGGTCAGCTCGACGATCTCGGGTCGGTCCTTGCGCGAGTAGGGCACCCGTTCCGTTCGGTACTCGAGGCCGTGCTTGCCCAGGCGCCGTGCCACCGCTCCGCAGGGGCAGAGGAAGTTGGTAGGGGTGCGACAGCGATAGAGCACCAGCTTGGGGGCTTCGTCGCTCAACCGAGCCCAACCCTTTCGCCGAGCTGAAGCACGCGGCCGAAGGCGCGCAGGGCGATGTCGGTGCGGGGGGCGCGCCCGACCCGGTCGCCGAGCCGATCGGCCTGCCAGCGCACCGCGTCCTCCAGGGTGTCCTCGTGGGACCGCGGCTTGAACCCAAGCTCCTTGCGCGCCTTGGTCGAGCGATAGGTCCACCAGTACTCGGCGGAGCGCACCTCGTCCTCGGATACCGGGACCGGGAAGCCGACCCGGCGTGCGACGGCCACCGCCGCCTCGGTGAGGTGCGGAGGCACCTTCACCGGTGGCGGCGGAACGCCAGAGATCCTGCCGATGTCGGCGAAGAGGCGGCCGAGGGTGAAATTTCGACCCCCGAGGATGTAGCGCTCGCCGACCTTCCCCTTGCGGTCCGCGAGCAGGTGTCCCTTGGCTACGTCCCGTACGTCGACGATGTTGAGCCCCCCGTCTACATAAAAGGGGATCTGGCGCAGCATCACCCGCTTCACCAATGCGTTCGAGGTGCCGTTCGTGGGATCGCCGGGACCGAGCACGAAGGTCGGGTTGACGACCACGACAGCCAGGCCTCGAGCCGCGGCCCGCAGCACCTCCACCTCCGCCTCGTGCTTGGAGTTGACGTAGGCGATTCCCAGATGGCCGGCGGCGAACGGCTGTGTCTCATCGGCGGTACCGCCGGGCCGGGCCGGGCCGATTGCGCCCGCGGAGGACGTGTGGACCACGTGCTCGACCTCGGCCCGCAGCGCCTCCTCGACGACATTGCGGGTTCCGTTCACGTTGACCTCGAACACCCGCTGGCGGTCGCCGGCCCGCATCGAGGTCGAGCCGGCGACGTGAAAGACGCGTTCGATGCCCTTCATCGCCCGCCGTACTGCGCGCCGGTCGGTAACGTCGCCGGTCAAACGCTCGAAATCGAGGTCGGCGAGGTGCTCGAGACTCGATCCGCGCCGCGCGAGCAATCGCAGCTCGTCGCCGCGGCCCGCCAGCGCCCGCGCCACATGGCTGCCGATGAACCCCGAGGCGCCGGTGACGAGCGTCTTGGCCATTGGAACAAATCCTATTGCGACCCCTTGGCCGCCTCGGGGATTGCCGTCCGCCGTTGCAGCGCGCTCAAAGAATTAGCTGATAGAACCGCCCCGATGCCCGATCGCCGCACCGAGGTCGTCTGCGACACGACGGCCTATCTACCCGCCGAGATGGTCGCCGAGCGCGAGATCCACCTGATCAGCCTCTACGTCGGCCTCGAAGGCGAGCTGGAGCCGGAGTCCGAAATCTCCGACTACAACGAGTTCTACGAGCGGCTGCGGACCTCCGACTCCAAGGTCACCACGTCGCAGCCCTCGGTGGGGGATTTCGTCGAGGTCTACGAGCCCCTCCTGGCCGCCGACAAGGACGTCGTCTCGCTCCATATTTCGGGGGGCATCTCCGGAACCTGCGAAGCCGCGGAGCAGGCCCGCAACCGGCTCGCCGAGGACGGGAAGGGCGGCGAGCGGATTCGGATCTTCGACTCGCGCACGAGCGCCGGCGGCCTCGGCCTCTGCGCGCTCGCGGCCTGCTCGATCGCCGATTCGGGCGCCGGTGGTGACACGGTGCTGCAGCGGGTGGTCGAGGCCCGCGATGCGTTGAAGATCTTCTTCTACATCGACACGCTCGAGTACCTGCGGCGCGGCGACCGAATCGGAAGGGCGCGGGGATGGCTCGGCTCGACGCTGAAGATCAAGCCGATCATGACCCTGGAGGAGGAGATCACGCCGATCGAGCGGGTGCGGACCCGCAGCCGGGCGCTGGAGCGGATGCGCGGCTACGCCCGCCAACGTCACGAGTCCGGCGCCGACGCCTGGGTCGTCCAGTGGGTTCAGGATCGCGAGACCGCCGACGAATTCGCCGACGAGTGCCGCGAGATCTTCGGCCGCGAGCCGGCCTTCATGTCGGAGGTGGGGCCGGTGATCGGCGCCCACATCGGCCCCGGGATGCTCGGTGTCGGCAGCGTTCCCGAGTCGACCCTCGCCACCGAATAGGCCTTCCCGTCGCGTTAGCCTCCCTAGGACTCGGCCCCCTCGACCAGTGGGGGTGCCTGCGCGGTCGCGCCATGGCGGAAGCGCCACCAATCGCGCACCACGCTCTGGATCGCCGCCGCCGCCGGGATCGCGATCAGAACACCGAGCACGCCGAGCAGCGCGGCGCCGATCAGCACCGCGACGATCACCACCAGCGGATGGATCTGCACCGTGCGTCCATAGACGACCGGCTGGATCATGTTGTTCTCGATCTGCTGATAGCCGATCTGCACGACCACCCAGACGATCAACGCGGTCGGGAAGTTGACGAAGGCGACGACGATGCCGACCAGGATCGCCCCCAAAGTCGCGCCGATCAGCGGGATCAGGTCGAAGAACCCGAACAGCACCGCGAGCGGCACCGCGAAGGGGACGTCGAGGATGGTCAGGGTGACGTAGGTGACCGTGCCGGCGAGGATGCTGATCACGAAGTTGCCGAACACGTAGCCGCTGATCGCCTCGGAGATGTCGTTGGCGACCGCGCGCACGCGCGCCTCGCGCTCGTCGGATAACTGGCGGTAGAGGAACTCGAGGATCTTCGCCCCGTCCATCAACAGGAGGAAGGTGATCACGAGGATCGAGAACAGCTGCACGAAGCGGTCGAAGACCCCCACCGTGACGTCGCGCAGCGTGCCGGCGGCGTCGCCGAGCTTGCTGGGCAGCTGATTCGCCTGCTGCTTGAGCTTGGGGACGATGTGGTACTTCTCGTTGTACTTGCGGAAGGTCGGGTTCTTGTTCAGGTCGTCGATGTAGCCGGGCAGGTCGGCTGAAAGCTTGTCGACCCCGTTGACGATCGGCGTGATCAACAGCAGCCCGACACCGAAGATCCCGGCGCCGATGCTGAGATAGACGAACAGGATCGCAATCCACCGCGGGACCTTGCGATCGTTGAGCCAGTTGACGGCGGGAGCGATCGCGAGGGCAAAGAAGGCGGCGATCAGCACCAGGCCCACGACCTGGCGGATCAGGTAGAGGAGGTAGAGCGCCGCCAGCACGCCGCAGGCGACCAGAACGATCTTTGCGACCAGGCGCGAAGAAACGGCCGAGGCATCGCCCGACATCGTGGCGAGGGTATTCAGCGTCCCGGACGCGGCCCGCCGTTTGGTGAGGCCGAATCTCCCTCAGCGGTGCTTGGCCCGCCAGGTGATCGCAGGGGTGGTGCAGGTGCTGACCTGCTGCCCGCCGGCGTCCCGCAACACCGCGGTCGCCTGAAAGGTCCCCTTCGCCTTGCGTTTGCCGACGAACTTGCCGCTCACCGAGTCGGTGACCGTCGCCGTGTACTGGGTGCCGACGAGGTTGCCCTGATCGCTCGTATAGGTGCCGCTTCCATGGAACCTGCCGCGGCTGGTCACCGAGCCCTCAGCGTGGGTGCCCTGCGAGAGCGCCGTAAAGCCGCTGTCGCAGACGGCGAGCCAGGTGATGTCGAAGCTGTGGATCCGGCGACCGTGGTGGGTCATCTTGATGCTCACGGTTCCCAGGCTGCCGTCCGGATAGGTCTGCGAGGTGGCGCCGCTGAATCTTCCGGACCACGGGATCGCCCCCAGCGCCAGCGCGCTGGCCGCGAGCAGCGTCGCGAGGCCCCCGATCAGCACCCAACCGAGGCGGCTCACTTAACCCCCCACTAACGCCGGCGGCGCAGGGCGACGATTCCGCCGATCACAAAGCCGGCGATCGCCGCCCCGGCGATCAGCTCGCGACGGTGCTCGCGAACTTGAAGGCGCCAATCGGTGAGCTCGCCGACCCGAGCGCGCAGCGTCTCGACCGAGCGTCCCAGCTCCTCGCGCTGAAGCTCGATGTCGCGGCGAATCTCCTCCGAGGAGCGCTTCGGTCTCCCGATCGTCGACCGCGGGCGCTGCTCGGGATAGCTCACTGGGCCCCCTTCTCGAGTCTCTCCCGGGTCAGCTTCGCCTGCTCGATCGCGAGGTCGGGGGTCGGCGGCGCGCCCTTCATGAGCGAGCGATAGGCGATCAACCCCGCGATCGCCGCGATCAATATGAACAGTCCCGCCTCGACGAAAAAGCCAAGCCAGAAGTTGTCGAAGACAAGGTCGTTGAGCAGCCAGGCCACGCCCTCCATGACCAGGATCAACGAGAAGAAGAGGAACACTCCGGCGACCAGGCCGACAACCGAGCCCCGCAGCAGCTGGCTGACCTTCTCTGAGATCTCGGTCTTCGCGAGCTCGATCTCCTCGCGTACCAGGGTCGAGGTTCGCTCCGAGACGTCGAAGACAAGCTCGCCGACCGACTTGTCGTCGCGGCTGGGGGGAGGACTGGCGTGCGGGTCGTCCAAGGGAAAGATCAGTCGGGTGGGTCCTCGTCGAACAGGCGCCGGTAGATCACCGCGGCGACCTTCGCCGCGAGGATGCTGGCCAGCGCTCCGGTAGCGGCCAAAAGGCCGCTCCAGACAATGCGCCTGACGATCTCGTTATCCACTTAGCTGCACCTTCCCGCTCCGAGCGGGGGAGTAAACCATCTCGCCGTCCCCGTCGCGATCGGGATATGCCGCCCAGCGCTCGAAGAAGCGCCGGTACACGGAGTAGGTCCAGTCGCGATCGATCGCGTCAAGCGCCCCATGGCCCCCGCCCGGGAGCGTCCAGACTCGAACCAGGTCGTTGTCCGCGGCCGCCTCGGCCAGCATCTCGGCGTGGCTGACCGGGATCACGTGGTCGTCGGTGGGGTGCAGGACGAGGACCGGGACCCGAGCCTTGGCGATGTGGTTGACAGCCGAGGATCGACGCCGGATTTCCTCCACGTCGATGCCGTAGTAGGCGGCGCTGACCTGATCCAGGGCTTCGCTGAGCAGCGAGACGTCGGGCCAGCGCGAGCCGCGGACACGCGACAGCAACATCGCCCGAAAGCCGTAGTTGAGTGCGTAGGCGGGATGGTTCATGGGCACCTCGCGCGACAGCCGCTCGGTCGCATGCCCGATGTCGGCCGGCGGCGAGACCGCGAGGATCCCGCCGTCGAGGGCCTGGGCGGCTCCCTCCGGATGAGAAGCGCCGAGGACCGAGGAGGCTCCGAGCGAGATGCCGAGCGCCCCGACGCTGGTGGCGCCGAGCCGTTTCAGCTCACGGGCGACCGCGAGCAGGTCCTCGCCCTCCTTCCAACCGCCGCTCGATGGTGCCTCGTTCATCAACCCGGTGAGCCCGAAGCTGCGCAGGTCGACGGCGGCGACGTTGAAGCCCCAGTCATAGAAAGCGTGCACCGCGGGCTGCCGCACGTAGTCGAAGCGGCGCGTGGTGAAGAGGCCGTGGACGACGATCAATCCCGGGCGCGGTACGTCCTGCAGGCCCACCGAGGCGGCGATCCGAACGCCGTCGCCGACGTCGATGGTCATCTCGTGGAACTGCCGTGGATATGCATATCCGTAGTTGGCCAGGTCGTGATTCTGGGTCAGCACGAAGGTGGAGATGTCGGCGAGGCCCTTGCGAGGCTCGGCCCATGGGCTCGAGTGAAGCCGGTTGGGGATCGCCTCGAGGTCGCTCATCAGGGCGGTCATCGAGCGCTCGCTCGGCGTCGGGACCGCCATCTCGCGCGGCCGCTCACCGCGCCGCTCGAGCATTCGCCTCAAAGGTCCTCCCACCCGCTGGCCGATCAGCCAGAGCGGCAGCGCGACGATGCCGATCAGAAGGTTGAGCAGCTTCGCCGAGCCGTGCAAGACGCGGTCCTGGCGGCGCGTGGTTCCAAGCGACTCCCACATCTGGCTAGCGAGGCTCCAGTCCGCCGCAGATCGTCTCCACGACCAGGTCGGCGGCCCGGTCGAAGTCCTGGCTGCCGGAGGGGATGAGGTCGAAGATCCAGCCCGAGAGCAGCTGCTCGATCGCTCCGTAGAACGAGAGCGAGGCGAAGTTGGGGTCGATGTCGTCGCGAAAGACGCCCTGGGCCTGCCCCTCGGCGACGATCTCGGCGATCAGCTCATAGGCCCTGCGAATCTCGGGCAGATGGGTGCGGCCGAAGGAGTTCGCGGCCCTGGTCACCTCGACGATGATCACCTTCATCAGCTCCGGGTCGTGGCGGTATGAGTCGACGATGAAGCGAGCGACCGCGGCGAGGCGCTGACGCGGCGGGGTCTCGCCGTTTGTCTCCTCGATCGTCGCCAGCAGCAGCGACCAGCGCTCGCTGAACAGCTCGTTGAGCACCTGCTCCTTGGAGCGGAAGTAGTGATAGACGAGGCCATAGGCGACGCCCGCCTCGTCGGCGATGTCGGCGACGCGGGTGGAGTGAAAGCCCTGGCGGGCAAACACGCGCACCGCGGCGTCGAGGATCTGGCGCCGCTTGTCGACGGCAACGTCTGTTGTTCGCGCTCGGCTTGCCATCAGTGCTCCTTTACTGAGCCTCGCGCTCACCGGCCTGAGCCATCAACCGACCCCCACGTGCTCGGGCCATTGGTAGGTGGCGGGGCGACGGTTTGCGAGCGCGGGAAGCTTCTCGCGGATCCGCTCCTGCGCCGCGAGGTCGAGGTCGGCGGCGACGAAGCACTCCTCGTCCGGCGCCATAGCCAGCACCACGCCCCAGGGGTCGACGATCGCCGAGCGCCCGTAGGAGTCGTAGTGGGGTGGCGCCTCGCCGAACTGGTCCGCGGCGACGACGAAGGCCTGGTTCTCGATCGCCCGGGCCCGCAAGAGCACCTCCCAGTGGTCGCGCCCGGTCACCTCCGTGAAAGCCGAAGGCACGGTGAAGATGCGCGCGCCGCGCACGGCGAGGATCCGGTAGAGCTCCGGGAAGCGCAGGTCGTAACAGACGGTGAGCCCCAGATCGAGCTCGCCGATCGGCCCCGTGACGATCTCCTCCCCGCCCTCCTCGTGCTCGGACTCGCGGTAGGTCACGCCGCCGACCTCGACGTCGAACATGTGGATCTTGCGGTAACTGGCGAGGTCGTCCCCCTCGGGCCCGATCAGGACCGAAGTGTTGAAGAGGCGGTCGTGACCCTCGACCCGCTCGGCGATGCTGCCGGCGACCAGGTGGATGCCCAGGTCGCGGGCCCAGCCACGGGCCGCCGAGAGGCTCGGTCCGTCGAGCGGCTCCGCTGCGGCGACCAGCGCTTCGGGGTCGCCGAGCAGGTTCCACTTCTCGGGCAGGCAGACCAGCTCGGCGCCGTCGCTGGCGGCAGCACGAACCAGATCCTCGGCAACTTCGAGGTTGCGTTGCTTGTCCTCTCGCGAGTTGAGCTGAACTGCCGCGGCCCGCATGCGATCCCTTCTTCGACCCTGGCTGACTGACCAGTCAATCGGGATGTCCAGTATCCCACAGGGGCTGCACGGAACCCCGACGCACGACCGCGATGAAAGCGGCCTCGCGGAGCGCCGCCCCTGCGATTAGCTGCGGCTCGAGCGCTGGCGCTCCAGCTCCGCGACCAGCGACTTGGTGTGCATGGCGGCGATCAGGTCCTTGAGCGGCTCGGCGCCCGCCTCGATCAGCTCCATCGCGCGGTCAGGGTCCATCTTTCCGGCCACCCTGTCCATCAGCACCTCGACCTCCTCGCGGACCAGCTCCTCCATCGCCCGCTTGTAGCGCAGCGTGTCGTAGACGGTGAAGCCGATCGCCTCCTGGTAGCCGCCGGCCCGAAAGCGGCTGATCGCTTCGATGATCTTCACGTCGGAGGGCGTGTAGCCGCGGCTGTTGGGGCTCAGCACCTCGATCTCCTCGAGGCGGTCGAGGAC
Organism: uncultured Solirubrobacterales bacterium; assembly: GCA_963740555.1. Classification (GTDB taxonomy): domain Bacteria; phylum Actinomycetota; class Thermoleophilia; order Solirubrobacterales; family 70-9; genus Mayfieldus. The sequence continues at coordinate 441,192 of CAVUES010000003.1, forward strand.
CTCGGCGGGGACGTCGTAGCGCTTACGCACCTCGGCGGCGCTCGTCCGGGTCCGCTCGCCGGCCAGGGCCCGCTCGAGGATGCGGTCCTCGAGCTCGACCAGCGTTCGGGCGCGGTCGGGGTCCTCCTCGAGCATCGTGCGGATCACGCGCAGGGGCATGAAGCGCTCCTCCTGGAGCTGCTTGATGAGCCGGATGCGGTCGACGAACTCGGGCGGGTAGTAGGCCATGTTGCGACTCGTCTTAACCGGCTCGGGCAGAAGGCCCTCGCGCAGGTAGTGCTTGATCGTCGCCGCCGAGACGCCCGAGGCCTGCGCCAGCTCCCCCATTCGCAGCAGGCCGGCGTCGCCCTTCCCATTGCCCTTCGCGGACGTCTTGGCGCCCGTTGCGTTCGTCGCCTTGGCCATCGCTAGCCCCCGGCGCCGGCCGGCTCGCGCCTCGGCACGCCGAGCATCTCGCGCGCCTCGGCGACCGTCGCCGCCCTGCGACCCATGTCCTCGGCCATCTGGCGGGCCTTCGCGATCAGCTCGCCGTTCGAGGTCGCCATCTCGCCGTTGGGCAGATAGAAGTTGTCCTCGAGCCCGACGCGGGCGTTGCCGCCAAGCGCCAGCGCCGCTCCGACCAGCTTCCACTGCTCGCGGGAGACGCCGATCACCTGCCACTGGTTCTGACCCTCTGGCCCGCCGGGGATCTGGTCCGACATGAAGACGATGTTGCGGGCGTTGGGCCGGATGCCGCCGGTCACCCCCATCACCAACGAGATCTGAAGCGGCTCGACGAGCAGGCCCATGTCGAGCAATGGGTCGAGGTTGGCGATGTGGCCGGCGTCGAAGCACTCGTGCTCGGGCTTGATCCCGATCTCGCGCATCGCGGTCAGGAACTCGATGATCGTGTCGAAGCTGTTCTCGAACACCGCCTTGAAGACGAACTCCTGGCGCCGCTTCGAGTACTTGGCGTAGTTCATCGAGCTCATGTTCAGCGCCGCGACGTCCGGGCGCAGCTCGCGCAGGTAGGTGATCCGCTTGTCGACCGGGACCCCGATCGCGCCGGTCGAGTAATTGATGATCACGTCGTCGACCGCGCCCCTGATCGCCTCGGTGATCGCGCGGAAGTCCTCGATCTCATAGGAGGGCACGCCCTCCGGGGTGCGCGCGTGGATGTGGATCTGCGACCCGCCCTCGTCGACGATCCGCGCCGCCTCAGCCGCGTACTCCTCGGGCGTGTAGGGGATCGCCGCGCACTGGTCGCGGTTGGCGACGGCGCCCGAGATCGAGCAGCTGAGGATGACGGGGTCCTCGAAGCGGCTCATTCGCGAACCGCCTGGCCGGTTATCTCGGTCGCTGCTTCCAGCGCCTCCTCCCGGTTCAGGTAGGAGCGGCCGATTGCCAACTTTCCCTCCCGAATTTCCCAGAGCCCGTCCAGGGACTGCTCCATCACCACTCCGGTCTTGCCGGTCGCCCGCACCTGCGAGAGCACCAGGACGTGATCGCCGAGGTCCTTGAACTCCTCCGGCTTCATCTCGAACTCCTCCCAGACCTCGTCGAGGTCGCTGAAGAACTTCCGAACGCCGTCGTGGCCGCGAAACGGCTCCACCTCCACCCCTCCGACGATCGCGGGATACCACTCGCAGTCCGGCACCGAATTTGCGATCACCCACTCGACGTCGCGCTCGTTGAGGGCGCGAACTGCCTGGCGGGCAAACTCAACGGTGTCCTCGCTCATACCGGCATCACCCCGTGCTTCTTCCAGGGCCGCTGCACGCGCTTGTCCTTCGCCATCCGCAGCCCGTTGACGATCGTCGGCCGGGTCTCGCGGGGGTCGATGATGTCGTCGACCAGATCGTTCTTCGCCGCCAGGTAGGGATCGATCTGCTGCTTGACCTGATCCAGCATCTGCTGGCGGGTGGCGTCGGGATCGTCGGAGGCCTCGATAGCGGAGCGGCCGATGATGTTGACAGCGCCCTCCGGGCCCATGACCGATATCTCGGCGCTGGGCCAGGCGACGATCAGGTCCGGCTCGTAGGCCTTGCCGCACATCACGTAGTAGCCGGCGCCGTAGGCCTTGCGGACGACGACGGTGATCTTCGGGACCGTTGCGCGGCTGACCGCGTAGAGCATCTTCGCCCCGTGGCGGATGATCCCCTCCTGCTCGACCTTCGAGCCGACCATGAAGCCGGGAACGTCCTGGAGGAAGAGCAGCGGAATGTTGAAGGCGTCGCAGAGGTTGATGAAGCGGGCGGCCTTGTCGGCGGAGTCGTTCTCGAGGATGCCCGCGAGCTGCTTGGGCTGGTTGGCGACGATCCCGCAGGGCATGCCGCCGAAGCGGGCCAGGCAGGTGATCAGCGTCTTGGCGAACTTCGGCTTGATGTCGAAGTACTCGCCGTCGTCGACGATCTCGGCGATCACGTCGTACATGTCGTAGGGCTGGCGCGAAGACTCGGGGACGATGTCGAGCAGCTTCTCCGACATCCGGTCGACCGGGTCGGAGGTCTCGCGGACCGGCGGCTTCTCCTCGCAATTGGAGGGGAAGTAGGAGAGGTAGGTCTTGATCGCGTCGATGCACTCCGGGTCGTCTGCAACCTCCAGGTCGCCGACCCCGGACTTGCGGCAATGCACCTTCGCGCCGCCCAGCTCCTCCATCGAGATGTCCTCACCGGTGACCGCCTTGGTCAGATGCGGCCCCGCGAGCGCCATCGCCCCCTGGCCGACCACCATCGGCACGAAGTCGGAGAGCCCCGGGATGTAGGCGGTGCCGGCGGCGCAGGGGCCGAGCATCCCGGCGACCAGCGGCACCACGCCCGACATCACGACCTCCTCGCGGAAGAGGTGCCCGGAGCCGGCGAACATCGAGCCGGCGGCCTCCTGGATCCGCGCCCCGGCCGAGTCGAGCAGCCAGATCAGCGGCATCCGCTTGTTCAAGGCCATATCGCGCAGCCGCCCGACCTTGAACTCGCCGGTCATCCCCATCGAGCCGGCCATCACGGTGAAGTCGTAGGCGGCGATGCAGCAGGTGCGGCCGTCGACGTCGCCCCAGCCGGTGATCACGCCATCGGCCGGCGCATCCTTGCCCTCCATCGCCCGCTGCGAGGAGTGCGGGCCCGCCTGGATCCCGATCTCGACGAAGGTCCCCGGGTCGACCAGCAGGTCGATGCGCTCGCGCGCTGTGAGCTTGCCGCGCTCGTGCTGGAGCGCGATCTTCTCCTCGCCGCCGCCCAGCTTCGCCTTGTCGCGGCGCTCGTGAAGATCCTCGACGAGGCCCTTCATGCCCGTCTCCTCGCCGGCTTTGACCTCGGCCGGAGCTTCGGGCGCCTCGCCACGGTGCTCGCTGGAGGAACCATTGCCCGGCACGTCCTCCGCTCCGCGTCCGGGCGTGCCGGGGTTGTCTTGACCCTGCTTAGCCTTCGCCACGCCTACCGCCCTTTCCAATTCGGCTCGCGCTTCTCGAAGAACGCTTGCACGCCCTCCCGGATGTCCTCGGTCGTGAAAGTCAGCGAAAGCTGGCTGCGCAGGAACTCGAGCGCGTCGTCGAGCGCCATGTCCTGCTGGCGGTACATAGCGTCGTGCCCGATCTTCATCAGCAGCGGGCTCTTCGAGGCCAGCTTGGCCGCCCACTCCTCGACCGCGCCGTCGAACTCCTCCGCCGGCACGACCTTGTTGGCGAGCCCAAAGCGCACCGCGTCTTCGCCGCTCATCCGCTCGCCGAGCAGCATCATCTCGTTGACCTTCTTGCGCGGGACGTTGCGGTAGACGATCGCCATGATCATGTAGGGGAAGGCGCCGACGTTGATCTCGGGGGTGCTGAAGGTCGCGCCTTCCTTTGCGACCAGCAGGTCACAGGACAGCGCCAGGCCCATGCCGCCGGCGAGCACGTGCCCATTCAGCGCGCACAGGGAGGGCTTGCCGAGCCTCGGCATCAGGCGGAAGAACTCGAGGAAGAGGTCGGAGGCGAAGTGCTTGTCGACCAGCGGCGCGTCGGCCCCGAAGCCGCCGAGATCGGCGCCGGCGCAGAAGACCTTCTCGCCGGCCCCGGTCAACACCACTGCGCGAACCTCGTCGTCATCGCGCGACCTTTCCATCGCCTCAACCAGCTCGGCCAGCATCTGGCCGGAGAGCATGTTGCGCTTCTCGGGGTCGTTGAGGGTCACCGTCGCGACCCCGTCGGCGACCTCGAAGAGGACCTTCTCTCGCTCCGCGCTCACCGCCGCCACGATAGCACCAAGTTGGAAGTAAGAAGTGCTACTGTCCACTCTGCCCGGCGGCGCCCAAGCGCCGAAATCCCGCAGCCCGCCGTCGAACTCGACTTTGGGGCCCTATGTCAGGCAAAAAGTCGAGTTCGCGGCCAGAGATCGACCAGGAGGAGACCACCAGTGGCAACAGCGACGACCAACGGCGCCTCGACCGTCATCAAGCCCGAACACGGGACGGGCCGCAAGCACTTCATCTTCAGCGACGAGCACGAGGCCCTGCGGGAGTCGATGCAGGCATGGGTCGAGAAGGAGCTCTACCCCCACCGCAACGAATGGGAGGAGACCCACTGGCCGAGCGAGGTGATGCGCCGGGCTGGGGAGCTGGGCTTCCTCGGCCTCTGTTTCCCTGAGCAGTACGGCGGCCAGGGCGGCGACTACTACTACTCGCTGGTCCGCGCCGAGTGCATGGCCTACTCGGGATCGGGCGGCACCAACATGGGCTTCGCGGTGCAGACCGACATGGTCCTGCCCCCGATCCACCTGCTCGGGAGCGAGGAGCAGAAGCAGCGCTACCTGGTCCCCGGGATCAAGGGAGAGAAGATCGGCGCCCTCGGGATCACCGAGCCGGGCGCCGGGTCCGACGTCGCCGGGATCCGCACGACGGCGATCCGCGACGGTGACGAGTACGTGATAAACGGCTCCAAGACCTTCATCACCAACGGCCCGCGGGGCGACTTCATCGTCCTGGTCGCCAAGACCGACCCCCAGGCGCGACACGAAGGCATCACGCTTTTCGTCGTCGACCTGCGTGACGAGGAGGGAAACCACGTCCCCGGCTTCAGCGTCTCGCGCGAGCTGGAGAAGATGGGAATGCACGCCTCCGATACCGGCGAGCTGGCCTTCGAGGACGTCCGCGTCCCGGCTGACGCCGTCCTCGGGGAGATCGGCAAGGGCTTCTACCACATCAGCTGGGAGCTCCAGGGCGAGCGGCTGGTGGCCGCCGCCGGCTGCCACGCCGGAGCCGAGCGGATGTTCAGCAACACCCTCAAGTACGCCCAGGAGCGCGAGGCATTCGGGCGCCCGATCGGCAAGTTCCAGGTGATCCGCCACAAGTTCGCCGAGATGGCGACCAAGATCGAGGCGGCGAAGCAGTTCACCTACGCGACCGCCTGGCGCTTCGCCAACGGCGAGTACCCGGTGCGCGAGATCACGATGGCGAAGCTCTATGCATCGCGGATCTGCTGCGAGGTCGCCGACGAGTGCGTTCAGATCCTCGGCGGCTACGGCTACATGAAGGAATACGAGATCGAGCGCGCCTATCGCGACGTTCGCCTCAACCGCATCGGCGCCGGCACCGACGAGATCATGCTGGATGTCATCGGCAGGTCATACGGGCTTTAGGAACGTTCCTCGTTCCTCGTGTCGAACCTCGATCAGATCCGCTCCTACTACGCGGCGCTCAACACGGGCGACGTTGAACTCATCGCTTCTCACTTCACCGACGACGCGGTCCACTACTACACCCGCCTCGGGCCCCACGAGGGGTCGAAGGCGATCGGCGAGAACGCCAGGTGGGGCGTGGAGCTGATCGACGGCCAGTGGTTTATGGAGGGCGGGATCGAGCAGGGTGACGAGGCCTGCATCGAGTGGTCGATGACCTGGCGCGACCCCAAGTCCGGCGAGAAGCGGATCAACCGCGGGGCCGAGTTCTTCCGGCTCCGCGACGGAAAGATCTGCGAGGTGCGCGCCTACCACCACGGCAACCGCAAGAACCCGCAGGGCGACCTGCTCGGCTTCGACCACGCCGGCCGCGGCCACACGATGCTCGAGGACTGGAGCCCACCGAGACCCGCCGCCCCCGCAGACGGGCAAAGCCCGTCTGACCGCTCGCCTCACGGCTCGCTGGAAGCAGAGGAGACGGCGGAATGAGCGTCATAAGGGACAGCGGCAAACGCGCCATCCTGCCGCCCTTCAGCGAGGAGCACGAGCAGCTGCGCGAGACCGTACGCCGCTTCGTCCAGAAGGAGATAGCCCCTCACGTCGACGAGTGGGAGCGGGCGCGCGAGTTTCCCCGCGAGCTCTACAACCGCTGCGGCGAGCTGGGCTTTCTGGGGCTGAAGTTCCCCGAGGAGTACGGCGGCCAGGGCGGCACCTACCTGCACGACGCCGTCTGGACCGAGGAGCTCTCGCGCTCCGGCGGCTCGGGTGGTGTGGCCGCGGGGCTCAACGCCCACGCCTCGATCGCGATGCCGCCGATCTTCAACTTCGGCACAGAGGAACAGCGCCAGCGCTGGATCGTGCCCGGCATCAAGGGCGAAAAGATCGGCGCCCTGGGGATCACCGAGCCGGGCGGCGGATCGGATGTCGCCAGCATCCGCACCTTCGCCCGGCGCGAGAACGGCGGCTACGTCGTCAACGGATCGAAGACCTTCATCACCAACGGCGTTCGGGCCGACTTCCTGGTCTGCGCCTGCAAGACGACCCAGGAGGGCGGCCACCACGGGATCTCCTTCCTGGTCCTGGAGCGCGAGATGCCCGGCTACGAGGTCTCGCGCAAGCTCGAGAAGATGGGCTGGCACGCCTCCGACACCGGCGAGCTCTCCTTCACCGACGTCGAGGTCCCGGCCGAGAACCTGCTCGGCACCGAGAACGGCGGCTTCCAACTGATCATGGCCAACTTCGCCTGGGAGCGGCTCGACATGTCGATCGGCGCCGTCGGGGGGATGCAGAAGGTCTTCGAGCGCACCCTGGAGTACGCGCTGGAGCGCGAGGCGTTCGGGCGCCCGATCGGCAAGTTCCAGGCGATCCGCCACAAGTTCGCCGAGATGGCCACCAAGATCGAGGCCTCGCGCGCGCTCACCTACAACTCGCTGCGCCTCTTTCACGAAGGCCAGGACTGCATCCGCGAGGTGACGATGGCGAAGCTGCTGACCCAGCGGGCGATGGTCGAGATCGCCGACGAATGCCTGCAGATCCACGGCGGCTACGGCTACATGCGCGAGTACGGAATCGAGCGCGCCGTCCGCGACGCCCGGCTCGGCCCGATCGGCGGCGGCACCGACGAGATCATGAAGGAGATCCTCGGCAAGCAGATGGGGCTGTAGGTGTTTGCAGGGATTTTCTGTGTCTCGTCCACCTGATCGGGGCCAGGCGGACACAAAACGGACACATCAACGCTCTCGCGGGCGCGGCGAATCTGCTCCTCAGCTGATACACCCTCGCTGACGTCGAACTCATCGAAGACGTGTGCGTAGACGTCGAGGGTCATGGTCGGTGAGTGACCCGCCTGGAGGGCGACGTCGACGACGCTGCGGCCCTCGTGGATCAGCAACGAAACGAAGCTGTGACGCAGGTCGTAGGGCCGGACGCCTTCCAGGCCCACAGCACGGCAAGCTGGATGCCAAGCGTCGCGGTGCCATGTCTGCCAACCGCGGTCATTCCATACTCCGCCTTGGATGTTTGGGAACAGGAGCCTGTCGTCTTCAGGTCGCCCGCACCACAACCGCCACTCGGCCAAGTCGTCTGCGAGCGGAATGAGGAGCCGAACAGTTCGCGAATGCTGCGTCTTGGTCGACTTGATCCCTCCCTGGCCGTCGGAGGCCTTCTCGATCAGAAGCGTGCGCTCGCGCACATCACCTCAGCGCAGCGCCAGCACTTCCTGCGGGCGCAGTCCCGCGTAGGCGAGGAGACTGATCGGCGTCGCGTCCCGGTCACCGTGGGTCTGTCTCGCCCCGGCGGCGACCCGCAGTTGTTCGACGGTGAGTGGAGCGAGCGGCCTCACGGCTCGTTGCCGGCGAATCTTCGGCTTGCGCACTACCTTGACCGGGTTGTGCTGGATGTGGCGCCATTCGACCGCACGCTGAAGCAGCGCGAGCGCGCGATAGACGGTCGGCTGCCCGACGCCGGCCGCCTCGAGCTCCGCCCTGTAGTCCTCGATCACCTCGGGCGTAAGAGCCCGCAGACGCATCGCGCCGAGTCGCGGCAGGACGTGCCGATCCCAGAGGTCGGCGTAGCTGCGCTGGGTGCGGATCTCCAGGTTGGGAACGGCATATAGGCGCCACCATTCCTGCCCGAACTCGGCCAGGGTCTCCTTGCCGCCGGTGAGAAGGTCGAGCTCGCCGGTGCGCTTGGACCGAACGATCTCGGCTTCCAGCGCCTCGGCGTCGCGCTTGCGGCCGACCACCTTCGACCGCTCACACCCCTGCTCGTCGCGCCACCGGACCCGCCAGACATGGCCGCTCTTGCGCTCAACCCGCTCGATGCTCACCGTTGAGACTCCTGCTGGTTCTCGTCGAGCATCGCCCGCAAGCTACCGCGCGGCGAGGAATTGACGAAGCCTTTCCTGGTGGCCTTCGGACTCGGGGCCGGCAGCATCTGCCGCGAGATCCACGTCTCCAGGTCCTTGGGCCGGACCCGTAGTCGATGACAAAGCCGGGCGGCGCGCAGCTCGCCGCGGGCGATCGCCCGATAGACAGCGCGGCGGGATAGACCGCAAGCATTCGCTACCTGCTCGGGTGAGAGGAGTTCATTGGACTGTTGGTTGTCGGCGCGAGCATGCATCTCCGTTTCCCTTGTCCCGAATCAGTGCAAATTGACTCGTTTTCTCTGCCCCCTAGTCGATGAAACGGAAGATCTGCGTTTGCCGACCTCGCAAAGGTGGCCGGCCGGTGGACGCAATTCGCCACCGCATCTAGGCACCCAAGCACTGGGTTCATAGTGTGTCGGTGGGCGAGGTTGGGGGTCAAAGTGGCTCCCTTCAACGCTTATCTGGGAGATAGGTATCGCGGCGGGGGTGCCTCGCCAGGCTCGACCCGGCATTTATTGCCCGGCTGTCGTTGCCGACATTCTTCGGGCATGTCGTCAACCCGACACCAGAACCAAATGGGCGGCCCCGCGCCTGTGGCTCCGAACGTCTGGATACGCAACCTGCGGCGGACCCGCAGTGCGGCAGGGGTGAGCATCGCAATCTCCCTCGTGTTTATCGTCATCTTCTTCTTTCCGAACCCGCACTTGCACAAGACGCTGGCGGACAACCTGATGCTCGCGGCGTTCTGCTTCGGGATTGGGGCTCTCGGTTTGACGCTCGCTCGTCGTCTGGCGACCGCTGGAGTACGGATCGGACCTCAAGGCATTGAGGTACGAGGGCCGCTAAAGACGCGGCGGGTCCCGCTCGGGGAGGCGGACCGCTTCGTCCCGGGTGTCCTGGCAGGGCTTGGCAACGGGACTCCTTGCCCGATGCTGAAGACGACGTACGCGCAACCGGTGGGAGTGTGGGCGCTCGGCAGAGAGGGTCTCGTGTTCCGCTACGGCCACTATCTGCAGGAGCTCCAGCCGCTTTGCGATGAGCTGAACGAGTTGCTCAAGTCAGTTCGGTCCACGCCCCCCACGTGAACGGGCCTGCAATTCGCGAGTGCTCATCCGCGCTTAGGACCCGAGGATGTTCTTCCCTCTGAGCGTCTCCTAGACCCGACCTTGCCCCCCGACACATTACGCACCCTAGGTGAGCGACGAACAGTTGTTCGGGCTCTGAAGACAAGGATCTATACGGAGGGCACTGAGATTTGACGTTTAGGCGATACTCGCGCAATCCGCCGAAACGTGCCTGCCCAAACGTTGGGCAAGTCTGTCAGGGGGTCGGAGCGGAGGCGCAGGATTGCGGATGGAGTCGGTTCCTGACCGGGAAGACAACCCCTCCATTTGGATTCGGCGATCTGATCCCCTATCACCGAGGTGATACTGCGTGAGGGGTGCGGTGGTGGAAGGGGGCAAAAGGCGCCCTTGTGCAATCGCCTTCGACCTCGGTGTTTAGGCGGAACGGTCCCTAAGGCGCAGCTCATCCAGACAGCGGAACACGGCCGACGGAGACTCGTTGTCCAAACCGATCCTGCACCCCTTCGACGATGTCGTTCCACCTCGGAGAGAGCCAATCAAGCGGGACGGTGACGTCCTCGTCGAGTCGAGCGTCCTCCTTCAGCTTGAAACACAGCTCGTAGTGGGTCACGTACCCCTTCCACCCCTCGAGGCGAACCTCGTCGACGGTATCCCAAGGTATGAGCCCCGCTTTCCGGGTCTCGAAGCCGTGACCGTCGAGGACGAGGACTGGCGCTCGGTCCATTGTCAATCTCAGTGCTAACGCGGACAGCAATGCAGCGACGAGACCGAACACCGTGCCACCGGATGAGCCGCTGGCGAGTCCTTGGCTGATCCCCAGGGCCGCAAGGTAGGCAAAGAACAGCGTGAATGCTGCGGTGGCCTTGCGATTTCGGCGCACGATCAATCGAGTGCTCGTCGGCTCGATTCCTCGTCCAAGTTGCTCCGCAATTCGGCGGGTTCGCCGGCGACTCCTCCGGATCACTGCCCACAGGGCGTAGAGCAGGCCGCCGAGCAAACCGATAACCGCTATCCCCGCAATCACCTGCATCGTTCTGACCCGTCTCGATCCTCCACAACCAGTTAGCGCTAGGTCGTCTCACTTGACGGCATCGGCAAACTTCGCGCGACCCTCAAGCTCGTTAGAGGCCTTGCGCTCTGTCCTCCACGCGTCCCCGAATGGCCAGGCGCGGGATCAGCGAGAAATTTCGGCGGCCCCGCCTTCCCGCCCTAGCGACCGGTCTTGGGTGCAGCGATCCCGAGCTGTTGGCAGATCTTCCTCGCGAGCCGCCAGTCGATCTCACGGTGACGGGGCACCGCGCTCCGAGCGCCACCAGGCCCGGCCCAGCGGGAGTGGTTGCCTCCCTCGTCGACCTTGCGGCACCCCTGAGCGCGCAGGTGGCGCTCGAGGTCGCGCCGCTTCACCGAACTACGGCTAGCTCGACCGACTCGGACTCACCGGCTTCAGACGCCGGCTCAGGGCTCAGGAGAAGCTGAAGGGCATCGAGGACGTTCTCGCGCGCGTCATCCCGCGTGCGCCCCTGGCTCATCGCCCCTGGCACGGCGGGAATCTGCGCGATCACCCATCCGTCATCCCCCTCCTCATACTCGATGCGCAGTCGAAGCGTCCCTTCCATTTCAGCTATCAGGCTACTCGCTACCGTCGACTGCCCCAAGGCGCTTACATGATCGCCACGCGGACACAAAACGGACACATCAGTCCGGCATCGGCCGATCATGGCCGTTCATCGCCGTCTGCCTCGAACAGCTTCATTTGCAGCGGATTGATGTCCTTTGCTGATCTCGCATGTCCTCCCATTCTCGCCTTGCCACTCATGAAGGTGATCCTCGGCAAGCAGATGGGGCTTTAGCTCTCCGCGAACTCCCAATCGGCGTCAGTCCGGGTATTCGTCCTTGCGCCAGATGCGTGGTTCGTCGGGCTGGGGCTTCGGCGTCCGATCGAGCAGAAAGCTGTGGTAGGGCGCGACGAATGGGTCGGGGGCAACCACCGTGTAGGTGTGGTAGACGGTCCCGTTGTCGCGCGCGAAGGCGATCCAGCTAGGCGCCTCGCGCAGCCCGTCCTTGAGCTCGGCGCCAACCTGCTGTGACCATTCCACAAGCCACTCGGGTGGGTCGTCGATCATCTCCTTGACCTCGGGCATCTGCTGAGCTTGCTCCTCGGTCATCGCGAGGTTGAAGTCCCAGGGGAAGTCTGTCTCGTAGGTGGAGACGTAGGGGAACTGCCAGCCCATCCGCTGCTTGTAGACGGCCAGCCGCTCGATCGGAGCCCGCGAGAAGCAGATCAGCGTCACGTCGCTGTGATTGAGGTGGACGAGGGTGCCGTCGAGTTCGTCCCCCAGGCTGGTGCAGCCGGGGCAGGCACCGATCGTGTAATCGGGGCCGTACATGATGTTGTAGGCGAGCAGCTGTGAGCGGCCGTCGAAGAGCTCGGCGAGGGTCTTCTTCCCCTCCTCGGTGTCGAACTCGTACTCCTTCTCGACCGGGACCCAGGGGAGATCGAGACGCTTGCGCTTGATCTCCTGGTTTCGCTCCGCCTGCTCGGCCTCGAGCTTCGCGAGCTCGTCTCGGGCCTCCTGCCAATCCTCGCGGGTTCCGATCTTGTGCTCAGTCATTTCATACCCTCCTCTTGGGCTTCGCCGCTCCCGCGCGCCCAGATCCATTGTCGGATCGGACGCTACCGGGATCATGAAATGAGACCGGTGCCGACCCGGAAACTCATCGCAACTCTCCTCAAACCGCAGATCGCGCTCACGGTCAGCTGCCACTCGACCTCGCAGTGGCTCTAACTGAGCCTAGACCCCAGTTAGCCGTGCCGCTCGACAGCGAGCGCGGGCGGCCCTTCTGAAGCGACGGCTCCAGGGTGAAGATCTCGGTCGCAACATCGGTGTCCCGGTCGTGGCTGCTCACAAACGACGTGACGCGCTGCCGCGTCAATCTCACAACCGCGGCGACCGCATCTCTCTTGTAGTCAGCCGGAGTGAGCTTGCCGACCCCGCGAACGGTGTCGTGGGTCTGCGGGCCAATCATGCTCCTGTTGAACACCCCCACGGCATCGATGAGCCTGCAGGTGACCACGTTGCCGCGAATCTCGGTTCGAACCTCGCTCGGCCGATCTTCGGCGTACTCGGACCACAGCGATCCGAGCGCGCCGCCGATCCTGGCCGACAAGCTGGCGGGCAGCCTGGCCCTTCGGGCGTCGGTCATGGCGACCTCTCTTCCTTGCCATGTTTAGCCAAATAGAAGTTCTAGAATTATTGTTCATGAAACAAGGTACACTGTTTATGTGGCCGGACCTCGGCCGCATCCCAGCGATTGGAGACCAAATGACCATCATCAACTCCCTGCAACAGCGCTTCTCCGGTCGTGACGCACATGTCGGTGTCGCGGAGGCCGGTGTCGCGGAGGCATCCCCTTCCGACGACGGTCGGCTTCCTATTCCTGGCTACGATCGGATCAGCGACAAGAACCTGCTCGCGGAGCTGTCCAAGCACTCGCAGGTCGAGTTGACGGCGATCGAAGCCTACGAGAGGTCCCATAAGAACCGGCATCCAGTATTCGACAAGCTCCGCTACTTACGCGGGCAAGAGCCACTACACGGCTACGACGATCTCAGCGTCAAGGAGATCCTGGCCGGGCTCGAGGGAGCTGACACGGAAACGCTTCAGAGGACGCGGACATACGAACGCAAGTTCCAACGTCGCCCTGACGTGCTGGAGCAAGTCGGTACCGCACTCCGCGAACACCGCGCCTCTTCCACCCACCGCGACCCGCCACGAGTCACCACCCAGCGCTGATGAGCGAGCCAGCGCTTGTAAGCGAGCGATGGACCTGCGGCGAATGCGGCGTCGAGGTGCGCTTGATGGACAGCCAGGAGAAGCGCGGGCTCCCTGCCAACTGGACCGAGAATCTCCAAGGTCCAGTCTGTCTCCACTGTCGGCGTGAGCTGGCGGCGGACACCGCCGTGAGCGAGTTGGCGCTTTCCCTCAAGGAGCGCGCTCGGCTCCGCGCAGCCACCATCGTCGAGTTCGAGGTGAGACGGACACCCGGTCGCACCAATACGCAGATCGCCGGCGCGGTCCATACCTCTGTGGCGGCGGTCCAGAAGGCCCGCGAGCGGCTCGGCACTTCTGCCAGCGCCCCCGTCTAGCTCCTCCGCTCGCCGGGTCAAAGAAACCGAGGCGTGGCCACGACAGGGGAGAATGACCCCGAGTGATCGCAGGACTCACCCTCGCCCTGGTCTGTGCCATCGCCACGAACGCTGCTTTTCTGCTCAAGCAGCGCGGCGCGGTCGCAGCGCCGCTCGTCAGCGTTCAACATCCCCTGCGAAGCGCCATCGGCCTCTTTCAATCCAGGTGGTTCACGCTGGGATGGATCGTGTCGGTTGGCGCCTGGGGCCTTCACGTCGGCGCGCTTGCATTGGCGCCGCTGTCGATCGTTCAAGCCGTGTTGGCCGGCGGACTGGTGTTCCTGGCCGTGCTCGCCGAACGCTATTTCGGCTTTCACCTCGGGCGCCGGCAATGGATCGGCCTGCTGATCACGGCGGTCGGGCTTGCAGTCATCGGGCTCACCTCGGGTCGCCAGGCCGGCGATGCGCCGGGCTACGCGCTGGCCGCGTTGATCGTCGTCGAATGCACCATCCTTGTCCTCGCCACCAGCCTCGCCCTGCTCTCCCATCGCCTCGCACTATCGCCCGCTGGGCAGGGCATGTTGCTCGGCGCAGCCGCTGGCGCACTGTTCGGTATCTCCGATATCGCGATCAAGTACTTGACCCATGCCGTTCAAGGCCATGCCGTTCAAGGGGGTGTGCTCGACCTGATCAGCCCGTGGACGTTTGCGGCGCTTGCCGCCTCGGTGATCGCCTTCTATGCGTCGGCCCGAGGCCTGCAACTCGGCCCCGGCGTCGAAGTCATCGCCTTCACAGTCGGTCGCGGCAAATCTGACGGCGATCGTTGGCGGCATCCTGGTATTTCGTGACCCGATCGGCACCGGGCCGTGGCGATCACCGGCCGCATGCTCGCCTTTGGCCTGGTCATCGCTGGTGCCGCGCTGATGCCCGCGCCCACGCGAACGACTCGTCGAGCGGCGACCTAGCGGGCGATCGCTCGATCTGTCTTTGACCTCCTCGTTCGTCCGCCATGCCTGTTGGGCCGTTCCGGTCTCAGCAGCACCTTGAGCAGGTCGCCGATCTCTCGATCATGGACGAGCGGGTGCCGGAGGGGCAGTTCAGGCTTGACCTTGTAGCGGTTTCGCCGGCCGTGTCGCTCGCGCAGCACGTAGCCCTCGTCGACCAACTCGGAGAGGATCTTGTGCGCACCGCGCTCGGTGATGCCGACAGCGGCGGCGATGTCGCGCAGGCGGATGCCCGGGTCATCGGCGACGCAGAGCAGAACGTGGGCGTGGTTGGTGAGGAAGTCCCAACCGCTGGCGGTGGCTTTCGATGATTCCTTGGCTTGAGTTCCGGAATTCTTATTCATGAAACTATGTTACCCTATTGATTCATACTTCTAGAACGTCGCCCTTCGAGGAGGCACCATGTCCGGCCCATCATCGCCTTTCCCCACGACCTCCCCGATTCCGGCCGCGTCTCCGATTCCCGCCGCGTCGCCGGTCCCCGCCGCCTCTCCGGTCCCGCTTCGACCCGTTCGCCGGACCTAGACGAATTCGGTGTACCAGCGGGTCGTTTCGCTCCGTCTCTATCGACGCGCCAGCTCAGGGATCGAACCGGAAAGGCGGGTACTTGTCGGTGACCAGTAGTAACGCGTAGCCGAGCACACGGTTGTCCCAGCGATAGAGGCCTTCTACAAAGTCGAAGACGCCCCGCGGATAGCGGCCGGTGAAGAGGATCGCGAACCAGACGAAGATCACCGCGAAGAAGGCACCGATGTGGAGGAAGATCAGCACGATGTAGTGCGGGATTGCCAGCAACCACTTGATCAGCGGCATTCCCCGGTCGAGGTCGACCTTGGCGTCGGGAAAGGGGAAGTCGAGGTGGACCGACTGCTGCTCGTCGGTAGATGGATATCGGTCGTCCATCAAGCTCAAATAGATGTTGATCCGATTCGTGAAACGCAGCAGCTGGAGGTTCCAGTCGCGGATACTTCTGACGGAAGACGATCATCAGCGCGGGAAAAATCAGAAGGCGCCGTGAATCGAGGTGGCGACGATGAAAATCGGAATTGCGGCGAAGATCCGGAATGCGGTGCTGACCCGGTTCAGCTTGCGATCCGGGTAGTCGACCGAGAAGGTGACCGGATAGTCCGAGACCGCGCCGGGCGACGGGATAGCCGGCTGAGGTGGCTCCGTTCCCTCCATGGCCTCGATTTCGGCGGGGCAGCGGTGCTTCCTGCCCCAACCCGACCGCCCGATCGCGCCTACCTATAGCGTTCCGCCGACTTGGAAGACCCTGGAAGGAGAACGCACACAGATGGGACTACTTGACGGCAAGAGCGCGATCGTCACCGGATCGGCTCGCGGCATCGGGCGGGCCACGGCGGAGCGGTTCGTCGCCGAAGGAGCAAAGGTGCTGATCAACGACCTCGACGCCGACGTCGCCGAGCAGGCCGCCGGCGAGATCGACGGGGAGACCGCCGTCCACGCCGGCGACCTCACCGAGGACGGTGCCGCCGACAAGCTGGTCGAGGCCGCCGTCGACGCGTTCGGATCGGTCGACATCGCGGTCAACAACGCCGGCTACACCTGGGACGGCGTCGTGCATCGGATGGAGGACAAGCAGTTCCAGGCGATGCTCGACATCCACACGATCGTCCCCTTCCGCGTCGCCCGGGCCCTCGCCCCACATTGGCGCGAGGCGGCCAAAGCCGAGGCGGCCGAGGGCCAGGAGGTGTTCCGCAAGCTGATCAACGTCTCCTCGATCTCGGGGACGATGGGCAACGCCGGGCAGGCCAACTACTCGTCGGCGAAGGCGGGCGTGGTCGGGCTGACCAAGACCCTCGCCAAGGAGTGGGGCCAGTTCAAGATCAACGTCAACGCGGTCGCCTTCGGCTTCGTCGAGACGCGGCTCACCGCGGCCAAGGAAGAGGGCCAGAAGATGACCACTCCGGGCGGCGAGGAGGTCGAGCTTGGCATCCCCGAGCAGATGCGGGCGATGGCCTCGGCGATCATCCCGCTCGGGCGTCCGGCGCAGCCGGAGGAGGCGGCGGGACCGGTGCTGTTCCTGGCCTCTGAGATGGCCAACTACGTGCACGGCCAGGTGCTCAACGTGACCGGCGGGCAATTCGGCGGGATGTACATCTGAGGAGGAGGTCGGTATGGCGGTCAAGCTGCATCGGTGCGGCGCGAGCTGGGTGAAACTCGAAGGCCACCCTTGCTGGCGGGTGCAGAAGGCACTCGACGAGGCTGGGGTCGACTACGAAGTCGTCAAAGAGCCCTACAGGCCCGGCAAGCGCGCAGAGGTCATCGAGAAGACCGGACAGAAGCGGCTGCCCGCGATCGAGTTCGAGGACGGGCGCTGGCTCCGCGAGGAGTCGAAAGACCTCGCGGCCCGCATCGAGGAGGGCAGGCTTCGCGCCTGAGCCGCGCGACGCGCCTCTCACTCGCCTCGACTGCGATCGCCGTCGCCGGCATGCTCGCCGGCTGCGGGTCATCGGGGAATCAAACGCAAGCTGGCCGGACGCCAGGCCGAGCGGTCCTGATGCGGGTCGCCGCGCTCGGCGACTCGATCACGGCCGGCAACCCCGGCTATGACCCCAGCCCCAGGGCCCGGGCGGCGCTCGGGTTCGGTCACGACCCCCGCAGCCAGTACGAGTACTGGGCGCACCGAGACGATCCGCGGCTTCGGTTTCGCAACTGCGGCGTCTATGGCGAGCCGACCTCGCAGATAGCTGCCCGTCTGCGCGCCTGTGCGCGCGGCGCCGACGTGCTGATCGTGCAGGGCGGGATCAACGACATCGCCCGGTCGCTTCAGGGTCCGCCGGCGCTGCGCCGCCTCGCGGTAACCGATGCGGCCACCACCCTCGGGCAGATGGTCGAGCAGGGAAAGCAGCTCGGCCTGCGGGTGGTGCTGGCCAACGTGCTGCCCTGGAACCGCGGCTACCCGGTTGCCGCGCCGCTCATCGATCGCCTCAACCGCCTGATCCACACCACCGCGGAGCTGGAGCGCGTTGCAGGTGCTTCCCTTCAACCAGACCCTCGCCGATCCCCGTAACCCGAACCTGATGCAGCGCCGCCTGACCGCCGACGGCGACCATCCCTCGATCGCCGGCTACCGCCGACTGGGCGCGGTGGTGGCCGACCGCCTCGGCCGTTAGTCCTTCGGCCGGCGCTCCTCCGCCAGCGGCTCGCCGGCCTCGTCGCTGGCGCCGCCCGGCGGCCAGGTCCCGAACCAGTTGTCGCGGGCGCCGTCGATCGTGATCACACAGCCGGAGAGAAAGTCGCCCGCCGGAGAGGCAAGGAAGGCGACCAGCCACGCCATCTCCTCGGGGGTCCCCAACCGTCCCAGGGGCACCGTGCGGTGGACGTTCTCGGCCACCTGCTGCGGGTACTTCGTGCGCAGCACCTCGGTGTCGAACTGGCCGGCGGCGACGGCGCAGAGCTTGACGTTGAAGCGCGCCCACTCGATCGACAGCGTCCGCATCATGTTCTCGACCGCGGCCCGGGCGGCGCCGGAGTGGACCATCCCCGGCATCCCATGGTGGGGCGAGAGCGTGACGCTCACGACCTTGCCCTCGCGCTGGGGGATGAACGCCTTGGTGGCCGCGGCGTGGGTCATCAGCCAGGTGCCCTGGACGTTGAGCTCGATAACGGTCCGAAACCCCTTCGGCGTGATCGCCTCGGCGGGGCTGAGGAACTGGCCGCCAGCGTTGTTTACGAGCAGGTCGAGCCGACCATGGCGCTCGACCACGCCGTCGACGAGGCGCTCGACCGCCACCTCCTCGCGGATGTCGGCCGCCTCGGGCTCGAAGGAGCCGTCGAGATCGGCCGCTGCCGCGGCTGTCTGCTCCAGCGGCTCCGACCGCCGGCCGCAGCCGACCACGGTCGCGCCCAGCGCCGCAAGCTCCAGCGCCGTCGCCCTCCCAAGCCCGCTGCCGGCGCCCGAGACCAGGCAGACCTTGCCGGCCAGCAGGCCAGGCGCGAAGATGCGCGAAGGATCGCTCTCAGGCATCGGCGGGCCAGCTTATCCGCCACCGTGCCGGCGTTAGGCTGAGCCAGTTCAGATGAAGATCCACGCGGAGCCAAAGCCGCTTCACGAGCCGCTCGCGGGCGGCAAGCAGGGCGCCACCGTGGTCGTCGAGCCGCTGATCGCGGGCCACGTCAGCTGGCCCAAGGACACGATGGAGTCGCCGGGTGGGAGGTTTCTCACGCTGCGGCTCGCCCGCGCCCTGTTCTCGGGCAAGAACCGCTGGGACGTCCCCTGCCCGGCGTTCCTGATCCGCCATCCGAGCGCCGGCACGGTCCTGGTCGACACGGGCCTTCACCCCTCGATCGCCACCGATCCGCGGCAGAACTTCGGGCGGCTGGCCGTGCGAGTGGCGCCGCCGAAGCTCGGGCAGGGCGAGGACGTGCCGGCGCAGCTGCGCAAGCGCGGCATCGACCCCTCCGGCGTCGGGGTCGTGGTGATGACGCATCTGCATTTCGACCACGCCTCGGCGATCTCCGAGTTTCCCGACTCGACCTTCGTCCTCAGCGAGGCCGAGTGGGTCGCGGCGACCACGGCGCGCCAGCCGGCTCTTCAGGGGTATCGGCCCGCCCACTACGACTTCGTCTTCGACTACCGGACCGTGGATTTCGCCCGTGGCAACGTTTCGTCATATGCGAGCTTTGCGCGCACCTTCGACCTCTTCGGCGACGGCTCGATCCGCCTCGCCTACACCCCTGGCCACAGCGCCGGTCACCTGTCGGTGGTCGCCCATCTGGGGCAGCGCGACTTCGTGATCGGCGGCGACGCCGTCTACACCTACCGCCAGCTCGAGGGCGGAGCACCATCCCCACCCCGCCCCTTCGACATGCACAACTGGCGCCGTTCGCTACAGGAGCTGAAGCTCTTCCGCAGCACGTTCCCGCACGCGATCATCACCCCGGGCCACGACCCTTCCTTCTACGAGCAGCTCGAAGAGCGCTACGCCTAGGTCCCCCGGCCGCCGAAGATCGCGAACGGGTTGGGCGGCGTTTCGTCGCGGACCGCCTTCCAGGTGCCCTCCACCCTGACGGTGCTACCGGCAGGCGCCTCGATGCGCAGGCGTTCGGCGAGCTCGTTGGCGCTGTCCTCGTCGGAAGCCCCAACCAGTACGTACTTCCAGCGGTGAACGCTGGGCAGGCCCTCGGCGCGCAGCTTTTCCACGAAGGCGAGCGCCTCGCGATGCGAGGGACAGTCGATCCGAAGCTCGAACTCCGGGTGGCCGCTCTGCGCCGCCTCCTGGCGCTCCCTCTGCATCAATGCCGCCCGCTCGACCGCCTTCTCGGCATCACTGTCGGGAAGGGGGGCGTCCGGGTCCTCCCACTCCTCCGCATCGTCGTGCCAGTGCTTGAGGTCAGACTCCAGGTGCCAGCCGTTCTCGGCTGCCAGCGAGCGGATCAGCTCCTCGGTGCTCTCGGCTTGCTCAGGGGTGCCGGCGTAACAGAAGACCTCGGTGTCACCTCGAGAGACGATGACGCGGTCATCGAAAGAGGTTTTCAGGTCGTGTGTGGCCCCTCCGAGAACTTCGAGGTTCTCGATCAGCTCGTCGGCCGGCGCGTCTCCGCCAAGGACGACGCGCACCCGCCAGTCGTCGTTCATCGCCGCAGAGTAGCCCGTGCCTAGTGCTCGGCCTGGGTCGGCTCGCGCGGCTCCGGCGCCGGCAGGCCCTTGCGCAGGGAGCGGATCACGCCGCGGCGGCCGTTCTCCTCCAGAGCCACGTACATCGTCCGCACCTCGTTGAAGATCTCGTTGGCGACCTCCTGCGAGCGCTCGCGGCTCGGCTTCGCCTCGGCCGGGAAACTGAGCGGCTCGCCGAACTGCACCGTCACCTTCGGGAACCGGAAGCGCTTCCAGCCGCGCACGTCGGCCGAGCCGTGAATCGCCATCGGGACCACCGGCACGCCGGACTCCAGGGCCAGCCGCCCGACTCCCGGTCGCGGCTCGCCGAGGCCGCCGCTGCGTGAGCGCCCACCCTCGGCGTAGATCAGCATGCAGTCGTCCCGGCCGAGGATCGCGTGGGCGGTCTTGAAAGCCTCCTCGTCGCGGTGGCCGCGGCGGATCGGAAAGGCGCCGCCGTGGGAGAGGATGAAGCTCAGGAACGGCGGCTTGAAGAGCTGCGACTTGGCCATGAAGCGGACCTTGCGGCGCAGAAAGACGGCGGCGAAGAAGTGGTCCCACTGGCTGAAGTGGTTCGGAGCCAGGATCACCGGCCCGGTCTGTGGAACGTTCTCCGAGCCGATCGCGCGGCTGCGGTAGATCAACAGCGTCGGCGGGGTGAGGATGATCCGGCAGACGTCATAGACCCAGTCCGGGCCGCGGCGGCGGGCGCGCTCGTGAAAGCCCTTGAAGGAGCTCGATGGACGAGGGTCCTTGTAGACCTGTGGCTTGATCTCTGCCATACGCCGGGCCGGATTCTCCGCCAATCCGGGTCGCTGGAGGCTCCTACCCTCCGCTCGGGGGCTGGTTACGCTGCCGCCGCTCCTAGGCCTCGGCCGAGGCCCATCCCCGGGCGCGCTCGACTGCGCGCCGCCAATCTTCCATCAGGCTCTCGCGTTCGTCGTCGCCCATGCGCGGCTCATACCGCGCCGCTTCGCGCCACATCTCCCCCACCTGCTCCTGGCTCCAGAGCCCGGTCGCGATTCCAGCCAGATAGGCGGCGCCGAGGGCGGTGGTCTCGGCGATCTCGGGGACGATCACGGGGGAGGCGAGGACGTCGGCCTGAAACTGCATCAGCCAGGAGTTGGCGACCGCTCCGCCGTCGGCCTTCAACGACTCGAGCCGCTTGCCGGAGGCGGCCTCCTGGGCGCGCACGGCGTCGACCGTCTGATAGGCGATCGCCTCCAGCGCCGCGCGCGCCAGGTGCGCTCTGCCGCTGCCGCGAGTGAGGCCGACGATCGTGCCGCGCGCGTAGGGATCCCAATAGGGAGAGCCGAGGCCGGTCAGCGCCGGCACGAAGTAGACGCCGTCGTTGCCGTCCAACGACGCCGCCAGGGCCTCGCTTTCGGCCGCCTCGTCGAGAATCCCGAGGCCGTCGCGGAGCCATTGCACGGCGGCACCGGTGACGAAAACCGCCGCCTCGAGCGCGTAGTCGGTGCGGTCGTCAAGGCCCCAGGCGACCGTGGCCAGCAATCCCTCTCCCGGCTCGGGTGCCTTGCTGCCGGTGTTGAGCAGCACGAAGCTGCCGGTCCCGTAGGTGTTCTTGGCCATCCCGGGCTCATGGCAGGCCTGGCCGAAGAGGGCGGCCTGCTGGTCGCCGGCGATCCCCGCCACCGGCACCTCACCGCCGAACTCGGACGTGGCGCCGTAGACCTGCGACGACGGCACCGGCTCGGGGAGCCGCGCCGGGTCGACTCCGAGCAGCTCGCAGAGGTCGTCGTCCCAGGCGAGACGGCGGATGTCGAACAGCATCGTCCGCGAGGCGTTGGAGTAGTCGGTCGCGTGGCGCCCCGTGAGCTTGAACAGCAGCCAGGAGTCGACCGTGCCGAAGACGGCGCGGTCGGCCCCCTCGACGTTGTCAAGCATCCACTCGATCTTGGTGCCCGAGAAGTAGGGGTCGATCACCAACCCGGTGCGTTCGCGCACCAGGTCCTCGTGGCCGGCGGCCTTCAGCTCGTCGCAGCGCTGCGCGGTGCGGCGGTCCTGCCAGACCAGCGCCCTGCCGATCGGCTCCCCCGTGCCGGGGTTCCATGCGACCACCGTCTCGCGCTGGTTGGTGATCCCGATCCCGTCCAGATCGGCCCCCTGGATGCCGGCGTCGACGATCGCCTGAGTGGCGACCTGCCTTGTCACGTCCCAGATCTCGGCGGCGTCGTGCTCGACCCAGCCGGGCTGGGGAAAGTGCTGCTCGAACTCGCTGTAGCCGCGACCGGCGATCCGACCCTGTTCGTCGAATACGAGGCAGGTGGTACCGGTCGTTCCCTGGTCGATCGCGAGGATCAATGCGCGGCCAGCCTATCCGCGCGGTCGCCGCCGGCTGAGGTAAGCGCGGACGAAGTCCCGCAGCTGCACGGCGCGGTGGGCGAAGCCGCGCGGCGAACGCCCGCTGGCGCGGTGCTCGAGGTCGAGCTCGTACTCGCGCAGCTGGTAGCCGGCACGCACCGCGTCCACCGTGATCCCGATCTCCATCCCGAAGCCGTCGGCGAGGGGCAGCGTCTGTCGCAGGAGCTGCGGGCGCATCGCCCGCTGGCCCGAGATCGGCGCCTGCGGCTGCGCTCCGCAGAGCCGCCGGATCGCCCAGCCGGCAAAGCCGAGGGCGACGCCGAAACCGCCCCCGACCCGATTCTCGAAGCTCGCGACGGCGAGGTCGCACTCCCCCGCCTCAACCGCCTCCACCAGCCGCACCAGCTTCCCGGCGGACTCCCCGAGGTCGGCGTCGCAGAGCAGCACGACGCCGGGCTCGGGGCCGTCGCCGAGCACCGCCTCGGCGGCCGCGGTCACGTTGGCGCCCTTTCCGTGCGGGCGGCGGCGGCTGACGACCTGGGCGCCGGCCGCCATCCCCGTCTCGGCGGTGCCGTCGCCGGAGGCGTCGTCGGCGAGCCACAGCTCGACCCCCGGCAGTGCTTGCGCCAGCGCTCGCAGGGTCGCCGCGACCGTGTCGGCCTCGTTGCGGGCGGCGACGATCGCGACCCGCGGACGCCCCCCTGTTTCATTCTCTGCTCCCACGCGGCGGGTATTGTGCCGCGCCGTGGCGAACATCGAAGCCCACATCACCGGCAACGTGTGGAAGATCGAGGTCGCGGTCGGGGACCAGGTCTCCGAGGGCGACACGGTGGTGATCCTCGAGTCGATGAAGATGGAGATCCCGGTCGAGGCCGAGGACGACGGCACCGTCAAGGAGATCCGCTGCGAGGAGGGCCAGTCGGTGAGCGAAGGCGACACCCTGGTCGTCCTGGAGTAGATGACCGAAGAACTGGCCGCAGGAAAGCTCCTGCTCGACGAGCCCGCCGAGGCGGTTGCGCGGCTTCGGATCAACAACCCGGCGAAGCGCAACGCCCTCGACCACGACATCCTCGACGCGCTGGCCGAGGTGATGCCGAAGCTGGACCGCGGAATCGAGCTGCGCTGCGTCGTGATCACCGGCTCGGAGGGGCACTTCTCGGCCGGCTACGACATAACCGGCATCTCTGACGAGCGCCTGGAGCGCGACGCGAGGGCGTTGGTCGCCCATCCGTTCAACGCCGCGATCGAGGCGATCGCGGATCATCCCTGGCCGAC
Organism: uncultured Solirubrobacterales bacterium; assembly: GCA_963740555.1. Classification (GTDB taxonomy): domain Bacteria; phylum Actinomycetota; class Thermoleophilia; order Solirubrobacterales; family 70-9; genus Mayfieldus. The sequence goes on from CAVUES010000003.1 coordinate 465,114, forward strand.
CGTCGCGGCGATTGGCGGCGACTGCCTCGGCGGCGGCTTGGAGCTTGCGATCACCTGCGACCTGCGCATCTGCAGCGGCGGGGCGCGACTGGGGATGCCGCCGGTGAAGCTGGGGCTGATCTACGGGCACACGGGGCTGCGCCGCTTCCTCGACGCGGTCGGCCTCGCGCGCACCAAGGAGATGTTCCTCACCGCCAGCAACATCGGCGCCCGGCGGGCGCGTGAGATCGGGCTGGTCCAGGACGTCGTCGGCGACGACGACCTCGATCGCTCGTCGGTGGAGCTGGCGGAGAGGATCGCCGCCAACGCGCCGCTCTCGCTGAAGGGAAACAAGCGGGCGATCGAGACGCTCAACGCCCACCCCGTGCTGAGGCCGCAAGAGGAGGTCGAACTGGTCGAGCTGCGCGAGGCCTCGCTCGCGTCGGAGGACTTCCGCGAGGCGATCACCGCATTCGCGGAGAAGCGAAAGCCGAAGTGGCGCGGACGCTGAGCGACGCCCGCGCCGAGCTCGCCGCCGCTGACCCGGTGATGGGGGAGCTGATCGAGCGCCTCGGCGAGCGCAGCGCCGCGCAGCGGCGCCGCGGGGAGCCGAAACCCGACGCATACGGCGCGCTGCTTCGCACCGTGGTCGGCCAGCAGCTCTCTTCGAAGGCGGCGCGGACGATCCACGGACGGATCCTCGAGATGTTCGGCGGCACGACGCCGACTCCGGAGCAGATCCTCGCCGCCTCCGAGGACGACCTGCGCGGGGCCGGCCTGTCGGGCCGCAAGGTCGAGTACATCCGCGACCTCGCCGCGCACGTCAAAAGCGGCGAGCTGGAGCTGGATCGCCTCGAGGAGCTCAGCGACGAGGAGGTGATCGAGGAGATCGTCGCGGTGCGCGGGTTCGGCCAGTGGAGCGCCGAGATGTTCCTGATCTTCCACCTCGAGCGGCCCGACATCGTCTCCGGCAGGGACCTCGGGATCCGCAAGGCCATTCAGCTCGCCTACGGGCTGGAGGAGATGCCGTCCCCGGCCGAGGTGGCCGAGATCGGCGAACGCTGGAGCCCGCACCGCAGCCTCGCCTCGATCTACCTCTGGGAGTCACTGGCGGGCGACGTAACGGTGGGCGGGACCTGAGGTGCGCTTGCTCTGCCGAGCAGGCTCCTGCCCGTCTACCTAGTTCCTGCAGGTCCGCCTCCTTCTTTACCGAAGAGCGATTCCCTTTTCGGTAATCGAGCGGCGTCAGGGAGCCGATCAAGGTCACAAGAACCAAGATCGGAGCTAATCAGCCATGACGCCAGGTGGTTCAGTCCAGATCAGGCCGGAGTGGCGCAGGCACTACCGGAAGAACGGAGCGTCCGTCGCCGGAGTCCTCCAAGAGCTCTCGCCGAGCGGTGGTGTTGCCCGGATCCGCATGGACGACCTAGCCGATTCTTACGTGCTGGTAGCCCACCTCGAGATGGTCCCCTAAAGCCAGCGACTGCTTCACGCTCGGCCCCGAGTCAGCCTTCCAGCGAAGCTCGCAGGTCGAGCACCCGCTGCACCGAGGGCTCGAACTCGGCCCTGGCAAGCGCCCGGGTGCGAAGCGCCGCCCGTAATGCCGATCCGGCCTGCGCGGCGGCCCGGAAGCTGCGGAAGAGCAGCAGATCGGTGCCCGCGGCGACGGCTGCCCTGCCCACCGTCGCCGAGCCGCCGAAGGCCTGCACGGCGGAGGACTGCAGATCGTCGGTGACCGAGACTCCGTCGAATCCGAGCCGGTCGCGCAACTCGCCGGTTGCGATCGTGCGAGCGAAGGCGGCGGGCCGCTCCGAGAAGGCCGGATAGACCGCCGAGCTGATCATCACCAGCTTGCCGCCCGCGGCGACGAAGTCCCGGAAGGGCGCCTCGTCGACTTCGCGCAGCGTCTCCGCCGGCAGATCGATCCGCCCCACGGCGACGTCGGTGTTGACGTCGGCGGCGCCGAGCCCAGGGAAGTGCTTGCCGGTCGCGGCCACTCCACCGGCCTGCAGGGCGACAGCGAACGGGACGGCGGTCTCCGAAACCCCCGACCCGCTGGCGCCGAAACTGCGGTCCTCGGTCTCGATCGCGCCCCCGGCGCGTCCGACGTCGAGCACCGGCGCCAGATCGACGTTGACGCCAACGCCGGCCAGATTGCGCGCCGTCAGCCGTCCCTGGCGGCTGCTGTAGGAGGCTCCGCGACTCCCCATCTCGCCAGCCGAGGCCTGCGGCGCGCCGGGGAGGCGCTTCACCTGCCCGCCCTCCTGGTCGACCATCACCAGCAGCGGGTCGCGCAGGCCCGCTGGCCGGCGGATCGACTGCAGAGCGCGAATCAGGCGACGGGCCTCGGAGCCGCTGCCGAAGTTGTCCGAGAACAGCACGACTCCCGCGAGCCTGCCCCGGTGGATCATGCGGCGCAACTCGGAGGGCGGCTTGGGGCCGGCGAAGCCGGCGACGAGTCGCTCACCGGCGAGCTGGCCGACGGTCAGATCGGCGGCGCTGGGACCGGTCGGCGCCAACCTGCCGGCCTCGTCGAGCGTCGAGTGCACGCCGATCGCCGTCGCCACGGCGCCGAGCACGACCGCGGCCCCCGCCCGCCGCCTGCGAATCCGCCTTCTGCTCACCGAGCGCCGAGTCTATGCGGCGCAGCCGCCGCAATGGTTTGGCGCCAACTTCCCCACTCCTGACCCCGGCAACAGCCGCACATCGCATCTGTTGCGCTGACTCAGTGGTCGGTTTGCAGGGCGGTGGCGAGCGCCATTGCGGGCGTCGTCGCGCCGTCCGGGCACCCTCGTAGCCTTGCGCCGACTCTTCTATCGCTCTTTATGCCATCCCTGATCACCTTCGACGAGGCGCTGCGGCTCGGCGACCTGGCTGACCGCGACGAGATCATGGCTCTCGTCGAGCGGGCCTGGGAGGTGCGCCGGGAGAACTTCGGCGACTCGACCGACATGTGCTCACTGGTCAACGCCAAGTCGGGCGGCTGCGCCGAGGACTGCGGCTTCTGCGCCCAGTCGCGCTACGCGGAGGCCGACACGCCGATGCACGCGATGATGGAGCCCGATCAGATGCTCGAGCACGCCCGCGCGGCCGAGGCCGCCGGCGCACACCGCTTCTGCATGGTCACCCAGGGCCAGGGGCTCTCGAAGCGGGACTTCGAGAAGGTCCTGGCCGGGGCGCGGCTGGTCGCCGAGCAGACCAACCTGAAGCGCTGCGCCTCGATCGGCCACATGTCGGCCGACCGCGCCCGCAAGCTACGCGAGGCGGGCATCCAGCGCGTTCACCACAACGTCGAGTCGTCGCGCTCCTACTACCCGGAGGTCTCGACCACGGTCCGCTACGAGGGCCGCCTGCGCACGATCCAGGCGGTCAAGGAGGCGGGACTCGAGACCTGCGTCGGCGGCATCCTCAACCTCGGCGAGACCCCTCGGCAGCGCGTCGAGATGGCGTTCGAGCTGTCGGAGATCAATCCCACCTCGGTACCGATCAACCTGCTCAACCCGCGATCGGGGACGAAGTTCGGTGAGCGCTCCCCCATGGACCCCTGGGAGGTCGTCAAGTGGGTGGCGATCTTCCGGCTGATCATCCCCGGCGCCCTGTTCCGGCTCTGCGGCGGACGGGTCGAGAACCTCGGCGAGCTTCAGCCGCTGGCGGTCAAGGCCGGGCTGAACGGGGTGATGATGGGCAACTTCCTCACCACCCTGGGGGCGGAACCGGAGGAGGACCGCGGGATGTTCGAGGAGCTCGGCCTGAACACCAAGCGCCAGCCCGACAACGGCGCCAACCCGCGGCCCGACAACCGCGCCGGGTGGCTCGACGGGGAGACGCCGAGCAACCCGATCGACGAGTTGATCGACAGCCAGGCGGAGGCGAACTTCTGGGACCCGTCGACCCAGCTGCGCGTGATCAAGACCAAGCGCAAGCCACCGCCGTACCCGAGCGAGGCTGCGGAGCAACCCGCCGGGTGGGGTGACTGATGGCGAACAGGAGCCATCGGTGACCGACATCGCCGACCGGCTCGATGAGCTGCGGGAGCGCGGCCTTCACCGGCGATTGAGGATGATCAGCGGGCCGCAGGGCCCCAGGGTTCTGCTCGACGGCCGGCCGGTGCTGCTGCTCTGCTCCAACAATTACCTCGGGCTCGCCGACCATCCCCGTGTCCGCGAAGCCGCCGCCGAGGCGGCGATGCGCTGGGGGGTCGGCGCCGGAGCCTCGCGGCTGATCTCCGGCAACATGAAGCTTCACCGCCGGCTGGAGAAGAAGCTGGCCGCCTTTGAGGCCAAGGACGCCGCGCTGCTGTTCGGCTCCGGCTACCTCGCCAACACCGGCACGATCGCCGCCCTGGCCCGTAACGGCGAGGTCGTCTTCTCCGACCAGCTCAACCACGCGAGCATCATCGACGGCTGCCGGCTCGCGCGCGCCGAGACCTTCCCCTACCGGCACGCCGACCTCGACCACCTCGAATGGGGGCTGCGAAAGGCGCAGGGCCGCGGGTCGCTGATCGTCACCGACGGGGTCTTCTCGATGGATGGCGACATCGCGCCGATCGGGGGGTTGGCCACTCTGGCGCGCCGCTATGACTGCCGGCTGATGGTCGACGAGGCGCACGCCACCGGGGCGATTGGACCCGGTGGTCGCGGGTCGGTGGCGGCGGCGGGAATGTCGGACGAGGTCGACGTGGTGATCGGGACCCTCGGCAAGGCGCTCGGCAGCTACGGCGCCTACGTCTGCGCCGGCAGCGAGGTGGTCGATTACCTGATCAACGTCGCGCGACCCTTCATCTTCTCCACCGCGCCGGCCATGCCCTGCGTCGCCGCCGCAGTCGCGGCGCTGGAGCTGCTCGATTCCAACCCTCAACGGGTCGAGCGGCTGCAGGCCAACGCGAAGGCGATGCGCGAGGCCCTGCACGCCGAGGGGCTACCGCTGGCGCAATCGGAGACCCAGATCGTCCCGGTGATCGTCGGCGACCCCGAACTAGCCGTGCAACTCTCCGAGCTGGCTCTGGAGCGAGGCGTCTTCGCGCAGGCGATCCGGCCGCCGACCGTGCCCGAGGGAACCTCGCGCCTGCGCCTGGCGACGATGGCGACCCATCGCAGCTCGGAGCTGGTCCGAGCGGCCAAGGTGCTGGGCGACGCCGCCCGCGAAATCGGGCTGTTGTCAGGCCCGGCGCCCGATCGCCTCGAGGAGTGGGAGGAAGGCCAGTGGGTCGAGCCGCAGCGCCGCGAGGCCGCTCCCTCGCTCGAAGAAGCAGCCTAGGAACGAGGCGGCGACCGCCTTGCGCGGCATCTTCGTAACCGGCACGGGCACCGAGGTGGGAAAGACGGTCGTCGCTGCGGTGATCGCGCGGTCGTTTGCCGCCGCAGGTCAACGGGTCGCGGTCTTCAAGCCCGCGGTCACCGGCCTCTCCGAGCCGGGCGAGGCCGATCACGAGCTGCTGCGCCGCGCCGCCGGCAGCGACCAGTCGGACGACCAGATCGCGCCCTACCGATACGACCCGCCCGCCTCGCCTCATCTTGCCGCCGAGGTCGCCGGCGAGCGGATCGAGCCGCCGCGGCTTCTGCGCGCCGCCCGCCTGGCCGGGGCCAGGGCCGACATCCTCGTCTGCGAGGGGGTCGGCGGCCTGATGGTGCCGCTGGCGCCGGGCTATCTCGTCCGCGATCTGGCCCGCGAGCTGGCCCTGCCGCTGGTCGTCGCCGCGCCGCCAGTACTGGGGACGATCAATCACACCCTGCTGACGCTGGAAGCGGCGCGCTCGGCCGGACTCGAGGTGAGCCTGGTCGTGCTGACCCCCTGGCCCACCGATCCCGACCCGGTGCAGGCATCGAACCGAGCGACGCTGGAGTCCCTTGCCGGCGCCGAGCTGGCGACGCTGCCGCAGCTTGACCTTGCGCATCCGCAGTCGTGGCCGGGGCTCGAGCTGCCGGCCTAGGCACGAAACGCGGCACGCCGCGAACGAGGACGGTCCGGAACTCAGCCATCGGCGTGGGCGGCGGCCACTCTCTGGCGCGCCTCCTCCGCGACAGTGACTGCGGGCAGAGCCTCGGCACTCTCCACCGCGGCTTCGTGCATGTCCGCCCGCTTGGTCCTGGCGCCGCGAACCAGAGTCAAGGAGACGACTAGCCCGGTGACGACAACGAATGCGGAAAGGAGCATCGCGCTTGCGAGCGCATTGACGAACGTGGCACGCGCCTGCTCGGGCGCCGTCGCGAGCTGCCCCGGGTCAAAGCCGGAGCCGAGCCGCGACTGGAATATCGCGCCGGTGGCCGCGATGCCGACTGAGGCGCCGATCATGCGCGACATCTGCAGGACGCCGGAGGCGACCCCGGACTTCGCAACGCTCACCGCATTCATCGCCGCCGTCGACATCGGCGACATGACGAGCGCGATCCCGATCCCCATGAGGGTGAAGGGGACGATCAGGCCGCTATAGGTCGTGCCGGTGTCTATGCCGGCGAATAGGAACATCGAGACAGCGAGGACAACCAGCCCAGCGCTCATCGGCGTCCCCGGGCCGAGACGGTCGGCGAGCCGGCCGGAAAGGGGCGCGATCACGGCGATCACCATCGTCGTCGGCAGGAACCTGATCCCGGCCTCGAGCGCGCTGTAGCCGAGGATGTCCTGCATGTACAGCGCCATGAAGAAGAACGTCCCCATCATCGCGAAGGTGATGATGAACGCGACCAGGTTGGAACCGATGAATTGCCGGGTCCGGAAGAGCCCGAACTCGACCATCGGAGCCGAAACTCGCAGCTCGATCGCCACGAACAGCGCCAGACCGATCGCGCCGCCGACCAGCAGGGAGAGGATCGAAGTCGACGTCCAGCCCCATTTGTTGCCCTCGATCAGCGCCAGGACGATCGCGGTGAGGCTGGTCGTGAGGACCACGACACCCGGATAGTCGACCCGGCGGTCGACACTCTCGTCCCGGGACTCCCTGACGGCAAAGACGGTTGCGACCACGGCGGCGGCGGCGACGGGAAGGTTGATGAAGAAGATGGCCCGCCAGCTCACGTACTCGGTGAGGGCGCCGCCGACCACGGGTCCGATCGAGAGCGCAAGCGCCGAAACCCCCGCCCAGGTGCCGATTGCCTTGCCGCGCTCGGCTGCGGGAAACGTGTGGGTGATGATCGACAGCGTTGCCGGCATCATCAAGGCCGCGCCGACGCCCTGGATTGCGCGGCTCGCGATCAGCATCGTCGAATCCTGAGCGAGCCCGGCGGTCGCGGAGGTGAGCGCGAAGATGATCACGCCCGACAGGAACATCAGCCGGCGGCCAAATATGTCGCCAAGCCGGCCTCCGGTCGCGATCAGGACGGCGAAGGTGAGCGTGTAGCCGTTGATCGTCCACTCCAGCGACGAGATCGAAGCATGGAGGTCGCGCTGGATCGATGGCAGCGCGACATTGACCACGGTGTTATCGAGCATGACCATGAAGAGCGCAAAACACATGGCCCCGAGGGTCCACCACTTGCGATTGTCTTCCGTGATCAAGTGTCGATAACGGGTCATCCCTCGCCCTTCTTGATCAGGTCCTCGAAAGTCGTCGCGATCTCCTCGCGGTCGCGAAGCGCGTCGATCGCGGCGTCGAGCTTGCGACGCTGCGCGGGGCTGAGAGTGGAGGCGAATGCCTCGAGACCTGCGAGCCGCATCGAGACCAGCTCGCCGACAAGCTTCTCGCCCTTGGCGGCGATCGCGATCCGGCGCACGCGCCGGTCGTGCTCATCCTCGACCCGGGTGATCAGGCGCTTTCGAACCATGCCGTCGACGGCGCGGCTGATCGACGGCAGCGAGAGGCCGAGGCGCTCGGCGATTTCAGTGATGTGACGGGGCTCGGCGCTCTCACCGGGGCCGGCGAGCGCCAACAGGGTCTTGCACTGCGCCATCGTCAGCCCGGTCTCCTCGATCGCTCGCAGCTGCTGGCCCTGGTCGAAGAGGAAGACGTGACTGAACAGCGCCGCGATGCGGGCCGCGGTGGCGCGGATCTCGGGCGTGGTCTCGACCACCGTCGCCTCTTCCTTGGTCGCTGTTGCTGGTTCCACGCGGACAATAGTTGCAAATTTGCAACCTTTCCGCAAGAGAAATAGTTGTCCGTGTGATGCACGTCACACGGCGAAGGCGGACCGGCGGACGGATGATCGAACGAGCTGGACCTTCGACCCAAACCCGGGGTTTGCCGCCGACCCGCCTTCTAGTTTTTCCTGCGGTGTCGGCCAATCACGAACATGCGGCGGCTTCGCCGCCTGACATGCATGTGCCGCGGCGCAACGCCGCGTCCCAATACCAACGACTCGACCACGAACACCTCTGGCATCCCTTCACCCAGCAGCGCGACTGGTGTGACGAGGAGCCGCTGGTGATCGAGCGCGCCGAGGCCACGGAGCTGATCGACGCCGATGGAAGGCGTTACCTCGACGGTGTGTCCTCGCTGTGGTGCAACGTGCACGGTCATCGTCATCCGCTGATCGATCGGGCGCTCCGCGACCAGCTGGCGAGGGTGGCCCACACGACGATGCTCGGGCTCACGCATCCCGGTGCCGCCGAGCTGGCGACTCGTCTGGTCGAGCTCGCCCCAGGAGAGCTGAGCAGGGTCTTCTATTCCGACTCCGGCTCGACCGCCGTGGAAGTGGCGCTGAAGATGGCCTTCCAGTACTGGCGCCAGCGCGGCGGCCAGCACGTGCGTCGCACCTCGTTCGTGCGCCTGCGGGATGCCTACCACGGCGACACGATCGGCTCCGTCTCGGTCGGCGGCATCGACCTCTTCCATGCCGCTTACAGGCCCCTTCTGTTCGAGTCCCACGCCGCCGATCCGGGCGACGTGGCCGAGATGGCGCGGATCCTCGCCGCCCACGAGGAGGAAATCGCCGCGGTGATCGTGGAGCCGCTGGTCCAGGGCGCGGCGGGGATGCTGGTCCATCCACCTGGCTACCTGCGGGCGGTGCGCGAGCTCTGCGACCGCCACGGGGCGCTGATGATTTGCGACGAGGTGGCGACCGGATTCGGGCGCACCGGGACCATGTTCGCCTGCGAGCAGGAGCGCGTCGAGCCCGACTTCCTCTGTCTCGCCAAGGGCCTGACCGGCGGCTATCTGCCGCTCGCCGCGACGCTGACCACGGAGCGGATCTACGAGGGCTTTCTCGGCGCCCACGAGGAGTTCCGGACCTTCTTCCACGGCCACACCTACACCGGCAACCCGCTTGCCTGCGCCGCGGCGCTCGCCAACCTGCGCACCTTCGAGGAAGAGAAGACGCTGCTGCGCCTGCAGCCGAAGATCCGCCTGCTCGGCGACCTGCTCGCGCAGGTTGCCGAGATGGACGGGGTTGCCGAGGTGCGCGGGCGGGGCTTCATGGTCGGCATCGACCTTGGCGACCATGACCCGGCCCTGCGGCTGGGCCAGCGAGTGGCGCGCGAGGCACGCGACCGCGGCGCGATCATTCGCCCGCTCGGAGACGTGATCGTGCTGATGCCGCCGCTGGCGATCTCCAAGGGCGAGCTGCGACGGCTGGTGAAGATCACCGCCGCCTCGATCAAGGCGGTAACGGCGACCGCCGACGAGGACGGCGACGCCGAAGCGGTCACCGCGGAGATGGACGCGATCGTCCCGCTCGCGGAAGCGGCCTGAGGCCCTGCAACGCGGCGGTTGCTTTTCGCGGCCTCTGGTTCGCGAAACACTTGGCTGCTGTGATGAAGATCCGTTTCGCCCGTAGTACGGGCATGGAACAATCGCCGCGCCGTCAAAGAAGTGCAAGAAATGTCATGTGGCCTGATCGAGGACGGGCCGTGAGGCGCGTAACGCGGTTGACGTGCCTTGCGATCGCGGTCGCGGACCTGGGGTTCACAGCTCTGGCGTTGACCGCAGCGATCGGACATCAGCCGTCGGCTCGCGTGAGAGAGCTCGTCACATGTCCAGCCAAGACTCCGAGCGATCAGTCGGTGGTGAGCCATCGTCCCGGCTCTCATCGCGCTCTGGTCCCTGGCCGCCCCACTCGGCTCCTCCTCTGCCGATACATCGGTCTCAATGCCTCACACCCATCGACCCTTTCGATCAAGCGGCGCGTGCGCCTGAAGTCGAAGATCCGACGACTGGCCAGATGGCTCGACCAGATCCCGAAGTCGCACGGAGTCATCAACTGTCCTTTCGACGACGACTCCGTGGTGCTCGCTTGGTTCGAGTATCCGGCAGGCCCCAGCAACCCTGTCAGGATCGGGATTCGTGGCTGTGGTAGTGCGTCCAATGGTCACGTCGGACGTCTGTTGATTGGCTCTCACGTCTGGAGTCAGATCAGACGGCTCACCCGTTCCCCTTCCTGAGCAGTCCGATATGTCAAGGCTGGCTTGCTTTTCGCAGCCGCCAGGGTGCTGCGACGTTTAGCCGATACTCGCTGTGATGAAACGCCCGCTCGCCCGTAGTACGGACATGGAGCAGACGCTGGTGGCAGAGGCATGCGAGGCGCCGGCCGAGGTCGACCTCGCGTTCGAGCAGCTCTACCGATCCAGCCGCGACGACGTCTACGCCTACGTCACCGGGATGCTCCGCGACCGCTCGGCCGCCGAGGAGGTCACCGCGACGGCCTTCGAGCGCGCCTTCCGCAAGCGCCGGCGCTTCGATGCCCGGCGCGGCAGCCCACGAGCCTGGCTCTTCGGGATCGCCCGCAACGCGGCGCTCGACGAGCTTCGACGCCGGGGGCGCCAAGCGGAACTCGGGGAGGAGCCCGCCGACGTCGCTCCCGAGTCGCTTGCCGAGCAGAGCGCCCTGCGCGCCACCGTCGCCGCAGCGCTGAACGGGCTCGAAGCCCGCGAGCGCGAGCTGGTCGCGTTGAGGTTCTTCGCCGGGCTGTCGAACGCCGAGGTCGCAGCCGTGCTGGGGATCAGCGAATCGAACGCCGGCACGAAGCTGCACCGAACGATCACCAAGCTGAGAGAGGCATGCCGATGAGCGAGGAAATGACGATCGAAGAACTGACCACCGAGCTTCATGCGCTTCGCGAGCTGCCCTCCGAGGAGTTCGCCGCCAAGCTCGACGCCCGCGCCGCCGAAGGCTTCCCCGGCCGGCGGCGCCGGGTGACGCCGGCCGCCGGCCTTCCGGGCCGTGGGGCGGCCGCGCACCTGGCCGGGCGCTTCAGCGGCGGCGGCCGTCGCAGGTTGCTGCCGGCCCTGGCTGGCGCAACGACGGTGATCGTCGCCGCCACGGCGATCATCGTGGCGACGAACAACGACTCGGGACCGAACGGCGGCGCCGGCCGGCAGGCGCCGATCGGTGTGTCTTCCCAAGCGGCAAAGCCGGCTCCCGCCCAGGCCGGAGGCGCAGGTACTGCAGCCGGCACACCACGCGAGCTCGCCCCGCCAGCAGGCACCGGGACTCTCGTCTCTCCCGAGCCTCCCCTGTCCGGTCCGGCCGCCGCGCCCAGGGTCCAGAACCGCAAGATCGAACGCTCCGCCGACCTCACCCTGGGCACCGACCCGGACCAGGTTCAGGCCGTGGCCGGCAAGGTGATCGACGTCGTCGGCCGCTACCGCGGGATTGTCCTCTCCTCCTCGGTCCGCGACGGCGGCGAGGGCGAAGCCGGAGCGACGTTCGAGCTCCTCATCCCGAGCGGCCGGCTGGGGGGGGCGCTCACCGATCTCTCGGCGATCGCCGACGTCCGCTCGCGCAGCGAGAACACGCTCGACATCACAGCGCCGTTCGTATCGGCCCGCGAGCATCTGCGCGACGCGCGCGCCGAGGCCGAGGGCCTGCTGCGCCAGCTCGCCGCGGCAACCACCGACAGCGAGCGGTCCAGCGTGAAGGCGCAGCTGCGCATCGTGCGCGGCCGCATCGCCGCCTTCCGCTCGCAGGTCGACAGGCTCGAGCGGCGCGCAAACTTCTCCCACGTGTCGCTTCAGGTCGTCACCGGCAAGGGAGCGACGATCCCCGGTTCCGGAAACGGGAATTGGACGATCGGCGACGCCCTGCACGACGCCGGCCGGGTTCTGGCGGTGGCGGCCGGCATCGCGCTGGTCGCCCTGGCGGCGGCGCTGCCCCTGGCGCTGCTGGGCGGCGGGGCCTGGGCCGGGCGGCGGATCTACCTCCGCCGAGCAAGAGAGCAGACGCTGAGCGCCTAGCTTCCGTGAGCCCGGCGGGCTACCCGTCTTCGTAGGGCTCGAAGTCGGCCTTGCGGGCACCGCAGACCGGGCAGAACCAGTCGTCGGGGATGTCGTCGAACGCGGTCCCGGGCGGCACGCCGCCGTCGGGGTCGCCCTCGTCTGGGTCGTAGATGAACCCGCAGGACGTGCAGACCCAAAGCTGTTTCGTCGCCGCTTCCACTCCGGCGAGACCTTAGCGGGAGTTAGGCTGAGCGGGTGCCGATCGCCACCCCGCGCCCCGCCGCCTCGGTGATCCCGCTTCGGCGCGGCGGCAAGCACGCGCAGCGCGGCCTTGAGGTGCTGCTGCTGAGGCGCAGCGAAGGCGCCAGCTTCATGCCCGGCGTCTGGGTCTTCCCCGGCGGAGCGGTGGACCCGGAGGACGGCGAGGGCGAAGCCGGGTTCCGCGCCTGCGCGCTGCGCGAGTTGGCCGAGGAGGCAAGCGTCGAGTTGCAGGGCCCCGACGAGCTGGTGCTCTTCTCGCACTGGATCACGCCCGAGCTTGTCCCGGTCCGCTTCGACACGCGGTTCTACCTCGCGCTCGCCCCCACCCACTCGGCCCCGCAGCCGGACGGCTTCGAGACCACCGAGGCCGCATGGTGGGAGCCGCGACTGGCCCTCGATGCGCACCGAGACGGCGAGCTGTCGCTCGTTTTTCCCACCATCAAGCAGCTGGAATCGCTGCGCACCCACGCGACTTCCGACGAGGCGCTGGAGGCGGCACGCGGCCGATCGGTCGAGCCGATCATGCCGAAGGTGGTCGGCGAGGGCAAGGAGCAACGGGTGGTCCTGCCGGGGGAGCCCGGTTACGAAGCCTGAGCGAGCGGGGCGAGCTCGCCAGAGGTAGGTTTTGGACGATGACCAGCACGCTGCCAACCGAGGTCCAGGAGGTCTTCGACCGCTTCATCACCACCGAGTACACGACGATCGACTCGCGCGGGCAGCCGATCGCCTGGCCGGTGACCCCTTACTACCGGCCCGGCGAAGCGACGATCGACGTCACCACCGGGGTCGGCTATCCGAAAAAGGCGCAGGACGCACGCCGGAACCCGCAGGTCAGCCTTCTGTTCTCGGACCCCAATGGATCCGGAATCGATAGCGGAATCCGAGTCCTGGTCCACGGCACCGCCGAGGTCGACGACGCCGACTTGAAGGCGAACCGCGAGCGCTACGTCGAGGAGTCGAGCGAGAAGCTGCCGCGGACGAAGGAGATGCTGCCGCCGAAGGCGATCCGGGGCCTGTTCAGTTGGTACTTCGAGCGCATCTACGTAAAGGTGCGGCCGGAGCGGGTGTTCGTGTGGCCCGACGGCGACGTGACCAAGGAGCCTGCGATCCACGACTCGCACGTCGAGGAGGTGCGCTCGGGCCACAGCGAGGAGAGCTCCGAACCGCCTCCCGCGGCGGCGGGTGGCGAGGTTGCCTGGGACGGACGGATCGAGGAATTGGGACGGCGCTACGACGACGCTGTACTGGCCTGGGTTGCGCCCGACGGGTTCCCGCTCGCGGCTCGTCTGCCTTCGAGCTGCGACTCGTCGGGGAAGGCGGTGCGAATCGGGGCGGAGCCGGCAGGCCTGCCGCTGTACGAGGGCCGCGCCTGCCTGACCGCGCATTCGCACTCTCCCGACTTCAGCTGGCAGGAGAACTTCCAGGTCCGCGGCGACCTGGCCCGCGACAGCGACGGCTGGGCTCTGATCCCGCACAAGCTGGTCGGCGGCTTCGAGCTGCCCGACGAGAGCATGCTGGCGCGCTACCGCCGCAATCTCGGCAAATCGATTCGCTTCTACAAGACCCGGCGCAAGCTGCTGAAGGAGCGGGATGGTTGATCGGTGGGTGGTGCGGCGGGCACGGTTGCGAGCGCGCGGACTCTGGAGCACGGTCGCAAGCGTGTCCGCCGTGACAGGACCCGCCGCCTAAGCGTCTGGGAATGGTTCCATCCCGGCGTGCCAGGGGCCGGGTGGATAAGTGTGGATGCCGTGCTCGTCCATCTCCGTTCGCACGCGGCGAAACAGCTGGCCTCCGTTGTGAAGCGCCGCCTTGAGCTCCTCGGGGCTTCGTTCCTTCAGCCTCCACAGGAACCAGAGCTGGCGGTCGTTGACGCCGAAGTCGATCTCGTTGGAGATCGTCGTCACCCACTCGAGAAAACCGGGGCTGAACAGCTCGCGCAGCGCCACCGGGTCGTACTGACTGGGAACCGTGGCGAGGAAGCGCCGGTTGAAGTCGATCGACTCGAACTCGACCTTGCGGGCAGTGTGCTTGGCGACGAAGTCTGTCGGTCTGGCTTCGATCGACTCGACGTTGAAGGCAGGCATCACCTCGGCGAGGTCGGGCATATGGGCCTTTGCCAGCACCGCGGTGGGCAACACGCTCTTGTTGAACAGGCCGCCGACCTCCTGCTCACCCGCATCGCACGACGATCCCCAGAACTCTTCCTCGAGTTGCCCGGTGAGGCGGTTGGTGCCGCCAACGCAGAGCGCCACCGGCCCGTCCTTGGGGTTGATCCCGCCGACCGGCTCGTAGCGGAGGTCGTGCTTCTCGCCGTATTGACGAACCGTGTCGGCCCAGTCCTGGGCTTCCTGCTTGGAGCTCACAAACCGCGATCCTAGTCGGGAAGTCGAACGGCAAGGCGCCGAAAAGCGAGCCTGGCGAGGATCTCGCGCTGACGCGCTCGCACCGCGCCTTCGGCGCTCGGAGGGCGGTGCAGCGAGCGCACTTGAGTCGTGCGTGAGCAGGACGCCCGACCGAGGATCTCGCGCTTCGCGCTCGTACCCAGGCGACGCTTTGCAGGCGCCTAGGGGTCGGCGAAGATCTGAGGCGCGTGCTTGCCGCCGAACTCGGACGGGAAGTTCGGAGCCACCCAGCAGGGGGCCTTGCCGGGGGTCGCCTGGTCGGCCGGGATCTCGCCCACCCCGGTGTTGTTGCAGTCCGTGTTCGGGAAGATCCCGTTCTTGGCGGCGTCGTAGTTCGTGAGTGCGAGGGGCTGCAGGTAGCCGTTGCTGCGGTTGGTCGCCGGGCGATTCGGGTAGACCGCGAGGCTCTCAGAGCTCAGGTAGCCGATCTGGCGCAGGAGGTGATGTGGCGAAGGATCGCCCGCCTGCGGCGCCAGGGTTCCGGACAGTGCCGCCGGCGGGTTGCTGAGGAAGTCGCCGACGTTGGTTCGGTACGCGTTCGTGTAGCGGATCACCGGATTGAGGTTGGCGAGGAACGGGTCCAGCGCCGCAAGCACCGGCCGCAGCTCGCGCAGCGTCTTGCTGAGCGCCGGCAGGCCGGTCCCCGACGCCCGCAGCAACGGCTTCAGGTGGATGAAGAGCCCCTTCAGATGCGGCGAGAGACGGCGCACCTTCTGCAGCGTCGGCGAGAGGTCTCTGGCGACCGGCTTCAGGTCGCGGACCAGCGGCTCGGTGTTGTGGGCGAACTGGGCCAGGCGGTTGAGGGTGAGGCGGCTCTGCTCGTTGAAGGTCGGGAAGATGTGGATCACGTCGGCGAGCGCTCGATCGCGCGAGGCAAGCGCGGCGAAGGTCGTGTTCGAGTTCTGGATCGCGCCCGCGAGCTCGTTGTCACGGGCGCTGAGCGCGTCGAAGACCGTGCCGGTGTCGCGAACCAGCCCCTTCAGCGAGCGTTGCTGGTGGTGCAGGATCGTCAGCACGTCGCTGGCGTCGCTGGTGAACGGCCCCAGATTGCCCAGCGCGTCGTTCAGGTCCATTCCCCGCCCCTTCGCGGCGATCGCGGCGTTCTGCTGCCAGATCCGGAACGCCTGGCGGGTCTTCGGATCGAGGGCCTTGAAGATCTCGTCGATCTGGGTCGAGTCGACCGTCTGTGTGTGGGCGAGTTGACCGCCGTCGGCCAGTTTCGGAGCGCTGCTGGTGCCGCCGGTCAGCTCGACGAACGTCTCCCCCAGAAGCGTCTTCTGGCGCAGGATGCCTCGCGTGTCGGAGGGGATCGGCGCGAACTTGGGATTGAGCTCGATCGTGACCTGCGTGTAGTTGCCTTGCGAGGGCAGCGACAGCGACTGCACCTTGCCGACCGAGACGCCGCCGATCCGCACGTCGGACTGCGGCGCCAGCGTCACCGCCTCGTGGAAGTCGGCGGTGAACTCGTACTGCTTCGCCTTGAAAGGCGTCGGGCCCCCGAAGCTGACCCAGAGGAAGAGCAGCAGCCCAAAGCAGGAGAGCGCGAAGCCGACTGCGACGAGGATGCGGGCTATCGAGGGGGCTTGTTTCTGCACTCTTCTGTTCCTATGAGCAGGGGGCCGATGGATTGCCGGAAAGGACCTGGGAGAGCGGGGCCAATCCGCTGATCACCGGTTCCAGGGGGCTGGATGCAAGGACGCTGAGCGCCGTCGCGCAGCTCTGCGTCAACATGAAGCGGCGGTCGAAGCCGTTGGCGTCTCCCGCCTGGAAGACGCTGTTGGCGTTGTGGTTGAGCCAGGCGAGCCAGTACAGGTAGCCCTCGTCGCGGTTCGCGCTGCCGGGCGGGTTGGCGCCGTCGGGGTTGTAGGCGGCCATGTTGCCGAGCCGGTTGATCTCGGTGCCGATGTCGGTCAGCCGCGGCGTCGCCTTGGCGAGGTTGCGGGCGGCCGGCTCGAGGTTGCGGACCGGCGCGCGGGCGGCGCGGACGAAGGGCCGGATCTGATCGCGGACCGCGGGCTTGGTGGCGGAGACGCGCCGCACCGAGGCGTTTAGGCGGTCGAGGTTTCGCGCGAACGGCCGCAGGTTGTTGAAGGTCGGGCCGAGCAGCTTGGCGAAGGGCGCCGTCTTGTCGAGCGTGTCGTGGGCGGTGGCGAGAGTTCCGGGCAGAAGCTGAACGGCACGCTGGACGCTCGAGTCTTCCTTGGCGATCGCTCCAAGCGCCGCGTTTGAGGAGTCGATCAGCTGCGCCAGGTCGTCGCCGTGCTGGCCCACCGTGCCGGTGAGGACGTTGAGGTTGTGGATCAGACGGGCGAGGTTCTGGCGCCGCGTCGCCACCTCGGTGTTGAGGCGCGCCAGCTCGTGGTTGATCGGGCCGAGGCCCCCGAGCAGCCTGCCGAGGTCCCTCGAACGGCCTTTCAGCCCCTGCCCCGCGCCGACGATCAGGGTGCGCAGATAAGCCTGGGTGTCGCCGTCCAGCGCGCTGAGGATCTGGTCGAGGTTGACCTCCGGCGCGGTGTTGGCGAGCGGGATCGTGTCGCCGCTGCGGAAGTCTCCGGCCGACTTCGTCCCGGGGTCGAGCTCGACGAAGACGTCCTGAAGTCCCGTCCGGGGCCGGATCAGTGCCGTCGCGTTGCGGTAGATCGGCAGGAACTTGCGCTCGATGTCCATCGTTACCACGGCCTTGCCGTCCTGGAGCTGGACCTTGGAGATGTCGCCGATCTTCACCCCGGCTACGACCACCGTCTGCCCCTGGCCGGGCGTGACCGCCTGGGCGGTCTCGAACTCCGCCTTCAGCTCGAACGGCTTTTGCTCAAGGATCGGGATCCGAAGCCGCTGCTGCTGGAGGATCACGTAGACCGTCGCGAGCGCGATCGTGCACAGCCCGGCGACGGCGAGGAAGTCGCGCAGGTGTTTTCGGATTGCGGCGCCCATTACTTGCCGCCTCCAACGGGTTGCGGTATGCGCGCCCCGGTCAGCTTGTGGACGAGGCTCTGGTAGAGGGGCAGGTCCTTGCTGTCGAAGGCCTGGGTGCGCTGCGCCGCGTCGCGCATCAGCTTGTTGCCGGCCAGTGTGTTGCCCTGCGCCTGCAGCTGCTGCGCGTGCATGTAGTCCTCGTAGATCGCCGCGTACTTGCGGCTCAGGTCCGCCACCTGGCGATTCGCCCCCGGCTCGTCGAGGATGCTCGTGGAAGTCCCAGACGATTGCTGCCGCAGGGCGGGGCCGGCGCCACCGCTGGACAGGTTCGGCGGCTGCTGGGTCTCACACGGCACCGTGGGCTTGAACGGAGTCTTCGCCGAGGAGCTCATCGGCGGCTCGGCGCCGAGCAGGGGGAAGAGCGTCTGGCCCACCAATGGGTCGACCAGCCCCGTCGTGCCGGGCGGCTGGATCACGGTGTTGGGCCCGACCCCCGCCGCGGCTCTGATGTACTGGCCGCTGGCGTCGCCGGAGTTGCTCTCGCCGCCGATTCCGGCAAGCGCGTAGCCGGCCTCCTGGTAGACCTTGCCGATTCCGCTCTCGCCGTCGTTGGACTGGATCGTGTCGTTGCTCCAGGGGATGACCACGTGGTTGAAGCAGGAGGACAGCGCCCGCGCCTGCTCCATGAACGGGATCTGTGCGTTGGTGAGACGGGCGAGCTGCGGGACGGTCGGTCGCAGGTCGTGGGTCAGGCCGCGCAGCTCGGGCTTCGAGACCAGCTGGCGCAGCTGATAGATGAACGGGGTGGCGACGTCGAGCGTCGGGCCCGAGGAGCGCACGCCGGGCTGTGCCTCGCGGGCGAAGGCGCGCAGGTACGGGAATGAGGCGTTCAGGTTTGTGAACACCGGACGGGCGGCGAACTCGGTGGCCGGAAGCTCGTGGATCGCCTGGGCCAGCGCCGTGTCCTGGGCGGCGAAGGAGCCGGTGACGGTGCGCAGGTTGGTGACCAGGGACTCGAGCTGCGGGCGGTTGCGGTCCAGTGCGGCGGCGACGATGTCGAAGTTGCGCACCAGCCCGGAGAGGTCGTGGGCGCGGGTCCCGAGCAGGGCGTCGTTGACCAGGGCCGTGTTCTTGTAGGCGGGGCCGCCCTGGCTGTAGATCTGCCGCAGTCCCTGCGCGCCGCCGTACTTCTCGAACCCGTTGCCGACCTCGCGCAGGAGGATCTGCAGGTTCCCGCGCACGTTGCTCTGCAGTGCGTTGGTGAGGATCTGATCGAGCTGCACCGCGTTCGAGGTCTGCTGGACGGGAATCTCGCCACCGCCGCGCAGCTCCGGGGCACTCGGGCTTCCGGGGTGCAGGTCGACGAACAGGTTGCCCTCCAGGAACAGCCGGGGACGGAGCTGTAGCCGGGCGTCATCGTGGATCGGCCGGCCTGCGTCGTTGATCGCCATCGTCACCACCGCGGCGTTGGAGCTGGGCAGCGGATCGACCGCCTTGACCGTCCCCACGTTGACGCCGGCCTCGCGGACCGGCGAGTTGACGGCGACGTTCTGCGCGTCGCGGAAGACCGCCTTCACCTCGTAGCCGTTGCCGGTGAAGGGAAGCTTCTTGGCGAAGGCGATGTAGAAGCCGAAGGCGACCAGCGAGACGACGATCAGCCCGATCGCCCAGTTCGGCAGCCGGTGTGCGCTGCGGGCGCTGCTCACAACGAATCTCCTGTTCGCGCTCGGCCTGAAATCAACGCTCTTTGCTTGAGCCTCGCGCTCATGGCAGGCTCCTCGGCCGCAGCCCGTCAGGGACGCTTGCTCGCCCGGCGAAGGTCGGCCCGACGTCGCCGGGGAAGTTGGCGACGCCGATCGCCGGGTTGCTCGCCGGCTGGCCGGGCACCCGCAGGTTTCCAAGCAGGTACCCGGACTGTCCGGCCTGGCAGTCGGCGTTGCCGGAGCTGTCGACCGCCGGCCCATAGGGGCTGCCGTGGGTGATCGGGAAGGTGTGCGGCTCGAACTTGAGGTTGTCCGGGTTCGGGACCGGGTTGTCCGCATTCGCCACGGCGGGGGCGGCCTTGCCGTTTGCCGCCAGCCCGCTGTAGCCACCGAGCGGGGTTTGAACCGTGGGGGGCGGCGCCTGATTGGAGGGCGTGCCGATGATCGCGACCCGCTGCGCGGTGCCGATGTTGTCGCGCTGGGTGAGGTGCTCGGGCAGGTAGGTGAAGAAGTAGTTCCAGTAGTTGCAGACCGTCTGGTAGGGAGCGATGAATGTGGCCGCCGGCGCCGCCTGGTCGAAGGTCTCGCGCAGACGCAGCAGGCTGGTCTTGGTCTGCGGCTGGCGCACCAGGCTGCGCAGCTGCGTGAAGGCCTGACCCAGCTTCGCGTTGACCGGCGGTGTGCGGTCGAGGACGGGAGCGCCGACAGTGAGCGCACTGTTGAAGGTCGGCAGAGCGTGGCGCAGGGCGATCACGCCGGGCAGCAGACGCCGATTGAGGTCGGCGAAGTCGGTCAGGAAGGGACGCTGGGCACGAAGTGCCGGCGTGCCCTGCTGAAGCGTCGGCACCCCGGAGGAGATCGTGTCCCGCAGCGCCTGCGGGTCCTCGGAGAGCGCCCCGAATGTCGTCGCCATGTTTCCGAACAGCTCCGCCTGCTGGGTGGCGACCGGGGCGACGATCGCCGCCGTGCGCCCCAGCGCCGGGAAGAAGTTCCGCAGGCGCGTGCCCGGCGCGGTCAGCGTCCGTGCCACCGGCTTCAGGTTGGTGAACAGCGGGTTGAGCGCCTGGATCGTCTGGTTGAGCGAAGCGCCGCGGGCGGCGAATGCGTCGCCGTACTCCTGCAGGTCG
Organism: uncultured Solirubrobacterales bacterium; assembly: GCA_963740555.1. Lineage (GTDB taxonomy): Bacteria > Actinomycetota > Thermoleophilia > Solirubrobacterales > 70-9 > Mayfieldus. The sequence continues at coordinate 485,580 of CAVUES010000003.1, forward strand.
ACCCTCTGCGCGGCCCTGGTGCGCGCGTCGAAGGTGTTGGCGATGTCGTCGAACTCGGTGGCCGCCGAGGCGTGGCTTTCGGGGATCGTCGCCCCCTCGGCCAGAGGCGGTCCATTGCCGCGCGTCAGCTGCAGGTACTTGAGCCCGAAGGAGGACTTGTAGCGCACCGCCACCGTGGTGTCGGCGGGCAGCGGCTGCACCGACTTGTCGAGCTTCAGGTCCAGCTTCGCGGCCGCTTTGCCGTTCGCGCCGCGAACCGGCTCGATCGAATCGACTATCCCCACACGCGTGCCGCCGATCCGGACGTCGTTGTTGGGCGAGATCCGCGCTCCGTTTGGCACGATCACCGAGACCCGGTAGGTGGGGACGAACGGCAGGCCGTTGGTCGCGTTGTAGGCAAGGAAGACGGCGACGATCACGATCAGCGTCGTGATCGCCCCAACCAGGGTCGGCGAGGCGGCCAGGCTCTGCGCCTTTCCCCGGCCCCTCACGCCACCACACCCCTTGGTTCGCGCTCGGCCCCGCACGACCCTCTCTGCTCGAGCCTCGCGCTCACCGGCTCCACTCTTGTCGTCCTCTGCTTGATCATGCGCCGAAGAGGAAGTTGAGGAGGTCGTTGGTGGCGCCCGCGCCGCCGCCGTTGCTGTTGTCGCCACCGCCCCCGAGGCCGCCGAGCGGGCCGTTCTTGTTCTGACCGTTGCCGCCGATCCCGAGCAGGCCGCCGATCCCGTTGCCGAGGTTGGGCAAGCTCGGTGTCTGCGGCAGCTTCGGGACCTGCGGCAGGTTGGGCGCGTTTGGAAGCTGTGGATGCCCGCCGCCCCCGCCACCCGGCTGTGCGCCCGGCTGAGCCGGGGCCGCCGGGGTCGTGACGGCGGGCCCGGAGGCCCCGGGAGTGCTGTTCGAGCGCACGGTGCCTTCGTTGCGGGCATTCGCCGGGTTGCAGAGCGAGAGGTCGCTGGAGCCCCCTGGTAGCGGGCAGACGCTTCCGCTGTAGGGGGGAAGCTGCGGTCCGGCGTTGATCCCCGGCTGGTGGGGGCCGACCCAGGAGACACAGCGGTTCTTGTTGGCGGCGCTGGTGGTCGTCGAGCCGCCCATCTGTGGCGACTGCGTGGCGGCCGTGTCGGGGACGGCGGAGGCGGCGTTGTATTGGCCGCAGGGACCGACCTGGAACTCGAAGACGATGACGTGCAGGAGATGCCCGATCTGGTCGAACTGGTTGACCGCCAGGGTCTGGTAGTAGACGTAGTTGAGAAGCCCTTCGAGGCCGGTGTATCCGGTCGGCTGCGGACGCCCGGTGTCGGTCGTGGCGCGGGTGTCGTTCTCCACCGCGCGCGAGGGGTTGTCGAGGTCGACGAGGAAGTTGGCGATCTGATCGGCCGCGGTGTAGGAGTTGACCGAGGCGTCGTTGAGCGCCTTGATCTCGTCGCGGCCCTCGTGCAGGGCCTGGCGGCCGATGTCGGCGGCCGAGCCGAGCGTGTTGATGGCCGGGGTCGAGGCGTCGTTGAAGCGCGGCAGCGTCGTGGTCAGGCGGTTGAGCTGGCCCGAGGCGGCGTTGAGCTGGGTGAGCACCGGCGTCGACGCCTGCGAGAGGTCCCCGAGCCTCGCCAGGGTGGGCCGCAGCTCGGCAAGGAAGCCGGGCAGAAGGTGGAAGTCGCGCGAAAGGTCGGAGCCCCGCTGCGCGGAGGCGGTTGCGGCCCGGTTCGCGTTCTGAACGAAGCGCACGACGTCGTTGCGGCGCTCGGCGAGCCGGGCGATGATCTGATCGCTGTTGACGTTGAGGTCGCGGATCACTCGGTTCTGGCTCGCGAGAATCGCCAGCGCCTTTCGCAGCGCCTGCAGTGCCGGCGCCCCGCGCCGGACCGCCGCGTTGAGGTTCTGCGGGTTGCCGGCCAGCGCGGTGCCGAACTCGTTGATGATCAGCGATAGCCGCTCCTTGAACGGCTCGCGCAGGGTCGCCTGAACGAGGTCGTTCTGAACCGTGGTGCGGGTCTGCGTGACCGGCACCAGGCCGTCGTCCGCAAGCAGCTTCTTGGAGCGCCCGGGCTGACAGTCGAGGAAGTACTCGGCGATCAGCGACTGCGGCTGCGAGGAGCAGGTCGCGTCGACGCGGAACTGCGACAGCGGCCCACTGACGTTGACCGTGACAACTGCGCGCTTGGCGGCGTCGATGTTCTCGTCTGTGACCGTGCCCTCGGTGACGCCGGCGACCCGCACCTGCGAGCCGTGCACGAGCCCGAAGGCGTTGTCGAGCTCGATCCGGTAGGTATGGCTGTCGCTGGCCCCGGCGCTCGTGACCAGCAGCGCCGCCGGGACGCTCACCAAGAGGGCGATTATCAGACCGATTCGCCTCAATTTCCCGGAGGCACCTCGCTCGGGTCGCAGGCAAGGGTCCCGTTGTCGGTGAACGGGCTGGAGCCGTCGCCCGTGGGCCGCTCGTTGGAGCCCGGGCAGCGGTGCAGGTTGTTGATGCTCAGGGAGGACTGGACCTGGGCTGGAGTGAGGGGCGATCCGAGCAGGTCGGGGGTCCCGCCTGGCCCCGACAGCGCGAACGGAGTCACGAGGGTCGAGATCCGCCCGATGCCGCCGTTGGCGTCGTAGATCCCCGAATGCCCGTAGTCGTCGAACCAGCCGCTGACGCCCTCCTCGGCGACGTAGGGGCGCAGGAAAGCGAGGTTGGGAAGTCCTCCGACCAACGCCTGGGCCGACTCGGGCAGCGCTCCCTGCCGGGTCGCGCCATTGCGATCCACGGGGCCGGCGGCGATGTTGGCCAGGGGCACCTGGAGGCGGGTCAGCTCGACGAGGTCGTTGTTGGCGCCCTTGCGCCGCACGATGTGCTCGAGATCTGAGATCGCCGGCACGGCGTCGGTGGCAAAGCCGCGCAGCTGGTGGGTGAACGGCTTCAGCTTGCGGGCAACCGGCTTCGAGGCGTTTACCAGTGGGTCGAGGTCGTCGAGCGTCGCGCGCAGGTTGACCGCGGTGGTGTTGAAGTTGCGCATGAAGTTGGGCAGCTCGCCCACCGCCGATGCGAGCTGGCGGTTCTGGGAGCCGATCGCGCCCATCATCCGGTTGGTGTTGGAGACGAATTGGGTTAGGTCGGGTGCCCGAGAGGCCAGCGCGCCGGACAGCGACGCGGTGTCGACGATCAGGCGCGAGAAGCGCTGCTCGTCGAGGGTCAGCTCCCCGAAAACCTGCCGGGAGGTGGAGAGAAACGGATTCAGGTAGTGAAAGCCCCGGTTGGTCTGCGGCCCAACCCCGTCATAGGCGTCGGCGAAGCCCTTTATGACCTGCCGGAAGTGGCCGACGGTGCGCTTGTCGAGGGTGTTGAAGAGCTGGTCGAGGTCGACCTCGGAGACCGTGTCCGAGATCGGCAGCGTGCCTCCGTTCGGGATCGCCGCTCCCTTCTCGCCGGCGGACGGCATGTCGAGTTGGATGAAGCGGTTGGCGATCCCCGACAGCGACTGCGAGCGGATCGTCGCCGTGGTTCCCTGATCAAGCGGGGCGTAGTCGGAGTCGATCGACATCTTCACCATCGCGGTGCCGTTGGGACCGAGGGAGATGTCCTCGATCGAGCCGGCCGGAACTCCCGCAACCTCGACCTGGTTTCCCTTCACGAGCTGGGAGGCGTTGTCGAACTGGGCGGTGACGGTGTAGGAGCTGCCGCCACCAAGAAGCAAGAGCGCGATCAGCAAGACGCCGGCGCCCAGCGCCCCCACGGCGGCAATCCGCCCCACTGCGGATGAACTTCCTACCAATTCCCTGAATACCCGTTGACCTGCCGAGCTTCCGGTCGCCCGGCAAAGCGAACCTAGCACCCGGTTCACGCCTGCGCAAAGGACAACCGTCGCCGTATGGCGCCCCTCTGTGCCTGCCTGTGCTACGCCTGGATTGAGTTCGGGTTAAGGCAGGCGCACGGTAGGATCAGCCCTCTGGCACGAGGCGCCACTGGCCTCCCCAGATCCCGGAAGCCAAACAGGAGCAGACATGGGAATCGTGATCATCGTCATCGTCGCCCTGATCATCCTCGCGGGGCTGATCTACATCCTGACCCGAAACAGCATGATCGGCAGCCGCAACCGGGTCGACGAGGCCTGGAGCGGCATCGACGTGCAGCTCAAGCGGCGCCACGACCTTGTCCCCAATCTGGTCGAGACGGTGAAGGGCTACGCGAGCCACGAGAGCGAGGTCTTCGAGAAGACGAGCAAGGCCCGCGCCGCGGCGATGTCGGCTCGCGGGGTGGGTGAGACCGCAAAGGCCGAGCAGCAGCTGACCGGAGCGCTGACCGACCTGCGGGCGGTGGCGGAGAACTACCCGCAGCTGCGCGCGACGGAGAACTTCCAGCAGCTGTCGCGAAACCTCTCGGAGCTCGAGGACGAGATCCAGGCGGCAAGGCGGATCTACAACTCAAACGTGCAGGCCTACAACACGAAGATCCAGGTGTTTCCAAACTCGATAATCGCCAACCAGGGCGGGTTCCAGAAGAAGGAGTTCTTCGAGATCGAGGACGCCGCCGAGCGCGAGCCGGTCGCGGTCAGCTTCGACAAGTGACCCTGGCCGAAGCTTTCGGGGCGCCTACGGGCCGGGCGTGCCGCTGAACCCGGCAGCCCGCCCGTAAATCAGATAGAGCCTGAAGCCGCGCGCGGCTGGCAGCGAGCAGTAGCTCTGAAACAGCTTGTATGCCTGCCCGTCCTCCAGGACGGCCCCGGCGCGCTGTGGGCTTCCCTTCTCACCCGCCCCGATCGGCTGCCCGAAGAAAGACCGCAGGGTGTGGATCGTCGTCAGCCTGTCCTGCGCCGGCTCCCTCTTCCAGTCCTGGCAATCGGCGAGGCGGAGGTTCGCCGCTATGCGCGGTCCGACGCTCCCGGCCGCTTGCTGGTTCTGGGCGCCAGAGCCTCCGCAGGAGGCGAGAAGGGCGCCGAGACAAAGGGTGCCGGCGAGGAATGGGCTGCGGCGGCGTGCCAAGCTGGGCGTCAGCTCTTGCGGCATGCCGCGACGGGCCGGCCCAGGTATGCGCGGCAAACCTGCGCTCGTACTGATGCATTCCTCAACGCCTTGCGCGTGCGCTGGCGCTGACCGCGACGCTGGGCGGCCGCCCGGGCGGATCCGGGCTTCGCAGGGGTCGTGAACCAGGAGCACAGGTTGGGGTCGTAGGTGCCGGTCGAGAAGGCACCGAAGCAGCCCAGCAGCTCGACCTCGGCCTGCGGGTTACCGGTGCCCAGGCTCGAGCTGGGATCCTGGCCATTGCTGCAGCTCGGCAGGCCCAGCATCGAGTTGCTCGTTATCTGTTTGCCCGGCGCAGCAGTGTTCGAGTACCAGCAATTACCGGTGTTGCCCGGGTAGCTGTCCCACCAGAAATCGCTTCCGTTGGGCTCCGCCTTGCCGTCCGGGGTGACCCCCATGACGTTGCCGTAGAACTTGTTGTTGTAGGAGGTGGAGGAGGTCGGGTTGGCCGCATTGCAGCCGTACACGGAGCCCCCGCTTGGGCCGCAGACGACTTGGTCCGGTACCGCGAACAGCATCGTGCCGCGACGCCAGTTGTTCCAGAAGTGGTTGTCGCGGATCACGTTGTCGTTGCCTCCCGCGATCCAGAGCCCGGTGCCGACTGGTTCGGGCTCGGCCGGCGTCACGTCGGAACCGGCGAGGTAGGGGTTGAAATTGTTGTCGTAGAAGTTGTTGTTCTCGACCAGGTCGGAGTCCTGGGGGAAGCCGGGGTGCCCCGGGGCGGTGAAGACGTCGGTGGTGAAGCCGAGCGCGTTGTCGTAGAAGTTGTCGTGGTCGACATGGGTCGCGTTGCCGTCGGTGCCCGAGTAGCCGGCGAGATTGTGATGCGAGTCGCAGAGGCGGATCTCCTGGCTGTAGCGGAACTCTGTTCCCGGTTGGCGCTGGGCGCCGGTGTCGGCGCCGGCTCCCGGATAGAGACCCGAATCGCCGTTGCCCGCCGCGTCGCAGTTCTCGATCAGGCCGTGGTCCTCGACGAAGGTGAGCACGCCGTACTCGCCTGCGTAATAGGTCTTGAAATGGTCGAGCAGATAGCCGTCCGACTCGAGGATGTAGATGTCGTGTTCCTTGGCGTGGCGCACGGTCAGGTTGCGGAGCACGAAGCCGTCGGCGCGGTCGGCACGGATGCCGACGTCCTTGACCGAATTCGCTGGACCGGCGTTCCCCGAAGCGACCCGCCCCGCGTCGATCACGACCCCGTCGGCGCTCACGCCGGAGCCCTCCAACTGCATGTTGCAACGAATGCAGGGGCCGAGGTCGGGGATCCCGTGCCTGTCGTCTAGAGGCGGGTCGGGTGGAGGATTGGGCCCAGGCTGGCGCCCGAGCACGGCGATCAGGTTCTGATCGTTGGGGCAGTGGAACTGGTAGGCATATGAGACGGCGGCGGCTCCCTGGTCGTTGGTGACCTTGTACTGGGCACAGGCCGGGTCGTTGGTCGGCTTCGAGCGCGCCGTGGGCTCGGTGTAAACGCCGGGCATGACCACAACGCGGTCGTTGTTGCCCGACGCGGTCACCGCGGGCTGGATCTCGTGGAACTTGCAGCGCTTGAACAACCTGCGGTTGATCCGCCTCAGGTGCTTGGCCCGCTTGCGGCCCAGCTGCTCGTGGTCGGCCGGGCGGACGTCGTAGCCGTGCTTGCGCGCGCGGCGGATCGAGCGCTTCAGCAACTTCAACGAGTTCCGCCGGCAAACGACCCGGGTGCTGCCCGGCGGCTTGCGCTTCAGCGCCGACGCGAGGGTGCGTGCGGTGGGCACGGCACCCCCGGCGGGGGGGCTGACCGAGGTGTCCGGCGCCGGGTCGGGCCAGTAGGAGGCGCGCTCGATGTGGCCGGACGCGGCGGTAGCGAGGATCAGCGCGCCGAGAACAGCCGCAGCGGCAATGCCGCGCCGCCATGCGGCGATCCTGCCCAACGCCCCTCTCAGCCGGGATCCTGCCACCGCGCCGCACCCTAATCCACAAAATTACGAGGTGCGCCGGTTGCCGAGCGCCCCCCGCCCGCCGGCCTACCCGGCCTCGGACAGGCGCTGGGCGACGAACTCCCAGTTGACGACGTTCCACCAAGCGTCGATGTAGTCAGGGCGCTTGTTCTGGTATTTGAGGTAGTAGGCGTGCTCCCAGACGTCGCATCCGAGCAGCGGGGTCTGGCCGTCTGAAACCGGGGAGTCCTGGTTGGCGGTCGAGACCACCGCCAGCCCGGACCCGTCGTGGATGAGCCAGGCCCAGCCGGAGCCGAAGCGGTTTACGCCGGCGTCCTTGAACTGGCCCTTGAAGTCGTCGAAGCCGCCGAACGCGTCGGTGATCGCAGCCGCGAGGTCGCCATCCGGCTCGCCGCCCCCGTCGGGGCTCATCATCTGCCAGAAGAGGCTGTGGTTGTAATGGCCGCCGCCGTTGTTGCGAACCGGCGCCTGCTTTTCGTCAGGAAGGCTGGAGAGATTCTTCAGCACCTCCTGGACGTCCACCTCGGCCCACTCGGTCCCCTCGAGCGCCGCATTGGCCTTGTCGACGTAGGCCTGGTGGTGCTTGTCGTGGTGCACCTTCATCGTCGCCTCGTCGATGTGCGGCTCGAGGGCGTTGTAGTCGTAGGGAAGATCGGGAACGTTGTAGGCCATGGATGTCTCCTCGTCGAGTTGGTGAACTCAGCCTAACGACGCGCCGCTGCCGGCGGCTGGCGGCGAACCGTGCTCCGAGGCGCTGTGTGAGATCCGATCGAGTGGGTATCAGGGCTGCAATCGCAATTCGGCGAAAGGAGAAGGGATGCTCTGGCTGATCTTGGGAATCATCCTGCTGGCGATTGCGATTGCCGGCGGAGCGATCGTCCATCCGATTCTGTTCGTGCTCGCGATTCTGGCGCTGGTGATGTTCGTCAGCGGATGGCGCGGACGGGCTACGTACTGAGACCTCGCGCGAGCCAGCGGGCGTTGCTGGGCGCGAAGGCCTTCCAATCGTTGTTGAAGTAGGCGAAGACCTCGACGCGTGAGCGCCAAGCGGCGATGCGGCGCTTCCAGGTCGCGAGCTCCGCGCGGGAGTAGTTGCCGTGGCGTCCGCGACGCCCTTGGTGAAAACGGACGAAGGTCCAGTCCGCGGTCAGCTCGAGCGGCTGAAAAGGGCGGTCCGGGTGGTCGCCGATCACCAGGGCGACTCCCGCTTCGCGAAGCAGGTCGAAGACCTCGGACTCAAACCAGCTCGGATGGCGAAACTCGAAGCAGTGACGTCCTTCGGGCAGCTGTTCGACAGCGCGGCGCAGGGTGTCGTCGTCGCGGCGAAAGCTCTCCGGAAGCTGCCACAGGGTCGGCCCCAGCCTGCCGGCTTCGACTAACGGAGCCAATGGCGCGTAGAAGCGCCGAGTCCCCCGCTTCAATTCCCGCAGGCGGCGAACGTGGGTCATGTATCGGCTCGCCTTGACCGAGAAGATGAACCCAGGCGGCGTCTGCTCGAGCCATCTCGCGACCGCCGCCTTCGAGGCCAGCCGGTAGAAGGTCGAATTGACCTCAACCGTCTCGAAGGCGCGGGCGTAATGCTCGAGCCAGCGCGAGGCGGGAACGGCAGGCGGATAGAAACGCCCGCGCCACTCCCGATAGTTCCATCCAGAGCAACCGACGTGAACCGGCTTCAAGCCGCCCTGCGGACACCGGGTTTGCGGCCCCGGGGCTTGCCTGCCCTGAGCTCGTTACGGACCCGATCCAGCGTCGCCTGGCAGCCCTTGCAGAACCTCCCGCCGGCCAGGGCGCGGTGGCGGCAGCCCGGGGTATGGCACCCCGCTTGCCGGTCATAGCGAGTGCGCGTCCTCAGCCCCAGTCGCGGGTAATCGGCGTCGATCCGAGTCGCAACCGCTGCCTCCATCTCTCTAACCCTCCGTGGTTGAAGTCGGAGGGCGCCTACCCTGGGACCGAGCCCCTAAACCCTGCCGTGTGTGGTCTCGCCCGAACCGCTTCGGGTATGCGTCTACCCAGCCCAGCCACCAGAATCAACTCTGATCCAACACGGAGACAGCAGCCCACCCGGTCCGGCCGAACGGCTCGCCAGCGAGGAGGATTTGCTGCGACGCTACGCCCGGACCCGCGACCCGGCGGTCAAGGAGGAGATCGTTCGTCGCTTTCTGCCCTTTGCTCGCAGCCTTGCGCTGCGATATCGAGGGGGGACTGAGCAGGTCGAGGACCTGGTCCAGGTGGCCAACCTGGGCCTCGTGCAAGCGATCGAGCGCTTCGATCCCGATCGTGGCGCCGGTTTCAAGTCATTCGCAGCTCCGACGATCCTCGGAGAGTTGAAACGCCACTTCCGCGACCGGGTCTGGAACCTGCGCCTGCCCCGCGGGTTGCAGGAACGGATTCTGAAGCTCGACGGCGCGGCCACCGAGCTGACGGCGGAGCTGGAGCGACCGCCAACCGTGCGCGAGCTGGCCAGCGAGCTCGGCGTCGACGAGGCCGAGGTGCTCGAGGCGTTCGAGGCGGTGCAGACGCGTCGCACGCTCTCCTTCGATCAACCGGTCACGGTGGTCGGTACGACTGAGGAAGGGACCGTTGGCGAGCAGGTCGGGACCGAGGACCCGCACTACGAGAGCGTCGAGGATCGGGCCGCAGTCGAGGCCGGCCTGCCAGGGCTCACCGAGCGTGAGGTTCTGGCGCTGCGCTTGAGGTTCGTCGAGGACCTGACACAGAGTGAGATCGCGGAGCGGATCGGCTGCTCGCAGGTCCACGTCTCACGCATCCTGCGTGCCGCATTGCGGCGCCTGCGTGAGAGCGCCGCCGACGACGTGGAGTAGCCGCGCGTCGCGGGTCTAGGGTCGCGAGGCGCGCATCTTGAGGCCGAAGTACTCGCCGTCGGACCCCTCGTCGACGGTCACGTCGTCGGCGAGCTTCTCCAGCGTCGCGCCGAGGCCGGGGATCTCGAGCTCTGAGCGCAGCTTCTCCGCGGCGCCCTTCTGCATCGGGCCGACTCGAAGGTCGATCGACCCGTCGCCGTCCTCGACGACCATCCGGATCGTGCCGTCCTCGAAACCCGAGGCAGCGTTGGCGGCAAGCGCATCGGCGAGCAGCATCGTGTCGGTGAGACGATCGACCGGGAAGTCGGTTCGCGCGGCAAGGACCGAGAGCACGCGCCCAATCACCGGTGCGACGATCCGCTCGTCGCTGACCCTGATCGCGGTTCCGTGGGCACTCCGCAGCAGCGGGAGCGTCTCATCCTCTTCGAGCACGGGTGTGGCGAGGTCCATTCGCATCACGACCTCGGTTCCACGACCGATTCCGCCGCTGATCGAGAAATTGGTCGACAGGGCGGCGATCAGCGGCAGGCCGAGACGGAGCCGCGATCCTTCGAGATCCGGCTCCGGCCGGATTCCTGAGCCTCGATCGCGGACCGCCACCGTGATGCCGCTGTCATCTGGGGTCACCGCGACCTCCAGCGGCCCACCCCGCTCGCCATAGGCGTGCACCGCCACGTTCGTGCACGCCTCGGAGACGATCGTCTTCAGGTCGGCGACCGCGGTCGGGTCCATCCCCAGCGTCTCCGCGAGCCCACCGACCGCGTGACGTACGACCGCCACGTTCTCTGCCGTGGCCGGCAGGGCGAAGACCAGCCCGGGCTCTTCGGGCGCTGTCGCGGCTCTGGAGTCGGGGGCAAACAAAGTGCTCAAGTTTCAGCTGTTCCTCTAAGGGCCTGGTCCCCCGAATACCGCAGTCCGACCGGTCTGAGGCTCAGCTACCCCGCCGGGGCGACCCGAAACCCGACGGACACTCATTCGATCCCCTCCACGACGCCCTGGCGCGACGCCGGCTCCAGCGCCGGACTCGCTTCGCGTCGCAGAACCAGCATCGCCGCATCGTCCGCAAACGTGGCGGCGAAGGCATCCATCGCGTCGCCGACCCGCTGCACCGTCTCGCCGGGACTACTGATCCTGCGCAGCAGCGACCCGAGCCGCTCGCGCCCAAACCGCTCCCCGTCGCGCCTCGCCTCGACCACTCCATCGGTGTAGACGACCAACTCCTCGCCGCGCGCGACCTGGAAGCGCACAGGAGACCACTGCGGCTCCTCCAACGCGCCGAGCAGGGAACCCGGGAGGCCGACCTCCCGGACTGCGCCCGCGGATACGAGCAGCGGTAGCGGGTGGCCGGCCGAGACCACGGTCGCCTCGACGGATGAGCCGAAGCTGACACAGGCGACGCTGCACAACCGAGCGTCGTCGCGACGGCGCAGCTCCGCGTTGAGGATGTCCAGCGCCGGGAGGACGTCGCCGTCGAGCATCGCCGCCGTACGGATCGTGTAACGGACCATCGCGGTGAGCGCCGCGGCCTCCGCGCCGTGACCCTCGACGTCGCCCACGGTCACCACCCAGCCATCGCGCCCCTCGAACACGTCGTAAAAATCGCCGCCGGCGCGATTCTGCTCGCCAGCCGGCCGATACATCGCGGCCATCGTCCATCCATCGACATCGGGAAGAAGCGGCGGCAGAAGCTCGTGTTGAAGGGCTTCGGCGATCTGCGCCCGCTCGGTCGCAAGCCTCGAGTTCAGGATCGCGACTCCGGCTCGGTCGGCGACGGCGCGCCCGAGGCGAATCTCCGAGCTGCTGAAGGCGTGACGCCCGGCGCGGTTGATCAAGCACATGACGCCGATTGCCTCACCGCCGGCCATGATCGGCTTCAGAAGCACCCAGCCCGGCGTCGGATTCGCGGGCAGCTCCGCGGTCACGGGCTGGGTGGCCCGCATCACATCCGCCATCTCGAGCCTCGTCCCAGGTCGGACCTCCAAGCCCTCGCGCAGCAGGCGGTCCAGCTCCAGCATCGCCGGATCTCTCTCTGCGACTGCCACCCTCTCCAGACGTCCGTCCTGCGTCGGCACGCTGACCGAGCACCAGTCGGCAAGTTGTGGCACAACGGCCCGCGAGAGCCCCTCCAGCGCCGCTTCGTAGTTCGCTGCGGAGGCGAGCGCTTCGGCGCTGCTGGCGAGTACCCGCTGCGCAAACTCCGCTTGTTTGACTGCGGTGACGTCCTCAATCGTGGTCACCACGTAGAGGACATCGTCTGACCCGCCGCGAATGGCGGTGGACTTCTCAAGGCGCCAGGAGTCCCTGCCTTCCTCGACATCGCGGAGGCGAAACGCCATCGGCCCGGCATCCTCCCCGCGAAGGGTGCGCCGGCGGGGAAGGTCCTCGATTTCCATCGGCCGGCCGTTCTCATCTCGAATCGCGAATCGCCCAACATCTTCGCCGGACTCCCCTGGAGGCGATTGCGGCGCAGGCTCCAGCTCGACCAGGTCGGAGGCGGCCTGGTTCGCGTAGACGAGATTGCCTTCGCCGTCGTGGACGATCACAGCCTCCGCGACGCTCTCCATCACGGAGTCCATGCGCCGCTCGACGCTTTCGAGGTCGGAGAACAGTCCCGCGTTGTCGAGCGCGATTCCGATCCGCGAGGCCAGCGCAGCCACGAACTCGACGTCGTCGGCGGCGAGCCGCGCGGAGCGGCGGAGTCGAACTACCGTAAGCGTGCCGAGGGTTCGAGCGCGGCTGACCAGCGGCGCAACGATGTAGGAGCGGGCCCGCAGCCAGCGCAGGAAGGCGAGGTCGTCGGGGTCATTGGCCATCTCGCGCAGGACCTCGTCCGACATCAGCGGGACGAAGTGGGGATCGAGTGACTGGGAGGCTGGATCGCGAAGCCAGTCGGGCGTGCTGGGGGTGCGCTTGCGGATCTGCTCCTCAATCCGCTCCGCCTCTGCTCCAGAGGCGCGGACCGCGATCCGACTCACGGCGCCTTCGCGGATCGCGTCGATCATGCAGAGGTCGGCGAAGGCGGGCACAACCGCGTCGGTGACGTTGTCCAGCGTCTCGGCCAGCGGCAGCGAACCATCGGCGATCCTTCCCACGCGATCGAGCAGCCGGAGGCGGGACATCGCGCGACGCGCCCTCGCGGTCGCCCGCGCCGCGATGATCGCGATGATTCCCGCCACCGCGATCAGCACCAAACCCGCGACCCAGCCACCGCTGCCGGTGTCAGAGTTCCACAGCCCGCTGATCGCGCCCGCCGCGGTTGCCGCGCCGGCCACGATCGCGGTGGCCCTGGGACCGCTCGTGCTGGCGGTCAGGAAGGGCGCGATTGCATAGGCACCCACCAACGCAACGCTCGTGCCTAGAGCGATGTCGAACCCAACCAAGAGCGCCAGCGCGGCGAGGCCCAGGGGCAATCCGGCCCCCGGGGAGCCCAGCTGCGTGACCTTGTTTCGGGCTCGGTCTGGCAAGCAACTCCCAATCTAGAGCCGGCGGGGAGCCTGGGCAACCGGCGGGCGCTCGACCGGGACACCAACGGCGGACCGCCGATGGTCGTAGTCGCGAACCGGCCCCACGCCCTGCGGATGCTGCGCCTCATCGGTCTCGACCACATCGTGCCGGTGATCGGCGACAGGCACGCTGCAATCGACCTGCTCGTTCAGCATGTTTGACGACCGTAGAGGGGGCGCTGCTATGCTCGGTCGGCTTGAGTGCTCCCGCAGCGCGTTCGGGACGCCAGGCGCTAGCGCTTTCACCGGCGCCGCGCACGGCCACCGTAAGACAGCCGAAGCGGGAACAAACCTCCACGGGCGACCGCGACCAGGCTTCAACGGTCCGCTAGCCCCTTATCCGATGCGCCATCTCGATCCGTGCTGGAGCCGTAATGGAAATCCCTGTTCGTCCAACCGCCCAACCCGAGCGCGGCCAGACTTCGGCGCGGATATCGCGCGAAATCGTCCAGCTGCATGCTCGCCTTTACGGCCGGGGCCCGACCAAGGCGCGGACCTTCGTCGAGCGCGACTACGTCCTCTGCATCCTCGAGGAGGTTTTCACGGTGGCCGAGAGGACGCTCATCCGAGCCGGCAACGGCGAGCAGGTGATGGCCACTCGGATGGCCTTCCAGGATGCGATGCAAGGAGAGTTCGTGACCTTGGTCGAGGAGGCCACCCAGCGTCAAATCAGAGCCTTCATCAGCCAGGTGCACATCGCCGCCGGTCTGGCCGTGGAGCTTTTCCTGCTGGCCCCCGAGCGCGAACCCGAGGGGTAGGCTCGGCGGCCGAGAGCCGGGGTACCCGACGATGACCCCCGACGGCGTCACCCCACAGAGCATTCGCGACGAGATCGCGCGGGAGATCCTGCAGGTGCACGAAGACTCCTACGGGCAAGCCTCCGCTCGCGACGCCAAGGTCTATCTGATCGACGACATCGCCCTCGTCGTCATCGACGCCGAGCCGACGACGGCCGAGAAAACGCTGATCGACGCCGGACGGGGGGATTCTGTGCGTGCCACCCGGGAGGCCTTTCAGGACGCGATCGCCCCCACCTTCACCGCGATCGTCGAACGCGCGACCGGTCGACGCGTGAGCAGCTTCGTGAGCCGCATGTGCATGGAGCCGTTTCACTCAGTGGAGGTCTTTCGCCTTGGGCCGGAGCCAGACGAGCTCGGGGAACCGGGCGAGCTCTAACCCCGACCGAAAAACCCGTCGCTGCGGTCGCCGTACTCGACGCGAAGGCATAGCTCGGTTGCGGCGCAGCGCCGCGATCTGGGCAGATCGCCTGCTGTAGGATCGCGGTTGCACGCTGGAAGCGTCCGGGGGAATGCGGCGAGTCTGGCGTGAGAACTGAGGAGACCAAGGACGAAGCGACTCGCCGGATGCGGGCGCGATCGGACTTCGGTGGCATTAGGCGCTTCATCCATTGCGCCTCAGGTCAGATAGAGCAAATGACCATCGCGCCATTCAATGTCGAATTGGAGTCGCTCAATGGCGGCGTGGGGGCGTTCGCGATCTCGGGGGAGCTTGATCAGGCGACGGCGTCGGAGCTGCGCGACCCGCTCCAGGAGGCAATAAACGGCGGCACGAACGCCGTGATGATCGACATGACCAATTGCGGGTTCGTCGACTCGACCGGGCTCGGAGTCATCGTCGAGGCCTGGAAGGTGCTCCGGAACAGAAACGGGAACAAGGCGGGGTTCTCGATCTGCTGCCCGGAGCCGGAAGTGAGGCGCCTGCTCGAGCTGACCGGCCTCGATCAGGCGATCGCGATTCGCGACACCCGCGAAGAAGCGATCGCCACCCTCCGAGACGAGGATTAGCCGGCTCGATTCAGCTCGCCGGGACTAGTCTGCGTGGCCGTGAAGGTTCGCGCCGCCGTCTTGGAGGATTTTGGAGAGCCCTTGGTCGTCCAGGAGATCGATCTGGCCGAGCCGAGGGACGGCGAGGTTCTGGTCCGTCTGCTCGCCTGCGGCGTCTGCCACACGGACCTCTACACAGCCTCCGGCGTCGACCCGTCCGGCTATGCGCCCACAGTCCTCGGGCACGAGGGCGCTGGCCTGGTCGAGCGGATCGGTCCCGGCGTGACTCTGGTCGCGCCAGGCGATCACGTGATCACCCTGTTCTCGCCCCAATGCGGGCAGTGCGTCCATTGCCGCGATCCGCGGACCAACCTCTGCCTGGCGATCCGGAAGCAACAGAACAAGGGCTATATGCCGGACGGCACGACTCGCCTCTCCCGTGACGGCGAGCCGATCCGCCATTTCATGGGCACCTCGGCCTTCGCCGAGTACACAGTGCTGCCCGAGATCGCCCTCGCCAAAATCAATCCCGAGGCTCCCCTGGACCGCGCCTGCCTGTTCGCCTGCGGCCTGTCAACTGGCCTCGGCGCAGCGATGAGCACCGCCAAGGTGCAACCGGGATCGACTTGCGTGGTATTCGGCGCCGGCATGGTCGGCCTCGGCGCCGTCGCCGGATGCCGCCTTGCAGGCGCCGAGCGGATCGTCTGCGTCGACCTCTCAGAGGACCGCCTCGAGCTCGCGAGCGGACAGGGGGCGACAGAGACGATGCTCGGAGGCGATGACGTTGTCGCGCGGATCGTCGATTCGACCGACGGCTTCGGCGCCGACTACACCTTCGAGGCCACCGGCAACGTCGCCGTGATGCGTCAGGCCGTTGAGGCAGCGCGCATGGGCTGGGGCCTCTGCACGGTCGCCGGCGTAGCTGGCAGCGGCGAGACGCTCGACATCGTTCCCCGCCTGCTGATCACTGGCCGCAGGGTCGCCGGCTCGTCGTTCGGCGGCCTCAAGGGCCGCGACCAAGTACCGCAGCTCGTCGACCGCTATCTCGCCGGTGACGTCGACGTCGACCCCTTCGTCTCACGCCACATCCGGCTCGAGGACGTCAACCAGGCGTTCGAGCTGATGGAGGCGCAGGATGGCATCCGCAGCGTGATCGAGTACGGATGAGAAGTCCGGCGCTCAGGGTCGTTTGAGCGCCAACAATCGGGGCGCCCGGATTTGAACCGGGGACCTCACCGACCCGAACGGTGCGCGCTACCAGGCTGCGCCACGCCCCGAGAGCGCCGATTATCTCAGAGGCCGACTGGGCGACGAGAGCCGCTCAGCGAACCGCCCCGATCGCGCCTGTGATCTGCGACAGGGTGGGGCTGTCCTGCAGGGTCCTGGTCCCCTGCGGCCCGCTGACGATCACGGCGGGTTGGGCGCGGATGCCGAGATTCGTCCCCAGCTTTTCGTAGCGCGCCAGGCGTCCTGAAATCTGGCCCCCGGCGCCCCCCTCGCTGTTCAGGTAGTCGCGCCACTGCGGTACGTCGAGCTCCGGGATCGCCCCCGCGATCGCGGTGAGGAAGTCGTCTGCGACGCCGACCCGCTTGGCTTCGTCCTGGTTGCGGAAGAACAGGTAGACGTAGGGCCAGGTGTAGTCCTGATCGGCCGCCGCCTCAGCCCCGTAGAAACCAAGCTCCTCGGTGGCCGAGCTGAAGGAGTAGTGGCGGTATTCCATGTTCACGTCCCCCGGGCGCACGTAGCTCTCGACCAGCGTCGGGATCGTGGAGAGGAACTGGTCCCGGCAGCTCGAGCACTGCATGTCGTCGAAGAGCCGGATCGAGACCGGAGCGTCCGGGGAACCGATCCGGTCGCCGTCAGCGCGCACCCCTCCGAAGATCTCCTGTGCGTCGCCGATGCCCTCCACCCGCACCTGGTTGCGGTCGGGCTTCTGGGTCGACAGCGAGACGATCCCATAGATCAATCCCGCCGCCGCGATCGTCAGCAGTGCGAGCACCATCAAGCGGCCGCGCCGGCGGCCCTGCTGCACCGCCAGGGTCTCCATCTAGCCCGCGACCGCCTTGTAGTAGCGCACCGCGAGGCCGGTGAGCAGGGTGCGAAAGCTCTCCTCGACGCTGATCCCCTCGTTGCGGCCATAGCTCTCCAGGCCCTGCTCCTCGATCGCGACGCTGCGCGCGACCACCTCGTCGACCAGCTCCGGGTGCTCGTCGCTGAAGAAAGCGCCCATCGAGTAGAGGTCCGTGTCCATCAGCGACTCGATGAACGAGTCGCGTCCGGAGGCCTTCTCCGGCGATGCCTCGGTCTGCGCCATAGCTGAATCGTAGATTGGCGGGCGCCGGGCCGGCGCCGCGAGGGTTTCGGGATCGAGCACGAGCACGTCGAAAATCCCGATCCCATCTAGCCGCAATTTCGGCTTTTTTGGTTGACACATCCGTGCCAAGCGATATACATGGCACTCCAATCGTTTCCGAGAGAGGGAGAACCTCGTGGCCAACCACTTGACGCCGACCGAACTCGCCGACGAGTTGAGCATGAAACGGCGGGAGGTGATCGCCAAGTGCATGGAGATGGGGGTACCGATCTTCAACGGCCGTATCGACAAGACCCTGTTCACCTCCTCGCTGCGCAGCATCACTCAGCAGAAGAGCCAAGCCAGCGCCGCCTAGCGGGCAGCAATTGCGGCGCCTGCGCCGCCTGACATGCCAGTGCCGCGGTGCTACGCCGCGGCCCTACCTCAATTGCTCAGCGCTCCCATAGACTTCCCTTTTGAGGGAAGAATTCCCGTCTGGACAGCACGGATGAGTAACTGGAGAGGCTAGGAGAGCGATGGAGCAAGCAACGGGGCTTCGGGCGCGGCCGGAGGCAGCCGCCGAGAGCGACAGCAAGACGATCGCCGACCTGCTGCCGATCGCCGCGGAGAAGTTCGGTCCCCGGCCGGCGGTCATGTTCAAGGACGAAGACGGCAACTGGGCGACACGGACGTTCTCCCAGGTCCTCGACTCGGTGCGAAATCTCTCGCTTGGCCTGATCGCGCTCGGTATCGAGAAGGGCGACAAAGTCTCGATCCTCGCCAATACGCGTCCCGAGTGGACCTACTTCGACTTTGCCGCTCTGACTGCCGGCGCCGTCGTCGCGCCGATCTACCAGACCAACTCGCCGGAGGAATGCCGCTACGTGCTCGCGGACTCCGACGCGAAGGTCGTCGTGGTCGAGGACGAGGAGCAGATGGACAAGGTCCGCGAGGTACGCGATGACTGCCCGCAGCTCGAGCGGGTGATCCGCATGACAGGCTCAAGCGACGACGCGATCTCGATGGAGGACCTCGCCGCTCGCGGCGCGGAGCTCGACGAGGCGGATTGGGAGCAGCGCTGGCGCTCGGTCACGCCCGACGACATCTGCACGTTCATCTACACCTCGGGCACCACCGGACCGCCGAAGGGTTGCGTCATCTCGCACGGCAACTACCGCGCGATGCTCAACATGATCAACTCGGTGCACGTGATCGACGACGGGGAGCTCACCTATCTCTTCCTCCCCCTCGCCCACTCCTTCGCGGTGCTGGTCCAGTTCGGAAGCTTCGACCTCGGCGCGACGCTGGCCTACTGGGAGCGCGACCCGATGAAGATCGCCGCCAACCTGGTCGAGGTGCAGCCAACCTACTTCCCCTCCGTACCGCGGATCTTCGAGAAGATCTACACCGCTGCAACCGCACGAACGGAGGCAGCCGGTGGCCTCACCAAAGCGGTGTTCAATTGGGCAATCAAGGTCGGGCACAGGGTGCGCGAGCTCGAACGCCAGGGCCGCGAGCCGGGACCGCTTCTGAGCTGGCAGTACAAGATCGCCGATCGACAGGTGCTGTCGAAGATACGCGGGTTGTTCGGTGGTCGACTGAGGCTTGCAGTGTCCGGCGCGGCGCCGATCAACCCCGAGATCCTGCGCTTCTTCGAAGCCGCCGGAGTGCTGGTGCTGGAGGGATGGGGAATGACGGAAACCTCGACGGCCGCCACGATCTCGACCCCGGACGACTACAAGATCGGCACGATCGGCAAGCCCTTCCCGGGCTGCGAGGTGAGGATCGCCGACGACGGCGAGATCCTGGTTCGCGGAGCGAACGTCTTTCAGGGCTACTACAAGAACCCCGAGGCGACCAGCGAGGCGCTGGCGGATGGTTGGCTGCACACAGGCGACATCGGCGAGATCGACGAGGACGGCTTCATCAAGATCACCGGCCGCAAGAAGGACATCATCATCACCGCGGGTGGCAAGAACATCACCCCCGCCAACCTCGAGGCCGAGATCAAGCAGCAGCCACTGGTCTCCCAGTGCGTTGTGATCGGGGACCGCCGTCCTTACCTTGTGGCGCTGGTCACCCTTGACCCGGAGGAGGTCGTCACCTACGCCAAGCAGCACGGCTTGCCTGAGGACCCAGAGGCGCTGGCCTCCAACGAGCAGGTCAAGGCCGAGATCGATGCCCACGTGGAGCGGATCAACCAGAAGTTCGCCCGCGTCGAGCAGGTGAAGAAGATCCGCATCCTCCCGCACGACCTCTCGCAGGCGGGCGGTGAGCTCACGCCAACGATGAAGGTGAAGCGGGCCGCCGTAGCCTCCAAGTACGAGTCGGAGATCGACGAGCTGTACGAGCATTAGTTCCTGGTTCCTCGTTCCTAGGAACAAGCAACAAGGAACAAGCGGCTACGAGGCCTCCCCAGACTGCCGAAGAAGGGCTGCCGTCGTCTGCTCGAGCACCCGGCGCCAGGCCGATGTTGCCTCGGGTTCCTGCTCGGTGACCTGTTCGATGACCGTGCGCACGCGACGCGCGGAGATCTCGATCCCGTGCCGCTCGGCGATCTCCTTGTAGCGGCGGTAGTCCTTGGCCAGCGCGACCGTCACCGACTCGAAGCCGTGCTTGGCGATGTTCAGGCGCGCCGAGTAGTCGAGGATCGAGGTCCCGAACATCAACTCGTCGTGGGGTTCGGGCTCGATCAGGATGATGTCGACGCCCGGGTACTTCTCGCGCCAGTTTGCGACCGCCTGATGCAGCCGCGCGTGCGCGATCAGCTTGAACGCCTGATTGCCGATCGCGGGCAGGCCCATGTCCGATACACGGCGGACTCTGGTGCCGAAGACGGTGGGGATCTGCTTCGAGAAGTCGTTGACAAACGGCACCAACGGGTTGACGACGACGATGAACTTCGCCCCCCGCTCGACGGCGATGTCGACGTTGGTGGTCGAGCGGATGCCACCGTCTACCAGCTGGCGGCCCTTGAGGTCGACCGGCTCGTAGACGATCGGCAGCGCCGTCGAGCACTCGACGGCCTTGGAGATCGGAACGTCGGACCACTCGCCCTCACCGAGGATCACCCGCTCGCAGGTGTCGAGATCGGTCGCGGTCAGGTACAGCTCGCGCTCCAGCAGCCGGAAGTCGTTCGTGCGGTCGGGATCGGAGAGGACCTCGTCCACGTACCGCTCGAGACCCTTCGTCGTGTAGAGGCCGTTCGGCAGGCCCTCGGCCAGCCCGGCGCCGACGTCGATCAGCGAGAACTCGCCGATCCGGCCGGCAAGATGCCGGGCCAGGCCGAGCGCCCGCAGCGGGAACACCGCCGCCTTCTGGACGAAGCCGCGGTAGTTGGGCCTCAGCATCGTGCCCAGGTCCGGGTCCTTGATCGGAGAGGGCAGCCGCTTGTTGAGCACCCGCATCATCTCCTCCGGGGTCACCCCGTTGGCGAGCATGCTGGCCACGAACGAGCCGGCGCTGGTCCCCACGTAGAGATCGAAGTCGTTGACCGTCCGGTTGACGGCCAGCAGATCGAAGGCACGCAGGGCACCGATCTCATAGACCCCGCCCGTGAAGCCGCCGCCGCCGAGCACGAGTGCGGTCTTCGACCGGCGCCTCCGCGACGTGCGCCTGCCCTCGGAGGAAGCCTCCAGCTTCACGACCTTGCCCATGGCCGCATCGGTTATACCAGCCTGGCCAGTCAGCCAGGGCATTTCACGCCACCCCGCTACCCTCGCCCCCCTCACTTGTTGGTACCGACGTGAAGCGAGCCTCGATCGCCGCCCTGGCAGGCCTCGCGGCGCTTGCCGCGTGTGCAGGCACCGCCTTTGCGGCCGGCCCAGACCGGGCCGCGCGCACGCCGGTCGCCCGCTCGGCCGCCGCGAGGGCGACCGGTTCGATCTCGCGCTCGTCGATGTGCGCGGCCTTGCGCGCCCGCGACGCCCGCGGGGGGCGCGCCAGCGGCCTCTACGTGATCGACGCCACCAGCAGCGGCCGCGGCAGGACCGTCTGCGCCCGCCACGGCCGTAAACGCCGCATCCCCGCCTCGAACATGAAGCTGTTCACAACCGCGACCGCGCTCGCCCGGTTCGGGCCCGACGCACGGCTGGCGACCTCGCTATACAGCTCCGGGGTCGTCGACGCGTCGGGGGTGCTGCACGGCAACCTGTATCTGGTCGGTGGCGGCGATCCGGCGCTTTCGGACCCCGATTTCGCGCGCCGCTTCCTCGCTGGCATGGGCACTGATCTCTTCGACCTCACCCCGCTTGTCGAAGCGGCGGGAATCACGCGGGTGAGCGGGCGGCTGTACGCGGACGACACGATCTTCGACCGGGTGCGCGGCGTCGCCGATTCGGGCTTTGCGACCAGCCCCTACATCGGCCCGCTCTCTGGCCTCGACTTCGACTCCGGCTACACCGACTCCCGAGCCCGCCATTTCGCCTCCGACCCGGCGATCGTAGCCGCCAATAGCCTGGCAACCAACCTGCGTTCGGCGGGGGTCCGGGTCCCCTCCGACGTCGCCGTGCGGGCGCTGCCGGCGACCGGAACGAACAAGATCGGCGAGGTCAGCTCGCCGCAGATGAAGTCGCTCACCAACGAGACAGACGTGTACTCGAACAACTTCTTCGCCGAGATGCTGCTCAAGGACCTCGGCGCCCATTTCGGATCCGGGGGCACAACCGCGTCCGGGACGCTGGTGGTGCGCAAGTTCGTGCGCGGGTTGGGCACCGGGGTGCACCAGGTCGACGGTTCCGGCCTCACGGCCACCAACCGCGTGGCGCCGGCGCAGGTCGCGCGCCTTCTGGTCGCGATGCGCCGCATGGCGGCCGGCGATGACTTCGTCAACTCGCTGCCGGTCGCCGGCCGCGAGGGCACCGTCGCCGATCGCATGCGCGGCACCGCCGCCGCCGGGCGCTGCCACACGAAGACCGGCACGCTGACCGGTGTCAGCGCCCTGTCGGGCTACTGCTTCAACCGCGACGGCAAGGTGATGGTCTTCTCGATCCTCATGAACCGGGTCGGCGACCTCTCCCGGGCCCACCTCCAGCAAGACCGGATGGCGGCGCTGATCGCCAGGTATTAGGAAGCACCTGCGGCTGCTACGCAGCCTGACATGCATGTGCCGGCGCCTAAAGGCACCGGCCATTGACCAACGTCAGGCGCGGGAGGCGCCGCAAGTCATTAACCGCGGCCTCAGCCGACCAGCTTGCGCAGGCCGGCCTCGTCGAGGATCTCGGTCTCCAGCTCCTCTGCCTTTGCCATCTTCGAGCCCGGGTCCTCCCCCGCAACCACGTAGTCGGTCTTCTTCGAGACCGAGCCGGTCACTTTGCCCCCCGCGCGCTTGATCAGGGCGGTGGCCTCCTCGCGAGTCAGATTCTGCAGCGTGCCGGTCAGTACCAGGGTCTTGCCGTCGAGCGGCCCTCCGCGCGCCGGGCGCTGCGAGCCCTCCTGCTCGAGCTTCAGGCCCCGCTTGCGAAGCCTTTCGATCAGCTCCCAGGTGCGCTCGTCGGCCAGCGACTCGGTGATCTGCTCGGCAAGGATTGGGCCTACTCCCTCGACCTCCTGGATCTGCACGGGGTCGGCTGCGTGCAGGGCGTCGATCGAGCCGAAGTGATCGGCGAGCGCCTCCGCGGTCACGTAGCCGACGCCCGGAAGGCCGAGCGCGTACAGCACCCTGTTGAAGGGCCGGTCCCGGGACGCCTCGATCGCGTCCAGCAGGTTGCGGGCCGAGATCTCGCCGAACCCTTCCAGCCCCTGCAGCTTCTCGGCGTCGAGGTCATAGACGTCGGCGACGTCGGAGATCAGGCCCTCGCCGAGAAAGCGCCATGCCTGCTTCTCCCCCAGTCCCTCGATGTCCATCGCGCCCTTGCTGACGAAGTGCTTGACGTGCTGAAACGACTGGCCCGGGCAACCGGTGCGGTTGGGGCAGATCGTGAACACGCCGTCTGGGGGCTTGACCGTCGGCGTGCCGCAGATCGGGCATTTCTTCGGCGGCTTCGGCTTGCGTAGCCCTTTCTTCGCGCGTGGCAGCTTGGGAGCCACGACCGCCGGGATCACGTCTCCGGCCCGCATCACCACCACCTCGTCTCCCTCGCGCACGTCCTTGCGGGCCAGGTCCTCCTCGTTGTGCAGGGTGGCCGTGCTGACCGTGACGCCGCCCACGTGCACCGGCTCGAGCTCCGCGAACGGGTACAGCCCCCCGTTGCGCCCCACGTTCCAGACCACCTTGTTGAGCCTTGTGGTCGCCGTAGTGGGGGCGAATTTCCAGGCGACGGCCCAGCGCGGTTCGCGGCCGACGATTCCCAGCTCGCGCCAGAAGCCTCGCTCGTTGACCTTCACCACCACGCCGTCGATCTCGTAGTCGAGCTGGTCGCGTCGCCCCTCCCACCAGCGGCAGCGCTCGACCACCGCGTCTATCTCCTCGTGTCTCTCGGTTTCGGGGTTGACCTTGAAGCCGCGCTCGCCCAGCCACTCGACCTCGTCGCTGTGGGTTGCCAGTTCGAGCCCCTCGGCGGCGCCGATCCCGTACACCCAGATCGACAGCGGACGCTCAGCGGCCACCTCGGGGTCGAGCTGGCGGATCGACCCGGCCGCGGCGTTGCGGGGATTGGCGAATGTCGGCTCGCCGGCCTCGGCGCGACGCGCGTTGAACTCCGCGAAGGCCTCGATCGGCAGGTAGACCTCGCCCCGGACCTCGACCAGCTTCGGCGGATCCTCAAAGGAGAGAGGGATCGCCTTGATCGTGCGCAGGTTGTGGGTCACGTCCTCGCCGATCCGGCCGTCGCCGCGGGTCGCGCCGCGAGTCAGCACCCCGTCCTCGTAGGTGAGCGAAATCGCGAGGCCGTCGATCTTCGGCTCCGTCGTGTAGCTGGTCCGCGCGGCCGAGATGTCGAGCTGGTCGAGCCGGTTCTGCAGCCGCTTCTCCCAGGCCCGCAGCTCCTCCTCGGAACGGGCGTTACCGAGCGAGAGCATCGGCTCCGCGTGTTGCACCTGCTCGAAACGTTCCAGCGGAGCGGCGCCCACCCGCTGGGTCGGCGAATCGGGGGTTCGTAGCTCCGGATGCTCGGCCTCGAGCGCCCGCAGCTCGTCGAGGAGGGCGTCGTAGGCGTCGTCGCCGATCTCGGGATCGTCGAGTAGGTAGTAGCGGCGGTTGTGGTGATCGATCTCGCGCCGCAGCTCGACGGCACGTTTCGCCGGCGTGGTCGGGCTCACTTCACTGGAATTTCGCGCCCGGCGCACGCTCGAGCTCTTTGCCTGAGCCTCGCGCTCAACACAAATTGTTGTTCGCGCTCGGCCTTTAGCCAAGCTCTTTGTCTGAGCCTCGCGCTCACGGCGCCTTGCCGGTCGCCGCCGCTCCGGCCGCGGTCAGCATCCCCGCCAGGTCCCAGCCACGCAGGGAGTCGATCCCGGTCCGATCGGTGAGGTCGAAATGGACCGGGGTCACCGACACCCGTCCCTGGGCGATCGCCGAGAGGTCGGATCCCTCCTCGTCCTCGAACGAGGGCTCGAACCCGTAGATCTGGTAGCGGCGCCGGCCGTCCTCGGAGCTCTCATCGACCAGCTTCAGCTCGTCGTTGTAGAGGCGCTTGCCGAGGTGGGTGACTTCGACACCCGTCGCCTCTCCGGCGGGACAGTTGACGTTGATCAGCGTTCCTTCGGCCATCCCCTCCTCGGCAAGCTCGCGGACCAGCTCGGCCAGAAAGCCGGCGGCGACCTCGAAGTCGAAGCTGGGGCCAAAGCGGAAGTCCATCTCTCGCTTGTCGGACTGCTGCGAGATCGCCACCGCCGGGATGCCCAGGATGATTCCCTCGAAGGCGGCGGCGACGGTCCCCGAGTAGGTGATGTCGTCGCCGAGATTGGCGCCGTGGTTTATCCCGGAGACGATCAGGTCGGGGCGCTCGCCGAGCAGCCCGAGGTCGGCGAAGCGCACGCAATCCACCGGCGTGCCGTCGGTGGCAAACCCGCGCGCGCCACCATCGAACTCGACCTCCTTGACCGACAGCGGCGAGCGGGTGGTGATGCTGCGCGCGGTCGCGCTCCGATTGGAGTCGGGTGCAATCACGTGCACCTCGAGGTCCTCCACCCGCGATAGGGCGCGTCGCGCTGCGTGCAGCCCCTGGGCCGCGATTCCGTCGTCGTTTGTCAGCAGGACTTTCACCGACTCGATTCTAGGGACGGGCAAGCCGCCGCCATGCGGCCCTGGTCACTTGGCGGGTGCGCTCAGCCGCCGCCGTAGGCGATGACCATCTCGGTCATCGCACCAAGGATGACCCCGGCCGCGAGCATCGTCAGGCCGAGCTCTCGATGGCCGATCTTGCGCATCGCGGACCAGACCTCTCCGATCACGTAGAGAATCGCCCCAGCGGAGACCGAGTAGAAGGCCAGCTCCAGCGGCTGGGACGAGACGTTGTAGCCGATCATCGAGCCGAAGAACACCGGCCCTCCGCCCACCAGCCCGGCAACCGCCAGCCACGACCAGCTGGGCCGAACCTCTCCCAGCGGCCCGATGATGCCGAAGCCCTCGGTGGCGTTGTGGACCGCGAAGCCGATTATCAGCACCGTCGCAAGGCCGATCTCGCCGGTGTTGGCGGAGACGCCGATCGCCAGACCCTCGGCGAAGTTATGCAGCCCGATCGCGGCGGCGATCGTCATCCCGGTGCGCAGCGCACGCGCCCGCATCGCGAGCTGCTCCCGGTCCAGGAGCATCGCTTGGTCCGCCGTCATCGCTTCGGTCGCGCCGCCGGCGATCGGGGGCGCTTTGGGGCTCGGGCGCATCCACTTCTCGACCAGCGCCAGCCCCGCGCTGCCTGCGGCGAACCCCCCGCCGAGCATCAGGCAAAGCAGCAATCCATAGCCGAGGCTTCCGTGTCCTTCGCCGAGCCGGTCGAATTGGTGCTCGACGATTTCGACTCCGTGCACGAGCACCTCGGCGAAGAGGAAGGCGAGCACCCCGACAGAGAACATCGCCAGCGCCACGCGGGCCCGTGCCGAGACAAGCCGGAGCCGGCCGAAGGGAAGCCCGAGGTAGATCGTGAAGCCAGCCAGGGCCCCGAGCAGAACGGTCTCAGCGAACGTCATCCGGGCTCCAGGCTAGCAGGGTTAGGGCTTCCTCATTAGGGTGCCCAAAGACAGTCTGAGAGCTGCCCTCAATAGCGCACCGATGCCAGATAGAGGCCATGCGCCGGAGCGGTCTCGCCCGCCTGCTCACGCCGTGCCCCGTGCAGAAGCTCGGCAAAGGCGTCGCGGGTTCGACGCCCGTTCGCAACCTCGAGCATCGTTCCAACCAGGGCGCGGACCATGTTGTGCATGAACGCGTCCGCCTCGATCCAGAAGCGGAGAATCGCATCGTCTTCCTCGGCCCACTCGGCCCTCAGCACCTCTCGCTGGAAATGGACGTGGTCGGTATCGGTCGGGGTGAAGGCTGTGAAGTCGTGGCTGCCGCGAATCGCCTCGGCGCAGGCTGCCAGCGCTCCGCGATCGAGGGGGCGTGGCCACCAGAGGGATCGCCCCCGCTCGAACGGGATCGGGGCCGACCGCGCGACGACGCGATAGCAATAGGTGCGCGAGTGGGCATCGCGACGGGCATCGAAGCCATCGCGTGCTTCGGCGGCGGCGGTCACCGCGACGTCGTCTGGAAGCACTCCGTTGAGCCTGCGAGCCAGGTTTGCCGGCGGGCGGGCCTCGCTCTTGAAGCTCGCGACCTGGCCCCACGCATGCACACCGGCGTCTGTTCGACCGGCGACCGTGAGCCCCACCCGCTCGCCGAGGATCGGCGCCAGCGCGGACTCCAGCTCCGCCTGCACGGTGCGCTGGCCTGGCTGCGCCGCCCAGCCCCGAAAGCCGGAGCCGTCGTATTCGATGTCAAGCCTGGTGGTGGTCACGTGCGCGAACTCACGCTACTTGGCCGGAATGGCCTCTAGGCTGGTGCGATCCGGCCGTGAAGCGTAGGCTTGGCCACCCCGGATGTATGGGCCGCGACGCAATAGTTAGGAGCAGCGATGTCCAACATGACGGTCAACCAGCGCAACGAGATGGAACGCGCGACCCTTGCAGGCTCGAGCGAAAGGATTCGGCGCGGATCTGAGCGCGGCGCGTTGATCTACAACGTGTTCGCCCTGATCGTCGGAATTGCCCTCTGTGCCGGGGCCCTCACAGTGATCAACGGCTGGGCGCAGTGGGTCGTGTTCGGCGCGATCGTTGCGACCGTGGTCGGCTTCATGATCGCGATCAGCCCCAACCGCAGGGGCTGGTAGCTCTAACGCAACCCCGCCGCGGCGGACGAATCCGCGCAAGCTCGGATCACCAGGGGACCTTCGGTCCCCTGGAAGCACGCGGCGGGCGGTGAGGGTAGATCGAGCCGGTACAGCTACACCAGCTCGAGATACACCATCTCGGTCGAGTCGGAGCGACGCGGACCGAGCTTGACGATCCGCGTGTAGCCCCCGGGGCGCTCGCCGTAGCGCGGCGCGACCTCCTCGAACAGCTTGTGGACCGTGAACTTGTCCTGACCGAGCGTCGCCAGCGCCTGGCGCCGCGCGTGAAGGTCGCCCCGCTTCGCAAGCGTGATCAGCTTCTCGACCTCCGGCTTCACGGCTTTTGCCTTCGCCTGGCTGGTCTTGATCCGCTCGTGCGTGATCAGCTGCTTGGAGAGGTTCGACAGCAGCGCCTTGCGGTGCGCCGCGTCGCGGCTCAGCTTCCCCTTCTTGCGACGGTGGCGCATGGCGGCAGCCTAGTCGAGCTCAGTCCGGGCGCAGCGCCAGACCGCGGGAGTCCAGGGTCTCGATCACTTCCTCGATCGACTTCTGGCCGAAGTTGGGAATCGCGTTGAGCTCCGACTCCGACTTGCGAACCAGGTCGCCGACCGTCTGCACTCCGGCGCGCTTGAGGCAGTTGTACGAGCGCACGCCAAGTTCGAGCTCCTCGATCAGGATCTCGTCGAGGCCGTCTCCGCCGGGAGCCGCCACAACGGCGTCGGGCAGCGTGTCACCCCCGATCACGGCAGGCTCTCGCGCCGTCAGCTCCTCGACCCGATCGGCGTCAGTGAAGATCGCCAGGCTCTTGATCAGGATCTCGGAGGCCTCGCGCAGCGCCGCCGAAGGCTCGATCGAGCCGTCGGTCTCCAGCTGGAGCGTCAACTTGTCGAAGTCGGTGCGCTGCCCGACCCGTGCCGAGTCGACGTTGTAGGAGGCTCGCCGGATCGGCGAGAAGATCGAGTCGATCGGAACCACCCCGATCGGCGCTTCCTCGGTCTTGTTGTCCTCGGCGGCCGAGTATCCGCGGCCGCGCCCGATTGTCAGATACATCTCCAGCTTGGTCTTCTTCTCCAGCGTCGCGATCGGGGCGTTGGGGTTGAGGATCTCGACTCCGGAGGGGAGGTCGATGTCCTTGGCCTTGACTTCACCTGGGCCGGTGGCCACGAGCGGCGCCTCGACCTCATCGGCATCGGTGTGCATCCGCACGACGATGTCCTTGAGGTTGAGGACTATGTCGGTTACGTCCTCCTTCACGCCCGGGACGGTGGAGAACTCATGCGCGACGCCCTCGACCCGCGCGCTGGTGATCGCGGCTCCGCCCAGAGACGACAGGAGCACGCGGCGCAGGCTGTTGCCGAACGTGTATCCGAACCCCTTGTCAAGGGGTTCCACCGTGAAGGTGCCACGGTTGTCGTCAACCTTCTCTGCGCTGATTCTCGGTACCTGGAATTCAGTGGTCATGCGTTCCTCGGCTAGTGGATTTACTTCCGCCGCGCGGTCTACTTGGAGTACAGCTCTACGATGAGCTGCTCCTGAACCGGCGCGGAAATCTCGGAGCGCTCCGGGACACGGAGCACCTTGGCGGTAAGTGAGTCGTGGTCGGCCTGCAGCCAGGCCGGCACGGTGGCGGTCAGCTCGGTGGCGGCGCGCACCGTGTCGGTAGCCGCGGAGTCGGTCTTGATCGTGATCACGTCATCGGCCCTCACCTGGTAGGAGGGAATGTCCACCCTGCGGCCGTTGACCATCCAGTGGCCGTGGCGGACGAGCTGGCGCGACTGGCGCCGTGAGGCGGCAAAGCCCAGCCTCACCAAGACGTTGTCGAGTCGGGACTCGAGCAACCGCAGCAGGTTCTCGCCCGTCACGCCGGGCTGCCGCGAGGCCTTCGCGTAATAGGAGCGGAACTGCTTCTCGAGCACGCCGTAGTAGCGGCGGGTCTTCTGCTTCTCGCGCAGCTGTACCCGGTACTCGGACTGGCGCATCCGCCCGCGCCCGTGCTCTCCAGGCGGGTAGGAGCGGCGCTCGACGCCGCACTTGTCGGTGAAACAGCGCTGCCCCTTGAGGAAGAGCTTCTGGCCCTCGCGGCGACATTGCTTGCATTGTGGGGAGGTATCTCGGGCCATCAGACGCGCCTCCGCTTGCGGGGACGGCAACCGTTGTGCGCCTGTGGGGTCACGTCCTTGACCGTCGTCACCTCGAGGCCGGCCGCCTGCAGGGAGCGGATCGCGGTCTCGCGTCCCGAGCCGGCGCCCTTTGCGAACACCTCGACCCGCTGCAGCCCGTGCTCCATGCCCTTCTTGGCCGCCGAATCGGCGGTCACCTGGGCGGCGAACGGCGTGCTCTTGCGCGAGCCCTTGAAGCCGGCGCTGCCCGCCGACTCCCAGGCGATCACGGCACCCTCGGTGTCGGTAAGGGTGACGATCGTGTTGTTGAAGGAAGTCTTGATGTGCGCCTGCCCGTAGGCGATGTTCTTCTTCACCCGGCGTCGCGAGCGCCCCTTCTGTCCCTTTGGTTGCGCCATTGACCCTCCCCTACTTCGGCCCCGGCGCTCTGCGCTTCGCCGCGATGCTCATCCGTCGCGGTCCCTTACGGCCGCGCGCGTTGGTCTTCGTACGTTGACCGCGCACTGGGAGGCCACGCCGGTGGCGGACCCCGCGGTAGGCGCCGATCTCGGTCAAGCGCTTGACGTTCTGGGACCGTTCGCGTCGAAGGTCACCTTCGACGTTCAGCGATTCGACCGCCTCGCGCAGCTTCACGACCTCGTCCTCGGTCAGGTCCTTGACCTTGGTATCGCGATCGACACCCGCCTCGGCGAGGATCTTGCGGGCCGTCGAGGGGCCGATGCCGTAGACGTAGGTGAGGCCGACCTCGACCCGCTTGTCAGTTGGAATGTTTACGCCTGCGATTCGCGCCAAGAAACTAGCCCTGCCGCTGCTTGTGACGGGGGTTGGGACAGATCACGAGAACCGATCCGCCACGGCGGACCACCTTGCATTTCTCGCACATCGGTTTTACGGACGCTCGTACCTTCATCGCCCTCGAATTCGTATCGAAAAAGGAGGCCCGCCGCCCCAGGAGTCGGACTGCGGGCACGAAAAACCGGCCTCAAGGCCGACGAAGAAGGATAGCAAGGAGCGTCGCCTGGCCAGGCGACGCTCAGGAGGCGACTAGCGCGGAGCCGTCGTTGGGATCGAAACCGTCTGCTGGAAGGTGGGGCGGTTCTGGAACGGGAATGCCAGCGTGGCTGGGAATGCGGTTCCCTCGATCGGCCGGTTCTGCTGGAAGCAGCTTGGCTGGGGGTCGTTCGAGACATAGCCCCACCAGCCGCCGAAGAAGTCGGGCGCATGCAGAAGTCGGGCGCATGCGGCGAGACGCCCGGCCCGGCGTCCGCACCCAACGGCAGCAACAACTGCAGCTGGTCGAAGGCCTTCGTCCCCAATGCCGGCTTGAACTCCGCCGCGACCAGCTTCGGCCACCGGGCGTCCATCAGCTCGATCGCGGGCGTCATCTCGTCGGAGCCGTTCTTGTCCAAGTCGCGGCGGAAGGCACCAACCTTGTGCCAGGCACGAAGTTCGGCCAGGGCGCTCTGCAGTTGTGGCTCGGAGGGCTTGCCGATCGCCCGCAGAGACGGCCTAGTCGGGCCTCACGCCTCCTCGTGCCAGGGTGTCAGCACCCGCGGCCCGTCGGCTGTCACCGCGACCGTGAACTCGAAATGAGCGGCGAGCGAGCCGTCCTGTGAGTAGACCGCCCATCCGTCGTCGCCCATACGCACCAGCGGGCTACCCGCGTTGACCATCGGCTCGATCGCGAGCACCATGCCCTCCTCGAGCTCCGGCCCGCGCCCCGGCTCGCCGTAGTTGGGGACCTGGGGCTCCTCGTGCATGTCGCGGCCGATCCCGTGTCCGACCAGGCTGCGGATGATCGAGAAGCCATCGAGCTCCACGCGGCGCTGTACTGCCGCCGAGACGTCGCCGAGATGGTTGCCGGGCCGAACCTGCGCGGAGCCCTCGAGCAGCGCCTCGCGGGTGGTGTCGAGCAGCTTCCGCGCCTCGGGGCTGACGGGCCCGATCGGGACCGTGATCGCGGCGTCGGCCACCCATCCATCCCGGACGACTCCGACGTCCACCGAAAGCACGTCGCCGCGTTTCAGCTCGTAGGTGCCCGGGATGCCGTGCACGACCATCGAATTCGGAGAGGTGCAGATCGAGCCCGGAAAGCCGCGGTAGCCCTTGAAGGCCGGCTCGGCGCCCTGGGAGCGGATGAACTTCTCGGCCGCGCTGTCGAGCTCCTCGGTCGTCACCCCCGCCCGCGCGCTCGATTTCAGCAGCCGCAGGCAGCGCACGAGCAGATCGCCGGCAGCCGACATCTTCTCGACCTGCTCGGGCGTCTTGCGAATGATCATCCGGTACATGGCGGCGAAAGCATCAGAGAGCGGTGTCCTCTTCCATTTTGAGGGTCGCGAGCAGGGCTCGTATCCGGTCGCCGACCTCATCGGGCGAGTGCGAGCCATCAATACGGCGCAGCAACCCCTTCTTGTCGTAGTGGTCGACTAGCGGCTCGGTCTTCTCGTGGTACTGCTCGAGCCGGTGGCGGATCACCTCGGGCTTGTCGTCGTCGCGGACCAGCAGCCGGCTGCCGTCGATGTCGCACGTGTCTGGCTTCTTAGGGGGA
Organism: uncultured Solirubrobacterales bacterium; assembly: GCA_963740555.1. GTDB lineage: Bacteria > Actinomycetota > Thermoleophilia > Solirubrobacterales > 70-9 > Mayfieldus. The sequence goes on from CAVUES010000003.1 coordinate 517,820, forward strand.
TCGAACTCGACGTGAAAGATGTGGCTGCCGTTCTTCGCGCAAATGCGCCGCCCGCCCAACCGCCGGATGACCTCCTCATCGTCAACCTCGATCAGCAGCGCCGCGGTCAGCGCCCGCTGGAGCTTCTGAAGCTCGGCCTCGAGCGCCTCGGCCTGCGGCAGCGTGCGCGGAAAGCCGTCGAGGATAAAGCCATCGGCCGCCTCGGGGTCCTGGAGGCGCTCGATGATCACCCCGATGATCACCTCGTCGGGGACCAGGTCGCCGCGATCCATGTACTCCTTCGCCGTCTTGCCCAGCTCGGTCTCGTCGCGAACCGCCGCGCGCAGGATGTCGCCCGTCGCAAAGTAGGGCAGCCGGAAGTCCTCCTGCAGCCGCTCGCCTTGGGTTCCCTTGCCGGACCCTGGCGGGCCTAGGAGGACGAGATTGAGCTCAGACACAGCGCCCAGCCTACCGGCGCGTTACTTCAAGAAGCCTTCGTAATTCCGCATCATCAGCTGGGCCTCGAGCTGCTTGACGGTGTCGAGCGCAACGCCGATCACGATCAGGATCGATGTACCTCCGAAAAAGAAGTTCGCCGACGTCTGGCTGATCAAGATGGTCGGCAGAGCGGCGACCGCGGCCAGGTAGAGCGCCCCCGGGAAGGTGAGGCGGGAAAGGATGCGGTCGAGGTACTCGGCGGTCGGCCGACCCGGTCTCACCCCGGGTATGAACCCGCCGTATTTCTTCAGGTTGTCCGCCTGGTCGACCGGGTTGAAGGTAACCGCGGTGTAGAAGTAGGTGAAGACGATGATGAACAGCGACTCGCCGGCCACGTAAGCCCAGCCGTTGGGGCTGAAGAAGTGGGCGAAGTCCAGTGCCGCGGGCGTGTTCAGCAGCTGCCCGATCGTCGGGGGGAAGGCCATGATCGAGGCGGCGAAGATCACCGGGATGACACCGGCCATGTTGACCCGCAGCGGCAGGTACGTCGACCCACCGGAAGTCATCCGTCGCCCGACGACGCGTTTGGCGTACTGGACCGGGATCCGTCGCTGGCCCTCCTGGACGAAGACGATCGCGACGATCACCGCCAGCGCGATGAACGGCATCATCACCACGAACACCTGATCGGGGTTGTGCCACCACTTGTCGATCCCGCTCGGTATTCGTGAGGCGATCGAGGCGAAGATCATCAGCGAGATCCCGTTGCCGACGCCGCGTTGGGTGATCAGCTCCCCAAGCCACATCAGCAGGGTCGTTCCCGCGGTCAGCGAGATCACGATCAAAAAGACCTTGGTGAATGTGCGCTCGCCGATCGGGCTCGTGCCGCCGCTGAGGAACGAGTTGGAGCTGAACAGGAACACGTAGCCGAGCGACTGCGCGAAAGCCAGGGCCACGGTCAGGTAGCGCGTGTACTGGGTGATCTTCTGCTGGCCGACCTCGCCTTCCTTCTGCAGCTTCTCCAGCGACGGGAGGACGACCGTCATCAGCTGCAGGATGATCGAGGCCGTGATGTAGGGCATGATCCCGAGCGCGAACAGCGACAGGCGCGACAGGCTTCCGCCCGAGAACAGGTTTAGGAAGCCGAGGATGTTCGAGCCGGAGAAGTTCTGGGAGGCGTTGTGGACGACGCTCACGTCGATGCCCGGCGCCGGGATGTATGCGCCGAGCCGATAGAGCGCCAGCATCGCCGCGGTAAAGGCGATCTTGCGGCGGATCTCCGGGACCGTGAATGCGTTGGCGATCGTCTGGAGCATCAGCCCTCCAAAGTCTCGCAGGTGCCGCCGGCGGCCTCGATCTTCTGCTTCGCCGCGGCGCTGAAGGCGTGGGCCCGCACGGTCAGCTTCTTCGAGACGTCGCCGCGAGCGAGGATCTTCACCGGGTCCGAGCGCTTCGCGAGGCCGGCCTCGCGAAGGGTCTCGGGGGTGACCTCGGCCCCCGCCGCAAACCGGGCCTCGAGGTCGGAGAGGTTGACCGGCTGGGTGCGGGTGCGGAAGCGCTCGAACGGCATCGACATCTTGCGATGCGGGCCGCGCAGCTTGCGCATCCGCATGTGGATCGGGTTCTGGCCGCCCTCGTAGGCGACCTTGCGCTTGCTTCCGGAGCGGGCGCCGGCCCCCTTGTGGCCGCGTCCCGACGTCTTGCCCAGCCCCGAGCCCACGCCGCGTCCGAGCCTCTTGCGGGGCCTACGGGAGCCTGGCTTCGGCTTCAGGTTGTGGAGACCGATCTCGTCCTTGCGATCCGCCATCACTCACCACCGTCGACGCTGACCAGGTGTTCGACCACGCGCAGCTGGCCGCGCAGTTGCGGGCTGTCCGCGCGTTCGGCCTTTGCCCCCGGCTTTCCCAGGCCGAGCGCCCTCAGGGTCGCGCGCTGGTTCGGCTTGATCCCGTTGGCGGAGCGGGTCTGGCGGATCTTCACGTTCGCCATCAGGTTTCAGCGCTGCCTTCGCCGGGGGCCTCGGGGGTGGCCGGCTCCTCCGACGCCGGCTCCGAGGGGGCGGGCTCGGCTGTGGCGTCGGTCTCCATCGCGACGCCCACCGGCTCCGCCGGCGCCTCGTCACCGGCGCCCGCGGCCTTGCCCTCTTGCTCCAGGTCGAGGCCGAGCACCTGCCTGACGGTCAGGCCGCGCAGCTCCGCGACCTGCTCAGGCCTGCGCAGGCGCATCAGGCCGTCCATCGTCGCCTTCACGAGGTTGATCGGGTTCTGGGTCCCGATGCTCTTCGTGAGCACGTCGCGCACGCCGCTCAGCTCGAGCACCGCGCGCACGCCGCCGCCCGCGATCACGCCCGTACCGGGGCTGGCCGGGCGCAGCACGACGTGACCGGCGCCGTAGCGGCCGATGATCTTGTGGGTGATCGTGTTGCCGTACTTGGGGACCCGGATCAAGCTCTTGCGGGCGTTCTCGACGCCCTTCTGGATCGCCAGCGGGACCTCGCGGGCCTTGCCGTAGCCGATCCCGACCACCGACTCCTCGTCGCCGACCGCGACCAGCGCGGTGAAGGAGAACCGGCGGCCTCCCTTGACGACCTTTGCGACGCGATTGATCTCGATCACGCGCTCCTGCAGGTCGAGTCCCCGCGGGCTCACGGTCTCGACGTCTGTGGTGTTGGATCCCTTCATCGGAAGCGGGTCACCGTAGCGAACTACAACTTCAGGCCGCCCTCGCGGGCGCCTTCGGCGAGCGCCCTCACGCGCCCGTGGTAGCGGTATCCGGCGCGGTCGAAGACGCAGCTCTTCACGCCCGCCTCCTGGGCCCGCTTGGCGAGCATCTCCCCCGCGCGCTTCGCCTGCTCCATCGGGTTCCCCCCGCGCAACTCCTTCTCGGTCCAGTTGACGGCCGCCAGCGTGTGTCCGGCGTCGTCGTCAACGAGCTGCGCGAAGATCCCGCGGTTGGAGCGGTAGACCGAGAGCCGCGGACGCTCGGCGCTGCCGCGAATCTTGGCGCGCACGCGGCGCCGGCGGCGCAGGCGTCGCTGCTGGTTGCTGAGGACGGTCATATTAGGCTCGCTTGCCCACCTTGCGGCGGACCTGCTCGCCGGCATATCGCACACCCTTGCCCTTGTAGGGCTCCGGCGGGCGCCGCTTGCGGATGTCGGCGGCGATCTGACCGACCTGCTGCTTGTCGATCCCGCGCACGATGATCTCGGTCGGCTGCGGCACCTCGAACTCGATTCCCTCCGGCGCCTCGACCGAGACCGGGTGCGAGAAGCCGAGCGCCAGCTCGAGCGCCTTTCCGCGCAGCTGCGCGCGGTAGCCGACTCCCTGGATCTCGAGCCGCTTCTCGTAGCCCTCCGTGACCCCCTGCACCATGTTGGCGATCAGGCTGCGGGTCAGCCCGTGCAGGGCGCGGTGCTCGCCCCGATCGGTGGGGCGCTCGACGGTCACGGTGCTGTCGGCCAACTCGACCTTCATGTCCGAGGAGACCGCCTGGTCGAGCTCGCCCTTCGGGCCCTTGACCGAGACATGGCCGGGCTTGACGTCGACGGTGACGCCGTCGGGAACTGGAATTGGCTGTCTGCCGATCCTGCTCACGATCAGATTCCACCAGCCTGTCGCGTTGCCGAGGTGGCCGCGCACGTTTGCATCGGATCGCTTGTGGCTCCGGCAACGCGCATCATCAATCACCAGATGTAGGCGACGACCTCGCCGCCCACGCCCTTCGCCTTCGCCTCGTGACCGGTCATCACTCCGCGCGAGGTGGAGATGATCGCCGTGCCGGTACCGCCATGCACTCGCGGGACCTTTGCGTTGTCCACATAGCGGCGGCGGCCCGGCCGCGAGACCCGCTCGAGACCCGTTATCACCGGCCGGCGGGCGTCGGTGTACTTGAGGCGGATGCGGATCAGGTCGCCGACCCGGGCGGGCTCGGAGCCGAAGTCGACTATATAGCCCTGCTCCTTGAGGATCCGCGACATCTCCAGCTTCAACCGCGAAGCCGGGATCTCGACCTCGTCCTGGCCGGCCAGGACCGCGTTGCGGATCCTGGTCAGGTAGTCGGATATCGGGTCGGTCATCATCGGTACGGCCCTACCAGCTCGACTTGGTCATGCCCGGGACGTAGCCCTCGTGGGCCGCCTCGCGAAGGCAGATCCGGCAGAGGCCGAACTTGCGGTAGTAGGCGCGCGGGCGGCCGCATCGGCGGCAGCGGTTGTAGCCCCGGGTCTTGTACTTGGGCTTGCGTTGCTGTCTTACTTTCTGGGAAGTCTTGGCCATAAGTCGTTCCTTGTGGCTTGTTTCCTCGTTCCTAGGAACAAGGACTAGGAACTTTCCTCCTGTTTGTCGCCGTCGTCTGAACCCTCGGCTTCGGCCGATGGCTCGCTTTCTTCTGCACCCTCTTCGCCTTCTTCGCCCTCCTCATCGCGCACACGCTTGGCGTAGGCCTCCGGGTTCTCCTCCTTGAGCTGCTCCAGAGCCGCCTGCTCCGCTTCGGCGCGGATGCGCGCCTCTTCCCGGCGGCGCTCCTCCTCGGCCTCCGCCTCGACGTCCTCCATTCCCGGCCTGCCCTGCTCCGCGAACGGCATCCCAAGGCCGAGCAGCAGCTCGAAGGCCTCCTCGTCGGTGGCCGCGCTGGTGGTGATCGTGACGTCCAGCCCCCGCACCTGGTCGATCGAGTCGTAGTCGATCTCGGGGAAGATCAGCTGCTCGCGAATCCCAAGCGAGTAGTTGCCGCGGCCGTCGAAAGACCGCGGGTTCAGGCCGCGGAAATCGCGAATCCGCGGGATCGCGATCGAGCAGAGGCGATCGAGGAACTCCCACATCCGCGCCCGCCGCAGGGTCACCGAGACCCCGACCGGCATCCCCTCGCGGATCTTGAAGGATGCGATCGACCTGCGGGCCCGGCGCACATTGGGGGCCTGGCCGGCGATCGTCGCCAGCTGCTCGGTCGCGGCCTCGAGCATCTTGTCGTCCTGCTTCGCCTCGCCGACGCCCATGTTGAGGGTGATCTTCTGCAGGTGCGGAGCCTGCATCCGGGTCGAGTAGCCGAACTTGCTGGTCAGCGCCGGCAGGACCTCCTGCTCGTAGCGGTCGCGGAGGCGCGGCGGCGGTGCGGTCTGGGCTGGGGCTGCGGCTTCCATGTCTCTAGTCGATTGCGGCGCCGGTTCGCTTCGAATAGCGCTCGGGCTTGTCGCCCTCGCGACGAACGCCGACGCGGGTCGGCTTGTTGTCCTGGGGATCGAGCAGCATCACGTTGGAGACGTGAATCGGGCCCTCCTTCTCGACGATGCCGCCAACCTCGCCGCCCCGCGACGCGTCCTTGACCGAACGGGGGCGCTCGTGGCGCTTGACGATGTTCAGCCCCTCGACGAAGACGAAGCCGCGCTTCGGGTCGGTGCGCAGCACCCGACCGGTCTTGCCCCGGTCCTTGCCACCGACCACGGTCACGTGGTCGTCTTTGCGTATGCGCATCGACTTCGCCATCAGCGAACCCTCGAACGGCCGCGAAAAGGGAGCAGGTCGGGTGACGCAGCCCAATCGGCGAAGCGAGCGCACTTGAATCGTGCGTGAGCAAGACGATTGGGCGAGGAGCCCGAGATGCGACGCTTTGCAGCGGCCGCCATCACAACACCTCCGGAGCCAGCGAGACGATCCTCATGAAGTTGCGGTCGCGAAGCTCGCGCGCCACGGGGCCGAAGATGCGCGTGCCGCGGGGATTGTTCTGCGGGTCGATCAGCACAGCCGCGTTCTCGTCGAAGGCGATGTAGGTCCCGTCGGGGCGCCCGAACTGCTTGCGGGTCCTCACCACGACGGCCTGCACGACCTCGCCCTTGCGCACCCCGCCCTGCGGGCTTGCCTGCTTGACGGTCGCCGTGATCACGTCGCCGACCCCGGCGTAGCGGCGGTGCGAGCCGCCCTTGACGCGGATGCAGAGCAGCTCCCGCGCACCGGAGTTGTCGGCAACCTTGAGCCTCGACTCCTGCTGGATCACGACGCACTACCTCGCCTTCTCCACGACTTCCAGCAGGCGCCAGCGCTTGCTGCGTGAGATCGGGCGCGTCTCGACCACCCGCACGACGTCGCCCTGGCCCGCCTCGTTGGTCTCGTCGTGGGCGCGCAGGGTGCGCGACTGGCGGACGATCTTCTCGTAGGCGGGATGGCGGCGGGCGATGTCGATCCGAACGGTGATCGTCTTGTCGGACTTGTCGGAGACGACGATGCCCTGACGGACTTTGGCCGGGTTCGGGCGGCGTTCCGCCGGCGGTGTGCCGGTCCGCGGCTCGCCCTTCTTGGCACGCCGCGACCGCCGATGCCGTTGCCGGGTGATCGCCTTGGCGCGGCGGCGCTGCTCGCGCTCGCTCTGGCGCTCCTCGGGGGTGCGCGGCGGGCGCGCCTCTCCCGGCCGCCGGGACCGTTCCAGCCGCCGGCGGGTCTTCCAGTCGAGGCCCTCGTCACCGCCCGGCACGTCCTCCGCTTCGCGTCCGGGCGTGCCGGGGTCGGCCGCATCTGCTGAGTCCTCGGTCGACGCAGCCTCGGCATCCTCGGCAGGGGCCTCTTCGGCCTCCTCGGCAGGGGCCTCCTCCTCGGGAGCTTCTTCGGCCTCCTCGGCCGATTCCTCCTCCTCGGGAGCCTCCTGCTCCTCGGCGGGAGCCTCGGCCTCCGGAGCCTGCTCCTCGGCCTGCGCTTCGGGCTCTTCTGTCTGCTCTTGGTCTTCCGTCTTCTCTTCTTCGGCCATCAGCGTCTCAGTTCGGTTTCCACATCGATGGCGCGCTGTCGCGCGACGGTCAGCAGCCGCGCCACGTCACGGCGCGCCGCCGCGATGCGTGCCGTGTTCTCCAGCTCTCCGGTCGCGTGGCGGAAGCGCAGGTTGAACGCCTCCTCCTTGGCCTCTCGCAGCCTCACGACCAGCTCCTCGTCCTTGAGATTGTGCGCCTCGGAGCCCTTCACTCAACCGCCCCCTCGCGGCTTACGACCTTTGTCTTGATCGGCAGCTTCGAGCCCGCCAGGCGCATCGCCTCGTTTGCCAGCTCCTCGGGGATCCCGGCGATCTCGAACATCACGCGCCCCGGCTTGACGACGGCGACCCACCCCTCTGGATTGCCCTTGCCCGATCCCATCCGGGTCTCGGCCGGTTTCTTGGTCACCGGCTTGTCCGGGAACACGTTGATCCAGACCTTGCCGCCGCGCTTGATCTTGCGGGTCATCGCGATCCGCGCCGCCTCGATCTGGCGGTTGCTGATCCAGCCGCGCTCCAGAGCCTTGAGGCCGAACTCGCCGAAGGCGACAGTCGTGCCGCCCTTCGAGTTGCCTCGCATGCGGCCGCGCATCTGCTTGCGGTACTTGACCCGCTTCGGCATCAACATCAGCGACCACCTCCCCTTGGCGCGTTGCCTGGCTCGCCATCGCCCTGGGCACCGTCGGTGCGGAAGCCCTCGGGCATCACCTCGCCCTTGTTGATCCAGCACTTGACGCCGATCCGCCCGGTCGTCGTACGGGCCTCGAAGAACCCGTAGTCGATGTCGGCGCGCAGCGTATGCAGCGGCACCCGTCCATCCGAGTACCCCTCCGTGCGCGCCATCTCCGCCCCGCCAAGCCGTCCGGAGACCTGGACCTTTACGCCCTTCGCGCCGGAGCGCATCGCCGAGGTCAGCGCCCGCTTCATCGCGCGGCGGAAGGCGACCCGGTTCTGCAGCTGCTCGGCGATCGACTGCGCGACCAGCTTCGCGTCGAGCTCAGGGCGCTTGACCTCGCGAATGTTCACCTTCACCGGCTGGCCTGTGAGCTTGTGCAGGTCGCGGCGCAGAGCGTCCACCTCGCTGCCCGACTTGCCGATCACGATGCCGGGGCGCGCCGTGTGGATGTCGACGGTGACCTCGCCGCGGCGCTCGATCGTGATGTCGGAGAGACCGGCGTGGGCGAGCTTTCCCTCGATGTGCTCGCGAATCGAGATGTCTTCGAGCAGCTTGTCGGCGAATCCGCGGTCGTCGAACCACGTCGACTTCCAGTCATGGATGTAGCCGACGCGAAAGCCCTCGGGATGGATCTTCTGGCCCATCTACTCCTCTTCTCCTGGGGTCAACGCGACCGAGATGTGGCTGGTCCGCTTGTTGATCCTCGTCGCCCGCCCCAGCGCCCGGGGGCGATAGCGGCGCAGAGTCGGTCCCTCGTCGACGGTGATCTCCACGACCTTCATGTCGTCCGCGACGAGGTCATGGTTGTTCTCCGCGTTTGAGGCCGCGGAGTCGATCAGCTTCGCGATGTCGCGCGCCGCCGAGCGGGAGGAGAACTGAAGCAGCGCCCTCGCCCGATCGATCTGCAGGCCGCGGACCTGGTCGGCGACCAGTCGCGCCTTGCGCGGTGCCGTGCGCACGTAACGGGCACTCGCCCGAACCACCGGAGGAGGAGGGGCAGGCTTCTCGGCGGCGGGCTTTGCCTTCGGCTTCGGCTCGGCCTTCGGCTTCGCGGTCGTCTTGCGGGCGGGCGCCTTCTTTGCCGCCGGCTTCGACTTCGCCTCCGTCTTCTCGGCGCCCGCCGACTTCTTGGCCTCCGGCTTTGCCGACTCCGTCTTGTCGCTCTCTTTCTTGCGCTCTACGGCCATCAGTCCTCGCGCTTCGAATCGGCGCCCGAATGGGCGCGGAAAGTGCGGGTGGGAGCGAATTCGCCCAGCTTGTGGCCGACCATCGACTCTGAGATGAACACCGGGACGTGCTTGCGCCCGTCGTGGACGGCGATCGTGTGCCCGACCATCTCCGGAAACACGGTCGAGGTCCGCGACCAGGTCTTCACCATCTGCTTCTGGCCGGACTCGTTCATCTGCCCGACGCGCTTCATCAGCCGCTCCTCCGCCCACGGGCCCTTCTTCGTTGACCTACCCATCGCCTACCTCTTCTTCTTGCCGCGCCGCCGGGCGCGGACGATGTAGCGGCCGGACGACTTGCCCTTCTTACGGGTGCGGTAGCCGAGCGTCGGCTTGCCCCACGGCGTCACCGGGTGGCCGCCCGGCGTGTGGTGCGCCTCGCCGCCGCCGTGCGGGTGGTCGACCGGGTTCATCGCGACCCCGCGGGTCTGGGGGCGGCGGCCCTTGTGGCGGCTGCGGCCGGCCTTGCCGAGCTTGATGTTCTGGTGCTCGGGGTTCGAGAGCGAGCCGACGGTTGCGCGGCATTCGGCGCGCACCATTCGCACCTCTGTGGAGGGCAGACGAAGGCTGACCATCGGGCCCTCCTTGGCGACAACCTGGATCGCAGCCCCCGCCGCGCGGCCGAGTCGGCCGCCCTGCTCGGGAACCATCTCGACGTTGTGCACGACGGTCCCGGTCGGGATCTCCGCCAGAGGCAGGGCGTTTCCGGGCCGGATGTCGGCGCCGGAGCCGGACTGGACCGGATCCCCGACCGAGATCTGGTGCGGGGCGAGGATGTAGCTCTTCGCTCCGTCGACATAGTGCAGAAGCGCGATGTAGCAGCTGCGATTGGGGTCGTACTCGATCGCGGCGACCTTCGCCGGCACCCCGTCCTTGCGGCGCTTGAAGTCGATGCGCCGGTAGCGGCGCTTCGCGCCTCCGCCGCGATGGCGGCTCGTGACGCGCCCGTAAGAGTTGCGCCCACCGGACTTGCGGGCGCCCTCGGTGAGCGGCTTCTCGGGCTCTTTCGAGGTGATCTGCTCACGCAACGGATAGGTCGCGAAGCGGCGCCCCGGGCTGGTCGGCTTTGTCCTTCGGTTGGCCATCATCCCTCGGCGGCTGCCCCTTCGAACAGCTCGATCCGCTCGCCCGCAGCCAGCTGGACGACCGCCTTCTTCCAGGCGCGGCTGTGACCCTGGTGGAGCCCCCGCCGCTTCGGCTTCGCGCGGACCTTGGCGGTCCGAACCACGGCCACGTGAACGCCGAACGCATCCTCGATCGCCTGCGCGATCTGGGTCTTGTTGGCGCGCTCGTGGACCCGGAACGTGTACTTGCCCTCTCCGATCAAGGCGTAGCTCTTCTCGGAGATGACGGGGCGAATGAGCACTGTGCGCGAGTCCATCACTCGCCATCCCCGGTCTCGGCGGGCTCCTCGGCGGCCGGCTTGTGCTTCGGCTCGGCCTTTGCCTTCGAAGTGGTCTTCGCGGGCGCCTTGCGGGCCTTGCTCGGCTCCCCGGCGCGCGCCTGCAGCACCTCGAGCGCCTTCTCGGAGACGACGATCGAAGCCGCCCCGATCAGATCGGCGACACCGACGGCGCTTGCCTCCGCAACCTCGACTCGCTCGATGTTGCGAAAGCTGCGCAACGCCCCGGTCTCCTCGGTCTCCAGCACGACCAGCGTGGGACGAGTCGCCCCCCACTTGTCGAGAGCCGCGGCGGCCTGCTTGGTCGAGGGCTTCTCGTAGGTGGCCGCGTCGAGCAGCGCGACGCTCTCGCGCTCGGCATGGACCGATAGCGCCGAGCGCAGGGCCCGCTGGCGGGCCTTGCGGTTGACCTTCACGGTGTAGCGGCGGGGCTTGGGGCCGAAGGCGACGCCACCCCCAATTCGGGTCGGCGAGCTGAGCGCCCCGACCCGGGCGCGCCCGGTGCCCTTCTGGCGCCATGCCTTCGCGGTGGTCATCGACACCTCGCCCCGGCGCAGGGTCGATGCGGTGCCGCGCCGGCGCGCCGCCAGGTCGGCGGTCGCCGCCTCGTGGAGAAGCGACCGATGCAGCTCCTCGCCAAACAGGGCCGGCGGCAGATCGGCCTTCGTGGTCTTTCCGAGCACAGGCGGCCTTGCTCATTCCCCGCGCACCTCCACGACGCCGTTGCGCGAGCCGGGCACCGATCCCTTGACCAGCAGAAGGTTGCGCTCGGCGTCGATCTGGAAGACCTCGAGCCCGCGTTGAGTGACCCTGCCACCGCCCATCCGGCCCGGCATCCGCATGCCCTTGAAGACTCGCGCCGGATCGGCGCTGGCGCCGATCGAGCCCGGTGCCCGCACGTTGTGCGAGCCGTGGGTGACCGGGCCGCGATGAAAGTTGTGGCGGCGGATCGTGCCCGCGAAGCCCTTGCCGATCCCAACCCCAGAGACCTTGATCTTCTGGCCCGGCTCGAACGACTCGACCGTCACGGTGTCGCCGATCTTCGGATCCTCCTCGCCACCGAGCTCGGCATCCCGGAACTCGACCACGGTCCGAAGCGGGCCCGCGCCGGCCTTCTTCAGGTGCCCGACCTCGCCCTTGCTGAGTTTGCCCTCGGGAACCTCGCCGAAGGCGAGCTGGACCGCCGAGTAGCCGTCGCGCTCCGAATCGCGGATCGCGGTCACCGGGCACGGCCCGGCCTCGATCACGGTGACGGGGACGACGGTTCCATCGTCCGTGAAGACTTGGGTCATTCCGAGTTTTCGACCGATGATTGCGGGCATCAGATTTCGTAGTTCGTTGCTCGTAACTCGTTGTTCGAGGTTCGCCCTGGCTTCGACCCTTGCCCCGAACAACGAACAACGAACAACGACTTTCTACAAACGGATTTCAATGTCAACTCCCGCTGGTAGTGCGTCCAATCGCTGCAGCGAGTCGACGGTCTTCGGCGTCGGCTGATTGATGTCGATCAGCCGCTTGTGGGTGCGGATCTCGAAGTGCTCGCGCGAGTCCTTGTCCTTGAACGGAGAGCGGATCACGCAATAGACGTTCTTTTCCGTCGGCAGCGGCACGGGGCCGGAGACCGTGGCACCGGTGCGCTCCGCCGTCTCGACGATCTCGCGGGCAGCGCGGTCTATGGCGTCGTGGTCGTACGCCTTCAATCTGATCCGGATTTTCTGTGCCGCTATGGCTGACACTGTCGTTTTCTCTCTTGGTCCTTCTCGCGCGGAAGGGGCGCCGCCCCTACTGCTGGTGGGGCGCCGCCCCGGTCGTATGTCCTTGCAGTTGTCCCGCTGCCCCTAGGCAGCGAAAGGGCGGGACTTGGCCCGCCCTCTGTGGCTACTCGAGAATCTCGGCAACCACCCCGGAGCCGACGGTGCGCCCGCCCTCGCGGATCGCGAACCGAAGGCCCTGGTCCATGGCGATCGGCTGGATCAGCTCGATCGTCATCGTGATGTTGTCGCCCGGCATCACCATCTCGGTCCCCTCGGGGAGGTTGGCGACGCCGGTGACGTCGGTGGTGCGGAAGTAGAACTGGGGCCGGTAGCCCGAGAAGAACGGGGTGTGGCGCCCGCCTTCCTCCTTCTTCAGGCAGTAGACCTCCGCCTTGAACTTCGTGTGCGGCGTGATCGAGCCGGGTTTGCAGAGCACCTGGCCGCGCTCGATCTCCTCCCGCTTCGTGCCGCGAAGCAGGCACCCGACGTTGTCGCCCGCCTGGCCCTGGTCGAGGATCTTTCGGAACATCTCGACTCCGGTGACGACCGTCTTCGAGGTCGGCTTGATCCCGACGATCTCGACCTCGTCGCCGGTGTTGACGATTCCCTGCTCGATGCGGCCGGTCGCCACGGTCCCGCGGCCGGTGATCGAGAAGATGTCCTCGATCGGCATCAGGAACGGCTTGTCGAGGTCGCGCACCGGCTCGGGGATGTAGCTGTCGAGCGCGTCGGCGAGCTCGAAGATCGCCTGCTTGGCCTCCTCGTCTCCCTCCAGCGCCTTCAGCGCCGAGCCCTTGATGATCGGCGTCTCGTCTCCCGGGAACTCGTATTCCTTGAGCAGGTCCTTGACCTCTTCCTCGACCAGCTCGATCAGCTCCTCGTCGTCGACCTGATCGATCTTGTTCAGGAACACGACAACATGCGGGACGTTGACCTGGCGGGCCAAGAGGATGTGCTCGCGCGTCTGCGGCATCACGCCGTCGGCGGCCGAGACAACGAGGATCGCCCCGTCCATCTGGGCGGCGCCGGTGATCATGTTCTTGACGTAGTCGGCGTGCCCGGGACAGTCGACGTGCGCGTAGTGGCGCTTCTCGGTCTCGTACTCGACGTGGGACGTGGCGATCGTGATTCCGCGCTCCTTCTCCTCGGGCGCGTTGTCGATCTCGTCGAACGTCCTCGCCTCCGTGTTGCCCTTCTCGGAGAGCGTCTTTGTGATCGCGGCCGTCAGTGTGGTCTTGCCATGGTCGATGTGACCGATGGTGCCGACGTTCACATGCGGCTTGTCGCGCTCAAACTTCTCCTTGGACATCTCGCTCCTTTGGGCTCGGTTGGCTGATTTGCGGGGCGTTCAGCGTGCGTCGATCCGCCTTGCGGCGAACCTCGGAAATATAGGTGTTTTGGCGCCTCGCCGTAGGCGCCGCGGCCGGCGGGTGGGGGTCATGTTGCTGCGCCCACCGGCTCTCCGGCCTGGTGCTCGATGATTTCCTGGGCGATGTTGTCGGGCACCTGCTCGTAACGCTCGAACTGCATCGTGAAGGTGGCCCGGCCCTGGGTGGAGGATCGCAGGTCGGTGGCGTAGCCGAACATCTCGCCCAGCGGCACGAATGCCTGCACGACGATCGCGTTGCCGCGCTGCTCCTGGCCCATCACCTGACCTCGCCGCCTGTTCAGGTCGCCGTTCACGGTGCCGAGGAATTCCTCCGGGGTCACTACCTCGACCGACATCACCGGCTCCAGCAGAACAGGGTTGGCCTTCTGGGCCGCCGCCTTCAGCGCCATCGAGCCGGCGATCTTGAAGGCCATCTCCGATGAGTCGACGTCGTGGTAGGAGCCGTCTATCAGCTCGACCCGCACGTCGACCATCGGGTAGCCGGCCTTGACGCCGTTCTCGAGCGCCTCCTCGATGCCCTGCTCGGCGGCGGGCAGGAACTCGGAGGGGATCACGCCGCCCTTGATCTTGTTGACGAAGTCAAAGCCCTCGCCGGGAGCAGGCTCGAGGTTGATCACCACGTGGCCGTACTGGCCGCGGCCGCCGGTCTGGCGGACGAAACGCCCAGCAACCTTGGTGACCGCCTTGCGGATCGTCTCGCGGTATGCGACCTGGGGCTTGCCGACATTGGCGTCGACGTTGAACTCGCGCAGCATTCGCTCGACGATCACCTCGAGGTGAAGCTCGCCCATGCCGTGGATCAGCGTCTGGCCCGTCTCTTCGTCGGACTGGACCTGGAAGGTCGGGTCCTCCTCGGCGAGGCGCACGAGCGCCTGGCCGAGCTTCTCTTGGTCGGCCTTGGTCTTGGGCTCGATCGCGACTGCGATCACAGGCTCGGGGAACTCGATCGTCTCCAGGATGATCGGGGCGTCGGGGGCTGCGAGGGTGTCGCCGGTGCTTGTCTGCTTAAGCCCGACGCCGGCACAGATGTCGCCGGCGTAGCACTCCTCGATCTCCTCGCGGTGGTTGGCGTGCATCATCAGCAGCCGCCCGATTCGCTCGGTGCGCCCGTTGGAGACGTTGAGCACCCGCCCGCCGGCCGAGAGCTTGCCCGAGTAGACGCGAAAGTAGGTCAGCTTGCCGACATAGGGATCGGCCATCACCTTGAAAGCGAGGGCGGCGAAGGGCGCGTCGTCATCGGCCGGCCGCGCCTCCTCCCTGCCGACACCGTCGTCGCCCTTGCCCGGGGGAACGGTCCCCGTCAGCGGCGGCACCTCCAGCGGCGAGGGCAGCAGCTCGACGATCGCGTCGAGCAGGGGCTGCACGCCCTTGTTCTTGAACGAGGAGCCGCAGAGAACCGGCGTCACCTTGATGTCGAGGGTCGCGCGGTGCAGGGACTTTGCGATCCGCTCGTGAGGAATCTCCTCCTCGTTGAGGTAGGCCTCCATGAGCTCGTCGTCGTAGTCGGCGCAGGCCTCGATCAGCTCGGTGCGGTGCTGCTCCGCCTGCTCGCGAAGCTCTTCGGGGATCTCCTGCTGCTCGAACTCGGTGCCGAGCTCGTCCTTCCAGACCAGGGCCACCATCTCGATCAGGTCGACGACGCCCTCGAAGCCCGCCTCCTCGCCGATCGGAAGCTGGATCGGCAGCGGATGGGCGCCGAGGCGGGTCCGCATCGTCTCCACCGCGCCCGCGAAGTCGGCTCCGGTGCGGTCCATCTTGTTCACGTAGGCGATCCGCGGGACGCGGTACTTGTCGGCCTGGCGCCAGACGGTCTCCGACTGGGGCTCAACGCCGGCCACGGAGTCGAAGATCGCGATCGCCCCGTCGAGGACGCGCAGGGAGCGCTCGACCTCGACCGTGAAGTCGACGTGGCCCGGCGTGTCGATGATGTTGATGCGGTGGTCGCGCCACTCGCACGCGGTCGCCGCCGAGGTAATCGTGATTCCGCGCTCCTGCTCCTGCTCCATCCAGTCCATGACGGCGGCGCCCTCGTGGACCTCGCCCATCTTGTGGGTACGACCGGTGTAGTAGAGGATCCGCTCGGTCGTGGTGGTCTTGCCGGCGTCGATGTGCGCCATGATCCCGATGTTGCGGGTCTTCTCTAGTGGGAAGCTGCGTGGCATAGGTCTAGTGGCGGATCGCGGGCCGCAGGTGCGTAAAGTCTGTCCTCAGTTGAGGCAGGGCGTGGAGAGAGTGTTCAGATCTGAAGTGCATTTCGGGCATAAAAAAGGCCCTGACGGGCCCGGCGCAGCGTTCACGCGCGATACCGGGACAGATGACTATGTGCGGCGGCTATCCATTGGTCGAAGGGGCGTCCTCCAGCCGATTCGTGGCACGCCTGAGCGACGCCTGGGCGAGGGCGCGATGATAGCAGAGGCATGAGCCCCCTCAGGCGTCGAAAGAGCCGCACCTCGCGGGCCCGCGCCCGCCGCCAACAGCTGGTCCAGAGGGAGCGGCAGGCGTACGGGCGCGAACGGAGCGATGGGCGACAGGACGAGCCCGTGGAGGCGCTCGAGCAAGGGCAAGAGCAGACAGAGGCGCCGAAGACTCGCGAGTTTCAGCCCACGAAGCGCGCGACCCCGCGGCCACACCCCAAACGTGCCCGTCGACGCCGCCGCCGACTGCGACTCCCGAAACCCAGCCTTGGCGGGCTTCGCTCCGCCTCGGCGAGCGGGGCACGGGCGACCGTGCGCCAGACGGCTCCGGGCGCGCGACGGCTACTCGGCTCAATCGGCGGGGCGCTGGGCTGGCTGCTCGCATGGCCGCTGCGACTTGGGGGCCTTCTTGCCCGCCTGATCGCTGGCCTGCTGCATGGCGCGAGGGCGTTCGGCGCCCGCACGCTGGAGCTGGCGGAGCGCTACGTAACGCCGGAGCGGGTCCTGGTCGCGGTGACGGCCGCCGCGGCGGCATGCCTCGCCTACTCGCAGTTCGTCGACTACCGCGGCGTCGAGGTGGGCCAGCCCCAGTACCAGCAGGTGAGCACGATCGCGCCCGCGCCCCAGACCGACCGGGTCTTGGCCGGCGACGCCCACGCCTTTGTGCTCGTCCCGCTTGCCGCCATCGCTCTGGTGATCGCGCTGGTGGCGCTGATCAGCGGCCGCTGGCGGCTCGGCCGGTTGGTCTCGGTGATCGGGCTGATCGGGATTGCGATCAGCTTCGCGATCGACCTCCCGAAAGGCCTTGACGCCGGCACGGCGGGGACTGCGTTCGCCGGTGCGAAGGCGACCCTGACGAACGGCTTCTACGCCCAGCTCGCCGCCTCCGCGGTGCTGGTGCTGTGCGGTTGGGTGCTATCGATCAACCTGCGCCGGCGCGCGGGTGCAGCGACCGGGCGCCGTCGCGCCCGGCGCCGCCGATTGCGGCCACGGCGGGCCCCATCGATAGCCGGAGGAGGAGCATGAGCAAGCTCCGCGCCGAGCACGTGCTGCCGATCACCTGTGCCGCGGCCTGCGCGCTGCTTGCTGCGTCGGAGTTCATGAACACATTCAAGTTCCACGCCGCCGGGCCGGCGCTCGAAGACGTCCAGACGGCCGCCGACCAGCATCACTACGCGCTGGTGGTGCTCGCGGCCTTCGCCCTCGTCGCCTTGGTGATCGCCGTCACCACCGGATCCAAGCCGGCGGCGACGGCGGTCGCGATCTGCGGCGCCGCGGCGCTGTTGATCTTCCTGCTCATCGACCTCCCCGACGTCGGAAAGGTGGGGTCGATCAAGGACGTCGCCGCGCCCGAGGCCAAAGCGGACCCGGCAACCGGCTTCTGGCTCGAATTGGCGGGCGCGCTTGTGCTTGCGATCTGCGGCGGCGCACTGGCGACCCTCAGCTCAGACCAGCTGCGGGCCTTCGCCCGCTCCACAGCCGACCGCCGCGAGAAGATTCGCTCCAAGCAGGCCAAGCGTCAGACGCCGAACGTCAAGAAATCGGCGTCGAAGGACACCAGGGCGCGAAAACCAAGGCCGCGAAAAGCAAGCAGGTCGGGGGAAACGGGCTGAGCCGCGCCGCTTTGCGGTGCCCTACCAGCGGTAGTGGGCGAAAGCCTTGTTCGCCTGTGCCATGCGGTAGATGTCGTCCTTCCGCTTCCAGGCGTTGCCCTGCTGCTTTGCGGCTTCGAGGACCTCGTTGGCGAGACGGTCGGCCATCGAGTACTCGCGCCGCTGGCGCGCAAACTGGACCAGCCAGCGGACCGCGAGCGTGCGGGCGCGGCGGGCGGGCACCTCGACCGGCACCTGATAGGTGGCTCCGCCGACCCGGCGGGAGCGGACCTCGAGCACCGGCGTCAGCTGCTTGATCGCCTCTTCCAGTGCCTCGACGGGATCGCCGCCGTTGCGCTCTCCGACGATCGCCAGAGCGTCGTAGACGATCTGTTCGGCGCGTGACTTCTTCCCGCCCACCATCACCTTGTTGATCAGCTGCTGGACGAGCCGGCTGCGATGGCGCGCGTCGGGCTCGATAGTGCGGATCTGTGCCTTGGTGCGGCGCGGCATCAGATGATTGAGTCTACGGCCGGTTGCATCTAGCGGGACTTGACCCCGTACTGGGAGCGCGACTGCCTGCGATCCGAGACGCCGGAGGCGTCGAGGGTCCCGCGCACGACCTTGTAGCGAACGCCAGGCAGGTCCTTGACGCGGCCGCCTCGCACCAGCACGACGGAGTGCTCCTGAAGGTTGTGGCCCTCGCCGGGGATGTAGCAGGTGACCTCCATGCCGTTGGTGAGGCGCACGCGGGCGACCTTACGCAGAGCAGAGTTCGGCTTCTTCGGCGTCGTCGTGTAGACGCGGGTGCAGACGCCGCGTCGTTGCGGCGCCGCGATGCGCTTCTTGCGCCCCTGTCCGGACTTCAGCCCCGGCGTGGCGATCTTCTTCTTCGGGCGCCGTCGGCCCTTGCGAACCAGCTGATTGGTATTCGGCACGGCGGGGAATGGTACAGACAGCCATGCAACCGCCAATTCGCCGTCGCCGATCTCCGTAAGCTCACCCCATGGTCGCCAAGCCGATCCTCGCCGTCGACGTCGACGGGGTGATCAGCCTTTTCGGCTTCGAGCAGCCACCGGACCGCCGCGACGCCCGTTTCCAGCTCATCGACGGGATGGTCCACTGCATCTCGCTGCCGGCGGGGGAACGGCTGCACCGGCTCGCCGAGCACTACGACCTCGTCTGGGCCACCGGCTGGGAGGATCGCGCCAACGACTCTCTGGCACCCTTGCTGGGGCTCCCGGATCTTCCCTACCTGAGCTTCGACGGCGCGGCTCGATTCGGATCAGCGCACTGGAAGCTGGGGCCCCTCGCCGACTACGCCGGCGATCGCGCGCTGGCCTGGATCGACGATTCATTCGACCAGAGCTGCTTCGACTGGGCGCAAGAGAGGGCGGCGCCGACCCTGCTCGTTCCCACCGAGTCGCACTTTGGTCTCGAAGAGGTGCAGACGGAAGCGCTGACCTCGTGGGCGGCCGAGTTGCCGGGTGGCGCCGGTGGGGCTGGATGAGCCGCGCCAATGGCGGCTAGACTGCTGGGCCGTGGAGGGGTTCTGGCCAATCTTCTTCCTCTTGGTCGTTCTCAAGATCCCGGTGCTGGGATCGATGTGGCTTGTCTGGTGGGCAAGCCACGCCAAGCCGCTTCCCGACGAGGCGCCCGACGACGGGGGCGGGCACGGGTTCCGCAATCCGGACCCATCTCGTCCTCGTGGCCCGCGTCGTGGCGCGCCCCACGGCACCGGTGCGCGCCCTCTCCCCGAGTGTCCGCCAGGGGGTCGCAGTCGCCCGATCCGGCCCCCGGCCCCCCTGCGAGCCGGTCTCTCGCACGCACGGGGCGCGGCGCACACGACGCGCGAGCACAACGAGCACTGAGCTAGCCGCCGCCCTCCAGCAGCACCCTCGCGCAGAGCTCCGGGTCGTCGTAGAAGGGGACGTGGCCGCAGGCCGGCAGGCTCACGTGCCGGGCCCAGGGAAGCAGCCGGCGCGCCCGCCGGGGCTGGGTCCATGAGGGCAGCAGCACGTCGCGGGTGCCCCACGCGATCGTGAGCGGAATCTGGCGCAGGTCGGCGGGATCGGTGAAGCGGTAGTCGAGGCCGTAGGTGAGCGCGTCGAGAAAGCCTGGCGCCGCCTCCGCGCTCGCGGCCGTGTCCAGAACCTCTTCGGCGGGAGCCTTAAAGGGGCGACCGAAGGCGAACACGAACATGGTCAGGCGCGTGGCCATGAGAGTTTGCGCCGATTCCGGCAGCCGGTGCCCCAGCTCGTATCCGCCCCGCAGCGACCACCGGCACCAGGCCTGCCCGGCTCGACCCCAGAAGCCAATCGGCGAGAAGGCGGTGACCGAGCGGGCGGCGCCGCGACGGCCGAGCTCCAGGGCGATGCCGCCGCCCATCGAGTTGCCGCCGACGTGGGGGCGCTCGATGCCGGCGTCGACGAAGAAGCGCTCGAGGCGATCCGCATGGTCGGCGACCGTGAGCCTCGTGCCGGCGGGATCGGCGGGCGAGTCGCCGAACCCGGGCAGGTCCACGTTGACCACCTCGCGCCGGCTGGCGACCAACTCGACGACCGGCTTCCACGCCCCGCGACGGCTACCGAGCCCGTGCAGGAGCACCAGCGGCTCGCCGGAGCCGCGGCGGTCGTGCGCCAGCTTCGTCACTCGACCGGACTCAGCTCGTGCCGAGACGCAGCTCGTGCGAGCGGCGGGCCAGCAATCGTCCCAGCGGTCCGTTGCGACGGGCGCCGTGGCGGCGCTCGCGCTCGATCGTGCGCAGGTAGGGGTAGAAGTCGACCTGGATCGTGTGCCGCTTCGAGGCCACGTAGCGCTTCGCCATCCGCCGGTCCTCACGCTCGATCACCCGCCGCATCGCCTCCGGCGACGGCAGGGCGGCCTTGCCCTCGAAGAGATCGGCGATCCACTCCGACTGCGCCTCGGCGATCGGCATGATCGCCCCGAGCGGCTGGATGAAGCCAACGAAATAGAGACCCGGGTGCTCGACCGAGACGACCCGCCTGTAGAGCGGGATCCGATTGTCGGTGGCGGAGATCAGCTCCGGCGCGAAGAACGGGAAGCTGATCTTGTAGCCGGTGCAGTAGATCACCAGGTCGATCTCCTCCTCGCTGCCGTCGGTGAATCGCACTGTGCGCCCGCCCGGGTAGCGGTCGATGTTCGGCTTCACCTTGATGTCGCCATGGCCGAGGCGAGGCAGCAGGTCGGAGGAGACGGTCGGGTGGGCCTCGAGCAGCTTGTGATCCGGCTGCGGCAGCCCGTACTTGGTCATGTCTCCGGCGGCGACCTTGATCGAGTTCATGAAGAACATCCGCTGGATCGGCAGCGGCAGCCGGGAGAGCACCGGCGGTCCGGCCTCGTCGGTGGGCACGCCGCGAAGGTACTTGGGGATCACGTAGGCGCCCCGCCGCATCGCCAGGAACGTGGCGTCGGCATAGCGCGAGGACTCGACCGCGATGTCGGTGGCGGAGTTGCCGATTCCCAGCACCAGCACCCGCTTGCCCTCGAGCAGGTCCGGCTCCTTGTAGTAATGCGCATGCATCTGCTCGCCGGCGAACTCGTCCGAGCCGGGGAACGGCGGCTCCGGCCAGCGAGCGTCCCAGTGGTGCCCGTTGGCGACCATCACGGCTCCGTAGCGGTGGGTCTCCTCGCGCCCGCGCTCGTCCTCGACCGTCACCTCCCACTCCCCGTCGGTCGGCTCCACCCTGCTCACGGTGGTCCGGAAGCGGATCTTCTCGCGCAGCCCGAAATGGTCCACGTAGTCATCGAAGTACTTGGCGATCAGCCAGTGGTCGGGGTAGTCGGGGTAGTCGTCGGGCATCGGGTAGGTGGCGTAGGACATGAGGTCACGGGAGGTGTTTATGTGCAGGGAGCGATACGCCGACGACATGTCGTTGTCGTTGCGATAGCGCCAGTTGCCGCCCACCTTCGAACCCTTCTCGAAGCAGTCGACAGGGATCCCCCGCGCGTTCAGCACCTGGCAGCTGGAGATTCCCGACGACCCCGCCCCGATCACGCACAACCTTTGTCCCTCGCGCAATGTCGCCACGCGCGAAACCTACCGCGCGGTGCCCGGTTTGGCTAGCTGGCCAGGATCTGGGCGTTCGTCGTCGCGGCGCTCAGTGCCGGGGCGCGGCAATCACGATCGGGGCCGCGGTTGCCGCTGAGCCATTGGCGAGGATGCTCAACTTGGCCGGGGTGTGCCGCGCGTCCTGAAGCCGCCTCAGCCCGGCGCGGCTTATCTGAAGGTGGACGCGCTTCGACTTCCCCCCTCCGAGCGTGAACGACTTGCTGGCGATCTTGATCAGCCTCCGCGACTGCGACTTGCGGCCCTTGCCGGCCGCTATGTCCAGCCTCAACTTGCCCTTGCAGACGAGGCCCGAGTCCGCGAGCGCCTTCGGC
This sequence comes from uncultured Solirubrobacterales bacterium, assembly GCA_963740555.1. Lineage (GTDB taxonomy): Bacteria > Actinomycetota > Thermoleophilia > Solirubrobacterales > 70-9 > Mayfieldus. The sequence goes on from CAVUES010000003.1 coordinate 539,827, forward strand.
AGGTGGACTCGAACGACGACCGCACCGCCATGCAGCGTCGTCCGGTGGGAGACGCCGACCGCCGCGCATACAGCCGATTGGGCGTCGAGACACGGGTCGAGCCCTCCTGAGGCGCCACCGAGGGGGGGTCGGAGGTGTCGGACGCGGAAGCCCTGAAGTCGGAGCCGCAATTACTGAAGTCGGAGCCGTCGTCGATTCCGGAGCTGTCGTCGCCTGACGCGGTGCTGAGCGACTCGCAGTTCGCGTCGATGACGTCGAAGTCGTCGGCTTCACCGGTGTCAGTGTCAGGCCCGCAGTTGATCGTATCGACGACACCGTCCTGTGCGTGGATGACGTCGTTGCCGGCGCCGCCGGCGATCGTGTCGCCGCCGGGGCCACCGTACAGCGCGTCGTTCCCGTTGCCGCCGATCATCAGGTTGGCGCCGTTTCCGCCCGCCAGGGCGTCATCGCCGTCGCCGCCGACGATCACGTCGTCGCCGCTGCTCCCGCTGGAGCTGTCGTTCGGCTCGCCGACCAGAACGTCGTCGCCGCCGGCGCCGCTGATGATGTTCGCTGCGGCGCTTCCGGAGATGTTGTCGTCGCCCGTGCCCCCGGTCACGTTCTCGACGTCGTCATGGACGTTGTCGCCTTCCCCCGCCTCGCCGTCGTTGGCGACGTTGTCGAGGCTTACGAACACAGAGGCGGTGCGACTCGCATAGGTGACCGTGTCGGACCCCGAGCCTCCGAAGATGGCGTCGGGCCCCGGGCCGCCGTCGAAGGTGTCGTTCCCGCCGCCCGCGCAGCCGAAGGCATCGACCAGCGTGTCGGCGCCCGGCCCACCGTTGTAGGTGTCGTCGCCTCCACAACCGATCAGGGCGTCGTTTCCGCTGCCGCCGATCAGAGTGTCATTGCCATCTCCGGCGATGATGGTCGAGTTCGTCGAAGTCGTGTTCCAGACCGTGTTGGTCATGTTGCCCGCGTTGACGCTCAGCGCCGTGATCCCGGCGCCGGCGCAGGTCGCCTTGTTCGCGTTCACCAAGCTGCATCCGGCGCCGGCTGTGATTGTCGCCCCCGAGTCCTGAACCGTGTAGTTGCCGCTGGTCAGCGAGACCACGGCCTGGTTGGCCTCACCGCTGGCTGCCGTGTAGGTCAGCGCCCCGCTGCCGGTGCTGACCGTCGACGCCAGGCTCGGCGCGGCGCTGACCGCGCCGATTGCGAGGCAGACAGCCAGCGTCAGGCCGAGGAGCCGTGCCCGGCCGGCGATTCCGCGATTGATGCGATCCGAACTGCCCATCTACCTCTCACCCTCGCCAAAGGGAGCAGCGGGCAACGGTACGGCTTCAGCGCCGTCCGCGCATTGGGATTAGTTGGAGTTCTTTCGTCCCGCCGAGCCTGCTGGCCTACTCGGACGAGCCGCCGCCGTCGGTGCCGGTCTCGATCTCCTGAGCCAGCTCCTCCAGCTCCTCGGCGAAGGAGGGACCGAAGCCCTCGAGCTCCGCGCCGTCGCCCTCGAGGCCGAGCTCGGCGGCGAGCTCCTCCTCGTCGAGCAGGCCTTCCCGCTCGGTGGCTCCACCGGCTCGGTCGGCTCGATCGTCAGCGTGCGGTAGTGCTTGAGCCCGGTCGCGGCCGGGATCACTGGCCGGTCGCCCCCCCGAGCGGGGCGGCGACGCCGATGCCTGACTCAACCGCGCTCTACTACTTGAGACGGATAGCCGTCCCGAGGCTGGCGGTTGCTCCGTTGCGGCCGTTGCTAGATCGAGATCGTGGCCTTGACCTTGCGCAGCTTCCTTCAGCTTGAAGGTCCCGCTGGTCCCGTTGGTCGGGTTGGAGACCTGCATCTGCAGCTTGGCCTCTCTTGCGCGGCTTCTTGGCCTTCTTCTGTCCGCCTTCTTGGCCTTCTTGGCCTTCTTCAGGTGACCGTCTGCGTGGTCGCCGGCGGGATCGAGAGCTGGGTGCTGTTGACGAGCTTGAGCTTCTTGGCCTTCTTGGCCTGCTTCCTTGTGGGCCTTCTTGCCCTGCTGGAGTCGTCGCCGCGGTCACCGTCCCGGTCTGGAAGGGCGATCACGAGGATGAACGGGCTGATGGGATCGGGCTCCACCCGGCAGGATGCTTGCCTGACCGGATGCGATCGAGGTCTGGCGCGCCAGCGCGCCCTTGCCGGCACGATGCACCTGGCCGTTGACCAGGTTGACGAACACCGCGACGCTCGGATCGCACGGCACCTGCGACGTGCTCGGCAGGTTGCAGGTCAGCTGAAACTGGACGCAGCTGTAGCCCTGGCAGACGCTGGCGCCATGACCGTGCAGCGTCACCCCGGTGGCGCCCCCGAACGGGTCGACCGCCTGGAAGACGCTGTCGAGGTCGAAGACTCCGCTCCCGGTCACGCCGTAGCTGAGCCCGGCACCGTTGTCCTGCAGCGTGGTCTCCTCGACGAGCGGTTGGGGAACGCCGCGCCGCCGTCGGTTGCGGACCAGACGCTGTTATAGAACGTCTCCAGGAAGTTGGCTCCCGCGGTGCGTGCGACGAAGCCGATGTACCGGCCAGGTGGCGAGTTGTTCGCGTTCTGCGTGCAGAGAATGGTCGGCCCGCTGTCCTGCGCGCCGTAGCCGATGTCCGAGCCCGCCAGATAGCAGTCTCCGGCGTGGTAGAGCTGCGATCCGCCCGCCGCTCCGCTGACGGAGATTTGGCTGTGGTACGAGTTCTGCCCGTTGACGTAGCTGTCGGTCTCGGTCACGGTGGCGCCGCCGCCGCTCGCGACCGTCGTCACCTGGTAGGGGCTCCCGGCCGTGCCCGAGCCGGTGACGCCCGTTTGGCTGACCGGAGTGGTGGATGGAAGTGGAGGACCAGATCGCCGTCCAGGCCATGTCGTCGGAGCTGGTCGCGGCGGATCCGCCGTGCGCGCCGAAGTCAGGCCCGTGACGTGACCCCTCCCGTCTGCAGGAACGTCCCGCAGTCGCCTGGCGCAACCGTCGGCGGGTAGAAGTCGAGGTCGGCGTCGACGCTGAGCTGCACCTGGCAGCTGAGGTCGTTGCCCAGGTAGATCTGCCTGATCGGGAACGTGCCGGTGATCGTCTGGAACGGCACGTTCGCCTTCGCCGGAGCCGCCTGAAGCAGCGCAAGCGCCGCCACAGTCAGCACTGCGGAAGCGACGAGAGCCCATCGCAGGCGCAGGCGCAGGCGAGGCCCAGGAAGCAAGGTTAGCCGTGGAGCTCATCTATTCCTCCGTGATCGACTGCCAGGTGCGGGTGCCGGTGCATGCCTCGGGCGAGACACCCGGGGCGGCGGCCTATGCGCCCGCAATCGAGCGGCAGACAACCCGGAATTCGCCGAGAACCTCCGAAAACTGGGATGGCGCTGCGATTCGAGTTTTCTAACTAATTTCGGCGCGCGGCCGAAAGCCGGCGGCGGCGCTACTCGCCGCCGCCGTCGGTGCCGGTCTCGATCTCCTGAGCCAGCTCCTCCAGCTCCTCGGCGAAGGAGGGACCGAAGCCCTCGAGCTCCGCGCCGTCGCCCTCGAGGCCGAGCTCGGCGGCGAGCTCCTCCTCGTCGAGCAGGCCTTCCTCGCTCGGTGGCTCCACCGGCTCGGTCGGCTCGATCGTCAGCGTGCGGTAGTGCTTGAGCCCGGTCGCGGCGGGGATCAGCTTGCCGATGATCACGTTCTCCTTCAGGCCGACCAGGCGGTCGCGCTTACCCTCCAGGGCGGCGTCGGTGAGCACCTTGGTCGTCTCCTGAAACGAGGCGGCCGAGAGGAAGGACTCGGTGGCCAGCGAGGCCTTGGTGATCCCGAGGATCACTTCCTCGCCCTTGGCGGGCTGACCGTTCTTCTTCTCCTTGGCCTCCTTGTTGATCGCCTTCAGCTTCTGGCGATCCTCGAGCTGGCCGGGCAGCAGCGACGTCGAGCCCTTTGAATCGATCCGGACCTTCTTCAGCATCTGGCGAACGATCACCTCTATGTGCTTGTCATTGATGTCGACGCCCTGCGCCCGGTAGACCCTCTGCACCTCACCCACGAGGTACAGCTCGGTCTCGGTGCGGCCCCTGATCGCGAGCAGCTCGGCCGGGTACAGCGAGCCCTCGTTGAGCTGCTGGCCGGGCTCGACCTTCTCGCCAGGCTCGACGAACAGCCGCGTCCGCGCGGCGAAGCTGTGCGCGTGCTCCTCGCCCTTCTCGTCGGTGATCGTCACCTTGACGGCCTTGTCGGTCTCCTCGGTCGCGACCTTGCCGGCGACCTCGGCCATCTGCGCCAAGCCCTTCGGCTTGCGAGCCTCGAACAGCTCGACGACGCGGGGTAGACCCTGGGTGATGTCCTGACCGGCGACGCCTCCGGTGTGGAACGTGCGCATCGTGAGCTGAGTTCCGGGCTCGCCGATCGACTGGGCGGCGATGATCCCCACCGCGTCGCCAATGTCGACGATCGAGCCCGTCGCCGGGGCCAGCCCGTAGCAGGAGCGGCAGAGACCCGACTCGGCCTCGCACTTGAGCACCGAGCGCACCGGGACGCTGACGTCCTCCTCGTCGCCGAAGGCCTCGGCGATCTGCTCGACGTCCTCCTGCTCGATCATCTGGTTGCGCTTCAGCAGCTCGCGCCCGCGCTTGGTGGCGAACTTCTTCGCCGCCAGGCGGCCGAGCAGGTTGTCGTTGAGCGAGCCGTCGTCCTTGTGGAGCGGCATCTCGATCGATTCCTTGGTCTTGCAGTCCTCCTCGCGAACGATCACGTCCTGCGCCACGTCGACCAGGCGCCGGGTCAGATAGCCGGAGTCCGCGGTGCGCAGGGCGGTGTCGGCGAGACCCTTGCGGGCACCGTGGGTGGAGATGAAGTACTCGAGCACCGAGAGGCCCTCCATGAAGTTGGCCCGGATCGGCCGCTCGATGATCTCGCCCTTCGGATTCGCCATCAGGCCGCGCATCCCAGCCAGCTGGCGGATCTGCTTGAACGACCCGCGGGCGCCCGAGTTGGCCATCATGAAGATCGGGTTCAGCTCGTCGAGGTTGTCCTCCATCGCCTTTGCGACTTCCTCGGTGGCGGCATCCCAGCGGGAGGTGACGGCCTCGTGGCGCTCCTCCTGGGTGATGTAGCCATCGTCGTACTGGCGGTAGATCGCGTCGGCCTCCTTCTCGTACTTCTCGAGGATCTCTTCCTTGTTCGGTGGCGAGACCACGTGGTTCTTGGAGATCGTGATCCCCGCCTGACTGGCGTAGTGGAAGCCGAGGTCCTTGAAGGCGTCGAGGACCAGTGACACCGCTGGGGCGCCGTATGTCTCGACCAGGTTGATCACCATCTCGTTGACGCCGCGCTTCTTCAGCGAGTGGTTGATGAACTCATAGCTGTCGAGGTCGAACTCCTCGCCCAGGGCCTCGCCGAGGGCGCGCTCGATTCGATCGTTGAAGATGATTCGGCCGACCGTGGTCAGGAAGTGCTCGTGGCCGGCACGGCGGTACTCGGCAAGGTCGTGCAGGCGGGCGCCGCCGTTCTCGTAAACGAGCTCCGCCTCTTGCGCGGAACGGAAGACGCTTGGGCGCGACCCGTTCTTCGCCGCCTGATTACCTGATTTCAGCTTCTCGTCGAGCTTCGCCAGCTCGTCGTCGGTCTTCCCATAGGTGAGGTAATAGATCCCCAGCACCATGTCCTGGGTCGGCGTCGCCAGGGGCGCCCCGTGGGCGGGCGAGAGGATGTTGTTCGAGGACAGCATCAGGATGCGGGCCTCCGCCTGCGACTCGGCCGAGAGTGGCACGTGGACCGCCATCTGGTCGCCGTCGAAGTCGGCGTTGAACGCGTGGCAGACCAGCGGGTGAATCTGGATCGCCTTGCCCTCCACCAGCACCGGCTCGAACGCCTGGATGCCGAGGCGATGCAGGGTCGGAGCGCGGTTGAGCAGCACCGGGTGCTCGTGGATGACCTCCTCGAGCACGTCCCAGACCTCGGGGATCATCGACTCGACCATCTTCTTGGCGGCCTTGATGTTCTGCACCGCCTTTCGCTCGACCAGCCGCGCCATGATGAACGGCTTGAAGAGCTCCAGGGCCATCAGCTTCGGCAGGCCGCACTGGTGCAGTCTCAGGTTCGGGCCCGAGACGATCACCGAGCGGCCCGAGTAATCGACGCGCTTGCCGAGCAGGTTCTGGCGGAAGCGACCCTGCTTGCCCTTCAGCATGTCCGAGAGCGACTTCAGCGGGCGGTTGCCTGGCCCGGTGACGGGGCGGCCGCGGCGGCCGTTGTCGAACAGCGCGTCGACCGCCTCCTGGAGCATCCGTTTCTCGTTGTTGACGATGATCTCGGGAGCGCCGAGGTCGAGCAGGCGCTTGAGCCGGTTGTTTCGGTTGATCACCCGTCGATAGAGGTCGTTGAGGTCAGAGGTCGCGAAGCGGCCGCCGTCGAGCTGCACCATCGGGCGCAGCTCCGGCGGGATCACCGGCACGCAGTCGAGGATCATCCACTCGGGTTTGTTCGGGGAGTGCAAGAAGGCAGATGCGACGCGAAGCCGCTTCACGGCGCGGGCCTGCTTTTGGCCCTTGGAGGTGTTGATGGTCTCCTCCAGCTCCTTGGTCTCGGCTTCGAGGTCGATCTCCTCGAGCAGGTGGCGCACCGCCTCCGCGCCCATGCCGCCGGTGAAGTACTCGCCCCATCCGAACGGGGAGCCGAAGCGATCCTTGAGCTCGCGGAACGTGGTCTCGTCGTTGATGACGTCCTTGGGCTTCATCTCGCAGAAGATCTTCCAGACCTCCTCCATCCGCTCGATGGCCTCCTCGATGTAGGCCTCGGTGTCGGAGATCTCGGAGTCGAAGGTCTTGTGCAGCTCCTTGTCGAGCTTCTTGCGCTCGTCCTCCTTCAGCTTCTTCAGCTGTGTGGCGGTGAGCTTTAGGCCGTCGGCCCAGATGTGGTCGTCGTCTGAGAACTTGTCCTGTGAGCCGCTGTCGAGGTACTTGACGCGCCGCGCCAGCGACTCGTTGAGCTCCTGGGTGCGCTTCTGGCGCTCGGACTCGTACTCGTCGGTGACCTTCTTGACTTCCTTCTCGAGCTTCTTGAGGTCCTTTTCGCGCGCCTCGGTGTCGACAGATGTGATCATCGAGGCCGCGTAGTAGAGAACCTTCTCCAGCTCCTTGGGAGCCATGTCGATCAGGTAACCGATCCGGCTCGGGACGCCCTTGAAGAACCAGATGTGGGAGACCGGCGCGGCGAGGTCGACGTGGCCCATGCGCTCGCGGCGCACTTTCGAGCGCGTCACCTCGACGCCGCAGCGCTCGCAGACAATCCCCTTGTAGCGGACCCGCTTGTACTTGCCGCAGTAGCACTCCCAGTCCTTGGTCGGACCGAAGATGCGCTCGCAGAAGAGCCCGTCCTTCTCGGGCTTCAGGGTCCGGTAGTTGATCGTCTCCGGCTTGGTGACCTCCCCCCAGCTCCAGGAGCGGATCTTCTTGGAGGACGCCAAGCCGATTTCAATCGCATCGAAGTTATTTATGTCAATCAAATTTCTGTTCCTTGCTCCTTGTTGCTTGTTCCTTGGTCCTTGCTCCCCGAGTAACGAGGAACCAGGAACGAGGACCTAGTCCTTCGCCGCGGCCTCTTCCTGCCCAGCGCCATCGGTGCTCCCAGCCTCTCCTTCTTTCACCACCTGCTCCTCGCGCTCGTCGGCGGCGCCGTTGCCCTCCGAGCGCACGCCGGTCAGGTCCATGCCCAGCTCCTCGGCCGCCTTCAGCAGGTCGTCCTCTTCGTCGGCGAGCTCGACCTCGCCGCCCTCGGAGACGACGTTGGCGTCCAGCGAGAGGCTCTGGATCTCCTTCAGAAGGACCTTGAAGGACTCCGGGATCGAGGGCTCGGGGATGTTCTCGCCCTTGACGATCGCCTCGTAGGCCTTGACGCGGCCCACGGTGTCGTCCGACTTCACGGTCAGCAGCTCCTGCAGCGTGTAGGCGGCGCCGTAGGCCTCCAGGGCCCAGACCTCCATCTCGCCGAAGCGCTGGCCGCCGAACTGCGCCTTGCCGCCCAGCGGCTGCTGGGTGACCAGCGAGTAGGGGCCGGTCGAACGAGCGTGGATCTTGTCGTCGACCAGGTGCAGCAGCTTGAGGATGTACATGTGGCCGATCGTCACGCGGCCCTCGTACGGCTCGCCGGTGCGGCCGTTGTAGAGCTTCGCGGTTCCCATCGCGCGGTTGCCGGGACGCTCCTTCTCATCGACCCCGATGTCGATGCCACGATCCGCGTTCTGCTCGGACCACTTGACCAGCGCCTCATCGACGTCCTCGACCGAAGCGCCGTCGAAGACGGGCGTGGACACGAACACGCGGCCGCCGGCATCAGGGGCCTTGCGATAGGCCTCGCTTCCGTCGTCGTACCAGCCGTTGGCGGCCACCCACCCGAGATGGGTCTCGAGGATCTGGCCGATGTTCATCCGGCTCGGGACGCCAAGCGGATTGAGGATCACGTCGACCGGTGTGCCGTCCTCGAGGAACGGCATGTCCTCCTCGGGCACGATCTTGGAGATCACGCCCTTGTTGCCGTGGCGGCCGGCGAGCTTGTCGCCCTCGGCGATCTTGCGCTTGATGGCGACATAGACGCGCACCAGGTCGTTGACGCCGGGTGGCAGGTCGTCGCCGTCGTCGCGGCTGAAAGTGAGCACGTCGATGACGACGCCGCCCTCGCCGTGCGGCACCTTCAGCGAGGTGTCGCGGACCTCGCGCGCCTTCTCCTTGAAGATCGCGCGGATCAGCTTCTCCTCCGCGGTCAGCTCGGTTTCGCCCTTCGGCGTCACCTTGCCGACCAGCAGATCGCCGGCGTCGACCTCCGCGCCGATCCGGACGATGCCGCGCTCGTCGAGGTTGCGCAGGCTCTCCTCGGAGCGGTTCGGGATGTCGCGGGTGATCTCCTCGTCGCCGAGCTTCGTCGTGCGGGCGTCGATCTCGTACTCCTCGATGTGGATCGAGGTCAGCTCGTCGTCCTTGACGAGGCGCTGAGAGAGGATCACCGCGTCCTCGAAGTTGTAGCCCTCCCAGGACATGAAGGCGACCAGGCAGTTCTTGCCCAGCGCGATCTCGCCGCCCGCGGTCGAGGAGGCGTCGGCGAGCACGTCGCCCTCCTTGACCTTGGCGCCGACGTCGACGATCGGGCGCTGGTGGATGATCGTGCCCTGGTTCGAGCGCATGAACTTGTGCAGCGGGTACTCGTCCTTCTTCGAGCCGTGGGTGACAGTGACGCGCTCGGAGTCGACGTAGGTGACCTCGCCGGCGTTCCCGGCCAGGGTCACGTCGCCACTGTCGACGGCGGCGCGGCGCTCCATGCCGGTTCCGATCAGCGGCGGCTCGGGCTTCAGCAGCGGAACGGCCTGGCGCTGCATGTTTGAGCCCATCAGCGCCCGGTTCGCGTCGTCGTGCTCGAGGAAGGGGATCAGGGCCGTCGCCACCGACCAGATCTGGGTCGGGGAGACGTCCATGAGATCGACCTGCTTCGGGGCCGCGGTGACGACCTCGCCCTCGCCCTCGCGGGCGCGGCAGAGAACGCGCGGGCCCTTCAGCTTCTGGGTCTTCTCGTCGATCTCGGCGTTTGCCTGCGCGATCAGCTTGTCCTCTTCCTGGGTCGCGTCGAGGTGGACGATCTTGTTGGTGACCGTCCCGTCCTTGACGACCCGGTAGGGAGTCGTGACGAAGCCGTGCTCTGATATCTCCGCGTAGGAGGAGAGCGAGCCGATCAGGCCGATGTTCGGGCCCTCGGGGGTCTCGATCGGGCACATGCGCCCGTAGTGGGTCGGGTGCACGTCGCGTACCTCGATCGGGGCGCGCTCGCGGGTCAGCCCCCCGGCGCCCAGCGCCGAGAGCCGGCGGCGGTGCGTGAGCCCGTCCAGCGAGTTGGTCTGGGACATGAACTGCGACAGCTGTGAGGAGCCGAAGAACTCCTTCAGCGCCGCGACCACGGGACGGATGTTGATGATCGTCTGCGGGGTGATCGCGTCGGAGTCCTCGGTCGTGAGGCGCTCGCGGACCACGCGCTCCATCCGGTAGAGCCCGATCCGGAAGGCCTCCTGGATCAGCTCGCCGACTGTGCGCAGGCGCCGGTTGCCGAAGTGCTCGTACTCGTCGAGGTGGTCGGCGACTGGCTCGCGGGGATAGGTGACGGCCTCCGCGGCGTAGTCCTTGATCGGGTTCTCCTCGTCGATCTCCTCCGGGATGCCGAGCAGCTTCGGAAGGCTGACCAGCTCCTTGACCAGAGCGATGATGTCGTCGTGGGTCAGGACCCGGGTGTCGAGGTCGATGTCGAGGTCGAGGCGCGCGTTCAGCTTGTAGCGGCCGACCCGGGTGAGGTCGTAGCGCTTCGGGTCGAAGAACAGTTGCTCGAGCAGCGCCTTGGCGGCGTCGACCGAGGGCGGCTCACCCGGACGCTGCTTCTTGAACAGCTCGATCAGCGCGCCTTCGTCGGTCTTCGTCTGCTCGGTGTCGGCGGCGATCGTGTGCTTGATGTAGACCGAGTCGTCGAACATCTTCAGCAGCTCGGCGTCCTCGACGTAGCCCATCGCGCGCAGCAGGACGGTGACCGGGAGCTTGCGCTTGCGGTCGATGCGGACGTAGACGCGGCCCTTCTTGTCGATCTCCAGCTCCAGCCATGAGCCGCGGGCGGGCATCAGGTTGGCGATGAAGACCTGCTTCTCGTGGTCCTTCGGAGCCATCACGTATGCGCCGGGGGAGCGCACGAGCTGGGTGACGACCACCCGCTCGGTGCCGTTGATGATGAAGGTGCCGCGGTCCGTCATCCACGGGAAGTCGCCCATGAACACGGACTGCTCGCGGATCTCGCCGGTCTCCTTGTTCTGGAAGGCGACGGTCGCCGAGAGCGGCCGCGAGTAGGTCATGTCCTTCTCGCGGCACTCCTCGATCGAGTGCGGCGGCTCCTCGAACTTGAAGTCCGCGAAGACGATCGCAAGGTTCCCCGTGTAGTCCTCGATCGGGGATATGTCGTTGATCGTTTCCCTCAGCAGCCCCTTCTTCGGATCCGTCAGCTCCTCAAAGGAGCGACGCTGGATATCGATCAGGTGTGGGACTTCGAGGGGGTTCTTGAGTCGGGAAAAGCTCCTGCGGGTTACGGGGGCAGCGTTGGAACGTGCCAAAGTTGGCGACTCCTCAGAGGTTCAGAGGGACGGTTGTACGGCGCGGTTTAGCGTCGGTTGTACGGCGCGGATTGCGGGCAGCAGGGCACAACGGCGCGCGACCGTAAAAAATAACACACGGGCCGTGCGTACTTCAAGCCTGGGGGTCGTTTTTTGTCTACTTGAGCTCTACCGAGGCGCCGGCTTCCTCCAATTCGCCCTTCAGCTTCTCCCCCTCGTCGCGCTCGACGCCCTCCTTGACCGCCTTCGGCGCCTCGTCGACGAGGGCCTTTGCCTCCTTGAGGCCGAGCCCGGTGGCGGCGCGAACGACCTTGATCACGGGCACCTTCTGGCCGCCGACCTCGGTCAGCACGACATCCACTGTCGTCGCCTCCTCGGCGCCGGCCTCGCCATCGCCGCCGGCGGGGGCGCCGGCCGGAGCGGCCGCGGCGACCGCGGTCGCGGAGACGCCGAACTCCTCCTCGAGCGCCTTGATGCGCTCTGAGAGCTCGACCACGGAGATGCTCTTCAGCTCCTCGATCCAGTCCTCGGTACTTGTCTTTGCCTTTGTTGCCATCTACTCGCTTTCTTGCTCGGGTTCTTCTGAAGTCTCGTCTTCCGCCGGTGCTTCCTCCGCCGGCGTTTCTTCCTCCGGAGCTTCCTCCTCCGGCTCATCGCCGGCCGGCGCTTCCTCCTCGGCGGGGGAACCACTGCCCGACACGTCCTCAGCTTCGCTTCCGGGCGTGTCGGGGCCTTCTGTGTCTGCTGAGCCCTCGGTCGATCCTGTCTCTCCGTCGGCCGACCCGGCCTCGGTCGACTCGGGCTGCCCCTCGGCCGCCGCCGGGGGCTCCGCCGGCGCCTCGCCGCTGACCAGGCCTTGGTCGGCGATCTGCTGCAGCTGGCTCGCGAGCCCGGCGATCATCGAGTTCAGGCCCCTGATCAATCCGGTCAGCGGGCTCGCCACCACTCCGGCCAGCTGCGCGTTGAGCGCGTCGCGGCCGGGCAGCCGGGCGATCACCTTGAACTCCTCCGCCTCCAGCATCTCGCCGTTCACGAGGCCGCCCTTGAACTCGAGCACCTCCCAATCGCGATCCAGCGTCGTGATCGCCTTCGCGGCCAGCGCCATGTCGCCGCGCACGAAAGTCAGCGCGGTGGGGCCGTCCAGCAACTCGGTCAGCTTTTCGCGTCCCGCCTTCTCCGCCGCCAGCTTGGTGAGCCTGTTCTTGACCACGCGGAAGGTCGCGTCTGCCTCACGCAGCTTGGCCCGCAGCTCGGCGGCCTGGGGAACGCTGATGCCCCTGTAGTCAATCGCGAAGATCGACTCGGCGGCCTCGATCTGGCCGGCGATCTCCTCGACGGCTGCGGCTTTCTCTTCGCGGTTCAAATTCGTTCCTCGTTACTCGTTCCTCGTTGCTCGGGAGCTAGCGGGAAAAGAAAAACCCGCCGGCAGGCGGGCTCGGAGAACGGGTTCTCTGGCTCCGCCTGCACCGGGCTTCCGGGCTTTCGCCCCGCCGGCGGTCTCTGGCAGCTAAGCGGGGCGAATCTTAGCCGGCTCAAGCCTTGCGCGGACATCGGGAACCATGAAGGTTCGTGAGATGACCAAGCTCCTCGAACGGGACGGGTGGCGAGTGGTTCGAACCCGCGGCAGTCACCGTCAGTTCAAGCATCAGACGAAGATCGGGCTTGTCACGGTGCCGGGCAAGCCCAGCCATGACTTGCATCCCAAGACGCGGGGCAGCATCCTTCGACAAGCAGGATTGCGATGACCAACTTCACCGAGCAGGCAGAGCGCTATCTGATCCTCATCGAGGGAGGGCCTCCATCGAACTTTTCAGCCTGGTCCCCGGAGCTCCCCGGCTGTGTGGCGACGGGCGCCACACGCGAGGCCTGTAAGCGAGAGATGCGGGAGGCGATCGCGTTTCACCTCGAAGGGCTGGCCGAGGAGGGAGAGCCGATCCCCGATCCCTCGGGTCCCGGCGTCTACATCGAGGCATCCCTCGCGTAGCCCTTTGCCGCCGCGGCGGGGGATCAAGCGGAAACGGTCTCCGAAGCCTCAGCGTCCTCCGCACCGTCGGGGACTGCAGCGGCGGCCGTGCCGACGTCGCGCTCCCCGCTCTTGCCGGTGTCGACCCTGATCCCGGGCCCCATCGTCGTCGTCAGGGTGCTGGAGAGGATGTAGCGGCCCTTGGCCGCGGCAGGCTTCGCGCGCACGATCTCGTCGATCACCGCGGCGTAGTTCTCCAGCAGCTGGCGCTCGTCGAAGCTCGCCTTGCCAATCGTCAGATGGACGACGGCCTGGCGGTCGGTTCTGTATTCGACCTTGCCCGACTTCGACTCGCCGACCGCCTTCTCGATGTCCTCGGTGACCGTTCCCACCTTCGGGTTCGGCATCTTGCCCTGAGGGCCGAGGATGCGGCCGAGCTTGCCGACCACCGACATCATGTCCGGGGTCGCGATCGCGACGTCGAAGTCGGTCCACCCTTCCTCGACGCGCTTTGCCAGGTCCTCGTCGCCGACGAAGTCGGCCCCGGCGGCCTCGGCGTCGCGGGCATTCTGCCCCTTGGCAAATACGGCGATCGAGACGTCCCTGCCGAGACCATGGGGCAGAGCCAGCGTTCCACGCAGCTGCTCCTCCGCATGGCGCACGTTGACCCCAAGCCGTATGTGCAGCTCGACCGTCTCGTCGAACTTCGCCGTCGCCCCCTCCTTCAGCAGCTTCACCGCCTCGGGCGGCGGGTACTTTCGGGACCTGTCGATCTTCTCGATCGCCTGCCGGTAGCGCTTGCCGTGGGCCATCGCTAGCTGCCTTCTACGTCGACGCCCATCGAGCGCGCGGTGCCGGCGATGATCTTCGAGGCGGCGTCGATGTCGTTCGCGTTCAGGTCGGGCATCTTTCGCTCCGCGATCTGGCGCACCTGGGACATGCTGATCGTGCCGACCTTGTTCACGTGCGGTTCTCCGGAGCCCTTCGGGATTCCGGCCGCCTCCTTGATCAGCACCGCCGCCGGGGGCGTCTTGGTGATGAACTCGAACGAGCGGTCTTCGTAGACGGTTATCTCGACCGGGATGATCGTGCCGGCGTCCCCCTGGGTCCTCTCGTTGAACGCCTTGCAGAACTCCATGATGTTGACCCCGTGCTGGCCCAGCGCGGGGCCGACCGGCGGCGCGGGGTTCGCCGCGCCGGCGGGGATCTGCAGCTTGATCAGCGTCAGGACCTTCTTGGCCATCGCGTCAGCCTAGACCTAGATCTTCTTCACCTGGTCGTATCCGACCTCGACCGGCGTCTCGCGGCCGAAGATCGAGACCAGCACCTTGAGCTTGGCCGCGTCCTCGTTGATCTCCGCGATCTCGCCCGAGAAGTCGGACAGCGGACCGGAGATGACCTTGACCTGCTCTCCGATCGAGAACTGCGCCTGGGTGCGTGGGCGCTCGGCGGTCTCGCGATGCAGGAGCCGGTCGACCTCGGGGGCGGAGAGCGCCACCGGCTTGTTCCGCGCGCCGACGAACCCGGTCACCCCCGGCGTGTTCTTGACCAGGCCCCATGCGTCGTCCGACATCTCCATGTTGACGAGCACGTAGCCGGGCATGGTCCGCTTCTCGGTCTGGACCTTCTGGCCGTCCTTGAGCTCGGAAACCTGCTCGGTCGGCACGACGACCTGGCGGATCTGGCGCTCCTGGCCCATCGTCTGCACTCGGTGCTCGAGGTTGTGCTTGACCTTGTTCTCGTGGCCCGAGTAGGTGTTTATGACGTACCAGCGATACATCAGAGGATCTGCTTGATCATCCAGTTGAAGGCCGCGTCGAGGGCGCCGAGGTAGGCAGCGGCGATGGCGACGAAGACGATCGTCACCGCCGAGGCCTGCACGAGGGTGTCGCGGTCCGGCCACTGGACCTTCTTGAGCTCCGCCCAGCAGGAGACGATGAAGCCGATGACGGCGCCGCGCTGACGCTCACCGGAGGCCTGCTTCTCCTTCTTCGCGAGGCGCTCGCGCTCCTGGCGCTTCTGTTCCTCGCGGGCCCGCTTCTCCTGCTCCTTGCGCTGCTTCTCCTCGACTCGGCGGTCGGCCCGGGAGCGCCGCGCGGGCGCGGGCGCCTCGGGCAACTCAAGAGCTTCCTCTGAGGCTCCGGCCCCGATGCCCGCTTCGATCGCTTCGGCTTCGGCGACGTCGCCCGACACCGGCACCTGGGTGTCGTGCTGCGCCCTGGACTCGTCGCCATCGGTGCGACTGCCCTGGCGTTGCTCTTGCGCCTCGCGGGCGCGCCTTTCGGCCTTGCGCTGCGCGCGGGTCTTGGCCACTACCTAGTCTCCTTGTGAGGAGTGTGGTGACCGCACCAGCGGCAGAACTTGCGCAGCTCGATTCGGTCCGGGCTGTTGCGCCGGGACTTGTTCGTCTGGTAGTTGCGGCGCTTGCAGTCTTCGCATGCAAGCGTCACCGCGATGCGTACCTCTCCGCGAGCCATTTCTCCTAATTGCGGACGCCGTTACAGAAAAACGTTCCGGGCGCAGGGCGCGCCGGAACCGGGCGAAGAATAGCGCGCCGCCCCGCGTCACCTCGCACGGGTTTCGCCCCAGAAACGCAAAAGCGCCCCGCATCAGGGCGCCCAGCGCGCTTCAGTTCCCCAATCGGCCTCAGCTTGGACCGGAGCCGTCCCTCTGCTTCCCTGCTTTGAGAACGCCAATTCGGAGCTTTGGGCGGCATGTCGCGGAAGCGACGCGGGGAAGATACACGGCCACTACTTAATTTTCAATAGGCGATTGTTGGACTTTTGTTGAGATCGGCCCCGAAAACTAGGGATGCCCACGCCTGAGGGCCTTGATCCGCCGCCGAGCGGCGGCGCAGGGCCCACCGCTCGGCGAGGATCGGTGGGCCGGTCTACTGCTTCTGCGTGTCCTGGCCGGCTCCGCCACGGAGGGCGTCGAGGCCCAGGCCGCCGAGCAGCGTGTCCTTGCCCTTGCCGCCGAGCAGCGTGTCCTTGCCGACACCTCCGAGAAGCCGGTCGTTGCCGCCGTTGCCGTTCAGGCGGTCGTTACCGGCGCCACCGGACACCTTGTCCTTGCCATTTCCGGCGCAGACGATGTCCTTGCCACCGAGGCCGAAGATCCGATCTGCGCCACCCAAGCCGACGATCACGTCCTTGCCGCGAGTTCCCTTCAGGGTGTCCGCATTTCGGGTTCCGACGATCGTCGCCTGCTTGCCACTGCATCTGCGTCTGCGCTGAGGAGGTTGCTGAGCCAGTGCGGCGCCTGCCGACGCGCCTGCCGACGGGCCGGATGAGAGCGCCAGGTTGTCGATCAGGAAGCCTTGGCCCGCGTTGCCAAGGTGGGGATCGCCTGACACGCGGAACAACAGCTGGTCCACCGTCGGGATGACATTTCCGCCGCCGCCCTGCTCGGGGTCGAAGCGGTAGTAGTCCTCCCAGGTCGTGCCTGTGATCCTGAGAGCTCCGTCGATGAAGATCTGGACCACGTCGTTGGCAGGACCTGGATTGAAGTCGATCGCAAAGCGGATCGTGTGAGCCTGACCATGGCTAAGCGTCGCGATGCTCGTCTCGTTGAAATCCGCCTTGCTACCGATCGGTCCAACGTCGGTGACATCGTCGAAATAGACGTGGATGCCATTCGACTGGTCCTCGAAACGCAGATAGCTCATCCGGCCACCGTCACCACGATCCGGGCTGACTGACATGAGAAGACCGGCCTGCTCGGTCGCCTGTGTCGTACCGATACTGAAGCTCGCCTCGAAATGCGCTTGACGGGGGCCGTTCGACAGCCCGCCACTGACGGCGGACGGCTCTCCAGCCTCGTTCGCCAGACCTGGCGAAAACGTCTGGTCGCCGAAACTGGTGCTCGTAGTTTCATCCGAGATCTGCAGCGCCTGAGCGCCGAACCCGTAGCCGGTTGCCGCCACATAGCTCGAGACGCTGGCTACGTTGGCGTCATAGCCACCCGTATCGGACCAACCGGCCTGTCCGTCGATCGGGGCTATCGAGTAGGTGGGACCCTCGAAGTTGATTGGGCCCAGCGTGTCTGCTCCCGCTTTGGGAGTGAGTGACGCCGAGGCAAAGAGTGCTACGACCGCGAACAGAGCGAGTCGCAGGCCAAGAGGAAGCCTGCGGGCAGGCCCCTCGGAATGGAGCACGTTCATGACGCCTCCTAGTACATCCGTCCAAATACCCCCGAAACCTCAAGTACCACCCTAATCCTGCCGATACTTAGCGGTCAACCCCTAAATCGGGAAAAGATCGCCGCTATTCGTCAGATTGCGCCTGCGCGAGCGGAGAGATCGGCTAGAGCCCGAGCGTCTTGGCGATGATGTTGCGCTGGATCTCGGAGGTGCCGCCGTAGATCGTCGAGACCAGGGCCTGGCGCACCAGGCGCTCCATGTCGTACTCGGACGAGTAGCCGTAGCCCCCCATCATCTGCATTCCCTCCAGGGCCACCTTCTTCGCGATCTCGGTGACGTAGAGCTTCACCATCGACGCCTCGCGAGGCAGCATGCGGTCGGGGTCCTCGTCGGTCAGCGAGGCAACCCACCAGGTCATGAGGCGGGCCGCCTCGAGCTCGGTGGCGAGATCGGCGAGCCGGTGCTGGAGCGCCTGGAAGGAGCCGATCGGGCGGCCGAACTGGCGACGCTCCTTGACGTAGGCGAGGGCGTCGTCGAAGGCGCGCTGGGCGATGCCGAGCATCGTCGCCGCGAGGATCAGCCGCTCCACGTTGAGCCCCGCCATCAATTGCATCCAGCCGGCGTCGACCTCGCCCAGGACCGCGTCGGCGGGGGCCTCGCAGTCTGAGAAGTAGAGGTGGTTGGTCTCGCGGCCGCCCATCGTGTCGATCGGCTGGATCTCCATCCCCTCGGCGCCGCGGGGGACGAAGATCATCGAGAGCCCCTGGTGCTTGTCCTCGCCCTTGGTCGTGCGGGCGACGACCAGCACGTGATCGGAGATGTGCGCATTGGAGCAGAAGACCTTCTGGCCGTTGATGACGAAGCCGCCGTTTACCCGCTTTGCCTCGGTGCTCAGCGAGCCGACGTCGGATCCGGCCTCGGGCTCGGTCATCGCGATCGCCTCGACGGATCCCGACGCGATGCCGCCGAGGACCTCGGACTTCTGCTCCTCGGTCCCGAAGCGCCTGGTGGCGCCGGCGACGATCAGGGTCGTCGCGTAGCCGCCGATCGGGGCCAGGCCGCGCGAGGTCTCCTCCATGAACAGGCAGGCATCCAGCATCGTGCCCCCCGAGCCGCCGTACTGCTCGGGGATCGTCACCCCGAGCCAGCCGAGCCCCGCCATCTTCCGGTACAGCTGGGCGCTGTGGGCCTCGGTGTAGCCGGCGGTCAGCTGTTCGCGCTGCTCGGCGGTCCCGCACTCGCGCTGGCAGAAGTCGCGAATCGCGGCGACGAAGTCCTGTTGCTCATCGCTGAGCGAGAAATCCATGCGGCGGCCAGGCTAGCTATGGCGCTCGATCAACGCTTCGAGCATGCTGATGAAGTGCTCTTGGCGACCGGCCGAGATCGGTATCTGTGGAGCACGGCGGCGTAGGACGGCGACCTCGACGAGTCCGTTATTGAGGGCCTGAGCGGCGAACTCCCAATCTCGCTTCCGGCCGGCAGCGCACTTGGCCAGGACGAGATCGTGGATCTCCAAACACCAGCCGGTGGCGCCGCCGGTGTTGGCGTTCCGCAACGGGATCAACCGCTTCTCCCAGCCGGCAGGCGCCTTCGCAGTCTCCGGGCCGACACCATGTCGCGTAGTAGCCGAAGGTGGCGTCGAAGTAGGAGCCATCACCCATTGCCCGGTGCTCGAGCTCGGCCCGCCGCATCGCTCTCGCTAGCGGATGCTCTCGATGATCTGTCGCCGCTCCTGCTCGTTCAGGACGCCGGCGAAGGGCGTGTTCTGGCGCAGGTCTCGTGCGCGCTGGGTGTCACTTGAGATCGTCTTAGCGATCTCTGGGATTGGCCTCGCGAGCAGCTGCTGCCAGCGCTCCGCGTACCGGGGATCGAGGTGGCCGTCCTCGAGCAGCGTCCGGATACGGCGTCGAGCTTCTCGCACCAGCTCCTCGTCGAGACGATCCGCAATCAGACGGTGATAGGCAAGGCTGCGACGCTCGGCCGTCTGATGGTCGCTCGGCCGGCGCATGCGGCCCCTCCGCGTCCGATCCCGTGAGCGAACGGATCGCCCCACGCGCTCGGCGTCCTTGCGGCGTCGCCGAAGCGCCGCGGCCAGCGGATGCCGCAGCTCGCCGCTGCGCTTCAGCTCGTCGATCAGCTCGGCGACCTCGACGAGAAACTGACGAGGAACCTCGACCCGCCCCCGAGGCGTGATCACCGTCGGGATATCGCCTGACGAGATCCACCGGTCTAGCGCGGTCTGGCTGACCCCCAGAATTCGAGCCGCTCGCGAGCGAGTAAGCGTTGAACCGAGCTGTGATTCGAGATCGCCACGCACAGGGGAGATCTCCGCAGCGACAGCGGGGATTCGCTCAGCGCGGCGAAGCCGAAGTATGTGGTCAACCAGTTGCTTGCTGTCAGCGACGCTAGCCATGCCCAGAACAGTAGGCCATGTTTAGCTTTTCAGCAAGTTTTTCTCAACATCATGCCTGCGCCGCTCAACCCCTCGCTCCGCTTCGCTGCAATTCGCGCAGCCGATCTCGGTTCCGACGGCGCTTCGCGCTCAGCTCCCCTTCGAGCTGGGCGATTTCGTCGCGTCGCCGTCGCACGAGCCGCAGCTGGTTGTCGATATGGGTCACAGCCTCCTCGAGGATCTGGCGGCGGCGGACTGGGTCCTCGACCCCGCTGTGCCACTCCTCGCGAAGCGAGGCGCGGGCGTCCTCGGCGGCGATCAGCTCGCGCAGCTCGTCCAGCGAGACGCCCAGCAGGTCCTTGAGGCGCAGGAGCTCTTGGAGGCGCTCGACGTCGGGCTCGGCATAGGTGCGATGGGCACCGGGCTCGCGCCCACTCGCCTCCGGCAGCAGGCCGATCTCCTCGTAGTAGCGGATCGTGCGCGGGGTCGTGCCCGTCAGCTGGGCGACCTCGCCGATCCGCAACGGCCCCTGTTCGGGAACGGTGCTCACGGCGTCGCCTCGACGCGCTCGATGACCGGCTCTCGGGGTGCCGGGACGCCCCGGTTCTCGTCGTGCTGGTCGGCGATCCCGACGTGCCTGGGCCGCAGCAGCGAGACCCCTGCGCCGATCACCGAAGTCGCGGCAAGCACCCAGAGCGCCGTGTGCATGTTGTGGATGAAGGGCGCGAGCTTTGCGTCCGACAGCCCCTGGGTGAGGCCGGAGAAGATCTGGAACAGCACCTGCTTGGGCACCGCCGCCGTGATCACCGCCAGCACGAAGGCGATCGAGATCACGGCGCCGGTGTTCTGCACCATCGTGCGGGCGCCGGCGGCGATGCCGCGGCGCTCGGGCGGGACCGTCCCCATCATCGCCGCGGTGTTGGGAGAGTTGAACATGCCCGAGCCGATCCCGACCAGGAACAGGTAGAGACTGCTCTGCCAGTAGGGGCTGGCGGGTTGAAGCAGGGTCATCAACGCCAGCCCCGCGGCCCCGACGAGCATTCCCATCGCGGCCAGCGCACGTGAGCCGTGCCGGTCGGCCCAGATCCCCGCCAGCGGCGAGGCGATCAGCATTCCGATCGCCATCGGAGCGAGCTTGATGCCGGCGGTGATCGGGTCGTCGCCCTGGGCGCCCTGGAAATAGAAGACGAAAAGGAACAGAAGCGCGAAACGTGAGAGCCCGTTGATGAACGCGGCACCGGTCGCCGCCGCAAACATGCGGTTGCGGAAGATCTCCAAGTCGAGCATCGGTGCGCGACCGCGGTGCTCGATGAGGACGAACAGCGGCAGCAGGATCCCGGCGGCGATCAGACTGC
Source organism: uncultured Solirubrobacterales bacterium (assembly GCA_963740555.1). Lineage (GTDB taxonomy): Bacteria > Actinomycetota > Thermoleophilia > Solirubrobacterales > 70-9 > Mayfieldus. The sequence continues at coordinate 560,747 of CAVUES010000003.1, forward strand.
CGATCACCACCGGTTGTTCCCAGCCCGAGATTCCCCCCTTGGAGAGGCCGAATACGAGCCCTGTGAGTCCGGCGACGAAGGTCGCCGTCCCGAGCAGGTCGAAGCCACGCTGGGTGTCCTGCTTGGCGAGCTCATGCAGGACCAGCCCGCCCCACAACGCGCCCAGCAGCCCCAACGGGACGTTGAACCAGAACACCCAGTGCCAGGAGATCGCCACCAGTGCCCCGCCGAGCACCGGCCCCAGCACGAGGCCGACCGCAGCCACCATGGTGTTGGTTCCCATCGCGATGCCGAGCTGATCCTTCGGAAACGCGTCGGTGACAAGCGCCGGAGCGTTGGCGAAGAGGAAGGCGCCGGCAACCCCCTGGAGGATCCGCCAGAGGATCAGCTCGGTGCCGCCGGAGGAAAAGCCGGCACCGAGTGATGCCAGCGAGAAGAGGATGAAGGAGCCGACGTATGCCCTCTTGCGTCCGAACAGGTCTGAGAGCCGGCCCGCCGTCAGGACCAGGACGGTGGAGGCGATCATGTAGGAGAGAATCACCCAGACCAACTGCAGCAGTGTGGTGTGCAGCGACCGCTCAAGGTCCGGCAGGGCGATGATCAGGGTGCCCGAGTTGAGGGTCGCCAGCAGCATCCCGAGGCTGGTGCAGGACAACGCCCACCACTTGTAGTGCTCGTGGTCGGCAGCGACCCCCAGGCGCCCGCTGGACTTTCTGACGTTCACGTTAAGAAAAAGTTTAGCGCGAACGAGCTGCTCGTTCAGTCCTGCCGCACGAACCTGATCTGCGCCTTGATGGTCCGGCAGATGTAGGTCACGCGTGCCCGTCCCACCTTGCGGCCGTGGCAGGTGAAGCCCCGTCTGAGATAGCGGCGGGCGTGTCCAGCGGCTCCGAAGCGCTTCGGCCGGGAAGCCCCCGCGACCTTGCGGGCGCGGGCGCAGGAGAACACGTTGAAGGTGCGGATCTTGAAGGCGCTCGACCTCGAGCGGTGGTTGAAGACGACGTTGGCGCAGTGGCGCCGCCGAACAACGCGGGGCGGGGAGGCGGTCCCGACGAGGGCGCCGTCGAGGTAGTCGTTGTCGATGTTGATCGACACGCCTCCGTAGGTCTCGTTGTGGCCTCCCCGGTACTGGTGCAGGCGCTGATGGTTAACCCACTCGGTGACTGGGACGTAGGAAAAGCTGGTCGTCGCCTGCCTGTTCCAGTCGGCCACCCAGATGTCGTCGGGCTCAACGTAGCCGCTGCCGTACTGGGCGACCAGATCGGTGATGCCCGAGGCGGCGCTGCTGTAGACGCCCGATACGTACCCCCTGGCGTGCAGCTCTCCTGTCCAGGCGCCGAGGAAGGTCAGCACCGCCGAGCTGTTGGTACCAGCGCGCGAATAGCCCTCCATGTCGAAGTAGATCGGGTTGCCGGTCCCGATGCCGATCGCCGCCGCCTTGCTAACCGCATCGTCGGCCGCGGCGACTCCCTGCGCCCCGGCCTGAGCGGGCTGGATCGCCGCGCAGCCGCAGCTGTTGCGTGGCGCCTGAAGGCCGACGTAGGTCGGGATCAGCTGCCAGCCGGCCGCGATCTCGGTGCCCACCCAGGTGCTGGTGAGATTCGGCTGGCTGCAGGCCCGGTTGGCGCCGCCGATGTAGACCCCGATCCCTCGATAGGGCGAGGCGCCCCACGCCGTCATCGTCGTGGTCGATGGCGTGGCGCAGGCGTCGAAGCCCAGCCCGGTGTAGTAGGACGCCGTCGCCCGCCGCGTCCCCCCACGCGCTGCGCCGGCCCGCTGTGCGGCAACCGGTGCAGGAGCAGCCGGTCGCGCTCCCGGGACGCGCCGGGCACGGTGAAGGATTCGCGCGACGACCCGGGGATGTCGCCGCCATGTTGCGGTCACGTCCACACCCGCGGACGGCACCGAGACCAGGGCCCCCGCCGCCGATGCCGGTGGCAACGAGCGCGGCCTGACCGCGGTGCGATTCAGGGTGATCGTGTCGGGTCGGCTTGGCCGAGCCTGGGCGAGCGGCTCGACCAGGATCGCCTCGGTTCGGCCGATGGCATGGGCAGGGCAGTGCTGGTTCGCGCCTGGCTGGCCCAGGTAGACCGCGTGGCGGTCGAAGCGGACGCAGCGTGAGGGATCGGCGGCCAGGTCGTAGACCGGCCAAGGGCTCGGCACGTCGATCGCGTAGCCGCGATAGTGGACCTCGCGCACATGGGTGCCGGCCACGGCCTCGGCCGGGCCCGCCCACAAGCAGGCCGCCAGGCCCATGAGACCGATGACCCGGGCGAGTCTCTCGCGCCTGCTATGTCGCGCGGATTCGAGCACCAGCGCCACGTTAAGCCCCACCATCGCTTTCCATGAAAGACCTCCGCCACGCGGTAGTTGCGGTGCGGTGCGATCAGTTCATGCAGTGAGAAAAGCCCGGAGTCGGACTCGAACCGACGACCCCTTCCTTACCATGGAAGTGCTCTACCAGCTGAGCTATCCGGGCGCAGGGACCAATTTAGCGGCGCTTGCCGCTGGGCGGGCGGCGGCGGGAGCCGCGCTGGCGGGAGCCGCGCGAAAGATCCCGCTCCAGAGCCCGCCCGAAGGCCTTCTCGGTGGCCTCGGTCATCACCAGCTGGAAAATCCCAAGCAGCGATTCCGAAGCCAGCGGACGCAGCCGCTCCAACGCCTCACGCACCTGCGGCCACTGGTCCTTCGGCCGGCCGGCTCGCTCGAACGGCTTCCAGACGTTCTCGAGAAAGAGCTCGATGAAGATTCGCGCAACCTCGCGCGACTGACGGCGCAGCTTCGCCGCCACCTCCAAGGCCGTCTGCGGCGGTATGCCGAGCTCGGCCAGCTCGGTTCCGGCGCGCATCACCCGGGGGCTGGGGACCTCGAAGCGACCCTCGCCCAAAGGACGCACGAGACCGAGGCGCTCGGCACGCTTCAGCAATGCCGGATCTGCCTCCCCTCCCCAGCGCTTTGCGATCTCCTCCGCCTCGAGGATCTCGGGCTCCTCCTCTTCGAAGGGCGCGCGGACGGCGCGCGCGAACCCGAGCACCTCGCTGCTCGAGTCGCCGACCCCCTCGAGCAGGCGTCGGATCGCCCCGAGGTTGAAGCCGTCGCCCTGCATCTCCTGGATCAGCTCCAGCCGGGCAGCATGCTCCTCGTCGTAGTAGCCGGTGCGTCCCACCACCTCGGGGGACGGCAAGAGCCCACGCGACTGGTGGGCGCGAATGTTGCGAACCGTCATCCCGGTGCGCCGCGCCAGCTCGTCGATCGTCATCCCCTTCTGGTCCTGCGTGAGTTGGGTCACAGGCCTATTTTACATGTGTATATGTTCCATCATTTGGTGGTACATTCGCCGATGACGCGTAGCGAGCAGCAACTCGGGAACGACTACAGGAAGGCGCCATGAGTTCAGACCTCTTCTCGATCCTCGCCGCCGCGAAGCCGGCCGGTGGCGCGGCTGTCAACCAGATCCTGATCGCCAACGCGATGGCGATCACCGCGAGCGCCACGCTGTACTGGCTGGTCATGGGCCACCGGACCGGGCGCCGCACGCATCTCGCCCGTGCCGCCGCCTTCGCCGAGCGCCGCTCCGGGTTGCCGGGCTGGGCGGCGCTGCCGCTGGGCGTGGCGATGGTCTCCCTTCTCGTCGCACTGCTGGGGATGTATTGGGATATCTCCCTGCACATCGACCAGGGCCGCGACCCGGGCCCCCTCGCCAACCCCGCCCACTACCTGATCCTCTCCGGGCTGTTCGGCATCTTCTCGGCCGGCTTCATCGCCATGGCGCTGCCGAAGGAGCAGGTCTCCGACACCGCCCTGCGCATCAACCGCGGCTGGTACGCCTCGCTGGGCGGGGCGCTGATGATGGCGACGTCGGGATTTGCCCTGCTCGGCTTTCCGCTCGACGACATCTGGCACCGACTCTTCGGCCAGGACGTGACGCTGTGGGGACCCACGCATCTGATGCTTTTCGGCGGTGCGGGCCTGACTCTGATCGGCATGATCGTGCTCATCACCGAGGGGATTCGGTCCCGCCCCGACGCCCGGGCGGCACGGGGAACCCGCGGCTTCGTGACCAAGTCGATGGCGACCGGAGGGCTGCTGATCGGCCTTTCGACTTTCCAGGGCGAGTTCGACTTCGGCGTGCCTCAGTTCCAGATGGTCTTCCAGCCGATGCTGATCGCGCTGGCGGCGGCGGTCGCGCTTGTCTGCGCCCGTCTTTGGATCGGCCGTGGCGGCGCCCTGGCGGCGGCGAGCTTCTTCATCCTCGTCCGCGGCGCGGTGACCTTGATCGTGCATCAGGTCTTCGGCGAGACCACGCCGGCGATGCCGCTCTATCTCGCCGAGGCTGCCTGCGTCGAGGTCGCGGCGCTGGCCTTCGCCCGCCGCCCCCTCCTTCTCGGCATCGTCGCGGGCGCCTCGATCGGGACGGTCGGCTTCGCGGCCGAGTACGGGTGGACGCACCTGGTCTACACCCTGCCCTGGAACTCGCACCTGCTGCCGGAGGGGCTGATCGTCGCGACGATCGCCGGCGTCGCCGGCGGCACCCTCGGCGCCCTGATGGGAATGGCGCTGCGCGGCGAGCTGCCCGGGGTCCGGGTCGCCCGCACGGCGGCCCTGGTCTCTGCTGCTGGCGATCGCGGGCCTGACCGCGAACGGGCTGATCACGAGCGTCCCGCAGGGATACGGCGCCAAGGTGCAGCTGACCGACATCCGCCCCGGGCCCCAGCGCGAGGTCTCGGTGCTGGCACGGATCCACCCCGCCGGCGCCGCGACAGACGCCAAGTGGCTGAGCGTGACCTCCTGGCAGGGCGGAGGGCTCGAGGTCGACCGCCTGCGCCGGGTCGGGAACGGCCTTTACCGGACCACCGAACCGATCCCGGTGCACGGCGACTGGAAGGCCACGCTGCGGCTGCAGACCGGGCGCAGCGTCCTCGGGCTGCCGATCTACTTCCCTGCCGACCCGGAGATTCCGGCCCCCAGGGTCGCCGCCCCGGCGCGCTTCGACCGCCCCTTCGTCAGGGACAAGCAGCTGCTCCAGCGGGAGACCAAGAAGGGGGTGCCGAGCTGGCTGACGACGGTGGCGCCGCTAGTGGTGCTGGCGATCGCGCTCAGCTTGCTGACGATCCTCAGCTTCGGCCTCGCCCGCATCGGCCGTCCGGGCCACCCTCGCGGGCGGGCGCCACGTCCACGGGCGAGGCCGGCGCCGCTGCCGGCGCCGCAAGGCCTGCCTGATCTCCGTCGACAGAGCGCCGCCAGCGCGCCTTTGTCACGAGACTGAAAAGGCTCAAGGTCGGGACTGGAAAATTCGCAAGAAGTGGCTTCGAGTAAGCCATTTCCCGCCGCCGTTGAGCCTATGTTCGAAGCGTGGAGCGAAAGATCAACCGGCGCCGGCAAGGGGACCTGGGTGAGGCCTCCGCGATCGAGTGGCTGACGTCGGTTGGCGCAAGCGTCTTTCTTCCCATCGGCCACAGCCCGGACTTCGACATCGTCGCCGAGACGAATGGGCGGTTGCTGAGGATTCAGGTGAAGACCTCCACCCAACAGACCGTCACACCAGACGGACATCGACGTTGTGCTGTGAGTCTCGCAACGAATGGAGGGAACCGGAGTTGGTCCGGCCTGACCAAGAAGATGAATCCATCACGATGCGACTACCTTTTCGCTCTAACGGGCGACGGGCGCCGCTGGTTTATCTCCGAGCCTTTCGCTTGAAGCCGAACGGGCTATTTCCCTCGGGGGGCCAAAGTACTCGGACTACGAGATCGAGCCGGGGCGGCCAATCGATGCGCTCGTGTATGGGCAGACCCGGTCTTTAGAATCGCAATCCCCGCAGGGGGAGTATCCAAGCGGTCAAAGGATGGCGGCTGTAAACCGTCCGCCTCGTGCTTCGCAGGTTCGAATCCTGCCTCCCCCATTTAGGCAACGACCTGGCTTTGCGCCTTCCAGGTCCGACCGCAAGTTGGGCCGCGGCGGAAAGGCGATTCTCAATCAGAAGCGGCGGGTGACGATTCCAAGGCAGGCCTGCATCGAGGCAGGTCTGCAGGACGGCGACCGCGTTATAGCCCGCAGCGATGGGGATGGCCGCGTGGTCCTCGAGCGCATGGAGCCCCCGCCCGAGAAATAGATCGCCGGCCGGGGCCCGGACGCCTCACCCCCGGGGGCGAGGCGGGGGTTGGTCGTCTCAGCCCAGGCAGGAACCGAAAGGGTCGGTGAAAGCTGCCGGGCTCCGGGCCGCCGACCTGCTCAAACCGTGGTTCGAGTGTACCCCTGGGACCGAGGCCGCAAACGAGGGGCGGCGACCGCCTAGCTGGCCTCCCGAAGCACCTGTGCCTCGGGCAGCTGCTTGAGCTTCTTCAGCGTGTTGTTCTCGATCTGACGGATCCGCTCGCGGGTGACGCCGAACGCCTGCCCCACTTCCTCGAGGGTGAGCGGCTCCATGCCCGAAAGGCCATAGCGAAGCTCGATCACCTGTCGCTCGCGCTCGGGCAGCACGTTGAGCGCCTTGTGCACGCCCTCTCGCTGCAGGTGCTCGCTCGCCTCTTCGAAAGGCTCGATGACGGCGTCGTCGGCGACGAAATCGCCAAGCTCCGACTCATCCTCGTCGCCGACCGGCTTCTCGAGCGAGACCGGCAGCTGCGCGACCCGCAGGATGTCGCGCACCTCGCGTACCGACCAGCGCAGCTCGGAGGCGATCTCCTCCGGCTCCGGCTCGCGTCCAAGCCGCTGCACGAGCTGGCGCTCGAGGTGGGCGACGCGATTCAGTTTCTCGACCATATGGACTGGGATGCGAATCGTGCGCGCCTTGTCGGCGATCGCTCGCGTGACCGCCTGGCGGATCCACCAGGTGGCATAGGTGGAGAACTTGTAGCCGCGCCGGTAGTCGAACTTCTCCACCGCGCGGATCAGGCCCAGCGAGCCCTCCTGGATCAGGTCGAGGAAGCTCAGCCCCCGGCCCAGATAGCCCTTTGCGATCGAGACCACCAACCTCAGGTTGGCTTCCACCATCTGACGCTTGGCGACCATGTCGCCGCGCTCGATGCGCTTTGCCAGCTGGACCTCCTGCTCGGCCGTCAGCAGATCGACGCGGCCGATCGAGCGCAGGTAGAGACGCAGCGAGTCGAGACTGGGCTCGACCGTGAGGTCGAGCTCGGGGCGGCGGCGCGACTCCGACTCCGCGACCTTCTGCTCCTTGTAGGCACTGACGCCGTCCTCGGCGATCACGTCGATGCCATGCTCGATCAGGTGGCTGTGGAGCTGGGAGACCTGCTCCTTTGAGACGTCGACTTCCTCGAGCGTGGAGGCGATTTGCTCGAAAGTGAGATAGCCCTGGTCGCGGCCTAGCGAGATCAGGCCGCGAAGCTCCTCCGACTCGGCGAAAGACGTCTCCGCCGGTACAGCCCCTAGCTGCTCGATCGTATTCACTCCCGTGCAACTCTCCAGTAGCTACCCAGTAGCTGAGCCCGAGGCCATTTCCTCTGCCTCGAACGGCGCCGAGTATAGAGACGAGCCCGTTTCCCTACTCTCCAATGTCCATGGCCAGCAGCGAATCCACGATCTCTCCCGCGTCGCGTGACGTTCAGTCCGGGCGACCGGCCACGGAGGTCAGCCTCTCCCGGGTGGGCGTCACCGGGGTCGAGAAGGTCCTGCGCGTTCAGTCGAACGGGACCGAGGAGCTCTACCACGCTGAGCTCGAGTGCTTCGTCGACCTCAACCCCCAGCAGGCCGGCGTCCACATGTCGCGATTCGAGGAGGTTGTCGGCGAGGCGATCGACCAGGTGGTCCTGGGCGAGGCATTCCGCGCCGAGACCCTCGCCGCCCACATCGCCGAGCGCATCCGCGAGCGCCAGGGGGGCCTGCGCTCGGAGGTTCGGGTCGCGGCCCATTACCCGGAGACGGTCGTAACGCCGGAGTCCGGCAACCGCACGCAGGAGATCTACACCCTGTTCGGGACCGCGGTGGTCTCCGAGCGCGGCCTGCGGATGCTGCGTGGGGTGCAGGCGCAGGGGATGACCGCCTGCCCGTGCGCCCAGGAGATGGTCGCCGAGCTGGCCCGCGACCGGCTCGCCGAGCAGGGGTTCGACGCCGACGAGATCGACCGAATCATCGACGTGGTCCCGATCGCGACCCACAACCAACGCGGGATCGGGACTTTGTACGTGGGCTGTCCGGAGGGGTGGCCGGCGGAGATCGACGCCCGCGACCTGCTGCACATCGTCGAAGAGTCGATGAGCTCGGAGATCTACGGCCTTCTGAAGCGTCCCGACGAGCTGGCGGTGGTCGAGAAGGCGCACGCGCAGCCGCGCTTCGTCGAGGACTGCGCGCGGGAGATGATCCGCCGGGTGATCGAGGCCTACCCCGACCTGAACGAGGAGGCGTTCGTGATGGCGCGTCAGGAGAACCTGGAGACGATCCACCGCCATAACGTGGTCGCTGAGCGCTACGGCACCGCCGGGGAACTGCGGCAAGAGTTGACGAGCAACCTGCATAGCCACCACCACCTGACAATGCGCGAGTGGCTGGAGTCGCCGGCTAGCTGACCGAGGCCTTGCGGGACTCGGTTTTCGCGCCCGTTCGTTTCTTGCTCTGATCTTCCAATCGGCGCCGCAGCCCAAAGAAGTAGTCGAGGCCGCTGATCAGGGTCATCGCCACCGCGAGGTAGACCAGCACGTCAACCCAAGCCGGCGAAGGGTCGGCGGCTATCAGCGCGATCACAGCCGCCACCTGGAGGATCGTCTTGATCTTCCCGAGCGGGCTGGCGGCGATCACGACGCCGCGCTCGGCGGCAACCGCGCGCAGGCCGGTCACGGCCAGCTCGCGGGCGATGATCACCATCGCCACCCAGGCGGCGAGGCGGTCCAGGGAGACGAGCGACACCAGCGCCGCCACGATCAGCAGCTTGTCGGCCAGTGGGTCCATCAGCTTTCCGAACGTGGTGACGGCGTCGCGCGAGCGCGCGAAGTAGCCGTCGAGCCCGTCGGTGAGCGCCGCGAGCGCGAACACCCCGGCGGCCAGCGCGTCCCCATTCGGGGTCTCGCCGAGCAGCGCGACGACGATCACCGGCACCGCGAGGATGCGCAGCATCGTGAGCGCGTTGGGCAGATTGAGCGGGAACATCGCGCTCAGTATGAAGGCACGCGGGTCAGCTTCCGGCGGAAGGCTTGCCGGCCGCGGCGGCCGCCGCGTCGCGCTCGCGCAGGAAGGAGTCGTCCTCGACGCTGATATGGGGCACGGTGCGCTCGAGCAATCCCGGCATCCACCAGGCGCGACCGCGAAGCAGCACCATCACCGCCGGCACGAGTAGGCAGCGGACGAGGGTCGAGTCGATCGCGATCGCCACCGCCAGACCGACCCCAAACTCCTTCACCACCGGGTTGCCGTTGAGCACGAAGCTGGCGAAGACGAAGACCATGATCATCGCCGCCGAGGTGATCACCCTGCCGGTGTTGGCAAGCCCGTCGATCACGGCCTTGGTCGGCTTGCCTTCGTCTCGGTAGTGCTCCGACATCTGCGACATCAGGAAGACCTCGTAGTCCATCGAGAGGCCGAAGAGGATCGCGAACATCAGCAGGGGCACGAAGCTGACGATCGGGATCGAATGGTCGAGGCCGATCAGGCTGGCGCCCCAACCCTTCTGGAAAACCGCGGTGACGACGCCGTAGGCGGCGGCGACCGAGAGCAGGTTCATCAGCGCCGCCTTCACCGGCACCAGGATCGAGCGGAAGGCGAGCAGCAGGACCAGGAAGCTGAGCCCGACGACGATCGCGATCATCGAGGGCAGCTTGTCGCTGATCCGGTTCGCGAGGTCGATGTAGCCGGCCGTCTGACCGCCCACGTAGGCGGTCAGGTCGGTCCCCTTGAGCGCCGAGGGGATCACGTCGTCGCGCAGGTTGTTGACCAGGTCGACGGTGCGGTCCGAGGACGGCGCCGATTTCGCGATCACCGTGAAGACGGTGGTACTCGCCTTCTTGTCGAGCGTCGGCGGCGAGACCGATTGCACGTCGGGGGCCTTGGAGATCTGGTCCTCGAGCTTGGTCAGCTGAGGGTCGCTGGCCGGGCTCGAGGCCTCCTGTTTGTCCTGGTTCAGCTTCTGCTGCTGGGTGGCCGTCTGCTGCTGCGCCTGCGCCTGCGCTTGCTGCTGGGTCAGGCCAGCGGCCAGTCCCTGCTCAACGATCTGTTGCTGCTGCGTCGCCAGCTGTTGCTGTTGCTGGTCGATCTTCTTGAGCTGGGACTGGTCGGGCTGCAGCGGCTTGGCGGCGCTGACCGCGATCAGAAGCGGGCCGTTGGTCCCGACCCCAAACCCCTTGGCGATCGTGTCGTAGTTGCGTCGCACCTGGGTGTCTTTGGGCATCGCTCCGTTGTCGGATTGGCCCAGGGTCAGGTCGAGGATCGGGAGCGCCAGCACGACGAGGACCAAGACGGAGACGATCACCGAGGGCCAGGGCCGCTTGGAGACCCCCTCGGCCCAGCGCAGCCAGCCGTGCGGCTGCTGATCGTCGGGGTGGGTGCGGCCGAGCTGGACCCGCAGCGAGTTGATCCGTGGGCCGAGCGCCCCCAGCATCGCGGGAAGCAGCGTCGTCGCCGCCAGCACCGCGACCACGACGGCGACCGCGGCGGTGAAACCGAGTGCTGTGACCAGCGGGATGCCCGCGGCGCCCAGCGAGCAGAGCGCGATCACGACCGTGAAGCCGGCGAAGACCACCGCCCCGCCCGAGGTCGCGGTCGCGCGGGCGACCGACTCGTTGACCTCCATCCCGTCCTTCAGCTGCTGCTTGTGGCGGGTGACGATGAACAGCGCGTAGTCGATCCCGACCCCGAGGCCGATCATCGTCGCCAGGGTCGCGGAGATGCTCGGCACCTCGATCACGTTCTGGAGCAGGCGGATGATCGACAGCGCGCCTGCGAGGCCGAAGACAGCGGATGCGATCGGCATCGCCATCGCGGTCACGGTCCCGAACGCGAGCAGCAGGATGATCACCGCGGCGCTGAGGCCGATCACCTCGCTGATCTCGGTCGACGGCTTGGAGAGCTGCTGCCCGACGTAGCCTCCGACCGAAACCTGGATCCCGGCCGCCTGCGCCGGGTCGGCGGCGTCGAGGACGGCCTGGGCCTCCTCCTCGGTCAGGTCGGCGGGGCCGACGTCGAGGATCACCGGGCTGTAGGCGACCTTGCGGTCCTTGCTCAGGAAGGGAGCGCCTTCGGAGCTGAGGGGGTTGATGGCCGAGGTCACGTGGGGCGTATTGCGAAGCCGCTTTACGGCCTCGTTGACCGCCTTGCTGTTCTGGGCGTCGGTGAGCTTGCCCGAACCGACCTCGAAGGCGACCGGGTTGTTGCCGTTCGCCTGCTGGGGTAGATGGTCGTTGAGGAGGTCCGTCGCCCTGGTCGACCCGGTCCCGGGGAGGGTGAGGTTGTCGTTGGTCTTGTTGCCGGACGCCTGACCGGCGACGATCAGCGCGACGGTGACCAAAAACCACGCCGCTATCACCGGATAGTGGTTCCGGCAGCAAAAACGTCCGATGAAGTAGAGCGGTCGAGTCAACGGTCTCTCCCTGCCGCCCGGCGACAGTCTGTCGCATGATGCGGTCATGGCGCCGGAACGCAAGCCAACCGACCTCGAAGCCCTCGCCCGGCGAGTTCATCGTTGCCGGCGCTGCCCCCGACTGGTCGAGTGGCGCGAAGCCGCCGCCGCCGACCCGCCGCGCCGCTACCTGGGGCAGCGCTACTGGGCAAAGCCCCTGGAGGGGTTCGGCGACCCGGCGGCGCGGGTGGTGCTGATCGGGCTGGCGCCGGCGGCGCACGGCGGCAACCGGACCGGGCGCATGTTCACCGGAGACCGCTCCGGCGACTGGCTGTTCGCGGCGCTGCACCGAGCCGGCTTCGCGAATCGCCCCGAGTCGCAGCAGCGCGGGGACGAGTTGCGATTGCGGGACGCCTACGTCACCGCGGTCAACCGCTGCCCCCCGCCGGCCAACCGGCCGACCCCGGCAGAGCGCGACAACTGCCTTCCCTACCTGGAGCGCGAGCTCGAGCTCCTGACAGGTTCGCGGGTGCTGGTGGCGTTGGGAAGCTTCGCCTGGGATGGGGCGCTGCGCGCGGTGCGGGCGCTGGGCGGGGATATGCCGGCCCCGAAGCCGCGCTTCGGTCATGGCACCGAGACGCGGATCGGCCGCTGGGCGCTGCTCGGCTGCTTCCACCCGAGTCAGCAGAACACCTTCACCGGCAAGCTCACCGAGCCGATGCTGGACGAGGTGTTCGAGCGGGCCCGGGCGCTGGCGTCGGGCTAGCGCGGTCGCTGCGCCGGATAGCATCGCCGCGTGGCCGAGCCGCCGTCCGCAGACCCGAAGCCAGCGTCCGACTCCGAATCGATCCTGGTTCGCTGGATGGGGCTCGAGGACGCGAACGCCGCCGGCTTCGTCCACGGGGGGGCGGTGATGCGGATGTGCGACGAGGCCGCGGGCATCGCCGCGATCCGCCATTGCGGCCTGCGGATCGTCACCGCGGGAATGGACCGGATGACCTTCCTGAACCCGATCCACATCGCCGAGCTGGTCACCTGCTACGCGAAGGTGAACGCCGCCTGGAAAACCTCGATGGAGGTCGGGGTGAGAGTCGAGGCCGAGAACCCGAGCAGCGGCGAGCGACGTAAGTCCTCGACCGCTTACCTGACGATGGTGGCGGTCTCTGACAAAGGCAGGCCGACACCCGTGCCCGGGCTGCTCCCCGAGTCAGAGGACGAGATCCGCCGCCAACGCGAGGCCGAGGTGCGGCGGGCGAACCGGCTCGCCGAGCGCGACCACCTGCTGGCGCATCGGAATCGCTAGTCGCCTGGGTCAGCTCCTAGAATCTCCGGACCGGCCGGCGTAGCTCAGCTGGTAGAGCACTTCACTCGTAATGAAGGGGTCAGCGGTTCGAGTCCGCTCGCCGGCTTATCGGGTCGAAGGCCCAGGGGCCTCCTTTGCGGTTTCTTTGCCGAGTCCTGGGGCGGGGCTTAACCGCGGTTGCCGACAATGGCTCAGGCCTACGGATCGAATAGGCCCAGCAACCGAAACAGAGAAGAGGCCCGAAATGGGCAAGACGAGAACAAGGATCGCTACCGCGGCGACGATCGCCGCGCTCGGTGGACTCGGCGCGGTCGCGCTGGAGTCAAACCCGGGGATTCATGCGACGGCCCGAACGGCCGCCGTCACCTCCGGCGCGGGCGGGCGGCCGATCGTGACCAGCTCCAGCGGCTCGACCGCTGCCAGCCAACCCGCTGTTCAGTCGGCGGGTGTCAGCCGGACGGTCACGCAGCGACCGATCGTCACCCGCACCAGCGGTGGGCTGCCGCCCGGCCAGGTCGAAAGGCAGGACGACTAGAACGACTGACGGGATGCGGTGGCCGCTTACGCCCGCGGCTTCTTTACCAACTTGACCTTCGGAGTCTTCGCGTTCGCAGTGCCGTCGGTGGGGGTGTAGGTGACTCTCACCTTGACCTTCACCTTGCCCTCGCGATTCAGCTTGCGCTTCGCCTTGCCCTTGGCCTTGATCAAGAGCTTCACGGTCCCCGCGGCCGAGATCGCGCGGTCGGCCTGAGTCCTGCTGACGATCCGGGCCGCGCGCTGCTTGACGATCCCTTTGCCGCGCAAAGAGAGGGTCCCGGGACCTGGGACCCTCACCGGGAGGGTGGCGGTCCCGTTCTTCCGCCTGTGCTTCAGCCTGCCGAAGCTGAAGGCATTCGAGCAGGCGTCATGCGTGGCGGCCTGGGTTGGGCATCGGTCCTGGCTCACGTCCCCGAAGCCGTCGCCGTCGGCGTCCGGCTCGATCGTGGCGGCCACGTTCTCCCGAATTGCCGGATAGGCCGTCGTCGCAGTCGCGGTGTCGCCGACCGGCACGTCGGCCATGAAGGCATCGATCTGGTCGCTGCTCCCTGCCGGGATCGCGATGTACCCATTTGTCGCGGCGAGGCCGAGGATGTAGCCCTGCTTCACAGGGATGCGCTCGTTGAATTCGTATCCCGTGTTCGCGGCAAGGGTCTTGGTGTCGGTGGACGCGACCGCTTGGTAGGCGTGGGCGACGGCTCCAGGCTTGAACAGCACCAGCCTCAGACTCCCTGGAGTGGGGCCGCTGTGGTAGCGCCAGCTGGTCAGGACGCCGTTAGGCGTCGTGTACGAGCTGGTTCCGGGCGTGGTTGAGAGCTGCACGACCGGCGCATTGACCTGGGTCACGGGTGCGGTCGTCGTCCCGCCGAGCTCAGTCGACCCCCCGGCCGCGAGCGCGACCGCTACGCCGACACCCGCGGCCAGCGCCAGCAGCGAGAGGAGCGGCTTGAGCAGCCGAGCCGCATTTCCCTTGCGGCGAACGAACACGGAACGATCCTAGCCAGACACGCAGCGAGCGCCATCCCTGAAATTGGAGTCTTCTTGCCATCGGTGCGACACTCAGAGCGGTCCTCCGATGTCGGTCTGCCGCGACCAAGCGCTGATCAACGCCCCGCCCAGTCGGGTGTGGGACCTGGTTGGTGACCCGCAACGCCACCCCGAGTGGTGGCCGCGGGTGATCGAGGTACGTGGGGAGAAGTTCGACGAGGGAAGCAATTACGCCCAGGTCACCAGGGAGCCGTTCGGAAAGATCGAGACGATCATGCAGATCGAGCAGCTCGACGACATGCATCAGATCCACATGCGCTGCACGAAGACCGGCACCTACGCGCACTGGCTGCTCACCGAAGCACAGGGCAATACCTTCGTCGACGTCGAATTCGGCATCGACCCGATCCGGATCACCGACCGGATCATGGACGCCACCTTCGCCAAGTCCTACTTCCGCCGCTGGCTAAACGACTCGCTGACGGCGCTCGAGCAGGTGGCCGCGCACCCGGAGGAGGACCAGGCGGCGGCGCACTCCCCCGACTAGCCCTCGGCGAACTTGTAGCCCACCCCGCGCACCGTTACCACCAGCTCGGGGCGCTGGGCGTCGCGCTCGACCTTCTGGCGCAGGTTGGAGATGTGCACGTCACAGGCGCGCACGTCGCCGTCGAACTCGGTCTGCCACAGCTCCTCCATGATCTGGTGGCGGCGGAAGACCTCGCCCGGGCGACCGGCCAGGAGCCGCAGGAGCTGGAACTCGGAGCGGGTCAGGTTGACCTGTTCACCGCGCACCGTGACCACGTGGCGCACGAGGTCGATCGAAACCTGCCCGGCGTCGATCCGGGTCGTCTCGGCGCTCGGGGTGCGGTCGAGCTCGCGCCGGCGCAGCTGCGCATGCACCCGACCCAACAGCTCACGAACCGAGAAGGGCTTGGTCACGTAGTCGTCCGCGCCGACCTCGAGCCCTACCACCTTGTCCACTTCCGCGTCCTTGGCCGTGAGGATGATGATCGGGACCGCGCTGCGGCCACGCACCTCCCGGCAGATGTCAAGACCGCTGGGCCCGGGCATCATGATGTCGAGGATCAAGAGGTCGAACGGCATGTCCGTGGCCAGCTTGCTCTCGGCGTCGTTCCCGTCGACCGCCGGCGTCACCTCATAGCCCTCCTGCTGGAGCGCGTAGGTGACCGAGTCGCGCACCGACGGCTCGTCGTCAGCGATAAGGATCCGGGCCTCACTCATGTCCGCTTCTCGCTCATGCGACAGGTGTGGGGATCGGTTCCGCGGCCGGCAGGCGCACCCAGAAGATGCTCCCGTGGCCCTCCTCCGAGGCGGCGCCGATCGAGCCGCCCATCACCTGCACCATGCGCTTAGCGATCGCCAACCCGAGGCCGAAGCCCTCGTGCGCGAGCGCGTCGCTGGACCGGTAGAAGCGCTCGAACACCCTCTCGACCTCCGCGGCCGGGATGCCGGTGCCGGTGTCGACCACCTCAATCAGGGCCTCGCCATCGGCGCGGCGGCCTCGCAGGACCACCGCACCGGGAGTCGAGGTGTGCCTGACCGCGTTTGAGAGCAGCCCGATCAGCACCTGCCGCAGCAGCAACGGGTCGCCGTCGGCCGCAAGGCCGGGCTCCACTTCGATCCTCACCTCGACGCCGTCCTGGCCCACCGCGTCGACCGCGTCCGCCGCGGCGCTAGCGACGTCGACGATCTCCGCCTCGCCCTCGGGAAGCGCCTCGACCCGGGCGAGGGTCAGCAGAGACTGCATCAGCCGGTTCATCCGCTCGACGTCAACCCCGAGGCGGCTGAGGAAGTGCTCGAGCGCCTCCGGGTCGTCCTTGGCCCCAGCCTGCAGCACCTCGATCGTGCCCGAGATCCCGGCCAGCGGATTGCGCAGCTCGTGGGCGGCGTTGGAGACGAACTCGCGCTCGGCGAGCTCGCGCCGCATCTCCTCGGTGCGATCGCGCACCACCACCAGCACGCCCTGCTCGGCCGGGAGGTTGCGGGCCTGCAGGCCGTAAACACGCTCGCCGATCCGCAACGCCGGCGCCTCCGCGCCCCCGTGCTCGGCCGCCTTTCGAAGGTGCGAGAGCATCGGCGCCGGGGGGGCGCCCTCTTCCGTCACCAGCTCCGACGCGGCCCGGTTGGAGAACCGAACCGTGCCGTCGTTGTCGACGATCATCACCGCGTCGCTGAGACCGTCGAAGATAGCGGCCAGCTTGTCACGTTCTGAGGAGAGGACCTGAAAGCTGTCCTGGAGCGCCGCCCGCATCTTGTCCAGGGCACGCGCCAAGTCGCCCACCTCATCGCGGCCCGTGACCTGGAGCGGGACGTCGAGCGACCCCGCAGCCATGTTCTCGGCGCTCCGCGCCAGGCGCCTGATCCGGTAGGTGATCAACGACGCAACCGCGAACCCGATCAGGATCGCGATGCAAACGCCGACCGCCAGAGCCCTGAGGCTGTCGTTGCGCAGGCGGTCGATCGCGCTCTGCAGGACCTCGGGCCGCGAGTAGCGCCCGAGCACCGCACCGGTGAGGACGTCGTGGCGGAACACCGGGGCAGCGACGATCGTCACGCCTCCGGGAGCGCGGCGGGTGAAGCGACGGCCGACGAGCGCGTCGGCCACCGCTTTGTGCCGGAAGTCGATCAACCCCAGCCTCAGGCCTTCCGGATCCGGAACGACGACGCGTCCGGCGCGGTTGAAGTACCAGGCCGAGAAGCCGGTGTCCTTGGCCGCCCTGACCACCTCGCCCGCGTTCTTGGCCATTCCGAGCTGATCGGCGAGCTGAACCGTGCGGCCGACGGCAAGCTCGGTCGACCGCTGCGAGATCACCGTCTCGTTCGAGTCGTGGACAAAGCGGTAGACCGTGACGGCTGTGATCGCTCCCACCAACGCGAAGGCGGCACCGAGCCACAGACGCATGCCGATCCATGGCCGGGGCCGGTCGGAGACCCTGGGAAGGCGGATCCGTCGCGCCATTTGAGTCTTTCTTAACACAAAGCTCAAAGGCTGCGGGTCACCCGCCGGCCCGATGCCAGCGCACCCGCATGGGAGAATCGGCCGGTGCGAACCCTGGTCTTCATCCCCGCCTGGAATGAAGAGTCCTCGATCGCAGGGGTTATCGAGGGGGTGCGCGGCGCCCTGCCCGACGCCGACGTGCTGGTCGTCGACGACGGCTCTACCGACGCCACCGCCGAGCGCGCGAGGGCCGCGGGAGCGCGGGTTGCCTCGCTTCCCTTCAACCAGGGCGTCGGCGCGGCCCAGCAGACTGGCTACATGTACGCGCTGCGGGGCGGCTATGACATCTGCGCCCATCTCGACGGCGACGGCCAGCATCTGCCGGGGGAATTGGCGCGGCTGGTCGAGGAGATAAAGGCAGACAAGGCCGACATGGTGATCGGGTCCCGCTACCGGGATCGAAGCGTCGCCCGCGACGACGACTACCGGGCCAGCGTCTCGCGACGCACCGGTCAGCATCTATTCCGCCTCATCGTCAGCCTCTCGACCCGGCAGCGGTTCACCGACACGACCAGCGGCATGCGGGCCGTGAACCGCGAGGCGATGGCGCTCTTCAAGGAGCACTACTCGCCCGAGTTCGCCGAGGTCGAGTCGGTGCAGCGCGCCGTGCTTCAGGGGCTGCGGGTCGAAGAGCTGCCGGTGCGCATGCTCTCCCGCTCCGAGGGACGCTCCTTCCTCACCCCGCTGCGCTCGGCCTTCTACATCTTCAAGACCCTGGTCGTGCTGCTGGTCGGACAGTTCCGCCCCCGGGTCCGAGAGGAACGCTGACGTGGTGCCCTGGCTGCTGGCCGACGAGCCTGTCGTGCGCCTCACCTCGCAGGCACGCATCGTCGCCGCCGTGCTCGCGATCGTCTTCATGGCGATGATTCTGGAGCTGATCCGGCGCCACCGCCTGCAGGAGCGCTACAGCGTGATCTGGTTTGTCGCCGGGATCGCGATGCTCGTTGGCGCCGCCTTCCCCGATCTGCTTCGGGTGCTCGCCAACGCACTCGGCGTCCGCGACGTGACGATCGCCTTGTTCTCGCTGCTCTTCCTGCTGCTGCTCGGGTTGGCGCTCAGCTTCAGCGTCATCGTCTCGCGCCAGGCCGAGCAGATCACCCGCCTCGCCCAGGAACAGGCGCTCGAGGGCGCCAGCGAGGACGGCGCCGGCTCAGACAGCGGGGCCGAGCGTCCGCTGAAGGCGGAAGAAGAGCGCCTCGAGGGCTAGCTCCTCAGAGACGTTCAGGTCGAGGCGCCGGCGGGTGTCCTGGACCAGCTCGACGCAGCGGCGCGGACGGCCCGGGTCAAGGCCCTCGGCCTCGCGGGTCAGCTCCTCGATCCGGTCGCGGGTCATGACCACCTCGGGGGCCCCGGCGGCAACCGCGCCGAGGTCGCGCAACCAGGCCGCGCACAGCTCGAGTCCGAGGTCGAGCACCTCGGTGCGCCGCCGGCGGCCCACTCGCCGTGCCTCTTCGCCGATCTCCCGGCCGGATCGCGGTCGTCCCGCGTCGGAGTCCTCGAGCCTCGCCCGTGTGTCGCGCTCGGCGTCCGTGCCAGCCGACTCCGCCCCCTCGAGCAGAGCCTGCCAGGGAGCGCCGCCGCCCTCGGGGTCGGACGCGGCGCGGGCGAGCGCCTCGGCATCGCCGCGCAGCCGCCGCCCCGGCTCGCTGAGAAGGAAGCGGGCCCGCTCGACGTCGCCGCCGGCCAGCCTCGCGGCCGCCAACACCTCCTCCTCCGACCCCTCCGCGGCAAGCACCTCGGCCACGGCATCGGGTCCAAGCGGCGCGAAGCTCACTTCCTGACAGCGCGAGGTGATCGTCTCCAGCAGCGCCTCGGGCTCGGCGGTCAGCAACAGCAGGTGGTCGAAGTCGGGCGGCTCCTCGAGCGTCTTCAGCAGCGCGTTCTGGGTCTCCTCCCGCATCGCCTCTGCCTGCTCGATTACGAACACCCGGCTCGCTCCCTCGAAGGGACGGTAGGCGGCGGCGCGGATCACCCGCTCGCGCACCTCATCGACGAGGTGCTGGCTGCCGCGCGGAACGAGCCAGACGAGGTCGGGATGCGGCGAGGGATCGAGCATCGCCCGGCGGCGCGCCGCCTCCGGCTCGGCTGCACCGGCGGCGAGGATCTCGGCGGCGAAGGCCCGCGCCGCGGAGCGCTTGCCGGCGCCGCGCGGGCCCCGAAACAGATAGGCGTGGGCAGGGCCGGCGGCGAGCGCCGCGGCGAGCGCCATGCGCGCCCGGGGCTGATGCTCGGTCGCGGCGGAAAGGGCGTCGGGAACGCTTGGGTCACTGAGAGTGGGCATGTCTTGCGTCGCGCGGGTCGTGAGGCGCGTAGTTGAGCTTATGGCTGAAATACAGTCAAAAAGTCGAGCACGTGCTCAGCGCAGCGCTCCCCCATTTGCCTATCTCTGATTGCCGACCGCCCCCATCACCCGGGCGTGCACCTCCTCGACGCTACCGCTCCCGTCCACCCTGACGACGCGATCGGCGTGACGCACGGCGATCTCCTCATAGGCGGAGGCCACGCCGCGTTGAAAGTCGAGGCCGGCCGCCTCGAAACGGTCGGCGCCACCGCTTCGCTCCGCGGCCTTCTCGGGATCGATCCAGATCAACAGCGTCAGGTCGGGTCGCAGTCCCTCCGCCGCAGCCTCGCTGAGCCGCTCCACCAGCTCGACCCCGAGCCCGCGACCGCCGCCCTGGTAGGCGGCGCTCGAGTCGGCGAAACGATCCGAGACCACGTCGTGCCCCGCTTCCAGGGCCGGGCGGATCACCCGCCGCACGAGGTCGGCGCGGGCGGCGCAGAAGAGCAGCAGCTCGGCCATCGGGTCGAGCTCGAGCTCGCCGTCGGCGAGCAGCTCGCGCACCCGTTCGGCGGCCGCCGTGCCACCGGGCTCGCGGACCAGGACCGTCTCGGGGCCCAGCGCCTCGGCGAGCAGCTTTGCCTGCGTGCTCTTTCCCGAGCCGTCGATCCCCTCCAGCGAGACGAACATCCCAGTCGCTAGTCGTTGGTCGCTAGTCGCTGGGACACGAGATGCGGATCAGCGCTTTGCGGCTCGCTTGGCGTTCGCGGCGCGCTTTGCCCGCGTCGGTCGGGTGCGGGTCGCCGAGGCGGCGCCGGCGATCTTCGCCGCGCCGACCTTGCCGCCGCCGTCGGCCTCCTTCGCCAGGTCATCTTTGGCCCCGTTGCCCTCCGCGGCCTTGGCGGCCTCCTTGGCGGCCTTGGCCGCCTCGCGCTCGGCGCGCTTCTCGCGCATCTCGACCATGCTCGGGCAGTCGTCGTTGAGGCACAGCTTCCAGGGTCGCCCACGGAAGCTCTTGACGCTCAGACGGGGCATCTCGCCGCAGATCGAGCAGCGTTCCTCGAGGCGCCAGAGGTCGTAGCCGCGACCGGGGAGCGGACCACTGACGGGGCAGGAATCCGGGGACTCGGGGTCGTCCCTGATCCAGCCCTCGCAGCCGTACATGCGCTTGCCGCCCTTCAGCTCGATGATCCGCAGCCGGTTGGGCCCACCGTCCTCGCGCTTGCGTCCGGCCTGCTCGCAGACCTTGCAGGGGCCGAGGAACTTGTCTTCGTCCATCCCCGCCCAAATTTGCTTTGCCAGGTCCTCGCGGCTGCCGTCGATCTCCTCATAGGTCTGATGCAGCAGCTTGCGGCTGTCGCCGACAACGTCGTCCCGGGTCATCTCGCCGGATGCGATCTGATCCATCTCGGCCTCCAGCCGGGCGGTCATCTCAGGGGTCGCCATCTCGGGAACGAACTTCTTGAAGGCCGCGTACATCGCGATCCCGGTCTCCGACGGAATCGGCGGATTGGCGTAGACGTACCCGCGGTCGTAGAGCTTCTGGATGATGTCGGCGCGGGTCGCCTTGGTGCCCAGGCCGTGCTCCTCCATCACCTCCACCAGCTTGCCCTGGGAAAGGCGCGGCGGCGGCTGGGTCTCCTTGTCGAGGATCCAGGGATCGCCGTCGAGCGGCAGCTGCTGGCCCTGCTCGAGCTTCGGGATCTCCTCGTCGGAGGAGCGGGCGTAGGTGTAGATCGCGGCGAAGCCCGGGTCGACGACGACCGAGCCGCGCACGAAGTAGGTCTCCGACCCGGCCTCGATGTCGGCCCGGGTGGACTCGGTGATCATCGGCGGCGAGAAGGTGGCGAGGAAGCGGCGCGCGACCAGCTCGTAGACACGGCGCTTCGGGCCCTCGAGCTGGTCGGGATAGACGGCCTGGGTCGGGTAGATCGGCGGGTGGTCGGTGGTCTCCTTGCGGCCCCGGGTCGGCGTCAGCTTGCCGTCGAGAAGCGACTTGGCCGCCCCGAAGTCGGGAATGTTGACCAGCGAGCGGACCAGCTCGGAGACCGGAAGCGAGCTCGGATAGACGGTGTTGTCGGTGCGCGGGTAGGAGATGAAGCCGTCCATGTAGAGCTCCTCGGCGATCCGCATCGCACGCGAGGGCGTGATCCCGAGCCGGCTCGAGGCGTCGGTCGTGAAGGCGGTGGTGTTGTAGGGGGTCGGTGGCTTGCGGGTGTTGCGGCGCGAGGCGACCTCCATGACGGTGCCCGGCGACTCGGTGCCGGCGACCGCGGCGTCTGCCTCCTCGCGCTTCCAGAACTTGTCGGTCTCGTGGTGCGTCTCGAAGCTGCCGTCGGGGTGCTCGAACTTCGCCAGCACCTCCCAGTACGGCTCAGCCACATGAGCGCGGCGCTCGAGCTCGCGCTCGACGATCAGCGCCAGGGTCGGGCTCTGCACGCGGCCGACGGAGAGGAAGTTGGAGCCGAAGCGCCGCGTCGCCAGCGACACTGCGCGGGTCAGGGTGGCGCCCCAGAGCAGGTCGATGTCCTGGCGCGCCCAGCCGGCGTGGGCGAGCGGGAAGGAGAGCTCGTCGAGGTTGGAGAAGGCGCGGTCGATCTCCTCCTTGGTGAGGGCCGAGTAGCGGGCTCGCTTGACCTTCGATTCGAGCTCGGGCTTTACCTCGAGGATCTCCTGCAGCGCCTCGAGCCCGATCAGCTCTCCCTCGCGGTCGAAGTCGGTCGCGATCACAAGGGTGTCGGCGTCCTTGGCCACCTTGCGCACCGCCCGCACGACGTTCTTGTCGGTCGGCTCCTTGATCAACTCGGCGTCGATCAGGTCGTGCAGGTCGGTCTGCTGCCAGTTCGAGTAGTCCTCGGGGAAGGCGGGGTTCAGAACGTGGCCCTTCAGCCCGATCGCCATGTGCTCGCCGTCGGCGTCGCTCCAGGTGTAGAAGGGGACCTTGTAGCTCTTGTCCGCCTTCGGGTTGCCACCGAGGATCTCGGCGATCTTCTTGGCGCTGTTGTTCTTTTCGGTGACTATCAGTCGCATCGCGTCTCAAACACTCGTTTGGGTCGGCGAGGGTAGCAATCGGCTCAACCGCCGCATTTGGGGCGGCCTGCAGGAAAGCGCCCGCGAGGATGAGCAATTCCATGGCCACGCGAGCCTGGGGGCGCGATTGGCCGAGCAGATCAAGGACGCAGGGCGCGAAGTGTGCTTGCAGCACACGAGCGCCCGAGGACGACGAGATGCGAAGGCCAGGCGCGTCATCCAGGGTGCGTGGGTCGTGGGATTGCTCATCCAGGCAGAATGGCCGCATATGCGATCTCTGGTGACAGGGGGATCGGGCTTCATCGGCTCGAATCTGGTCGACGCGCTGCTGGCCCGCGGCGACGAGGTGACGGTGATCGACGACCTCTCGACCGGCCGGCGCGAGAACCTGACGGCCGCCCTGTCGGGCGGCGCCGAGCTGGTCGAGGCGGACGTCCGCGACAGCGCCGCGATGACGAAGCTCGCCGAGCAGCGAAAGCCGGAGCTCGTCTTTCATCTCGCCGCCCAGATCGACGTGCGCCGCTCGGTCGCCGAGCCGGCCTTCGACGCCGCCATCAACGTCGGCGGGACCGCGAACATGCTCGAGGCGGCGCGGATCGCCGGATCGCGGCGCTTCGTCTTCGTATCCACGGGCGGCGCGATCTACGGCGAAGGCGAGGGGAAGGAGCTGCCGCTCGGCGAGGATGCGGAGGAGGAGCCGCTCGCCCCCTACGGCCAGAGCAAGCTCGCCGCCGAGGGATACCTCTCTTTATATAGACGCCTCTACGGGCTCTCGGGCGTGATCCTGCGGCTCGGCAACGTCTACGGCCCGCGCCAGGACCCGCTCGGCGAGGCCGGCGTGATCGCGATCTTCTGCGGGCGGCTGAAGGCGTCGCAGGCACCGACGGTGTTCGGCGACGGCACCCAGACCCGCGACTACGTCTATGTCGGAGACGTGGTCGAGGCGGCGCTGGCGGCGGCATCGAGCGAGGCCAGCGGCGCCTTCAACATCGGCACCGGCCGCGAGACGAGCGTGCTCGAGCTGGTCGAGCTGCTGCGCGACCTGGGGTGCGCGGACAGCTTCGAGCCCGAGTTCGCTCCCGCGCGCACCGGGGAGGTGCAGCGGATCGCGATCGACTGCTCGCGGGCTGCCGCAGAGCTGGGATGGCGGGCGACCACCGAGCTGCGCGAGGGACTGGCGCAAACGCTGAAAACGGTCTAGCGCTGGTGCCCAGCCGCTCGGCCTTCGGGCGATGGCTGGTGCGCGTTGGGTGCCCATAGAGCAACTAAGGCGCACCGCCGAGCGCCTTGACTGCCCATAGAGCAACTGAGGCGCACCGCCGAGCGCCTTGGCCAGCGTCAGGGCGGGGTGCCGAAGGCGGTCGGCGAGCGCTGCGGAGGGACCTCGAGCGGGTAGAGCAGGTCGCCCGCATTTGGACGCGCTTCGAAGGCGAGCGGGTTGTCCTCGGCCTGGCGGCGGATCGCCCGCGCCGCGCCCCTGTAGTCGCCGAGCGTCAGCTCGAGCGCTCCAAACCGTTGCCAGGTCTCGAAATTGTCGGGCTGCAGGCGCGTCGCCTCGGCGAGCAGGGAGGCTGCCTCCGCGTCGTTGCCGCGGCTGCGGGCGATGCTCGCCTCGGTGAACAACGGCTCGACGCTGAGCGGGTCGAGCTTGTGCGCCAGGTCGGCGTCAGACGCGGCCCCACGAAGCGAGCCATTGCCGGCGTCGCGCAGGGCCTCCACCCGCTTCGTCTCCGCCAGCGACGGCAACGCCGCCGAGGCTGCGAGCAGCACCGCCGCCAGGGCGCTGGCGGCGGAGAGCAGGACCGGGATCGGGCGGCGAGGGACGGCTGGGCTCACGACTGTCGAGGTGCCGTTCGGCGATGGCGCCGCCGCGACGGCGACGGCGACAAGGGCGGGGATCGTCACCGCCGGGATCTCCCAATCCCAGTCGACCAGCGAGTGAACCGCCCAGGCGGTGGCGGCCCCCAGCAGGGCGAGTCGCGCCGAGCGTTCGATGCCAGTCGAGGAACGCACCCGGCGCACAGCCGCGGCGCCGAGCACCGCCAGGCCCCCGAGTCCCAGTGCGCCGCCGACCAATCCCGTCTCGGAGAGGAACTGGAGCGGAACGCTGTGGGTGGAGCGGACCGGAGCGTCGTAGTGGCGGTAGAGGTAGCGAACGACCGGAAACGAGCCGGCGCCCCAGCCGCCCAACGGCTTGTCGCCGAAGGCTCCCAAGGCCTCCTGCCACCAGATCCAGCGGTTGGAGCCGTTGGAGGAGATAAGGCGACTGGGATCGTTTCCGGGCCCGGCCTTCGGCTGCTTGAAGAGGTCCACCTGATGGGAGATCTGGCCGGTCAGCCCCCTGCTCGACACGCTGAGCGCGCCGACGCCGACGATCAGCAGGCCGGCGACACCGGCGGCGAGCGAGCGCCAGACGAGGCGCGAATGGCGCTCGGTCCAGCGCACCCTGTCCTCGAGACGGATCAACTCGCGGGCGGCGACCGCGAGCCCGGCGAGGCTGAGGGCCATCACAAGGCCCAGGATCGCCCCGTCACCGGCCCGGACGTGCAGCGACAGGCCGCCGGTGGAGAGGTTGTGCAGACCGAAGGCGACAATGATCGAGGGCAGGGCGGCGGCGATCGCCCCAACTCCGATCGCCAGCCGGCGCAGGCGCTGGGGACCGGCGCCGACCATCACCGCCAGCACCGCCAGGTAGGCGAGCAGCGCGCCGCGCGAATAGGTCGTCGCGGTGGTGAGTAGAAAGACGGTCAGCGCCAGCAGCGCAGCGATCCGCAGGCGCGGCGCCGCCTCCGGGAAGGCGGCGAGCCAGATGCACACGGGCGCCGCCATCACGCAGAGGATCCCAACCGCGTTCCAATAGCCGATCGGCTCCCGCACGCGGGCGAACTCGTCGCCGGGGTTGAGATCGAAAAAGGCGAAATGAAGTCCCGGGATGATCTTGCCGCCGAGCGCGTACAGCGCGACCAGCAGCGATACGGCGACGATCCCGATCGCGACCCCGCGCGGAGCCGAGCGCGTGCTGGAGGCGGCGACCATTGCCACCGCCACGACCACCGCGTAGACGACCGCCCGATTGGCGGCGATCCAGCTCAGGTCCGGCGCCGCCGACCAGAGGGTCGAAAGAGCGCTCCAGAGCGCGAATCCGGTCAGCAACCCGACGCCGGACCAGGGAAGCGTCGCCCGGCCGGCCCGCAAGCCGCCGGCCGTAAGACCGACGCCACAGATGAGCCCGGCGGCGGCGATGCCGACCTGCAGCCGGCTCTCCTGTGGGATCGCGGTTGCCCCGTTGTTGAAGGCGGCATACACGCCGGCGAACAGGAGAAACACCAGCAGCCAGGCGCCAAGGCCCCAGCCCGAGATCGGCTCCCGGATACGCGCCAAACGGGCCCGCCCGGCCACAGTCACCGCTTCCATCGCGCCCAATCTAGTTGACCGCAGGCAGAGAGCTCTAAGGTGTGGCCGGGATGCGCCTCCGTCTGCTTGTGACGTTGACGATCGCCACCGCGGCCGCCGCGCTGCTAGCGCCGGCGATCGCCCAGGCCGACTTTCAGACCCTCTACGACGACTACCGCACCGACGGGGTGATCGACGGCTGTGCCTACTCGGCGAGCGAGCTGAGCAGCGGGTTGACCGACATCCCCGCCGACGTGCGCGAGTACGACCCTGGATTCTCCGACTCGATCAACGCGGCGCTCGAGCAGGTTGCGGCTGGGTGCGGCGCCGCGCCCAAGGTGGCGGCAACCCAGAACGAGGTCACCGCCGCCGACGGCTCGCCGGGTCCCGCGATCCCGCCCGGGCTCGCCGTCCACTCCGCCGATTCGGGGCCCGAGATGCCGCCGGTTCTCGGGGCGCTGGCCGTGGTCCTGGGCGCGGCGCTCGCGACGGCGATCGTGATCGCGATCCGCCGGCGCCGCTCGACTTCTAACCTTTGACCCATGCCCGCCCAGGCCTTCGCCGGCAAGGAATGCGTGTGCCAGCTGCGCAAGGGGATCTGCGATCAGTCATGCGTGCGCGACATGCTCGAGACCCCGCTCTACATCGCCTGCCTGAAGTTGAAGGGGCGCCGCGCCGCGGTCGTCGGGGGCGGCGACGTCGGGCTCGAGAAGGTCGAGGGGCTGCTGCTCTGCGAGGCCGACGTGACCCTGATCGCCCCCGACGCGGTCCCGGCGCTCGAGGAGTACGCGGCCGAGGGCTCGATCTCCTGGGAGCGGCGTGAGTACGCCGGCGCCCCGGACCTCGAGGGAGTCTTCCTGACGATCGCGGCGACCAACGACAGCGAGGTCAACATCGGCGTCTACGAGGACGCCGAGGCGCGCTCGATGCTGGTCAACGTCGTCGACGTGCCGCCGCTCTGCAACTTCATCCTGCCGGCGATCGTGCGCAGCGGGCCGCTGGCGATCGCGATCTCGACCGCGGGCGCCTCGCCGGCGCTGGCGAAGCGGATGAAGCGGGAGATCGCCGAGGCCTTCGGCGAGCCCTACGCCCGCCTAGCGGTGATGCTCAACGACGTCCGCGGTTGGGCCAAGGCGACGCTTCCCACCTACCAGGACCGCAAGGAGTTCTTCGAGGGGATCGTCAACGGCGACCCCGACCCCGTGCAGCTGGTCCGCGACGGCCGCGAGCCCGAGGTCCTGGCGTTGATCGAGGCGGCGAAGCAGACAGCCGGCACGGTCAGCGGCTGACGTGTCGCGGCCGGCCTACTGCGCCGGCAGCGCGAAGAAGGCGACGGCGGCGAACTGCGCCGCCGCGGCCACGATCACGAGCAGGTGAAAGACCTCGTGGTACCCGAACACGGCCGGATTGGGGTTCGGTCGCTGGATCGCGTAGACGATGGCGCCGGTCGTGTAGAGAAGGCCGCCGCCCGCGACCAGCAGGGTGCCTCCCGGCCCCAGCTCGGTCCAAAGGTCCGGCATGGCGACAATCGCCACCCAACCCAGCGATAGGTAGATGATCGCCGTCACCCACTTCGGCGCGTCGATCCAGATCATCTCGACGATCGTCCCCGCCAGTGCGCCGGCCCAGACGACGACGAGGATCGCGCTGGCGAGCGCGCCGTGCAGGACCAGCAGCGCGAACGGCGTGTAGGTGCCCGCGATCAGCAGGAAGATCATCGAATGGTCGAGGCGGCGCATCCAGCGGCGGGCGGTCGGCCGCTTCCAGTCGACCCGGTGATAGAGAGCGCTGGTTCCGAAAAGCGCCGAGAGGCTGACCGCGTAGATCGCCACCGCGAGCGTCGCGCGCGGCGTCTTCGCGGCGACGATCAGGCCGGCGCCGAGGAACAGCGAGACGAAGAAGGCCCACTTGTGTGAGACGCCGCGCAGCCGCGGCTTGACCGCCGCGAATGCGTCCACCGCGGCGTCGCGGGAAGCCGCGGCACGTTCGCCGACCGCCTCCCTGGCGGCAGTCGCCCGGTCTCCCATCGCATCGCGGGCGGCGGTGGCCCGGTCTCCCATCGCATCGCGGGCGGCGTCGACCCGCTCGCCCATCCGCTCGGCGCCCTGTCGCCATTGATCGACCACAGCTCCAGCCTAGCGACCATCCGGGAGCCGGTGTGCGAAACCGGTGATTCGCCAGGCACGAATTATTTACCGCTATATGTGGCGTTTTTGGCTTTATGAAGAGGAATTTGGCCCTACACCTAGTAGAATGTGGGTGTGGATTGTCCCCTCTGCGAAGCCAGCAGCCGCGTGCTGGAGAGCCGCAGTGCCGAGGCCGGCGCCGCGGTGCGCCGCCGGCGCGAGTGCACGGTCTGCGGGCATCGCTTCACCACCCGCGAGCGCTACGAGCAGTCGCTCTTCGTGCGCAAGCGAAACGGCCGCCGCCAACCCTTCGACCGCGCCAAGCTGCGCGACGGCCTGGCCCGCGCCGCCCACAAGCGACCGGTGTCGGACTCCGAGATCGACGCGATCGCCGACAGCGCCCAGAGGGCCGTCATCGAGGCCGGCGGTGAGCTGCCGACCGGGGCGATCGGGCAACTCTGTCTGAACGGATTGCGCGAGGTCGACATGGGCGCCTATCTCCAATTCGCCGGGACGCTGCCCTCCGGGGATGTATCGCTGGTCGCGGCAGATTCGGAATTTGCAGGATCTTTGCCCGCCGGTTCCGTCCGCACCAAGAGCAATTCTCCGGAGTCCCCCGCATGACCCCGATCAGAGGAGAGGCCCCGATGGAGAAGAGCGTCGCTAGTCCCCCCACCACCACAGGCGAGGGCCTGGCGATCGAACGTCGCTTCAGCTCTCGCGACGTACATCCCTTCGACGAGATCGAATGGGAGAAGCGCGACGCGCTGATCGGCGATCCGGAGGACCCCGCTTTCGAGCAGCGCGACGTCGAGTTCCCCAAGAGCTGGTCGCAGAACGCGACCAACATCGTCGCCCAGAAGTACTTCCGGGGGAAGCAAGGCTCAGAGCAGCGCGAGCACTCCGTGAAGCAGATGATCGGCCGCGTCGCCGGCACGATCGCCGACTGGGGTCGCGAGGGGGGCTACTTCGCGGGAGCCGAGGACGGCGAAGCCTTCGAGGCCGAGCTGACCTCCATCCTGCTGCATCAGAAGGCCGCCTTCAACTCTCCCGTCTGGTTCAACGTCGGCTTCGAGGAGCGCCCGCAGTGCTCGGCCTGCTTCATCCTCAGCGTCGAGGACACGATGGAGTCGATCCTCGACTGGAACACCAAGGAGGGAATGATCTTCCGCGGCGGCTCCGGGTCGGGAATCAACCTGTCGAACATCCGCGGCTCGGTCGAGCACCTCTCCAAGGGTGGGCTGGCCTCGGGGCCGGTCAGCTTCATGCGCGGCGCCGATGCCTGGGCGGGGACGATCAAGTCGGGCGGCAAGACCCGGCGCGCGGCGAAGATGGTCGTGCTCAACGTCGACCACCCCGACATCGAGAGCTTCATCTGGTGCAAGGCGCGCGAGGAGGAGAAGGCCGCGGCGCTGCGCGACGCCGGCTTCGACATGCGGATCGACAGCGACTCCTTCCACTCGATCCAGTACCAGAACGCCAACAACTCGGTGCGGGTCAGCGACGAGTTCATGCAGGCTGTCGATGCCGGCGACGATTGGGATCTGCTGGCACGCACCTCCGGTGAGCCGACGAAGACGCTGCCGGCGCGCGAGCTGATGAACCAGATCGCCGACGCCGCCTGGCGCTGCGCGGATCCCGGCGTCCAGTACGACACCACGATCAACCGCTGGCACACCAGCCCGGAGTCGGGGCGGATCAACGCGTCGAACCCGTGCTCGGAGTACATGCACGTCGACGACTCGGCCTGCAACCTCGCCTCGCTGAACCTGATGCGCTTCCGCCGCGAGGACGGCAGCTTCGACGTCGACGACTTCATGCACGCGGTCGACATCGTCTTCCTCGCCCAGGAGATCATCGTCGGCTACTCCAGCTATCCGACCGAGGGCATCGCCCGCAACGCCAACGCCTTCCGCCAGCTCGGGCTCGGCTACGCCAACCTCGGCGCGCTGCTGATGTCCGACGGGCTCCCCTACGACTCCGACCAGGGGCGCGCGGTCGCCGCCGCGATCACCGCGCTGATGACCGGCCGCGCCTACAAGCGCTCGGCCGAGATCGCCGCCGCGATCGGTCCCTACGACGAGTACGAGCTCAACCGCGAGCCGCACAACGACGTGATGCGGATGCATCGCGACGCCTCCTATGAGATCGACGAGTCGCTGGTCGAGGACGGGCTGCTGCACGCGGCGCGGCACGAGTGGGACGCGGCGGTGGCGCTCGGCGAGCAGCACGGCTACCGAAACGCGCAGGCAACCGTGCTCGCCCCTACAGGGACGATCAGCTTCCTGATGGACTGCGACACGACCGGCATCGAGCCCGACTTCTCGCTGGTCAAGTTCAAGGAGCTGGTCGGCGGCGGGCAGATGACGATCGCCAACCGCTCGGTGCCGCTGGCGCTGCGCACGCTCGGCTACTCCGAGCCGCAGATCGAGCAGATCGAGGCCTACATCAAGGAGAACGGGACGATCATCGGCGCCCCCGAGCTCGCCGACGAGCACCTGCCGGTGTTCGACGTCGCGGTCGGCGAGCGGGCGATCTCGCACACCGGCCACATCGACATGATGGCCGCCACCCAGCCGTTCATCTCCGGCGCGATCTCGAAGACGGTCAACCTGCCGCAATCGGCGACCGTGGAGGACATCGCCGACGCCTACGCACGCGGCTGGAAGGGCGGGCTGAAGGCGCTGGCGATCTACCGCGATGGCTCAAAGACCGCGCAGGCGCTGCGCACCGACGCGCAGGAGGAGAGGGATGAGTCCCGCCTCGACAAGGCGGAGGTCATCCAGCGGCTGCCCGAGCGGCGCAAGATGCCGCGCGAGCGCGAGTCGATCACCCATAAGTTCTCGATCGCCGGCCACGAGGGCTACATCACCGCCGGCAAGTACGAGGACGGCACGATCGGCGAGATCTTCCTCACCGACATCGGCAAGGAGGGCTCGACCCTGCGCGGGATGATGAACGCCTTCGCGACCGCGATCTCGATCGGCCTCCAGTACGGGGTGCCGCTCGAGGTGTTCGTGCGCAAGTTCAGCTACATGCGCTTCGACCCGGAGGGGATCACCAAGAACCCGGAGATCCCGTTCGCGAAGTCGATGCCCGACTACATCATGCGCTGGATGGCGAGCCGCTTCATCGACGACGCCGACTACCTCGAGGAGCTGGGGATCCTCACCGACGAGGTGCGGGCGCGCCGCGAGGCCGAGCATGCCGGGCTGGACAGCGATTCCGGCAATGGCGGCAACGGGCACTCGAAGGGCGAGAACGGCCACTCCAAGGCCGGCAACGGACACGGCAACGGATCGACCGAGGCGAAGGCCGAGGCCGAGTCGGTGCCCGCCGCCAAGGCGCTGACCGATACTCCCCCGGTCCGCCCGGCGGCGATGTCAGGCCCGGAGCTGGGCCCCGCCTGCGATCAGTGCGGCGGCATGATGCAGCGCACGGGCTCCTGCTACACCTGCCCCAGCTGCGGGAACAACACCGGCTGCGGCTGAGCCGGCACGAGGTGCCACCCGCGGGAGCGGATCGCCGAGTCGCACCGATGTAGACGCGGACTACGACGCCGTGGAATCGGCTTTCGGGGCGAGGCCGAGGTCGGCGAACGCACGGGCGCGGTCGAAGTAGAGGACGAGCCGCGTCACCTTCCCCTCGCGGACCTGAAGGAGATTCGCCCCCTTGGCTCCGAGCTGCTCGAGCTCCAGCCCGCTCGTCTTGCCGCGACCGCTCAAATGAATAAGTACGAGGATGCGCTCGGCATCGAGCTCTCGATACTCCTCGACCTCGAGGCGGTACTCCTCCCAGCTGCTCAGGAGGGCGCGCCAGCCCTCGATCATCCCGGCCAGCCCCGTCCAGCTGCCGGGATCGGGGCCGTCGGCCAGCTCGAACTCGATATCGGGATCCGCCCACTCAGTCGAGCTGTAGTCGTCGCGCTCCCAGGCCGCATAGATCGAGCGCACGAACTCCACGTTTTCCGATGCCATCGGCCGAGTATTGCCGCTTCGGGTACTCAGCGCCGATCGGCGGCTATCAGCGGCCCGCCGGGCGCCAGAACAAGCCGAACGGCAGGTGGAACTTGCGCACCAGGTTGTAGAGCCTCGCCTGCCTGTGGACCAAATCGACGAGATTCCCCAGCGCGATGTTCGCGTCGATCATGTGCAGCCCCCAGACGTCGCTCGGGCTGGCGTGAAGGGTCGGCGCCCCGGGCAGGCCAGTGACTTGCAAGGTGGTGGCACCATTTTGCGTTGCGCACTGTCCTCTGAAGGCCACGGACTCAACCCAGGGAGTGGAGACCTTGGGGGTCGTGAACCCGACTGCGTTCAGCCACGACCCGAACAGCCCGGGCGCGAAGGGGGCGGTCGGGAAGATCGACTTCAGCGGCGCCGCACCTCCTTGTAGCGAAGCCGGGTTCGTACAAAGCGCCTGGAACCCCGGCCCCGCGCGGCCGAAGATCGAGTTCGACGGCACCGGTGGACTGAACGTCGAATAGCCCACCGCGCAACCGATCTGGAAGCTGAAGTGGCAGGTCGGGATGTGTTGGAAATCGCCGCCCACGTCCTGGCCCTGCTTCACGGACACCGGCCAGCCGAGCAGCAGCGCCGAGACCAGCTTCGGCGCGCTCAGTCGGGTTGGGATCAATCTGCTGGGTGAGTAGCTGCTTGAGCATCAGGCTGCCCTGCGAATGGCCGATCAGGACGACGCCGCGGCCGTGGTTGTACTTGCTCAAATAGGTGTTCCAGGCGTTGAGCACGTCGGCGTATCCCACCTGATAGTCGCCGGGGTGAACCCCGAGAAGCCCATCCAGCGTCACCTGCCGGTAGATCGGTGCGAAGACGCGGCACGATTGCGAGTAGCGCGCCGCCTGGTA
>CAVUES010000004.1:0-25161 GCA_963740555.1 uncultured Solirubrobacterales bacterium
GTCGAAGCTAGAAGTTGGCGTGCACGATCCCTAGGGGTTTCGGAGGTCTGGAGGGATGCACGGAGCGCCCTTCGTCGCTACACCAAGAGGTCGGCCGCCTCCTGCCACATAGCGTCGAACCTCCCCATCTCGATGTGGCTTGGAAGGATCTCGCCCTGGCTGCCCGCCAGGATGAGGTTGAGCGGTGGCAGGTTTCGGGCGATGCCCTCGCTGAAGAACAGACGATCGTGGTGGCGCTGCGCGTCCTTACGCGGCAGAACCCGCCACTCGCACTCGACCTCGCGACGCTCGCGCATCTCCGTGCGGAATCTCTTGAACTCCGAATGCAAATCTCCGTCCACGTTGGCCGGCCCGGACAGCAGCCGGACGACGGAGACGGCATCTCGTGGCACCTCGCGCCACAACACCTCGAGCACCTTCCGGTCCAGGTGTTGCTCGTACCAATAGAGGAACCCGCGAGCGGCCCGGAGTAGCTCCCGGAGCGCCATCAGGTTCCCGTACGGGGCTGCGGGATCGATCACATGTCCCTTGTCTTGCTCCCGCTTGGCCTCCTTGGCGGGAGGTAGAAGCTCGCCAGGGTTGTGGAGGATGCGGAGCGTTGGTCCGTTGCGGTTGTAGGCGATCAACTTCGCTTGGTTCATCAACTCGAGCCATCGCTTTGCGGACTGCTCGTCCTGGGCGTCGGCAAGACGCTTCAGGAGCGAGACGGCGCCTCGGACCGGGACCTCCCCCGTGCCCCAGAGCGCAGAACAGAACGCCGTCGCCACGGCAGTCCCACGTAGGAGGTGGGCAAGCGCTTCGCTGCTGGCACGATCGTCCTCGCGCACGTGCCGGGCGAGATAGTACGCGCGGCCGGCCTCCGTCAGCTGCCCCTCTGAGTCGATGAAGCCCAGCCCGGCGAGCACCGTGTCGGCCCGGTGCTGACCGAGGGTCCCAGAGCCCTCGGCCAGTTCCTGGAGCCGGATGCTGAGAGCCGGAAGCGGTGTGCGGAGTACCGTCACTCAGCGAAGGCCTTCCGAAGCATTGCGATCCGCTCGCGTACCCGATCGTCCGGCCACTCCGCTGGAATCTCGACGTTCAGGGTCACCGACATCGCCGGCCGCGCCGGAGGGGCGGGGGGCGGCGACTCCCGACGGGCTGGCTGGTGCCTGCCCGACCGGGACCTCGTCGCCTGACGGCGATTCTCGGGCTCCGACCTCTCGACCGCGCGCGCGCCGCCGCGGCGCGTCTCACTCAACTTCGTCTCGATCCCGGCGTGACCGCAGAGCGTCAGGAAGCACTTGATCGGCTTGCCTGGGTCCCCGGACGCGTAGGCCGTTATGAACGCGCCGCGCAGGGTCTCCCGCGTCGCTTGCGTGACGTCGACCTGGTCAAAGATCTCCGAGTACGACTCCTCCATAAGGCGCTTAAGCGTCTGTTGGCGGCTCGCAGGGATGCGGAGCTCGTCCCAGACGCCGGTGCTCATCCCGTGTTCGTCGATGACGCCGAGCCACTTGAGGACGCTGAGCACCGCCT
This sequence comes from uncultured Solirubrobacterales bacterium, assembly GCA_963740555.1. Classification (GTDB taxonomy): domain Bacteria; phylum Actinomycetota; class Thermoleophilia; order Solirubrobacterales; family 70-9; genus Mayfieldus. The sequence continues at coordinate 1,516 of CAVUES010000004.1, forward strand.
CCGGCTGCGTGGCCGCGAGATCGAAGGACTTGACCCAGGCGCGGTCCACCGCCTTTCTCGGCTCGCCCATGGTTGCCATCCGCTCGAACAGATGGTCCAGGTCCGCCTGGCTCGTATAGGGCGGCCGCCGCGTCTTGCCGCGAGTTGCTGTCGCTGCGCCGGCGGACCTTCCGTTGCCAGAGGCCTCGTCGTCGTGGTGTCCGTCTTCTGTGATGTGATTCCGCTCCTCCACCGCGCCACATGCTCCTTTCTGTGCTTGGATACCGCGCTCGGCCTATTCCGGAGCGCAACTCTGCATGGAACCACGCGCCGTCGGACGTCAAAGTAGGCGCGGAAGCACGCAAATTGGGTCTTTGTGCGGCCCCGAAATCTCAGAGGCGCCTTGAATGCCGCTAGGGCGGCCCTAGGCAGGGGGCGGTTACGCCCGCTCAGACTGGCTCCTCGAACGGCCAGCTCGAGGAAGCCATGGCCTGATCGGGGCGTAGCCGCACACTTGCTGAAGCCCGGATTCGCACGGCCCAACTCTCGCCGTGCGCCTATGAAGACTGAAAGCGAAAACCGCAGTGCTTGCAAACTCTCGCGTCTGCGAGGACGGTCTCCGCACAGTCCGGGCACTGCTTTGTGTTTCGAGTGGGTAGCCCCCGGGCCTCCCCGAACGCGATACCAGCTAACAGAAGACCGCCCAGGGCTGCTAGACCGCTCCCGGCGCCCACCGCGTATACGCCCGTTCCCGGGCTGGCCTTCTCCGTGGCCTGAACTCCCAGCACAGAGGCCGCTCCAGGATTGAGGGACGAGAGTCGTACACGGTCACCAGTGCCTTCGTAGACCGCGGCGGCAATTCCAATGGCGGCGAGGACGAGAACCGCAGCGGTCTTTCGGCGCCGGCGGACTGCTGCGTAGACGGCGAGCGCAATGAAGACGGCAAGCCCAATGAATATCCAACCGTCTCCCGACTGAATCAACGTGTTGTCTGCAACCCGCAGAAACCGCTGGCTTTCGACATGCGGAAGGAACACCCCAATAACCATTAGGGCGGCCCCGACGAGCGCGAGGCCGATCCCTACTGGATTGACCTCAATATCCGCGGCAGCGTCCGGCTCTTTGGGGCTGGCGCCTGTGGTTGAGGAATCTGCCGCTTCGACTGGACGGTAGTCCCTTGTCCACCGCTCGCCGTCCCAGTATTGAAGCCGGGTGCTGTCATAGGAATCGGGATACCAACCAGGGACAGCTCGATGCGCTTCAGGATCAGGACCCTCGCCGGACTCTTCGGTCTCCCCTGAAAAAGGCTCAACTTCATTTGGCACCGTCTCGTCCGAATTATTCGCTGAGGCGCTCGCTGTCCTTTCGGGGTCTTCGCCCGATGTCTCAATCGAGACTTCAATTGCATCCCGAGCTTGAGCGAGATGAGCAACGAGGGCCTCTTGCTCCAAACGATTGGGCTCAGAGTCGGTCCCGTTGATTCGGATTTCGGTGCCGTCGTCTGACTCGGCCAAGACCACTTCGATCGTCGGCGGATTCTCATCCGGAGGACCAGAGTGGGAAATGACCCGGTCGCGCTCGACAGACTCAATCGGCCAACCAAGGCCGTGTATCGCCTCCGCGCATGCGGTCAGCGCGTCAGGCAACGCCAGATCAGTGTGAAACTCACCAGAAAGGCTCGTCACGCAGGATGTCCCCTATCCGAATGCCCCGCAAGGAAGCCTCCCTCAGGGGGCCGGCGGAGTCAAGGGAGAACCTCGGCGAGGTAGCCCCATCTCGCGCGGGCCGCAGCGCCACCTCGCTCTCGCTTTGCGCGAAGACCAGGCGCGCCGGCCACGCGGCCCCTCTCACGCGAAGGGGGGCGCGAGTCCAGCTGCCAGGCTGTGAGGCTCGTTCACGTGTTAGTCACTCGCCGGCTCGTAGACGGCGATCAGAACGCCCGTGGTCGTAGCGGTGCTGTCGGTAAGCCGTAGCGACACGTGCACGCCCTCGGGGAAGAGCCGCCGCCCGCTGCCCAGCACCAGAGGAGCGATCATCAGCAGGTACTCGTCGATCAGATCAGCGGCCATCAGCGAGCCGATCAGCACGCCGCTACCCATGATCACGAGGTTCGTGCCGGAACTCTCCTTGAGCTCCGCCACGGCGGCCGGAACGTCCCCGTGCAGCAGAGTCGAGTTCGGCCACTCGAGCCTCGTTCCGGGGTTGCTTGAGGCGACGTACTTGCGAGTGTCGTTGAGCGCGTCCTTGAACGGGCCGCCCCGGGCGTTCCAGGTGGCCAGCAGCTCCTCGTAGCTACGCCGCCCGAACAGCCACGCGGGATTCCCGCCCATCCGCTCGCCCATCTTGGCGACCGTCGCCTCGTCGCCGTACGGGATCCCCCAGCCGCCGCGGTCAAACCCATCCCGCGTGTCCTCGTCCGGGCGGCCCGGTCCCTGCATCACGCCGTCAAGCGTCACCCAATTCATCACGATTACCTTTCCCATCTCCTGTCCTTTCGATCTCGGCAGCGCCACCCAGAGGCGCCGCCTGGGGATTCCCGAGACCAGGGTGATTCCGGCCTCTCACCGCCTACACAAACGCGACCAGGCCGAAATCGACATTCCGCCTGCGGGCACGGGACGCGTCTCCTGGGCCACGGCAGAGCAGCACCGATCTGCACGACTGTTGCCAGCAACCCCCCGGCGGGACCGGAGCTTGGAGCTGACCGCGGCCGAGCACGAGCGGGATGAGGGCGGTGGGGTGTGAGGTCATTGCAGCGCCAGGGCGGCTCTGCGCCTGGCTGCCATGGTCGTCGGACGGATGGCGCCGGCCGGGGCGCGGGACCACCCCGGCCGGCGTTGAGGCCGGCTGTCTCACTCGAAAGCCGGAGCGGGCTCGCCGGGTGCCGGGCGCGCCGCGGGGGGCCGCGGCTGATCGCTCTGCCGGGGCAGCCAGCGAAGCCAGTTGGGCAGATACCAGTTGCGTTCGCCGAGCAGGGTCATCACCGCCGGCAGCAGGACGGCACGGATCACGGTCGCGTCGATCAGCACCGCCACCGCGAGGCCAACGCCCATTTGCTTGATGTCGATCTCCCGCAGCGAGGCGAAGATCGCGAACACCGCAACCATCACCACCGCCGCGCTCGTCACTGTTGACGCGGTGCTGCGGATCCCCCGGGCGACCGCCTCGGGGGTCGACATCCCGCCATCGACGAGCTCCTTGATCCGGCTGACGATGTAGACGTGGTAATCCATCGACAGCGCAAAGAGCAAGGTGAACAGAAACAGCGGCAGCCAGGTGACGACCGCTCCGGTGGAGCGAAAGTCGAGCGGTCCCTCGAGGTGGCCGTCCTGGAAAATCCAGACCAGCACGCCGTAGGCCGCGCCGACCGAGAGCAGATTGAGCACGATCGCGGTCGCGGCGACCACGAGCGAGCGGAACGTCACGAGCAGCAGCAGGAACGCCAGCCCGAGGACGAAGGCGAATACGATCGGGGCGCGCTCCTTGTTGGTCTGATTGAAGTCGTGCGTGCCGGCGGTCTCGCCGGTGACCGCGGTCTCGACCTTCGGCAGATTGCCGAAAGAGGCCGGGATCAGCCGCTCGCGGAGCGTTTCGAGGGCGTGCACGGACCTCGCGTCCTCGCCGTCGCCGGCGAGCGGGATCGCCACCCGGGCGACGGTGCGGTCGGGGTTGACCGCGGTCTCGATCGGTCGCTGCATCTCCCCGCTGGTGAGCGCGCGGCGGCGCAGCGAGGCGATCCCGGCGCGAACGCGAGGCGAGGCGACGTCGGGGGCGCTCACCACCACCTGGGCCGGGGTCTGGGCGCCCGGGAAGGCGGCCTGGATCCGGTCGTAGGTGCGGACGACCGCGAGGTCCTTTGGCAGGTCGCTGATCCCAGTAAGGCGCGTCTGCATTCCGAACGTCGGGAGCGCCAGGACAATCAGGAGCGCCGCGGCGCCGAGCCCGGCGAGGGCCGGGAAGCGAAGCGCTGGGCGCAGGATGAAGCCCAAGAGGCGCGACTCACTGTCCTCGCCCTTGATCCGCTGCAAGAACGTGCGCCGGTTGACGAGCCGGTCTAGCAGCGCCGGTCGCCGGCCGAACGGTCGCACCGCCCTCCGCGCTGCGGCGGCGATCACCGCGAGCAGACCGCGATCAACGCGGTCGCCGAGCTTCGCCAACAGCGCCGGCAGCACCGTCAGCGAGCCGACCATCGCCAGGAAGACGACGATCATCGTCCCGATCCCGATCGAGGTGAAGATCTTCGAGCCGGCGAAGAGCATCCCGGCCATCGCGATCAGGACGGTGCTGCCCGAAATCAGGACCGCCTGCCCCGAGGTCGCCGCCGCCCGCGCGAGCGCCGCCCGCGGTTCGCGGCCGCGCGCGCGCTCCTCGCGCTCGCGCTTCAGGTAGAAGAGCGAGTAGTCGACGCCGACCGCCATCCCCATCAGCAGGATCACCGACGAGGTCGAATCGGAGGCGTGGAAGACGTGGCTGAGGATCGCCGACAGGCCGATCGAGCCGAGCACCCCCGAGAACGCCAGCAGCACCGGGACCCCGGCGGCGACGAAGGCGCCGAAGGCCACGAGCAGGATCGCGAAGGTGATCGGCACCGAGAGCTGCTCGGCGCTGGCGAAGTCGTGGTTGACGGTGTCGTTCAGCGCCCGGACCGCGCTGGCGTCGCCGAACTCGGCGATCGTCAACCCCGGGTGGGAGCCCTGGACGCGGGCGACGGTGGCGAGCGCGCCTTCGACACGATCGGAAGCGGTCGTCGCATCGCCGCGAACGTTGAAGAGCACGAGCGCCGAGTGGCGATTGGCAGAGAGCTGCCCGCGGCCGCCGGCCCCGTAGGGCGAGCGGACGTCGGTCGCCTGGCGCTGGGAATGAAGCGAGCGGACAACATCGGTCACGGCACGCCGAAACCGTGGATCGCCCGCCGTCAGGGAGGGCGATTGGACGAGTACGCTCTCGCCGGCCGGCGTGTTGAAGCCAGCGTCGGCGAGGATCTGCTGCCCACGCGCGGTCTCGCCGGTTCCCTGCTCGGAGTCTGTGAGCTTGACGGTGCCGACGATCCCACCGATCAGAGCGGCAACCACGGCGACGGCGATCCAGGCGCCCGTCGCCGTCTTCCAGCGATCGGTGCTCCAGCGCGCGGCGCGCGCGGCGAGATTGGGCGTGGTTGGTGCACTCGATGTCATCCGCTCGTCTCCTTCTCGTCTCTGGGGTCAGCCGGCATTGGCTCCGTCGAGCTCCGCCCGCAGGGTCGCGATCTCGGTCACCGCGGCGGTGACGAAGTAGTGGCGCCATGTCTCGATCTCCGCGTCGAGGTCATGCCGGTAGGCGTCGATGCCGATCACGTCGTCGGCGATCGCCGCGGCGCGCTCGGCCTCGAGCTCGCTGATGTGCGCGCGAGCCTCGACCGCCGTCATCGTCACCACCTGGAGCTCATCGCCGTTCATGGCAGCCAGGGTCGCACCGCGGCGCGGCGCTGAAAATGGGGCTGGCTGGCGTCCAGGGGTTCGGCTAACCCGACCGCAGGCAGGTGAGGAAAGCGAGCACGCCCCGGTGATCCGGGGCGGTCGGAAGAAGGCCGAGCCCTAGGAGATGCTGCCCTAGGTGCGCCGGTCGTGAGCGATGGCGAGCGGGGTAAGCGGGATCTCGGCCACCAGGCTCGTGCCCCGCGCCGGCGGGCTGACGATCTGGAGCCGCCCCCCAAGCGCTTCGACGCGGTCGGCGAGGCCGCTGAGCCCACCGCCCGAAGGCGTACCGGCGCCGCCGACCCCGTCGTCGCGGATTTCGATCCGCACCCGCCTCTCATCGCGCCTGACGCAGACGGTGACGGCGGACGCTCGCGCGTGCTTGGCCGCGTTGGCGACTCCTTCGGCGACGAGGTAATAGGCCGCCGCCTCGATCGCCGGCGGCAGGGGCGGAGCCGGCACGTCGTCGAGCTCGACCGGCAGCGGGGCGGTTGTCGCCAACGACTCGAGCGCCGCCGCCAACCCGCGGTCTGTGAGGACCGCCGGGTGGATTCCGCGCGCGAGCTCGCGCAGTTCCTCGAGCGCCTGTCCGAGCTGGGCCTCGGCGGCCTCAAGCCGCCGCCGCGCGGCCTCGGGGTCACGACCGACGTCCGCACTCGCCAGCCGGAGAGGGAGCGCGAGTGAGACGAGGCGCTGTTGGGCGCCGTCGTGAAGGTTTCGCTCGAGCCGCCGGCGCTCGGAGTCGGCGGCCTCGACGATTCGGGCCCGGGAGGCAGCGAGCTCCTGGCGAGCGTCGACGTTGGCGAGCGCATGCGCGACCAGCTCAGCGAAGCTCGCGATCCTCTGTTCGGTGTACGCCGGGAATGTGCGCGGCCGACCGGTGGTCGCGACGATCGCCCCCCAGAGCTTGCCGGCGACGGTGATGGGAGCGGCCACCGAGGACGCGATGCCGATCTCCCGCAGCCTCTCGGCGAGCTCGCCCTCGACATCTGTGTAGTCGTCGACTCGCTCCGGTCGACCGCTGCGGCTCACCTTGGGGACCGCTGCGTCCCCGGTCAGCGGGACCCCGCCACCGACCGGAAAGACGGGGACCCCGGGCGCATTCCAGCCGGCAAGGACGGTCTGTGTCCCGTCGTTCTCGAACCGCGTCAGGTTCGTGCTGTCGATGCCGAGCACGGTTCCGACCTCCTCGCAAACCCGCTCGAAGACCTCCGACGGCTCAGGCTCGCGGGCGACGAGCGTGGCGACGCGCCGCAGCGCCGCCTGCTCGTCGTGAAGCTTGCGCAACCGCTCGCGGGCGTCGGCACTCGCCACCGCGTCGGCGACGAGCTCCGCGAATCCGGCGAGCCGATGCTCCTCGCGGGGCGGGAACGCCTCCGGTCGTTCGCTGGCGGCGACCAGCGCCCCCCAGAGCTCGCCGCCGACAGTCACGGGTGCGGCGACGGCCGACGCGATCCCCGCCTCGCGGAGCAGGTCCGCGAGGTCGCCGCGAAGCTGGGTGTAGTCGTCGCCGCGCTCGGGGCGGCCGCTGCGGCTCACCTTGCCGGCCGCGGTGTCGGCGTCGAGCGGGAATTCTGTGGGCGGCTCGGGGCCGCCGGGAACCGCGGGCGCGCCCAACGGCACAGTCAGCCTCGCCCTGCCCGCGCCCTCGAAGCGGACCAGGTTCGCGGTCCGAGCCCCGAGCAGTCCCGCGACCTCCTCGGAGACCCGCTGGAAGACCGCCGTGGGGTCGGGGCCGCGGGCAACGAGCACGGCAACCCGCCGCAGCGCCGCCTGCTCGTCGAGGAGGCGTTGGAGCTGCTCGCGGGCGTCGGTGTTGGCGAGCGCGAGAGCGACGAGCTCGGCGAAGCTCGCCAGCCGCTCCTCGGTGCGGGGGGGAAATCCGTAGGGTGAGTCGCTGACGGCCCCGAGCGCTCCCCAAAGCCGGCCGGCGACGGTGACCGGCGCCGTCACCGCCGAGCCGATCCCGGCCGCCCGGATCATCTCGGCACGGATGCCGCTGAAGTCGGCGTAGTCGTCTATCCGCTGGGCTTCACCGCTCCGCATCATCCGCGGCAGAGCGGTGTCGCCTTCCAGCGGGAGCTCCATGCCGACCGGGAGGGCGATGGCCACGCCGGGAGGGTTCCATCCGGCCACAAACGCCTGCGTACCGTGGGGCTCGAAGCGCATCAGGTTCGTGGCCTCGCCCCCGAGCACCATCCCCAACTCCTCGCAAACGCAGTCGAACACCTCGGTCGGCTCCGGATCACGCGCGACCAGGGTCGCGACGCGCCGCAGCGCCGCCTGCTCGTCGAGGAGCCGCTGCAGCTGCTCGCGGGCATCGGCGTTGGCGAGCGCGTCGGCGACGAGCTCGGCGAAGCTCGCCAGCCGGTTCTCGGCGCCCGGCGCGAACCCGTTCGGGCGGCCGCTGGAGGCGACGAGCGCGCCCCAGAGCTCGCCCGCGACGGTGATCGGCGCCGCGACCGACGACGCGATCCCGGCCGCGCGAATCCGTTCGACAAACGCGCCGGAGGCGGTGGCGTACTCGTCGACGCGCTCCGGTCGCCCGCTGCGGCTGACCTTGACCGTCGAGGTCTCGCCCTCGAGCGTGACGTTTTCGCCCGTGCTCAGGACGGGGGCGGCCCCGAGCGGCCAGTGGCCGGTGACGGTGGCCGTGCCGTCACCCTCGAAGCGGCACAGGTTCGTGCTCTCGACCTCGAACAGCGAGCCGACCTCAGCGCACACGCGCTCGAACACGGTCGCCGGCTCGGACGCGGCGGCGACGAACGTGGCGACGCGGCGCAGCGCCGCCTGCTCGTCGAGCAGCTTCTGAAGCTGTGCCTCGGTCGTATCGGGCCCTGCGGTCAAGCCCACCCCTTTGCTCGGGCCGAATTATTGCGCCACCGCCGCGATGAGGTGGGTTAGCCGCACCCGGCGGCGCCTGCTGGCCGCCTTCACGATGCGGGTCGGCGGCGGGATCCTCCGCTGGTGGTGACGGAGGCGACACGAGCCCGGGTGCCCCCGCTCGAGCGCGGGCACGAGGGCGCCCGAAGGCCCACCTCACGCTGACAAGCGCGGCGGCGGCAGAGGCGGCGCGCATCCTCGGCGCCCGCCACGTCGTCCCAGCCCGCATCGAAGGCTGGGCGCTCCTGAAGGCTGACGTCGACGACTTGCGGGCGGCGTTCGCGGCTCGCGGCCTCGCCGACAGGCTCCGGGTCGTCGCCCCGGGCGCGTCGCTCACGCCCTGAATACGAGGCACAAGAAAAGAGCCATAGGCTGGCGCCCCGGGGTTCGGCTAACTCGACCGCAGGTAGGTGAGGACGGCGAGCACGCGCCTGTGATCCGAGGCGGCCGGAAGGAGGTCGAGCTTCGAGAAGATGCTGGTGACGTGCTTCTCGACAGCGCGCTCGGTGATCACGAGCTCGTTTGCGATCGCCCGGTTGGAGCGACCCTCCGCCATCAGCGCCAGCACCTCGCGCTCGCGCGGGGTGATTTCGGCGAGGGGGTCATCGCGGCGCTGGCGGCCGAGGAGCAGCGAGACGACCTCGGGGTCTAGGGCCGACCCGCCGTCGGCAACCCGGCGAACCGAGTCCGTGAAGCGCTCGACGTCGGCCACACGGTCCTTCAGGAGGTAGCCGACCCCCTCGGCCGTCGAGGCGACGAGTTCGAGCGCGTAGCCCTCCTCGACGTACTGGCTCAACACCAAGACGCCGGTCCCCGGCAGCTCCTGACGGATCTCAAGGGCCGCGCGAATGCCGTCGTCGGCGTTGCCGGGCGGCATGCGGATGTCGACCACCGCGGCATCGGGGTTGTGCGCGCGGACCTTTCGCAGGAGGTCGTCGGCGTCCGCGGCGTGGCCGACGACCTCCCAGCCGGCGTCCTCGAGCAGGCGGGCGATCCCCTCCCTGAAGAGCACCGAGTCGTCTGCGACGACTACCCGCACGGAACCTCGGCTCGCGCTGCGCGGGCGGAGCTCATGAGACGAGCGCCCGGACGGCGGCGCCGCTCAGCTCCGACTTCGGGATGAAGCCGCAGGCTGGCGATTCGCTCAGGACCCCCGCCAGGTAGGAGATGTCGCGGCTCGAGGTGAGAACGATCGCTGGCCTGCCGGCCCGGCGGTCGATCTGCTTCGCCGCCTCGACGCCGTTGGTGTCCGGAAGCTGGATGTCGAGGAGAATGACGTCCGGGGCGAGCTCGCGCGCGGCCGCGATCGCCGAGGCGGCGTCGCCGGCCTCGCCGACCACCTCGAAGCCCTCGGCCTCGAGGAACTCGCGTGCGCATGCGCGAAAGCCCGAATGGTCGTCGACGATCAGGATTGTCTCTCCCACGGCGCAGACGATTGTGGCGTTCACCGATGCCATTTGCAATACGGCTACCCGCACCGCGGCGTCGTAAGCGGCACTCGTCAAACCGGGCGCCGGTGCGGCTGGCCGAACGCTGGCCGGCGCCGAACCGAACGGCAGGACACCTGGTGGCCGGCTGGTCCCGGGTGTCCAGCGCGGGCACTCTTCGGACCGTCAGGCATCTCCGAACACGCGAGGACGAGCCATGAACTCCCATATCAACTACATCCTGGCCAGGCAACGGATCGCCGACCTTGAGCGCGCCGCCGCACGAGGGCGACTCGCCGGTCAAGGCCGGGCGGCGCGACGCAACTGGCGCACGTCCGCAGCCACACGTCGCCGGCAGGGCCGGCGAGCCGTATCGCCGGTGCGGGGGCTCGCGGCGACCACCTCGCCCTGTAAGCCGACGAAGAGGGCGCAGTCCGCTCCCCGAGCAAAGGAGTCCACGTGAAGACCACACCCGATATCTCGATAGCCGACCTCCGCGCCGAGCTGAACGGCAAGGTGATCACCCCTTATCACCGCGGATACGACGACGCGCGCCGTGTCTTCTTCACCGGGTTCGACCGCCGGCCCGCGGCGATCGTCCGCGTCGCCGACGCATCCGACATCTCGCGCGTGGTCAACCTGGCGCGGGAGACAGGCGCCGAGCTCGCGGTGCGCAGCGGTGGTCACAGTCGCGCCGGGCACGGGACCTCCGAGGGCGGCATCGTCCTCGACCTCTCCGGGATGAACTCCGTCGAGACCGACCCCGAGCGCCGCACGGCCTGGGCACAGACCGGCGTCAAGGCCGGCGACTACACCAAGGCGACCGGCAAGTACGGCCTCGCCACCGGGCTCGGCGACGCGGCCACGGTGGGGGTCGGCGGGATCACCCTGGGCGGCGGAATCGGCTTCCTGGTCCGGAAGAACGGCCTCACGATCGACGACGTGCTCGGCGCCGAGGTCGTCACTGCCGACGGCGAGCTCCTCAAGGTGGACAAGGAGAGCCATCCGGATCTCTTCTGGGCGCTCCGCGGCGGTGGCGGGAACTTCGGGGTCGCGACCCGGCTGCGGTTCCGGCTCCACGAGATCGACGCGGTGGTTGGCGGAATGCTGATGCTCCCAGCGAGCACCGAGGTGATCACCGGTTTGGTCGCAGCTGCGGAGGCGGCACCCGAGGAGCTGTCGATCATCGCGAACATCGCGAAGGCTCCACCGCTGCCGTTCGTCCCCGCCGAGCAGCATGGCAAGCCCATCGTAATGGCGCTCATGGTCTACGCCGGCGACGCCGAGGCCGGGGAACGGGCGCTCGCGCCGATTCGCGCGCTTGCGACGCCGCTCGCCGACATGGTCCGCCCGATGCGCTATCCGGAGATCTACGACGGGCCGGAGGGGGCGCGTCCGGCGGCCGCCGCCGGAACGAACGTGTTCGTCGATGGCTTGGCTGCCGCGGGGGCGGAGGCGATCCTCGAGCACCTCGAGACCTCGACCGCCCCGATGCCCGCCGCCCAGCTCCGTGTGCTCGGCGGTGCGATGGCGCGCGTCCCCGACGACGCGAGCGCTTTCGGGCATCGCGGGGCGAAGATGATGGTGAACATCGCCGCGATGTACGCGAACCCGGAGGACGGCCCTGAGCACGAAGCGTGGGCTCGTAGCTTGGCGACGGCGCTAGCCGATGAAACCGCCGGCGCCTACGTCGGCTTCCTCGGCGACGATGGGGACCAGGGCGTCCGACGCGCTTACCCACCCGCGACCCTCGAGCGGCTCGTCGAGGTGAAGCGTCGGTACGACCCAGACAACCTCTTCCGCCTGAACCTGAACGTGCCGCCGGTCGGGCAGTGACCCGGTCGTGCCGCCGATGTCGCGGTCAGGCGATGGGCAACTGGGCCCTCAATACGGTTCCCTCGCCGAGTCGACTGTCGCATTCCAGCGTCCCGTTCAACGCCTCGATGCGGTCGCGGACGCCCTCGAGTCCGGAGCCGGGTCTCACGTCCGCGCCACCGGCGCCGTCGTCGCCGATCTCGACGCTCAGATGGCGGTCGCTTTCGTGGACGTCCACCCATGCATGCGTCGCGCTCGCGTACTTCGCGACGTTGGTCAGCCCTTCGCATACGGTGAAGTAAGCCGCCGCTTGGACTTGGTCGCCGAGGCGCTCAGCGGGAAGCGCGATGCGGAGGTCGACCGGCACGCTCGCGTAATGCGCCAGCTGGGTCAAGGCGTGCTCGAGTCCACGGTCGGTCAAGACGGCCGGGTGTAGGCCGTGCGCGAGGTCACGCAGCTCGGCCAAGCCTATTCGCAGCTCCGTCAGCACCTCCTCCAGTTCCGAGCGCGCCTCAGCGGAGAGCTCGGGATGGGCCGACAGCCAGAGCTGGAGCTGCAGCGTCAGCGAGACAAAGCGCTGCTGCGCGCCGTCGTGCAGGTTGCGCTCGATCTCGCGCCGCCCGCGGTCTGCCGCTTCCAGGATGCGCGCCCGCGACGCGGCGACCTCGGCGAGCTGGGCGTCGAGGACCTCGCGCTCCCGCAGCGCCTGCTCGGCCGCCTTGCGGACCGTGATATCGAAGATCGCGCCGTCTAGCCAGCGTCTGCCGTCACCGGCCTCCTGCCCCTGACCGCGCTCGAGCACCCAGCGAACGTCGCCGTCGGCTCGCTGAATCCGGTACTCCAAAGTGAATGGCCGTCCCGCGTTCACGCCCTGCTGCACCAAGCGCTCGACCTCCTTGCGGTCGTCCGGGTGGATGACGCTCGCGAACGTACGGGTCGAGTTGTCTATGAAGTCGCTGGCGGGATAGCCGGAGATGCGCTCGATCTCCGGGCTCAGCCACTCCATGGTCCAGTCAGAGTCACAAGCGCAGCGATAGAGAGCGCCGGGAATGTTGGTCACAAGGGACTGCAGGAGCGCCTCGTTGGCGCGCAGCCGAGCGGCGCGCAGCCCAGCGCCCACCCGCGCGGCCAGCACCGCGGGCTCGAACGGCACGCGCATGACGTCGTCCGCTCCGGCGTCGAGTGCTTCGCGCAGCTCGCCCGGAGAGTCCAACGCGGCGCCCACGAGGATATGAGTCGAGGCCAGGTTGGTGCGACCGCGGATGGCCGCCGTGACCGATCCTGCCCAGCGTAAATCCGTGATCACCACCGGCGCGGCGTGATCGGTCAACGCCCGCAGCGCGCCGTCCAGGTCCGCGACGCGCTCGAGAGGTACCCCCGCGTCGACGAGCACCGCCCATTGATCGTCGTGCACGTCCTCCAAGCCGAGCAGCAGGACGGTGGCGCCTTCCGGCGCCAAGCCCTCGAGGGCCCGCGCATGGTGCCGGCCTGCGGCGCGGCTGTCATCGGTCCCGTTCGCGGCGACCATCCCACCAGACTCTGATGGAGTTTCACAGAAACATCGATGCGGCAGGCGCGTGCCTACGGGCGCGCGGCGCCCTGATCGGCTCGACGAGCGACCGTCGAGCTTCGACGGGCCCGGCCACGGCGTAGCGGCGGTGCTGGGCGCGGCCCTGGTCGACGAGCAGCCAGGTTGCCGTCGGGCATGACGACCGGGATTTCGGCCTCGAGCAGGGTGCCGTGACCGGGTGGGCTCACCAGGTGAAGGCGCCCGCGGAGGGCCTCGACGCGGTCGGCAATCCCGCGAAGGCCCGACCCTCCGTCGGGGTCCGCGCCACCGACGCCATCGTCTCCGACCTCGACCCGCGCGTGGTCCGATGAGGCCTCAACCCGTACGACGACGCGCGCCGCATCGGCGTATTTCGCGCAGTTCCTGATCGCCTCGGCGATGACGTGGTACGCCGCGGCTTCGACCGCGGACGGGAGCCGGGCGACGGGCATGGCGTCGATCTCCACCGGAAGCGGCGACCGATCCGCCAGAGCCGTGACGGCGACAAACGTCTTGCCCTGATTGAGCCGCTGGGGGCCTCACCGCCGCCGATCGCAGCCGTGCCGGAGCCGTCGCTTCCGGCGGGCCGCCGCCGGCGACAAACCGAACCCTAGGACGCCTGCTAGCGCGCTGGTCGCGGCGCCACGCGGCTGGGATCTTCTTGAGCCATGTCAACCGAGATCACAACCATTGACCGTGGCCAGCGAGCGAACCCGGACGGCCGCGCCCGTTGGATCGCGCTCGTCGTCCTCTGTATAGGGATGCTGATGATCGTCCTCGACCAGACGATCGTCAACGTAGCCCTGCCCTCGATCCAGGATGACCTCGGCTTCACGCAGTCGAACCTCGCCTGGGTCGTCAATGCCTACCTGATCGCGTTCGGAGGGCTGCTCCTGCTTGCCGGACGCCTTGGCGATCTTCTCGGACAGCGGCGGATCTTCATGATCGGGTTGACGGTCTTCGTCACCGCCTCGGCCGTCTGCGGCTTCGCCGAGAGCCAGGTCGTGCTGGTCGCGGCGCGATTCATCCAGGGCGCCGGCGGCGCGATGACCTCGGCGGTGATCCTCGGCATGATCGTGACGATGTTCCCGGAGCCACGGGAGCAAGCGAAGGCGATCGGCGTCTACAGCTTCGTCGCCGCCGCCGGGGCCTCGATCGGGTTGATGCTTGGTGGCGCGATCACCCAGGCCGTCAATTGGCACTGGATCTTCTTCGTCAATCTTCCGATCGGGATCGCAACTGGGTTCCTGACGTTGCGGCTGGTCGCCCGCGATCGCCCGATCGGCGTCGGTCGTGGCGCCGACATCCCCGGGGCGGTCCTGATCGTCAGCGCCCTGATGCTCGGCGTCTACACGATCGTCGAGGCGTCACGCTACGGCTGGGGCTCGGCCCACACGATCGGCTTCGGCGCTGCTGCGCTCGCCCTGCTCGGGGCCTTCGTCGTACGCGAGGCGCGAGCGGAGAACCCGCTGGTCCCACTGCGGGTTCTCCGGGTCCGCAACTCCGCCGGCGCCAACCTGATCGTCTCGCTGATGGTCGCCGGTCTCTTCGGGATGTTCTTCCTCGGTGCGATCTACATGCAGAAGGTCCTCGGCTATGACGCTCTCGAGGTCGGCCTGGCGTTCCTGCCGGTCGCGGTTCTGATCGGCGCGCTCTCGCTCGTGCTCTCGGCCCAGCTCAACACCCGCTACGGCGCGCGGGCGACGCTCCTGCCCGGGTTGGGCCTGGTCGTCGCGGGGCTGCTCTGGTTCGCCCGGTCACCCGTCGACGCGACCTACGTGACCGATCTGCTGCCGGTGATGATCGTGTTCGGCGTCGGAGCAGGCCTTTGCTTCCCGTCGCTGATGACGCTCGCGATGTCGAGTGCCACCCCGAGCGAGTCCGGCCTCGCCTCCGGGCTCGTCACCACGGCGAGCCAGGTCGGCGGGGCGCTTGGTCTCGCGGTCGTGGCGACGCTGTCGTCGACGCGGACGAAGGATCTTCTCGCCGCCGGGCACCCGCCGGCATCGGCGCTGACAAGTGGCTTCCATCTGGCCTTCCTCGTCGGCGCGGGGCTTGTCATCACCGCGATGGCGCTGGCTGCGACCGTGCTCGAGCCTGTCCTGGCGCCGTCCGGCGCCGCGGGCGATCAGGCGCACGCGCCCCCGCGGTCCGAGCCCCTGTCGGAGACGGCCTGAGTGCGGGCGCCTCACCCGACTGGGCCGACCTGCGAGCGCGAGAGTGGGTCGCTTCCGTGCGTCCAACCATGCGTCCAACTCGCGACTTCGAATTCCTTGTCCGCCTCAAAATCCGCGTGTTGGAACCGAGGAAATTCGTGCCTGGCGGAGCGCTCGCCAACACGCGGATTCTTGACGCACCGACGCACAGTCGCGGTCCACCGCAGCCCAGGGCGCGCTCGCTCATCGCGAGCGATGGGATCGCCCTAGCGCTGCTGCTTTCACGCGAGGCTGTCGCGTAAATCCGGCCGATTCCGGCTGGTGGCGGTGAAACCGGCCCGATCTGAAAACGGCAGGGGCCTTTCGGCCTCCGATCAGGCTGCTGCGGCCGCCAGGTGGTGCCGGTGGAGCTTCAGGAGGTTGTGGGTGGCGGCGATCAGGCGCCATTCCGAGCACGCGGCCGCCCGGCCTCTTCGTTTGAAGCGCTCGATCCCTCGATTCGCCTTGATCTGGGCAAAGACCGGCTCGACCATCCACTTTCTTCGTGAGTAGAGATCGCCACCGGTCTCGGTGGCGATGGCTCTTCGCATGAAGTCGTAGGGCCCGCCGAGGCGCGTCTTTCGGGGGCGGTTGCGGGTGGTGTCGGGGGCGACGATCGGGGTCATGCCGCGCTTTCGGAGGGAATCGATGTGGCCGTTTGACCAGTAGCCGGCGTCGGCCAGCACCACCCCGGGGCGCTCTTTGACGCCCGCTGCTTGGAGCTCTCGTTCGGCCGCGCCGACCATCGGGCGGAGCTGCTCGAAGTCGACGCCCTCGGTGGTGATCTCGGCGGCGACGATGATCTGGCCCTCGGTCGTGACGGCCTGAGCGTTGTAGGCGGGGATGAAGTCGCGCCCGGACTTCATCCGCTTTGCGTCGGGGTCGGAGGTGTTGATCTTGCCGGCGGGAGCGGGCGCCAGCTTCGCCGGCTTGGGTGGTGAGCCCATCGCCTGCTTGCCGCGCTCGCGGACGCCCCGCTCGCGATATGCCTCGTAGTCGCGGTTGGCCTGGCGCTCGGTCTGCCAGTCCTCGACCAGCCGTCGGCGGCAGAGCTCGAGGCGCTGCTCGCGGGCCTTTGGAATCGACTCCTCTGCCTCGGCTCGCTCGGCGTCAAGGCGCTGCTTTGCCTCGCGAAGCCATGCTCGGCGGCCCTCGCGGCGGGCCAGATGCTCGGGTAGCTCATCCCCGCGAGCCTCGCCGTGGATCTCATCCTCGGCGGCGTCGATGCGGCCGGCCTCAGCGAGGATCTCGGCGGCGATCTGCTCGTAGCTGCGGCTGGCCCTCTCGGCGGCCATCGCGGCGAACTTGCTTCCGTCGACGGCGATCACCCCGACCTCAACCAGCCCTGCCTCGGCGCAGAGCCCGAGGACCTGGCCGAAGAGATCGCCCAGGGCCCGCTCGTGGCGAACCCGGAAGCGGGCGATCGTGGCGTGGTCGGGAACCTGGTTTGCGCAGATCACCCGGAAGGCAACGTCCTCGCGGCAGCGGCGCTCGATCCCCCGTGATGAGCGCTCGCCGACCGCGTAGGCGTAGGCAAGCAGGGTCAGCATCATTTTCGGGTCATGGGCCGAGCGGCCGTGGCCGTCGGCGCGGTAGGAGACATAGAAGGTGTCGAGGTCGAGCTCCTCGATCGCCTCGATCACGAACCAGGCGAGGTGGTCTTCGTCTAACCAGTCGCGCAGGTCCGGCGGCATCAGAAGCGACTGGTCACGGTCACAGCTGAGGAAGTTCTGGGGCATGGGCCATTTTCTCGCTGCAAACGGACCGAAAAGCAGGGGGTTTGTGCGACAGCCTCACGCGAAAGCGAAACCCCGCGCGGGCGTGCCCTGCCTTCGCTCTCTGATCGCCGTCGAGGAATTCGCGGGCGCTCGATCTTTCAGACCGCCTTCGTCGTAGGTGATCTCGAGGAAGGGCTTGAGGGATATTCCCCGGCCTTGAACGCAGGCGGGTGGCGCTGCTACACCCTCGGCGCTGAGGGTCACGAGGTTTGTGATTACCGCGGTGGGCCGACGACTTTCTCCTCGAGGCTGGCGCCGAACGAGCAGACGCCGCAGTTGGAGCTAATCAAGCACGACAAGGGCCGATTTAGGACGCGGTCTCCCAACGAGGGGATCGTGCGCCGATCGCACGGGTCCGAGAGACTTGAGTCGCACCAGCTTTACCCTCCGCCGCGCCGGAGTCGAAGGTTTGAAACCCCCTTATCGCCGAACCCCAGACGTTTGGGGGGCAAAGGGGTCGCCCTAACCGGCACAGCTCGCGCTCCTCAGGCTCGCGAGGGGCCACCAACGATCCCACGAACCTGGCGCAGGCCTGCGCTTTGCACGCATGGAGGGCCCGCGTCCGCCTCAATGCATAGGCTCCCTGGCAAGGGAGGTACCCGTCGGAAAAGCCCCTACTGAAAGGTGGCACCTGTGAGCTCCCAACGCCTCGCCCCGCTCAGTGGGATCGTCTTCGTCGCAGCGTTCATCGTCGGCTTCTTCGTGATCAGCAATGGCGGCCCGCAGGTCACCGACTCGGCGCAGACGATCACCTCCTACTACGCCGACCATCATCAGAAGGCGGAGCTCACCGTGGGGGTCGTCGCCGTGGGCCTCGTATTCCTGGCGATCTTCATCGCCTTCCTCTACGGCCATCTGAGGGCGGCTGAGACCTCCGGCAATCTCTGGTCGACGCTGGTGCTGATCGGCGGAATTGCGGGAGTAGCGACATTCTTTGTCGCCGGTGGCGTCCATGTGGCGATCGCCGATGGCGGCACCCACGGCTTCGGCTCGGACGCGATGGTGGCGCTCAACGGTCTCGACAACAACATTCTCATTGCCTTCGTATTCGCGCTCGGGCTCATGTTGATCGGCGTGGCCGGTGCAACGATTACGACCGTGGCCCTGCCGAAATGGCTCGGCTGGGCGGCCCTGGTAATCGGAATCCTGTGCTTTACACCCGTCTGGTGGGCCGGCGCCGCCTTGGGCCTCATCTGGATCATCATCGTGAGCATCGTGCTGTCGCGGGCTGGCGGCGCCTCGCAGGGCGCCACCGCCTGATCGCGAGCCTCTCTTAGCCCGAGCCTAGGTGGGCGCCGGCCGCGCTGCCCGGGTCGCAGGCTGGCCGGGCTTGAGCCAGCCCGGGTTCCACGGAGACGTGCTTGGTTGGTTTGATGCGGAGGAGGCACGCTCGGCCCCGGTCTGGTCGCGCCTCCTTTGCGCGAGAAGCGGCAGCGGTTCTGATTCCTTCGAGTGCCATTCGGCAGAGGATCGCCCCTCGAATTCACCCCTCCAGCAGATCAACCGCCTCCTTCGAGGGATTCAGCCATTCGCAAGGGTCTCATCCCGGTCCAGGACCAAAGATTGCTTTCCCCCCGAGCCTCACCTAGACCCCAACCTCGACCCCCGACACACTACGCACCCTCCGGTGAGGCCTCATTTCGTGCCTGAATCGCCGAGTGTCTGACCTTCGGTGCGAAGGGGTCCTGAGCGGTCTTCGTCGGGGCGCCGGGCGGCCCATGTTGGCACGGCAAAGCCGTGCGTTTGGCCGCCCGCATGGACGCCCAGACGAAGTCATCCGCAGGACCCGAACGCGACCGAAATGCCCGCCTCTTGGAGGCACTCATTCGAAGCTCGGACCAGCTCCTTCGTCGGCATGCGCGCAAGCACGCCGAGCTACCGGAGGACGCTGAAGATGCGCTTCAGCGCGCTTACCTGCTCTTCCTGGAGCGCTACGACGGTCACTGGGAGCCTCTTCCCTGGCTCTATACGACGATCAAGCGCGAGGCATGGGCGCTTCGTCGGCGTGCCAGTCGCCGGCGCGAGCTGAGCCTCGACTCGCCCGGCCGCGAGGACGACGGCCAAGCGCTGTGCGAAACGATCGCCAGTGGCTCCTCCTCTCCCGAAGAGCGCGTCTGCGCGGAGGAGTCGCTTGCGCGGCGCCGCCGGGCCATCGCCGCGCTCAAGTCCGACCAGCGCCGGGCCCTGTGTCTATTCGGCCTCGGCCATAGCTACACCGAGATCTGCCAGCTGACCGGCTGGACCTACACGAAGGTCAACCGGTCGATCGCCGAGGGTCGCGCCGAGCTTCGGCGACGGCTGGCCGAGGCGAGGGGCTAGTTCGCCGCCCTCGCGACCCATCTCCTCGTGAGGCCGGATTTGGCCGCAATCGGCGAGGCAAAGCGCGCTTGCCGCGGACATCGACGGCGAAGCGCCATGCCCGCCGTCTCCCAATACCGCCAGCTCGAGTTGCCGCCTGCGAGCAATGCCCCCCCTTCTTCACCGAGCGCACGCTCGCCGATCACCTGGCGGTCTCGGATCGCACCGTGCGCACCTGGATCCGTCGAGGCGAGCTCGCCTCCTACAAGCTGGGCGGCTCGCGACGGATCGACCCGCGCGATGTCGAGACCTTCCTGGCCGCGCGGCGGGAGAACGGAAGGGCGGCATGAGGCGGCGCGAGTCGCCGATCAAGCGCGTCAACCCCTCAGGCGAGCTGGTCTGGGTCGCCCGCTACACCGGTCGCGATGGCCGCCGGCGGATCGCCAAGCCGCCCTGGAACGACGGCAAGGGCACCTTCGATCGCAAGCGTGAGGCGCAGCAGGCGATCGACGAGGCTTACGAACGCTCAGACCGCGCTGAGACGGTCGGCCAGTTCTTTGCGACCTGGACCGATCGCTTCCCGCGCTCTGAACGCACCAACGCGACCAATGAGCACCGCATCAGCCGCGTCCTTGACGTGCCGCTGGAGGGTGTCGCTCTCCGCGATTGGCCGTTTCGCGATCTTCGCCGCCGCCACGCCTTGGCGCTCATCTATCACCTACTCCGGTTCCAGGGTCGGGCAGCGACGGGTGCCCGGGGGATTCTCGCCACGCTCTCTGCGATGACCGAGGACGCGATCACCGACGAGATCGCAGAGTCAACCCGTTCAAGGGCCTGCGGGTTCGCGCTAACGACCCCCGCGCGCGGAAGGCGCCGCGGGTGCAGCGCGTATTCAGCTTCGGCGAGATGCACCGGTTCGCGGCAGCGGCCGGCAAATGGGAGCCGATGGTCCGCGTGTTCACCGACACCGGCATGCGTCTCGGCGAGGTCCTGCCGCTGCGGCGCGAGGACTTCGATGGCAAGACGTTCGTTGTGCGGCGCACGGCACATGAGGGAGTGGTCCTCGAGGGAACGAAGACCGACCACGGCGCCGACTCGCCCGGTCGGGTCGTTCCCTGCCCGCCCGGGCTGGCTGCGTTGATCGAGGCCATGCCGTCGCGGATCGACACCGACCTGCTCTTCCCGACCCCGACCGGCAAGCTCTGGCGCGAACGGAACTTCTACCGCGATGTCTGGTACCCGGCCCAGCAAGCGTCGGGCATCGACATCCGACCGCACGAGTGCCGCCACTCTTACGTCTCGCATCTCCGCGCCGCCGGCGTCAACGACGCCGACCTGGCCGAGATCGCTGGCCATCGGGTCGAGACGATGATCTCGCGCTACACGCATCCGCTGCGGCGGAGCTTCGACGAGATCCGGAACGTGATCGGCTGAGGGGCCCTGTGAGTACAGCTGGTAGCCTGTTGTCAATTGTCAACACCCTCACGGGTTCTGCCGATGAGCATCCGAACAAGACGATCCGCGGCGCACTCAAGTTCGCTGTTGAGCGGGGTTGGCGGATCAAGAAGAGCGGGCCGCGTGCCCACTCGTGGGGAAAGATGTTCTGCGGTTCAGGATGCATCGCCTCGATATGGGGGACTCCCCGCAGCCCGGAGAAACCATGCGAGGCAGCTGCGGAAGGCGGTTGTGAGATGCCCGCATCAGGAGACATGACTCAGATGGATGCCTACAACTTCACGCTGATCCTTGGCGGAGACGTGGTCTCCGACGAAGTCCTGGACCGCCTGTTCGAAGCGGGACTCGACGACGGCACATTCGGTGAGATCGACGGCATGCCTTTCGCTGAGTTCGATCGAGAGGCACCGAGCTTCGAGGAAGCCGTCGTCAGCGCGATCCAGGGCATCGAGCGCACGGTGCCAGAGCTCCCGGTCATCCGAGTGGCGCCGGACGATCTCGTCACCGCCGCTGCAATCGCCCAACGAACTGGCCGAACCCGGCAGAGCATCAATCAGCTGGTCGCCGGCGACAGAGGACCGGGCGGCTTTCCGACGCCGGTTGCTCACGTGGACGCAAAGACGCGCGTCTGGCGCTGGACTGAAGTGAGCGAGTGGTTCGAGCGGCTTGATGGAGAAGCCGATACCGAACGGCGCCGGATCGCCGAGTTCGTGGCGGCAGTCAACGGGGCCCTGGCCTCTCGGCATCATCTCGAGCGTCTGGCTGCGCTCAGCCACAGCGAGGAAGCGTTGAGCGCCGCTCTTGGACTAGTTCGCTCCGAAGCTCAATGGTGAACTTCATCGCGATCATCGTCCGTCGCTACGGTGCGATGAGCTTGAAGCCATGCTGATCTACTCGATGAGCGTCTCGGTGGACGGCTTTATCGCCGACCGTGAGGGCGCGTTCTCCTGGTCGGTGCCCAACGAGGAGCAGTTTCGTTTCCACGTCACGCAGACACGGGAGCTTGGGGGCTTTCTGTTGGGCCGCAGGCTCTACGAGACGATGCTGGTGTGGGAGACGGATCCGTCGATGCGCGACAGCGAGCTCGACGCCGCGTTCGCCGACGCCTGGTGCGCGATCCCGAAGGTCGTCTTCGGCCGCACGCTCGACAGCGTTCAGGGCAACGCCCGGCTCGCCGAGGCGTCGGTGGCCGAGGAAGCCGCTGCGGCGCTCGACGCGACCGACAAGGACGTCGGGATCGGCGGCGCCGGCCTAGCCGCGGCGGCGATCGAGCTCGGCCTTGTCGACGAGCTGCGCATGTTCCGCAATCCGATCGTCGTCGGTGGCGGCACGCCATACCTGCCGCCGGTCACCGAAGACGTCCCGCTGGACCTGATCGAGACCAGGACGTTCGGCTCACGGGTGATCTACGAGCGCTACGGGCACGCCCGCGATGGTGCGGGGTGACAAATGGGTACTAAGCTATCCATGTGGGTTTGAAAACACCCAAATGGGTACTAAAGTATTCAAAGCATGGATGTCTCCCGCCCCTACACCGCTGTATGCCCGAGCCTAGACGGCGAGGTGCTCGTCGCGCTCGCGGGTACGACCGGCCCCCTAACTGGCCGTGGGGTCGCGCGCCTGCTCGACCGCGGGGAATCGCACAAAGGAGTGCTCAACGTCCTGGCGCGTCTGGTCGAGCAGGGCTTGGTTCACCGGGAGGAGGCCGGCAGAGCCCTGCTCTACACACTGAACCGCGACCACCTCGCCTTTCCCGCGGTGGAGGTCCTTGCCGGCATGCGACCGGAGTTGATCGCGCGGTTGCGTCGAGCGATGGAAGGTTGGGAGGTTGCTCCCGCACACGCTTCGCTGTTCGGATCGGCTGCGCGAGGAGACGGGGACACCGAGAGCGACATCGACCTGCTCATCGTTCGCCCGGCGGAGATCAGTGACGACGATCCCCGCTGGCGGAACCAGTTGAACAGTCTCGCCAGTGACGTAGAGCAGTGGTGTGGCAACCACGCCAGCCTCGTCGAGGTATCAACCGCTGACATTGACCGGCTGGCCACCGAGCAGCCGCCGGTCGTGGCTGACCTCATGTCTGACGGCATCGCCTTGGTCGGCCAAGACCCGGCCAGCCTGTTCAGCGCCGCGGTTTGATGGCCCGGGCTGGGGGACGGACCCAGGACTGCACCCGCGCGCAGGCACGCGCACGACAGGGGCAGGCCAAGAAGTTCCTCGAGGTTGCCGACCTCGTTGCGGCCGAACCCGAATCGGCCAGCGTTTCCGCCTCTCTGGCAGTCCTTGCCGGAATCGCCGCTTCTGATGCGGCCGAGTTTTCCTTCTTGGCGGGACCGACTCGCGGCGTAGCCTCATCTGGGTGACAGGTATGCCGAAGGTCCGGGTAGCACGTGAGAATTGGCATTGGTTATCCCGCGGGAGGCCGAGATACTGTGCGGGCGATGCCAGAGGAGAACGTCGAGATCGTGAGCCGGGCTATTGCCGCCATCAACGAGCGGGACGTCGACGCCTATCTGGCGCTGTGTCACACCGACTTCGAGATGACCAACCAGCTGACGGTTATCGACGGGCCCAACCGCGGAGAACAGGGGATCCGGAACTTTTTCCAGGGCATCGATGAGGGGACGACCAGATTCGAATTGGAGGTGGAGCGGCTTCGGCCGCTCGACCACAACCGTGTTCTCGGCTACCTGACGTTGCAAATCGAGTCCGAGCGCGGTTACCAAATGACCCAACCCCTCACGAATCTCTATGAGCTGGAAGGCGAGAAGCTGTCGCGCGTGAGGGTATTTAGCGACCGCGCCGAAGCCCTCG
>CAVUES010000005.1:5000-429186 GCA_963740555.1 uncultured Solirubrobacterales bacterium
TGCGGCGGCTTCTGATGCGCAATCTGGACGTCGCGACCGAACAGCAAATTGAACTTCTGGTCGGTGCCGCCGAGCTCGACGTCGGCGTCGATCGCGACCGAGTCGTAACCCTGGAGCAGCGGGTAGATCAACTCCAACACCGAGATCGCCTCGTCGGCCTCGATCCGCTTCTTGAAGATGTCGCGCTCCAAGAGGCGGGCGACGGTTCCGCGCGAGAGCAACTCGAGAAGCTCGCCGGAGCCCATCTCCAGCCACTCGCTGTTCGAGCGCACCTCGGTGCGATCGCGATCGAGCACCTTGAACGCCTGCTCCTGATAGGTGGCGGCGTTTGCCGCGATCTCCTCGTCCGAGAGCACCGGACGCTGGACCGAGCGCCCGCTCGGGTCCCCAACCCGGGCCGTGAAGTCGCCGACGATCAAGACGACGAGATGGCCGGCGTCCTGGAACTCGCGCAGCTTCGACAGCACCACGGTGTGCCCGAGGTGGATGTCGGGCGTGGTCGGGTCGATCCCCAGCTTCACCCGCAGCGGCCGCCCCCGCTGGAGCTGTTCGGCGAGCGCGCCCTCGGGTAGGACGTCGACCGCATTGGTCGCCAATCGCTCTGCATCAGCCCTCGGATCCGGCACGGGGCCAATGCTAGACTGCCCGACCGGCTTGGCGGCTACCGTCGTCGCTGCTCTGAAGGGTGGCGATACGGTCTTGTGGCGCGTCCTCAGCAGCGGCGTCGCCAGCCCCGATCAGGCGCTCTTTGATGGAACGAGGCACAGAGTCGCGATCCAAGCGCCCTAGGCGCAAGAACGGCAGGAGAAAACCGCCGACCGCGGCGGAGCCACCCGGCGAACCGGGATTCGTCGAGACCTCAGAGATCGAATTCGAGTTCTCAAACGCCGACGACGCATCGGATGCAGTTGACGGCGATGGTGTGAGCGAGGCTCAAACCGCCGAGCCCGAACCCCCGCAGAGCCGCGCCGCCGAATCCCCCGACCAGGCCACCGCGGAGCCAGATCGCGATGCCCGCGCGGCCCGCGTCGATCGTGAGCTGCCCGCGACCCCGAAGTCACCGCTTCCGGCCGATGGCGACGGGGGGGCCGGCAACGGCAAACCGCCCGACCCGATCGCCCCGCCACCGGCTCCGCCGGGCCTCCCGGGCCGTCACAAGCCACGTCTGAAGAAGCTTCGAATGCTCTTCGTGCTCTTTGGCCTCGGAGTGCTTGCCCTTGTTTCTACCGTCTTCGGAATGATGGCGGCGGTCTCCAGCGACCTGCCGGCGATCTACAACTTCGCCCAGTTCCGGGCCGCGAAGAACAGCGTCGTCTTCGACGACACCGGCGCTCAGATCGGGACCCTGAGCAGCGACCAGAACAAGATCCTGCTCACGTCCGGTCAGATCTCCCAGAACGTAAAGAACGCCACCGTGTCGATCGAGGACAGCCGCTTCTACCAGCACGGCGGCATCGACTACCACGGGATCGCCAGGGCACTGGTCCAGGACATTCTCTCGCGCAGCGCCAAGCAGGGCGCCTCGACGATCACCCAGCAGTTCGTCAAGAACGCCCTCGAGGCGCAGGGCAGCCGCACGGTCTTCGAGAAGTTCCGCGAGGCCGCGCTTGCCTACCGCCTCGAGCAGCACTGGAGCAAGGACAAGATCCTCACCGAGTACCTGAACACGATCTATTTCGGCGAGGGTGCCTATGGAATCGAGGCCGCCGCTCGCACCTACTTCGGCTACAACCACCCCGGCTGCGGCACCCAGGCCGAGCCGTGTGCGTCGGTCCTGCTGCCGCAGGAGGCGGCGATGCTCGCCGGCATCATCGCCTCACCTTCGGCATACGACCCAAAGGCCGACGCGGTCGCGGCAAAGGACCGCCGCGACGAGGTGCTGTCGAAGATGCGGGACCAGGGGTACATCACCGATCAGCAGTACACCGAGGGCGTCCGCTCGGCGCTCCCCTCCCCCGCGGACATAAAGCCGCCCCAGATCGACTCCAAGGCGCCCTACTTCACCACCTGGCTGCGCCAGCAGCTCGTCGACCGCTACGGAGCCGGCAAGGCGTTCTTCGGCGGCCTGAAGGTGAAGTCGACCCTCGACCTCAGCCTGCAACAGGCCGCCGAGGACGCGGTCTACCAACACACCGCCGGCGTCGGCATCACCGGATCTGTCGTCGTGATCGACAACCAGACCGGCGAGGTGAAGGCGATGGTCGGCGGGCCCGGCTACGACCAGAGCCAGTTCAACATCGCCACCCAGGGCGCTCGCCAGCCGGGCTCCTCTTTCAAGCCGTTCACCCTGGTCTCGGCGCTCGAGCTGGGTCACTCACCGTATGAGGTGTTCACCTCGGCCCCCAAGGTCTTTCACTTCGGAAAGCACGGCAAGCAAGTGTTCACGGTGAAGAACTACGCCAACAGCTACCTCGGCTCGGCCTCGCTGACCACCGCGACCACCTACTCCGACAACTCGGTCTACGCCGACCTCGGCCTGCACCTGAAAAAGACCCCGAAGGAGAGCACGAAGTACATCGCCCGCACCGCACGCCGGATGGGGATCACGACCCCCGTCTCGGTCAACCCCGCGATGGTGCTCGGCGGCCTCAAGGAGGGCCTGAACGCGTTGGAGATGGCGCACGCGTACGAGACGCTGGCCGAGGGAGGACAGCGGATCAGCGGCACCCTCGCTCCCGACCCTGGAGTCGACCCGGTCGCCTTCACGAAGGTCACGTCCGGGGGCAAGACGATCGACGACAACGACCCGCTGAAGACGCGGGTGGTGCCGCAATCGATCGCCGACACCGCGAAGAGCATCCTGCAAACGGTGGTCAGCAACGGCACCGGCACCCATGCCGCCGGCGTCTCGAACTACGAGTGGGGCAAGACGGGCACGACCGAGAACTACGGCGACGCCTGGTTCTGCGGCGCGACCCACGACACCACGACCTGCGTATGGGTCGGACATGGCGACTCGACCCAGTCGATGTCGACCGAGTACGGCGGCTCTCCGGTCGAGGGAGGCACGATCCCAGCCGACATCTGGTACCAGGTTATGACCGCCTGGGAGCAGATCAGGGCCGAGCACGCGGCGGCGAAGAAGAACGGCGGCACGAGCAGCTCTCCAGTTGTGCCGTCAACCTCTTCCGGCACCCAGAGCTACTCCCCGCCCGCGCCGTCAACCGGCAGCACCTCTACAGGCGGCGGTGGAGGTGGCGGTGGCGGTGGGGCCGGCAAGGCCGCCCCCCAGCAGGCGGCCCCCGCGACACCAGCGCCCGCGCCCAGCGGCGGCGGTGCGGCAACGGGCGCCGGCGGCGTCGCGCCGGGCTAGCTGTAATCCCTGACCCCGTTGTTCATCCGGGCCTCGCTCGAATCGAGACGCTAGGCCGCCTGTTCGGCCGGCCAGGGGCGAGAGACGAAGCGACAATCCGCGGCGCAGAAGCGCCACGGGTTCTCGGTCGCCTTGCTGATCCCGACCCGCGGGCCGACCGCGACCTCGACCTCGGCCCACTCGCCCGCACGCGGAAGGACCGCGAACGGAGGGGCGCTGAGGCTGACGCCGTTGTCGGCCAGCTCGACCCCGAGAGCCTCAGTGAGCTTGCCCGGCCCCGAGCACAGCTCCTCCTCGTCCAGGCGCCCGCGGCGACCGCGCATTGCATCCAGTCCGACGGTGGGCCGCAGCGCTCTGATCAAGACCGCCGCCGCCTGACCGTCGGGCTCGGCAACCGCGTTCAGCAGGCTGTGGATCCCGTAGGAGAGATAGACGTAGGCCCGCCCAGGGGGGCCGAACAGCACCTCGTTGCGAGCCGTGCGTCCGACGTAGGCGTGGCAGGCGGGGTCGTCGCGCTCGTAGCTCTCGGTCTCCACGATCACGCCGCCGCAATCGCCGTACAGAAGGGTGCAGCCGAGCAGGTCGCATGCAACCTGGTGCACGGATCGGTCGAAGAATTCCTCGCCGAGCGGCTCGCTCACGCGGCCAAGCTTACGAGTGCCGCTCGCTGAGAATCGTGTCGACGCCGCGCAGCGCCGTGCGCGCGGTTGTCAGCTGATCGGACAGCCGCGCCGAGGCCGTGCCGCCCTCGATCACCTTCGACTCCAGCCAGCTGGTCTCGCGCAGCACCTCGTAGTACTCCTGGTCGAGGTGCTCGGAGAAGCCGCGCAGCTCCTCGGCGCTGAGCTCCGACAGCGCCTTGTCCTGATCGAGCGCATGGCGTACGAGCCCACCGACGATCTCGTGCGCCTGCCGGAACGGAACCCCGCGGCGGACGAGCAGGTCCGCGATCTCGGTCGCGGCGAGCATCTCGTCCGCCGACGCGGCGGCCAGGCGCTCGCGGTCGAAGCTGATCCCGGCGAGCATGCCGTCGGCCATCTCCAGGCACAGCTCAACCGTGTCGATCGCATCGAACAGCGGCTCCTTGTCTTCCTGCATGTCCTTGGCGTAGGTGAGCGGCAACCCGTGCATCACCCCGGCCAGGGCGGCGTAGTCGGCGGCGACGCGTGGCGACTTCGAGCGCAGCAGCTCGGCCGAATCGGGATTCTTCTTCTGGGGCATGATGCTTGAGCCCGAGGAGAAGGAATCGTCGAGCTCGCAGAACCCGAACTCGGTGCTCGACCAGAGGACTATCTCCGCTCCAAGCCGCGAGAGATGGATCGCGCAGCCGGTGGCGGCGGCAAGGTAGTCGAGGACGAAGTCGCGATTGGAGGCGCCGTCGATCGAGTTCGGCGAGACGTATTCGAAGCCGAGCTCGTCGGCGACCGCGCGCCGGTCGATCTCCCAGTTGACGCCGGCCAGCGCCCCTGAGCCAAGCGGCATCACGCTCGCGGTGTGGAGCGCGAGCTGAAAGCGCCACACGTCGCGACTGAGCATCCAGAAGTAGGCCATCAGATGGTGGCCGAGGTAGACGGGCTGGGCGCGCTGGAGGTGCGTGTAGCCCGGCATCGGCCAATCGCGGTGGCTCTCCGCGAGCTCGGTGAGGCGGCCCATCACCGCGCGCAGCAGCTCTATCGCGCGCAGGGAATGCGACTGCACAGCCATCGCGACGTCGGTCGCCACCTGATCGTTTCGCGAGCGGCCCGTGTGCAGCTTGCCCGCCACCTCGCCGACCAGCTCCCCCAGGCGGCGCTCGATCGCCATGTGGATGTCCTCGTCTGAGTCCTGAAAGCGAAACTCTCCCCGCTCCAGCTCCGCGCCGATCGCCTCGAGGCCATGGTCGAGCTCGGAGAGCTCGGCATCGGTCAGCACCCCGACCTCCCGCAGCGCCTGGATGTGGGCGCGGGACTGGTCGACGTCGTACGGGGCCAGCCGCCAATCGAACTCGATCGAGCGGTTGAGGCGCCAGAAGCGCGGGTCGGGGTTCTTGCGGAAGCGTGTCATCGTCATTGGTGTTCGCGCTCGGCCTTGCCCATTGCTCTTTGCTCGAGCCTCGCGCTCACGAGCGGCGATTATGGCTGGCAATCCACGACTCGCTGCCAGATACGCTGCGCCGATGCGGTTCATGGTCACCGGCGCGACTGGCAAGGTGGGCAACGCGGTGGCGCGACGGCTGGTCGAACACGGCGACGACGTGGTGGCCCTGGTGCGCGACCCGGCGGCCGCCGAGGGCGCTTTGCCGGCCGAGGTGACGCTGGTACGGGGCGACGTCACGGAGCCGGAGACGATCCCGCCGGCCCTCGACGGGGTCGGGGGCGTCTTCAACTGCATGGGAATCTACGAGCAGTGGCTCCCGGACTCGGGTGCCTTCGAGCGCGTCAACGCCCAGGGAGCCCAGAGCGTGGTCGTGGCGGCGCGCCAGGCGGGCGTTGGCCGCGTCGTGCACACCTCGACCTTCGACGTCTTTCATGCCTTCACAGGCGGCACGATGACCGAGGAGCAGCTCGCCGACTATCCAAAGGGGACCGCGTACGAGCGCTCCAAGCAGCACGCCGAGGAGCTGGTCCTGGCCGCCGCCGGCGACGGCGTCGAGGTCGTGATCGTCAACCCGGCCGGTGTCTACGGGCCCGGTCGGTGGGCGGCTTCCGGGCTCGACAACGCGATCCGCGACGCGGTTCGCCGCCGCCTGCCCGCGGTCCCACCCGGCGGCATGACCCTCGGCTACGTCGACGACGTCGCCGCCGGGCATATGGCGGCTTTCGAGCGCGGCGCGCCCGGCGAGCGCTACATCCTCGGCGACGGCTTCGCGTCTATGCGCGAGATCGTCGCCGCGGCGGTCGAGGAGGCCGGGCGCGGCTGGGTCCCTCCCACCCTTCCCGTCTCGCTGGCCAAGGGCATGGCGGCCGCCGGCGAAGGCCTCTCTCGCGTGATTCGACGGCCCCCATTGCTCGGCCGGGGACAGCTCGAGTTCCTACTCTGGCAGGCGAAGGTCGACAACACCAAAGCCCGCGAGCAGCTCGGCGTCGAGTTCACGCCCTGGCGGGAGGGCATCCGCCGCACCGTGCGCTGGATGGCCGACGAGGGCAGGGTCTAGCCCGAATCTACGAGGTGCTCGAAGAGCGCACGATGGACTGAGCCAGCGCGGCAGCCAGCGCCTCACAGACGCGATCCACCTGGCTTTCGCGCATCGAGGTGAAGAAGGGCAGCCCGAGCGATCGTGCGCCAGCGCGCTCTGCGATCGGAAACTGGCCCTCCCTGTAGCCGAGCTCGCGAAGGTGCGGGAACAGATGCAGGCACGGCAGGTAGGCCTTCGACGGAATTCCCTGCTCGGCGAGAGAAGAGATCACCGCGGCGCGGTCGACGGCCGCCGGAAGCTGGATTACGTAGACGAACCAACTGCGGCGCTCGCTGCCGTGCTCCGCGGCGGGGACCAGAAGCCCGTCCTCGCCGCCACCGCCATGGTCGGCGACCATCGCCGTCAGACGCTCCTCGTAGGCGGAGGCAACATAGGAGCGCCGCAGCAGCAGCTCCTCGATGCGCTCGATCTGGCCGATGCCCAGGGCGCAGGCGAGCTCTGAGAGGCGATAGTTGAAACCGAGCCGCTCATGCTCGAGCACGTCCATGTCGACGGCGCGCCCCTGGTTTCGCTCGCTGCGGTAGCGGGCCGCCACGTCCGGTCCCGGTGGGACCAGCATCCCGCCCTCGCCGGTGGTCATCTGCTTGTTGGGATAGAAGGCGAACACGGCCGCATTCCCACGCGTGCCGACCCGCCGGCCCTCGGAGTCGAGGGCGCCGATCGCCTCGCAGGCGTCCTCGAGGATGCCGAGCCCCTGCCGTGCCGCCAGCTGCTCGAGCTCCGGCATCGCGGCGGACCAACCGAGGATGTGGACCGGCAGGATTCCCACCGTCTTCTCGCTCACCGCATCGGCTGCGGCCGCGGGGTCGAGATTCAGCGTCACCGGATCGACGTCGCAGAACACCGGCCGCGCCCGCTCGTAGAGCAGGCAGTTGGCGGAGGCCACGAAGCTGAACGGACTCGTGAGCACCTCGCCACCGTCGCCCCATCCGAGCGCCCGAACGCCGAGGTGAAGCCCGGCCGTGCCGCTGGAGACGGCGACCGCGTCCTCGACCCCCAGCCAGAGCGCGAACTGTTGCTCGAAGCGCTCCAGCATCGGCCCCAGCGATAGGCGGCCGGATCGAAATGCCTCCAGCAGCAGCGTCTCTTCGCGCTCCCGGAGCTCGGGGCGCGAGAGCGGGATCTGCTCGCCGTCCTGCGGTGTCACCGCAGGCAGATTAGTCGCCGGCCGCCAAGGCGCCCGAGCCCTCTGCCTGTGCTCCCCGGTCGTCCCCAGGCTTCGGCCGGGGCTGGAAGGCGTACTCCAGCGACTCGACCAGCGCCTCCCAGGAGGCCTCGATGATGTTCTCCGACACGCCGATCGAGCCCCACTCGCGCTCGCCGTCGGAGGAATCCAGCAGCACCCGGGTGACCGCGCCGGTCCCGTGGTCCTCGTCGAGGATTCGGACCTTGTAGTTGGTCAGCTCGATGTCGGCGAGGTGCGGGTGGCGGTCGATGATCGCGCCGCGCAGCGCCCGGTCGAGGGCGTTGACGGGGCCGTTTCCCTCCGCGACCCTCACGTATCGCTCCCCGTCGACCCAGATCTTGATCGTGGCCTCGGTCTGCACTCGCCCGTCCTCGCGCTTCTCGGTCAGCACCCGGAAGCTCTCGAGGCGGAAGAGCGGCTCGTACTCGTTCGCTTCGCGCCGAAGCAGAAGCTCGAAAGAGGCGTCGGCGGCCTCGTAGTGATAGCCGCGGTGCTCTCGCTCCTTGAGCCGCTCCAGGGTTCGCTGCGCGACCTCGTCGTCGACGGCGATCCCAGCGGCCTCGGCGCGGCTCACGACGGTCCCCTTTCCGGATAGCTCGGAGACCAGGACGTCGCGGCGGTTTCCGACCAGCTCCGGATCGGTGTGCTCGAACGTGCGCACGTCGGCGCTCACCCCGGCGACGTGCATTCCGCCCTTGTGGGCGAACGCGTTTCGTCCCACATAGGGCTGGTCCGGGTCCGGCGTCGCGTTGCAGATCTCGTCGATGTAGTGCGCGGTCCGGGTCAGGGTCGAAAGTTGCTGGGGCGAAACGACGTCGAAGCCCATCTTCAGCTGCAGCGCCGGCAGGATCGAGACCAGGTTCGCGTTTCCGCAGCGCTCGCCGTAGCCGTTGATCGTCCCCTGCACCAAACGCGCCCCCTCCTCCACCGCTGCAAGCGAATTGGCGACCCCGCACTCGGCGTCGTTGTGGGTGTGGATCCCAACCTCGACCTCGTCGCCGAGGGCGCTGACCACGGCGGCGGTCGCCTCGGCCACCTGCTGCGGCAGGCTGGAGCCGTTGGTGTCGCAGAGGGTCACGTTCTCCGCCCCGGCCGCGGCCGCGGCGCGCAGGCAGTCGATCGCGTAGTCGGGGTCCTCACGCCAACCGTCGAAGAAGTGCTCGGCGTCGTAGATCACCCGCTTCTCCCGCGCCCGGCACAAGGCCACCGAGTCGGAGATCATCGCCAGGTTCTCCTCGCGCGAGACCTTCGTCACCTTCTCGAGATGAAGGCTCCAGGTCTTGCCGACCAGGGTCACGGCCGGCGCGAAGCTGCCGACCAGGACGCCCAAGGCCTCGTCGTCTTCGACCGCGACGTCGCGTCGACGCGTCATCCCGAAGGCGCAGATCGTCGCCGTCTCCAGCTCTTGGTCGGAGAGCAGCTCGAACAGCTCGACCTCTTTCGGGTTGGAGCTGGGAAAGCCGGCCTCGATGAAGTGCACCCCGAGCTGGTCGAGCGCCCGCACGATGCGCAGCTTCTCGCGCGCCGAGAGCGACATGCCCTGACCTTGCATGCCGTCGCGTAGGGTCGTGTCGTAGAGCTTCACCTGTTGCATCTGATGCCTTCCTGGTTTCGAGGGTTCGGACGGGAGGCCTGTCGGCCTGTGAGCGCGCAAGCGCGCTTGCCGCTGGTCGCTAGGCGACAGCGGCGGCGCTAATTCGCCCGATTGCCTCGAAACGGCGCTGCATCAGCTGGTGACTCTACTCCCCTCGTCGACAGGCGCCGCCTGCTCGACGAAATCGAGCCACTCCAGGTATTCCTCGGCGCGCCCGTAGATCGCATCCTCAAATTTCGCCTGGATCACACGCGTGATCTCGCCGGGCGCTCCGAGCACCGCGTGGTCGATCTCGCGGATCGGGACCAGTTCCGCCGCCGTGCCGGTCAGAAAGGCCTCCTCGGCCAGATAGAGCTCGGCGCGCCCGATGTCGCGCTCGATGACCGTGAAGCCGAGATCGCGGGCGATCTGGATCACCGACTTGCGGGTTACCCCGTCGAGGATCGAAGCGGTGTGCGGCGGAGTTACGAGCACCCCATCGCGGACCAGGAAGATGTTCTCGCCCGAGCCCTCGCAGACCATGCCGCGGTGGTCGAGCAGGATCGCCTCGTCGTAGCCCGCCTCGACCGAAGCGTTCTTGGCCAGGATCGAGTTCAGGTACTGGCCCGATGCTTTGGACGCCGGGATCAGGCTGTCGGGGGAGATCCGGCGCCACGGCGAGACCGTGGCTCGAATGCCGTTTCGCTTCCCCTCCTCGCCGAGGTAGGCCCCCCATGGCCAGACAGCGATGATCAGCTCGACCGGCGCCGAATCCGCGTAAAGGCCCATCTCGCCGTAGCCGCGGAAAGCGAGCGGCCGGATGTAGCAGCTGTGCAGGCCGTTGCGACGGATCAGCTCGTGCGTGGCGTCGCGGATCTCCTCGATCGGGTACGGGAGCGTCAGGTGGTAGAGGCCGGCCGAGCGATCGAGGCGCTTCAGATGCTCGTCGTGGCGGAAGATCGCCGGGCCGCGCTCGGTCTCGTAGCAGCGAATCCCCTCGAAGACTCCGGTGCCGTAGTGCAGCCCGTGGCTGAGCACGTGGACCTTGGCCTCGTCCCAGGGCACGAACTCGCCGTTCATCCAGATCAGCTCAGCCTTCTCCATGCGCCGAAAGTATGCCCGACCATCATTTGCGGCGCCAGGGGCAAGTGCCGCGACACTCTGTGTCGCGGCCTCACACAATCATCTGCGGCGCCCAGGGGCGCCTGACACGCAAGTGCCGCGACACTCTGTGTCGCGGCCCTCACACAATCATCTGCGGCGCCAGGGCGCCTGACACGCAAGTGCCGTGACACTCTGTGTCACGGCCTCACACAATCTGGGCCGCGACTAAAGTTGCCGCGCTGGGTTACTAGGATCAAATGGCCACCATGGGAGGTAACTCGTGCTGAAGCGGCTTCGTTCCAAGCTCACCTACGCCAACGTGACGGCGACGATCGCGATCTTCCTCACGCTCACAGGGGTGGGCTTCGCGATCGCGAAGCTTCCCAGGGGAAGCGTCGGGCCGAAGCAGCTCAAGAACGGCGCTGTGCACTCGCGCAAGATCCACAAGAACGCGGTCAACGCGACAAAGATCAGGTCCGGTTCGGTTGGCCGCTCGGAGCTCGCCAACGGCGCGGTGGGCAGCGGCAAGATGTCCAACAGCGCGGTGATCACGAAGAAGCTGGCCAACGGAGCCGTGACGAGGGCGAAGGTGGACGCCGGCGCGATCCCGTTCCTGGGCACGCTGAACAGCGGCGACACCCTGCGTGGGTCGTTCAACATCGGTGGCGGGGAAGGTGGTGCGGGAGCGCAGGTAGTCCGCGACGGGGAGACCTTCCAGTTCCCGCTGCTCAATGCGCCGTCGGGCCCGGCGGCGAACGTGATCGACGCCTCGGTCGCGAGCCCCGCCTTCACCTCCGCCTGCAGCGGCTTGAGCGGCGGCAACAATCAGACGCCAAACGCGGCTCCCGGGCAGCTCTGCGTGTACATCACGTTCCCGTCGGCGAATTTCACCTCGCTGGCGATCGACCCAGGAGCGCTTACCCGCCTGGGCTTCGGGCTGACAGCCGATTTCAGCTCCGGCGCGACGACCAGCCAGATCCGCGGTCAGTGGGCGGTGACCGCGCCGTAGTGCGATCCGGCCGTGCGATCCGGCCGTGCGATCCCGCCGGCCGACCTTGAGCTTATGCCTGTATGTCATTGAGAAAGTCGAGTTCGTACTGAACCTGATCGGTGGCTCTTTGGGCCCGGGCGGTCCAGGCCGGGCATGGGCCAGGCGCCGCTATCTCTCCAACTCGGCGAGCACCGCTTCGGTCATCTCCTCTGTGCCGACCTCGACCTCGGCGGGCAGATCGGCCATCGGGGGCATCTCGGTGACGACCGAGACGAGGTCTGGCGTCCGCAGCCCGCGCTCGAGCACGGAGTCGACTGCCTCCTCGACCGCCGCGGCCCGGTCGGGCATCTCCAATCCGTAGCGCAGCATCAAGGCCACTGAGAGGAAGGTGGCGAGCGGGTTGGCGATCCCCTTGCCGGCGATGTCCGGCGCCGAGCCGTGCACCGGCTCGAACAACCCCGGGCCGTCGCCGCCGAGACTGGCCGAGGGCAGCATTCCCAGCGAGCCGGTCAGCATCGCCGCCTCGTCGCTGAGGATGTCGCCGAACATGTTCTCGGTCACGATCACGTCGAAGGCGGCGGGCCTGGAGACGAGCTGCATCGCCGCGTTGTCGACCAGCATGTGGTCGAGCTCGACGTCGGCGTAGCCCTCCGAGACCTGGGTCACGGTCTCGCGCCACAACCGTGAGGTCTCGAGCACGTTGGCCTTGTCGACCGAGGTGACGCGCGGCGAGCCTGAGTCGCCCGCTCGCTGGCGCGCCGCTTCGAAGGCGGTACGGGCTATGCGCTCGATCTCGGCGACCGTGTAGATGCAGTCGTCGTGAGCCGTGTCGCCGTCGCGACCGCTGTCGCCGAAGTAGATGCCGCCGGTGAGCTCGCGGACGACCAGCAGGTCGGTGTCGGCGATCAACTCCTCGCGCAGCGGGCTGGCCGATACCAAGGCCGGGCTCGGGCGAACCGGGCGCAGGTTGGCGAACAGCCCGAGGCCCTTGCGCAAGCCGAGCAACCCCTGCTCGGGGCGCGGCGCGTCGGGGTCGGTCGTGTCCCACTTCGGGCCGCCGACGGCTCCCAGCAGGACCGCGTCCGCCGCCCGGCATGCGTCGAGGACCTCGTCGGTAAGCGCGGTGCCGTTGGCGTCGATCGAGGCCCCGCCTACCAGGCGCTCGTCGAACGCGAACTCGCCCACCGCCTCCAGCAGGCGCCTGGCGGCGGCGGTGATCTCGGTGCCGATTCCGTCCCCGGGCAGGACGACGACCCGCATCGGGGAGCCGGTGCTCACGGCTTACGCGCTTCGATGTTGAGGCGCACGTAGCGGAGCATCAGCGGATCGTCCTCCAGGTCGAGCACGGCCTCGGCGAACGGGCGGCGCAACTCCTCCGGCAACCGGGATAGGTGCGGCCCCATGGTCACGGTGGTCGCGAAGGCGTAGGGGTCCTCTGGCTGCACTGGTTTCTCCTCGAGCCAGCACGACACCTGCTCAAAGCCGGCTCGCCGCAGCCGTTCCTCGGTCTCGGCGGGTGAGGCGAAGTTCCAGAGCACCTGCATGCCCTCGAAGTGCGGTGCGAACTCGGGCCGCGAGGCGACCGTGACGATCGCGCGGGCGTGCTTGGCGACGTTCCCCTCGCCCCCGCACTGAGCGACCAGCTGACCGCCGGGCCGCAGCGCGCTGTGCAGGCGGGAGAAGAGGACGTCATGGTCGGGCACCCAGTGGAAGGTCGCCGTCGAGAAGACCATGTCAACTGGCTCATCGATTTCGAGCTGGGCGAGGTCGGCGACCAGGTAGGCGGCGCGGTCGCCGAGCGCCTCGCGCGCCTTCTCGATCATCGACTCGGAGGCGTCGATGCAGAGCACCCGCCCATGCGGGAGCTTCTCGAGCAGCTTCGCGGTCACCCTGCCAGAGCCGCAGCCGGCGTCCAGCACGTACTCGTTGCCGGCCAGGCTCAGCCGCTCGAGGACCTCCAGCCCCCACTGGAACTGGGGATCGGAGACTCGGTCGTAGGTTCGGGCGTCCCACTCGCGTGGGCCGGTGTTCATCGAGCGAGTGGGTTCAGCGCTCACAGGTCTTTGGTTCGCGCTCGGCCAGAATCCGAGCTCCTTGTCTGAGCCTCGCGCTCACAGCGCCGTCGTCACCGGCCCGGTATCGGCCCTGCCCGAGGACTCGAAGTCGTCGATCGCGGCAGTGTTCTGAAGCGTGATCCCGATGTCGTCGAGACCGTGCATCAGCCGGTGCTTCACTTCCTCGTCGATCTCGAACTCGACCACGCCGCCGGCATAGTCGACCGTCTGGTCGTCGACGTCGATCCGGGCCTCGCCCGCTTCGGCAACGCCGCGGCAATGCGACTCGTCGAGGATCACCGGCAGCAGGCCGATCTTCATGCAGTTGGCATAGAAGATGTCGCCGAACGAGGGCGCGACGATTGCCTCGAAGCCGAAGTCCTGAAGCGCCCAGGGGGCGTGCTCGCGGGAAGAACCGCAGCCGAAGTTGCGCCCCGTGACGAGGATCGGGTTCGGCTCCAGCTCGATCTCGCCGTCGCGGATCCAGTCGTAGAACAGGAACTCCCCGAAGCCGGTTCGCTCGATCCGCTTCAGGAACTGCTTCGGGATGATCTGGTCGGTGTCGACGTCGGCACGGTCGAGAAAAGAGACTCGGCCTTCGATGATGTCTATTGCGCGCATGGGTTTGGTTCCTCGTTCCTCGGTACTTGTTCCTCGTTACTGGCAACAAGGAACAAGGATCTAGCTCCATTCCCGGATGTCGACGAAATGTCCCTCTATCGCCGCCGCCGCCGCCATCTTCGGACTGACCAGGTGCGTGCGCCCGCCCTTGCCCTGGCGCCCCTCGAAGTTTCGGTTCGAGGTAGACGCGCAGCGCTCGCCCTGGGCGAGGATGTCGGGGTTCATGCCCAGGCACATCGAGCAGCCCGCGCTGCGCCACTCGAATCCGGCCGCGCGGAAGACCTCGTCGAGCCCCTCCCCCTCGGCCTGGGCCTTCACCTGCTGTGAGCCGGGAACGACCATCGCCCGCAGCCTGTCAGAAGCGCGTCGTCCCTCGACGATCGACGCCGCCTCGCGCAGATCCCCGATGCGCGAGTTGGTGCAGGAGCCGATGAAGACGCGGTCGAGGGGAATCTCCCGCATCGGCGTGCCGGGCTCAAGCGCCATGTACTTGAGAGCCCGCTCGGCCGACTCGCGGTCGGCCGGGGAGTCGAGCGCCGCCGGATCCGGCACAGGATCGGTGACTTCGACCACCATCCCCGGGTTCGTCCCCCAGGTAACCATCGGGGCCAGCTCGCCAGCGTCGAACTGGACCTCGGTGTCGAACGATGCGCCCTCCTCGGTCGGCAGCGAGCGCCAGCGTTCCAGCGCCGCCTCGAAGTCCTCCGGGGCGCCCGAGCGGCCCTCGACCCACTCGAAGGTCTTCTCGTCGGGGGCGATCATCCCGGCCCGGCCGCCGCCCTCGATGGTCATATTGCAGACCGTCATCCGGCCCTCTATCGAGAGCGCCTCGATCGCCGGGCCCGCGTACTCGACCGCGTGGCCGACCATGCCGCCGGTTCCGAGACGGCCGATCGTGGCCAGGATCAGGTCCTTTGGCGTGACTCCGGGGCGAAGCTCGCCCGAGTAGCCGATCCGCATCGTCTTCGGTCGCTTCTGGACCAGGCACTGGGTCGCGAGCACGTGCTCGACTTCGGAGGTGCCGATGCCGAAGGCCAGCGCGCCGAAGGCCCCGTGGGTTGAGGTGTGGCTGTCGCCGCAGACGATCGTCAGGCCGGGCTGGGTGACGCCAAGCTCGGGGCCGATCACGTGCACGATCCCCTGGCGGTCGGAGCCGAGCGAGTAGATCGGGATCCCGAACTCTTCGCAGTTCTGCTCCAGGACCTCGACCTGCTTGCGGGAAAGCTCGTCGGCGATCAGGCGTGCGGACGCGGTGCCGTCGGTGGGAACGTTGTGGTCGGCGGTGGCAACCGTCTTGTCGGGCCGGCGGACCTTGCGCCCCTCGATGCGCAGCCCCTCGAAGGCCTGCGGAGAGGTGACCTCGTGGACGAGATGCAGGTCGACGTAGATCAGGCCTTCGGCAACCTCGTGCGCGTCCCAGATCTTGTCGAACAGGGTCTTCGCGCTCACCGTCGCACCCCCCGTGCGTGATCGGGCGATTCGCAGCCGACCGATTGTGTGCGGGAGTGCGTCGGGGAGCGCTGCATCATGACCTCCTCAGGCCGGCGGCGACCACGGCCAGAAAGCGGGTGTCTCCGGCTCCATGATTCTGGAAATGGTGGGGCAGGTCGGCGTCGAAGGTGACGCTATCGCCGGTCGCCAATTCGTGGATCGCGCCGTCGATCACAAGGGAGACCTCGCCGTCGAGCACGACGGCGGTCTCGCGGCTGCCCGGCTCGTGGATCGGCGGGTCGCCGGGACCGCCGGTCGTCGACTCTGATTTCAACGTATGCAGGGAGACGTCGGCGCGCTGCCCGGGGAGCGGCGGGGTCAGCTCCTCGTAGCGATGCCCGCGGTGCGAATAGCGGCGCCGCTTGCCCTCGCGGGTGACCACGGCGTGGCTGCTCTCGTCGAGGCGAAGAAGCTGCGACAGGGTGAGGTCGAGCCCGGCGGCGATCTTGGCCGCGACCACCAAGGTGGGACTGGTCTCGCCGCGCTCGACCTGAGAGAGCATCGGCGCGCTGACGCCGCTTCGCTCGGACAGGTCGCGCAGCGATAGCCCCATCGCCTCGCGCAGCGCCCTCGCGCGGGCGCCGATGGCGAGAATCTCTTCGCCGGCGGCCGGAGCCGCGCCGTCTGCTGTCACGGTGGCGTTGATACGCCGTACGCTATCACGTACGCGCGTATGTAGTATCCCCCTCCCTAGCGCTGCTGGCCGGTCGGCCTGATCAGGAGCTCGCCGATGTTCACCCGCGGCGGTTGGCCGACCACGTACCGGATCGCCCCCGCGATGTCCTCCGCTGTCAGCACCTCGCCGGTTTGCTCGCGCATCTTCTCGATCGCCTCGACGACCACGGGGTTGGTGTTGTGGCCCTGGAGCTCGGTCTCGACGAACCCGGGCTCGATCACGGTGACCCGGATCCCCGAGTGCATCGCCTCCTGGCGCAGTGCCTCGGAGAAGCCGACGACGCCGAACTTGGTGAAGTTGTAGACCCCCGACCCCATCGACGCGACACGGCCGGCCACCGACGAGATGTTGACGATGTTCCCTCCCCCGCTCTCACGTATCAGCGGCAGAGCCGCCTGCGTGCAGTAGAGCAATCCGAGCACGTTGACGCCGATCATCTGCCGCCATTCCTCGGTGTCGGCCCCTTCGATCGGGCCCAGCAACATGACGCCGGCGTTGTTGACGAGGATGTCGAGCCCGCCCATCTGCTCCGCGGCGCCCTCAACCAGGGAGTGCGCCGCTGTCTCGTCACTGACGTCGACCTCGAAGGCGTGAGCGCTGCCTCCCCCGGCGCCGATCCGCTCGGCGAGCGCCTCGAGGCGGTCCTTGCGCCTCGCCGCGAGAGCCACAGTCGCGCCCGCCTCCGCGAGGGCGAGCGCGGTAGCCTCGCCGATCCCGGAGGAGGCGCCGGTGACCAATGCCTTGCGTCTCTCCAGCGTCGCGCCCACCCGCCGAAATCTAATTGAAGGGATCCGTCCGGTGTCCTTGAAACCGTTTTGTGAACGGGTACTTACGCAAGGCTCACCGATTCCTTGTAGCTTTGACGCGCAACTTGCGAAAAAACTGGGTATTGACCTTTCAGGTTTCTGCTTAGGTGCCGCACTCGATGTCGTCCAACCACCACTTTCCTTCAGTCCAATCACGCTTCTCGACCGCGATCGTGGTCGCCGTCGCCACCCTCACGCTGGCGTTCGCGGTAACCGCCCTACGTCCCGCCCCAGGCTTTGCTCATGGGCGCGGCTGCAAGGGGGCGGGCGGGGTCCCAGGCACGCACTCGCTCAAAGAGCTGCGCAGCGCGACGCTCTGCCTGATCAACAAGATCCGGCACCACCACGGGCTTGGCAGGCTGCACTCCCAGAAGAGCCTGCGCAACGCGGCGCAGGGCCACAGCAGCGACATGGTCCATCGCGACTACTTCTCCCACGACAGCCCCGGCGGCGGCTCGATCCAGACCCGGATCGGAGGCAGCGGCTATCTCGCCGGCGCGAACAGCTATCAGTACGGCGAGATCATCGGCGGCGGGACGAGGAACAGCGGCTCGCCGAGCTCGGTCGCCAAGGCGTGGATGCATAGCCCGCCCCATCGATCGGAGATCCTCACCGGCGGCTTCCACGACCTCGGCGTCGGCATCGCCTACGGATTCCCGGGTCGCGGGAGCCACGGCGCCACCTTCACGATCGACTTCGGGTCTAGGTCGGGTTAGCTAAGGCCCGGGCGTGGGCTCCGACGCCGCATCGGCCGTCGCCGCCTCCGCCTCACGGATCGCCGCGCCATCGAGCGCGTTGCCGAGCGCCCGCACGTAGGCCCGCGCGGATGCCTCGAGTATGTCCGTCGCCACGCCCTGGCCGGTCGCCAGGCGACCCGCCGCCTGAAGCATCACCGTGACCGCGCCGAGGGCGTCCTCGCCGCCGGTCACCGCTTCGACGTGGTACTGGCGCAACTCCGCCTCGGCTCCTGCGGCCTCCTGGATCGCGCGGAAGATCGCGTCGACCGGGCCGTCCCCGGAAGAGCGCGCCACCGACTCTTCGCCGCTCGGCATCCTCACCGCGACCTCCGCCACAGGTTCGTGGCGGGTGCCGGCTTCGACCTCGAACCATGCGAGGGCGTAGGACTCCGTTCGCTCGCGCATCTCGTCGGAGACGATCGC
The DNA here is from genome assembly GCA_963740555.1 of uncultured Solirubrobacterales bacterium. Classification (GTDB taxonomy): domain Bacteria; phylum Actinomycetota; class Thermoleophilia; order Solirubrobacterales; family 70-9; genus Mayfieldus. The sequence continues at coordinate 23,151 of CAVUES010000005.1, forward strand.
CTCCAGATCGAGCGCCGTGATCTGCTTCTTCTTGTCGGCAATCTCCTTGAAGCGCGCGAAGGCCTGATTCAGCGCGTTGCCCTCGACCTTGAAGCCAAGCTGCTCGAGTGCGTCACGCAGCGCGTGGCGGCCGGAGTGCTTACCGAGGACGATCGAGTTCGAATCCAGCCCGACCTCGGTCGCGTCCATGATCTCGTAGGTCGTGCGCTCCTTCAGCACGCCGTCCTGGTGGATCCCGGACTCGTGCGCGAAGGCGTTGCGGCCCACAACCGCCTTGTTCGGCTGCACCGCGTAGCCGGTCAGACGCGAGACCATGCGGCTGGTTCGGGCGATCTCGTGGCTGTCGACGCCGGTGTCGAGGCCGTGGACGTCGTTGCGCGTCCGCAGCAGCATCACGATCTCCTCCAGCGAGCAATTGCCGGCTCGCTCGCCGATCCCGTTGACCGCGCACTCGACCTGGCGTGCGCCGGCGAGCACCCCGGCGTAGGAGTTGGCGACCGCCAGTCCGAGGTCGTCGTGGCAATGGACGGACATGCGTACGTCGCGCAGCCCCGGCACCAGCTCGTAGAGGCGCCGGAAGTACTCGGAGTACTCGTCCGGTGTCGTGTAACCGACCGTGTCGGGGATGTTGATCACCGTCGCCCCCTCCTCGACCGCGATCGCGCAGACCTCGGCAGTGAACTCGACGTCGGCGCGGGTCGCGTCCATGGGCGAGAACTCGACGTCCTCGCAGTACGAGCGGGCCAGCGCCACAGCCGCCTTCGCCTGGCCCTTGACGTCCTCGCGAGTCGTCTGCAGCTGGTGCTCGATGTGGATGTCGGAGGTGGAGATGAAGGTGTGGATCGAGGGGCGCGCGGCGTCCTTCACCGCCCCCCAGGCGGCGTCGATGTCGGCCTTGTGGGTGCGGGCAAGGCCGCAGATCACCGGGCCGTCGACCCGTCGCGAGATCTCCGTCACGGCCTCGAAGTCGCCCGGCGAAGTGATCGGAAAGCCGGCCTCGATCACGTCGACACCCAGGCGCGCGAGCTGTTGGGCGATCTCGACCTTCTCCTGGGTGTTCAGCGAGATGCCCGGCGACTGCTCCCCGTCGCGAAGCGTTGTGTCGAAGATGTGGACGCGGTTTGCGTCAGATACCTCGGGGCCCATTGCCCTACCTCCTTCTGCTTGCTGTTCCGATGACCTTGTTGTTCTCGCGGCTCCGCGCCGCCCAGCGCTCTATCCCCCTAGCGGGGGAGCAGAAGGAGAAGCGCGAGGCTGTGGAGCCGGTGCGTCATTCGGTTCGCGGAGCTTAGCGCAGCGCGTGGCCGGGGTTCAGCCCGGCGCCGGCTAACAGCTGATCTCTTTGCCGTGTCCGGAACCGGGGACGCACTGATCGTTGCCGCCCCCACCGAAGATCTTGTCCGGGGCCGCTCCGCCAAACAGCTTGTCGGCGCCGCCCTGGCCGTAGAGCTTGTCGCTGGAGCCGCCGCCGCTCAACCTGTCCTTGCCGCCGGCGCCGAAAAGTTTGTCGCTGCCGGAGCCGCCGCTCGCCCGGTCGGGCTCGGGGCCGCCCTGGAAGTGATCGTTGCCGGACCCCAAAGAGACCCGCAGGATCGACTGGTCGGCGGCCAGATTCGCGTCGACCTCGTCGCTTCCGATGCCTGAATTGACCACGATCGAGGAGATCTGCGACGCGGGGCAGTGGATGATCCGCTGCGGGTGCGCGGCGTCGGGGCTGCACTCGGTCGGGTGCGGGCCGAAGGTGTCCTGGCCGAAGATGAACTCGTTGGCGCCGGCGTCGTAGTCGATCGTCACGAGGTCGTTGGGCTTCGGTATGTCGCCGAGCGGCTGGTCGCCCGTGATCGTCATCACCCCGCCCGACAGGGTCGCCACCTGATGCGCAGAGGCAAACCCGGGCAGCGCAAGCGCGGCGGCCGCGACGACCGCGGCAAGCCAGGTCGGCAGTTTGGCGCGACTCCCGTTCACCCCACCATTGTTTACCCGAGGAGCCGGCGGCTAACCACGGCGCCGGCGCGCCGGACGGTTATTGGAGGGCGCTTATTGGTCCATTCCCGGCAAAAGCGACCTGCGCTCGCCCTAGGCTCCAGCCATCGAAGCCAGTCCCGACACGACCGCCAGCGGCTCGATCCCCCGCGCCACCAGGCTTTCCCTGCTCGCGATGGGGCTCGCCGTGATCGTGATCGCCAACGACTTCTCGGCGATCAACGTGGCCCTGCCGGTGATGGAGAAGGACTTCCACACCAACGTCAACACGCTGCAGTGGGTGATCAACGCCTACGCGCTCACCTTCGGGGTGCTGATCGTCACCGCCGGCAGGCTCGCCGACCTTTTCGGCCGTCGCGAGGCCTTCTTCCTCGGCGCGGCGATCTTCGCCACGATGTCGGCGCTCGGCGGCGCCGCGCAGACCGAGACATGGTTGATCGCCACGCGTGTCGTGATGGGCGTCGGCGGCGCCCTGATGTGGCCGGCGATCCTCGGGATGACATACGCGGCGCTGCCCGAGGACAAGGCCGGCCTCGCCGGCGGCCTGATCCTCGGCGCCGCCGGATTGGGCAATGCCATGGGGCCGCTGCTCGGCGGCACCCTCACCGACCTGCTGAGCTGGCGCTGGATCTTCTTCTTCAACATCCCGGTGACCGCCTTCGCGGTGATCGTCACCTACCTGACGATCCATCAGCCGAAGCCGGAGACCGAGGACACCCGGATGGACTACAAGGGGATCACGACGCTTTCAGTCGGCTTGGTGGCCCTGCTCGTCGCCCTCGACCAGGTCGACGACTGGGGCTGGGGCGACCCGAAGATCATCGTCCTGCTCGCCGTGGCGGCGGTGCTGATCGTCACCTTTGCCTTCATCGAGCGTGGCGCCGGACAGCACGCGCTGGTGCCCCGCGACGTGATGAGCAACGAGAGCTTCACGGCCTCCTGCTTCGCGATCCTGTTGATGTCGGCGACCTTCTTCGCGGCCCTGCTGTACCTGCCGCAGTTCATGCAGCACCAGCTCGGCTACTCACCGTTGAAGTCGGGGGCCGGGATGCTGCCGATGCTCGCCGTGTTCGCGGCCGTCTCGTTCATCGCCGGCCCGCTCTACAACCGAATCGGGCCGAAGCCGATCGTCTGCGCGGGCGCCGCCTGTATCGCCGCCGGCCCGCTGCTGTTCACGCAGATCCACCAAGACTCCGGCTACGCGGCGATCGTGCCCGGCATGGTCCTGCTGGGAATCGGGATCGGGCTCTTCTATTCGACCGCGACGACGGCCGGGGTGACTTCGGTCGACGAGTCGCGCACCAGCCTCGCCGGCGGAATCATCTACATGTTCCAGATCGCCGGCGGATCGATCGGGCTCGGCCTCACCACCACCGTCTTCTCGTCCACCGACAACTTCGTCAACGGGCTGCAGAAGGCCTTTCTCCTCGACGGCCTGCTGGCGCTCGGAGGCTTCGCGCTCACGGTGCTGCTGGTCGGCGGCAGGCTGCACCTGCGAAGGACGGCGCCCGCCGGCGCCGACACTTCCTAGCCGGCTGCCTTACTGCTTCTCGACGTCGCGGCCCGCGCCACCCTTCAGCACGTCGCGGCCCTTGCCCCCGAGCAGCGTGTCGCGGCCCGCGCCACCCTTCAGCACGTCGCGGCCCTTGCCCCCGAGCAGCGTGTCGGCGCCGATGCCGCCGAACAGGCGATCGGCGCCTACCCCACCGTTGAGGGTGTCCGAACCGCTGCCGCCCCGCAGCGTGTCGGCGCCGGTGCCGCCGTTCAGGGAGACCGGGATGTGGATCGACGGCCCAACCGAGAAGGCGTCATTGCCGACGCCCAGCGAAGCCGAGAAGGCGACGAACTCTGAGGTCGGACAGCCGATCTGGTTCGTTGAGATCTGCGTGCATTGGACGGGCACCGCCGTGATCGGGTTCCGGGACGTGATCAGAAATTGGGTCTGTGTCGCGTCCAGCGCCACCGAAATCTCGTCCGCCTCGGGCGAGCCGGTGATGTTGAGCTGAAGCGCCGATGCCCGTGCTTCCCCACCCGGGCCGGTTCCGACCGAGACGCCCGAGCCGGCGCCATTGGCGGTAGCGGCCGCGGCCAAGCCGGCAACCACTATCAGCACGGTTGTGACGGTCCCCCGCTTCATGGGCGCGAGACTAAAACACCGCCCCTACGACTGCGATGCGGTCCGATCAGGGGACGAGGACGACCTTGCCGATGTTGCGCCGCTCGGCGATGAAACGATGGGCGTCCGGGGCGCGGTCGAACGGAAACGTCTCCGCCACGACGGGGCGCAGCTTGCCTTCTTCGAGAAGCGGCAGCAGCGGCTGCAGGACCCGATCGAGGCTGCCCTCCTGGTCCCACCAGTGCAGCATGTTGAGGCCGAAGACTCCCTTGTTCTCGTTCATCACCCCGATGCTCTTCCACCAGGGAAGGCCCGCGAACGGCGCCTTCAGCGCCGCCCGCCCCGCGGCGACCAGGTTGCGCTTCTCGCCCGTCGACACCTCGCTGGCGCCGTAGACGATCAGGCAGCCGCCCGGGCGCAGGATCCGGTAGCCCTTGCGGGCGCTCGTCGGGCCCAGCGCGTCGAAGATCACGTCCACGCCCTCCCCGTCGGTGATCCGCATCACCTCCTCGGCGAAATCCTGGCTGCGGTAGTCGATCGCGTGGTCGACCCCCTGCTCGCGAATCGCGTCGTGCTTGGACGGTGACGCGGTCCCGAACACCTCGGCGCCTCGCAGTTTGGCGATCTGGGTGGCGGAGATCCCGACGCCCCCGGCGGCGGCGTGGATCAGCACCCGGTCGCCCTGCTCCAGGCCACCCATGGTCACCAAGCCCGCCTGTGCGGTCGAGTAGTTGACCGGAAATGCGGCCCCCTGCTCGAAGGAGAGCTTCTTCGGCAGCGGATAGGCCATGTCGGAGCGCACCGTGACCAGCTCGGCCTGGCCGTTGAAGCGGGTCCCGCCGATGACCCGGTCCCCGAGCTTGTGGTCCTCCACCCCGTCGCCGACCGATTCGATCTCGCCGGCGACCTCGTAGCCGACCACGCAGGGCACGGGTGGCGCGTCCGGGTAGAGGCCGACGCGAGCGACGGTGTCGGCGAAGTTGATCCCCGCGGCTTCGACGGCTATCCGCACCTCGCCGGGACCGACGGGTGGGTCGGGCATCTCCTGCACCTGGAGGACCTCGGGGCCGCCGTGCTTCGTGATCACCACCGCGCGCATCGGCTGTGACTCTACGTCAGTGGAGAAGGCTCAGTAGCCGGGCCCGGACTCGTCAGAGGTCAACGGCGCGACCGACCGAGAATCCGTCCAGCTCGAGGATCTTGTCGATCGTGGACCGGTGCACCGGGGCGTCGGTGGTCAGGGCCATCACCGCGCGATCGCCCGACTGCTCGGCGCCGACGGCTGCCGAGATGATGTTGACGCCCTCCTCCCCGAACGCCGTCCCAACCCTGCCGATCATTCCCGGCTGGTCGCTGTAGCGGAAGACCGCTATGTGGTCGGCGAAGGGAAGGAAGAACTCCTCGCCCCACACCGAGACCAGGTAGGGCTCATTGCGGGGGCCGACGCCGGTACCGGCGACCTCGACCACGTCGTCACCCGATTCGATCCGCACCGTCACCAGCTCGGTGAAGTCCTCGGAGAGGACGTCGCGCTGCTCGACCAGGTCGATGCCGCGCTGCTCCGCCATGTGCGGGGCGTTGACGAGGTTGACCGGCTCCTCGGTGTGCCCGGAGAGGATCCCGACCAGGACCGCGATCCCGAGCAGGCGGGTGTCGTGCTCGGCTATCCGGCCACGGAACTCGGCCACGACGCGGTCGATCGAGCCGTTGCCGAGTCCCTGGGCGAGACGGCCGAGCTTCTCGCTCAGCGGCACGAAGGGGGCCAGCGCCTCCATCTCCTCCGGCCGAATGGAGACGATGTTGACCGCATTCGTGACCACGCCGCCGGTCAGTGCCGCGGTCACCTGTTCGGCGGTCACCTGGCCGGCGCGGTCCTGCGCCTCCGCCGTCGACGCGCCGAGATGAGGGGTGACGACCACGTCGTCGCGCTGAAAGATCGGGTGCTCGGTGAAGGGCTCCTCGGGGAACACGTCGAGCGCCGCTCCGGCGATCTTTCCCGACTCCAGTCCCTCGACCAGCGCATCGAGGTCGATAAGCTCGCCGCGGGCGCAGTTGACGATCATCACCTCGTCGCGCATCTGGGAGATCGCCTCGGCGTCGATCCAGTTCTCGGTCTCCGGGGTCTTCGGCAGGTGCAGGGTGATGATGTCGGCGCGCGCGTAGAAGTCCGAGGTGTCCCCCACGCCCTCGGCCCCGAGCTCGCGAAAGCGCTCCGCGGAGACGAACTTGTCGAAGGCGATCACTTCCATCTCGAACGCCTGCGCGCGCTTGGCGACCAGCTGGCCGATGCGCCCGAAGCCGAGAACGCCGAGCGTCTTTCCGTAGAGCTCCACGCCGCCGAACCGCGACCGCTCCCAATCGCCCCCGGTCAGCGAGCCATGGGCCTGCGGGACGTTGCGGAACAGCGCCAGGATCAGCGCCATCGTGTGCTCGGCCGCGGCCACCGAATTGGACTCCGGCGCGTTGGCGACGATGATCCCGCGTCGGGTCGCCGCCTCGATGTCGACGTTGTCGACGCCGGTCCCGGCCCTGCCGATCACCTTGAGGCGATCGGCGCGATCGATCAGGTCGGCGGTCAGCTTGGTCCCGGAGCGGATCAGGATCGCGTCGTAGTCGCCGATCCTCTCCGCCAGATCGCCGTCGGACATCTCGAGACCGAGGTCGACGTCGAAGTTCTGCCGCAGCAGCTCGACCCCGGAGTCGGCGATCCGCTCCTTGACCAGGACGCGCTGGGCTTCGTCGGCCACTAACTGACCGGCTCGGGGGCGACGCCGGCTTCGGCGAACACGCGCTCGGCGGCTCCGGCACCCGAACCCGGCTCGGCGTCGTGGCCGAGCTCGCGGACCGCCATCTCCAATCCGGTCAGGGCAACGACGATGTCGAAGGCGCCGTAGTAGCCACAGTGGGCGATGCGCACGATCTTGCCCTTCAGGTGGCCCTGGCCCCCGGCGACCGTGATGCCGAATCGGTCGCGCATCAGCTTCGGCACCGCGGCGCCGTCGATCGAATCGGGCATCCTGGCGACGGTGACCACGTTTGCGTCCGGGTCGTCGGGGCCGAAGCGCTCCAGGCCCATCGCCTCGATGCCGGCGCGGGCGGCGCGGGCGAGCAGCGCATGGCGCTCGAACACTTCCTCGAGCCCCTCCTCGAAGATCAGCTCCAGCGCAACGTCGAGCGCGCGCCAGAGGGTCACGACCGGTGTGAAGGGGCTATTGGCCGGCTGCTCGCGCTGGCCCTTCGCGGTCTTCGCCCAGTCGAAGTAGTAGCGGCGACCGGGGTTCTCGGCCGCGGCAGCGAGCGCCCGCTCCGAGACCGACGCGAAGGCGAGGCCGGGCGGCGTCATCAGCGACTTCTGCGAGCCGCCGATCACCACGTCGACACCCCATTCGTCCTGGGGCAGATCGACGGCGCCGATGCCCGAGATCGCATCGACCGCGAGCAGGGTGTCGTGGGCGCGGGCGACCTCGGCCAGAGCCTGGACGTCGTTGAGGACGCCGGTCGAGGTCTCCGACTGGGTGCTGAACAGGGCCCGAGCGGGGCGCGCCAGCTTCGCCAGCGCCTGGCCGACCTGGTCCGGATCCACCTTCTCGCCCCATTCGAACTCGAGATGGGTCGTCTCAGCGCCAAAGGCCTCGCACATCTCGGCCCAGCGCTGGCCGAACTTGCCCGCTGAAGCGACCACGGCCGGCTCTCCCGGCACGACCAGGTTGGCGACCGCCGACTCCATCGCGCCGGAGCCAGACGCGGCGAAGGAGAGCACGTCGTTCTCGGTCCGGAATACCTTCGGAAGGCGCTCCAGCGCGCGCTGGTAGACCTCGACGAAGGCGGGCGCGCGGTGATAGGTGATCGGCTCCGCCATCACCTGCGAGACCCGGGGCGGCAGCGGCGTCGGGCCGGCGGTCATCAGGTACTGCTTGTTGAAGATTCCCTTGTTCATGATCGTGCCTGTGGTAGGCAGGAGATTCACAGGTTATTGGTCGCCGTGGTCGTGCACGCGGCCAGTCTCGGGCGGGTTATCCGTCCACTCACCCGAGTGGCGTCGGCGACGCGGTCTACTCTGCGCACGCGGGCCTGAGGGTTGGGCCAACCCAAGCGATCGGAGGACCCCGATGTACCCAGTGACCTACGAGGCGGACTATCCCGGCGCGGGCCGAAACCGGCTCACGACCTTCTTCCGCTACATCGTCGCGATCCCGTGGTTCATCGTCGCGGCCATCTACGGCTTCGTCGCCGAGATTGCCGTCGTGATCGCATGGTTCGCGATCGTGTTCACCGGCCAGTACCCGGAGGGCCTCTACAACTTCGTCGGAGGCTACGTGCGCTTCCATGCCCGCGTCAACGCTTTCCTCTACCTCGGCACCGACGAGTGGCCGCCGTTCAACGGCGATGAGAACCCGTCCTATCCGATTCGGGTCGGCGTGCCGTCGCCGAAGCCGGAATACAGCCGACTGAAGACGGGCTTCCGGCTGATCATCGGCATCCCGGTGATCCTGCTTGCCTATGTGCAGTCCCTGATCGCGATCGTGATCGCGTTCATCGGCTGGTTTGCGATCCTCTTCACCGGCAACCTCTCCGAGGGCTTGTTCGACCCGCTGCGGTCGGCGCTCGCCTACATGACGCGGGCCACGGCTTACTTCGCTCTGCTCACCGAGGACTACCCGCCGTTCTCGCTCGAGCAGTCCGGTGCCGCGGCCCAACCCGCCGCACCGCCTCCCCCGCCCGAGCCGCCCGCCCCGGGCGCGCCTCAATAGCCCGAGCCGGCAAACGAGATTGGAGGTCTAGATGTACCCAATCAGCTACGAAGCCGACTACGTCAGGGAGAGGAACAGGCTGACGACGTTCTTCCGCCTCATTCTCGCGATCCCCTGGCTGATCGTCGCCTACATCTACGAGATCGCGGCCTTCGTGGTCGTCGTCATCGCCTGGTTCGCATTGGTGATCCTGGGCCGATACCCGCAGTGGGCCTACGAATTCAATGCCGGGGTGCTTCGGTACTTCATCCGTTTCTTCGCCTGGGTCGCGCTGCAGACGGACCAGTTCCCGCCCTTCGGAATCGGGCCCGACCCGACCTACCCGGTGCGCCTGCAGGTGGCGCAACGGGCGGAGAAGCAGAGTCGGCTGAAGGCGTTGTTCCGGATCGTCCTCATCCTGCCCCTGATCGTGCTTCAGTACGCGATCAATGTCATCCACACGGGGGCCGCGCTGGTGGCCTGGTTGACGATCGTCTTCCGCGGCTACCAACCGGCCGGGATCCACAACGCGCTTGCCTTCACGACCGCCTGGCACGCCCGAACGACCGGCTACCTGCTCTTGCTGCGAGACGAGTACCCGCCGGTCGGCGACGAGCCGGTCCAGGTTGGCGACGTGCCCGCCGCCGGTCAGCCGGCGTTCGGTGGGGCCGCCGCGGGCCAGTAGGGAATTGGCTGAGAACCCAACCGGGGTCGTCGAGGGAGATGGCTACGCCGTAGCCGACCTCGGCGACCTCGGCGAGGGCTATGGCTTTCGCAAGATCCGCCGCGCGCTCGGCGTCGAGGCGTTCGGGGTCAACGCGATCGTGCTGCCGCCGGGCACGGAAACCGGGCGGCACTACCACGACGAGCAGCAGGAGCTGTACTTCGTCCACAGTGGCCGCCTCGAGTTCGAGTTCGGCGACGGTTCCAAGCACGAGTTGGGGCCGGGCGGGCTGGCGCGGGTCGATGCGTCCACGGTGCGCAAGATGCGCAACGCCAGCGACTCAGAGGACGCGATCTACGTGATCGTCGGCGGCAAGGGCGGATATGTGGGCCGCGACGGCCGTCTGCCTGAGGGTGAGACCGAGGGCCTCATCCACGGCGACTCGCCGGGGGCATAGCCGACCGGGACTACTTGGCGTATTGATGAAGGAGCTGTAGCTCGATCCGCTCGGACGGGCTTGCCAGCAGCGCGCCGATGCGGTCGTTGAAGCTGGCGAACTCGGGGTCGCTGTTGACGGCGTCCGCGGCCTCCCGATCCGTGAAGACTCCGATCCCCCGCACCAGTCCCGCAGCCTCGTCACCGACGACCAGCACGCTCTCGAGCGCCGGGTGGCTGCTGAGAAAGTTGGCGGCGAACTCGGAGTAGATCTCGGCGACCTGGTCGAAGTGCCCGGGCTTGGCGTGCAGAGTGAATTCGGCTACATGCATTGGACGATCCCTGCTCAGAAGTCCTGCTCGATCCAGGGCATCATGTCGCGCAGCTCCTTGCCGACCTCCTCGACCTGATGGCCGGCGGCCTCGTCGCGCATGCGCTGGAAGTTCTCGCCCCCCGCGCGGTTCTCGGCGATCCACTCCTTGGCGAACTCGCCGGACTGGATGTCGGCGAGGATCTGCTTCATAGCCGCCCGCGACTCGGGCCCGATCACCTTCGGCCCGCGGGTCATGTCGCCGTACTCGGCCGTGTTGGAGATCGAGTAACGCATGCCCTGGATCCCCTTCTCGTACATCAGGTCGACGATCAGCTTCAGCTCGTGTAGGCACTCGAAGTAGGCCAGGCGAGGGTCATAGCCCGCCTCCACGAGGGTCTCGAAGCCGGCCCGCACCAGTTCCGTGGCGCCGCCGCAGAGCACCGACTGCTCGCCGAACAGATCGGTCTCGCACTCGTCCTTGAAGGTGGTCTCGATGACCCCGGCGCGCCCGCCGCCGATCCCGCTCGCGTAGGCGAGCACCGTGTCGCGTGCGGTCCCGGTCGCGTCCTGGTGCACCGCCATCAGGCAGGGCACGCCGCGGCCCTCGGTGAACTGGCGGCGCACCAGATGCCCGGGGCCCTTCGGCGCCACCATCCCCACATCGACGCCGGGCGGCGGGACGATCTGCTCGAAGTGGATCGAGAAGCCGTGGGCGAACATCAGCAGGTTGCCCTCCGCTATCCCGTCGGAGATCTCCGCCTCCCAGACCTCGGCCTGCTTCTCGTCAGGCAAAAGAATCATCACCACGTCGCCACGGCTCGCCGCGTCGGCAACGCCCAGCACCTCGAGCCCCTCAGCCTCAGCGTCGGCGCGGCTCGACGAGCCCTCGCGCAACCCGACCACCACGTCGACGCCCGAGTCCTTGAGGTTCAGCGCGTGGGCGTGGCCCTGCGAGCCGTAGCCGAGGATCGCGACCGTCTTGCCCTTCAGGTTGGCGAGGTCGGCGTCGGCGTCGTAGAAGATGCCTTCGGAGCTCATCGAGGGCGAGATCCTACGCGTCGGGGCGCTTCAGGTACCACTCGACGAAATCGACGCAGCGTCCCTCGTCGTCAAAGCGGATCACGAAGCAGTTCTCGTAGACACGGGCGACCTCCCCTCCCGGCTCGTCGCTGTAGCTGCTCGTGCCGACCGCGACGGCGGTGTCGCCGTCGACTGCAACCGGGTGATACTCCGCCTTGAAGGTGCCCAGCTCGTCGGGCTCGTCGAGCCACGACTCGACGATTGCCTCGCGTCCGCGGATCGGCTCGTCGAACGGGTGGTAGCGGTACTCGGCGTCCTCGGCGAACAGCTCCCCGATCTGCTCGCGGTCGTAGCTGGCCCACGCCTCGATGTAGCGCGCCAGCCAATCGGCGATCGCGTCGCGGTCGGTCATCTCGCGGCCCTCATCGCAGTGCTCTTCGCATCAGCTTTCCCGACGGGGTGCGCGGCAGCGCCGAGGCGATCTCGATCCGCTTCGGCACCTTGTAGCCGGCCAGCTCCTCTGCGCAATGGCGGCGCAGCTCCTCGGTCGGGAGCTCGGCGTCCTCCCGTAGTACCACGACCGCGGTGACCGCCTGCTGCCATTCGGGGTCCTCGCGCCCGATCACGGCCGCGTCGGTGACCTCGGGGTGGCGCAGCAGCACCTGCTCGACCTCGGCGGGGACGACGTTCTCGCCCCCGGTCACGATCAGGTCGTCGATGCGGTCCTCGACGTAGAGAAACCCCTCCTCGTCGATCCGCCCCAGGTCGCCGGTGTGAAGCCAGTCGTCGGCGTCGGCGCAGCCGGGGGCCACGGTCGGGCCCTGGACGAGGATCTCGCCGTCCTCGATCCGCAGGTGGGTTGTGAGCAGCGGACGCCCGGCGGAGCCGAGCTTGCGCTTCGCGTCGGCGGGCTGAAGCGTGGTCACCTGCGAGCAGGCCTCGGTGAGCCCGTAGGTCTGAACGACCTTAGCGCCGCGGCCGATCGCCTCCTCGAGGGCCTCCTCGGGCACCGGGCCACCTCCGATCAGGATCGCCCGCGGCCCCGAGAGGTCGACCTCCGCCTCGAGCAGCCGGATCAGCATCGTCGAGACCAGCGACGCGACCGAAGCCTCGCCACCCTCCAGCGCCTCCGCGACCCGGTCGACCTCGAAGCCGTCCTGGAGCGCAACGGCGGTGCCGTAGATCACCGAGCGCATCACGATCGAGAGCCCCGAGACGTGGCTGAGGGGCAGGCAGCAGAGCCAGTGGTCGTCGGGTTGGACGCCGATGTTGAAGGCTGAGCCGACCGCGCTCCAGAGATGGTTGCCGTAGGTGAGGCCGATCGCCCGCGGGGCGCCCGAGCTTCCCCCGGTCAGCACCCGGCAGTGGACGTCGTCCATGTCGTGCTCGCCGAGCAGCGGCATGTCGGCTTCGGTCTGGGTCAGCTCGCCGGGGTCGCTGAGCTCGACCGCGGGACGCTCGGCTTTCACGATCGCCTCCCGCTCGGGCTCGCTGAGGCGCGGGTTGAGCGGCAGCAGCACGGCACCGAGCTTCATCAGCGCATGGATCAGGACGACCATCTCGCGGCCGGCCGGCATCGTGAGCGCGACGGTGGCATCGCGCCGCACGCCGTGGGCGGCGAGCCTGCGGGCGACCCAGATCGCCTCCGCCTCGAGCTCGGCGTAGCTCATGCGAGCGCCGTCGGCGACCAGCGCCGTGCGGTCTGGAGACGTCTGTGCTCTCTGGGCAAGCCAGTTGTCGAGCTTCATGACAATCTTTGCGCCCCCATTCTTGCGGACCCCTTGACCCGCACCGCAACTCGGAACAGCGTGCCACAACGCCACAAAGACGCCCCACCGGAGCAGGAGCTCTACGCGCCAATCAGCTGGCAGAGCGCCGCTGAGTACGGCGACATCCTCTACGAGAAGGGCGACGGGCTGGCGAAGGTCACGATCAACCGCCCCGATCGCCGCAACGCCTTTCGCCCCCAGACCCTGGCCGAGCTGCGCGACGCCTTCTCGCGCGCCCGCGACGACCTCGAGGTGGGCGCGATCATATTCACCGGCGCCGGGACGGAAGCTTTCTGCTCCGGCGGCGATCAGCAGATTCGCGGCGACGACGGCTACATCGGCGACGACGAGGTCGCCCAGCAGGGCGTCGGCCGGCTCGACGTCGGAGACCTGCACGTGCAGATCCGCCGGCTACCGAAGCCGGTTGTTGCGATGGTCGCCGGGTTCGCGGTCGGCGGCGGGCACATCCTGCACCTGGTCTGCGACCTGACGATCGCGGCCGACAACGCCGAATTCGGCCAGACCGGCCCCCGGGTCGGCAGCTTCGACGGCGGCTTCGGCTCCAGCCTGTTGGCTCGCAACATCGGCGTCAAGCGGGCGAAGGAGGTGTGGTTTCTGTGCCGGCTGTACTCCGCGCAGGAGGCCCTCAACATGGGCCTCGTGAACGCGGTCGTCCCGCTCGACGAGCTGGAGCGCGAGACCGTCGCTTGGTGTCGCGAGATGACCCAGCTCTCGCCGCTCTCCCTGCGCCTGCTGAAGGCGAGCTTCAACGCCGAGGAGGACGGGCTGACCGGCCTGCAGCAGCTCTCGCACGACGCGACGCTGCTCTTCTACATGACCGAAGAGGGCCAGGAAGGGCGCAACGCCTACCAGCAGGGACGCCGGCCCGACTTCAGCAAGTACCCGCGCCGACCTTGAGCGGGGCCCGCCTCTGGCTGATGGCGGCGCGGCCGCGCACGCTGCCCGCCGCGGTGGCGCCGGTGCTGGTCGGGACCACCGCCGCGGTCTTCGCGACCAGCGGCGACCGGTTTCGGATCGGGGCCTTCATCGCGGCGCTGTTCGGCAGCGTCTTCATCCAGATCGGGACCAACCTCGCCAACGACTACTCCGACGCCAAGCGGGGGGCCGACTCGGTCGACCGCCTGGGACCGGTGCGAGTCACCGCGGCGGGCCTGGTTGCTCCGCAGCGGGTGCTGGTCGCCACCTGGGTCGCCTTCGCGGTCGCGATCGGCTGCGGGATCTACCTCACCGCCGTCGCGGGGCCCTTGATCCTCGTGGTCGGAGTGCTGTCGATCGCCGCCGGCGTGCTCTATACGGGCGGGCCGCGTCCCTACGGCTACGAGGGGCTCGGCGAGCTGTTCGTCTTTCTGTTCTTCGGCCTCGTCGCCGTCAACGGCTCCTACTACGTACAGCTCGAGCGTCTCGACGGGCTGCCGTTCGGGCTCTCGGTGTCGCTCGGTCTTCTGGTCAGCGCGATCCTGGTCGTCAACAACACCCGCGACATCGACACCGACGCCCGGGTCGGCAAGCGCACCCTCGCCGTCCGCCTCGGACGGGAGCGAACCAGAACCCTCTACACGGCGTTTCTGGCCGGCGCACTATTGATGCTGCCGGTGACGCTGCTGGCATGGAACGGGCCGGTCGCGTCGCTTCTGGGACTGCTCGTCGCTCCGCTTGCGCTGCGGCTCGACCAGATCGTCCGTACGCGCACCGACGGCCCCTCCCTGAACCGCGCCCTGGCGGGAACCGGGACCCTGGTCGGCGCCTTCAGCCTCCTCGTCTCGGCCGGACTGCTGTTCGCGAGCTGACGATGGCCCCCGCGATCACTCGGGTCGAGGTCATCCCCTACGCGTTGCCGTTCAAGGAGCCCTACGTCAGCGCCCGTGGCGAGCTGCGACAGCGCGAGATGGTCTTGCTGCGCCTGCACTCCGACCAGGCGATCGGACTTGGGGAGGCGGTCCCGCTGACGCTCCGCGACGACCACACGCTGGGCGGCGTCGTCGTCGAGCTTCGCGGATGGGCGGATTCGCCGGATCAGCCGAGCGACTTGCTCTCTGCCCCCGCCCGCTGCGCGATCGAGACCGCGCTGCTCGACCTCGAGGCAAAGGCGCTGGACGTGCCGATGTGGAGCCTGCTCGGCGCCGGCGCCGCAGAGCCTGTCGAGTGCAACGCGACCCTCGGGGCGGCCGACCCGCTCCAAGTCTCGCAGTGGGCCCTCGAGGGGGCGAATGCCGGCTTTCGCTCCTTCAAGCTGAAGGTGGGTGTTGCGGGCGACATCGACCAGGTGGCCCTGGTGCGTCGCGCGGTCGGCGCCGAGGCGATGCTGAGGGTGGACGCGAACGGCTCCTGGAGCGTCGACGAGGCGGTCGACGAGCTCAGCGCGATGCACGAGGAGGGCCACCTGGAGCTTGCCGAACAGCCGTGCTCGTCGCTCGAGGGGCTGGCCGCGGTGCGCGCCAGGGTGGGCGTCCCGATCGCCGGCGACGAAACCGTCACCAGCGTCGAAGACGCTCGCCGGGCGACGTCCGCTGGCGCCTGCGACCTGGCGACGGTGAAGTTGTCGAAGGTGGGCGGCCCGCGCGCCGCACTCGCGATCGCCGAGGAGATTCCCATCTACCTCTCTAGCGCGCTGGACGGGCCGGTCGGCATCGCCGCGGCTGCACACGTCGCTCAAGCGCTGCCCGAGGGAGGCGACGCCGGAGTCGCTCACGGGCTCGCGACGCAGCGGCTGATGGCCGGGAAGGTCGCTTCGCGGCACTGCGAGCTGAGGGGCGGCTTCCTGCACCTGCCCGACGGCCCCGGCCTCGGCGTTGAGATCGACGATGCGGCGCTGGAGCGGCACCGGCTCTAACGTCCTCGTCATGGACACGACGAACCGCAACACGGCGCTAGCCTCGGCCCTGGTGGAGGAGCTCGCCCGCTGCGGCATGCGTCATGCGGTCCTCTCCCCCGGTTCGCGCTCGACACCGTTGGCGGTGGCGCTCTGGCGTCAGCCGGCGATCGAGGTGAGCGTGATCGTCGACGAGCGGTCGGCCGGCTTCTTCGCCCTCGGCGCCGCGCAGGCGACCCGCCGACCCGTGGCCGTGCTCTGCACCTCGGGAACAGCGGCGGCCAACCTGCACCCGGCGGTCGCCGAGGCCGACGAGGCGGCGGTGCCCCTGCTCGTCCTCACCGCCGACCGGCCGCCGGAGCTGCGCGGGATCGGCGCCGGGCAGACGATCGACCAGCTGAAGCTCTACGGCTCCTCGACCCGCTGGTTCTGCGAGGTCGGAACCCACGAGGCGGACGACGACGGGCTGCTTCACTTCCGCTCGGTCGCGTGTCGGGGCTACGCGGCGGCGCGGGGCGAGCCGCGGCCCGGACCAGTTCACCTCAATCTCGCATTGCGCGATCCGCTGGCGCCGACGCCGGTTGAGGGCGACGTGACTGCCAGCTTGCCGCTCGCGCTCGAAGGGCGAGGCGACCGGCCACTGACCGCGGTCCCTCATTCGAGCAGCGCGCCCGAGTCGGCGCTGCTCGACGAACTTGCGGAGCGGGTCGCCGCGGCGCCGCGCGGCCTCGTCCTCGCCGGCCGTCAGACCGACCATGAGCTCCGCGATCCGGTGATCCAGCTGGCCTCAGCCGCCGGTTATCCGGTTCTGTCCGAGCCGACGTCGCAGCTCCGCCTCGGGCCCCACGACCGGAGCATGGTCGTCTCCAATTACGACGCGATCGCCCGCCTCGGGGCCGACTCCCTGGCGCCGGATCTCGTGATCCGGTTCGGCGACATGCCGACCAGCAAGGCGCTGCGTCTGTGGATCGCCGGCCTCGAAGATTGCCGCCAGCTGGTCGTCGACCAGAATTTCGGCTGGAACGAGCCTTCGAACCGCGCCGAGACGCTGGTGCGGGCCGATCCCACGGCGTTCGCGATCGGGCTCGCCGGTCGGCTCGAGGGTGGTGGGTCGGAGGATTGGCGGACAGCCTGGATCGACGCCGAGCGCAGCGTCAGCGAGGCGGTCTCCGGTGAGCTGGGAGAGCTTGCCGAACCAACCGAACCCGGCCTACAGACAGCACTGGGTTCGTCGCTTAGCGACGGCGACCTCGTCTACACCGCGTCGAGCATGCCGATCCGTGACCAGGAGGCGTTCATGCCTGCCGGCGACGCGGACGTCCTCTTCCTCTGCAACCGCGGCGCCAACGGAATCGACGGCCTGGTCTCGTCGGGGATCGGCGCCGCCCACGCTTCGAGACGTCCCACCGTGATCGTGACCGGCGACCTCGGACTGCTGCACGACGTCGGCGGCCTGGCCGCGCTGCGCGAGGCTGAGACGCCGGTTCGCATCGTGATCGTCAACAACGACGGCGGCGGCATCTTCCACTTCCTCCCCCAGGAGGAGGCGATGCCGGCAGAGGAGTTCGAGGCCCTGCTTGGCACACCGCGCGGCGTCGACGTGGCGAAGGCCGCGGAGTTGTTCGAGGTTCAGCACCGCCCGATCGACGACCTGGGACAGCTCCCCGAGGCACTGGCAGCCGGAACCGCACTGATCGAGGTTCCAGTCGACCGGCGGGAGAACCTTGCCCTGCACCGACGCCTCACAGAAGTCGCTCAGGAAGCGCTGGCTTCCTCGCTGCACAGCTGATCAGCAGGCGATCCGCCAGAGCCTGCCTCCCTAGGGACTAGAACAGCCTGTAGCTCTGGATGCTGATCAGGAATCCGTGCCCGTCGAAGCGGTCGGTACAGGTGACCCCGCTCGTGCGACTGACGCAGATGAAGTCACCGACCTGGGACGCAGTCCCGTACTGCAGCCGGGGCGCACTTGGGTCGCGGGCGGTGTCCCCGGCGCAGACGACCCGAGCGGGCCCCGACCTGCTGACCTCCAACCCCTGCCCGTAGTCGGTGATGCTCGGGCAGCTCGATGGTCGCGGCGGCGGGCTCCAGTCGCGCTTGCCGATATCGCAGCGGGCGATGCCGCCGATCATCGAGCAGCCGATGTTTCCGGTCGGGCTTTGGAACGTCTCTTCGTGGACGAAGCTGGTGGGCGGTTCGCTGGGCACAGGCGCGGTAGAAGTCGTGGTGCTGCTCGTCGTGACGGCGGCCGTGCTTTCGGTCGAGGTCCCCTCGGTCACGGTGCGGTTCTTGATCACGGTCGTCGTGCTTCGACCACAGCCCGCGAGAGTTGCCGCGATGCAACCCACGGCCAGCGACCCGACAATCGTTCGCATGCTCGAAACCCTATGGGTTCGATCGGGCCATTTCTGCCTAGCTGCTGAGCAGCGGCAGCATCGCCTCCAGCTTCGGCTCGGTCTCGGCCAGCTCCGCCTCGGGGTCGGAGTCGGCGACGATCCCGTTGCCCGCATAGAGATGAGCCTCGCGGTCGCGCAGCAGGGCGCTGCGGAGGCCGACGCAGAACTCGCCGTCCTCGGCGGCGTCCATCCACCCGACCGGGCCGGTGTACCAGCCCCGGTCCATGCCCTCCAGCTCCTCGATCAGCTCGCCCGCCGCAGGCCACGGCTCGCCGCCCACGGCCGGTGTCGGGTGAAGCAGGCCGGCAAGTTCGATCGCCGAGTGCGGCTCGGCGAGCTGGGCGTGGATCGGGGTGGCGAGGTGCTGGATGTTGGCGATCTTCACCAGGTCCGGCGAGGGGGCCGCCTCGACCCAGACCGAATGGCGGCGAAGCCTGCGGACGATGCGCCGCACGACTATCTCGTGCTCGGAGCGGTCCTTGGCGCTCTGCAGCAGCCGTTCGCCGATGTGGTCGTCGACCGCCGGGTCTGAGCTGCGCCGCGCCGAGCCGGCGAGCGCCATCGTCGAGGCGCTCGCCCCGGAGCGCCGGATCAGCAGCTCGGGACTGGCGCCGACGAACGCCCCCTCCGGGCTCCCGACGCAGAAGCAGAAGCAGCCCGGGAAAAGCTCGCGCATCGCCCCGAACACGGCGGCGATCTCGAAGGCGGCGGGCGCGCGCACCAGGACCTCACGTGCCAGCACGACCTTCTCCAGTCCGCCGGCGCGGATTCTCCGCACGGCCGTGGACACCGCCGCCTCGAAGTCGCCCGGTGGGCGAACGCTTTCGATCTCGGTTTGCCCGTGGAGAGCCGGATCGAGCATCGGCAACGCGGCGTCGCGGACGGAAGCGAGGCGTGCCCGCAGCCGCTCCATCAAGCGCTCGGGCTCGACCCCGGGGCCGCCGACCGCGTTCAGGGTCAGGTGGGTCTGCCCGTCGCCGCGCCGGAGCGACAGCTCCGGGAGCACCATCAAGGCCGGGGGAAACGAGGACCACAGGGGGGATGCGGCGCCCTGGTCGGCGAAGGCGAAGCCGCCCGTCCACACCGGGCCGGTGCCAGCCGGTAGGCCTTCCTCGCCCGACGAGATCCGCGTGCGCACGATCTCCAGACAGCTGTGCGCGACCTCCTCGAAGCGCCGTCCCCCGCGCGAAACCACCTCGTGCGCGCTGCCCATCGCCGCCAGAGCGAAGTCGCGGTCGGGCTGCTCCCAGCAGAACCAGCGGTCACTGGCGAGCCGGCTCGCAAAGACGATGGCGCTGGGATCGACCTCGGGCACCGCCGCGGTGGCGCTGACGAGGGTGCGGCGATCGCGCCCGGCAGCCTCGTCGAGCCCGTCGGCCAGCACGGCAAGCAGGGCCTCGGTGTCGAGCAGGACACTCATAGGCGCGACGTTACTCCCGCCTTTGGCAGCCGTGATCAGTCGCCGCCGCGGGCGATCGCGATCTCGCCCGTGCGCACCATCTCGACCAGGCCGTGCGGGCGGATCATCCGCTCGAAGGCCTCGACCTTGTCGGCCGAGCCGGTGATCTCAACCGTCATCGTGCGCCGTGAGACGTCGACGATCTTGGCCCGGAAGATCTCCGCGAACTGCATGATCTCGGCCCGGTTCTCGACCGCGGCGGTGACCTTGAACAGCGCCATCTCGCGGGCGATCGTCTCCTCGGGCTCCATGTCGCGGATCTTCAGGACGTTGACCAGCTTGTGCAGCTGCTTGGTCACCTGGTCGATCGGGTGAACGGCGCCGTCGAGCGTCAGTGTGACGCGTGAGACGTTGGGATCGTCGGTCGGGCCGACCGCGAGGGTGTCGATGTTGAAGCCGCGCCGCGCGAACAGGCCCGCGATCCGAGCCAGGACGCCGGCCTTGTTCTCGACCAGGATCGAGAGCACGTGCTTGCGGCCGGTCAGGTTGCCGGGAGTCTGAAGGTCCTCGAGCTTGACGAGATCGGGAGTCCCGGCCTCCATCAGAGCCCTTCTCCCGAGGAACGAGGGATGAGGAACGAGGAACTCATCCCACCATGTCCCGCGCCGCCGCGCCGGCCGGGATCATCGGATAGCAGTTCTCCTTCTGCGAGACCCGCACGTCGACCAGAACGGGCCCGTCAGTCTCCAGCGCCACCCCCATCATTTCTTCTAGTTCGGCGGCGTCCTCGCAGCGCATCCCGGTGGCACCGAAAGCCTCCGCGAGCTTCACCCAGTCGGGGCTCGGCCCCATCTCGACCGAGCTGTAGCGCTCGTCCCAGAACAGCTCCTGCCACTGGCGAACCATGCCCATGTAGCCGTTGTTCATGAGGAAGATCTTGACCGGGATGTCGTGGTGCACAGCGGTGGCCAGCTCCTGGCAGTTCATCACCAGGCTGCCGTCGCCGGCCAGACAGACGACGTTGTCGTCGGGGCAGGCGACCTTGGCGCCGATCGCCGCCGGCAGCCCGAAGCCCATCGTCCCCAGACCGCCGGAGTTGATCCAGCGCCGTGGCCGGTTGAAGTGGAAGTACTGGGCGCACCACATCTGGTGCTGGCCGACGTCGGAGGTGATGATCGCGTCGCCCCCCGTCGCCTTGTACATCGCCTCGATCATGAATTGGGGCTTGATCTCGGCGCCCTCGCCCGGCTCGTAATGCAGCGGGTACTCCTCCTGCCAGGCGCCGATCTGCTTCCACCAGGCGTCGAGGCGGGCGGGGTCGGTCTGCAGCGCCCGGTACTCCTTCGAGAGCTTGGTCAGTACCTGCTTGGCGTCGCCGACGATCGGGATGTGAGCGGGGACGTTCTTGGAGATCTCCGCCGGGTCGATGTCGATGTGGATGAACTTGGCCCGCGGCGCGAACTCGGAGAGCTTGCCGGTGATGCGGTCGTCGAATCGCGCCCCCACTGCGACGATCAGGTCGGCCTGGTCCATCGCGTAATTGGCGGTCCGGGTGCCGTGCATGCCCAGCATTCCCAGCCATTGCTCGTGCGGGGCCGGGAAGGCGCCCAGGCCCATCACCGTCGATGTGACCGGGAACCGGTCCGACGCGCAGAGCTCGCGCAGCTCCTCGGAGGCGTTGGCGTTGACGACGCCGCCGCCGGTGTAAATGATCGGGCGGGTCGCGTTGGCCATCGCCTTGGCCGCGATCCGGATCTGCTTGATGTTGCCCTCGGTCGAAGGCTTGTAGCCGGGCAGCTCGACCGGGTCGGTGTCGGGCTCGTACTCGATGTCGGCGCGCGAGAGGTCCTGGGGAATGTCGATCAGCACCGGCCCCGGGCGGCCGGTCGAGGCGACGTGGAAGGCCTCATGGACGTACTCGGGGATGTGGCGCGGGTCGGAGACCTGGAAGGAGTGCTTGACGATCGGCATAGTGATGCCGGTCACGTCGGCCTCCTGGAAGCCGTCGGTGCCGAGCAGGTCGGTGCGCACCTGGCCGGTGACGAAGACGGTCGGGACCGAGTCCATGATCGCGTCGGCGATCGCGGTGACCAGGTTCGTCGCCCCCGGCCCCGAGGTGGCGAAGGCGACGCCGACGCGGCCCGAGGCCTTCGCGTAGCCCTCCGCCGCGTGGCCGCCGCCCTGCTCGTGGCGGACCTGGATGTGCTTGAGATCCGCGTCGACCAGAGCGTCGTAGGTGGGCAGGTTCGCGCCACCGGGTATCCCGAAGACGTGTTCGACGCCCTCGGCCTTCAGCGATTCCATCAATGCATCGGCGGCACGCATGGGCGAGCGATGGTAGCAGCGGGTCTTTGGCTGCCCAGCAGGGTTTTTGGCGCCACTTATGAGGTCGGGCGGCGCCCGCGCACCACCGCCGAACCACTCGGGTCCGGTGCGGTTCCAAATCGGCCTGAGGCGAGCTGTCTAGCGTCAGCCGGGCATCGAGCAGAGGCTACGCCACGGCCGCGCTTCGATCAAGTCGCAGTGTCAGTGTCCAGGGCCGAACTCGCAGGTGTAGGACTTGCCGGTCTTTCCCTGCCCGTTGCAGTAGTCGTGCCCCGCGCCGCCATAGAGCTTGTCGGCACCGCCACCGCCGTAGAGGCGATCGTCGCCCGACCCGCCGTAGAGCTTGTCGCTCCGAGCCGCCGCCGTAAAGTCGGTCGTCATCCCGGGGCCGCCGTGGGCGCCATCCTTGCCCGGTCCCATGATGCAGACGTCGTTGCCAGGAGTACCGGTGCGCGGGTCATGCCTTGGCGGTCACCTTCGCCGCCGATCGCAAATCGCCCCAGCAGCCGTCAGAACCGGTGCTGAGCTTGGCGTAGTCGTCACCACCATCGCCGACGCAGTCGGTGTTGCGCGGCCCGGTGATGCAGATGTCGTTGCCGGCCCCCCCGTAGCAGCGGTTGCGCCGCGCGCCCTGCGGATAGCAGGTGTCGGGCTCGGCGTTGCCGATGAACTTGTCCGAGCCGTTTCCAAGATAGACCGTGAGCGGGACCGGAAGCGGATCGAGCACCTCGACCTTGTCGCTCTCCGGCCCCATGTCGATCTCCATCGCCGACATCCCGGCCGTGGGGCACACCGCTGAGGTGCGGGCGTGGGTGACCTCGCATCCGTCCGGCGTGCCGGGGGCCATGAACCCGTCGACGATGATGTTGCTTCCGTCGGTCGTCACCCTCAGATGCGAGCCGGAGTCCGCGCCATGGACCGCGATCAGGCCCGAGGCGCCGAGCGGCGCGGCCGAGAAAGCCAGCGCTCCAACGGCCACCAGCGACGCGAACGCAGCTAGTACTCCCGCCCTTGCCTTTTTGCTTCTGCACGATCACTCCTACCCTTGCCTTTCTTATCGGAGCGATACCTCCGTGATACCAGCAATGGCGGGTGCTTAACCTGCGCGCCAGGCACGGATAGGACGAGAGTACGAGGGCTGGACGGCTATTCGCCCTGCGTGAAGCGCGCCGACTCGTCCGCTGATCCGCCCAGCACGCCGCCCTCCAGCTCGCCCGGCTTCCAGCGCGTCCGCGGCACGATCGCGCGCTCGATCACGCGGCCCTTGTGGACCTCGATGACCCGAAGCATCGAGCGCACCAGCTCCTCGCCGAGGAAGTGCGGCTCCAGGCCGAGGTCGAGAAGCTTGGTGTGGGCCGGGTTGTAGTAGTGCTCCTCCATCTCGACCCTGGGATTGGGGAATTGCTGGATCTCGACCTCATAGCCGAGCTCGGCGGCTGACTTCTGCACCAGCTCGGCCAGCTCCGAGACGCAGAACTGCTCGGTGAACTGGTTGAAGACCCTGAACTCGCCCAGCTCGGCCGGGTTCTCG
Source organism: uncultured Solirubrobacterales bacterium (assembly GCA_963740555.1). Classification (GTDB taxonomy): domain Bacteria; phylum Actinomycetota; class Thermoleophilia; order Solirubrobacterales; family 70-9; genus Mayfieldus. The sequence continues at coordinate 46,659 of CAVUES010000005.1, forward strand.
GCCGCCAGCTCGACGCAGCGCAGGGTGTCGCGGATGTTGAGGAAGCCGCGCGTCTGTCCGCCCTTGCCGTAGACGGTGAGCGGGTGGCCGATCACGGCCTGCACGCAGAAGCGGTTGAGCACCGTGCCGAAGGTCTCGTCGTAGTCGAAGCGGGTGCTGAGCCGCTCCTCGCGCGCGGTCTCGTCGGTCTCGATCCCGTAGACGACGCCCTGGTTGAGGTCGGTGGCGCGCAGCCCCCAGATCCGGCAGGCGAAGTGGATGTTGTGCGAGTCGTGGACCTTGGAGAGGTGGTACAGCGAGCCCGGCATCTTCGGGAACGGCAGCGTGTCGCGCCGCCCCTTGTGCTCGATCTCGATGTAGCCCTCCTCGATGTCGATGTTCGGGCGTCCCGTACTCGCCCATCGTCCCGAGCTTGATCAGGTGGCAGTCGGGGACCCGGTCGCGGATCGAGAAGAGCAGGTTCAGTGTCCCGATCACGTTGTTGTGCTGGGTCTCCACCGCCGCCTCGCGCGACTGCATCGAGTAGGGCGCCGAGGACTGCTCCGCGAAGTGGACCACCACCTCGGGTGAGAACTCGCCGACGACGCGGTCGACGAAGTCGCCGTCCTGCATGTCGCCGACGTGGGCCGCGATCTGCTTGCCGGAGACGTCGCGCCAGGCGTCGATCCGCTCCTCGAGCGTGAGGACCGGGATCAGCGACTCGGTCGACTGCTGGAGGTGCCAGCGTCGACGGGAAAAGTTGTCGACTACCGCAACCTCGTGGCCACGGTCGGAGAATCTCAGGGCCGTCGGCCATCCCAGATAGCCGTCGCCCCCGAGAACGAGAACGCGCATAACCGCGGCAGGGTAGCGCGACGGGATGATGCACGGCGGTTTGCGCTTGCCATCTAGCATCTCCGCGATGTACCGGGCGACCGAGGAGACAGCCGCGCCGTCGCGTCCGCATGCCCGCGCATTGCGCGATCTCGGCCCCCGCTGGCTGGCAGCGCTGGGCGCCGTGCTGGTGCTCGCCTTGGGACTGCGGATCGGCTTCGCGGTCGACCCCCAGCGCCCGCAGGAGCCGGACTCGATCGGCTACGCGCGGATCGCCAAGAACCTCTACCTGGACGGCCACTTCGAGGAGGGCGGCGCCCGCCCCCACCTGCAGCAGCCGAGCAACTACTCCCCCGGCCTGCCCCTCCTGGTGACCGGGATCTACGGGCTGAGCGGCGGCGTGCACCTGGAGCTGGCACGAGTCGTGCTGGCGCTGATCGGCTCGCTCGCCGTCCTGCTTGCCTTCCTGATCGGCAGGAGACTGGCCGGTCCGGCTGCCGGATTGATCGCGGCGCTGGTCGTGGCCGGCTACCCGGCGCTTCTCCAGTACCAGGGCATGCTGATGACCGAGCCACTGGCGGTGACGCTGCTCGCGGGGACGCTTCTCGCCTTCCTTTGGGCCGGGGACGGCCGTGGGCCGTGGGCGTGGACCCTGCCCGGGCTGCTGCTCGGCCTTCTGGCGCTGGTGCGCCCGGAGTACCTGCTCTTCGGCGCCCTGCTGCCGCTGGTCGCTCTCTTCCTCGTCCGCCACCGAGCCGGTGACTGGCGGCCGGGGATCGCTGCCGCCGCGCTGATGGCGCTGGCGTTCGTGCTGCCGATCGTGCCCTGGACGATCCACAACATCGTCAGCCTCGACCGCTTCGTGCCGATCTCGACCGGCGGCGGCAAGGCGCTCTACGTCGGCACCTCCCTTTCCGCCGACGGTGACGGGCCCCGCCTTCGGGACGAGCTGCTGCACACGCACCCGGCGCTGCGACGCCAGCTCGCCCATAAGCCCCGCGAGGCGCAGCTCGACGCCCTGCTCTCCGCGCTCGCGGCGCGCCGCTATCCCGGCAAGCCCACCGACGTCGCGCTCACCCGCATGGGGCGTCACAACCTCAACGTCGACCTCTCCGACCACACGATTGACTTCGCCGCGATGCTGGCCCGCAAGTCCTACCGCGCCTGGCGCGAGGGACCGCGCTCGATCATGCACTCGACCTTCTGGAAGGCGGCGCAGAAGGTGCTCGTGGTGCTGGCGCTGCTGGGGCTCGGAGTGCTGGCGACGCGCCGGCGCTGGGAGGCAATACCGATCGCGCTGCTGGTCCTCGGGGTGACGGCCACCAGCGCGCTGCTGATCGCGTCGCCGAGACGCGCGATCGTGCTCCTTCCGGCGGTCGCCGCCCTCGCCGGCGCCGGCGTCGTGTGGCTGGCCGAGAAGGCGCGAGAGAGGATCTCTTGACGCGGGCTCGGTCCGGGCTCGGCGACTGGATTCGGGGGTTGGCGGGCCGCGCACGGCTCGGTGACCCTGCTGGTCCTGGCGCTGATCGTCGCGGTCGGCTTCGGGCTGCGCGCCCACCGGGCCCTGAACCCGATCGACCAGCCTGGCGACGACGCGCGCGCCTACTTCTCGCTCTCCAAGGCGCTCTACGTCGACGGCACCTACGGCGGGCCGACCTTCCACGACGCCAGCGACTGGTCCCCGGGCGCGCCGCTGCTCTACGCCGGCGTCTACTACCTGACCGGCGGGGTCCGCGACGGGGCGGCGCGAATGCTGGTGGCGCTGCTCGGCGCGGCGACGATCGTGATCGTCTACCTGCTCGGCCGGCGGCTCGCGGGCGCCGCGGCGGGATTGCTCGCGGCGGCCGGGGTCGCCGTCTACCCGTCCTTCATCCACTCCAACGGAGCGCTGCTCTCAGAGCCCCCGGCGATCTTCACCCTGCCGGCCGCCGTGCTCGCCTTCCTCTGGGCTCGCGAACGACGAAGTCCCTGGGCCTGGCTGGCGCCCGGCGCGCTGTTCGGGCTCACGGCGCTGATCCGTCCCGAGTACCTGCTGGTCGGGTTCGCGTTCGCGATCGTGGCGCTGGTCGGCATCGCGCGCGAGCGGGGCTGGAGGCCTGGCCTGGCGGCGACCGTCTTGCTGGTCGCTGGCTTGCTGGCGCCGATCGTCCCCTGGACAATCCACAACATCGTCAGCCTCGACCGCTTCGTGCCGGTGTCGACCGGGGGCGGCAAGGCGCTCTACGTCGGCACCTACCTCTCCGCCGACGGCGACTACCAGCGGGTCAAGGCCGACCTCGTCGAGCGCTATCAGGGGCGAACGCTTCCGCCCGGCTCACCGCAGCTCGACGCCGTCAACCCGACGCCGCTCTTCAACCGCGTCGCCGCCGTGCACCCGAACCTGAACCGCGACGCCTCGCTGGGCCGGATCGGCAAGCACCAGCTCTCCGAGGACCTGCGCCACCACACCGCCGCGTACGTGGCGATGCTGGCCCGAAAGACGGGCCGCATGTGGGACCAGGGCGTGGCGATGACCGGCCCCGCCGGGCGCACCACCCAGCTCCTCCTCGTCGCCCTCGGGCTCTGCGGGCTGGCGGCGATCGCCTGGCGCCGCCGCTGGTGGGAGCTGTGCGCCTTCGCGATCCCGATCCTGCTCGTCACCGCGATCGGTGCGGTGACCCTGGCCAGCACGCGGAGAAACGAGGTGTTGATGGCGCTGGTCATCCCCCTCGCGGCGGCCGCGCTTGTCTGGGGATGGGAATACGTGCGCGGTCGGTCCGCCGACTCGGACGCGATCGCCGCCCACCGCGCCTGACCGCAAGCGTTCAGGCAACCTCGCGGGCGCTCCCTATCCTGCATTCGCCGTGACCCCTACCGCGAGCCTGTTCCCGCCCGAGCTGACCGCGCTGCGCAGCGCCGGCCTGATCGCCGCCGCCTGCATCCTCGTCTTCGCGATCGTGCGGCGACGCAGCCTGCGCAACGCCGACGTGCTGATCCTGATCCTTGTCGCGCTCGGGCTGGCGATCGTCTCCGGAACGGAGATCACCGACAAGCTGCTGTCGGCGTTCTCGTTCAAACGCGGCAACGGCGGTCGCATCCTCGGCCTCGCGGTGTTCGCGATCTTCATCCTCTTCCTGCTCATCCTGCGCGCCCTCTCGCAGGCCGGGCGCAACTCGCGCCAGCTCTCGGCGGTGCTCGAGGGGCTCGCCTGGGAGGAGTTCCGAAACGCCGGCCTGCCGGAGCGCTTCCGCGGCAAGGTGGCGGTGCTGGTGCCCGCCTACAACGAGGCCGAGAACATCGGCCACGTCCTCGACCGCCTCCCGGCCGAGGTCTGCGGCCGCCCGACGGCGGTGCTGGTGATCGACGACGGCTCCCGCGACGGCACCGGCGACGTCGCCGCCGAGCACGGCGCGATCGTCGCCCGCCACGTGATCAACCGCGGCGGAGGGGCGGCTCTGCGCACCGGCTACCGCCTGCTCGCCGACTCGGGCGCCGAGATCGTCGTCACCCTCGACGCCGACGGGCAGCACCTGCCCTCCGAGATGGAGCGGCTGGTCGAGCCGGTGCTCAGCGGCAAGGTCGACGTCGCCCACGGATCGCGGGTGCTCGGCGAGTCGGAGCGCGGCCACGTCTCGCGCGAGCTCGGGATCGTCTTCTTCAACCGGGTGGTCTCGATGATCACCCGCACCCACGTCACCGACTGCTCGAACGGCTACCGGGCGGTGCGCGCGTCTGTGCTGCCGCAGCTGGTGCTGCGCCAGGAGCAGTTCCACACCTCCGAGTTCCTGATCGAGGCGATCAAGCGCGGCATCCCCGCCGAGGAGGTGCCGGTGACGGTGGTCAAGCGCCTCCACGGCCACTCGAAGAAGCCGGCCGTTGTCCGCTACGGGCTCGGCTTCGCGAACGCGATCGTTCGCACCTGGCTGCGCTAGCCGCAACGGGCGCCAAACAACTTCTGCCGCCTCGATTGAACGGCAGAAGCTGTCCGGTTCAGGCCGGGAGATCTACTTGGCGAACACCCGGTTGGGAACCGCCTCGTCGCCGAGCGTGTCAAAAGCGACGAGCTTGCCCTCACCGTTGTAGGTGAGGACGTCGGCGCCCTCGATCGACTCGCCCTCGAGCTTGACCGTGGTCAGGGCGATGACCTTGTCGCCTTCGGCGATGAAGTCATGCGGCTTGTTGCTGAAGTCCTTGCTCATGAACTTGCCCCACAGCTCGCCGACTTCTTGCTTGCCGTTGTAGGTGCCGGTCAGCGCGTTGTCGCCGCGCACCGTCCACTCGATCGAATCATCGATGTCGCGCATTGCGCCGTCCGCGTCGCCGCTACTGAACGCCGCATATGCGTCTTGCGCTGCTTGTTTGTTCTCTTGTGCTGCCATTGCTGTAGTCCCTTTCTTTGGGGTTTTCTTGACGTCGATGTCAAGCCAAGGCTTTGAGTCCGACTGTGGGGCTAGTCAGAGATGTGCTCGTAGGTGACCCGGCGGTCGGCCTTGGCGCGTTGAAGCTCGCCGCGCCGGTGTGCTGCCCATTGGGACAGCTTGGTGCTGCTCACATCGACCTATTGCCTTCCGTGCCCTCTTTAGCGGGTCGCACGAAAGGAAGAGGAAAGCCCAGCGGGCGAGTGAATCGGCCGGACCGCCGGTTGATGTCCCCGCGGTGCCAGCCCAACGACTCTACTCCCGTTTCCTAAGTTTCGGGCAGCGGCCTGAAAACCGGCCTAGAGCTCGGGCTGGCGCACCTCGGAGGGTTCGGGGAGGTAGAGGTCCTCGCCGCAGGTCGGGCAGACCTGGACATAGAGCTTCACCACCCTGCCGCAGCGCGGGCAGCGGCGCTCAGGCTCTTCCTGCTCGAAGCGAAGCAGCAGGGCGGCGACCAGGCCCAGGAACGGCACCACGATGCCGATCAGAAGCCAGATGAAGAAAGAGCTCCCCTTGGCGCGCCCGACGAAGGCGGTCGCGATCGCAGAGGCGATCCCGGCGGCTACGAACCACTGATACTCCACGCCCCCAATTGTCGCTGGCGACGTCTCGCGGGTGCCTAACGCTCGATCGGCCTGTGGCTGCCGCCGGCCTGGTACGCCTCGTCGCGCAGGGGACGCGGATGCCCGATCGAGCCGACCTCAGCGAGGTCGCGCTGGAAGGGGAGGCTCACGGTCCAGTCGAGCACCGCGCGCACCTTTCGGGCCGTGCCCGGGATCTGGCTCATGTGGTAGGTGCGGGCCATCCACCAGGCCGGAAAGCCACGGAACTTGCGGTTGCCGATCATGCCAACGGCCTTGTAGCGGCCCAGGTTGACGAACGAGGCGAAGTCGCGATAGTGAAAGGGCTGCGCGGTTCCGACCCCGAGCTCGGCGGCGATGTTGCGCGCCGCCGCGGGTCCCTGGCGGACTGCCTGCTGGGCCGTCCCCCCGGCCGTGCCGCCCTCGGGATCTGGGACGGAGGCGCAGTCGCCGATCGCCCAGACCCGCTCCAGGCCCTCCACCTTCAGGTGGTCGTCGACCGGCACGCGGCCGCGCTCGTCGAGCGGCACCGCGAGGGTGCGAAGGCTCGGATGGGGAGCGACGCCAGCGGTCCAGACGACTGTCCGAGTCGGCAGCGTCTCGCCGGTTGAGAGCCTGGCGCTGGTCGCGGTCAGCTCCTCCAGCGTCGTGCCGAGCCGGATGTCGATCCCGCGACCGCGAAGCTCGCGCACCGCGTACTCGGCCAGCTCGAGGGGAGTCTCGGGAAGCACCCGGTTCGTCGCCTCGACCAGCACCCAGCGCATCCCGTGCAGCCGCGCCCGCGGGTAGCGCTCCATGGCGTCGGCGGCGAAGTCCTGAAGTTCGGCCAGCGCTTCCAGCCCCGCGTACCCGCCGCCGACGAAGACGTAGGTGAGCAGCTCATCCTGGCGCGCCGGGTCCTCGGAGTCGTTGGCCGCCTCGAGGGTCTCGATCAGGTGATTGCGCAGCCAGATGGCGTCGGCGAGGCTCTTGAAGCCGATCGCGTGGCGGTCGAGGCCCGGCACCGGCAGCACCCGTGACACCGAGCCCAGGGCCAGCAGCAGGGCGTCGTAGCGGACCTCGTCGGACTCGCCTTCGTGGTTTCGGATCTCGACCGTGCGCGATGCCGGGTCGTGGGCGGTGATCGCTCCGAGCCGCAGGTAGGTGCGCCGCAGGATGTCGCGCAGTGGCGTGACGACGTGGCGCGGCTCCAGGGTCCCGGCGGCGGCCTCAGGCAGAAACGGCGTGTAGAGCAGGAAGTTGACGTCGTTGACGAGCATCAACCGCGCCGACTGGCGCGGCATCAGGCGCTCGAACTGACGAGCGGCGCTCGCCCCACCGAACCCACCACCGGCTATGACGACGTTCCAGGCCACGAGGACCTCCTACTCGGGTGTGTCCAGTATGGCACCTTGTAACACGCTGTTACAAAGTGCCGGAAGGCACATTTGCTTCCGGACCTCGCTACCGGGACGGCGTTCAGGCCGGAGCGGTGCCGCCGTTCGGAGGCAGGCGATCGAGCATGCGCCAGGTGGCCTGGGTATTCGCGCGGATCTGGTCGCCCATGTCGTCGAGCCTGCGGCCCATCTGCTCCATGCGACGCTCCATCCCCTCCAGGCCCCTGGTCTGGGCCTCCGACGCCTTCTGCATCCGCAGCGTCTGCTCAGAATCACAGCCCCTTCGAGACGACTATCTCGCGGCCCAAGCGAGGAGCAGCAGCGCCGATCCGGCCAGCGCGCCGACCGCGACCCAGGCGGCGCGCGGGTCCTTCTCCCCCATGATCGCCCCGTTCTCGGCCGCCGACATCACCGAGCCGTTGCTGGCCGCCGACATCACCGACCCGAACGAGCCCACGGACGCCACCGAGAAGGCGGAAGCGCCCGAGCCGATCGAGCCGAAGGACATAAACGAGCCCACCGAGCCGATCGACAGCGCCGAGCCCTTCGAGGCGATCGACAGGAAGGAATCCTCGGACCACAGGGACATGCTCGACTCACCCATCAGACCCCCAGCTTCTCGTGGATCAGGCGCTGCACCTCTCCCCCGTCGGCACGGCCTTTGGTCTCCTTCATCACCGCGCCGACGATTCGCCCGATCGCCTTCTGATTGCCTCCACGCACCTGCTCGGCCGCCTCGGGCTCCGCCTTGATCGCCGCTTCGACCACTGCCTCGAGCTCCTCCCCCTCCCCGATCTGCCCGAGCCCCTCGCGCTCCACGATCTCGGCCGGATCGCCGCCACCGGAGATCAGCTCCGCGAGCACCTGCTTGGCGCTGCCGTGGGAGACCTGCTTCGCCTGCACCATGCCGACCAGCTTCGCCAGCGATTCGGGCTCAACCCTCGATTGCCCCGGCCCGACCTCCTCCCCGCTCTGGCGCAGCGCCCCCGCCAGCTCGCCGGTGACCCAATTCGCGATCGCCTTCGGCTCCGTGCCGTCCGCCGCCGCAAGCGCCCGCTCGAAGTACTCGCCGGTCTCGACGTCGGAGGCGAGCAGCGTCGCAACCTCGGCCGGGAGCCCAAGCTTCTCCTCGTAGCGCTCCGCCTTCTCGCTCGGCAGCTCGGGCAGCGCATCGGTCGCCTCGCGGATCATCTCCTCGCTCGGCGCCAGCGGCACCAGGTCCGGCTCGGGGAAGTAGCGGTAGTCGTGCTCGTACTCCTTCGAGCGCAGCGGTGTCAGCGAGCCGTCGTTGGGGTCGAAGTGAAGCGTCTCCTGCATCACCGACTTCCCCGTCTCCATCAGCCCCCGCTGGCGCTCGATCTCGGCCTCGATCCCCTGCTCGAGGAATCTGAAGCTGTTCATGTTCTTGAGCTCGGTCTTGGTGCCCAGCTCATCGCTGCCCGCGGGGCGCACCGAGACGTTGCCGTCGACCCGCAGGCTGCCCTGCTCCATGTGGACGTCGGAGACGCCGAGCTGGCGGATCGTCGTTTGCAGCAGCTCGGCCCAATGCCGCGCTTCGGATGCGCTGCGCAGGTCGGGCTCGGTGACGATCTCGACCAGCGGCGTGCCGGCGCGGTTGAAGTCGACAAGCGAGGCTCCCGACCCGTGGATCCGCCCCGACTCGCCGACGTGGATCATCTTCGCCGCGTCCTCCTCGAGGTGGACCCGGTGGATGCGGACGTCGCCAAGCCGGCCGCCGGTGGCCAATGGATTGTCGTACTGGCTGATCTGGTACGCCTTCGGATTGTCCGGATAGAAGTAGTTCTTGCGGTGAAAGATCGAGCGCGGGGCGACCTCGCAGCGAAGGGCGGCGGCGATGATCAAGCGCGTAGCGGACGGCCTGCTCGTTGGTCACCGGCAGCACGCCCGGGTGCGCGAGGCAGACGGGGCAGGTGTGGACGTTGGGCTCGTCGCCGAAGCTCAGCTCGCAGCCGCAGAACATCTTCGTCTTCGTCTGCAGATGGACGTGGATCTCGAGCCCGATCACCGGCTCGTAATCAGGCATCCCCCACCCCCGGCGGCCGGGCCTCGAAGCCGATCTCCCGCTCGAGCGCGAAGGCGGCGTCGAGGATCGCGTTCTCGCTGAACGCCGGCCCGGCGATCTGAAAGCCGACCGGAAGCCGCGGTCCTCCGCCGTCCGGCTCGGCGAGGCCGGCGGGAATCGAGATCGCCGGGATGCCCGCCAGCGGCATCGGGACCGTGAAGTAGTCGTTCAGGTACATCGCCAGCGGGTCGCCGGTCTTCTCCCCCAGCTTGAAGGCGACCGAGGGAGAGGTCGGCGTGACGACGAAGTCGAAGTCCTCGAATGCCTTGTCGAAGTCCTCGGCGATCTTCGTGCGCACCTTCAGTGCCCTCCCGTAGTAGGCCTCGTAATAGCCCGACGAGAGCGCGTAGGTGCCGAGCATGATCCGCCGCTTGACCTCAGCGCCGAACCCGGCGGCCCTGGTTCCCTCGTACATCCCGAGCAGGTCGTCGGCGGTGACCCGCAGCCCATAGCGCACGCCGTCGTAGCGGGCGAGGTTCGCCGAGGCCTCGGCGGGGGCGATCACGTAATAGGCAGAGATCCCGTGGTCGGCATGGGGCAGGGGCGCCTCCCCCACTTCCCCACCCAGGCCTTCGATCGTCTTCAGGGTCGCCTCGAAGGTCGACTTCACCCCCGCCTCGACGCCGTCCATCGCCAGACCGGACGGGACCGCGAAGCGCAGTCCCTTGAGGTCCTCGCGGTCGGGCAGCTTCACGCCGCCCTCGATCCCGACCGAAGTCGAGTCGCAGGGGTCGTGCCCCTGCAGGGTGGCGAGCAGCAGGGCGGCGTCGGTGACGTCACGGGTCAGCGGCCCGCACTGGTCCAGCGAGGACGCGAAGGCGATCATCCCGTAGCGCGAGACAGCTCCGTAGGTGGGCTTCATGCCGACGATCCCGCACAGCGACGCCGGCTGGCGGATCGAGCCGCCGGTGTCGGTGCCGATCGCCCAGGGCGCCAGCCCCCCGGCGACCGCGGCGGCGGATCCGCCCGACGAGCCACCGGGGACCCGCTCGCGGTCCCAGGGGTTGAGCACCGGGCCGTAGGCCGAGTTCTCGTTCGAGGACCCCATCGCGAACTCGTCCATGTTGGTCTTGCCCAGGATCGGAGACCCGGCGGCTCTCAGGTTGCGGACCGCGGTCGCCGTGTACGGCGGCCGGTAGCCCTCGAGGATCCGCGAGCCCGCCGTGGTCGGAACGCCCTCGGTGCAGAAGATGTCCTTGATGGCGACCGGCACTGCGAGCTCGCCGTCAGGGGTCCCGTTGCTCGTTCCTCGTTCCTCGTTGCTCGGATCCTGGCGCCACAGGTAGGCGTTGAGGTCGTCCTCAGAGGCAGCCTGCTGCCAGGCCGCGATGTACTCGTCGCGCGAGAGCTCCTTCGCCTCCAGGGCCTCGACCGCCTGGCTGGCCGTGAGATCCAGCAGGGTCGCCATCGATCAGGCCTCTGCCTGCGGCGAGGGGACCCGGAAGGCGCCCTCGGCGGGGTCCGGCGCCTGCTCGAGCATCCGCTCCCGAGGCCAGCTCGGCCGCGGCTCATCGGGTCGCAGCACGTTCTCGAGATCGACCACGTGCGCGGTCGGCTCGACCTGCTCGAGGTCGAGCTCGCCGATCCGATCCACGTGCTCGAGGATTCCCGACAGCTCGCGCGCCATCGTCTCCACCTCGTCCTCGGTCAGGGCGAGGCGGGCGAGCCGTGCCACGTGCAGAACCTGGTCGCGATCGATCACAAGCGCCAGGATAGGATGCCGGCGCCGATGCGGGGAGACCGAGCCGAGAAGTTCGTCGTCCTCAACCTGCGCCTGCTCGCGGTGAGCTTCGCCGTCGTCGGACTTCTCTTCATCATCTTCCAGAACGGCGTGCTCGACGTCATCTCCGACCTCGGGGACGACCTCGGCGGCTTCACCCGCGCCCCCCACACGAGCGAGGAGTTCTGGCTCGCGCTCGCCTTCGCGTACATGGTGGTGATCACCGGGATCTGCGTCGCCGTGCAGGCCGACGTGGTCCGCTACCGGCCCTTCCTGCTCGTGCTGGCGGTCGGCAAGACCTCGTCCTCGCTCGCCACCCTGGGCTTCTACCTCTTCGACCAGCACGTCTTCATCTACCTGCTCAATTTCCTCGTCGACGGGTACCTGGCCCTTTCGGCGCTGTGGCTCTGGTCGCTGGCCGGCCGGGTGACGCGGCCGGCCGCGCCCGGCTGAAGGCGCTCGCCGGGGCTCTCGACCGCCGAGCAGCGCACCCTGGCGGCGATCTGCGAGGCGATGGCGCCTGGGTACGACGGGCTGCCGCGGGCTCAGCGTGACGTCGACGTAGCCGCGCCGGTCGCCCGCTTCGTCTCCGCGCTGCCGCCCCGCAATCTCTCGCGCGTGAAGCTGGCGCTGCGCGTCTTCGAGTGGCTGCCGTTTCCCTGGCGGTTCAGCCGGCTCGACCTGGCCGCCCGCGAGGACTTCCTGGCCAAGATGGACCGGTCGCGGTTCGGCCCCTACCACGACCTGCTGCTACTGGCCAAGGTGCTGTCCACGTTCGGCTACGCGATCGTCCCCGAGGTCCGCGAGCGGGTCGGCTACGAGGTCAGCTGCGCGCTCGCCGACGGCTCGTTGCCCGAGCCGGCCGGGACGCTGGGCGACACCGACGCGCAGGGTGAGGGCGAGGATTGCGACGTCGCGATCGTCGGCTCCGGTGCCGGGGGCGCCACGGCGGCCGCCGCCCTCGCCGAGGCGGGCCTCGACGTGGTCGTGCTCGAGGCCGGCGACCATTACAACCGCGACAGCTATCCGAGCGATCCGATCGAGGCCGTCACCTCTCTCTACCGCGAAGCCGGCCTGACCGTGGCGGAGGGCCGCCCTCCGGTCCCGGTCCCGGTCGCCCGCGCGGTCGGCGGCACCACGGTGATCAACTCGGGCACCTGCTTCCGCGCCCCCGAGCCGGTGCTGGGCAACTGGGCGGAGGAGTTTGGGGTCGGTTGGGCAACCGACCTCGAAGCCGAGTACTCAGAGGCGGAGGAGTTCCTGCGCGTGACGCCGCTCGACCCCGAGCGGATGGGGCGAAACGGGCAGCTGGCGATGGAGGGGGCGCGGGCGCTCGGGGCAAGCGGAGGGCCGATCAGCCGCAACGCCGGCAATTGCGTCCAGTGCAGCTCCTGTCCGTTCGGGTGCGCCATCGACGCCAAGCGCGGCATGCACGTCTCCTATCTGCCCCGGGCTGTGGCGGCGGGGGCGCGGTTGCGAAAGCGGGTCGAGGCTCAGCGGGTCCTGATCGAGGACGGCCGCGCCGTCGGCGTCGAGTGCCTGACCGTTCCCGCCAGCGAGGACGGCGGTCGACCCCGTCGCTACACGGTTCGGGCCCGCGCGGTGATCGCGGCCTGCGGCGCGCTCGGGACCCCCGAGCTACTGCTGCGATCGGGTCTCGAAGGCGACCATCTGGGGCGCAACCTGCACCTCCACCCGGCCGCCTGGATCGGCGCCCGTTACCCCGAGGAGGTGCGCGGCTGGCACGGCGTGATGCAGAGCTACTACATCGACCAGTGGGAGCCGCAGAGCATCCTGCTCGAGGCGACCTTCACACCGCTTCCCTTCGGCGGCGCCTGGCTGCTCGGCACCGGGCGCGAGCACCAGCGGGCGATGCTCGAGTTCAGCCACATCGGCTCGATCGGGGTCCACCTCTCGGACCGCTCCTCGGGTCGGGTCGGATTGAGCGCCGACGGGTCGCTTCACGCCCGTTACAGGCTCAGTGACGACGACTCGCGCCGCCTCGCGTTCGGTATCGCCCGCGCGGCGGAGGTCCACTTCGCCGCCGGCGCGACCGAGGTCTATCCCAACATCGGCCGGGTCGGAGCGCTGAAGTTCGACCAGCTGGCGGATTTCGAGGCGACCACGATCAAGCCGACCGAGCTGCGGCTGGAGGCCTTTCATCCGATGGGCTCGGCGCGGATGGCCGCCGATCCGGCCAGGGGCGTCTGCTCCCCGCAGGGAGCCGTGAACGGCATCGAGAGCCTCTACGTCGCCGACGGGTCGCTGTTCCCGACCTCGGTCGGGGTCAACCCGATGATGACCATCATCGCGTTCTCGAAGCGGGTCGCCGCCGGGCTTGCCGAACGACTCTAGACGGCTGGTCGTTTCGCACCGCGCGCCAGGAGCCGTAGGTGATCGCCAGGCAGGCGGTCAGCCCCACGTAGAGCCCGAATCGCGGATCGAGCTTGCCCACCGGCTCGAACACCCGGTAGAGGACCAGAACCGTGGCCAGCAGCGCGAGCGGCACCGTCAGGCAAGCCGAGGTGATCTGCGAGTCGGTCTTCGAGCTCGACCCCGCGAGCACCGCCATCCCGATGCCGCTCAATGCCGCCGCGGCGAGCACGAGGTCGGTGACGTCGAAGACCCTCCAGGCGTCGAAGTTGTGGCCGCACGAATGCCCGGCCAGGGGAACGCAGAACCGGGACACCTTGCCGAACCAGGGCAAGAACAGCGCCGCGAACAGCAAAGCGCCGCCGCCTGCGGCCAACAGCTCTCCTCCTCTTAGCCGGTCGAACCTGATGAGGAAAAAATAGCCGCCCGGAGGCGCCGCTGTGCGGCGGTCCTCCGGGCGGCCGTGAACTCCCTAGCCGCTGGGTGGGGCCCCGCTCGACGGCGGCGGAGGTGGAGGTGGCGGAGGAGGCGGTGGCGCGGAGGGCGGCTCTGCGCCTCCACCGCTGGGTGGTCCGGCGCCGACGTCGGGCGGACCACCGCCGACGTCACCGCCACCACCGCCACCGCCCCCTCCGAGGCGGTCGGCGGCGTCGCCGAAGGACGTGCCCTCTTCCTCCATCGTTCGCCATGCTCCGTAGGTCAGAACCGCAGCGGCGATCAAGCCAATAAAAGCGCCGATCTTGCGGGTGTGATCGATGCCCGAGGGCAGGCTGCCGGCGCCGAAATCAGGCGGACTGATCAGACGAAAGATGATCAGCAACGTCGACAGGCCGCCAAGCGCGACAACCACGACGCTGATTGCAATTGGGAGTTCAAATTCCGTGTCGCTCGCCCGCAGATAGGCCATGGCCAGAGCGGCGAGGACCGTAATGAACAGGATGATGTCAATGAAGCCGAATGACCCCCATGCATTCCTCGAGCCCTCAACGCTGAAGCCTCCCAGCGCTGCGCCTGACACCTTGAGGCCGAACCACTTGAAGATGAACATGTCGATGAGCAGCACGATCGCCGCCACAGCGGCGATCTGCTCGCCTTGGCGTAGCCGGTTGAGATCCATCCAGCGTCCTCCTTGGACTAGGTTGGGCGTGAGGCTACACCCCACTGAGGTCGTAACAAAGCCGCCTGGCCGGGCCTCCTAGGGGCGCCTGATCCGTGCCTGGGCGTGCGTGCTCTAACCGGGCCGGGAACGGGCCGCGGCGACGGTGTTGACGAGCAGCATCGCGATCGTCATCGGCCCGACGCCGCCGGGCACAGGCGTGATCGCTGCGGCGACCTCGCTGACGGCGTCGAAGTCGACGTCGCCGGCGAGGCCGTCGTCGGTGCGGTTCATCCCCACGTCGATCACGGTCGCCCCAGGCTTGATCGAGTCGGCGCCGAGCAGTCGCGGCGAGCCCACCGCGGCGACGAGCACGTCGGCGCGCCGGCATACGCCGGGCAGGTCGCGGGTGCGCGAATGGCAGCTGGTCACGGTCGCGTTGGCGCCGAGCAGCAGGCTTGCGACCGGGCGCCCGACGAGATTCGAGCGGCCGACCACGACTGCCTCCGCCCCCTCCAGCTCGGTGCCTTCGTGGCGCAGGAGCTCCATCACCCCGGCCGGGGTGCAGGGAACGAGGCCCGGGGCGCCGCTGGCGAGCAGGCCGGCATTGGTCGGCGTGAGGCCGTCGACGTCCTTGGCGGGGTCGAGGGCCCAGAGCACCGCGTCGGGGTCGATCTGGTCCGGCACCGGGAGCTGGACCAGGATCCCGTCCACCTCGGGGTCCACGTTGAGCCGCTCGATCAGCTCCAGCAGCTCCTCCTGCCCGGTCTCGGCTGAAAGCTTGTGGTCGAGGGAGCGCATCCCCGCCTCCTCGCAGGCCTTGTGCTTGTTGCGGACGTAGATCTGCGACGCGGGATCGTCGCCGACCAGGACCGTCGCCAGCCCGGGCGTGCGGTCTGCGTTTGCGCCCGCGTACTCGGCGACCTCGGAGCGCACCCGCTCCCGCACCTCGGCGGCGACCGCCTTGCCGTCGATGACGCGGGCGGTCAACCTCCTAACCCCACCAGCCTGACGCTTCGCAATCGCGGGCTCCAACCGCTCCGCTCAGCGCCATCATCTTTTCTTGATCGGCGCGTAGTCGGCCATCAGCTTGCGCTCCTGTCCGTCGTCGGCGAAGCGGACGACGATCACCCCGCCGGGCTCGATGCCGGTGACGACGCCCTCGCCGAAGCTGGCGTGGACGATGTCGTCGCCGGTCGCAAGCTCGAGCGCCGGCCCCGGCTTGATCGGCTCGCCGATCGCCCCACCGACGGGCGCCCATGGCGATCCGGCCCGAGGCTCTGAGCGCTCCCGCTCGACCAGCTCCTCGGGCAGCTCGTCGAGGAAGCGCGACGCGATCGCCGGCTCGCGCCGGCCGCCGAAGATGCGCCGCTCACGGGCGTAGGTGAGGTAGAGCCGGCTGCGGGCCCGGGTCATGCCGACGTAGCAGAGGCGCCGCTCCTCCTCCTCGCCGCCCTCCTCCAGCGACCGCATGTGCGGGAACACGCCCTCCTCGCATCCGATCAGGATCACGGTCTCGTACTCCAGCCCCTTGGCGTTGTGGATCGTCATCAGCGTGACCAGCGACTCCTGCTCGCGAATGGCGTCCTGCTCGGTGTAGAGCGAGATCTGCTGCAGGAACTCCTCCAGCGGGGACACCTCCCCATCGCCCTCGAGCTCGCGGTTGGCGTCGAACTCCCCCGCTACGCCGATCAGCTCCTGGAGGTTCTCGACCCGACCCTCGGCCTCCACCGTGCGCTCGGCCTCCAGCGCCTCCAGGTATCCGGTCTCGTGCAGCATCGCCTCCATCAGCTCGGCGACCGGCGCCGTAGCGGCGCGCTGGCGCAGCCCCTCGACCGTGGCGTGGAAGCGCGAGATCGCCTTCAGCGCCGCCGCACCCATGCCGGGGACGAGGTCGGGACGCGCGGCGACCTCCCAGATCGGCTTTCCGGTGGTGTTTGCATGCGAGAGCAAGCGCCCCTGGCTGGTGTTGCCGATCCCGCGCCGCGGCGAGTTGACGACGCGGACGAAGGAGATCGCGTCGGAGGGGTTGACGAGCAGGCTCAGGTAGGCGACCGCGTCCTTGATCTCGGCCCGCTCGTAGAACTTGGTCCCGCCGATCACCTGATACGGCAGCTCGAAGCGGACCAGCGTGTCCTCGAGCACCCGGCTCATCGCGTTGGTGCGGTAGAAGACCGCGATCTCGTCGCGCCTCACCCCCTCGTCGGTGACCAGGCGCTCGACCTCGCCGGCCACCCAGCGCGCCTCCTCGTGCTCGTCGGCGAGCTGCGCGACCTGGATCGGCTCCCCCTCGGCGCCGTCGGTGAACAGCTTCTTGAGGCGGTTCTCGCGGTTGTTGGCGATCAGGGAGTTGGTCGCCGAGAGGATCGTCTGCGTGGAGCGGTAGTTCTGCTCCAGCATCACCACGTCGGCGTCTGGAAAGTCCTTCTCGAAGTCGAGGATGTTGCGGATCTCGGCGTGGCGGAACGAATAGATCGAGTTGTGAGTGACGATCCCATTCGCGACGAAGTTGTGGGTGTCCTCGACGTCGAGGTCGTAGACGGGACGCTCCAAAGGCACCCGCGACACCCATTCGACAATGTCGTAAGACCCGTCTCCCGCGAAGACGGTCATGCCAGGCCGAACCGAACTTGCGGGGATGCAGGGCAGCGAGTTACCGACCACCCTTCCGGGCTGAGGCGGCCCGAAGCGCCCTTGAATCAGAGTCTCGACCTCAAGGGCTGCCTGGATCTTTTGAGCTAGATCTGCCGCGTCCCCAAAATCTTTGAGAACGGTTTCGAAGCGCCAGCTGTTTCGTCCGTTTCCAGCTGGCCGAACACTTAGCCCGATCTCTTCCAGCGCAGTGCGCCCAGCCGGATCCTGGCCATGGACAGCAATCCGGTGCCGGGGTCTGGCATTGCGCCTCTCGGCACACAACGTCAAGGTCAGATTTCGGCGTCGGTACGAACTGCTGGCTCGATGATGAGGATGGTTGAAGCTCAGACCCTCGTCTTCGAGCAACTGAAGTCCCCCCGCCTCACTATCAACCGAAGCGAACACCTCATCGATCAACTCTTGGTTGCCGACCAGACTGTTGCCCGATCCTGATTTCCGCCGGTAAAAGGGAAGAGTTGGTAGTCCGTACTGAAGTGAGAGCTGCGCCTCGGCGACTCGCGCCTCGGCATCTGAGCCATGCGATGAGATGACCCAAACCGCATCTGCCCGCTCTGAGAAACACCGCTGGCGGATGCCGATCGTCGGCTTCTTCTGTCCCTCCGTGTAGACGCGGGAGACCCCGACTCGGAAACCGACATCCCGCTTCCACATCAGATAAGTGAGATGCATTTGAGGGGTCGTTCCGAGCCGAAAACCAGCGAAATGCATGTGGTCGGGAGTCGTCACGAGCCTACGCCCGGACCTGGTGCTAATCGCGATTCCGTGTGTGTCTTTGCTCGTATGGACCTGACTGATCCGGGCGGGTCCGAACTCACCCTTCCCAACCGAGGACATCACGTAGTCGCCGACGCCGATTGACTCGACCGGGCGCTCTGATCCGTCACCCATCTTTATGAGGGTTCCCTCGAGCACGCACTGCGCGTCGTCGCCAACCACGAAGAGGTTGCGATGCTCCTCGGCGAGCAGCTGCAAGAGCCGGTACTGGGCCCGGTTGGTGTCCTGGTACTCGTCGACCAGCACCTGGCCGAAGGCGCGGCGCCAGCGGTCGCGAGCCGGCTCGAACAGCTCCAGCACGTTGACCGTGCGCACCAGCAGGTCGTCGAAGTCCATCGCATTGGCCTCCAGCATGCGGCGCTCATACAGCGCGTAGATCTCCCCCGCGGTCTCCTCGAACACCGAACCCTGCGTTTGCTGGAACTCCGCAGCGTCGAGCAGCTTGTTCTTCGCGCCCGAGATCTGCGAGCGGATCGCGCGCGGCGGGTAGCGCTTCGGGTCCACCTCGAGCTCCTCCATGCAGCGCTTCACCATCCGCAGCGAATCGGCCTCGTCGTAGATCGTGAAGCCGCGCGAGTAGCCGAGCCGCTCCGCCTCGGCGCGCATGATCCGTGCGCAGGCCGAGTGGAAGGTCATCACCCACATCGCTCGCGTCGCCCGTCCGACCAGCCGCTCGACCCGCTCGCGCATCTCCTGCGCCGCCTTGTTGGTGAAGGTGATCGCGAGGATCTCGCCCGGGCGCGCGCGGCCGGTCGCCAGCAGGTAGGCGATCCGGTGCGTGAGCACGCGGGTCTTGCCCGAGCCGGCACCCGCCAGCACCAGCAGCGGGCCCTCGCCGTGGGTGACCGCCGCGCGCTGGGCGTCGTTGAGCTCGGCGAGCAGGCGCTCGGCGTAGTCCGCACCAGGCGCGGTCGGCGCCCCCTGGGCGCCCTCTGAGAGCTCCGATTCGGCCAACTCGGTCACCCATTCAAGATATCCGCCCGTCCGGGCGGCCGATTGGAGATGGGTCGCGACACAGAGTGTCGCGACACCGGGCATCAGGCGGCCGAAGGCCGCCGCAAGTTATTCAACGTCCCTAGCCCCCAGCCGAAGACCGACCCTTGCGCTGCCCCAGCTCGCTCACCTTCGACTCCGGCTCGGGCTCCCCGGTCAGCTTGGCGATCCGGCCCTCGAGCGCCGCGATCCGTTCCGAGAGCCCCTTGATCGCGTCGGCGATCGGGTCGGGCAGGTGGATCCAGTCGGCATCCGGCCCCTCGACCCGGCGTCCCTCCACCTTGACCGTGTGGCCCGGGTTACCGACCACGGTGGCATTCGGCGGTACGTCCTCGACCACGACCGTATTGGCACCGACCTTGGCGCCGTCTCCGACCTCGATCGGCCCCAGCAGCTTGGCGCCGGAGCCGACCGTGACGTTGTCGCCCAGCGTCGGGTGCCGCTTGCCGCGTTGAAAGCCGGTGCCGCCGAGCGTCACCCCCTGGTAGAGGGTCACGCGGTCGCCGATCTCGGCCGTCTCGCCGATCACCACGCCGGAGCCGTGATCGATGAAGAAGTCGTCGCCGATCGTCGCCGCAGGATGGATCTCCACCCCGGTCACCGAGCGGGTCATGTAGGAGATCGCCAACGGCGCCAACGGGATCTCGGCGTCGTTGAGCGCGTGCGCGACGCGGTAGGCGAGCAGCGCCTGCACGCCGGCCCAGCTGGAGAGGATCTCGACCGTGCCGGCGCGGCGGGCGGCTGGGTCGCGCTCGCGCGCGGTCGCCACGTCCGAGGCGACCTCTCGCACGACGTTGCGAAGTGTTCCGAGCCCGAGCATCAGGTAATTCGACGCGGAGCAGAGGGCCGTAGACCCGATTGCGACGCGACAGGCTGGTGGGTGTTGGTCATGTCGGGAAGAAGGGGAGCGACATGTAGCGCTCGCCCGAGTCGGGGACGATCGTGACCACCCGCTTGCCGGCCATCTCGGGTCGCGTGGCGACCTGTAGAGAGGCAAAGATCGCGGCGCCGGCCGAGAACCCGACCAGCAGGCCCTCGCGCCTCGCGCACAGCTCGGCCATGTCGAGGGCGTCGTTGTCGGCGACCGGGACCACCTCGTCGATCACCGAGCGATCGAGGACCTCGGGTATGAAGCCGGCGCCGATCCCCTGGATCTTGTGGGCGCCCGGCTCACCCCCGGAGAGCACCGCCGAGCTGGCCGGCTCGACCGCGACCACGAGGACCTCGGGGCGCCGCTCCTTGAGCAGCTGGCCGACGCCGGTGATCGTGCCGCCGGTTCCAACCCCGCAGACGAAGGCGTCGACCTCGCCTCCGGTGTCGGCCCAGATCTCCTCGGCGGTGGTGCGCCGGTGGACCTCGGGGTTGGCAGGGTTGGTGAACTGCTGGGGCATGAAGGCGCCGCGCTCCTCGGAGATTCGCCGGGCCAGGTCGACCGACTCGTTCATTCCGCCGAGCGACGCGGTCTCGTGGACCTCGGCGCCGTAGGCGCGCAGCAGGTCGGAGCGCTCGCGGGTCATCCCCTCCGGCAGGGTGAGCACCAGCCCGTAGCCGCGCGCCGCGCAGACCATCGCCAGCGCGATCCCGGTGTTGCCGCTGGTCGGCTCGACGATCAGCGAGCGGCCGCGCTCGATCTGTCCCTCCGCCTCGGCGGCGTCGATCATCGACACCCCGATCCGGTCCTTGACCGAGCCGCCGGGGTTGAAGTACTCGAGCTTCGCGCAGACCTCGCAGTCGACGCCCTCGCCGAGGCGTCCGAGGGCGACCATCGGCGTGTTGCCGACCACGTCCCCGGCCTCGCGGCCGATCCGGGTGGCGGTGCCTGCGTCGGTGGGCGGAGTCACTGGCATCGCGCCCAAATTACAGCCAGTGGGCGGCAGGCGCGCATGGCGGCGCTCAGCCGCCCGGACCAGCGCGAATGTCGGGCGTCAGCCGCTGCTCTTCGGGGGACGCCTGGTGTAGATCGTCGCCGAGATCTTCCAGTCGCCGTCGATGCGCCTGAAGATCGTCTTCTGGGGCCCGAAGACCCCCTGGCCGGGCTGGAATCCCGAGGCGCGGTTGCCGCTCACCTGCACCCGCTCGAGCGAGGGGTGGAACTTCTTCAGCACGGTAAGAGTGCCTTCGCTGAGCGCCTTCGGGCAGCTGGCGCCCTTCAGCTGCGCCTGCTTGGTCGGCGTGACGAACCTCGAGGCTCGCAACTGGTAGGCGGGCGTGAGCTGCTCGCAGGCCGTTTTGCCGTCGCCGCTCTTCAGCGCCGCGAAATAGGTGTTGAACGTCTTGGTGATCGCCTCGACCTGCTTGCTGTTCGCGCTCGAGCCGCCACAACCGACGGCGAGAGCGGCGATCGCTGCGGCCAAAGCGATGGATGCCCTGGGCATTGGCTGCAAGCTACCGCAGCCAGATAGGCGGAAGCCAGGTCATACGCCAGCGGCCGCCCGCTCACACGCGACCCTCCACAACGCCCTCGCACCAAAGTCCTCGAGCTTGCGCAGGCGAAGCACGCCGGCCAGCGTGGTCGCGGCGATGAGTCCCCACCTGACCACGAACCAGCCCGCCGAGGGCCGGGTCACAGCGAGCAGGATGTCGTGGGTCCGTCGCTTCTCCCACGGCTCGCCGGGCTCCACCAGCTCGGGATATGCGGCACGCAATTCCACCTGCGCGAGAACCGTCTTCTGGGCACGCCCGACGAAGCCGCGCAGCGTGCGCTCGTACCAGTGATCGGCGCGCAGGCTGGGGTCGAAGACGCCCTCGAGTCCTTGCCGCAGCAGCAGCAGGCCGAGCTGCCTGTCGTCCTGATAGCACTCGGTGCGGCCAGCCTCGATCGCTTCGAGCCAGTGCGAACGGCGAACCGAGGTGTTGCCTCCCCACAGCCCGCGCAGAATCGAGTCCGGGTCGGACCTGTAGATCTCGATGTCGCTCTCGTATGCCGAGGCGTAGAAGCGGACCGGGGCATGACTGTGCGGCCAACGCCGCGGGGTCACCACCGGCACGTAGCCGACGACGACGAGATCGTCTCTGCGGGCATGCCATCGCGCGTGTCCGGTGACCATGCCCGGGTGGGCCACCTCGTCGTCGTCAAAGGCCAAGATCACCTCCGACTTCGCGCTCCTGACCCCGTGGTCCCGGCCGCGCTGGACACTGTTCAACCCACTGTCGTCCGGCGCCGGGGTGTGCGTGAATCGAACCCGGGGATCGCTCTGCTGGTGGCGGCGAAGCAGGTCTTCGGTCTTCGCGTCCTCGCCGTCAATGACGACGAGAACCTCCATCGTCGCCTGGTCGGCGAGCACGCTGGAGAGCGCCCGCTCCAGCACCTTCGGACGATCCCTGGTCGGGATGATGACGCTAACCGTCGGCAGCGGATCGGCCACCCTAAATGTGGTACATCGTCGTGCCCGCGCCCTCGACCTCGCGGCGGGCGATCTCGGCGATCGTCGTGCGGCTGAACACCTTGCGAAGCGACCCGATGCCCTCCGCCCAGATGCCTCCCGCCTCGTCGGCCTCTTGGCCGATCTTTCCGTCGAGCGCCTGCACGACCTCGAGCACGTTGATCTCCTCCGGCGGCCTCGCCAGCGTGTAGCCCCCCTTTACGCCGCGGTGGCTGCTCAGCAACCCGGCACGACGAAGGGTCGAGAACAGCTGCTCGAGGAACTGCTCGGGGATGTCGCGCCGCTCGGCCAGCTCCTTGATCGGGACCGGGCGCTCGCCGGTGCGCGCCAGCTCCGCCATCGCAACGACCGCATAGCGAGATTTCGAAGTGACAGAAATCACGCGACCTTTGTATCGCAGTCGGGGGGAGTCGCAAAGAGCGCAGTCCGTCTGAGCTGGCCGAAAATTAAGGTCGTCTGGGGGACCCAGCTCGGTTAGGATCGAGCCTCGGTCGTCCCGCCGGCCGATCCCGATCGCACCCGAACTTCGGAGGCGTTGTTGTGGGCGATGTGCCGCGCTGCCTGGTCGTGGAACCTCAGCCGCTCGTCAGGCTGGGGATGCGACGTGTGCTCGACGCCGGCTACGAGATCGAGGAGCTGACCAGCCGCGAGGAGGCGGTTGATCTGATCCGCAGCATCGGGGACTTCGACGTGGTTGTTGTCGACATCCGGTCGGCGGCCGCCGGAAGCTCCGACCGGATGAATGGGTCAGAGGCGATCCAGCAGCTGCGCAAGGCCGGGCCGGCGCTCGGAATTGTCGCCCACGGGGACCGCGCCGAGCGTTATCTGGCAACCCAAGCCTTCTCCGCGGGCGCGAGCGCCTACGTAAGCCGCGGCGCCGGCGCCGACGAGCTCCGTGACGCGGTCCACGCGGCGCTGGAGCAGGAGCGCTTCCTCGATCCCGCGGTTCCGCAGCGCGGCGCCCGCGGCCGGCTCACGCGCCGCCAGCGACAGATCCTCCAGCTGCTCGCCGACGGCGGCTCGACCACGATCGCCGCAGAGGAGCTACAGGTCAGCGAGGAGACGGTGCGCACGCACACCAAGAACATCCTCGCCCGCCTCGAAGCACGGAACCGGGCGCATGCCGTGGCGATCGGGCTTCGAGAGAGCTTGATCGAGTAGCGGTCTAGATCCAGCCTCTGTCGGTAGCCGTGAGGACGGCCTGCGCACGGTCCACGGCGCCGATCTTGCCGTAGACGTTGTGCAGATGGGTTCGAATCGTCGAGACCGAAAGCTGCATCTCCCCGGCGATCTGCTTGTAGACCTTGCCCTCGGCGAGCAACCGCAGGACGTCCAGCTCTCGGCTCGACAGCGGGCACGGCTCGCTTACCCTGGGGGCGTCCTGGCGCGGATATGGAAGTTCGTACAGAAGCTCGCGCAGCAGCTCGTCGCTGACACCCGAGCGCGCGGCGGCGCCCTCGAGGCGATCGCGCGAGATTGCTTCGCCCTGGCCGTAGTGGGCGAGCATGTCGGCCGTCGCGATCAGAGCCGAAAGCCCGTCGGAGTCGTCCGCGTGATGACGCTCGATCGCCACCGCGGTGCGGCCCGGCAGATTCCAGCGACGGGCGAGCACTCCGCCGACGATCGCGTGGTCGATGCCGAGCTTTTCGCGCTCGACCCGCAGGCGCTGTTCGGGGGTGCGTCCCGCCATGTCGAAGAAGTCCTGGTAGCCGGGATGGAGTCGCGAGATCACCAGGCGCCCGACGTCGTGAAGGAGCGCCACGACCGCGAGCTCGTCGCGCTCCTTGAAGCCAACGGCGCGGGCGACCCGGTCGGCGGCGCGCTGACTGGCGAGCGCGTGGATCCGGAAGTGCTCGGGGCGCAGCTCCCAGCCCCCGTTGGGCTCGAAGAAGTCGTAGGTGGGGGCCGTCCCGGCGATCGCCAGGACGCCGGAGGGCTTCAGCACCTCCACGGCAATCGGGATGCTGGCGATCGTGCCGCTGTTGCGGGCGCCGCTGCGATTGGCGAACTGAAGCACCGCCATCGTCAGCGCGACGTCCGACTCCACCGCCTCGATGATCTCCCCCACCCTTGCGGTCTCCGCGGTCGCGGCGCGCATGACGCGCTCGCGCGACTCGAGAAGCACCGGGAAGCGCTCCACGGCCTCGAAGGCCTCGGCGAGCCGGCTGCCCGGCGCCGGCGTCTTGCGACGGGTGTCGTCGCGCGCAGCAACGTTGCTGGACGAACCGTGCCCGTTCGTTTTGCTCTTCGTGGTGGCCATTTCAGCGAACCACGGACGTGGCTCTCGTCACGCCCACCGATCCGCCTGATTCATCGGCAGATGTTCGATTTTCCTGTAGCCGACAGGCGCGCCCCTGCAAGCAAACGACCCGCCTAGATGCCGGTCGTTTGCAGGGAACTCTGCCAATCGCGCCTCGGCGCGGGCGGCTACTTGACGGTGACCGTCTTCAACAGGCCTTCCTGATCGTGCGACTTGCCGCCGTCGCGGTCGGTCAGCGGGCAGAAGAAGATGTATTGCCCGGGCTTCAGGTTCAGCGTCAGCGTCTGCGACTCCCCGCCGTCCAGGACCGCGGAGGTCTGGGGGGCTCCGCCGATGTAGGGCGGCGGAGGGCCGCCTCCGAGTTTCGCGAAATCACTGCGGATCTTGGCGACAGACGGCGCCTTGCCCCTAACCGGAATAGCGCCGATCAGATGCAGGGCGTCGTCGCCCTTGCTGTTGAAGGTGACCTGATTCGCTCCGGCCTTCAACCCCGAGATGTTCCAGGCGTACTTGTCCTTGCCGGTGTGGTTGGCGGTCACCGTCGCCGGCGTGCTCGGGAGGTCGCCCGTGTCACCGGATGTGACCTTCATCTGGGCGGTTGCGGGAGGACCACTGCTCGGCCCGCCAAGGGCTGCAGCGTCGATGATCGCGTAATTGCCCGCGGGCAGATTGAGGGTCGCGCTTCCGGTCTGGCCGCCGGGCACCGGCGGGACGCCTCCGTTGCCCTTGAGCCAGGACGGGGTCTTCTTGCTATTGCTGCCGACCTGCTTGAGGGCGTCCGCGGCTGTGTGGTTGCCCGTGTACTGCACGAACTGGACTCCGTGCGGCGCCTTGCCGTTGTTCTGGAAGGACAGATCGACAAGGCCGCCCTTCGCCGACTTCGGCAGCTGAAAGCTCGCCGCCTTGCCATTCTCGGAGATCGACAGGGAAAGCTTGCTCGGCTTGGTGCTGCTGCTGCCACAGGCGGCTAGCGCAACGCCGAGGCTCGCGGCGCAGGCTGCAAGCGCCAGCCGGCACGCGAAGTTGGATGAACGCAAGAGGAACTCCTCTCAATCGATTGTCGGAACCCCCCGCGCTAGTCCGGTTCCAAATGGACCGCGGCAGCCTATTCACCGAGGCGGCGGATCGCATCCTCGATTCTCGAAATACTTTCTTCGCGCCCCAGCGCCGCCAGGGTCTCGAAGATCCCCGGCGAAACGGTCGTGCCGGTGACCGCGACGCGGATCGGCTGGTAGAGCTTGCCGGGCGTGACGTCCAGGCGCTCGAGCAGCGGCTCAAGAGTCGCCTCGAGGTCCGAGGGCTCGAAGCCGTCGGTAGCCTCGAGCGCCTCCCGCGCCGCCTCCAGCAGCCCCTTGGCGCCCTCCCCCATCACCTTGCGCCACGCCTTCGGGTCGTCGACCGGCGGCTCGAAGAGGTAGCGGATCAGCGCCCAGACCTCGGCCAGGGTCTGAGCCTTCTCCTGGGCAATCGCGCAGCCGGCGCGCAGGCGCTCGTCGGGCTCACGCCCAAGGAACGCGGCGACCCGCGCCGTGTACTCGTCGAGCGGCAGCTCGCGCATGTAGCGGCCGTTGATCCAGCGCAGCTTCTGCTCGTCGAAGACCGCCGCGGCGCTTCCGACGTCCTCGACCCGGAACCGCTGCACCAGCTCCTCGGTCGACATCAGCGTCGTGTCGTCGGTCGTCCCCCAGCCGAGCAGGGCCAGGTAGTTGCGGGCCGCCTCCGGCAGGTACCCGGCGTCGCGCAGCTCCTCGACCGAGGCGGCGCCGTGACGCTTGGAGAGCTTGCGCCCGTCCGGGCCGTGCAGCAGCGGCAGGTGCGCGTAGCGGGGCTCAGAGACCCCCAGCGCCCGCAGCACGAGCAGCTGCTTGGGCGTGTTGGAGAGGTGGTCGTCGCCGCGCACGACGTCGGTGATCTCCATCTCGGCGTCGTCGACGGCGACCGCGAAGTTGTAGAGCACCGATCCGTCGCCGCGGGCGATCACGAAGTCGTCCTGGCTGCGGTTCGGGAACGCGACCGGGCCGTGGATCAGGTCGTCGACCACGGTGTCGCCGTCGTCGGGGACATGTAGACGGACGGCGGCGCCGGGATCGTCGCTGGGTGTCCCTCGGTAGCCCTGGTCGGCACCGTGCTCGCGCTTGTAGGCCTTGACGTCTTCGGCCGTCGCCGGGTCGCGGTAGGCGGCCCCCGAGTCGAGCAGCTCCCGCAGCCGGGCCGCGTGCTGCTCGGCCCGCGAGGCCTGCGAGATCGGGCCCTCGTCCCAGTCCAGCTCCAGCCAGCGCAGCACCTCGAGGATCTGCTCGACGTTCTCCGGCGTCGATCGTTCGCGGTCGGTGTCCTCGATACGCAATAGGAGGCTGCCACCAGACCCCCGCGCCGCGAGCCAGTTGTACAGTGCCGTCCTCGCGCCCCCGATGTGCAGCGCACCGGTTGGCGAGGGGGCGAATCGGAAGCGGAGGTCCTGGCTCACGGTGCTGATCGGCGCGCATGTTTCCACAGCGGGCGGGCTACCGAACGCGATCGAGCGCGCGGAGGACCTGCGCGCCGAGTCGATCCAGGTCTTCAACCAGAGCCCGCGGATGTGGCGGCCGACCCGCTACAGCAACGAGGACTTCGCCGCCTTTCGCGAGGCGATGGCCGGCTCGCGGGTCAAGGCGGTCGTGATCCACGCGGTCTACCTGATCAATTGCGCCACCGACGATTCGGAGATGCGCAAGAAGTCGCTGAACTCGCTCGTCCATGCGCTGCGGATAGGCGACGGCATCGGCGCCGCAGGCGTAGTGCTGCACCCGGGCGCGCAGAAGGGAAAGCCGCTGGCGGGCTCGATGCGGCGGGCGTCGCGGGTGATCAAGGAGGCCTTGAAGCAAACGGACAAGTGCCCGCTGCTGCTCGAGCAGACGGCGGGCCACCAGGGGCTGCTAGGTCGCGACTTCGACCAGACGGCGCGGCTGATCGAGCTGGCCGGCGGGGACAAGCGGCTGGGGCTCTGCCTCGACTCATGCCACCTGTTCGTGCAGGGTTTTGACATCACCAACCCCGAGAAGCTCGCGAGTGTGCTCGACGAGGCGGACGCAAAGGTGGGCTTGGAGCGGCTGCGCTGCGTGCACGTCAACGATGCCGGAGCGCCTTTCGACTCCCACCGCGACCGCCACGCGAACATCGGCGACGGGGAGATGGGGCGCAACGGCCTCGCCGCCTTCCTCTCGGAGCCGCGATTCGAAGGCCTTCCGGCGCCGCTCGAGGTGCCGGGACCCAACAAGCGCGGCCCGGACCGCAAGCAGGTGGAGAAAGCGAGGCGGCTGCGCGAGCGGGGCCTGAAGGACCGAAACGCCTGAGCGAGCCAGACGCATTCATGGTCGATTGCGGATGGACGCAGCGCAGCTCGAGTTCGTCCGCGACGAAAGCGACGGAGCCGCCGGTTAGCTCAGAAGACGCCGGGCAACCCTTCGCGCCGCGAAATCCGCCCCAAACACAAACCGCATCAGGGGGCCAAAGCTGGGGGCCGCCGCGTACCCGACGAAGTAGAGGCCGGGCACGCTGGACTGAAAGGAGCGATCGAGTACCGGCGCCCCGCCAACCGTCGCGATGCGCTCGATGATCGACGGGTCCAGGAGCGAGACTCGGCTGATGTCGGGGCTATAACCGGTCCCGGCCACCACCTGCCCGACCACGAACTCTTCGTTGCCTCCGATGCCATCCAGTCGAAGGCGGACTCCCCCGTCCTCGGCGTGTGCCTCCACGATCCTCCGTTGCAGTGAGGTCTCGACCTTGCCCTCGAAGCGGGGGCGAAGCCACCATGCCCCCCCCGGTCCCAGGATCGAAAAGGCCTTATCCAGACGCCAGCCCTCCGGGCCGGCATGAACGATGAGTGGATGGTTGGCGTAGAAACGCTGGGCTCTTCCCTGCCCAAGGCCCGATTCCGGGTATTTCAGCTTCTCCCGTAGTGGCCGATCAAGCGCTCCGGGCTTGGAGCCCCACTGGAGCATTGGCGTGCGGGCAATGACCCGAACATCCCCGCCATGCTCATGGATCAGGGTCGCCCCCTCAAGCGCGGACTGGCCGGCGCCTATGACGGCCACACCTCCCTCGGGCACATCCGCGGGGTTGACGTGATGATAGGTATGGACGACCCTGTCGGGCGGAAGCTGCGCTAGCTCCGGCGGTACGTATGGGTAGCTCTGAACACCGGTGGCCTCGACCACCCGGCACGCCCGCAGGGCATCGCCTCCATCCAGTGTCAGCTCGAACCCGTGCTCAGTCGAACGCACCGTTTCCACGCGCCTTGGGTCGAGCCGGGGCACGACACGTTCCTGGAACCAACACCCGTAGCCGATGAAGGTGCCAATGCTCACTGGAACGCCGACCGGGGCGTATTCGAGGTCGGACTCGGTGCAGAATCGCTCCAGCGTGTACTCGGCGCTGGGGTCGGACAGGCTGGTGGCATAGCCCTCCGATTTGAGGTACATCCCCTCGGGCATGTGATTGCGCCAAGTGTCCAGCCTCTCTCCGAATATCTCGTGTCGCGTTCCCTGCCCGGTCAGGTGGGCTGACACCGAAAGCCCGTATGGCCCAGCCCCGACCACCGCAACATCGGTGTCCGCGGCACCGAAGCTGTTGTCGGCCCCACGCACCCCCTTGCGCAGCCGCCGCCGGGCCCGAATCGTCGCCCCACCCGCTGCCTTGAGCGCCGGACGAATGTCGTCACGCGCCATGTAGTCGTAGCCGCTGCGTTGGAAGAAGTCGCTCAGAAAGAGACCCAGCGCAGCCCTGCGTGACGGGACGTCCGGGCGCTTCGGATTGGTGAGCACGTCTCTCAGCCACGATAGATCTCCTCCCAACCACCGCATGCGCAGGCCAGTCCGATAGTCACCCACCTCTTGCAGCGGCTCGCCGCTCGCCCAGTCGTACAGGAGACGGGGAAACGAGACGCCCGCGCGTACCGCAATCTCCACCGAGGCGGAGAGCCGCGGGTTTATCTCCATCAGCGCTGCGCCCCCCGCGGCGTCACGACGAAACTCGACCTCCGAATAGCCCTCAAGCTCCATCTCCTGCACCAGCCGCTCCGCTGCCGGCGTGATGTCGGGAGGCATCGGGATGCTCTCCCGGAAGACAGAGTTGCCGCCGAGTGGCGGCAGTGTTCGGTCTGCCCGTTGAGCAAACCGGGCCCAGAAACGCCCCTCGGCGAAGAAGAAGCTCAATGCCTCCCTGTCCCCGGGCAGCCACTCCTGGACGACGACTTCCACGCCCTGGTCGAGCATTGAATGGATCGCCTCCAGGGCTTTGGCGCGGTCGGTCGCCACGAGCGGGACCAGCCGCTGGGGCGCATCGTTCTGCACCCACGACTGCGCCGGCTTGGTCACCGCTGGCAGGCCCACCTCGTCCAAGGCGGCCTCCGCCTCGTCGAGTCTTCTCACGACCGCCCCACGAGGCAATCGAAGCCCCAGCTTCTCGGCGACGGCGAACGTGCGCGGCTTGTCCACGGCTACGGAGAGCGCCTCCTCAGGCGCAAGCGCGAGCCCAACCGCGCGCTCGACGTCCGCACGGCGGGCACGCAGTGCGTCGATGGAGCCGTCGTGGGAGGGGATCAGCGCCCGCGGCTGATGCTCCGCGCAGAGGTCGAGCAGCGCATCTATGTAGGCGTCCTGGTTCAAGATGAAATCGGGGACCACGGCGCTCACGGCACACCAGCGTGAGACAAACGCGGGTGCACCCGGGCTCGCATCCACCGCGCATGTGACCACCCCTCCCCGCCCCAGCTCGCGCAATGCCACGAGCCCCGGGCGATTGCTCGCATCCGTTATCAAGGCGTCAATCGGCGTGCCAGAGGACCCGGATCGACGCCGCATCGCCTGATTTTACCTGCCTCGCCGCCAGAGTTCGAGCTAGGTAAGCGCGCGGAGGTCGAAAGCCCGTATCCCTTCGGGGCCTTCGTCGGTGCAGTCGAAGAAGCGCGGGTTGACGCAGTCGTAGGCCCGCCCCTCGCCCTCGAAGGCGCGCTCGACGCCGAACTGGCACTGGGGCAGCGGCTCGCCGGTCATCTTGATTCCGCCGAACCCACCTGGGGCGAGCACCGACTCGAGGTCGACCTCTCCCCCGAACACCTTCTGCATGCAGCCGACGAACTGGGTGCCGGTCAGCATGTCGACGTAGCTGTAGAGGTAGCGACAGCCCATCTCGACGCAACCTCGCGGCTCGACCATCTTGTCGCAGAAAGAGCTGCAGCGACGGCACTCGCCCGCGCGAGCCGCCCTCTGCGCTGTCTGCTTGGCCGGCATAGAAAGAGTCTAGGCGCGAGGGGCCCCGATTGCCAAGCGGCTCAGGCGGCCATGACCCCCGGCCCCAGCACTCCGTCCAGCTCCGCCCGCAGTGCGCCCGAGTCGCGGACCTTGTACTCGGAGCCGAACCGGAGCGTGCGCGGGCCCTCGCGAGTCTGCATTCGCAGCTGCACCTCGGTATCGCCGGGGAAGTGGTCGAAGACCGCCTTCAGCTCCTCGAGCAGGGTCGGGGCGAAGTCGGCGGCATTTACCTCGAGCACGATCGGCTCGTCGCGACGCGGGGCGATAGGGGCCGCCTTGATCTCATCCGGGCTGGGCTCGAAGAGCTCCGCCTCCTGGACCACGAGCTTCGTCTCGCCGCGCTCCTTGTGATCGACGCGCCCCCGCACCACCACGACGGCGTCGGCGTCGATCGTGTCGGCGTTGGAGGCGTAGGCGGAGTTGAAGACCAGCATCTCGACCTGGCCCTCGACGTCGTCGAGGGTCGCGAACATCATCTGGTCGCCTTTCTTGGTCCGGATCCGCTTGCGCTCGGTGACGATCCCGCCAACCGTCACCCACGAGCCGTCGGGCTTTCCCTGCAGCTCGGCGAGGGTGCAATCGACCCGCGCCCGCAGCGCGTCGCGCACGTCGGCGAGCGGATGCGACGAAAGGTAGGTCCCAAGCGTCTCCTTCTCCATCGCCAGCAGCTCGCGGCGGTCGAACTCGGCGGACGGGATCGGCGGCCGCTGAACCCCGGCCGGGCGCCCTTCGGCGGCGTCGCCGATGTCGAAGATCGAGCCCTGGCCGAGCTGGGCGTCCTCCTGCGCCTTCTGCCCGCCCGACTGGGCGGCCGGCAGCATCTCCAGCATCCCCTGGCGGCTAGCGCCGGTCGAATCGAGGGCGCCGCATTTGATCAGGCACTCGGTCGCCCGCTTGTTGACCGCGCGCGCATCCACCCGCTCGCAGAAGTCCCACAGCGACTCGAACTGGCCGTCCTCGCGGGCGTGCAGGATCGCCTCCACCGCCGAGTGACCGACGTTCTTGACCGCGTCGAGCCCGAAGCGGATCTTGTTCTCGGAGACCACGAATCCGTGCTCGGAGGCGTTGACGTCGGGGGGCAGCACCTCGATTCCCATCTCGTCGCAGCGGTTGACGAAGAACGGGACCTTGTCCTTGGTCGTCATCACGGTCGAGATCAGCGCCGCCATGTACTCGGCCGGATAGTTGGCGCGCAGGTAGGCGGTGCGGTAGGCGATCAGCGCGTAGCAAGCGGCGTGCGAACGATTGAAGGAGTAATCGGCGGCGGCGGTCATCAGCGACCAGAGGTCGTTCGCGACCTTGGCCTCGGTGTTCGACTCCCGAAGGCCGGCGAGGAACTTGTCCTTCATCCCCGCCATCAGGCTGCGCTTCTTCTTGCCCACCGCCTTGCGCAGGTCGTCGGCCTCGGCCGGATCGAAGCCGGCCATCTGCTTGGCGATCTCCATCAGCTGCTCCTGGTAGATCACGCAGCCATAGGTCTCCGCCGTGATCGGCCGCAGGCGGTCGTCGGGAAGCACGACCGTCGAAGGGTCGCGCTTGCCCTTCGCGTAGGTGGGGATGTAGCGGATCGCGCCGGGCCGGTAGAGGGCGTTGAGGGCGACGATGTCCTCGAACTCGGTCGGGCGCACCTGCTGCAGCGCGTCGCGCATGCCGTCGGACTCGAACTGGAACACGCCCACCGAGTCGCCGCGGGCGAGCATTTCGTAGGTGGCGCGGTCGTCCATCGGGATCGCTTCCATGTCGATGCGCTCGCCGCGCGATCGCTCGATGATCTCGACCGCGTCCTCGATCACGTCGAGGTTGCGCAAGCCGAGAAAGTCCATCTTTAGCAGCCCGATCTCCTCGATCGGACCCATCGAGTACTGGGTGACGATCTTGTAGGAGCGCTCCGCCTTGCCGTTTCCGTTGCCGGCCGCCTCGCGAGCCGGGCGGTCCTCGGCCAGCTGCAGGGGGACGATCTCCTGCAGCGGCCTGTCGGCGATCACCACCGCGGCTGCGTGGATCGAGGCGTTGCGGATGATCCCCTCGAGCCCCTGGGCGACGTCGAGGACCCGCTTCGCGTCGGGGTCGGAGTCGTAGGTGCGCTTCAGCTCCTCGCCGTCCTTGAGGCACTCCTCGAAGCTCGGGTTGCGCCCCATCACCGGCTCGGGGATCTGCTTCGCCAGCCGGTCGCCGGTCGCGTAGTCGAAGCCGAGCACCCGCGCCGCGTCGCGGGTCGCCGCCCGCGGCGCCATCTTGCCGAAGGTGATGATCTGGGCCACCGACTCGCGCCCGTACTTCTCGGCCACGTAGCGGATCACCCGCTCGCGGCCGCGGACCGAGAAGTCGATGTCGATGTCTGGCATCGACTTGCGGCCCGGGTTGAGGAAGCGCTCGAACAGAAGCCGGTTGGCGAGCGGGTCGACGTCGGTGATGTTGAGGCAGTAGCTGACGATCGAGCCCGCCGCCGAGCCGCGGCCCGGGCCGACGGCGATCCCGTTCTCCTTCGCGAAGCGAACGAAGTCCCAGACGATCAGAAAGTAGGACTCAAAGCCCATCTCCTCGATCACCCCGAGCTCGAACTCGAGCCGCTCCCGTGCCTCTGCAGGGGCAGGGTCGCCGTAGCGCCGCGCCAAACCCTCCTCGGCGATCCGCCGCAGCATCCGACCGGGCTCCTCGCCGTCGGCGGTCGGGTAGCGCGGCAGAAGCAGCTCGCCAAGCTCGATCTCGACCTCGCAGCGCTCGGCGATCTCGAGGGTGGTCGGGATCGCCTCCGGCCAGGCCGAGAACGACTCGCTCATCTCCTGTGAGTCCTTGAGGAAGAACTCGTTGGTGTCGAAGGTGAGCTTCGGCGCCTCCAGCGTCGACTTGGTCTGCACGCAGAGCAGCGCCGCGTGGTTGTCGTAGTCCTCGCGGCGCAGGTAGTGGACGTCGGCGGTGCCGACCAGCGGCCGCCCGACCTCAGCGGCGATGCGGGCGATTCCCTCGTTGGCCTTGTCCTGCTCGGGGATTCCGTTGTTCTGGACCTCGAAGTAGACCTGCTCGGGCCCGAAGATCCCGAGTAGCTCGTCGACGTGGGAACGGGCGTCGTCGGGCTGGTCCTGGATCAGGCGCTGGCAGAAGCGCGACTGCAGGCAGCCGGTGAGCGCGATCACGCCCTCGGAGTGGCGGTCGAGCAGCTCCATGTCGACGTTCGCCTTGCCGCGCGCGAAGCCCTCTAGAAAGCTGGCGGAGCTGAGCTGCACGAGGTTTCGAAAGCCCCTGTCGTCGGCCGCCAGCAGCGTGAGGTGGTTGCGCTCGTAGCGGACGCTGTCGCGGACGGCGGTGCGGTCGTCGACCAGGTAGGCCTCGAGGCCGAGTATCGGCTTGACGCCGTGCTCGCGGCAGGCCTTGTATAGGTCGACGGCGCCGTTCATCACCCCGTGATCGGTTAGGCCCAGCGCCGGCATGCCCAGCTCCGCCGCCCGCCTCACCATCGGGTCGATCTTGCAGGCTCCGTCGAGCAGCGAGTACTCGCTGTGGACATGCAGATGAACCGCCGAATTGCTCACGCCGCCATGTTTTCAGGCAGCCAGGACGCCGCTCAAACGAATGCCGCAACTTCCGTCACTAGTTCCTTGTTGCTTGTTCCTCGTTACTCGGCCGTAGACCCAAGGAACGAGGAACGAGGAACTAGGAACAAATGATTAGCATCGAAACGATGCTCTACTTCCTGCGCCACGGGGATGCGGAAAACGAAACGCAAGACGACGCCGCCCGCCAGCTAACGACTAAGGGCGAGCGCCAATCCGAGGCCGCGGGCCGCGCGCTGGCGGCGCTGGGCGCCAGTATCGACGTCTGCTTGACGAGTCCGAAGGTGAGGGCGGAGCAGACGGCGAGAATCGCCTGCGAGCAATTGAAGCTCTCAGTGGAGATCGCCGAGGAGCTGCGCGGCGGCCCGTTCGACGCCCGCCGACTCGCCGCCGGACGGGGCGACTTGCTGCTTGTCGGCCACGAGCCCGACTTCTCCAACGCGGTCGCCGAGCTGACCGGGGCCCGAGTGAAGCTGCGTAAAGGGGGGCTGGCCTGCGTGGAGGACAATCTCCTGCACGCGCTCCTGCGGCCCAAAGACCTGCGCGGCATCGCCGGTCTCTAGCCTGAGAGCATTTCCCCGGTGAGCAACGAGCCAAACCAGCGTCTGACCCTGGTCACCGGTGCCGGCGGTTTCATCGGCGGCCACCTGGTGCGCCAGCTCGTCGACCGTGGGTCCAATGTGCGGGCGGTCGACTGCAAGCCCCTCGACCAGTGGTTCCAGGTGCATGAGCAAGCCGACAATCGTGTGCTCGACCTCTCGCTTCGGGAGGCCAGCGAGGAGGCGACCGCCGGAATCGCCGACGTCTACAACCTCGCCGCCGACATGGGCGGCATGGGGTTCATCGAGGGAAACAAGGCGCTCTGCATGATGTCCGTGCTTATCAACACCCACATGCTGAGCGCCGCCCACGAGGCCGGCGTTGAGCGCTTCTTCTTCGCCTCCTCGGCCTGCGTGTACCCGCTCGGCGCGCAGGACTCCCCCGACGTCGCGCCGCTGCGCGAGCAGGACGCCTACCCCGCCAACCCCGAGGACGGCTACGGCTGGGAGAAGCTTTTTTCCGAGCGGATGTGCCGCCACTACATGGAGGACTTCGGGCTCGAGACCCGGGTCGCGCGCTACCACAACGTGTACGGGACCCACGGGACCTGGAGCGGCGGGCGCGAGAAGGCTCCCGCCGCGATCTGCCGCAAGGTGGCCGAGGCGGTCCAGGGCGGAGCCAAGGAGATCGAGGTCTGGGGCGACGGCAAGCAGACGCGCAGCTTCATGTACGTCGACGACTGCTTGCGGGGGACGATCGACGTTCTGGAGGGACCTCGAATCGAGCCGATCAACATCGGCAGCGCCGAGCTGGTAACGATCGACGGGCTGGTCGACGTCGTCGAGAAGATCGCCGGGGTGGAGCTGAAGCGCAACTACAACCTCGACGCCCCCCAGGGAGTGCGGGGACGCAACAGCGACAACACCCGCTTCCGCGAGACCTACGGCTGGGAGCCGAGCATCAGTCTCCGTGACGGGCTCGAGCAGACGTACGCCTGGATCGCCGAGCAGGTGGCTGCGGATCTGGCTACAGCCGAGTCGAAGTAGGTCAGCCCGCGCAAGCCCAGGCGCCCGGGCCCGAGCTGGCCCAGATCTGCGCCGCGATCTGGTCCTGCTGCTGCTTGGAGGCGTTCTGAGCCGACCCATTGCCACCGTAGCCGGCCCAGGTCGAGGGCAGGATCTGGTAGGCGCCACCGGCGCCGCTGGACGGGTTGACGGCGTTGTAGTTGCCGCCCGACTCGCACATCACGATCGAGGACGGGATCGAGTAGGGACCGCCGAGCCAGCGGCCGACCGTCGCCTGCGCCTGCGCGGCGCTGACCTGCTGGGCCTGCTCGATCTGGCTCATCCAGCCGCTGATGTTGGACTGCAGGGTGTTCAGGGCCGCCGCCCGCGAAGCGCGGATCGCCGCCAGTTGCGAGGCCTGCGACTCGGCTCGCTGGCGAACCGCGGCAATCTGGTCCCGGGCTGTGGCAAGGCGCGCGTTGTAAGCGTCCTGGCGGGCCTTCAGCCGTTCGACCACGCCGAGCTGGAACTGGATCGCGTCGCGTACCTGCTTCACCCGTCCCGCGAGGGTGCTGTCGGAGTTCTCGATCATGCGCAGGTAATCCGCCCGGGTCACCAGGTCGTCGAATCCGCTCGAGTTGAGCACCAGGTCGGTCGCGTCGGGCATCCCGTTCTTGTAGATCGCGACGAGGCGACCTCTGAGCGCAGCCAGTGCCCGCCGCAGGCGCGCCCTCTCGACCGCCAGGTGCTGGCGGGCGACGTCGACCTTGCGGCCGAACATGGCCGCGCGCTGCTCACCGACCGCGAGCAGGCCGCTGAGCTGCTGCTCACGGGCCGCGGCGGCCGCGGCCTGCTGCTGGGCGGAGACCATCTGCCGCTGCTTGGCCTCCAGGTCAGCGGCCAGGGCGCCGGCCTGCTGGCGGGCACTGTCTACTTTCGATTGGAGGGCGCCGATGTCGGTCGCATGCGCGGGTCCGGCGATCAGGGCGCAGACGGCGAGCATCGATAGCAGTGCCGCAGCCCTGCCGCGCGTGCGAAACGGTCTGTCAGAACGCCAAATCATCCTTCTGACGCCTACGGGGTTAGCTGTCGGGCTCGCGCCGAAGGTTGGCGCTACGCGTCTGCGATTCGCCCCTGTGACCGGCTACCTAGCCGTGCCACCGTGGTTTCCCCGCTCCCGAGCCGGGATTAGGCGGCGCGCACACTAACGAGGGCTGGCGCGCGCACTAGCCCGTTAACGATAAGACGCAAGAAAAGTTGCGCCGACTGCTCTTTTCTTTTGAGCAGCCAGCATTGGCTCAGGGCCCCGATGGGCTTTTCAGCACCTGCACGTTGTCGACCTCGACCGAGCAGCCGCTGGGTGGGGGGCAGGGGATCGAGGGATCGTGGTAGATGCCTGCTCGCAGGTGCGAGGGGATCGGGGCGCCGGGGGCGAGCCCGTCAGCCGACGAACCGGGCGCCGCAACCTCGGTCGCAAGGGTGGCGGCGTGGATCACGGGACTGCGCTCGCCGGGGTCATCGAAGTCGCCGTCTCCATTTAAGTCGGCTGAGACCTGAAGCCAGCCGCGGTCAGGGTCCTGGGAGTAATAGACGTCAAAGGCAAAGCGGGTCCAGACGCCCGATTGGGCCGGGAAGCTCCAGAAGCTGCCGTTCTCTCCGTCGACCCGCCAGCGGCCGTTAAAGGCGCCTATGAACAGGATCGGTGGGCCTGGGCCGGCGTCGTGAGAGGGCTGGGCCTGCTTCATCTGCATCACGGTCTGCCAGGCGTCGGCATCGAGCGGAAAGTTCGAAGGCAGCCGCAGCGAGATGAAGGTGGCGCGCTGCTGGCCCTCGTGGTAGAAGGCGGTGGGGCCGCTGCGGTCGTTCTTGCCCAGCTCGCAGCGTTCACCCCAGCCGGACGGATTGTCTCCGTCGAAGGTAGTCATGCGTCGGTATGTGCTATTGCCCTGCGATGCACCGATTGCGGTGAGGTACGGGTCACCGCCGCTGCCCAGCTGCTGCACCTCTGACCTGTTCTGGCAGGCAATGAAGCCCCAGAAGGGGATTGGGTCCGGGGTCGAGGCGGTGTCTGAGGCAACGAGCCGGCATTCGGGCATCGTCATGGGAAGCCCTGAACTCGGTGCGGTCAGGGGGCAGGCATTTCCGCCCACGCCGTGACCCGCTTGCTGGGCATTGGGCGGAGCTGTCACCGTAGTCGTCGTGCCGGGCTGGGTTGTGCCGATCGACGTCGGGTCCAGCCCCGCTGAGGTCGACCCTAGATGAGACGACTTGCTTCGGGGTGAATGGTGGCGGGCCGACTTGCCCGAAGCCGTGGCGACAGGAGCCGTCTTGGGCAGCATTCCCTCGGCGTGTTGTTTGCCTCCCTTCGCCCCGCAGCCAGCGATCAGGAGTGTGACCGCAACCCAACCAGCCACCAAGGAGGCAGGCCGGCAGAGACCTGTCCGGCGCTTGGGACTCAGGAAAGCCAACGACATGAGGCTCAGCCCTCCGCCACCTCGCGGCTTGCGAGGTAGGCGCCGATCGCCAGCGCGGCGAGGCCGAAACCGGCGGCGAACCGCAACTGGGTTCCGTAGCGGCGAGTCACGTAGGAGACGGTCATCTTCACCACCGCCCGTCCTATCGCCTCATAGATCATCCTTCTTCTCCTTCCCGTCGGCGCGAACCCTATGCGCCATGCGGCTCTGGAGCGAGAAAAGCTCGATGAAGCCGGGGCTGGCGCTTTGGGAGAACTCGCCACCGGACTCGCCGAAGCCGGCCAGCGAGCGGTCGTACAGAGCGTAGGGCGAGGAGCGCGCCACCGGCGTCACCGAGCCCTTGTAGAGCTTCACCGTCACCTCTCCGGAGACGAAGCGGTTCGCCGACTCGATGAAGGCGTCGAGGTCCTCGCGCAGCGGCTCGTGCCAGAGCCCGGCGTAACAGAGATAGGCCCAGTGGCTCTCCAGCGTGCCCTTGAAGTTGTTCTGGTGGATCGTCGAGACCAGCTTCTCCAGCTCCCGGTGGGCGGTGAGGACGATCGCCGCCGCCGGAACCTCGTAGAGGTCGCGGACCTTCAGCCCGACGATCCGATCCTCGATGTGGTCGACGATCCCCACCCCGTGCTCGCGCCCGGCGTCGGCGCAACGCTCGAGCAGCTCGACCAGGTCGAGTCGCTCGCCGTCCAACGAGACCGGCCGTCCGGCTTCGAAGCCGACCCGCAGCGAGCGCGGTTCGTCTGGCGCTTCCTCGGGAAGCGTGACGAGCTGAAAGACGTCGTCGGCGGGCGGCTGGTCGAGATCCTCGATCGTGCCTCCTTCCGAGGAGCGGCCCCAGAGGTTGTCGTCGATCGAGTACGGCGCCTGCTCGGTGCCGCCCTTGACCGGTATCCCGTGGTCGCGGGCGTAGGCGATCTCCTCCTCGCGGCCCATCTTCCACTCCCGCACCGGCGCGATCACCTTCAGCTCCGGGTCAAGCGTCGCGACCGTCGCCTCGATGCGCACCTGGTCGTTTCCCTTCCCGGTGCAGCCGTGGGCGATCGTGTCGCAACCGGTGCGCCGCGCATGCTCGACCCCGAGCTTCGCGATCAGGGGCCGCCCCAGGGCCGTGAACAGCGGATAGCCGCCGCCGTAGAGCGCGTTGGCGCGGATCGCCGGCAGAACGTAGCCCTCGGCGAACTCCTCGCGTGCGTCGACGACGATCGCCTCGACCGCGCCCAGCTCCTTCGCCTTCCCGGTGACGACCTCGTAGTCCTCGCCGGGCTGCCCCAGGTTGACGGTCAGGGTGACGATCTCCGCCTCGTATGTCTCCTGGATCCAGCGCAGCATCACGCTTGTGTCGAGGCCACCCGAATAGAGCAGCAGCACCCGTCCGACCTTGGCGGGATCGGCTTGATAGCTGGCAATGCGGGGCTCGCGCGAGTCCATAAATCAATTGCGGCGCCTTCGGCGCCTGACATGCCTGTGCCGCGGCGCAACGCCGCGGCCCAACATGACTCGCGAAGTCTCGCACGCCCGCCATCGCTTACTTGCGGCGCCTTCGCCGCCTGACATGCCTCTACCGGTGGCAAGCACCGGCATCAAATGACTTGCGGCTGCTTTGTACCCTGACATGCATGTGCCGGCGCCAACGGCACCGGCATACTCCTGTTGATGTCGCGGGTGGCGCGGATCTTCTCCACGGTGCTGATCACAGCCGGCCTGGTGGTGATGGCCGACGTCGGAATGACGCTGGCGTACAAGGAACCGATCTCCTCCATTTACGGGGAGATCCAGCAGCACGCGGCGGCGAAC
Source organism: uncultured Solirubrobacterales bacterium (assembly GCA_963740555.1). Classification (GTDB taxonomy): domain Bacteria; phylum Actinomycetota; class Thermoleophilia; order Solirubrobacterales; family 70-9; genus Mayfieldus. The sequence continues at coordinate 86,816 of CAVUES010000005.1, forward strand.
CAGCTCGCCGACCTGGAGTCGCACTACCCGACCCGATCCGACCTCGCCGCGATCGCGGGGGTTCGCGGAGTCGACCGCAAGGTCGCGGTGCTGGCAAGGCGCTTCGCCCAGCAGGCGAAGACCGGCGAGGCGATCGGGCGGATCATCGTCCCGGCGATGGACGGCCTGAACGCGGTGGTGGTCCAGGGAACCGACACCGGGAGCCTCCAGAAGGGGCCCGGCCACTATCCGAACACGTCTTTCCCGGGCCAGGGCGGCACTGTCGGCATCGCCGGCCATCGCACGACCTACCTGGCTCCCTTCCGGCACATCGACTCGATGCGGAGAGGCGACCGGATCACCCTGGAAATGCCCTACGCGACCTTCACCTACCGGGTGCAGAAGACGGACATCGTCGACCCGAGCAACGTCGGGATCGTGCACCGGGTCGGCTATGAGCGACTCGTGCTGACCGCCTGCCACCCTCTCTACAGCGCCGCCCAGCGCTACGCGGTCTTCGCCCGGCTCACCGGCACCGCGATATTCGACGCCGCACGCGGTGTGCCGTTCCAGGCGAACTAGGGCGAGGTAACTCCGCCGCTGCCGCCGCCATTCGTCGTGGTGGTCGTCGGCGGCGTGGTGGTCGTCGTAGTCGGCTGGGTCGTCGTAGTCGACTTGGTGCTCGTCTCGGTGCTCCCGGTGCTCGTGGTTGTGGTTGGCTCGGTCGAGCTCGTGGGAATGCTGGTCGGCAGGCTCGTGCTCGAGGTTCCATTGCCGCCGTTGTCGCTGGCGATCACCACCACGGCGACGATCAGGCCGATGATGATCGCCAGCAGCGCCGCGATCAGGTAGCGGGTGTTCGAGCTCGAGCCGTCGCCAGACGGGCGACCGGGCTCGTGATCGCGCATCAGCCGAGTCGGGTCCTCGTGCACTGGTTTCGGTCAGCCGGGCGTCAGTCCGGCCCAAGGATGCCGTCGAGAATCGGGCCGGCGTCCTGGATGCCGAACTCATCGCGAAGCCGAGTCTCGATCTCATCCCGGCTGCTTCCGGCCACGGCCATCTGCGCGGCGAGCAGTCGGGCCCCGTCCGATGGGGTAGCCCCACCGCGTTGCCCTCCCGAGGGTGGCGGGGGAGCCGCCGGCGCTGTGCCCTGCGCGGGGGGCGCCTGTTGCGCGGGAGGTGCCGCTTGCGCGGGGGGTGTCTGGGCGGGTGGCTCCTGGGGTGTCGGCTCCGGCGCGGCGGGTGGGTCCACCGCCTGTAGATCTGGGCGCTCGGACTCGACCGGCTGAAGATGGGGTACGCGGGGCCCCTGCGGGGGCTGGGGCTGATCCGGCTGCGCCGCGGGCGCTTGTTGCACCGCCGGCGCGCCGGCGCCGCCCGTGGAGAGCTCCTGCCCGATGCGGCTCGCGAGCTCACCACGCGCCGAGTCGAGGGCGGCGAGCAGGTCGTCGGACTGTCGCCTCACCATCTCCGCCTGACGAATCAGGGTGTCGGTTAGATCCGACATCACTCGCACCCGTTCATCGGCGAGTACGTCGGCCTTCTGCCGCGATGCGTCGATGTAGCGCCGGGCCTGCGCGTCGGCGTCTTCGATGATCCCGGCCGCGGCCTTCTCGGCCGCTTCGATGATCACCTGGATCCGCTCACCGGCGGAGCTCACCGATTCGCGCATCGACGGGGGGCCTTCGGGCGGCGAGCCTTCGCTCCCCTGGGGTGTTGGCTGGTCGTTCATGGGTGAGCTCGCAATCGAATCTTGGTTATCCATCGCCGGTGGACCGCCACATCCGCGGGGATTCTAAGCCGATCAGCGCTTCGAGCGCCGGAACCAGCCGCGGATTCCCTTTTTCTCCTTGCCCTTGCCTTTGCCCTTGCCCTTCTCCTTCTCCTTCTCCGCCGGCACGGGGGTGTCGGCCGGTGGCGCGACGGAGGTCGACGATGGTTGCGCTTCCTGCTCGCCGGTCTTTGGCTCCTGCTTGTCGACCGCCGGCTGCTCGTGAGAGATCTCGACCCGGTGGCGCTCGGTGACGGTCACCTTCACATCGCCACCCCGATCCGCGGCGCTGTCGGACCAACCGCCCTGTACCGCGAGGGCGCGATCGACCTCGTCGAGAACGCTGAGCATCGCGTCGAAGCGAGTCGCAAGGTCGGAGACCCGATCGGTCAGCTCCGCTCGCAGGTCGGCGACGCGGCGGCGCTGCTCGTCGCTCGCCTCGCGGATGCGCTTCTCGGCTTGCGCCGACATCTCCCCCGCCTCGCTCGAGGCGCGCTGCTGTATGGAGCCGAGCTGCTGGTCGGCGGCGAGCACCACCTTCTCGAGCGGCCCGAGAACATCGGCTACGCGATCGAACTCGGGCGGACTCTCGATGCCGCCCTCAAGTGCCTTCGTTTGGCCTTCCATCATCGCGCTCGTAGAGCCACTTCCTTCTTGCCAGCGATCGAGGGCTTCAAGGCTATCGGGTACTTGCGACATCGGTCCTCCGAATCTCAGGTTCCTGCTCCAAGCGCCCGATCCGGATCGTCGGGCAAACCCCGCAGGAGCTCGTAGTTATAGGCCACCGTGGACCCCCGCTCAAGCAAAGAGGCCCGGACGAGCGCAGTTTGGCGCCGCGAATGCCCGAGCGCCGGCTCGATCGCGATCGCACATTCGTCCGGGGTGCACATCGCGGCATTGTCCACTGTCTTGCGGTCGTAACGCCACCGCCGCCCGGCGTTAACGACAGCCTCGTTCTCTACCGTTAAGCGAGATGGAGGCGAGCCGCCGCCAACCGGGCATGCTCGAAGGGCTCAGCCGCTTCCTAGTCCAGCACGAACGCTGCGGAGCCGGATTCGACGTCGCACATCCGGCCGGGCTCGGCAGCGGGCGGGTGTCGATCACATGCCGCGGCTGCGGAGCGCGACACGAATACGCAACGGCGACTATCGAGGTCGAGCGCGAGCTGAAGATCGAGCGCCGAGCCGGGCCGGAGCCGACGCCGCCACCGCTTCCCCCACCTCAGCCGGAGCCCCGGGCTCCGATCCCGCCACGCCCCGCGCCTTATCCGGAGTCGACGCGCCTCGCCACCCCACGACCAGCGACGGATGAACCTCTCCCGAGCGGTCGACAAGTAGCCGCAGACAAACGGCCGGCGGGCGGCGCTTCATCTGCCGCCGCTGCCCCAATCCCGGCACGACCTGCCGCGCCGCATCCGCCCCGACCAGCGGCGGCTGACACAGCATTCCGCCGCTTCTGGCGCTCGCCCCGAGCCACCATCCTTCTCGTCGTCGTGGCTGCGGTCGCGGTCGGCATCGCGGTCGTCCGTCTCGTCAACCAGGGCGGCGGACAGACGCAGACCACGCATGGCATCCCCAGCCAACCTCAAACGACTTCCGGCCTTCCGAAGCCCTCGGCTCCGGTCGTCCAGCCAACGCCGACCCCCGGCCCAAAGACGACAACGGTGCGGACCTCGCGCTTCTCCGTCGACGCCCCCCGTGGCTGGATCGAGCGAACCTCAGCCGGCGGGCTGCTGCTGGAGCCCCATGGCGCGGGGCGCGCCAACGTCCAGATATTCTTCCAGCGCTCGCCCAGCCTGAGTGAGGATCTGATGGCTCGGCAGACCGCAACCTTCCTGCGCGGCGAGGTGCCCGGCGCGAGGCTCTTCCCGAGGCAGATCCAGATCGGCGGGCGCAGCGCCCACGAAGTGACAGCCAGAGGCCCCGGCGAGACCGCTATTGCGGTCGACGTCCTTCGCGGTCCCTACCGCTACCTGCTTGTGCGAAGGATCTTCGCCGGGGCCACGCCGCATGTAAGCCTTGCGGCAAGCCGGGTCGTGTTGAGCTTCAGGCCGCGCTAGGAGAGGTGCCGCTCGGCGGTCAGACGCCTTAGCACGAGGCCCATCGAGGTAAGCGCGACTGCGACCGCGAGAAGAGCGACCACATCGAGCCCCGTGAAGGGCAACCCGCCGACGACCTTCTTCTGAAGGCCCGCCGGAGCCGAAGGCCCGTTATTGCCGCCACCGACCTCGCCGGCAACCTTGGAGACGGGGTTGGCGTATTGATCCTTGGTCGCATCACCCGCATGGGCGAGCGAGACCGGGCCGACGAGCCAGAGAGCGGAAACCGTCGCCAGTAGTGCGATGAGCCTGCTTGAGGAGCGAATGCGGGAGTGCTTGTTCATGTCTGTTCCATCTATTGGAGGGAGTGACTGCCTGTTTCGCGCTGTTTGAGTGATCTGAGTCGTTCGTGCAACGCTGGGCGAGAGTAGCGGTCTGAATGGGTTTGCCAATCGGACAATCGGCCATGCGAGCCGGGTCCTTTCCCCTCACCCTGATCGGCTCCGGGCGCGCCGTACTTAAGCCCCGCAGGGCGCCGTACCTAAGGCAGGACCCGGGCGGTACTCAATTTCATTTTTGAGATTTCTTGGAAACCGCGGCGACCCCTTCATTCTGCAGCCTCCGGTTCAACGCCCGGGTCTCGGGGCCAAGCGGATTGAGGCGCAGGGCGTCGCGGGCCTCGGCCCGTGCAGCGGCAAGATCGGTGGACGACAAAGCGCGCGCCAGGAAGAAGTGCGAAGCGTAGCCGTCAGGCTCGCGGTTTACCGCGTCGCGAAAGCTCGAGATCGCTTTCTGACCTTGACCGAGCCGCGACTCGATCAGGCCCTTGGCCAGCAGCGGCCCGGGGTCATAGGGATCCAGGGAGGCCGCACGGTTGAGGTCACTCAGGGCCAGGCTGGGGTTTGACGGGTATTCGGCATAGGCGCGATCGGAATAGCTCTCAGAGAGGAAGAGCGGCACCGCCACGACGATCGCCACTCCCAGGACCGCGACGCCCGTCCAGCGACGCCAGGATCTCTGCCCTCCGTTCCCGATGATCAAGTACGGCGCCCCGGCGGCGCCGAGGAGGAATATCACCGGCGCCGTCATCACCGGGTAGTGCCAAAACCAGTCATATGAGGCATGCATGAGCCAGTAGGCGCCGGCGCCCATCGACCCGGCGACAAGGGCGGCGGCCGGGCGGCCCATTCGTCTCGAAGACACCGCCGCGAGAGCGCTGGCGACCAGCATCGCTCCGAACAGCGCCAGTCCGATCAAACCAAGCTCGCCGAGCATCAGCATTTCGACGCTGTGTGGATCCTGTGGTGATTCGCTGCTCCTTCGGTCCTGCAGATAAGAGATGGAGAAGGAGCCAGCCCCACCGCCCAGTAGCGGATGATGCTCAGCCTGGCGCAGCGCAACACGCCAGAAGTCGCCTCGATTTGAGCCTACGTTGACGCCAAACCGCGTCCCGTTGGGCCGCAGATTCGGGTCGCCTCCGCGGTTGAACTGGGTGAGCCGCTGATCGACGAACTTGACTGGTCCGCCCCGCTGGACGAGATATGCGGTACCTCCCAATACCACTGCGACTACAGCGACGGCGGCGGCTACCCGGGACAGCAGCTGAACCCGCTGGCGTCCGAGGTGGAGCCGAAATTCGATGAAACGGATGCAGAGGGCGGAGAAAGCGATTGAGCCCAGCGAGCTGAGCACAATTACGTGACTGGCGTGGCGCGCCAGCGGCAGCAGCCCCGGGTCAACCCGTCCGTGCTGAAAGACGTCGAGCAACGTTGGGAGGGCAGGAAGCACCGGGAGCGCCGCAAGGGTCAGGTACATGGCCGCCCTGAGGCGGCGCGGTGACAGCGCCAGGAAGACCGCCAGGGCCACTATGGCGGCGGGCAAAGAGCCACGGCTCTCGGCTAGCACGGCGAGCTCCAGCAGCATCGTCCCGCCGCCAATCAACAACGCCCGCTGTAGCCATCTGAAATTTCCCTCCGCCGCAAGTGCGATCAGGGGCCAAAGGCAGATCAAGAAGAACGCCCCGTCGGCATTGCGGTAACCGATCGGGAACTGCAGGGTCGCGTCGGTGTCGAAGTAGGAATGAAGGTCGGTTCCATGGGCGAGGGTCAACGTGGTGATGACCCCGATCACGACGCCCAGCGCTGCGATCCCACCGAGGGGCAACAGCATGCGGCGACCTGCCAGCCGGCAGCTCCACAGTCCCAGCAAGAACATGGCCGAGTACAACATGGCCCGCTCGGCGTCCTGCACCGCGGCATCACGCGAGGGCGTCCAGAAAATCGACAGAAACGTCCATCCGGCAATTCCCACAAGCGCTGCCAGCGCAACACGAACTGGACCTGCCAGCCGTCCATGAAACGGGCCGGCGATGAGCAACGTGATCAGGAGCCCGTAAAGGAGGACCGAACCGGGAAAGAAGACCGGTCCGAAATATGCGCCCTCCTTCAAGGCCCACCACACGAAGACTGCAGTAATGATCGCCACAATCGCGATCGCGACAGGCCACTCCCCCGGCCGATCATCAAGCGACGCCCCATCGCCCACGCTCGCGGGCCGGCCGCCGGAGGACGCCGACGCTGCCAGCTTGGGCTCGATCCGCGGCGCCGCCATTGGCAAATTCAAGCTACCGAACGGGGGCGACGCAGCTGCCGCTGATGCAACAATGGTGCTCCAAGCGCGCCGATCACCCCGTCGCAGGACGATCCCCTCTACCACCGAACTAGCCACCTGATGGAGCTCGAGCACACCAGCGCCACCGACTGGCTTCAGCCCCCGGAGGAGCAGGAGGGCCTGCAGCGCTACGTGCAGACCATCCGGGAGCGGATGCTGCTGATCCTGCTAGCGGTCGCGGTGACGACGGGGGTCGCAATTCTCTATGTCACGGTCGCGGCAAAGACGTACGAGGCGGAGGCCGACCTGTTGATCACGCCGGTCACTGGGGACAATCCATCATTGACGAGTCTCGGCCTGCTCGCCGCATCTGCCGATCCCACCCGCGACGTGCAGACAGCCTCGAGGTTCGTGACCAACATCAACGTCGCAAACCGGGTCAAGACCGAACTTCACTCCAACCAGAGCGCAGAAGCGCTGCTGTCCAAGGTCAGCGCCCAGCCAGTGGCGGACAGCAACGTCGTGGCGGTGACAGCCCAAGACTCCTCCCCGCAGGGAGCGCGGAGCCTTGCCAATGCGTTCACGCGCCAGGCGGTCGCCGACCGCACGGCGGTGCTGCACAGCCAGGTCAACCAGCTGATTCCGCAGTTACAGGCTCAACTGCGACAGGGCGGCAATACCGCGACGACCGGAGGCACCTCCCTCGCCGACCTGATCGCTCAGCTCGAGTCACTGCGCGTCAGTGCCGATCCGACGATACGGGTTCAAACGCTGGCCCCGCTGCCGACCGGCCCTTCCTCTCCGCGGCGCCTGCTGAGCGTGATCGGCGGGATCATCGCTGGACTGATCCTCGGAGTAGCCGCCGCCTTCGCGGTGCAGATTCTCGACCCTCGCCTGCGGCGGGAAGCGCAACTGCGGCGGAGCTATCGCCTTCCTATCCTCGGGCGCATCCCCAAAGAGCCGCGCGCATCAGAGAAGCCGCTGGCCCCCAGGGAGGTGTCTTCGGCCACGGGAGAGGCATACCGCGGCCTGCGGGCCACGCTTGCCGGAGCGCGGCGCGGGACGCCTGACCAGGGCAAGGTGATCCTGGTAACCGGCTCCTCCCCGTCGGAGGGCAAGACGTCCACGGCAGTCAACCTCGCCACGTCCCTGGCGCTGGCTGGCCACCGCGTGATATTGATCGAGTCCGACCTTCGCCGGCCAGTGCTGGCCCAGGTGATGGGCGTTCGCCCCGAGCACGGCGGCGTCGTGAGCGTCCTGATCGAGAACACCACCCTCGCGGAGTCGCTGATCCCCTCGGGCACCTACGGCCCGAATCTGAGGTTGCTGCTCTCCGACTACGAGGGCGGCTGGATCGCGGAGCTGTTCTCGATCCCAACCGCCCAACGGATGCTCGAGGACGCCCGTCGCATGGCCGATTTCGTGATCGTCGACTCGGCGCCCCTCAATGAAGTCGTGGACGCGCTGCCGCTCGCCCAGCAGTCAGACGAGGTGTTGATCGTCGTCCGCCTCGGCACCACGCGCCTCGACAAGCTCTCGCAGTTGGCAGAGCTGCTCGCCGAAAACGGAGTGCGGCCGGTCGGCTTCGCCGTCATCGGCACCTCCCGCCCACGCCGAAGCCAGTACCACTATTACACCGAGCCTGACAGTGGGTCGTCCGAAGATGGGCAGCGGCACCAGATCATGGCTGCCGCCCGTCGAAGGCAGCTGACGCGACGCCGATGACGGCAAAGCTCGACGCCAGTGAGTGGCTCTGGCTGAGCGCCTTCTCGCTGTTTGCGGCAATGGTCGGCCTACTCGCCGGCCTCGATCCCAAGTTCGCGATCGCCGTGGCAATCGCATCGGGCTTCGTGCTGATCGTCTTCGTGGACCTCGCGCTTGGATTTGCTGTGTTCACGACGTTCACGTTTCTGGAGATCCTCGGCACGGGCGAGTACGTCAGCGTCGGCAAGGTTGGCGGCATCCTCCTCGCCCTCGCCTGGCTCGCCGTGCTGCTTACGAGAGGAGACGCGAGGAGCGACTTCCTCGCGATCCACCCCGGCATGGCAGCGGTCATCGGCGGCTTTCTCGGCTGGACGCTGCTGAGCACCATCTGGGCAGAAAGTCCGAGCGCAGCCATGGGCTCATTCGGTCGCTATTTGCTGAATGCCATGCTGTTCCTGATCGTCTTCACCGCCGTGCGCACTCGACGGCAAGCGTTGATGGTGGTAACAGCCCTGGTGATCGGCGCCGTGGCCGCCTCAATCTACGGCCTGTTGGTGGGCGCTGCTCCGACCGACGTAACTGGCGACCGGCTCTCAGGCGCCGGCCTCGACCCCAACCAGCTCGCCTCGGTGCTGATCGCGGGGGTCGCGCTATCAGCCGGACTGGCTGGAAATTTCAAACATTCTCCCGGGCTGCGGATGGCCAGCATCGTTGCTGGCGCATGCTGTCTCGGTGGCATCTTTCTGACTGTCTCGCGAGGAGGCCTGGTAGGCCTCGGGATCGCGCTGCTCGCCGCTGTGCTGGTCTCGGGCCGCTGGCGTCCTCGAATCGTGGTCGCGACCGTCCTGATCGTGGCCGCGACCGTGTACTACTTCGCGGCCCTGGCACCGCAGTCTGCGCGCCAGCGAATCGCCCAGACGACCACCCAATCGACGCAGGAACAGGAAGGCCGCACAAGCCTCTGGACGGTCGCCGAGCGGATGGCCAAGGCGAATCCGGTCAAGGGGGTTGGCGCAGGCAACTTTCGCATCGCCTCGATCCACTATCTGCTCGAGCCCGGAGCAATTGCTCGAAGCGATGCGATCGTCAGCAAGCAGCTCGTGGCCCACAATACGTTCCTCGAAGTGCTCGCCGAAGAGGGAATCATCGGGCTCTCGCTCTTGCTCACGATCATCGGCTTTTCGCTGGGTTGCAGCCTGCGAGCGGCAAAAGAGTTCGTGCGGCGGCGTGATCGCGGCGGCGAGATCCTCGCGCGGGCTTTGGCGATCGGGCTGATCGGGACGCTCGCCGCTGACGTCTTTCTCTCGCAGGAATACAACAAGCAACTCTGGCTCCTACTCGCGCTGGGCCCGGCGCTGTTATCGGTTGCCCGCAGCGAGTCGGCGGACGAGGCCGAAGCCTAAGCCACTGCGATGCCCGGCTTGGGTGTTTCAGGCTCCGCCGTTCTTGGCGGCGTAGAGCTCCTCGTAAAGGGTCTCCACCTTGCGCACCGTCGCCTCGATCGAGAACTCCCGGTCAAGGCGCTCGCGCCCGGCCTCTCCCATGCGGGCCGCGCGCCGTGGGTCGCGCAGCAACTCGGCTATCGCCGCAGCCAGGGCCTCTGGGTCCTGGGGCTCGACCAGCAGCCCCGTCACTCCATCCACGACCAGGTCGGGGACGCCCCCCACCCTCGTGGCCACCACGGGCTTCGCAGCGCCCATGTACTCCAACACCGACAATGGAGCCCCCTCGAAATCGGAGCTCAGCGCCGCGACGTCAAAGATGCTGACCAGGTCCGGCACGTCGGTGCGAGCACCAAGGAACCTCACGATTTCGCCAAGCCCGAGTTCATCCCCGATCCTCCGCAGGCGCTCCTCTTCCTTGCCGTTTCCACCGATAATCAGAACCTGAAGCCGCGGGAACTCATCGAGGAGTCGTCGCGAAGATCGCAACAGCACGTCGACCGCCTTTTGCGGGCGGAGCGTCGCAACGGCGCCAACCACCGGCTGATCGATGCCGATGCCAAGCTCTGCCCGCACGTCGTGCTCGGGCGAAGGTGACGGTGGCGCTGAGATCCCGTTCGGGATATATCGGATCCGTTCCTCGGGGATGTGCTCGACCTCGATCATTCGTCTCCGGTCCTCGCGCGAGACCGCGATGATGGCATCGGCGCGACGGGCGATCAGGTAGCGGTCAAGCCAACGGCGATGAGGCTTCCCCTTGTACGACCACGTGTGTTCGTGGGCGACGAACACCGGCGCGCCGGCGCGAGGAGCCAACAGGGCCCCCCAGACGTTGGATCCGAATTTGTGCGAATGAAGCACATCGGCGCCCCATTCGCGCATAAAGGTGGTCAGCTGGCGCCAGGGCTTGAGTCGCAGTGGTGACGCGCGCTCCAAGCCCAGAAATCGAATGTCGTGATCGCGCAATTGCTCCAGGGCCGATTCGTACTCGGGCATCGGATGCCACCGGGTCACGCAATAGGCCGCCTCAAAGCGAGACCGGTCGAGGTGCATGGTGAGCTGTTGCGCAACGCGCTCACCGCCTCCGTAGGTCCCGATGCCGTCGACGAGGGTCAGCACGCGCAGCCGCCGCTGGGGGCGTTGATCAGCCACTCACGGTAGTTTTGCCGACTTCGAAGGAGGCGTGCCGTGTCAGCGAGCGACAAGCCGCGAGAATCATCGGCCCGACCACCGGGGAGGCCGGCCTTGGCGCAGGGGCGCCGGCGCGACGTGGTGGCTCTTTGCTACCACGCGGTGAGCATCGACTGGGAGGCGCCTCTCTCGGTCACCCCAGAGCGGCTCCACCAGCAGCTCCGATACATGACAGACCGGGGATACCGAGGCGTGACCTTCAGCGAGGCGGCCCTCGGGATGGTGGAGGGGAAGGCCATGGCGGTTACGTTCGACGACGGCTGCAGGTCCGTGCTCGACCTGGCGGCCCCCATCCTTGAAGACCTGGCGATGCCGGGAACAGTATTCGTGCCCACCAACCATGTTGGCCGCGATCAACCGATGTCATGGCCAGGCATCGACCGCTGGATCGGCGGCCCGTTCGAGCATGAGCTGCTGCCGATGTCATGGGACCAGCTCCGCTCGTTGGCTGAAGCTGGTTGGGAGATTGGCTCACATACGAGGTCCCACCCCTACCTCACCAAAGTCTCGGACAGTCAGCTCACTGAGGAGCTCGGTGGCTCTCGCCAGGATTGCGAGCGAATGCTGGACGGTTCGTGTCTGTCCGTCGCCTACCCGTATGGCGACCATGATTCGCGGGTGATCGAGGCCGCCGGGGCGGCCGGTTACTCCACTGCAGCGACCCTGCCGGCCGGAAATCCGCGTGGGTCGGCCCTCAGCTTTCCACGAATCGGCGTCTACCACGCCGACGACGACCGCTCGTTTCGCCTCAAGGTTTCGCCCACCGTTCGCTGGCTGCGTCGCTCGCCTGCCTGGGGTCCCCTGATGGGAGCGGCGCGAAGGATCACTGGGAGATCGCCTGGCAATGACGGGACGCGGTCTCCGTCGTAAGGCGCTCGGCACGTATCGAAGTGATTCAGCGAAGCGTCTGCTCCAACACGTGCTCGAGTCGCTCCACCTGGCGCTCGCGTAAGTATCCGGCGGCAAAGGCGCGCCCCTGGCGCCCGAGTCGCTCCCGAAGCCCCCAGTCCTCCCGCAGCGCCCGCACCGCTGCGGCAAGGTCTCCAGGCTGCCCAGGCGCCACCGGGTATGCCGCCTCCGCCTCCGCCACGAGCCGCAGCGATTCGCCGCCGGCCGCCAGAATGACTGGTCTGCCAACCGCACAGCAGTCGAACAGCTTGGAGGGAACGAATTTCGACAGCGCCGGCTGGGCACCAAGCGGCACCAGTGTTGCGTCCGACGCGCGCAGAAAACGTGCCGCTTGCGCCGGCTGCACAGGGTCCCGGAAGGCGACCTGACCGGAGCCAACCCCCCGCGCCTGCTCTTTCACCCGTTCGAGCAGTGGCCCTCCGCCGATCACCAGAAGCTGGTACTCCTCCCCGAGCTCGGCCGCCGCGCTAACTGCCGTCTCGAGGTCCTGCGCGATCCCCACGTTTCCAGCGTAGGTCCATACGAAGCGATCTTCCGGCATCGCCAGCTCGGACCGATCGACCTCTGTATTGCCTGCCCGCATCCAAAGCTGTGTTGTGCCATTGGGAATCACGCTGATCTTCGCGGCATTTTCAGTCTTCGCGACGATGTCGGCTCGAAACGGCTCAGTCACGGTGACGATCGCGGCGGCGCTGGCGTAGAGACACCGCTCGAGGCGCTCGGCCGCCCGGATCATGCGCGGGTTGTTGAGTTCACCGAGCACAACCGCGGCCTCCGGCCACAGGTCGCGAACATCCATGACCCAAGGCACGCGGTGCCGGGCCGCAACCATTGACGCAGCAGCGGCGACCGGAAGCGGCGGCGAGGAAGCGAACACCACGTCCGGGCGGCGACTGGCGGAACCAGCGAGGGTCGCCATCGCGGCGTATGTGCCGTAGAACAGAACTCGCGATCGAAGGGTCTTGTGTGGGGAGGCATGTACCCACACGTGCCGTACGACGAAGCCGTCGAGCTCGCGCCGAACTACGGCCCTGTGCCGGAATCCCTCCTGGATCACTCCCTCGGGATGGTTCGGGACGGCGGTCAGCACCTCGACATCGTGACCGCGTTTCGCGAGCATCCGGGCGATCGGATGAATGCGGGCACTCGCCGCCGTGATCTCCGGCGGGAAGTGCTGGGTGAGGATCAAGACTCGCAAGGTCCAGCGGCCTCAGGGCGGCGCGATCCTATCGATGGGCCCGGCTGCGGTCCCAGGCGTGCCCCCCGAAAAGCTACAGCGCCAACACCTGCACGTTGTCGACCTCGACCGAGCAGCCGCTGGGTGCCGAGCACGGGATCGAGGGGTCGTGGTAGATGCCCGCCCGCAGGTGTGAGGGGATCGGGGCGCCGGGGGCGAGCTCGTCAGCCGACGAACCGGGCGCCGCAACCTCGGTCGCAAGGGTGGCGGCGTGGATCACGGGACTGCGCTCGCCGGGGTCATCGAAGTCGCCGTCTCCATTTAAGTCGGCTGAGACCTGAAGCCAACCGCGGTCAGGGTCTTGGGAGTAATAGACGTCAAAGGCAAAGCGGGTCCAGACGCCCGATTGGGCCGGGAAGCTCCAGAAGCTGCCGTTCTCTCCGTCGACCCGCCAGCGGCCGTTAAAGGCGCCCATGAACAGGATCGGTGGGCCTGAGCCGGCGTCGTGAGAGGGCTGGGCCTGCTTCATCTGCATCACGGTCTGCCAGGCGTCGGCATCGAGCGGAAAGTTCGAAGGCAGCCGCAGCGAGATGAAGGTGGCGCGCTGCTGGCCCTCGTGGTAGAAGGCGGTGGGGCCGCTGCGGTCGTTCTTGCCCAGCTCGCAGCGTTCACCCCAGTAATCGTCGCCGTCCAGCACCGTGAGGCGCCGATAGGCGCTGTCGCCCTGCGGGGCCCCCGTGGCAGTCAGATGGGTATCGCCACCGCCGGCAACGTCCTGTTGGCGGCTGGGGTCGGGACTTTCCAAGCTGGTCCCGCACTCCACGTTGCCCCAGAAGCGGCGTGGGTCGGGGTTCGAAGCCGTATCTGAGGCGAGCACGCGGCAACCGGGCACGACCTCGGCGAGGGAGCCGGGGGAAGCGACCGAACAATCTGGATTGATGACGCGGAGGCGCACCGATCTGGACTTGTGGGTGGAGACCGTTGCCTGCAGCTGCACGAGATCGTGGCCGGGAGCCGATTGCAAGCGAAGTCGCTTGGAGAAATGCCCTCCCCGGCCGGTTAGCGCGCTGCCGGTCAATCGCCAGTTCCTCGCTTGCCGGATCTTGAAGCGCACACGGTGGCGCCGCGCCGACCGGCCGCAGCTCCGGCCGGTTACCCGGACCAAGCCACCGGCGCGAACCCGGTGAGAGGAGACCCTGAGGGGAATCCGCTTGCAGGCGGCCGAAGCGATGGCGCCGCCAGGGAGCAGCGCAGCCGACAGCGCAAGTGCGGCGATCGCGAGAAGGGACGCCAGGAGGGGGGTCCGGCTGCCATGTAATAGCATCGTGCAAGCGATCGACCCCGTCCGCCAAGTGATCGATTTCGGTGCGCCAGACTGGACGCATGTTCCACGGCGGGGCGTCGAACGCTGGCGCTAGGATCTCCGCCCCGATGGCGCCCCTTGCTGCCAGCGAAACCGCCGGTACGTCCGTCGACGGCGTGGACCCGGTCGCGTCCCTGCGGCTCTATGAGCGCCACCTCAGTGCCACGGCGGCCTGGCTGATCAGATCGATCGAGCACGGGAGGGGCGGCTCTTGCGCGTACTTCTCACTCGCCACCCGATGGTCGCGGCCCTACCCCGAGACAACCGGCTACCTGATCCCCACCCTTCTGGCCCTCTCACGGGCGGTCGGGGAATTCGACGGTGAGCGAAGGGCGATTGAGCTTGGATCCTGGCTTTTGGCGCTTCAAGATGCGGATGGATGGTGGCGTGGCGGCCTGCACCCTCCGAAGGACGACGCCGGGCCCAGCGTCTTCAACACCGCGCAGATCCTCCAGGGCTTGGTCGCATTGCATGACTCAACCGGCGACAAAAGATGGCTGGAAGCCGCGGCGCGGGCCGCCCGCTGGCTGGCCGGCAGCGTCGGCGAGGAAGGGCTGTGGACGCACAGGGACTACCGCACGGTTGGTACACCCTCCTATTACACCTACGCGGCGTGGCCCATGCTCGAAGTTGCAGTGCGCGTGGGCGACGATGCAATCCGCGATGTCGCCGAGGGCGTCTTGCGCTCAATCCTCGCCCGCCGACGTGACAACGGGACGTTCAGTGAATGGGGCTTCTCGGAAGGAGAGGCAGCGTTTACTCACACGATCGCCTATACGGCCCAGGGACTGATTGGCAGCGCCACCCTGCTGAACGACTGGAGCACGTACGGGCAGCCGATGGAACAAGGACTGGGTGCCCTGGGGCAACAGGCGGAGCTTGCCGATGGACGGCTGGCCGGGAAGCTCGATGACGAGTGGGCCCCCGCCGCCCGCTACGTCTGCCTGACCGGAAACGCACAGGTCGCCCTCTGCCTTCTCGATTGCGAGCAGAGGCTGCCCAACACGCCGGTGCTGCGCGCGGCGGCGCGCCTGGAGGATGCGGTCTGCGCAACGCAGCGCCTCCGCACGCCGATTGCCGCCCTCCGCGGCGCAGTCGGGGGGTCGTCGCCAGTCTGGGGGCGCTACATGATGCTTCGCTATCCGAACTGGGCCGCCAAGTACCACTGCGACGCCCTGATGCGCCTGATCGAACGACTGCGCAGCGAGCAATGAGGACCGGCAGTCGCCCGCTTCCCGGCGGGCGCCCGCCCGCCCAGGGGCACCACTCCCAATGAACCACACCTCGCCTCGGGAACGAGCACAGAGCACTCGACTCGCCGTCTACACCGATTACACCTACCACGAGGTCGGGGGGCGCGTCTTTGCCGAGCGTGCGTTCGCTCTCTTCCTCGCACGCCTCGGGGCACAGTTTGCGAAGTTCACGGTGATCGGACGAATTGCCCCGCCCTCGGAGCGCGGTCGCTACGAGCTCGGTGAAGACGTCGAGCTCGTCCCACTGCCCTACTACGCTCGCCTCAGCGAGCCACTGGCAGTCCTCAAAGGCATGGTCGCCGCCCTGCGAATCTACTGGCGGGCGCTTCGCGACACTGATTGCGTGTGGCTCTTCGGCCCTCACCCTCTCGCGTTCCCCTTCGCAGCCTTGGCATGGGTGCGACGCAAGCGGGTCGTGCTGACGGTACGTCAGGACCTTCCGGAATATGTTCGCAACCGGCATCCGAATCGCAAGCTGCTGCGACTCGCGGGCTGGATCCTTGAGTTGGCGTTTCGGGGCCTGGGACGGTTCTGCAGAGTCGTAGCGGTCGGTCCGGTGATCGCCGATCACTATCGCCATTCCCGTCGCCTCCTGGAGATCTCTGTCTCGCTGGTCGAGCAGGCAGATGTCGTGGCGCCTCGTTCGAAGCAAATGGACTACGGCGGTGAGCTCAACGTCTTGAGCGTCGGACGCCTGGACACAGAGAAGAACCCCCTGCTGCTGGCCGATGCCCTGGCCAGACTGGTTGACCAGGATCGACGCTGGCGCTTGATCGTCTGTGGGGAAGGACCTCTCGCCGACGCACTCGCCGCCCGGCTTCACGAGCTCGGTGTGGACGGCCATGCGGAGCTCAAAGGTTATGTTCCATTGCGCGGCGGCCTGACCTCCCTCTACAGGGAGTGCCAGATGCTTCTGCACGTTTCCTGGACCGAGGGCCTGCCCCAGGTTCTGTACGAGGCATTTGCCGCAGCCTTGCCGGTGGTTGCAACCGACGTAGGTGGGGTCGCGAAAGCGACCGGCGAGGCGGTCTCGCTGATCCCCCCCGGGAGTCCGGAGGCCGCCGCGGAGGCACTCAGGGAGCTGGGTGAGAACGAGGCATTGCGCCGTCATCGAATAGAGGCTGGCCATACCCTGGTCAGTCGCGCAACGATCGAGGCCGAATGCGCCCGGGTCACCGAGTTCATCTCCGCGAGGTGATCCCCTCTGTATTTTTGCCAGGTGCCCGGAGCCCTCCGTTGACAGCGCAGGACACCTCGTGGTGGCGGGAGACCCTGATGCGCCTTCGACTCAACCCCGGATCCCCCAGTACCTTCAGCAGCGAGCGTTCGTTTGATCCGCCGATCGGGCAGCATTGGGACCCCGCAGAGCAGGTTCGCGGGTACTACATCGATTTCAGCTCCAAGGCCTATGCGCCTCGCTGGCCGCCGGACTGGCTGGGGCCCGTCGATAAGCAGTTGCACGTGGCGACCGCCCAGTGGGGCTTCGGCGCTTATGAGCGCTATCTGAATGGGGAGGGCGAAGCCTGGCTCGAGGCCGCACGGGGCGCGGCTGATCACCTGCTCGAGCTCCAGCACGACAGCGGAGGGCAGGATGGCGGCTGGCGCCACCTGTTCCCACTGTCGCATACCTTTCGACTCGACCCCCCCTGGCTCTCGGGGATGGCGCAGGGAGAGGGAGCGAGCCTGCTGGTGCGACTCTTCTTGGAGACGGGCGAAGAGCGATACGCCGAGGCCGCGCTCCGAGCGCTGAAGCCAATGAACGTCCCGGTCCCCGAAGGCGGAACCTTGGCATTCCTCGACGGCCTTCCCTTCGTCGAGGAGTACCCCACCGACCCACCCTCTTGTGTCCTTAACGGCGCCATCTTCGCGCTCTGGGGTTGCTACGACGTATATCGTGGCCTGGCCGACACCGGCCCTAGCGATCTATTCGAGAGCTTCCTGGGTGCTTTGGCTACCAGCATGCCCCGCTATGACACTGGGTACTGGTCGAGGTATGACCTCTTTCCCCATCCGCTGCCCAACATCGCCAGTCCGGCCTACCACCTGCTGCACATCAAGCAGCTGCGCGTCCTTGCTCGAATCGCACCGAGGCCGGAGTTCGACGCGGCGCTGTCCAGGTTCGAGGCCTACCGGGCATCTCGGCTGCGCCGCTACCGGGCATTGAGCCAGAAGATCGCGTTTCGGTTGGTGGTACCTCGCAACAGCATGCTCGCGCATCGGCTCCCCTGGAACCAGCACCCGCGAGCGAGAGAGGCCGCCGGACCCCTGCCCTAAGCTTCCGCTGAGCGGGCCCTACGCTGACGTCGCCACGTGAACCGGGCGAATCCGACCCGAGTCGCCCCCGGTATGGCCAGACGGAGGCGGCCGTATGGCCAGACGGAGGCGGCCGACGCGTCCACATCGGCTCGAGTCACTTCGAGCCGCGCTGGCTGGTGGACGATCTGATCTGATCGAGGATTGTCAATGCATGCTCGATCTCCGACTGGCCGATCACCAGCGGTGGAAGGAGCCGCAGGGTGCCCGGCTCGGGGACGTTGACGATAAGGCCGTCCTGCAGGGCGCGGTCAGCGACCTCGGCAGCGTCGAGCCCGTCCGCTAGCCCCACCCCGATCATCAGGCCGCGGCCCCGCACCTCGCGGACCCCCTCAAGCGCCTCCAGGCCCTCGCGCAGCCAAGCGCCGAGGTCGCGGACGGAGCGCAGCAGCTGCGGGTCGTCTACGACATCGACCGCCGCCAGCGCCGCGGTCGCAACCAGCGGCCCGCCGGCGAAGGTCGAGCCGTGGTCGCCGGGTCCGAGGACCTCGGCGACGCCGGGCGCGGCGAGGCATGCGCCGATCGGCAGGCCGCCCCCGAGCGCCTTCGCGGTCGTCATCACGTCGGGCCGCACCGGGGTCTGCTCGTAGGCCCACAGCGAGCCGGTGCGCCCCATACCGGTCTGGATTTCGTCAAAAACGAGCAGGGCGCCGGCCTCGTCGCAGGCCTCGCGGGCGGCGACCAGGGTCTCCTCGGGCACCGGGTAGACGCCGGCTTCGCCGAGGATCGGCTCGATGATCACCGCCGCGGTCGCCGGCCCGACCACGGCGCGCAAGGCGTCAGGGTCGTCGATCGGCACTGAGGTAAAGCCGGCCAGCATCGGAGCGAAGTCGGGATTGGCGGCCATCGCCGGGGTCGCCGCCAGTGAGCCCATGCTGCGGCCATGAAAGGCACGCTCGAGGCTGACGATCTCCGGCTGCTCGATTCCCCGCCGGTGGGCGTGCTTGCGCGCCAGCTTGATCGCGCACTCGTTGGCCTCGGTGCCTGAGTTGGTGAAGAAGGCCTTGCCGCCGAGGCTCGACTCGCAGAGCCGCTCGGCGAGCCGCACCATCGGCTCGGTGTAGAAGAGGTTGGAGGCGTGGATCAGGCGCTCGGACTGCTCGCGGACCGCCTTGACTACCGCCGGGTGGCAGTGGCCGATCGAGTTGACCGAGATCCCGGTCACGAAGTCGAGGTACTCGTTGCCCTCGGAGTCCCAAAGGGTTGCCCCATCGCCTCGAACGAACTCGACTGGCGCCCGCTTGTAGGTCGGTATCAGGTAGCGCTGCTCGAGCGCCTGTAGGTCGGCGAGGTCCATCGGGGCCCTCAGGGGGTCACCTTGGTCCCAATGCCGGCGTCGGTGAAGAGCTCCAGCAGCAGCGAGTGCGGCTGGCGGCCATCGATGATGTGCGCGTGCTCGGCGCCGCCGCGAATGGCGTCGATGCAGGCCTGAAGCTTGGGCCGCATGCCCCCGCCCACCGTCTCGAGGCGCAGCTCGACCTCTTCGACCGTCGCCAGTGAGACCAGGGAGGACGGCTGCTCGGGGTCTGCGAGCCAGCCCTCGACGTCGGTGAGGAAGATCGCCTTGTGGGCGCCCAGGGCGGCTGCCACCTTGCCCGCCGCCTCGTCGGCGTTGACGTTGTAGTTGTTGCCGGCCCGGTCGGCGCCGGCCGAGGCGACCACCGGGATGTAGTCCGCGGCGATGTGGTTGAGCACGTCCACGTCGACGTGCTGGATCGAGCCCACGAAGCCGACCTGGTCCGCGTTGGGGACCGGCTCGATCTCGAACAGCCAGCCATCCTCGCCGGAAAGGCCGACCGCCGGCTGGCCGTGGCGGTTGAGGCGCATGACGATGTCTGAGTTGAGCTTGCCGAGCAGCACCATCTTCGCCACCTCGACCGTCTCCGGATCGGATACGCGCAGGCCCTCGTGAAAGCGAACCTCCATGCCGAGACGTTCCATGTAATCGGTGATCTCCGGCCCGCCACCGTGCACGATCACCGGGTTGAGCCCCACGTACTTGAGCAGCACGACATCGGTGGCGAAGGCCTCGCGAAGCTCCTCGTCGCGCATCGCGGCCCCGCCGTACTTGATCACCACGGTGCGGCCGTGAAACTCGCGAATGTAGGGCAGAGCTTCGAGAAGGAGCTCGACGTTTGGGTTGGCTGTCATGTCGTGTACTCCGCGTTCAGCTTCACGTAGTCGTAGCTGAGGTCACTGAAGAAGATGTGCGCCGCGGCGTCGCCGCGGCCTAGCCGCACAGCGAGCTCGGCCTCAGGCGCCTCGCCGGCCAGCTCCTCGGCGTCGATCTCGGCCGGTCCCAGCTCGCGCAGCTCCTCGCCGGCGAGCGCCATCCCGGCGGCCTGCGCGATCCGGCCCCAGTTGGGGTCGCGCCCGAACAGCGCCGTCTTCACCAGCGGCGAGTTGGCGATCGCGCGGGCGACCCGCTCGGCTTCGTCATCGGACGCAGCCTGCTCGACCTGGACGCGACCGACCCGAGTCGCCCCCTCCCCGTCGGCGACGATCTCCAGCGCCAGCTGCAACAGCACCGCCTCCAGCAAGCCGCCCGGCAGCGGGATGCCGGCGGCGCCCGTCGCCTGCAGGATCACCGTGTCGTTGGTGCTCATCTGGCCGTCGACGCTGATCCGCTCGAACGACGCCGCGCTCGCGACACGCAGGGTCGCGTCGGGGTCGGGCACCTCGGCATCGGTCTGCAGGAAGCAGAGCAGGGTCGCGAAGCCGGGCTCCATCATCCCGGCGCCCTTGGCCTGCGCCGAGAGCGTCGCCCCGCCGGCCCGCACCGTGCAGCGCTTCGGCCAGCGATCGGTGGTGCAGATCGCGGCCGCGAAGTCCTCGCCGCCGCTCGGCGAGAGCGCCTCGGCGGCTGTGCCGATCCCGCCCCGGATCGCCTCCATGTCCAGTGGCACGCCGATCACGCCGGTCTCGGCGACCGCGACCGTCTCTGGCTCCAGCCCCAGTGCCGACGCGGCGGCGTCACGCATCTCCAGCGCGTCCGCGTAACCCTGCTCACCGGTCGCCGCATTGGCGTTTCCTGAGTTGACCACCGCCGCGCGCAGCGACCCCAGCTCACAGCTCTCGCGGCAGACGCGGATCGGCGCAGCGGCGGAGGCGTTCGCAGTCAGAAGCGCCGACGAGCCCACGGCCTTTCCCTCGCAGACGACGAGCGCCAGGTCGGTCCCGCCGTCGCCCTTCAGCCCGCAGGCGATGCCCGAGGCCTGGAAGCCGGGCGCGAGCTGCGCCGGGTCGAGCTCCTCGACCACTTCCGGCGCCTCGACCCAGCGTGAACGGAAGAAGCTCACCGGAACCTCTTTTCACGTTCGCGCTCGGCCCTGCTCGATGCTCTTTTGAAGAGCCCCGCGCTCACAGTCCCTCCGTCTCGTCGAGACCGAGCATCAAGTTGAGGTTCTGGATCGCCTGGCTCGATGCGCCCTTCCAGAGGTTGTCGATCGCCGACAGGGCGATCACCCGGTCGCCGTTCCGAACGACGTGGATGTGGCATTCGTTGGTGTCGCGGACGTCGCGCACGCCGGGCGGAGCATCGGTCACCTTCACGAACGGCTCCTCGGCGTAGCGATGCGCGTACATCTGTCCGAGCTCGTCGGAGTCGACCTCCCGGGTTGGGGTCACGAAGCAGGTCGCGAGCTCGCCCTGGTCGAGCGGCATCAGATGGGGGACGAAGGTCACCGGTCCGTCGTAACCGAGCTCGGCCAGCGACTGCTGGATCTCCGGCGTGTGACGGTGTGAGTCGGCCGCATAGGCGTAGGCGTTCTCGGAAAGGGTCACGAAGTGCGTGTCGTCGCCGCCGCCGCGCCCGTAGCCCGAGATCCCCTGGATCGCGTCGATCGAGACGTCCTCGATCAGGCCGGCCGCAGCCAGGGGCGCCAGCGCCAGCACGGCGGCGGTCGGGTAGCAGCCCGGGTTGGCAACCAGATCGGCTTCACGCACCGCGTCGCGGTTGAGCTCGGTGAGCCCGTAGGCGGCGTCGGCGAGCAGATCCGGCTCGCCGTGGGGCCCGTACCACTTCTCATAGACCTCCTGGCTGCGGAGCCGGAAGTCGGCGGAGAGGTCGACGACCTGGATCCCGAGCCCGCGCATCTGCGCGACCACCGGCGCCGAGGCGGCATGCGGGTAGGCGACGATCGCGGCCTCCATGTCCTCGAGGCCCGCGAGGTCGAGCTCGCGCATCTCCAGCGCCACCCGGTAGCGGGGGTAGAGCTCGTCGACCCGCTTGCCGGCGTCGCTGCGCGAGCTCACCTGGGCCAGCTCGAGGCGCGGGTGGTCCCACACGAGCTGCGCCGCGAGCGCCCCGGCAAAGCCGGAGGCGCCGGCGACGACCACGCGCGCGGCGGGGTCTGCGTCCAGGCGCTGCTCACTCACGCAGCGACCCCCCGACCTCGCTCAACCGCTCGCGGATTCGCTCGCGCAGCTCCCCCACCTCGTCGTCGGTCAGAGTGCGGTCGGGGGCGCGGAAGGTGAGCCGCAGCGCCAGGCTCTTTCGCCCCTCTCCCACCTGCTCACCGCGGTAGACGTCGAAGACCTCGGCCGAGCGCAGCAGCTCGCCGCCGCCCGCGAGCACCGCCTCGCGCACCTGCGCCGCCGGGACGCCCTCGTCGACGACCGCCGCGAGATCCTGGAGCACGGCTGGGAAGCTGGTCACGTCCTCGTACTGCTCGCGCCCCAGCGACGCCACCTCGGCGAGCGCCGCGAGGTCGATCTCGAAGCCGGCCGCCGCGTCGAGGTCCCACTGCCGGCAGACGAGCGGGTGCACCTCGCCCAGCCAGCCGGCAGCCCTGCCACCGACCTTCACCCGCGCCGAGCGCCCGGGGTGCAGGAACGGCTCGTCACCGTCGGTGACGTCGACCTCGGCGCCGAGCTGTGTCGCCAGCGCCTCCAGCACGCCCTTGAGCGCGTAGAAGTCGGCCGCCGCGTTCGCCCCGCGCCAGCTACGCGGGACGAGGGTGCCGACCGCGATGCAGCCGATCCGGTGCGGCTCGTAGGCCGGCGAAGGGCGCTCGCCGACGAAATTCCCGCCCAACACCCCGTCGGTGCGCTTGCCATCAGGCAGATAGGCCCGCCCCGACTCGAAGAGTGCCACCCGCTCTGCCCCGTGCGCGAGGTTGTAGCGGGCGGCGTCGAGCAGCGAGCCGAGCAGCGTCGTGCGCAGCCGCGAGTGGTCGAGCGACAGCGGGTTGGAGACCGTGATCGGCTGACGACGGACGTCGCCCGCCGGCAGGCGCAGCCGCTCGGGCATGGCGGGGTCGGTGAGGCTGAGGTTGACGACGGCGTCGTAGCCGAGATCGCGCATCACGTCCTCGGCACGGCGGCGCAGCGACTGGTCGCGGCTCAGCCGGCCGCCCTGCCCGACTGCCTCCGGGAGCGTCGAGGGCAGGTGCTCGTCGTAGCCGTGAATCCGCCCCACCTCCTCGATCAGGTCGACCTCGCGGCTGACGTCGTAGTGGCGGTGTAGCGGCACCTCGGCGACGAGGTCCCGGTCCTTGCGCTCGACGCCGAAGCCGAGCCGGCCGAGGTATTCCTGGCTCTGCTCGAGCTCGACCTCCATCCCGAGCAGGCGCTCGGCGCTGCCTGAGCGCAGAGTCACGACCCGCGGCGGCGGGATCTCGGCCGCCTCGTCGATCGTCCCCGGGACCAGGCGCGCTCCGCAGAGATCGACCAGAAGCCGCGAAGCCACCCGCTGGGCGCGCATCGCGATCTCCGGGTGAAGCTGCTTCTCGAAGCGGTTCGAGGCCTCCGAGCGCAGGCCGAGGCGGCGCGACGTGCGCAGGATGTTGACGCCGTTCCAGGTCGCGACCTCGAGCAGGACCCGGGTGGTCTCGTCCGACACCTCGGAGACCTGTCCGCCCATGATCCCGGCGATCCCGGTCGGGCCGTCGTTGTCACAGACGAGGACCGCGTCGGAGTCGAAGCTGCGCTCGACCCCGTCCAGCGTCGTCATCTTCTCGCCTTCCGACGCGGTACGGACGATGAGCTTGCCGCCCGGGACCTTGTCGAGGTCGAAGGCGTGAAGTGGCTGTGCGGTGAGCAGCATCACGTAGTTGGTGATGTCGACGACGTTGTTGATCGGCCGCTGCCCAGCCGCGATCAGCCTGCACTTCAGCCACAGCGGCGAAGGCCCAATCTGGACATCCTCGAAGACGCGCGCCGTGAAGCGCGGGCAGAGATCCGGGACCTCGACCGACACCGACGCGTAATCGGAGACCTCGTCGTTGCCGGAGGGCTGCGCGTCGGCCTCCCAGGGCGGCGTCGAAAGCGCCGCGCCCGTGATCGCATGTGCCTCGCGGGCAACGCCGTAGACGCCGAAGCAGTCGACCCGGTTTGAGTGCACCTCGAGCTCCAGCACCGGCTCGGCGACCGGGAGGACGTCGGCGAGCGGCGACCCTGGGTTCGGACCGTCGTCAAGGACCACAATCCCGCTCGAGTCGTCGCCGATCTGCAGCTCGGCCTCCGACAGGATCATTCCGTCGGAGACGACCCCACGCAGCTTTGCCTGTCCGAGCTCCTGTCCGTCCGGCATCGTCGCGCCCGGCAGCGCGACCGGGACCGTCTGCCCGGCGGCCACGTTGGGCGCCCCGCAGACGATCGTGCGCGTGCCGTCGCCGGTGTCGACCTCGCAGACGCTGAGCCGGTCGGCGTCGGGATGCTTCTCGGCCGACACGACCCGTCCGACGACGAACCCATTCGGCTGGGGCGGCCCTACATAGGAGATCCCCTCCACGTCGGTGGTCCGCAAAGCGAGCAGCTCGAGCATCTCCTCCGGCGAGACCCCCGGGTCGCAGTGCTCACGCAGCCAGGAGTACGGCACCTTCATCGGAACTGCTCCAGCACCCGGACGTCGTTCTCGAAGAACTTGCGCAAGTCGGGGACCCCGTGCTTGAGCATCGCGATCCGCTCGATCCCCATCCCGAAGGCGAAGCCCTGGACGCGCTCCGGGTCATAGCCGTTGTGGGCCACGAACCCGAACACATTCGGGTCGACCATCCCCGAGCCGAGGATCTCGATCCAGCCGGTCCCCTTGCAGATGTTGCAGCGCGAGCCGTCGGGTTGTGTTGGGCCGGTGCCGCCAGGCGCCGGCACAAGCTGGTCAGGCGGCGAAGCCGCCGCAGGTAGTGTGCCGGACCCGCCACAGCGGAAGCAGGACACGTCCACCTCGACGCTGGGCTCGGTGAAGGGGAAGAAGCCGGGGCGGAAGCGGGTCGAGCGCTCGGGGCCGAAGATCGCGCGCGCGAACTCGTCGAGGGTCCCCTTGAGGTCAGCGAGGGTGATCCCCTCCCCCACCGCGAGCCCCTCGACCTGGTGGAAGACGGGACTGTGGGTGGCATCGAAGGGGTCGGAGCGGTAGCAGCGCCCCGGCACGACGATGAAGATCGGCGGCTCCTGGGTCTCCATCGAGCGCACCTGCATCGGCGAGGTGTGGGTGCGCAGGACGACGTCCTCGGGGCCCGGCGGCAGCGGCTCGCCGGAGACCTTCTCGCCGGGATAGGACGGCTGCGGATCGATCCGCAAGTCCGGTGAGAGGCTCGCCGGGTCGACGTAGAAGGTGTCCTGCGCCATCCGCGCCGCGTGGCCGGGCGGATGGTTGAGCGCCGTGAAGTTGTAGTAGTCGAGCTCGACCTCGGGGCCCTCCATCACCCGGTAGCCGAGGCCGACGAATACGTCCTCGATCTCGCGGATGGTGCGCTGCAGCAGGTTGCGCGACGCCGACGGCATGACCGGCGCGCCGGGGAGGGTCACGTCGATGCGATCCTCGGCCAGGCGGGCGTCGATCTCCGACGAGTCGAGGTCGGCGGCACGCGCCTCGAGCAGCGACTCGAGCGCCTGGCGTGCCTCGTTCCCGGACTTGCCGACCGGCCCGCGCTGGTCGGTGGGCAGCTCAGCGATCCCGCGCAGGATCTGAGTCAGCTCCGCTTTGCGGCCCAGGTAGCGGACCCGCAGCTCCTCCAGCTCGCCGGTCGAGGGTGCGGAGGCGATCGCCTCCTGCGCCTCTTGCCTTATCTCCTCGATCCGCTCAACCATTGC
Source organism: uncultured Solirubrobacterales bacterium (assembly GCA_963740555.1). Taxonomy (GTDB): domain Bacteria; phylum Actinomycetota; class Thermoleophilia; order Solirubrobacterales; family 70-9; genus Mayfieldus. The sequence continues at coordinate 112,600 of CAVUES010000005.1, forward strand.
TCTCGGCTCCCGGTTCCGGGGCGGCGCCGGGCGGGCGCGACGATATCCGCTGCAGGACGATCGCAGCCGCCGCGGCCAGGTTGAGCGACTCGGCCGCGCCGGAGCGGAGCGGGATCGTCACCTCGCGCTCGCAGGCGGAGAGGACCTCGGGGGGCAGACCATCGCGCTCGGCACCGACGCAGACGGTGAGCGGTGCGGTCAGGTCTCCCAGCGGCTCGCCTCCGTGCGCGACCAGCGCCAGGCGCGGCTCCGGCGTCTCCCCCACCTCACCGTGCGCCAGCGGCTGCCCGAAGACCGAGCCCATGCTCGCCCGAACCGCTTTGGGCGAGAACGGGTCGGCGCAGCCCGGGCCCAGCACCACCGTGCCGTCGACCAGCGCGTGCGCCGAGCGAATCACCGCACCGACGTTCGCCGGGTCGCCGACGCCGTGCAGGTAGACGCAGACAGGGCCCTCGACCGGCGACCAGCGCTGCTCCCAGACCGCGATCACCCGCGTGCCGGAGCCGAGCGCCGAGACACTCGCCAGCAACTCCGGCTCGACCTCCAGCCCGCCGATTCCCGAGCCGGGGACGCTGAGCAGGACGCGGGGCACCGCGCCGCTCGCCAACCCCGCCTCGTATTGGTCCTCGCCCTCGGTGAGGAAGAGTCCTTCGCGATCGCGTCCGCGCCGCTCCGCGAGGCGGCGGACGAGCTTCAGCTTCTCGTTCTGGGGGCTGGTGATCACTTGTCGGTTTTCGGTGGTCACGATTCTCTCCGCAAACAAAAGGCGGGCCGATTTTCGGCCCGCCCGGAAAAGTGAGGATCTGTGGGGTCGGCTAGGCCGCCGCACCCTCCCGGGCTAGTTCCACGAATCGGCGAAACGCATCGCGGTCGTTGACCGCGATGTCGGCGAGCATCTTGCGGTTCACCTCGACGCCGGCCTCGCGCAGGCCGTGCATGAGCTGCGAGTAGCTGAGGCCCTCCTGGCGGGCGGCGGCGTTGATGCGGATGATCCAGAGGCGGCGGAAGTCACGCTTGCGGTTGCGCCGGTCGCGGTAGGCGTAAGCGCCGGAGCGCTGCACCTGCTCCTTGGCGAAGCGGTAGGAAGACTTCTTGCGCCCCCAGTAGCCCTTGGCGGCCTTCAGCGTCGCGCGGCGCTTCTTGCGCGCGTGGACCGAGCGCTTCACACGGGTCACTTGCCGCCTCCCAGCAAGATGCGGACCCGCTTGCGGTCCGCCTCGGAGATCTCCACCGGGCGCGCGAAGCGGCGCTTGCGCTTCGGGGGCTTCTTCTCGAGGATGTGGCTCGAGAACGCCCGCCGACCACGCAGCTTGCCCTTGGCGGTCTTGCGGAAGCGCTTCTTGGCGCCGGAATGCGTCTTTTGCTTCGGCATCGGGCCGACTATTGAAGCAGACGGATGTCGCCCTAGTGGCCGTGGCCGAGCCGCTTGGCAACCGATCGGGCGGCGTGATACGGACGCAGCATTTGCAGATAGGGCGCAAGGCGCCGGAACCCGCGCCGGGCTGGCGCCGCCCGGGCGAGGTCGAGGCACCACTCGACCGTGCGGTGAAAGGAAGCGCCCACGGCGAACCAGTCCAGCCACGCCTCGCGCGCCGCGGCGCCCATCTCCGCCGACTCCCCGGCACGGCTCTCAAGTAGGGCAGGCATCCCGTCGACCTCGGCTTCCGGGACCCGGACGCTGAAGCTCTCCCAGTCCGGCCCCACCGGCGGCACCCATTCGTCGGCGATGATCACAGGAACCCGGCCCAGCATCATCGATTCGAAGAGCCGGAAGGTCGAGGTCCCGCCCCCGCGCGGACAAAGGACGAACATGCAGTCCTCGATCGCGCGCAGGTAGCGCGCCACGAACTCCTCTGGCGGCACTGACGGGATCTCACCACGCTCGATCGCGAGCGACTCCGCGTGGGTGTCGATGAGGATCGCGCCCGGGCCGTCGAGCTGCATGATCCGCTGTCGGACTGGGTGCGTGTTTGTCGCCCCAACGAACGAATACAGATTCGACGGCGTCTGATCAGGGTGGAAGCGAAAGTCTCCGCTTTCTTTGATACCGGGGTAGAAGCCCGACCGCGTCCACGCCGGCCAATACCAGCGCCGCTCGATCGAAGCGTAGACGCCGGGAAGAAAGGGCACGATCTTGTCCCCCGCGGCGAAGAGAAAGCACTTTTGCCTGAACTGTCGGTACAGCGGGTGACCCTTGACGCGATGGAAATAGTGCCCCGCGCCTCCATCGGTCTCGATGAAGATGATCAGGTCGGCCTTCTCCGGGTCTTCGATCACCTGGTGCACCCCGAAGCGATCCGCCCACGCAGACTCCCGCATCCCCTCCAGGTCCAGAAACGCCTTCGGGTAGCGGTCCGGGTCATTCGGTGCGGCAGAGAGCAGATACGCGGAGGCCACATGCAAACCGTAAGGCAACTTCGCGGCTGGCCCTCCGGCGAAAGCCGAGTCCTCCTAAGCTGCCGCCTTATGTCCTTGCGGGCCGAGCTGATCACCGAGACATCGCAAATCGCAGAGATCGAGAATGAGTGGCGCGCCCTCGCCGAGCTGCGGGGTAATGCGTTCATCACGCCGGAATGGTTCAGGTGCTGGCTAGATCACAGCCCTGACTCGGCCTCGCCGCTCATCGCCGCAGCTCGCCGCGAGGACCGAACCCTGGTGGGGGTGATGCCGCTGATGCTTGACACCTCGAAGCGTCCCCGGGCGATCCGCTTCGGCGGGGCCAACTTCGGAGATCGCTTCGTACCCGCGTCCAGCGAGGCGAAGGAAGGCGACGTTGCCGCAGCCACGATGAAGGCGCTCGAGCAAGCGGGGATCGGAAACCACATGATCCTGCTCGACCACGTGGACCAGACGACAACCTGGTGGCAGGAGATGCAGCAGAAATCACAGACAAGGCGAACGGCAACCGAACAGCAGCAGTTCGACGTCGCATACATCCAATTGGAAGGCCTCGACTGGGAGAGCTACCTCGCCAGTCGCAGCCGGAACTTCCGGTCGCAGATTGGCAGGCGTGAGCGCAACCTGCGACGCGAGCACGAGGTGTCGGTGCGATCAGCGACAGACGAGACTGTTCAGGACGACATCTCCCAGCTGTTCGATCTGCACATGCGCCGCTGGAGTGGCCGGGGCCGATCATCCCTGGAAGCAAAGGTCGCTCGGCCCTTTCTGACCAGCTTTGCCGTCGCCGCCCAGCGGCGGGACTGGCTGCGCCTGCGCCTGCTCGAGGTGGACGGAACCGCGGTCGCGGCCTTTCTGGGCTGGCGCCTTGGCCAGACCTATGCCTTCTACCAGAGCGGATTCGATCCGGATTGGTCGGGAATGAGCGTCGGGATGGTGCTGATGGCCCTGACCGTGCGCAGCGCGCTCGAGGAGGGGGCGGATGAGTTCGACATGCTGCTGGGAGACGAGCCGTACAAGCATCGCTTCACGAACGCCTCCCGGCCCGTGCAGACGGTGATCCTCACCCGATCGATGGGACCGACCCGACTGTTGGTCTCCGGCGAGGCCACGGCACGCAGGTATGCCCAGCACCTTGCCGGCCGCAGGGGCTACGAGCGGGTGGTCCGATCGCTGCGCGCGGTGCTTCCTACGTCACGAAGGTCTTAGCTCGCGGAATCGCGCCGCAGGATCGATTTCGCCAACCGGCGGCCGTGCAGCTGGACGAATCGGTCCACGGCGCCACTCGCCGAGGGGGCGAAGGCCTGGACCCTGACCATCTCGTGCGAGGTTTTCGACCAGCGCAGCTTGTAGGGGAGCGCATCTCCGAGCCACTCGTAGCTCTTCATCCCCTTGGCGAATGTGCGCGCGATCATGTCGCAGGCGAGGAGCGTCGCCGGACTCTCCCGATCGAAATCGGGATCGTGACCGAGCTTCAGCACGTAGTGACGGTCGGGTGTCTCGAGGCAGAGGTTGAAGACCACGGCCTTCCCGTCGACGCGAAGAAAAATCAGGCGCAAAAGCCCCCTCTGGGCCGCCCAGTGACAGACCTGCTCGTAAAACCGGCGGGTCTGAGGCTCTGAGGCGATCGCCGTTCCGCGTTCTCCCTTCCAGCCTGCGGCCTCGATCCGAAATCCTTCCGCAAGCAGGGATTCCATTCCGCTGCTTCCATCGGAGATCTCCACGGCCACGGCACCGCGCTTGTCGAGAAGGCGGCGCCTTCGTCGGATGTTCGAACGGAGTTTCTGAGGAAGGGTTCCCCAGTAGGCATCCCAGGAGTCGTCCACCGGCACGTAGGGTGAGCGCATCACGACCCTACTGGTGATTTGGTATCCCTGGGCAGCCTGCCCGATCCACTTCACGTCACCCCCACTGCCATTTAGAAACGACAGGTCGATCCGCCTCGGAGCAAGCTCGAAGACGGTCCGCATCAAGGAAACTTTCGAGGCTTCGTCCTCGGCCACCGGCCCATATGCCGGCGTGTGCCAGTTTGTCGGCGAAGCGATAACTCGGCCCCGCCGCCAGATCGGCATCACTGCGACCAGACTTCCCTCGCGTCGCAGCGCGATGACGCTGAACCCCTTCTCTGGGCCAAACGCCTCCCACCACGCTGACATCCATCCCGGGTGCAGGAACGGAGCTGCCCGGAGACGGGTCGCCAGCTCGTCCCACGCGGCGTAGATCGGCTCGACCTGGTCGTAGATCTCGATCTCCTCCGCCATCAGCGGTATTCCCGTTCGATCAGCTCGCCGGCATCACGGTTGCATGGCCATCGGGCGGGGCCCGGGCGACGGGCGGACTGTGCCAGGTCCCTGCACATCTGAGGTTTTAGGGCTCCACCAAGACGGCTGGAGCGTGCAGGGGCTTGCCCATGAAGGCCAGGAGATAACGCTTCTTGGCGCCGAAACGGCTCTTCATCGTCGTCTTCCCGACCATTGAAGCAGACGCGTCTTGGGCCCCCTACGGGGAGCCACACGACCAACGATCCCTAATTTCGGCCGCAGCCGCCTGTAATGCCGCGCGGCCGGAGGCTAACCGGCGAGGACCTGGACGTTGTCAACATCGACAGAGCAACCGGCCGGCACCCCGATGCTGGACTCATGTCTCAAGAATGGGGGCAGGGGACGCTCGCGCCAATAGTCCGCAAGCACCACTTCCCCCGGGTCCAGACTTGAGATTTAGCTGGTCCAGCCTGAGCTAAACGGCGGGTTGATCGTCCGACGGACCAGCCCCACTCGCTCGCACCGGAGCCAGCAGCATGCTCATGTTGCGGCCCTCCTGCAGCGGCTCGGACTCGATCGTCGCCAGCTCCTCGACGTCGCCGAACAGGCGCTGCAGCAGCCTCGTGCCGCGCTCGGGGTGGGCTTGCTCGCGACCCCTGAACATGATCGTCACCTTGACCTTGTCGTGCTGGCGCAGGAAGCGCTCCACGTGCCCCTTCTTGGTCTCGTAATCGTGGTCGGCGATCTTCGGGCGCAGCTTGATCTCGCGCACGTTGACCTGCTGTTGGTGCTTGCGCGCGGCCTTCGCCTTCTGCTCCTGCTCGTACTTGTACTTCGAATAGTCGAGCAGTCGCGCAACCGGCGGCTTTGCCTCCGGGGCCACCTCGACCAGGTCGAGGTCCTCCGACTGGGCGCGCTGCAGCGCCTCTTCGGTCTGCACGACACCGACCTGCTCGCCGTCGGCGCCGATCAGACGCACCTCGGGAACCCGGATCCTTTCGTTGATCCGGGTTAGGTCGCGCTCGGGGGGGCGCCGATCGAACCTTCGCGGGACCGGCACTAGTTAGGAACGGTCGAGCGTCAAGCGACTGGGAGGGTGGTTGCGAAAGCGGGCACGGCGGGCGCTCAGCGGCGCGTGGAGGGTGTCGTACCGGCAGTCAAGTGGCCGGAGTATGACACAGGCACCCGGTCAATCAGCGGATATTTCATCCCGGAGCCGCTCGGCGAACTGCTCGGGACTCATCTCGCCGATGTCGCCCTGCTCGTGCGAGCGGACCGCAACCGCGCCGCCCTCCTGCTCCTTGTCCCCCAACACCAGCATGAACGGGGCACGGGCCAGCTCTGCGTCACGGATCTTCTTGCCGACCGATTCGGAGCGCTCGTCGATCTGGGCCCTGAATCCGTCGGCACGCAGCCGGCTCTCGACCTGGCGGGCGTAATCGACGTGGCGGTCGGCGACCGGCAGCAGAATCACCTGCACCGGCGCCAGCCAGACCGGGAAGCGCCCCGCGTAGTGCTCGATCAGGATCCCGGCGAAGCGCTCCATCGATCCCAGCAGTGCGCGATGGATCATCACCGGCGTGTGCTCGGCGTTGTCGGCGCCGGTATAGGTGCACCCGAGGCGCTCCGGCATAAAGAAATCGAGTTGGCTCACACCGCACTGCCAGGAGCGGCCCAGGGAGTCGGTGATATGAAACTCGATCTTCGGCCCGTAGAAGGTCCCCTCCCCCGGCGCCTCGTCGTAATCGCGTCCCTGCCGCTCCAGCGCCTCCCGCAGCGAAGCCTCGGCGCGCTCCCACTGCTCATCGGTGCCGAGCGACTTGTCGGGCCGACTCGCGAGTTTCACCTGCACGCGATCAAATCCGAATCGCGCGTAGAGCTCGTCGATGGATTCGCAAATCGAATCGATCTCGTCGGTGACCTGGTCGAGCGTGCAGAAAACATGGGCGTCGTCCTGGGTGAAGGCGCGCACCCGCAGCAGGCCGTGCAATACGCCTTCGCGCTCGTAGCGCGAGACGTCGCCGAACTCGGCCAGCCGCAGCGGCAGCTCGCGGTAGGAGTGGCGCTCGGAGGCGAACACCAGGCAGGCGCCGGGGCAGTTCATCGGCTTCAGCGCGTAGCGGCGCTGGTCTCCCTCACGCTGCGATGGCTCGACGAAGAACATGTTCTCGCGGTAGTTGTCCCAATGGCCGGAGCGGTGCCAGAGGTCTTCGTCGAGCACCCGCGGGGTCTTTATCTCGACGTAACCGCGCTTGCGCAGCTGCGCCTGAACCTCGGCCTCGATCGTTCGCCACAGCACGGCGCCGCTGGGCAGCCAGAAGGGCATCCCCGGCGCCTCCGGGCGCAGCATGAAGAGGCCGAGCTGGGGGCCGAGCTTGCGGTGATCTCGCGCCCGGGCCTCCTCGATCCGTTGCAGATGCTCCTCGAGGTCCTTCTTCGAGAAGAAGGCGGTGCCGTAGATGCGGGTCAGCATCTGACGCGTCTCGTCGCCGCGCCAGTAGGCGCCGGCCAGCGAGTTGAGCTTGAAGGCGGCGATACGGCCGGTCGAGGGCCCGTGCGGGCCGCGGCAGAGGTCCTCGAAGGGGCCGTTTCGATACAGCGAGACGGTCTCCAGTCCCTCGTCGCGGATCAAGTCCTCGATCAGCTCGACCTTGTAGTCCTGGCCCTCGCCGCGAAATTTCTCGATCGCTTCGGCGGCGGGGACATCGCGGCGCTCGAAGGACTCGTCGGCCTTGATGTGGGCCGCCATCGCGGCCTCGATCCCCCCCAGGTCGCCGTCCGAGGGGCTGACCCCGTCGGGGAACTCGAAGTCGTAGTAGAAGCCGTCCTCGATCGGCGGGCCGATCGAGACCTTCGTCCCTGGCCACAGCTCGGTCACCGCCTCGGCCATCACGTGGGCGGCGTCGTGGCGGATCAGCGGCAGGGCGTCCGGGTCGCGATCGGTGACGATCTCGATCGCCTCGCCGTCGGAAAGCGGCGCCGAGAGGTCGCGCACCTCACCTTCGACCCGGACCGCGAGCGCCGCTTTTGCCAGGCCTGGCCCGATCGCGGCGGCGGCGTCGGCGCCGCCCGCGCCCTCGGGCAGCTCAAGCGCCGAGCCATCGGGCAGGGTGACTTTCAGCGAGCTCACCGCGCGAGCCTACTCATGCAGGCGGTCCCTGCCTGGCCTTGCCGCGCGAGCGCAGCGCACCGCTCAGCCGCTGGCGCGCGTACACGGCAGTCTCGGCCAGGTTGCGTAGCCGGCCGACCCTGGCGGAGCGGGACTTGCGCAGGAACGGCAGGTGCACGTCGCTGCCGCCGTACTTCTCCTTGTAGCTCATGTAGCCGCCAAGGTCGCAGGCCTCGAAGCCACGCGCCTTTCCCCACCTGATCGCGTACCAGACGATCGCCTCGTTCGGGCGCAAGCCCTGGTGCGATCGCAGGCTTCCCGAGGTGACGAAGTGCATCATTCGGTTCAGGCCGGGGAAGATCCCGCTCGCGATCGAGATGCCTTCGGGCGCCCGCGCCCGCAGCAGCAGCAGTCGCCCGGTGGGGTAGACGTCGCGGATCATCTCCTCGATCCGCCGCTGGTCGTACGGAGGGACCAGGGACTGCTTCGCGAAGACGTCCTCGACGTGCGAGAAGTGCTCCTCGGCGAACCCTTCCGGCTCGGCCTCCTCGATCACGACCCCGTCGCGCTCCGACTTGCGGATCGCCTTACGAGCCATCCGCTTCATCCCCCCCATGATCTCTTCCTCGCTCTGCCGCAGGTCGATCTCGCGCCCGCGCCAGGGTGTGTGGTCGAAGCCCATACCCTCGACGTCCTCGAGGGTGAGGTTGCGATCGCGCATCTCGAGGTGCTGGCAGCCGAGCTCGCCGAACCCGAACTCGAGCAGCGCCTCGGTTGCCTCGCGGCGCGAGGCCCCGGGCTCGAGGTTGAAGCCCATGAACGCGGTCGTCCAGCCCGGCATCGGGCTGCCGAGAATCGAGAAGCCGAAGCGGCGCACGATCAGTCCGGTGAAGTAGCCGCACAGCTCGTCCCCGTCGTGGATCGAGGCAATCACCGGGTCGGCGCCCTGGGTCCGGGCGACGAAGTCCATCCACTCGGGGGTCTGGAAGACGAGGTGATCCTGGAACCCCTCGAGCCGCTTCCAGTCGAAGTCCGTGAAGTCGAGGCGCTCGAGTCTCATCGCGGCAAACCCTAGCCACCCTGCCTCTCGCCCTGCCGGGCCGAGCGCACGGCGATCAATGGGCAGGGACTCGGGCCTCCCGTTGGGCCACGGCGGCGCCAGAGCACATACGGCCCGGCGAGGCGGGCGATCCGCAAGTCCGAGAACGGCGGCCGGCTTTGAGCGCCGTTGGAGGTGACTACGAAGCTGATGCCGCTGGGGGGCTTTCTCGGGCTCGGCGGCCCGGCCGCGCGAATGCAGACCCTGCCACCGCGAAGCTCCCAGGCCAGGTATGGCGTGCCGTGCTGGTCGTCAAGGAACGCGGCCGGCGCCAGGACCAAGGTAGACGCGTCGGCGAGCTGGTGCCGCAATCCAGTGAGCGCCGGCGAGTAGCTGGAGGGGCCGACCGGCCCGTTGGCGAGCGCCAGCAGGCTGCAGGCCGCGGCCGCAACCACAAAGGCAGCAGCCGCCAGCGGCCGCGCGACCCCCTCAACTGAATCGGTGCGCAGCGATCCCGGGTCAAACGCGAGCAGCGGCCGGACGATCACCAGCATCGCCAGCGGCGCCGCCATCTCCACCGCCTTCGCGGCGGTGTAGGGCGTACCGTCCAGCCGCGCCGCCAGATAGCCGAGCCCAGCGGCGGCGAGGGTTGCCGGCACCGCGGTCTCGCCGCGCCGCAACCACCAGGCGAGAGACCAGGCCAGCAGCGCCGCCGCGAACGCAGCTCCGGCATAAAAGCCGATTGCCGGAACTGCCCCCGCCCCGGGCGTGAGCCTGAAATCCCCCGACGGCCAGATCCCGAGCGCCTCGGCCGGGGAGATCTGGCCGAAGAGATTGCCGAGCCCCGCCCCCGCCGGATTGAAGGTCTCGAAGCTGCGGAAGTCGAGCATGCGACCCAGCTCCGGCGCGACGAGCACGGCGAACACGATCAGCGCCAGCCAACCCGGCTTGGTGGCGTCGCTGACGCGGTCGAGAAGGTCGACGCCGGAGCGATAGAGCAAAAGCAGCTCGGCAATCACCCAAAGCGCCAAGGCTCCCAGAAGCCAGGTCAACCCGGGAAAGCTGTACGTGTAGACGCTTCCCGCCGCGAGCAGCGCGAGCGGAACCCCGACAAGCGGGTTGCGGCCGGCCCTCCGGATCTGCCATAGCCCGATCGCAAAAGCGAGCACGAACAGCGCCTGCATCGTTTCCTTGAAGGCGCCCTGGGCCAGATAGGAGGAGACCATGTAGGGCAGGCCGACCAGCAGGGCGGCGATCCATCGCGGGCCCAGCCGCAGCTCGCCGAGCGCCGCGAGCGCTGTCAGCGCGGCGAGCACCGACACCGCGAGCATCAGGCCGCCGAAGCCCTGCACGAGGCCGACGGCCAGGCCTTTGTGCAGGGCAACGACGATCGAGTGCGGGCCGAGCGGGTAACCCTGCGAGAGCAGCTGCGAGTCGGAGCCGTGCGCCAAACGGTCCGCCGCCAGCAAGTGCTGCGACATGTCGGGGTTGAAGCTGGTCCCGAGGATCCCGAAGCGGCCCTCGACTATGAACGGCAGCGAAGCGGCCACGAGCGCCCCGATCGCCACCGGCACCCCGTCGCGCAGTGCCGTCGCGCCCCCCTCGGTCCGCCCCCGCAGGAACGCCAACGAGCACGCCGTCAGAATCAGCACCGCGATCGCCGAGATCACCCCATCGCCGGGCAACCGGACCGTCGCCCAGCAGAGCGCCGTCACCAGCGCCAGGCCGACGGCCGGGGCGAGCCATGACCAGCTGCGCCACCCGCACAGCGCCAGCGCCGCCTGGCCGATCGCAAGCGACGCGATGCAGACCGCGGTCACCGATGCATAGGTCGCCAGCACGGCCGGCCACCATACGCGCCGGCACCGATACGGCGCGCCTGAAAGGCTTGTGGCCATCGCCGCAGCTCTGAGAGCCACCAACCTCGCCCTTCGCTTCTTGCTCGAGCTTGCCGCCCTCGCGGCGCTGGCCTACTGGGGCTCGCAGGCGGGCGCGACTGCTCTCAAGGCCGTACTTCTCGCAATCGCCGCACCGCTCGCCTTCGCCACGCTCTGGGGCCTCTTCGCGGCGCCCAAAGCCCCGCGTCGCCTGCGGGACCCCTGGCGGCTGTTGTTCGAGGCGACCGCATTCACCCTCGCGGCTCTTGCCCTCGCCGCCGCCGACAAGGCCGGACTCGCCGGAGTCTTGCTGGTGCTGGCGCTCGCCAACGCGCTCGCGGTTCGTGGATTTGGCGAACCCGGCAGCTGAGAGGATGGGCGTAACTGGGCTCGAACCAGTGACCTCCGCCTTGTCGAGGCGGCGCTCTCCCAACTGAGCTATACGCCCCAGCAGGTGTTCGGAATGTTAGGCGACGGGCGGCCCGCTGACGGGCGCCTCGGCGCCCGCGGTTTCCTCGGCGCCGATCTGCCCGCGCGCCCGCATCGTGATCTCGAAGGTCTCCCGGGTGTCGTACTTCGGCTCCCAGCCAGTGACCGTCTTCAGCTTCTCGTTCGAGACCAACCACGGGTAGCGGATGAAGTGAATGTTGCCGGGCGGAGCAAAGGTGTTGGGCACGTGCAGGCGCCAGTTCCACTTCGCGATCCAGTAGGCGAGCCGGAAGGGCATCCGGATCGTCTTCGTGCCGATCATCTCGGCGGCCTCGCGCCAGTTCATCCTGCCGTCGCCGGCGAAGTTGAACGCGCCGGGCGCCTTCTTGTCGAGCAGGGCGACGAGGCCTGTGACCAGATCGTCCTCGTGAATCAGCTGGAACTCGGTGTCGACCCCGTCGAGATGGGGGAAGAACAGCTGCGACTCGAAGCTGCGCACGATGTAGTTCTTGACGCTGGGCCCGAAGACGATGGAGGGGCGCACGATCGTCATCACGCGGTCGGGGTGCTCGGCGGCCCAGAGCTGGCAGGCGCGATCCATGTCGGCCTTGTCGCGCGCGTAGTAGAAGTCGGGCTGGCCGTGCACCGGCCAGTCCTCGGCGATCGGGACAGGGTTGTCGGCGAAGGCGCCGTAGGCGGTCGCCGAGGAGGCGACGAGGAGGTGCTGGATCCCGGCCACCGAGGCTGCCTGCAGCACCGCGTTGGTGCCGTTGACGTCGACGTCGTACATCCGCGCTTCGTCGCGGATCGGATCGAGGATGAAGGCGAGGTGAATCAGGCAATCGATCTCCTCGCGCTCGAGCAGCTCCCTGATCGACTCGGAGTCGCGAACGTCACCGCTCACGAACGTGGCCTTTGGGAGCGCCGCGGCCGGCGGGCGAACGTCGACGTTGACGATCCGCTCGGTCTCCTCGCGCTCCGACAGAAGCTCGGTCAGGCGGGTGCCGATGTAGCCGGAGCCGCCGGTGATCAGGTACCTCATCTGTCTCCTCCTCGGTTGCCTGCCGCCATCCTATTACTGGCTACCCAGCCAGGCGCGGGCGACGACGGACGTCTATGGCCGGAAGGTCACAACTGGATTGGAACCTTCGTCCAAACTGCGCAATATTCGCGACCCGGGCCCGGGAATAGTCTTGCTCGCGGCGAAGGACTGAAACATTCCGCAAGGCGCCGTGTTAAGTTCATCAAGCAGGCGCCGATAGGCACCTAAGACTTGATTTAAGGACCGACGAGCCAGGGGCAGGTCCACTGGTGGTACGTCCTTCGGAAGACAAGGGCTCCCTCGCGGGGGCCCTTTTCCGTTCTCGATCAGTCCTGTGCCGGGTCGATCTCGAGGGTCAAGCCGTCGATCGCGGCCACCCTCCCCACCTCACCCATCTTCATCGGGCGCGCCGCCCGCGCGTTCCAGAGCTCGCCCCGCACCCGCACCCTGCCAGACGGGTCGCACGCCTCAACGACGGTGACGCTCGCGCCAAGCAGCGCCTCGGCGCCCGTCTTGACGCGATAGCGGCGCAGGAAACGGCGCCAGAAGACGACTTCTCCAACCTCGAAGACCGCAGCCAGCACGAGGGCGGCGGCGCCGATCGGCGGCGAGAGCACGAATACGGTGAGCAGGATCGCGATCACCACGAGCACGAATCAGACTCTAGGCGTGCGCGATGAATGCCCGGCCGCGATCCGCAGATATTCCAGCGACGAGCCCCGCGTCGAAGTAGGTCCTGACAAACCCCTGGGTTGACCGTTGGCTCCTCGAGGGGGTCTGCTAAAGGAGGAGCGAGATCGAATGAGACCCGGTCCAGATCTATTCCGTGCGCGACTGGCGAAACTTCTAACTGCCGTGGCGGCGCTGGCGGTGGTGCTGGGGATGGTCTTGGCGGCGCTCGACCAGCCGGCGAGTGTGTCGGCGCAGCGCGCCGACCCTGCCGACCTGGCGCTGACGAAGTCCGGCAGCCCGAATCCGGTGGCGGCGGGCAGCGGGCTGACCTACACGATTCGGGTCACCGACACCGGCCCTGACCCGGCCACCAACGCTCTCGTGAGCGACGACCTGCCCGCCGAGGTCCAGGCCAACTCGGCCACTGCCTCGAGCGGCAGCTGCAAGATCTCGGGCAAGCACGTCGACTGCATGCTCGGCACGATCAACACCCTGGACGTGCCCACTGTGACGATCAACGTCACGGTCAAGGCGAAGACCAAGCCCGGCACGATCTCCAACACCGCCTCGGTGAGCAGCGACGTGGCCGATCCCCAGCCGGCGAACAACTCCGCCACCGCGACAACCACCGTAATCGCGGCCGCTGCGGCGCCGAGCTGCGCGGGCAAGCTGGCGACGTTGATCGGGACGCCCGGAAACGACGTCCTTGCCGGCACCAAGAAGGCCGATGTGATCGTGGCCCTTGGCGGCAACGACCTGATCTACGCCGACGGCCGCAACGACCTGATCTGCGCGGGTACGGGCAACGACAAGGTTTTCGGTGGCCCTGGCAACGATGCCATCCTCGGTGGCGGCGGGGCCGACCGGCTGCTCGGTGGCAGCGGCGATGACGTGCTCAGAGGCCGGCGCGGCCGGGACGTTCTGCGCGGCCGCAGGGGCAATGACCTGCTGGCCGGCGGCCGCAGCATCGACTCCTGCCGGGGCGGCCACGGACGCGACACGCTGCGCAGCTGCGAACGGCACTGATCGACACGCAGGCACTCCATCAATGGAGAGGCGCCTACCGGAATCGAACCGGTGTAAACGGCTTTGCAGGCCGCTGCGTAACCACTCCGCCAAGGCGCCCGGAGTGCGGCCAAGCGTAGCGAGCGCCTAGGCGAAGGCTCAGCTCTTCTTCGACTTCTCAGATTTCGCGCTCTGGAGGCCCATCCACTCGAGAATCGGCCCCGGATTCTTGATCCCAAACTCGTTCTTGAGCCGTTCCTCGATCACGTCGGCGTCGACGCCGGCGATCAGCTGCTGAAGGGCCAGCAGGCGCGCGCCTTCGCTGATTCCCTCGGGCGTCCCCTGCGGGACGGTTTTGCGGCGCCGGCCAAGCCGGCGCCGCAGCTCAGCGGACTCCTGGCCTTCATCGTCCTCCTCTGGGGCGCCGTTGCGGGCGTCCCAGACGTCGGTTCGCTCGACCCCGACGTCGGCGCCCATCTTCTGGATCGCGCGATCGAAGGCGGCGCGCAGGTTGTCGAGCTGCGATTGCACGCTGTTCAGCTCCCCCAGCACCCCGGCTGTGAGATCGGAGACGCGCTGCATCTGATCGGACGTGACGCTCTCCGCCTGGCGCCTGGTGTCGTCGATCAGCTGGCGAGCCTCAAGGCGCGCCTCCTCGCGGATCTTCTCCGCCGCGTCCTCGGCGGCCTCGAGGACTCGTTGAACCTCGCTGTTGGTGCGCGAGATCAGCGACACTGCGTCGCTGGAGGCGACGGGCTCATCGCGGGTTGCCGTGTCGGTCTGTGCCGCTTCGCGGATCTTCTCCGCCGCGTCGTCGGCGGCCTCCAGGAGCTGCTTCACCTCTTTGCTGCTCGTCTCCAGCAGCGAAGAGACGTTGCCCGCGTCCTGCCGCGGCTTCGCGGACGTCTGGCTCTTCTCGGCCTGCGCCTGCTTGGCGGCCGCCTCGTCGGGCTTTTGGGCTCGCGAGCCACTGTCTCGGCGCAAGCTGCGGCGCCTCTTTCGCTGGGCTTGGGTCTGTTTGCGATTCGACTCGGTCATTGTGCGCTCAGTACGGCTGATGGAGCGGCTGATGGGATTCGAACCCACGACCTTCTGCATGGCAAGCAGACGCTCTAGCCAACTGAGCTACAGCCGCCCGGGATTGATCGAGTATAGCTTCGGTCTCCCGCCCTCACGCACCACTACTCGCAGCCTGAAATCGACGAATCAACGCCATTTACTGCCCGATCTGGTAATCCTTAAAACCGGGTATTGGGTGGATCCCCTCGCGGGGATCCCGACTACGAGGCAAAAGATGGGGGTCCCACCAGCATGCATTGCAATCGACTTCTGACGCTCCTTGTTTCGGTTGCTCTTTGCGTATTCGCGCTCGCGCCTTCTGCAGCGTCCGCGTGGGCACCGGCCAGCTCGGCCACCATCCACCCCGGCGTGCAGGTCTTCACCGCCGGAGCGCAGTGCACGTCCAACTTCGTCTACCAGGACGGCTCCGACGTGTACCTCGGCCAGGCGGCCCACTGCTCCGGCACCGGATCGAGCACCGACACCGACGGCTGCAGCAGCGCCTCGCTGCCGATCGGCACGCCGGTCGACATCAGCGGCGCCAGCAGGCCCGGCACGCTGGCCTACAACTCCTGGCTGACGATGCAGGCAAGACATGAAGCCGACGCCGACACCTGCGCATACAACGATCTGGCCCTGATCAAGATCGACCCTGCTGACGTCAGCAGCGTCAACCCATCTGTGCCCGTATTCGGCGGCCCGACGGGCCTCGGCAGCTGGGGGGGTCCCGGCTCGACGGTCTATACCTACGGCAACTCCGAGCTTCGCGGCGGCGTCTCCGCCCTGAGCGCGAAGCAGGGGGTCGTGGTCGACAGCACGGCAAGCGGCTGGAGCCACGACGTCTACACGGTGACGCCGGGGATTCCCGGGGACTCGGGAAGCGGCTTCCTGGACGCAAACGGCGGAGCGATCGGCATCCTGAGCACGGTCGAGATCGCCCCGCTTGCAGGAGCCAACGGCGTCGGGGACCTACCGAGCGAGATCGGTTACGCCCGCGCGAACGGCGTCCCAGGCCTGCAGCTTGTGGCTGGCACCCAGCCCTACAGCGCCACGGCTGCCGGAGCCGTTGCCAAGGGAGTCGGAGTCCGGATCAGCTCGAGCCGGGTCCGCAAGCGGCGCGCCGGGGCTGCCAGGCATCGCTCGTGCGCGAAGAACCGGCTCGGAGGGCGGGCTCGATCGGCGTCTCGCCCGAAAGCAAATCGAAAGCGGGGCCGGTCGTGCCATCCGTCCGCAGGCAGACGCTGACGATCAGATAGCCGAAGCCGACCCCGAAGGGGCGGGCCGATCTTGTCGTGGCCGCCGTCGCGACGGGAGAGCGCCGCGGAGAACCGGTGCGCATGCTCGACGCGGCCCTTCTTCAGATCAATCAGGCAACCAGCCAGAAGGGCTGAATAGCCTTAAAGGCCTGAGCTGATCCAGTCGGACAGCCTGCCGCCGCGAGGGATTCCTTCGAGCGGACGACATCCGGGCTGGCGGCGCTGATCTCGCGCTACGACACCGCTTACTGGTCCCGCTACGACCTCTACCCCCACCCGACCCCCAACATCTCCAGCCCCGCCTATCACCTCCTCCACTTCAGGCAACTGATCGCGCTGGACCGCCTCTTGACGCGCCCCCAGCTGAAGCCGGTGATCGAGCGGTTCGAGCAGTACCGCGGCATGCGGGCCAACCGGATGCGGGCGACCGCCGAGAAGGTCGCGTTTCGCCGTAGGGTTCCACCTAACCCTGTGCTTGCCCACCGACCCCTTCAGCGGGAGGCAAGGCCCGCCGTCGTCCCGCGGCCCAAGTCGAAGCGCTCCGACGTGCTGATCCCGATGGCCTGGCCGGAGGTCGAAGAGCTGCGGGACGCCGGCTGGGAGATCGGCTCCCACACCAAGTCGTACCCCAAGCTGACCGAGGTCTCCGGCGGGCGGCTCGTCGCGGAATTCGGCGAATCCGGCCGCAAGTGCGAGCAGGTGTTCGGCGCCTGCGCCTCGACCGCCTATCCCTACGCGGACCACAACGACGACCCGCGCGCGTTCCGCCTCAAGGTCTCGCCGCTCGTCCGCCGCGGCCGCGGCTCGGCGGCCTGGCCGCTGGTGGCGGGCACGCTGCGCTCGCTGAAGCGAAGGATGACGGGCTGACTCCCAACGACGACCCGCCGCCAGAGGAGGAGCTCGACGAGGCGTCTCTCGCGGAGTCGGAGGTCGACCCTGGTGGCCTCACCGACACGGTCGTCCGCGGCGTCGGGCTGGCGGGCATCGGTTACGTGGTGGCGCAGGCGCTGACCCTGGGCTTCTACGTGGTCCTCGCGAGGCTGGCCACGCCGCAGGACTTCGGGCGATTCGCGGCCGGGTCCCTGCTGGTCAACGTCGGCCTCCTGTTCACGGAGTCCGGCATGCTGGCCGCGTTGATCCATCGCGAGGATCGGATCGACGAGGCCGCCAGCACGGCCACCGTCGCCATCGCGGCGGCGGGACTGCTCTTCAGCCTGCTCGCGTTGGCGGCCTCGCCGCTGATCGGGATGCTCTTCCACAGCTCGGAGGTCGGGAAGATCGCCGCCGCCAGCTCCGGACTGCTCTTCGTGCGAGCCCTGTTGATCGTCCCCCAGGCGCTGCTGCAGCGGCGTTTCTCCTTTCTGCGGCGGTTGATCGTCGAACCCGCCGGCGTGGTCGTGTTCGGGGTCATCGCCGTGATCGCGACCGCCCACGGGCTCGGCGCCTGGGGGCTCGTGATCGGCTATTACGCCGCCGCGGTGGCGGACGTGATCCTCTCCTGGGGGCTCGTGCGCTGGCGGCCGCGGATCCACCAGATATCGTTCGCGATGTGGAGAGAGTTGGCCCGCTACGGCAGGTACGTGCTGGCGGCTCACGCCGTGATGCTGGGGGGCGAACAGCTCCCCGTGCTGCTGATCGGACGTTTCTCCGGCGCGGGGTCCCTGGGTCAGTACCGTTACGCAGGCCGCCTCAGCGCGACCCCTGTGGCGTTGGTGATCCAGGCGGGCTCCTACGTCCTCTTCCCGGCTTTTGCCCGGATCACCGACGAGCGGGAGCGATTTCGAGCGGCGATGGTTCGCTCGCTGCGGCTGATGTGCACCCTCTCCTTCCCCCTCGTCCTGATCATGATCCCGCTCGGGGTGCCGACGGCGGTGATCGTGTTCGGCAAGGTCTGGAAGGAGGCCGGCTACGCGACCATGACACTGGCTCCCGCGGCGGCCGCCGGGACCCTGATCTCCTTCGCCTCCGAGGTGCTGAAAGCCGACGGGCACCCCGAGATCCTCACCCGGGTCCACATCGTCCTCTTCACGCTCTCCACCCTCGCGATGATCGCCCTGCTGCCTCTCGGCCTGCTCGGCGTCACCGCCGGCATCTCGCTCGGCACCCTCGGTGCCTCGATGTACGCGCTCGCCAGGGTCCGCCGCCTCAACCGGATCTCGGTCGGCGAGCTGGCCCGCGCGATGCTTCCCCCCGCGGTGGCGGCCCTTCTGATGGCGGCGGTCCTCGTGCCGGTCGAGTTCCTGCTCGTCGACGCCGCCTCAAGGGGGACCGTCGTCGGCCTTTGCCTGATACTCGCCGAGGGGTTGGTTGGGCTCGCCATCTACGCGGCGATCATGGCGGCGATCTCGCCGGATACCATCGCTGAGGTGCGAGGGCTGATCGCGAGACTGCTGCGGCGGGACCACGCCGCCGACTGACCACGATGGCGCCGACCTACTCCGTCATCGTCACCGCCTACAACGAGGAAGAGTTCATTGCTTCGGCCCTCGACTCGGTGCTCGCGCAGACGCACGACGACTTCGAGCTGATCGTGGTCGACGACGGCTCGACCGACAACACCGTCGAGGCCATCCTCCCCTTCGAGGCGGACCCCAGAGTACGGCTGATTCGCCAGCCCAATATGGGGCTTTCGGCCGCTCGCAACGCTGCCATCGAGGCGAGTGACACGGAGCGGGTGTCGTTCCTGGACAGCGACGACCTCTGGATGCCCAACTACCTGGAGCAGGTTCACGCCGCGCTGGAGTCGCGCCCGGACGCCGGCTTCGCTTACACCGATGCCTGGCGGCTGGAGTTTTCGACCGGCCTCTTCTACCGCGCCTCGGCGATGTCCCGCCGGAATCCTCCAGCTCGACCTCCCCGGGATCCGACCGAGTTCCTGCGACTGCTGATCGCCAGGGGCAACTTCATATTCGTCTCGGTGACCGTGCGGCGTGCGGCGCTCGAGGCCGTCGGCTACTTCAGTACCTCGCTGACCGCGTGCGAGGACTACGACCTCTGGATCAGGATACTGGCGCGAGGGTACGGCGCTGTGCGGGCGGGCAGGCCCGGTGATCGCCTGGCGGTGAAGCGGGACAGGATCACGGCGATGTCGGATGACCACCACAACATGACCTCGAATCTGCGCGAGGTCTGCCGCCTGACCGAGGTCGAGTACGACGTGCCCGACGACGTCAAGGTTGTGGCCCACGACCGGGGCGCGGCCCTGGATCGCGAAGTCGAGGTGATCGACGGGAAGGCCACCGGGCGTGCTGCCCTGATGGAGCTCCGCTCGCGGCTCGGCGCCCTGCGCAGGGCGGCGCTGCGGCGCCGGATCTGGTACGAGGAGACACCGCCGGAGGTTGCTGCGGCCTTCCCGGCGCTGGCTAGACGATCGGATTGACGCCGTCGGCGGATCGCGACTTTCAGGCAGGCTCGAGCTCGGACATCAGGTCGCGCAGGTCGAGCGGCCGGATGTAGATGTCGAGGCCGCCATCCTTGCGATGCGGCCAGATCTCCCTGGGCCGATCCCAGTACAGCTCCAAGCCGATTCCATCGGAGTCATTCAGATCGAGGGCCTCGCTGACGCCGTGATCGGAGGCGCCGCCTAGCGGGATCCTCGCCTCGCCGAGGCGCCGCAGGGCGTCGGCAAGCCCGCGGGGGGTCGGGCAGCGGATCGCCACGTGGTAGATACCGGTCGTCCCCGGCGCTGGCGGGCTCCCGCCCGCCGACTCCCAGGTGTTGAGGCCAATGTGGTGGTGATAGCCGCCGGCGGATGTGAACGCGGCCTGCTCACCCATGCGATCCTGAAGCTCGAAGCCAAGCGTCTCGGCTACAGGACGTTCTTGCTTCGAGACCCAGCCGAAGGCAGTGGTCGAGAAATCCTAAAGCTGTCTGCGCTGGAGGTCGATGGGCAAATGTCCGGGGGCCGTGGTGGCCTTGCCCCCAAGGCTCGTCAATCAATTCCAGCATAAGCGCCAAGATGCCAAACCGATTCATTCCCATGCTAGGCGGCCGGGTCGGCAGGGGCCTGCAGATCCGATCGCGCCGCTCCAATGCGAACTTCGGCCTCGTTCTGCTGCACCACGAGATCGCTCCGACGCAGGGCAGCAGGGACGAGCTTCTGCCCGCCCTCGGCGCCGATGCGTTCCGGGCGCAGCTGCGGCGCCTTCAGCGCAGTTACGACGTCGTCCCGCTCGCTGAGATCCTGGAACGAACGACGCAGAGGTCGGCCGGAGACCCGATTCCCGTCGCCATCACCTTCGACGACGATCTCTCCAATCACGCCGCTGTGGCCGCGCCGATCCTCGAGGAATTCGGGTTTCCGGCCACGTTCTTCCTCTGCGGCAGAAGCCTGGGCGGACCCTTGCCGTTCTGGGAACAGGACCTGAAGATGATCCTCAGCCGCGGAGCAGAGGCTTGCGCGAGTTTGGAGAAAGAGCTCACGAAGCGTTGGCCATGGGCCCGTCTCGACGGGCACATCGCCGCCTTCACCGCCACCGTGAAAGCCCTGCCGCCTGCGCAGCGTGACGAGATTGCGGCTCGTCTGCGTGAGCTGGTGGGACCACAAGCGCCTGACGAGGGGCTGTCTAGAAGCGCTGTTAAGAACCTCGCCGACACCGGCTTTGAGATCGGCTTCCACACTTTGCGTCATTACTCGCTGCCAACCCTCGACGACGAGCAGCTTGAGATAGCAATGCAGGAGGGGCTCGACGACCTCTCCGAGGTGATCGGCTATCGGCCCCGCACGATCGCCTACCCCTACGCGGACGGAGACTTGCGCGTCGCCGAGGCAGCGCGGAAGGCGGGATTCGAGACGGGTTTCGTCCTAGGACATGCCCCACTACGTGCCGACCAGCATCCCTTCCTGCTCGCACGGTTCGTTGCCATGGCCGAATCCCAGAACATCTTCGACTGGGGCCTCGGACTTGCGGGGGGCACTAGGTGAGGGTCAACGCCGGAGGTCAGATTGACTCGAACGCGGTTTCGATCGACATCTCTCCTGCGATCATGTCAAACGCCTTTCCGATCGTGTTCTCAGCCTCCAGGCAGCCGAGCAGGACCGCGGCGACGTCGGCGCGGCTGATCGATCCACCCTCGAGCCCCTCCCCCACCCGCACCAGCCCGGTTCCCGGATCGTCGGTCAAGCGGCCGGGCCGCACGATCGTGTAGTCGAGCCCGCTCGACGCCAAGGCGCGGTCCGCCTCCGCCTTCGCGCGCAGGTACTCGCCGAAGCTGTCGCCGCCATCGGCGGGCGGGTCCGCCGCCCCCATCGAGCTGACGATCAGATAGCGCGCGATCCCGTTCGACTTCGCCGCGTCGATCAGCTTCAGCGCCCCGCCCAGGTCCATGGTGCGCTTGCGCTCCGCCCCGCTCCCCGGCCCGGCGCCGGCGGCGAAGACCACCGCGTCCGCGCCGGAGATTGCGGCGGCGACGTCGCAGTCGGCCTCCAGGTCGCAGACCACCGGCTCGGCGCCCAGCTCGCGGAGATCGGCGGCGTGGTCGGGATTGCGGATCAGACCGACAGCCGCGTCGCCGCGATCCACCAACAGCTTCTCCAGCAGCCTGGCGATCTTTCCGTGGCCGCCGGCGATCGCGACCCTCATGCGGTCTCGGGCTCCAGCTCGGCCATCAGGTCGGAGAGATTCAGCGGCTGCGTGTAGATGTTGAGGTTGCCGTCCTCGAGGTGGGGCCACCGCTCGCGGGGGCGGTCACAGTAGAGCTCGACCCCGTTGCCTTCGGGGTCGTTGAGGTAGATGGCCTCGCTGACGCCGTGATCGGAGGCGCCGGTCAGCGCGATGCCGGCGTCGGCCAGCCGCCGGACCGCGTCGGCGAGCGCCCGCCGGCTCGGATAGCGGATCGCGAGGTGGTAGAGGCCAGTCGTCCCCGGCGGCGGTGGGCTGCCGCCGGCCGACTCCCATGTGTTCAGCCCGATGTGATGGTGGTAGCCGCCGGCCGAGATGAACGCGGCCTGGTCACCCATGCGCATCTGAAGCTCGAACCCGAGCACACCGCAATAGAAGCCCAGCGAGCGGTCGAGGTCGGCGACCTTGAGGTGGACGTGGCCGATATCGACTCCGGGATCGATGGGCCGATTGGCTTGGTCAGTCACAAGCCCGATGCTAGTTCCTCGTAGTTCGCTGCTGGTTGTTGGGGGTTGCAGCCCGTAGCAGACCTAATCCTCGAACAACGAACAACGAACAACGAACGACTAGTACCTATCCAACGTTTCGTTCACCAGGCGGTCGGCTTCCTCGTTCTCTTCTCTTCGCACGTGCCGGATCGACCACTCGTCGAAGCCATCGAGGGCTTTTTGGACCAGGCGATGCAAATCGCGCAGGGTCTCGTCCTTGACCTTGTACTCGCCTTTGACCTGACGCACCACCAGCTCCGAGTCTCCGACCAGCTCCAGGCGACTGGCGCCGAGCGCGGCGGCACGCTCGATCCCCAGCAGCAGGGCCCGGTACTCGGCGACGTTATTGGTCGCCTCGCCGATCGCCTCGCTGCGTTCCTCGAGGAGCTCGCCGTCTCCGTCCTGGACCACCGCCGCGATCGCGGCCGGGCCAGGATTCCCCCGCGCGCCGCCATCGACGTTGACGCGCACCTCGCGCCCCGCGGGCAATTTGCCTAGCTCTCTGTGCCCGCCGGCTCGCCCTCGGGCAGAGCTGGGACGCTCCCGAGGCGCAGGCTGCCGCCCTCGGCGGCATATGCGTTCCACTGCTGGGCGGAGGCGTCGATCTCGGAGATCTCGTGACCCTTGTCGATCTCGTACACAGCTCTTGCCGGCTCACCGAGGTCGACGCCCCACTGGTACCAGGACAGCTCCCAGGCGACCGTGAGGCGGATCTCGCTTGGAGACCCCGCCGCTGCACCGACGGAGACCAGCGGCTGACCGAGGGTGCGGGTCAGCCCAGCGACGGTGCGCGCGTGCTCTGACTCGTTGAACCGCGAAACCGCCCGCTCAATCCTCGTCCCGGGCTCCGACCCCGCGCGTCCTACCCGGGCGCCACGGGCGGCGGGGTCGGGAGGGCCCGACCGGGTGGGGGTGGCGGACTCCTCGGAGCCATTCTCCTTCGGCCGCGCGGTCGATTCGGTGGCGGGGGCCTGAGCGGGCTCCTCTCCCCGCCCTCCGCGCCCCCGCAGCCAGCCGGCGAGCGAGACACGGCGGCGCTGGGCGGGTGCCGGTCGGTGCTCGTTCGCGACCTCCGCCCAGACCCAATGCAGGGCCTCGGCGCGAGCGCGGCAAAGCTCGCAGACGACGCGGCGCTCGCCGTCGGGAGTCAGATAGGTCCGGGTGCGCTCGCCCTTGAGGATCGTGCGACCGCAAACCGAGCAGCTGGCGGGAGTGCTCACGGACCTGACGGTACCAGCGCCCCGGGCGGACGCCGGCCGCTTTGTTTCGCCCCCGCTCAGCCCAACTCGACCAGCTCGACCCGGTAGCCGTCCGGATCGCGCACGAAGCAGATCGGTGGGCCGTCCTTGCTCACCCGATAAGGGGGCCTCTCGGGGTCTATCCCCTTCGCCGCCAGGCCGGTGAGCGTCGACTCCAGATCGTCGACGGCGACCGCGATGTGGTTGTAGCCGGTGCCGATCTCGTAGCCGTCGACGCCGTGGTTGTAGGTCAGCTCGAGGCGCGGCACGTCGCCGTCCCCGGGCAGGTTCATGAACACGTTGATCGCCTCGTCGCGGATCGGCATCCGCGTGACCTCCTCGAAGCCGAGCTCCTCATAGAAGGCCACCGAGCGGTCGATATCGCCGATTCGATAGCAGGTGTGCAGGTACCGGGCCATCGACGCCGCTAGGCGTTGACCTCTTCCGCGTCGCGGGCGGCGGAGATCACCTTCTCGGCCAGGTGCGACGGCACCTCCTCGTAGCGCTCGAACTCCATCGTGTAGTCGGCGCGCCCGCCGCTGATCGAGCGCAGGTCGGGCGCGTAGTCGAGCACCTCGGCCATCGGGACCTCGGCCTTCACCTCGGTGACCGAGCCCTTCGGCTCCATGCCCAGCGGCCGGCCGCGGCGCGAGTTCAGGTCGCCGATCACGTCGCCGACGACGTCCTCGGGGCAGGCGATCGTGATCAGGACGATCGGCTCCAGCAGCACCGCTCCGGCCTCCGCCATCGCCTGCTTGAAGGCCATCGAGCCGGCGATCTTGAATGCCATCTCCGAGGAGTCGACGCTGTGGTGCGAGCCGTCGTAGAGGCGCACGCTGACGTCCTTGACCGGATAGCCGGCGACGGTGCCGTGCTGCATCGCCTCTCTGACGCCCTTCTCCACCGCCGGGATGAAGCTTCCTGGGATCACGCCGCCCTTGATCGCGTTGACGAACTCCAGGCCGGCGCCGTCCTCGGCCGGGGCAATCTCGATGTGGCAGTCGCCGAACTGGCCGCGGCCGCCGGTCTGCTTCTTGTAGCGGCCGTGCGCCTTGGCCGGCTTGCGGATCGACTCCTGGTAGGGGACGCGCGGCGGCTTCAGTGAGATCTCGGCGCCGAAGCGGCGCTTCATCCGATCGACGATCACCTCCACGTGGGCCTGGGTCAGGCCGGCGATGATCTGCTCGCCGGTCTGCTGGTCGCGGTGCACGTCGAGGGTCGGGTCCTCCTCGGTCAGGCGGCGGATCGCCTGCGCCGCCTTCTCCTCGTCGCCCTTCGCCTTCGCCTCGTAGGCAAAGGCCATCACCGGCGCCGGCAGGTCGAGCGCAGGGAAGGAGATCTGCTGTTGCTTTGAGCACAGAACGTCGCCGGCGCGGGTCTGCTTCAGCTTCGCCACCGCGCCGATGTCGCCCGCACCCAGCTCGTCGACATTGGTCAGCTCCTTACCGAGTGGCGAGACGAGCTGGCCGATGCGCTCCTTCTCCGAGCGGGTCACGTTTAAGACCTGCGAATCGGAGCGAAGCGTGCCGCGATCGACGCGCAGCAGGTTGATCCGCCCCGTGTAGGGATCGGCGACGGTCTTGAACACGTAGGCGACCAGATCGCCGGACTCGTCGGGCTCGACCTCGATCTCCTCGCCGTCTGCGCCGATCGCGGTCACCGCACCTCGCATCGCCGGCGAGGGCACGTCCTCGACCAGCGCGTCCAGCAGCCGGTTGGTGCCCACGTTCTTGGTCGCGACGCCACAGGTGACCGGGAAGATCGTGCCCTCGGTGACGCCCTGCTTGAGCACCGTGACGATCTCCTCGTGGTCGATCTCCTCGCCCTCGAGATAGCGCTCCATCAGCTCGTCGGAGTTCTCGGCCACCTCGTCCATCAGCTTCTCGCGGTACTCCTCCGCCTGGGTGCGCAGCTCGTCGGGTACGTCGGCCTCGGTGGAATTGCCGCGGTCCGGCCCCTCGTACACGAAAGCCTTCATGTCGATCAGGTCGACCACGCCGCTGACCTCGTGCTCGGAGCCGATCGGGATCTCGGTCGCGACGACGTGGGGGCCGAACGCCTCCTTGAGCGACTCGAGCGCGCGGAAGAAGTCGGCGCGCTCGCGATCGAGCATGTTCACGAACAGCAGTCGCGCCAGGCCCTCGGAGTCGGCGCGGCGCCAGAGTCGCTCCGTGTGAACCTCGACGCCCATCACCGCGTTGACGACCACCACGGCGGCGTCGCACACCCGCAACGAGGCGGCGGCGTCGGCGACGAAGCTCGGCTCGCCCGGGGTGTCGATGAGGTTGATCTTGCGCCCGTCGTGCTCGAAGGAGGCGAGCGTGGCGCCGATCGACATCTCGCGCTCCTGCTCGTCGTCCTCGTAGTCGGAGACGGTCGAGCCGTCTGTGACCGTGCCGAGGCGGTTGATCGCGCCGGCCTCGAAGAGCATCGCCTCGTGCAGGCTGGTCTTACCGCTTCCCCTGTGCCCGATCAGGGCGACGTTCCGAATTCGGTCGGCGGCCTGGTGAGGCATCGCCCCCGGACTCTATACGCCCTGAAGGTGTGACTTCAGCCGCATGACCGCCTTCGTATGCAGCTGAGAAACGCGCGACTCGGTCACCCCCAGCACCTCGCCGATCTCGCGCAGGGTCAGGCCCTCGTAGTAGTAAAGGGCGACGACGAGCTGCTCTCGTTCGGGCAGCGAGGCGATCGCTTCCGCGAGCCGGTCCTTGACCTCGGTCGAGTCGAGGGCCTCCTGGGGATCGGTGGCCGAAGGGTCGGAGATCGTGTCCAGAAGCGAGACCTGGTCGCCGGATGAGTCGGAGATCGCCCACAGCTCGTCGAGCGCATAGACGGATGAGTTGGCGATCTCCAGCAGCGACTCCTGAAGCTCCTCCTCGGTGATCCCAAGCTTCTCTGCCAGCTCTTCCTCGGTCGGCGCCCGCTGCAGCTGGTTCTCGAGCTTCTGCTGCGCCACCTCGATCTCGCGCGCACGCGAACGTACGGACCGCGGCACCCAGTCAAGCGACCGCAACTCGTCGATGATCGAGCCGCGGATGCGGGTCATCGCGAAAGTCTCGAACTTGATGCCGCGTTCGGGCTCGAAGCGCTCGATCGCCCCGATCAGCCCCATCAGGCCGTAGGAGATCAGGTCGGCGTCCTCTACATGGGAGGGCAGGCCGGCGCCGAGTCGACCGGCCACGAACTTGACCATAGGCGAGTAGGCGACGACGAGTCGCTCGCGTGCGCTCGGGTCCCCATTCTTCTTGTAGCGGCGCCAGAGCTCGCGCAGCTCTATCTCTTTGACCCCAGTTTCCATCTAGTTCCCGCCTACGATTGTATGGGCGTCGCCGGCATATCGTGCTTATAGCCACGCTCGCGGGAGGTGCGTTTCAGGTTCCCGGCGCGCACGCTAGGAGCGTGGGTGCGACTGCTGGTACTGCCTGCGCAGCCGGCTCGGATCAACTCGCGTGTAGATCTGAGTGGTCGAGATGGACGCATGGCCGAGCAGCTCCTGGATCGAGCGCAGGTCGGCGCCACCCTCGAGCAGGTGGGTGGCGAAGGCGTGGCGCAGCGAGTGGGGAGAGATCCCCGCCCCGATCGCGGCCTCGCGGACCCAGCGCCGCAGGCGGCGGCGAACGTCTGACGACGAGAGCCTGCGGCCGCGCCGCGACAGCAGCAGCGCCTGCTCTTCGGGTGGGCCGACCAGCAGCGCCGGCCGCGCCGTCTCAAGGTAGCGCTGAAGCGCGTGCTGGGCGGGCTCACCGACCGGCAGCAGCCGCTCCTTTCCGCCCTTGCCACGTACCCGCAGCTGCTCGGACTCGAAGTCGATCCCACCGAGGTCGAGGTCGGTGATCTCCTCGCAACGCAACCCACACGAGTAGGCAAGCTCGAACATCGCCCGGTCGCGGACCTCGAGCGGCGTGTGGGTGGGGATCCGGTCCAGGAGCTCCCCGATCTGCTCCGGTGCGAGCACCTTCGGCAGCTTGCTCGCCCGCTTAGGGCTGGAGACGAGGTCGGCGGGATTCTGGCCCAGCCGGCCCTCTCGTACGAGGTGGTCGTACAGCCCCCGCACCGAGGCAAGCTTGCGCGCGACGGTAGCCGCGGCGGCCCCGGACTCGGAGAGACGGGCGGCGAAGAGGCGTACGTCGCGATGCTCGACCTCGCCCGGCCCCTGAAGCGACCGCTCCATCGCCCAGCCCGCGAACTGGACCAGGTCGTTGCGGTATGCCCGCCTTGTGCGCTCGGCGGCACCACGACCGCTGAGGTCGCGCTCGTAGGAGGCAAGCGCCTCGTCCCACTTCATGCCTGAGGACTTCGCCGCCAGGCAGCGCACGCCTGCGCGCGAAAGTGGGTATTCGCGCGCATCGAGCGCCGCGTGCGGGGGCGAAAACCGAGCCTCCTACGGACGCGTAAGCACCGAGTAGTTCGGGGGAAGCAGGCCGGGGGGCGACGCGAGCGCACAAAACCGTGCGTGAGCGAGACCCCCGGCCGATGACCCCGAAATGCGACGGTCTGCAGCGTCCGCTAGCCGATGTAGATCGGGGTGCCGACGGGGACGCGCGGATACAGATCGATCACATCGGGGATCGTCATCCGCACGCAACCGTGCGATACCGCCTGTCCGATCGACCAGGTCTCGTCGGTGCCGTGGATGCCGGCACCGGCGAAGATCCCGAGCCACCGTGCCTTGATCGGGTCCTCCGGGCCGGGCGGGATCGTCTGACCGGCGAGGCTCCCGGCCCAGGCCGAGTTCGGCACCTGCCAGGAGGGATTTACCTGCTTGTCCTCGATGTGGTACAGCCCGGCCGGCGTCTCGAGGCCGGTCTGGCCGACCGCCACCGAATAGCTCTTGGTCAGCTTCAGGTTGTTCCAGAGCCGCAATGTGAAGGCGGGGCGATCGAGGGTCAGGTAGACCGGGTTCTTGGATGCGACCTGGTCCGTCGTCACCTTCGGCTTGGCTAGCACGACGTGCGCGGTGACGAGCTTGTGGCGGGCGCCGCCGTTGACCACACCGTTGATCCTGTTCTCGAGCTTGCCCTGCTTGAGGGTGCGGCCGTTCTCGGCCGGGACTACGTTGAGCGAGTCCCCTGTCGGGCTGACGGTGGCGTCCTGCGGCGCGCGGTCGATCTTCTTCGCCACGTGCACGACGAAGCGGTGAACGGCCTGACGCGAGTAGCTCACCTGCGGCTGCACGGTCTGATCCACAGAGCTGCCGGTCAGATCGCGGAAGACCCGTCCGGGCGCCCCCCACGACTGACTGGCGTCGATCGCCTCGTCGACCATCCCGTTTACGTTGGCGCGGATCTTCAGGTGGGCGGCTGGAAGCTTGTAGCTGGCACTTCCCAGCTTCACCGCCACCGGCTTGTGCAGCGGGGCCACCAGACGGCGACGGATGCGCCGCGCGGCCTGATCGCGGTTGAGCCCGCCGACGTCGACGTCCCCGACCTTCACGCCGTCGGCGATCTGATCCTTGTGCGCCGAGTCGTAGGCGTAGACCCCGACCGCTCCCCCGATCAGAACGAAGAGCAGGACCAGCCCGGCGACCGTGATTATGCGCAACCGCCGACCCGCGATCGTGACCGCGCGCATGCGCCAGCCAGAGCCGGGGTCGCCGGAGTCGGTCCCCCCACCATTTCCGTATGCCTTAGCTGCGTCGTCCTTGCCCATCGAATGCGGAGGTGCAGTTCAGCGCCTCAGGTGACAGGACAAAGTTTAGGCAGGCGCCCCGGCCGGCAAATTGCGCCAGGCGCGATGCAAGGGCTCAGCCAACGAATGGCCGACGATTGGGCGGCAAAGGCGCCCAGTTACTTATGGCTGTCCTCGACCGGAGGCGATGGGTCGATCAACCCCTCGTCGCCTCGCCGCCGCCCGCCCGCCTCGCCGCGGCGCACGTTGGGGCTCCAGCGCAGGAACTCCTCCACCTCGCGCTCGTACCGATAGGGCTCGCTTACCCCCGCGAGCACAGGCCGCAGCCGCATGTTCTCGCCCAGGTTCAGAGCCGCCTCCCGCGACGTGTACTGGTAGCGAAAGCCGGTTGCCTTCAGCTTGCGGTTGTCGAGGCCGCGGCCGAAGCGCAGCTGGTTGAGCATCTCGTCCGGCACCCGGAGCCCGAGCCGCCGCAACGGGCCCACCGCCAACCTCGTTCCCAGGGGAGGCAGGATCGGCAGGTAGCGCTTGCCGAGCAGGCCGATCACCTCCGAGAGCGCCAGCACGCCGTCGGCGGCGACGTTGTAGATCCCCTCGAGGTCCATGAAGGCGCTGTGCTCGAGCGCATGGACGACGTCGTCCTCGTGAGCGAACTGGTAGCGGGGGTCGAAGCCGAGGATCATCGGCACCATCGGCAGCGAGAACATGCGCGTGTGCGAGGTGTCGACGTCCGGCCCGAGGACGTTCGCGCAGCGCAGGATCGTCACCGTGACGTCTGGATGCTTGTCGGCGAAGTCGGCCACCGCGGCCTCGGCCTCGACGATGTCGCGCTCGATCGCGGTGCGCGGCGGGTGCTGGCGACCCATCTCCTCGGTGAAGAAGGCGGGGTCGTCCTGCTCGCACCCGTACCAGTGGGCGCTTGACTTGAAGATCAACTTTCGGACTGGAGAGTCGGGGCCCGCACAGGCAGCGAGGATGTTGAGCGTCCCGATCACGTTGTTCTCGTGCGCGTCCGAGCGCGAGGTGGCGATCGCGTCGACGACCAACCGGGTGTCGATCACGGTGTCGATCTCCGCCGCGATCACGATCCGCTGGATCAGCGAGTGCTGGTTTCCCACCTTCACGTACTCGGTGCGCTCCAGCTCGCGGGTCGGCTCGCGGGTGTCGACGCCGACGATCGCCTCGATCTCCGGGAACGACTCAAGCGCCTGCGCGAGCCGCCCACCCCAGTAGGTCGACAGGCCGGTGACCAGCACCCTCCTAGCGGGGTGCGACTCGGCTTCGCTCATCCGAACCACACCGACTTTCGCTCCGCGACCATCTCGTGGACGTTCTCCTGGATCCGCCCGCGGACCTCCTGCGCGATCGTCTGCACGAGAGCCTTGTCGCTTTCGGGGTCGGCACCCAGCGCCGCGGTGTCGATCGGCTCCAGGAAGCGGATCCGGAACTTTGCCGGCAGATAGCCGAGCATCCCGAAGGGGCCGAACCAGGGGAAGGTCGGGGTGAGCGGGAAATAGGCGAGGCCCGTCAGCCTGCGCAGCACCCCGACGTGGGCGAAGACCGGCGCCGACTCCTCCGCCCCGACGACGCAGACCGGAACCAGCTTCGCCCCGGCGCGCATCGCCGCGGTGACGAACCCTCCGCGGCCGAAGCGGCGCAGCCGGTAGCGCTGGTGAAACGGCTTCTCGGTTCCCTTGCGGCCCTCCGGAAAGACGAGCACGAGCTGCTCCTCGTCGTGGAGCAGCCGGTGCACGTTCGCCGGATGGGCGGGGACGCAGCCGATCTTCGGAATCAGCATCGAGAACAACGGATAGCCCTTGAAGAAATGCTCGACCGTGATATTGAGCGGCCGCGGGTTCGGGTGCTCCTCGCGGATCGCCCTTGCGATCGTCGCCGCGTCGGGTGGCAACGCCCCGGAGTGGTTGGAGACCAGCAGCGCGCCGCCACTGGACGGCACGTTCTCGACGCCCTCGACCTCGGCGCGGAACCAGTAGCGGTAGAAGAACTCGACCACCGTGCGATCGAAGATCCCTTCGATTCGCTCCGAGCGCCCCCAGTCGTCGATGCGTCGCTCCGGCTCGATCGCGGGCAGCAGCTCGCGGTCGCGGAGCGCGGGCAGGCCGGGGTGCGGCTGCTCCTCCGTAGCCGGTACCCCTGCCAGGGATGTGCGGTCGGGTGCCATCTGGTGACGTTACGCCAAGCTGCGAGAGCGTGATTCTGGCAGCACCGGGGCGCCGATATGTTTCGGACCCGTGCGATCCAAGGACAAGGTCCGGCAGGAGATCTGGAAGGCGATGGATCGCCAGGGCGTCTCGCGGTTTCCTGGCGCCGAGGGACGGATCCCGAACTTCGCCGGCGCCAAGCTCGCCGCCGAGCGACTCTCCGGCCATCGGCTCTGGAAGCGGGCGCGGGTGATCAAGGCCAACCCCGACTCACCCCAGACGCATGCCCGCCGCGCCGCGCTGGAGGATGGCAAGACGCTGATCATGGCGGTGCCGCGGCTGCGCGATCCGCATCCGTTCCGGCTGCTCGACCCAAAGCGCCTCTCCAAGCAGGCGACCCGCGAGGCGGCGACGATCAAGGGAGCGCTGCGCCACGGCCGGGTGGTCGCCGTCGACGACCTACCGGAGATCGACTTCGTCCTCTGCGGCTCTGTCGCCGTGAACCTGAGCGGGGCCCGGGTCGGCAAGGGCGGCGGATTCTCCGATCTCGAGTACGGGATCCTGATCGACGCCGGCCGCATCGACGAGCACACGACGGTGGCGACGACGGTGCACCCGATCCAGATCGTCCGCGAACATCTGATGATGACCGCCCACGACCTCCCGGTCGACCTCGTCGCCACTCCGCGCGCGGCGATCGAGGTCGAGCGCCAGTACGAGCGCCCGCGCGGGATCCTCTGGGACCACCTTCAGCCGCCGCAGATACGCGAGATCCCGACCCTCGAGCGGATGGGGTACGCGTGAGCCCCGCCGCCGCGGCGCGGCGCCTTGGCTAGCGTGCCGCGCTCGCGGCGTGAGCGCCGCGCGGTCTGGGTCGGGCACCGTCCCTGGTACCGCCGCCCCGACCCCACCCCGCCCAACGGCCCCGACCCCTACGGCGAGCCGGACCCGCAATGGCTGCGGATCGACTGGCAAGAGCACCTGCAGAGGATCGAGGTCGACACGTCCTGGTTCCAGCCCTATCCCCGCGGCTCGATCGACCCAGCCCGGACGACGATCAACTACGCCGAGATGGGCGAAGGCCCACCGCTCGTCCTCGTCCACGGGCTCGGCGGCTCCTGGCAGAACTGGCTCGAGAACATTCCCCACCTGGCGCGCAGCCATCGAGTGATCGCTCTCGATCTGCCCGGCTTCGGCGCCAGCCCGATGCCCGGCTGGGAGATCTCGATCTCCTCATACGGGGCCCTGGTCAGCGCCTTCTGCGCGGCGCTCGACACCGGCCCGGTGCCCCTGGTCGGTAACTCGATGGGAGGCTTCATCAGCGCCGAGGTGGCGGTCAACCAGCCCCAGGTCGTCCGCAAGCTCGGCCTCGTCTCCGCCGCCGGGATCTCGCATGCGCGCATGTACCGGGCGCCGGCCGAGACCGCGGGTCGGATGGCGCGCGCCGCCGCACCGTACGCGCTGCGGCGCTACGACCGGGCGCTGCGGCGGCCCCGCCTGCGCAAGCGGATGATCGCCCACATCGTCCACCGGCCGGGCCTGGTGCGCCGCGAGATGCTCTGGGAGCTGATCCGTTACGGCCTCGACCCGCCGGCCCTGGTGCCGGCGCTCCGAGCCCTGGCCGGCTACGACATCCTCGATCGCCTCGAGGAGGTCCGGATCCCGACCCTGATCGTCTGGGGCCGAAACGATCTGATCGTCCCGGTCGGCGACGGGCTGGAGTTCGCGCGCTTGATCCCCGGTTCCGCGCTCGTGATCTTCGACGGCTGCGGACACGTGCCGATGGTCGAGCATCCGAGTCGCTTCAACGGCCTGCTGGACGGCTTTCTTTCCGATCGTTCCTGAGCCTCCCGCGCGGGGCGCTACTGGTCGGCGCTGAACTCCCAGATCGCGATCCCGAGCATCACCAGGCCAAGGAGCAGAACGACCAAGACCTCGAGCAGCGCCGGCACATGCCAGCCGAACCAGGTCACGCCAGGTGCGAGCTTGCTGCGCGCCGCCGCGCTGATGTCGAGGTGGTCGAAGACGAGGCGGCGCATCGGGTCGACCGCGTAGGTGAGTGGGTCGATTCGGTTCAGCACCGCGAGCCAGCCGGGCAGGCCGGTAACCGGAAAGAGCGCCCCGGAGATGAAGAACATCGGCATCACGATCATCTGCATCAGGCCCATGAACGACTGCATCTGCTGGATCCGCGCCGCCACCATGACCCCGAATGCGGTGATGCTGAAGGCGAGCAACAGTGCCAGGAAGAAGACGCCGAGGATCATCAGCGGGTCGTAGGGAACGTCCACAGCGCCGGCCAAACAGAGCAGGATCACGCCCTGAAAGCTCGCCACCGTCGCCCCCCCGAGGCATTTGCCGATCACGATCGAGCTGCGACGCACCGGCGCCACCATCATCTCGCGCAGGAAGCCGAACTCGCGGTCCCAGACCAGCGAGGCGGCCGAGAACATCCCCGTGAACATCACCGCCAGGCAGAGGACACCCGGGTAGATGAAGGTCTTCAGGTTGACGCCGTCGGTCGCGGCGCTGGAGAGCTGCTGAAGACCCGAACCGAGGACGAACAGGAAGAGCAGCGGCTGGGCAAGAGAGGCGACGATGCGGACGCGGTCGTTGGCGAAGCGGATCAGCTCGCGCTGCCAGACGACCTTCATCGCCCGCAGCTCGCTGCGCAGGCTGCGCGGCGGAACGTGGACCTTGACGACCTCCGCCGGCGCGCCGATCGCGATCGCGGTGTCGGTGGCGGCCGGCTTCATCGCCTGCCCGCGACCATCTGCATCAGCTGCTTGTTCGTCTGCTTGTCGGAGGACTCCTCGGCGTCGCGGATCGTCGTCCCGGTGTAGGACATGAAGACGTCGTCGAGGGTCGGGCGCGAGACGCTCACGGAGCGGATCGGGAGGCCCAGCTCGGCGAACAGGCGCGGCACGAACTCCTCGCCCGAGGGTACGTAGAAGGCCACGGCTCCCTCGGACACCCGTGCCTCGAGGCCAAACCGGGCGCGGATCGCGGCGATCGTCGCCTGTTCGTCGTCGGTGTGGATCCGGACTCGATCCTCCCCCACCTCGGCCTTCAGCGCCTCGGGCGTGTCCAGCGCCACGATCACGCCCTGGTCCATGATCGCGATCCGATCGCAGTACTCGGCCTCGTCCATGTAGTGGGTGGTCATGAAGATCGTGATCTCCTCGCTGCCTTTGAGCTGGCCGATGTAGCTCCAGATCGAGCGGCGGGTCTGCGGGTCGAGGCCGACGGTCGGCTCGTCGAGGAACAGCACCCGCGGCGAGTGCATCAACCCTCGCGCGATCTCCAGGCGGCGCTGCATCCCACCGGAGAACGTCCGCACCGCTGCGCGCCTGCGCTCCCAGAGGCCGACCATCTCGAGCACCTGCCGCATCCGCTCCGGCACCAGCGCGGACTCGACCCCGTACAGCTCTGCGTGCATGCGCAGGTTCTGCTCCGCGGTCAGGTAGGCGTCGAGGGTCGGGTCCTGGAACACGAGGCCAATGTGGCGGCGGACCTCGTCGCGCTCGTCGACGATGTCGTGGCCGGCGACCGTCGCGCCGCCTGCCGTTGGCTTGGCGAGCGTGCAGAGCATGTTGATCGTCGTCGACTTGCCGGCGCCATTGGGGCCGAGGAAACCGAACACCTCGCCGCTTCGGACCTCGAAGCTGACCCCGCGCACAGCCTCGACCTCGTCATAGGACTTGGTGAGATCGGAGACGACGATCGCCGGGGCCGCCCCGGTGGCGGCGCCCCGGCCGTCGGTCGTGATCGGGTTGTCAGGGGTGGGAGACAAGTGAGTTAGAGCGCTGAGTCGTCCGACATACGGTGACAGCCGCAGGCACCCGGCGTAGGCTCACGCAGTGCGAATTCGACGCCTTCTCAGGGGCAGAAGCAGCGATCCGCCGGTGTCGATCGGCGATCCACGCTTCGAGAACTGGGAAGCCGTGAGCAGTTTCGGCGACCGCGATACGGCACTGGCCTGGCGGGACCAGCTGCGAGCCATCGGCCTCGATGCATCCTGCGTCGCCGACCAGCCGCTCGATCGATTCGGGCGCGGCGACGTCTACCTCGTCGTTCCCGCCGAGCAATGGTCGCGCGCGACCGAGATCGTCGAGAACCTCGACTGAGTCACGACGCGGCCGGCGGCTAGGAGCAGACCGCGCCCTGCGAGGCCGAGCCGACGCTGGCGGCGTACTTGGCCATCACGCCGCTGCGGTACTCGGGCTCCGGGGGCACGTATTCGGCGACTCGCTCGGCGATCTGCTCGTCGGTCAGGTCGACGTCGATGCGACGCTCGTCGACGTCGAGGGTGATCTGGTCGCCGTCGCGAACGGCGCCGATCGGCCCACCGTGCGCGGCCTCCGGCGCCACGTGCCCCGCCATCAGCCCGTGCGTCGCCCCCGAGAAGCGCCCGTCGGTGAGCAGAGCGACCTCCTCGCCGAGCCCCTCGCCGACCAGGGCGGCCGTCACGTGCAGCATCTCGCGCATCCCCGGTCCGCCGGCCGGCCCCTCGTTGCGGATCACGATGATGTCGCCGGGCTCGATGCGCTGATCTCTGACCGCGCGGAAGCAGTCGTCCTCGGACTCGAAGACCCGCGCCGGACCGGTCTGCTGCAGTCTTTCGGTCCCCGCAAGCTTCACGACCGACCCCTCCGGGGCGAGGTTGCCGCGCAGGACCGCGAAGCCGCCGTGGGACTTGAGCGGGTCCGAGAGCGCTCGAACCACCTCCTGGCCCTCGGACTCGGCCGCCTCGTCGGCGATCTCGCCGATCGTCTGGCCGCTGACCGTCATCGCGTCGCGGTGCAGCAGCCCGGCCTCGTCGAGCCGGCTCAGGATCAGGGGCACGCCCCCGGCCGTGTAGAGATCGGGGGCGACGAAGCGTCCGCCCGGCTTCAGGTCGGCGAGCAGCGGCGTGCGTCGCGAGATCTGCTCGAAGTCGTCGATCTCGAGCTCGATCCCAGCCTCGCGCGCAACCGCGAGCAGGTGCAGCACAACGTTGGTCGACCCCCCCGACGCACAGGCGCAGGCGATCGCGTTCTCGATCGACTCGCGGGTGACGATCCGGCTCGGCCGCAGGTCCTCGGAGAGCACCCGCATGACCAGCTCTCCAATCTGCTCCGCGACGTCGTCCTTGCTCGCGTCCTCGGCCGGGACCATCGAGGAGCCACCAGGGCTGATCCCCATCGCCTCGAAGGCGCAGGCCATCGTGTTGGCCGTGAACATCCCCGCGCAGGCACCCGCACCAGGGCTGGCGACGTCCTCGAGGTCGCGCAGCTCCTCGTCGCTGAGCTCGCCGGCGGCGTGGGCACCGATGGCCTCGAATACGTCCTGAATATTGACGTCCTTGCCCTTCCAGTGGCCGGGCATGATCGAACCGCCGTAGAGCATCGCCGCCGGGATGTCGAGGCGAATCAGGGCCATCACGCAGCCGGGGATCGTCTTGTCGCAGGCCGAGAGCGCGACCAGGGCGTCGAACTGATAGCCGCGGGCGGTGAGCTCGATCGAGTCGGCGATCACCTCGCGGCTGACCAGCGAGGTCTTCATCCCCTTGGTGCCCATCGTGATCCCGTCAGAGATCGCGACCGTGTTGAACTCCATCGGCGTGCCGCCGGCCGCCCGCACGCCCTCCTTGATGTGGGACGCAAGACCGCGGAGGTGAAAGTTGCAGGGCATCGCCTCGATCCAGGTGTTGGCGACGCCGATCGTCGGGCGGCTGAGTGCGTCGTCGTCGAAGCCGATCCCCTTCATGTAGGCGCGGGCATGGGCACGGTCGGGCCCGTCGAAGACGGCAGAAGACCGGGGGCGTGGAAGGGAGGTTTTCGTGCTCCCGTTGGCGGTCATGCCGTGATCTCGTTCCTCGTTCCTCGTTCCTCGACGCTCGGGCTGGGCGTCCGGCGCCGTCCCTCCCACTCGCGCAGCCGCAGCAGATCGCGCCGAACCTGCATCGGGTCGAGCTGGCGCCCCGGGACGTGCATGTTGGCGTCGGCGATCAGCCGCCGCTCGTCGCCGCTCAGCGCCATCCACTTCGCGAGCACGTCGTCGGAGTCGGGCAAGCGCCCGTCCGCCGAGGGCTCGCTGCGGTCTGGGAAGACGACGCAGTACTCGTTGAGCAGCTCGCCGCTGCGCTCCTCGTAGGCGACGATCGGGCGATGGGGGTAGATCAGGTAGCCGTAACCGCTGCGTGGCTCACCGCCGCCCGCGACGCGGATGAAGCCAAGCTCGCGGTACATCGCGTAGAGGTCGTCGCCGACCACCGAGCGCAGCAGCTCGCGCGCCTTCAGCTCGGCGCGGCGCTCGCGGCCGGGATCGAAGGCGTCCCGCCGTAGGGCATTTCGAGCACGTGTCCGCTTGCGCATCCGCCGGCGCAGATCGGGACCGAATGCCAGCGCAGCGAGCAGCGCAAGCGCGAGCAGGAGCGAGGCCGCCGCAACCGCCACTGGCTTCTAACGTCCCCCGGCGGCCTTCGGGAAGAAGATCACCCGATCGGCCTGGCGCGGAACCTCGGAGAAGTCACGCACCATCGTCGCCTCGTGCCGCCCGCTCTTCTCGCCCGACGGCACGGCGGCCCACATTCCCTCGTCGAGCTGGCGCCGGAACTCCTCGATCAGCCGCTGCTCGTCCTCGGCGACCTCGACGTCTCCCTCGGCGAGCAGTACGTCGCCGTGTCCCGGCTTCATGCGAACGAACTTCATGGCTTGATTATGCCGCTCCCGGTGCCCGGCGCGGTGCTGCCGGCAAGCGAGGAGCGCTCCGCGACCCCGAGCGCGTCAACCGGGCCGCTGCCGGCGCCGATGCCGGTGAGTCCCGCCTCCACCGCCGCCGCGGCCAGCTCGCGGGCCCGCCGAGCGGCCTCCAGGGGAGACTCGCCGAGCGCCAGGCCGGCCGCCAATGCCGAGGAGTGGGTGCAGCCGGAGCCATGCGAGGCGCCATCGGGATGACGGGGGCCGGGAATGGAGACCGCGTCGGTCC
This sequence comes from uncultured Solirubrobacterales bacterium, assembly GCA_963740555.1. Taxonomy (GTDB): domain Bacteria; phylum Actinomycetota; class Thermoleophilia; order Solirubrobacterales; family 70-9; genus Mayfieldus. Next base: position 150,855 of record CAVUES010000005.1, read on the forward strand.
CATCGAAGTAGAGGTCGGCGCCGTGCTCGCTGTGGCCCCCGGTGACCACGACGACCTCGGGGCCGAGGGCGTGGACGGCCCGCGCCAGCTCTTCTTCGGTCGCGGTCGAGCCGAGCCCGGTCAGCTCGCGCGCCTCGGCGAGGTTGGGGGTGGCGACGGTGGCCAACGGCAACGCGCGCTCGACCAGCGCGCCGCGAGCCGCGGGATCGAGCAGCACCGCGCCGCTCTCCGCCACCATCACGGGGTCGAGCACGACCGGCGCGTCCCCGACCAGGTCCAGCGCCGCGACCACGGCGTCGATCGTCTCCGCGCTGCCAAGCATCCCGATCTTCACCGCGTCGATGCCGATGTCTTCGGAGACGGCGCGCACCTGTTCGACGATCATCGCCGGCGCCACCGCGTCGACGCGGCTGACGCCGACCGTGTTCTGGGCGGTGATCGCCGTGATCGCGGTCATCCCGTGGACTCCGCGGGCGGCGAATGCCTTCAGGTCGGCCTGGATCCCGGCGCCGCCGCCGGAGTCCGAGCCGGCGATCGAGAGCACCGCTGGCGGGCGTTCGTAGGTCATGCATTTCAGGCTAGCCCGTCGCCCACGCGGGCGCCGGCTTGCGGCCGCGGCAGCGGCGTGCGCGAGTAGGCGCCGGCGAACGAGCGATGCACGTAGCCAAGCAGCTCGAGGCGAGCCAGCAGCGCGGTCGTCTCCCCGCCGCCGCGGCCGAGCACGAGCGCGATCGAGTCGGAGTCGGCGTCGCCCTGCTCGACGCGATCCAGGACCGCGGCCAGCCCGGGGTCAAGCGGAGTGCCCTCCACCACCGGCCGCCGCGCGCCGGGCCCGATCAGGGCATCGAGGACGTCCTCGGCGTCGCGGACCAGGCTTGCCCCGTCGGCGATCAGCTGGTTGGTTCCGGTCGACATCCGGGCGCCGACCGGTCCTGGGACCGCCCCCACCTCGCGGCCCAGATCGGAGGCGAGCTCGGCGGTGATCAACGAGCCGGACCGCCCGGCAGCCTCGACCACGATCGTCATCGCACCCAGCGCCGCCATGATCCGGTTGCGAGCCGGAAATGCCCAGCGCCAGGCTCCAGTGCCCGGCGGCAGCTCGGAGAGGATCAGCCCGCGCTCGCGGACGCGCTCATAGAGGCCGCGGTGGTGGAGCGGATAAGCGACGTCGGCGCCGCAACCGAGGACCGCGGCGGTGAAGCCGCGGTCGAGCGCCCCGTCGTGGGCGGCGCCGTCGATCCCCCATGCGAGCCCGCTCACGACGGCGAACCCGGCTGCCGCCAGCTCGCAGCCGAGGTTGCGGGCGATCTCGCGACCGGCCGAGGTGGCGCGCCTCGCCCCCACCACCGTCACCGTGCTCTCCGGTCGCAGCCGCCTCAGCCCGTCCGGGTCCCCGCGCCCGACCAGGGCCGGCGGGGCGTCGTTCGCGTCGTGCAGCGCCTCCGGATAGGCGGCTTCGTGGCGGCAGACGATCCAGCAATCGGCCTCGGTGATGCGATCGCGCAACACCGCGGAATCGGCCTGTGCAGCCTCCGCGAGGAGTCGGTCTGCCTTGCGGCCCGCCACCGCCTGGGCTAGCGCGTCATCTGGGAGGGCGAGCAGCTCCGCCGACCGGCCGCCCTTCTTGCCGGTCGCGACCTTCTCGATGAACGGAGCCAGAAGCCCGAGCAGATGCAGGTGCAGAAGGCATGGATCGCAGGCCCGCGGCAGCGGCGCTGGCCGTGTCGTCGCCCGCTGGGCCTCGCTCACCCGGGCCGCCTCAACCCGAGCGCCTCCTGCATGTGATCCGGGCCGATCGCTGTCGCCTTCCCGAGGTCGGCGATCGTGCGCGCGACCCGCAGCACCCTGTCGTGCCCGCGCCCGCTCAGGCCCATGGCCCCGTGCTGCTCCGCGAGCACCCGGCGGGCGGGCGCCTCGAGGTCGAGCCGCCGCAGCTCCGCCGGGGTGAGGTCGGCGTTGCAGCGACGCGGCCCGAGCCGCTCGGCCTGCCGCGCTCGGGCGGCGCAGACCCGCTCGCGAACCTCCGCCGAGCGCTCCCCCGGGGCGCCGTCCATCGCCCCGGCGCTCGGCTGGGCGACGCCCTTCCAGATGTCGATCCGATCGGCCAGCGCCCCTGTGAGCTTGGTCTCGTAGCGACGCACCCCCACCGGGGTGCAGCGGCAACGCTCGTCGCCCTCCCCGCGCCCGCAGGGGCAGGGGTTGGCGGCGGCGACGAGCATGAAGCGGCAGGGCAGCTCGACGGTGTGAGCCGCCCGCGTCACCGTCACCGTCCCGTCCTCGAGTGGGGCGCGCAACGACTCCAGCGCCGCCCTTGAGAATTCACCCAGCTCGTCGAGGAACAGAACGCCGCGATGCGCAAGCGTCACCTCGCCCGGGCGCGGCGGGTTGCCGCCACCGACGAGCCCGGGGGCGGAGATCGAGTGGTGCGGGCCTCGGAAGGGGCGCCTGATCGACGGGTGGCCGTTGAGTCGCCCAGCGATGCTGGCGATCTTGGCCACCTCGAGGGCCTCCGCCCGCTCCAGTGGAGGCAGAAGCGACGACAGGCGGCGAGCGGCGAGCGATTTTCCGGCTCCCGGGGGCCCGATCATCAGCAGGCTGTGGCCACCGGCGGCGGCAACCTCGAGCGCCCGCCGCAGACCCGGCTGGCCGCGAAGGTCGACGATGTCAGGGCCGCCCGGCGGCCCGCTGAGCGCCAGCGGCTCCGGCGCGGCCGGTTCCCACTCACCCCGCAGCAGCGTCGGCAGCTGGTCGAGGCGCTGTAGCGGCAGCACCTCCAGTTCTTCGACCAGCGCCGCCTCGGGGCCGTTGCCGTCGGCGACCACCAGCCGCTCGCTGCCGGCCGCTCGCGCGGTCTCCGCCATCGCCAGCACCCCCGCGATCGGGCGCACCGAGCCGTCGAGCGCCAACTCCCCGGCCAGGGCGAAGCTGGGGTCCAACCCCTCGGGCAGCTGACCGGAGGCGGCGATCAGGGCGGCGGCCGTGGCGAGATCGATCCCCGGCCCGGCCTTTGGCAGGTCGGCCGGGGCGAGGTTGACGGTGATGCGCCGCAGCGGGAACTCGAATCCGCTATTGACCAGCGCCGCCCGCACCCGCTCGCGCGACTCGCGCACCGCCGCGTCGGGCAGGCCGACGATCGAGAAGGCGGGCAGGCCGCGGTGGACGTCGACCTCGACCCTGACCTCGCGGGCCGCCACCCCGTCGATCGTGAAAGTCCGCGCGCTGGCCAGCACGGCGGAGACGCTAGGTGCGCTGGCGCGCTCCGTGACGCGCACTGTGTCAGGGAATCGTCACGCTGCCCCGGACCCCATCGGCTTGAAGCGGCATACGCTGGAGCCGTGACTAGTCGAACGGAGGAGACACCATGGAACTAGAAGGCAAGGTCGCGGTCGTCACCGGCGCCAGCGGTGGCATCGGCGCGGCGGTGTCGCGGAGGCTGCACGAGGCCGGCGCCTCGGTCGGCCTGATCTCGCGGCGAGGCGACGACCTCGGGCTGGAGCGTGGGCTCGGCTTGGCCTGCGACGTCCGTGATCGCATCGCCGTCGGCGCTGCCGCGGACGCGATCGTCGAGCGCTTCGGCCGCCTCGACGTCGTCATCGCGAACGCGGGCGTCGGGGCATACGGGCCCTTCCTCGAGCTCGACCCGGAGCAGATCGAGACCATGATCGACGTGAACCTGAAGGGCACGCTCTACACGGCGGCCGCGACGCTGCCCCACCTGATCGCGGCGGGCGAAGGGGACTTTGTCTCCCTCGCAAGCGTCGCCGGCCTCCGTGCCTTCCCCGGCGAGGCCGTCTACAACGCGTCGAAGTTCGGCCAGCTGGGCTTCACGCGTGCCCTCGACCACGAGCTGCGCGAGCGCGGCGTGCGAGCCACCTGCATCTGCCCGGGCGGCGTGAACACTGACTTCGCGATCGGGACAGGCCGCGAGGAGGGCGACCCCGAGCTCGAGGGCATGCTGACTCCGGACGAGGTCGCCGATGTCGTGCTGTTCACGATCACGCGCCCCAGGCGCATGCGGATCCTGACGACCAGCTTCCGTCCCATGACCGAGGCGTCCGCGGGCTGAGCGCGGCTCAGCAACCACTCGCGCGATCTGTGGCGCGCACCGATGTCGGAATCGTCACGCTGCGCGCGCAATCGAAGCGTCGGTCCGCCCTAGCCTCGAGCGATGACTGTGGCTCGACAGCGTCTCGGGCGCCTCGCCGAGCAGGCCGTCGCCGAGCGCCTCCAAGAGGACGGATGGCGGATCCTGGCCCGCAACCCCCGCACCCGCTACGGCGAGCTCGACCTGATCGGGCTTGACGGAGACGCGCTGGTCTTCGTGGAGGTGAAAGCCGGCCGCTCGGGGGCCTCAAGCGGCCCGTTGCGCCCGATCCTCGCCGTCGGACCGGTCAAGCAGCGCCGCGTCCGCACCCTCGCCCGCGCCTGGCTCGCCGAGCAGAGCCTCGTCCCGCCCCACCGCCTGATCCGCTTCGACGCCGTCGGCGTCAGCTTCGACCCCGGCGGGAAGCTGATCGAACTCGAACACATCCGCGATGCCTTCTAGCTCCGGCGGCAGTTCCCCGTCCAGCGCCAGTTGCTTGTAGGCGACCGACGCGAACGAACGCCGGTGCAGGTCCGATATCCCGTTCTTTGCGATCGCGTCGCGGTGCTCGGGAGTCGAGTAGCCGACGTTCTCCACGAACCCCCAGCCCGGGTAGATGGACTCGGCGCGATGCATGTAGCGGTCGCGGCTCACCTTCGCGATCACCGATGCGGCGGCGATCGCGGCGCTGGTCGCATCTCCGTCGACGACCGGCCGGTGCTCCACCGTGCAGCCCGGAAGCGGGAAGCCGTCGACCAGGCAAGAGGCCCCCTCGCATGCGACCCGTTCCAGCGAGGTGGCAAGCGCCTCGAGGTTGGTGTTGTGCAGCCCGCGCCCGTCGATCCCGCGCACGCAGCGGACCGCGACGCTCACCTTGGTCGCGGCGCGAAGCACGTTGGGGTAGAGGCGCTCGCGATCCTCGCGAGTCATCTGCTTGGAGTCGTGCAATCCGCCGAGCGCCCGCCGGTCGGAGAGGCTGAGCGTCTCGTAGTCGATCAGCACCGCGGCGGCGACCAGCGGCCCGGCAAGCGAGCCGCGTCCGGCCTCGTCGCACCCGGCGACCAGGCGCGTTCCCAGCTCGCGGTCGAAGGCGAAGAGGCGCTGGGTGCGCCGCAGGCGGCGGCGGTGCAGCTTGCCGGGCTTCTGGCTAGAGGATTCCGATGCGGTTCGGCGGCCAGTAGGTGGCGAAGGCCTTGCCGATGAACCAGTCTTGGGGGACCGGTCCCCAGAACCGGCTGTCGTCGCTCGACCCACGGTTGTCGCCCATCATGAAGTAATCGCCGGGCGGAATGGTGATCGGTTTGGGCAAATTGCAGGCGCTTCCGCCCTGGCAGGGCATGATGAAGCTCTCCTTGGCGATCTTTCCGTTGACGACTGGATGACCGTCGTGGATCGAGACTGTGTCGCCCGGCCCGGCGACAATCCGCTTGATGAAGTTCTGACTGTCCTCGTCGGCGGTCGGCCTGGGGCACGCCTCGTCGGGGCCCCGCGGCACCCCGCACTCGTTGCCCCGCTCCGCCCCGGCGGGGGGATGGAAGACGACGATGTCGCCGATCTTGGGGCTGGTGAAGTGGTAGATGAACCGGTTCACCAGCACCCGTTGGCCGATGTCGAGGGTCGGCTCCATCGAGCCGGAGGGGATCTGGTAGGGCTTGATCAGGAAGGCCTGGATCCCCAGCGCCAGGCCCAGGGCCAGGGCGACGATCACCACCAGCTCGACCAGACCGCCGCGAGCCGTGGACGGCTTGGAGATCGAGGCGTTCAGGACTCGTCCCCTGCGCCCTCGGACTCCTCAGGTTCCTCGGCTGCTTCGGTTGGCTCCGGCTCCTCGGGCTGCTCGGCCTGCGGCTCCTCGGTCTCCGCCGGTTGCTCGGCCTCCGACTCCTCCGTCTCCGCCGGTTGCTCGGCTTCGGCTTCGACTTGCGCATCCCCCTCAGCCTCGGGCTGCGCGGCCTCTTCCTCACCGTCGGCCGCCTGCTCCTCTTCTCCTTCGCCCTCCGGCGCCTCCACGAGCTCGGCCTCGCTCTGGGCCACACCCTCGGAATCCAGGGCCTCGGCCTCCTCCGGCGGCGCGGCGAGGATCTCCTCGTCGATCCCCCAGCGGCGCTCCGACACCCGCGCCCGCTTTCCGACCCGGCCCCGCAGGTAGTAGAGCTTGGCCCGGCGAACGTCGCCGCGGGCCGCCACCTCGAGCCGCTCGATCTTCGGTGAGTGCAGGGGAAAGGTCCTCTCGACGCCGACCCCGAACGATTGCTTGCGGACCGTGAAGGTCTCGCGGGCGCCGCTGCCCTGGCGCTTCAGCACGACCCCCTCGAAGACCTGGGTTCGGCGCCGCTGACCCTCGATCACCTGAAAGTGGACGCGCACCCGATCGCCCGGCCCGAAGGCAGGAAGGTTCGCCTTCAGCTGGCGGCGCTCGATGCTGTCGATGATGCTGCTCATTGAGATGGCGCGCGGGGTGGGAGTTGCGCGCGGGTGGCGGCCGAAAAATCGCGCGTGGCCGCACGCGCGAGGCGGCAATCCTAGCGACTCAGGTCGTCCCGGACGCGCGGCGCAGGGCTTCGGCACGGAGCTTGCTCTGCTCCAGGCGCCACTCGCGGACCCGCTCGTGGTCGCCGGAGACCAGCACCTCCGGCACCTCCCAGCCGCGATAGCTGGGCGGACGGGTGTAATGCGGGTACTCGGGCGCCGCGTCGAGGGCCTCGCTGAACGACTCCTCGACCGCGCTCTCGGCCGAGCCCAGCGCGCCGGGCAGCCTGCGGATCATCGCGTCGGCGACGACCATCGCGGCCAGCTCGCCCCCGGCGAGCACATAGCGCCCGATCGAGACCTCGTCATCGGCGAGGTGATCGTGGACGCGCTGATCGAAGCCCTCGTAGCGCCCGCACAGAAGCGCCAGCGCCGGCTCGGCCGCAAGCTCGCGCACCAGCGCGTCGTCGAGCAGCCGCCCCGCGGGCCCGAGCACGATGGCCCGCGGCCGGCCGCCGTGGCGGTATGCCGCCTCCAGGGCCGCGTCGACGACGTCGACCCGCAGCACCATGCCCGCGCCGCCCCCGTAGGGAGCGTCGTCGACCTGGCCGGCGCCGAGCGGCGTCGTGTCGCGGTAATTGAAGAACCTCAGCTCGCTTCCGGCGGCGACGGCGTTGCGCACCGGCCGCTGGGAGGAGAACCACTCGAAGGCGTCAGGGAATAGCGTGAATACGTCGAGTTTCAAGGCAGTAGTGGTTCCTTGTAACTCGTTCCTAGGAACAAGGAACTGGGAACGAGGAACTAATCCAGTATGTCGACGATGACGCGGCGCTCCAGCTTCACCGCCGCCGCCTTGGCGACCGACCGCAGCGCATTGGCGACCCGCCCGCCCTTGCCGATCACCCGCCCGAGGTCGTCGTCGGCGACGGTGATCTCGTAGACCAGGTCGCCGTCCTCCTCGAACTCGTCGACCTCGACCGCCGCCGGGTCCTCGACCAGGGCGCGAGTCAGGAACTCGAGCAGGTCCTTCACGCGACCACTTACTTGGTGCCGGTCGCCTCGATGCCCTTGGTGCGCAGCAGCTTCGCCGCCGTCTGCGAGGGCTGGGCACCGCGCTCGAGCCAGTGGCGGGCACGCTCCTCGTCGACCTCGATCACCGAGGGGTCGGTCTGCGGGTTGTAGCGGCCGATCGTCTCGATCGTGCGCCCATCGCGCGGCGAGCGCTTGTCGGCGACGACGATGCGCCAGATCGGGTTCTTGTTCGAACCCACCCTTCTGAGCCTGATTCGCACGGACATCGGCCAGGCAGGGTACAGGCAGCGCAAGGTCGAAGCACGAACGGTCGCAGGCCGAAGCACGAACGGACGCGAAAAGCGAGCAGGTCGTGGGACGCAGGCAAATCGGCGACGGGAGTGCACTGAATGCGTGCATGACCGAGACGATTTGCCGAGGACCCCGAGATGCGACGCTTTGCAGGGTCCGCTACCGGAGCTGTTTCAACAACGCCTGCGGGTCGGGCATCTTGCCCGAAGCCATCTGCTTCATCAGCTTGCGGACATTGGCGAACTGCTTCACGAGCTGGTTGACGTGCTGGACCTTGACCCCGGCGCCGGCGGCGATCCGCTTGCGCCGCGAGCCGTTGATCACCTCCGGATTGCGTCGCTCCTGCGGCGTCATCGAGAGGATGATCGCCTCGACCCGGTCCAGCTCGCCCTCGTCGACGTCGACGTCCTTCATCCCCTTCATCGCCCCCATCCCGGGAAGCATCCCGATCAGGTTCCCCATCGGTCCCATGCGCCGAACCTGGCGCATCTGTCCGAGGAAGTCCTCGAGCGTGAACTGCTCGCGGCGCAGCTTCTCCTGCAGGTCGAGCGCCTGCTCGGCGCTGACCTCCTTCTCGGCCTTCTCGACGAGGCTCAGGACGTCGCCCATGCCGAGAATCCGGCCCGCCATCCGGTCGGGGTGGAAGCGCTCGAAGTCCTCCAGCTTCTCGCCCGTCGAGGCGTAGAGGATCGGCTTGCCGGTCACGGCCTTGACCGAGAGCGCCGCGCCGCCGCGGGCATCGCCGTCGAGCTTCGTCATCACGACGCCGTCGAACTCGGCCGCCTCCGAGAAAGCCTCAGCGACTCCGACCGCGTCCTGGCCGGTCATCGCATCGACGACCAGCAGCACGTCGTGCGGCTTGGTGCGCTTGCGGATCTTCGCCAGCTCCTCCATCAGCTCGTCGTCGATGTGCAGGCGTCCGGCGGTGTCGACGATCAGCGCGTCGCGGTCCTCGGCCTTCGCCTGGCCGACCGCCCACTCGGCGATGTCGACCGGGTCGCGCTCGGTCCCCTGCTGGTAGACGTGGGCGCCGGCTCGCTCGCCGACCGTGACCAGCTGGTCGACCGCCGCCGGCCGGTAGACGTCGCAGGCAGCCAGGGCGACGTCCTTGCCGCTCTCGGCGAGGTGCTTGGCGAGCTTCGCGCAGGCGGTCGTCTTGCCCGAGCCCTGAAGCCCGGCCATCAGGATCACGGTGGGGCCGCTGGGGGCGAAGGCGAGGTCGCGCGAGGCACCGCCCATCACCTCGGCCAGCTCCTCGTTGACGATCTTGGTCAGTTGCTGGCCGGGGTCGAGGCTCTGCATCACCTCGGCGCCCAGGGCGCGCTCCTTGACCGTCGCGGTGAACGCCTTTACGACCTTGAAGTTGACGTCGGCCTCGAGCAGCGCGAGGCGGATCTCGCGCATCGCGCGGTCGACGTCCTCCTCGGACAGCTTGCCGCGCGAACGGACCTCCGAAAGCGTCGCCTGCAGGCGCTCGCCGAGTTGGTCGAACATGGAGCCAGCTTAGATGCTGACGCTCAAACCCCTGCTGGGAGGCCGTAACGGGCGACCACGCGGTCGTAGTTGAGGCGCATCAGCTCGATCACGTCGCGCACGTCGGCCTCGTCCTCGATCCTGCGGGCGGCCGGTCCCTGCTTGCCGGGAAAGACCGGGTGGTCCACGATCCGTCCCTCGGCCTGCAGGTCGGTCCACACCTGCTTTGGGAAGAAGAAGTGGGCGGCGTGGTCGCCGTGCAGGTGGCCGATCTCATGGGTGGCAACCTTGAACGCGAACTCGCCGCGGCGTCCCGGGCCCGCCGTCACGCCGCGCCAGGAGGTGACCTCCTCGGTGATCTGCTCGCTCGCTGTCTGCGTGCTCGTCATTGGTGTCTCCTCGCGGTCCTGATATTCGAGTCGACTACACAAGGTAGAAGTTCGAGTGCACTTGAAGTCAAGGGTCTAGTGTGATTTCCTCGAGTCGATGTCCAAGCTGTTGACGATCGGCGAGGTCGCACGCAGAAGTGGAGTGGCCGCATCGGCGCTGCGCTTCTACGAGGACGGGAACTGATCAGCTCCGTGCGGGGGCTCGGGCCACCGCCGCTATCCCGGCCGGTCCTGCGGCGGATCGCGTTCATCGTCTTCGCCAGCGGATCGGGCTGACGCTCGAGGAGATCGGTCTGGAGCTGGCAAGCTGCCCAGACCGCGCACCGACCGCCGCGACTGGTCCGTCTTTCGAGTACTGGACGTCGAGGATCGATCAGCGGATCGCCGAGCTGGAGCGACTCAAGTCGGGCTCACCGAATGCATCGGGTGCGGATGCCTCTCGCTCGAGCGCTGCCGTCTTCCAATCCCGACGATCGGGCTGCCCACCTCGGCCCCGGTCCGCGCTACTGGATCGGCGACCGCCGACCGGCCTGACCCGTCGATGGATCGCCGTTAGAGTTGCTGGAGGCTGGGGTTGGTCGAACGCGTGATTAGTGGGCATGATCGTGCTTGATGTAGCTCTCGAAGTCATCGGGTGTCCTATCCGTGAGTGTGCTGCGATAATGGGAGATATGGAGGAGAAAACGAAGATCCGTATATCGGTTTGGTTGGATTTGCTGCTCGTCTACGGCGTGGGCGTGGGAGTGGGCTTCTGGGTCTTTGGACGACAGCACATCGCTGGCGCGGGTGACTCATACGATTGGCCGCTCGGATTTTGATCGCAGCTTGTTTTGTTGGTGCAATTGGACTAGTCGGCCTGCTGCTCCGACGCTCATTTATCCACAGCTTCGTCGCCTGCTCGGAGTCTTGACGAATTTCGTGGTCTTCTTCGTCTGGGCACTACTCGCGGCGGCATCGACGGCTGCACGGTGAACTGCACTAGGGTACGGGAGGCAGACGGCGAACGTGCCGCGAGACAAGGGCTGCGCGAACCGTTTCGCGAGAACAGGCTCGCCGAACAACCAATGCCTCGCGGTCGGAGGGGGAACGGGAAGGTGTATTGGCCTCGACCTTAACGTGATGGAGCTTGACCGTCAGAGGCGTGAGCTTGTCGTGCTTTGCATCGACCGTCAGGAGCATGAGTGGCCATCCCTTTGTCTTCTGCCGCGGCTTGACCTGATAGGTCACTTGAACCTGATGTCCGCTCATAGTGGCGCTTAGGAGCTTGGGCGCTGGAGGCAGTCGACGACGAAGACGTGCGCCTGCTCTCCGGATGGGCTCGTGGAGGATTCGAAGTTATCGAAGCAGCCGATGATGCCGTCGCTGAAGTTGGTTGGATCCGACCATACGGCGTGCTGTGCGGGACCGGTCGGGCTGGATTGGTCAGAGTCCCCCCGCGAGTTGCCCCAACGCCAGGCCAGCCAACCCAGCTGGGAGTCCCGTGGTGGATCACTTCAAGCGTCGGGTTAATCGGAAGCTGGTCACCGGGAGCGTGATCTTCGCGCGGGGCCCGGCACTGAGTACACGCCCGCCATCGGGTACGACGCGTGCGAACCCAGGGCTGCGTAGACAACGGGGCCCCCGTTGAGCGCGGGTTGATATTGACCCGCCATGCAACGAGCGGCGTCGGTGTGCTGGGCGAAGATCACCTGATCTGGTTTGTTGGTGGAGTCCAAGCCGACTTCAACCATCTCCCAATCGCCCTCGTGATCGCCGACCCCTAGCACGTCGAAATCGTTGAAGTAGTAGAAGAACCAGTACTGGAGCCAAAGCTTTCCGCTGGAGTCGCGGACCGCGTGGCCATATATGTGATCGGCGTAACCGGCCGCGTGCAACTGCGCCGCATCCCACTCGTACTGACCATTCGGCTCGTCAAGCCAGTCGTTTGAGTCGGCCGTCATGCCGTTCGGATAGGTGGACCCGAGCGCGCTCAGACTCAGCGGAAACTCTCCCGAAGCCGTGAAAGGGTTGGCATCGGCCAACACGGCGCCAGGGTCGCCTCGTCGGCGTCGTAGAGGAGGTTGCCGTACGGCTGGCCGTTGGTCTCGTGCTGCCATAGCCCAAGCAGGTCGCTGTTGTCGCCCCAGTTGTCGGTGATCTCTGCGGCCGAGTCCGCCAGTAACTGTCCTGAACGTCGTTGCGCAAGGTCGGCACGTAATTGGGGAGTTGGGCGTCATCGTTGAAGACAAGCGTTGGCGGTGCACCCGCCGACCCACTGGCCTGGGGGGTTGCGATATGTCCGATGGACCCAGGCCCTGCGCCACTGGAGTTGGACTGAGGTTATTTAGACCTGGCGCCAAACTTGCCCATTGGGGCTAAACGCACCAAACAAGATGGTGTTCCCGGTGCTCTGTGTTTCCCACTCGGGCATATTTATGGGCCCGGTAGATCGCACCATGGTTGCGGTACCGCCGCCGATTGGCATCACGTAGTAAGGCCCACCTCCGGTGTCGGGACCAGCTGAGGCCTCGAACATGATCTGGTCGCCAGAGGGACTTATGGTTGGATCTGCCACGTTGTACCCGGGGGTGTTCAGAAGGCGAGGCGTCGTGGATGACGGGTCCAGGATGTACAACCGACCTTGCGGCCGCGCATCGGACCAAATAACTCGCCGCTTGGCGACCCAGTCGAACGGAATGCGAGCGCTCCCTTGCTCGTCATGATGGGGTGGGACAAATAGACAGGTGGTGGGAACGCAACTATCTTGCGAAGATGAGTCCCATCGGTGTTTCATGCCCAGATCTCGCCTCGATTGCTGCCGATTATCTCTTTACCGTTCGGCGTATAGCGAACATCTGAAAACTCACCCTGAGTTTCAGCGTCATATATGTCCTGGGTTGATTTGTCTCCAAGATTCTCAACTACAACATCTCCACTATCGCTGTTACCAGGGATGAGCGTGGGGGAAAACACGATCTGCTTCCCATCGGGAGCAACTCCGAGTCCCTGCACCGAAGCACTGTTGATGCGGCTGACAGCACCGTTATTCCCCAAGGAATACAGCCCATCGGAGCTCTGGACGATGATCGTCGGGGCACAACCGCTCGCAAGTAACGCAAGTGAACCGAGCAAGGCGCATGTGATCGCTTTCATCGGCAGACTGACCCAAGCGTCATATGGCCCGCATGCGTCGACTGAGACATGTCCCCCTTACGCTACTGTCGGGGCTGGGGAGATACAACCGCAGAAATAGGTAAGGCATAGGTGCAAGAGTGGTTGTCGATAGGGCAGCCCAACTGGCCCGATAGGACTCGGGATCCGGTCGGCCTAGACCCGCAAACCGGCTAGGGCGCCAGCAGCGCCCGCGCGAACTCGGCGGGATCGAACGGGCGCAGGTCCTCGAGGCCCTCGCCGATGCCGATCAGCTTCACCGGCGTCTCCAGCTCCTTCGCGATCGCCAGCGTGATGCCGCCCTTGGCGGTTCCGTCGAGCTTCGTCAGCACGACTCCGGAGACCTCGGCCGCGTCGGCGAAGGCCTGCGCTTGGCGCAGACCGTTCTGCCCCGTCGTGGCGTCGATCGTGATCAGCGTCTCGTGCGGGGCCCCTTCGAGGCGCTTGCCGATCACCCGCCTGACCTTGGCCAGCTCGTCCATCAGGTTTCCCTGCGTCTGCAGGCGGCCGGCGGTGTCGACGATCACGACGTCGGCGCCGCGGGCCTGCGCCGCCTCGACGGCGTCATAGGCGACGGCGCCCGGATCGGAGCCCGCCGCCGAACGCACGATCTGCGCCCCCGCGCGGTCGGCCCACTCCGCGAGCTGCTCGACCGCCGCCGCCCGGAAGGTGTCGGCGGCGGCGATGATCACGTCCAGCTCCAGCTCCTTGGCGAGGTGCCAGGCGACCTTGCCGATCGTCGTCGTCTTGCCGGTCCCGTTGACGCCGACCATCATCAGCACCGCCGGCTGAGCCGAGAGATCGATGCGGGGCTCGCCCACGGCGGCCACCTCGGCGACGATCTCGACCAGGCGCTCCTGCACCGCGGCGCCATCGGGGGGAACGGCGCCCGACTCGACGTCGCGCTCGAGCCGCTCGACGATCTCGGCTGTGGTCGGGGCGCCGACGTCGGCGAGGATCAGCAGCTCCTCGAGCCGCTCCCAGGTCTCCTCGTCGATGCGATCGAAGATGCTGGCCGAGATCTCCTCCGCCAGTGCCTGGCGGCTGCGGGCGAGGCTCTCGCGCAGTCGGCGGAAGACCCCCTGAGGTTCTTCGCCGGCGTCATCGCCACTATCGGCAGCGGCTTCGGGGACCGCCCGGTCGCCGAGGTCGAAGATGTCGTGCCAGCTCACCGCCATCGCCGCGGCAGGCTAGCGAGCTAGGTGTAATCCCTGAGCACGTTGTTCATCCGGGCTCCCTTGGAGGCTGGGGGTGTCTACCCACCCAGCCCCAAGGAGGCACCGGATGAAGCTCCACGCTAACGCCGCCCTCAGCCTGAACAAGCGCCGGCTGCTGGTAAGACGCATCGTCGAGGAAGGTTGGCCGCTGACGAAGGCGGCCGAGGCCGCCGAAGTCGAGCGAGCGCACCGCCGGCAAGTGGGTCGGCCGCTACCGCGCCGAGGGCGAGTCGGCCTCTACGATCGCTCCTCGGCAGCCCAAGACGTCCACAACCGCACCGACGAGCAGCGGATCTCGGTGATCTGCGCGCTGCGAAGGCTGCGGATGACCGGCGCCGAGATCGCCGAGGTCCTGGGAATGGCCGAGACGACCGTCTCCGGCATCCTCACCCGCTCGGGATGGGCCGGCTCGGGCGCCTCGGCCTCGAGCCCGCGGTTCGCTACGAGCGCTCGCGCCCGGGCGAGCTCATCCACATCGACGTCAAGAAGCTCGGACGCATCCAGGGCGGCGCCGGGCATCGGGTCACCGGCGACGCGCTCGGACTCGGCGCGCGACGCCGGCGCAGGCGCCGACAGACGGCTGGGAGTTCGTCCACGTCTGCGTCGACGACGCCACCCGCTTCGCCTACGTCGAGGTCCTCGCCGACGAGAAGGCAACAACGGCGGTCGGCTTCCTGCGTCGCTGCCTGGCCCACTACCGCCGCCACGGGGTGAAGGTCGAGGCGCTGATGACCGACAACGGCTCCGCCTACGTCTCGGCGGTCCACGCGATCGCCTGCCGGGCGCTGGGGCTAAAGCACATTCGCACCCGCCCCTACCGCCCGCAGACCAACGGCAAGGCCGAGCGCTTCATCCGCACGATGCTCGGCGGCTGGGCCTACGGCGCCATCTACCGAAACTCGCGCCGAGCGCACCGCGGCGCTCGAGGGCTGGCTCTGGCGCTACAACTTCAAGCGCAATCATGGCTCCCTCGGCCGGAGGCCGCCGGCAGCTCGACTTGCCGAGCTGAACAACGTGCTCGGGTCTTACAGCTAGGCCGCCTCGGCCTCCGCGGCAACCGCGTCCGAGTCGGCCTCTGCCTCCTCGGCCATCTGCGGCGGCATGCGGCGCGAGACGACCTTGGTCACCCCGTCTTTGCCCATGCTGACCCCGTAGAGGACGTCCGCCGCGTCCATGGTCCGCTTCTGGTGGGTGACGATCACGAACTGGGCCCGGTCGGAGAAGCGCCGCACGAGCTGCAGGAAGCGGTCGATGTTGGCGTCGTCGAGCGCCGCCTCGACCTCGTCGAGGATGTAGAAGGGACACGGACGGGCGAGGAAGACCGCGAACACGAAGGCGATCGCGACCAGTGACTTCTCGCCGCCGGAGAGCAGCGAGAGTCGGCGGGTCGACTTGCCGGCCGGGGTGACCTCGATCTCGACGCCGAGCTCCTTGCGGCGCTCTTCCGCGCCTTCTTCGTCGTCACCCTCCTCCTCATCGGGATCGTCGACCGGCCGCAGGCTGACCCGGCGCAGCTTGCCGCGCCCGCCGGGGAACAGGTGCTCGACCATCTCCTCGAAGTTGCGTGCCGTGGCCTCGAAGGTCTCCTCGAAAGCGCGCTCGATCTCGCGGTCGATGTCGCGGATCAGCGCCGCCAGCTCGCCGATCGCGCGCTCGGCGTCCTCGCGCTGGGTCTTGAGCTCGTCGACGTGCTCGCGCGCCTCTTCGTACTCGCGCTCGGCCAGCGGGTTGACGGGGCCGATCTGGGCGCGGCGGCGCTCCAGCCGCAGCAGACGGCGGTCGATCTCCTCGCGCTCGTCGTCGCTCAGCGGCTCGGAGGCGGGCTCGATCTCCTCGCCGAGCTTGGCCGCGATCTCCTCCAGCTCGCGGGCGGTCTCCCGGCGGCGGTCGCGCAGGTGCGCGGCCTCGACCTCGGCCTCGGTGAAGGCGTCGGAGGCGGTCTTCATCTCGGACTGAAGCTCGTACTCGCGCTGCGAGCAGGCCCGCATCTCCTCGGCGATCGCGTCGCCGTCGTCGCCGGCTCCGGTGAGCCGCGCCTCCGCCGCCTCGACTCGATCGCGGACGGCGTTTCCAAGTCCTTCCAAGGCCGCCCGCGTGGCCTCCACCTGAGCCAGGAGCTGCTGCTGGGTCGCGAGGCGGGCGCGCAGCTCCTCGCGGCGGCGCTCGCCGAGCAACCCCTCCGCCCGCCGCGCGTGGCGAGCGGCGCGCTCGGCTCCGCTTCTGACCGACGCCAGGCCCGCGGCGCGTTGCTGCTCGGGGCCCTGCGCCCGCGCGTCGGCCAACCCTTTGCCCGCGGCGGCCAGCCCGGCATCGATCTCGGTCAGCTCGTCGGCAAGCCGGCGGTCGCGACCGGGAGCGGCGGCGCCGTCTCCGACGTCGAGCGTGAGTGGCTCCAGCTCGGCGCGCAGCTGCTCGACCCGCGCCGCAAGCTCGGTCTCGCGGTCGCCGAGCGAGGCGGCCTGGATCGCGATTCGCTGCTGCTCGGCGCGCAGGCGCGTCAGCACTCCCCAGCTTCGGGTGCGCTCGCGATCCCGGGCGGCGAAGCGTTCCTCGGCCTCGCGGCGCTTTTCGCTCACCTCAGCCAGCTTCGCCTCGATCTCGTCGCGGGCCGCGCGCGCCTTGGCGGCCGTCGACTCGGCGGCCTCGAGGCCGGAGTCCCCTCCGCGCAGCTGCTCGGCGACCAGCCGCGCCCGCAGTCCAAGTTCCTCCTGCTCGATCCTCGCCCCCAGCTCCGCCGCCTGTGCCTGGCGCTTCAGCGGCCGCAGCCGGCTGCGCGCCTCGCGCTCGACGTCGAGGGCCCGGTCGAGGTTCTCGCGCGCCTTGTCGAGCTTCAGCTCGGCCCGGCGGCGGCGCTTGCGGTGCTTGCCCAGCCCGGCCGCCTCCTCGACCAGCAGGCGGCGCTCGCGCGGCTTCGAGTGGATGATCGCCTCCACCCTGCCCTGGCTGATCACCGAGTGCATCTCGCGACCGAGGTTGGTGTCGGCCAGCGTCTCGACGACGTCGACGAGCCGGCAGCGGGCCCCGTTCATCCGGTATCCACCGTCGCCGGCGCGATCGAGCCGGCGCTGGATGCAGATCTCGGAGAACTCGCTGGCGGCGCGTCCGTCGGAGTTGTCGATCGCCACCTCGACCTCCGCGTAGCGGCGCCGGCCAACCCCGTCGCCACTGGAGATCACGTCCTGCATCGCCTGGCCGCGCACGGCGGCGGGACTCTGCTCGCCCAGCGCCCAGAGCACCGCGTCGGTGATGTTCGACTTGCCCGACCCGTTCGGCCCCACGATCACGCTCACGCCCGGAGAGAAGCGCAACTTGGTGCGCTCGGGGAACGACTTGAACCCCTTCAACGTGATCGATCTGAGGTACATGGCGGCTGGGTGCGGTGCGTAGGCTCGCGTGCGGGTCGGACGCGAAGCGTGAGCTACTAGGAATCGAGACGCTCGAAGGCCTCTTCGGCGGCTGCCTGCTCGGCCGTTTTCTTGCTTCGACCTTCGCCGCGGCCCACCTGCTCGCCGTCGAGCATCGCCGCGACCTCAAACCTCCGATCGTGCGGCGGGCCCGCCTCGCTGATCACCTCGTAGCTTATGTGTGCGCCGCGGCGGGCGAGCAACTCCTGCAGCGCCGACTTGAAGTCGACCCTGGTCTTGGCGGCGAACTCGATCTGCGGCCCGAACGCCGCCGCGACCGCCGACGCGGTGCGCTCGAAGCCATGGGCCAGGTAGCAGGCGCCGATCAGCGCCTCGGTGATCTCCGGCAGCGGACGCTCGGCCCCGATCAGCACCTCGACCGGGATCCCGGTACCGGTGTCGGCGGGGGCCGACTCGCGCAGCCGCTCGGGAACCCCCAAAGCCAGGGCGACCGCCGCGCAGGCGGTCCCGCTCACCGACTGGTTCAGGGTCTTGGTGAGCCGCCCGCTGTCCTGGTCGGCGAAGCGCGCGAAGAGCTCCGACGCGACCGCAAGGCCGAGCACGCTGTCGCCGAGGAACGCCAGCCGCTCGTAGGAGATCGTGCGGTGATCGACCCAGGAGGGATGCGTGAGCGCCTGCTTCGCCAGGTCCTCCGGGAGCGCCTCGATCAGCGCGAGCAACGGTTCGACCGCGGTCTTCAGCTCCTCCCCTACCGTCGCGTCGCTCGGCTCCGGCATCGCCCCTCGTGCCCGACTCAGACGGGGGCGTGCTCGACCACGAACTCGACCGCGTCGCCGACCGTCTTGATCTGAGCCGCCTGCTCCTCGGAGACCCGGATCCCGTAGCCGTCCTCGAGCTCCATCACCAGCTCGTAGAGGTCGAGCGAGTCCGCATCGAGGTCCTCCTTGAAGCGCGTGCCGGCCTCGATCCTGCTGGGGTCGATCTCGAGCTCGGTGGCGAGGTGCCCCCGCACCTTGGTCATCACTTCGTCACGGGTCATGGCGTTCTTCCTATCACGCCTCGATCGCCTCGGCCGAATCGGCCGGCGGCGCGAGGTCGCCCCGTGACGCGTGTCCGGCGCGCAGCAGCTCCGCCGTGCGCTCGACCGCGCGCTGCTCGACGCACCGGGCGGCCAACCGCACGGCGTTGGCGACTCCCTCTGGGCCGGAGCTGCCGTGTCCGACGACAGTTGCGCTGCGCAGCCCAAGCAGCACCGCGCCCCCGGTCGTGTCGGGGTCGAACTCCTTTCGCAGCCCGCTCAGCGCCGGGCGCATCAGCAGCCCTCCGGCGGCGGCGACCGGGTTGGAGCGCGCGGCGTCGCGGATCGCGCCGGTGACCACCTTCGCGGTGCCCTCCATCAGCTTCAGTGCGATGTTGCCGGTGAAGCCGTCGGTGACCACCACGTCGGCCGCCCCGGCCGGGAGGTCGGCGCCCTCGACGTTGCCGGCGAATTCGATTCCCGGCGCCGCGGCCAGCATCGTGTGCGCCTCGATCACGGCGGGCGTTCCCTTCCCGCTCTCTTCTCCCACCGACAGCAGCGCGACCCTCGGGCTTGCGACCCCCAGCACCGCCTCGCTGAACGCCGCCCCGAGGAACGCGAACTGGATCAGGTGCTGGGCGCGGACCTCGACATTGGCGCCGACGTCCAGGAACAGGACCGGCTTGCCGGGAAGCGGCAGCAGGACGGCGAGCGCCGGGCGCTGCACACCCTGCAGGCGTCGTATCCCGAAGGTCGCCGCCGCCATCGCCGCGCCGGTCGAGCCGACGCTCGCCATAGCGGCGGCACGGCCCTCGCTCACGTCGTGGGCGGCGCGGACGATCGATGCCTCGGGTCGTGAGCGCACCGCCGCCGCCGGCTCCTCCTCGTTGCCGATCCACTCCTCGGTCGGCACGACCTCGATCCCATCGACGTCGTGCAGCCCGAGCTCTCCGGGCGGCCCGAAGACGCGCACCCGGATTCCGTCCGCGGCCGCCTGGCGCGCCCCCTCGGCGAGCACGTCGAACCCCCGCTCGGCACCGAAGCCGTCGAGGGCGACCGCGGCGGCCAACTACTCCTCCTGCTCGGCCTGCTCCGCCGGCGCCGCCGGCGCCTCGGCGATCTCGTGGCTGATCACCTCGCGCCCCGCGTAAGTGCCGCATACCGGGCAAACCCGGTGCGGCAGGCGCGGGCTGTGGCAGCGCGGGCACTCGTTGAGCCGCGCCGCCGAGATCTTGTGCGTGGCGCGGCGCTTGTCGCGTCGTGTCCGCGAAGTCCTCTTCTTTGGGACGGCCATCGAAGCGAGGATGGTAGCGGGGACCGGCTCCGGCTAGACCTCTAGCGAGTAGCTGATCCAGCGCGACTCGCGGGCCTCGAGGGCACGGTAAAGGCGTTGCGCGGTCTCGTTGTCGAGCGCGGTCTCCCAGACCAGCTCGGCGGCACCGTGCGCGCGGGCGCGGCTCCGGCATCCCTCGATCAGCGCCCTGCCGACCCCTCGCTCGCGGGCGTCGGGCGTGACGAAGAGGTCGTTCATCACACCCGCGCGCGCCGCGCTCAGCGTCTGCCAGCTCCAGAACACGGTCGCGAAGCCGAGCGGCTCACCGCCCCCGCCGCGGGCGATCAGCTGGATGCCCTCATGCTCGGGATCGGCGATCAGCGCCCGTGCAAGGCGCTCCAGCGCGGCGTCGCTGGGCTCGACCTCGTAGAAGTCGCAGTAGGCGCGCATCATCGGCAGCAGGTCGGCCAGGTCGGCCTCCCCAACCGGCTCGATCGTCATTGCGGGCGCAGCTCGCGCAGCTTCGCCCAGCGCGGATCGCCGCCCTCTTCGTGGCGGTGGGCATCGGGGTCGGCGTCGTTGAGCGACTCGCCGCAGACCGCGCAGAGGCCGGCGCAATCGGCCCTGCAGACGATCTGGGTGGGCAGCGCCAAGGCGATCGCGTCGTGAGCCCAACGGCTGACCTCGAGCTCCTCCCCGTCGACGTAGGGGCTGCGAAGCTCCTCGTCCCCGGCGCTCGGGTGCTCGACCTCGCGGGCGTCGACCTCGACCTCGATCGCCGCGTCATCGAGGCAGCGATGACAGGGGCCTTGGAGACGAACATCGAGGCGAAGTCGCAACGCGTAGCCGGCGTTGGTGCGCGACACGTCGAGACGCGCCTCGACGACTTCGGGTTGGGCCGAGTAGTCCTGACCGCCGAGTTCCACCGGCAGTGGGCGCACCGGCACGCGGAGGGTCCCCGCCTCGCCGTGGGACAGCGAGAGTCGGGCGAGATCGACGATGCTGGCTTGGTCGGGCATTGCGATCGGCCTCCCGTCGGGCTCCAACTACGATGGCCCATCGAGGTTAGTGCACTAGCGTGAGCGCTCAATTTCACTCCACACCCGAGACGTACCTGGAGGCGATCCGGGCGGACGTCCCCCGCTACGACGAGCTTCAGGACGCGACGGTGGCAGCAATCCCGTTCGCGCCCCAGCGGGTTCTGGAGCTCGGCATCGGCACCGGGGAGACCACCAAGCGCATCCTCGCCGCCTACCCGGAGGCCCAGATCACCGGCCTCGACTCGAGCCCCGAGATGGTCTTCCGCGCCCGCGAGCTGGTCGAGGACGTACAGCTGGCCCGCATGGAGGACCCCCTTCCCGACGGGCCCTGGGACCTTGTGATCTCGGTGCTATCGGTTCACCACCTCACCGACGACGAGAAGCACCTCCTGTTCAGGCGGGTGCGTGAGCAGTCGAAAGCGCTGGTGCTCGGCGATGTCGTCAAGGCCGAGGTGCAGATCGCCTCGCTGGAGCCCGAGATCGACTTCCCCGACAGCGCGGAGGAGCTGGCCGAATGGTGCGGCGGTGAAGTCGTCTGGACGGCCGACGACCTCGCGGTCGTCGCCGCCGATTACAGCTAGGCGGCCTTCTTGCGGATCGGCCGGCGGACCGATGCCGAGCTGAACTCGAGGTTGATGCGCTTTACGTCGCTGAGGTCGACCCGCATCTCGCCGTCGTCGTCGAGATCCACCGACTCGCCGTTTACGGCTCGCAGCGTGCCCGTGACCTCGCCGCCGTCCCTCATCATCAGACGGACCTTTGTCCCCGGCTCCGCTTCGCGCAGCGTGGCGGCGAGGGCACTCATCGCAAGCCCCCGCTCGGCTCCAGTGCGGAGCCACCGTGGATGTAGAAGAACGCCAAAGCCATCCGTGGCCTATCGCAACCTGCGATCAACTCTGCCAGGGGCGCTACCCGCGCACAAGGCCATTACTCAGTAGCGGCCAAACAAACCCAATTTCGCTGAGGGGTCGAGCTACTGCTCGATCTCGGCGGGCTCTTCGTCGCGCCCGGCGAGTCGATCGCGGCCGCGCTGCACGGCGGCGAGAAACTTCTGCAGGTTGACCTCGAGCGTGTTGAGGATCTCGTCGGCGTAGTCCTCGGCGCCGAGACGGATCTCGCGCTCGCGGCCGCGCGCCTCTTCGACGATCTCGTCGGCGGCGCGCTCGGCCTGCTTGGTGATCTCCTCGTCGGCGATCAAGCGCGACTGTTGCTCGCGGGCCTCGCGGACGATCCGCTCCGCCTCGCGCTTCGCCTCGGCGAGCATCTCCTGCCGCTCCTTGACGATCCAGCGTGCCTGTTTGATCTCCTCGGGGATCGTGGCGCGCATCTGGTCCAGCAGGTCGTAGACCTCCTCACGGTCGACACGCACCTGGTCGGTCAACGGGACCGGCCGGGCGTTGTGGACGAGATCGTCGAGCTTGTCTATGAGAACGAGGACGTCCATTTGTGGTCGGTAAGCCTACGCACCCCGGACAGATTTGGCACCGAGATCCTGATTTCCTCGGCTTTTTGCAAACGACCGCCCATCGCTACGGAAAACTGCTGACCGCATCAGCTTTTTCCTAATCGCTCGGCGAGGGCGGAGGCAACCGACGGAGGAACAAGCTCGGAGACGTCGCCACCGAATGTGGCCAGCTCCCGGACTCCGGTCGAGGATAGAAAGCTGAAATTCGGCGACGCGATTATGTAAATGCTCTCGATCTCGGGGGCCAACAGACGGTTGAGCTGCGCCATCTCGAACTCGTACTCGAAGTCGGAGATCGCCCGCAGGCCCTTGACCACCGCCGACGCATCGTGCTTGCGGGCGAACTCCACAAGCAGCTCGGCGAACACCTCTACCTCGACGTTCTCCAGGTCTGCGGTCGCCTCCTCGATGAAGCTGCGGCGCTCCTCGCCGCTGAAAAGGGTCCCCGCCTTGCGGACCGGGTTGTTGACCACGCCGACGACCACACGGTCGAACACACCAGCCGCGCGGCTGATGATGTCGAGGTGGCCGTTGGTGACCGGGTCGTAGCTGCCCGGGCAGACCACCGTGCGCCCGTCGCTCATCGATCCTCCCCCGGCGACCCGTGGAAGGTGACCAGCGTGCCGCCGTAGCGGCGCTCGCGCAGCAGCGGCAGCGAGAGCTCCAGTGGCCGGCGTGCGGCCGACTCGGCGATCACGCGTCCTCCCTTCGCAAGGTGGCCGGGCAGATGGGGGTCGAGTTCGAGCCCAAGGCGGTCGGCGAGTTTATAGGGGGGGTCGAGGAAGATGAGGTCGAACGGCGTTCCTCGTTCCTCGTTCCTCGTTCCTCGGGGTTTTAGCCAAGCGGTCGGGTCGGCGCGGATGAGATCGACGTGATCCTGCAGCTTCAGGTTGCGGACGTTGCCGAGCGCCGGGCGGATGTCGCGGTCGACAAGGGTCGCCGCGGCGGCGCCGCGGGAGATCGCCTCGATCGCCAGCGCCCCGGTGCCGCAATAGAGATCGAGCACCCGGGCGCCCTCGATGTCCCCGAGCGCCGAGAAGATCGCCTCGCGGACGCGGTCGGAGGTGGGACGCACCCGCCAGCCACGCGGCGCGACCAGCCGCCTGCCGCCGAGCTCGCCCGCGACCACCCTCATCGCAGCCCCCCGCTCGAAGCACCTTTAAGTTCGCGCTCGGCCCCGAGGGATGCTCTTTTGCTGAGCCTCGCGCTCACAGCGGGATTGGCTCGACCGCCTCGTCGCCGAAGCGATCGCGTGCGGCATCCATCAGCGGGCCGAGTTGCGGCGCCTCCAGCGAACCGTGTCGGCGAAGCAGATCGAGGACCTCCTGGCGCGCGGCGAGCAGCACCGGCGTGTCGTCGGGAAGCGAGGCGACGCTGAAGCGCGGCAGCCCGTGCTGGCGGGTTCCGAGGATCTCACCCTCGCCGCGCAGCGCGAGATCGACCTCGGCGAGCGCGAACCCATCCCGCTCGCCGGCCACCGCCTCGAGCCGGCGGCGGGCCAGCTCCCCGGCGCCGTCGGCGAACAGGATGCAGTGCGACTCATGCTGACCCCTCCCCACCCTGCCTCGCAATTGGTGAAGCTGAGAGACGCCGTAACGCTCCGCGCCTTCGATCAGCATCACCGTCGCGTTGGGCACGTCGATGCCGACCTCGATCACGCTCGTCGCCACCAGCACGTCGGTCTCGCCCCCGACGAAGCGCCTCATCGCCTCCGCCTTGCGGGCCGACGGCATCTGGCCGTGCAGGACGTCGACCTGGAAGGCCGCGAGCTCGCCAGCCGCCAATCGCTTCGCCTCCTCGCCGGCCGCCCGTGCCTGAAGCTTCTCGGACTCAGAGACCAGCGGGCAGACCACGAAGGCCTGGCGACCCTCGTGGAGGCGCTCGCGGATGAACTCGTAGGCGCCGGCTCGCTTGTCCTCCTCGACCAGCCAGGTCTTGACCGGCCGGCGCCCGGCGGGGAGCTCACGCAGCACGGTCGAGTCGAGATCGCCGTAGGCGGTCAGCGAGAGGGTGCGAGGGATCGGCGTCGCGGTCATGTGCAGGGTGTGGGGAGCGCTGCCGTCCGGGCCCTTGGCGTCCAGCGCCGCGCGCTGGCGGACACCGAAGCGATGCTGCTCGTCGACTACGCATACGCCGAGGCGCGAGAACACGACATCGGACTCGATCAGCGCATGGGTGCCGACCACCAGGCCGAGCTCGCCGGAGGCTAGGCGTTCGAGGGCTGCCCGCCGTGCGGCGGCACCGGTCGCGCCGGTGATCAGCGCGAAAGGCAGCGCCTGGGCGGCAAGCAGCCGATCGAGGGTCGCGGCGTGTTGCTCGGCCAGGGTCTCGGTGGGCGCCATCAGCACGCCCTGGTAGCCGGACTCCAAGGCTCGCAGCATCGCGTAGACGGCCAGCACGGTCTTGCCCGAGCCCACCTCGCCCATCAGCAGGCGCTGCATCGGCTCGCCGGAAACCAGGTCGGCGTCGATCTCGCCCTGGGCCCGTCGCTGGTCGGCGGTCAGATCGAAGGGCAGCGAGTCGATCCAGCCCTCGGCCAGCTCACCCGGCTCGCCCAGCTCGGGACCCCGGCGGACGCTGCGGCGCCGCTGGCGCCGGGTCGCCAACGCCGCCTGGTAGAGCAGCAGCTCCTCGAAGCAGAGCCGCCGTCGGGCTTCCTCGACTTGCTCTCCGTCGATTGGAAAATGCACGGCGACCAGCGCGTCCGCCGCGCTGGCCAGCTCGCGTCGCGCCCGAAGCTCCGCCGGCAGCGGCTCGATCGCGTCGCCGGCGAGCCCGGCCGCCTGCCAGACCCACTCGCGCAGCTTCTGCGCGCGCAGCTTCTCGGTCGCCGGATGGACCGCGACCAGCCCGGTGGTGTGCAGGCCCGGCGGCGGACGGCGGCCGGGCGCCGCGCCGCGAAGCAGGCGCTCGTCCGTATCCGGCGAGCCGTCCTGGCCCGACTCGAGCAGCTCGTACTCGGCGACGCGAAAGCCACGCCGGTCGAGCTGGCCGCGGATCAACAACGACGTTCCCGGCGTCAACTTCTCCGCCAGCCATGCCTGGTTGAACCAGGTCGCGCTCACGGTCGCGGAGCCGTCGGCGACCTTCGCCTCGACGATCGTCAGCCCGCGGCGGCGGGTCGGCCGCAGCTTCGCGCCCTGGACGTCCACCTGCACGGTCGCCTCTTCGCCGATCCGAAGCTCGGCGAGCTGGCGGAGCTCGGTGCGGTCGCGGTAGCCGTGCGGCACCCGAAGCAGCAGGTCACCGAGCGACTCGACCCCGGCGTCGCGCGCCGCCTCGGAGAGCTTGGGCCCGATCCCGGCCAGCGCCCGCAGCGGGGCCGCGAGGCTGGTGGGGCGCGGCCATCGCACCGGCGCCGCGAGGAGCTGCTCGCGGCTCAAGGCCTCGCCGTCGCCGAACGCCCGCGGCTCAACGGGGGCGGCGTCTGCTGCCTGGGCGGCGGGCTCGGTGGCGGCAACGGCCGCTGTCTCGGTCACGGCATAAACAGTTCGCGCTCGGCCAACGGCCAAGCTCTCTTGATGAGCCTCGCACTCACGGACCGAAGGCTACGCTTGGGCGACGATGGCCAACCCGCGCATCGCGCCGAACGGCATGCAGACGAGTCGGTCTGGGAATACCCACGCTGATAGTCAGTCGTCGCTGACCGCGGCGGAAACACCCCGGTGGCGGCGGAACATCTCCTGCACCCATTGGTAGGCAGGCCGGTCGGCGAGCGAGCGGCGAAACTCCTCCCACTCGTCGGGCCATTCCGTGGGCCACTGGTACGCGAACTCGGGCGGTGAGACCAGCGGGCAGAGCAGCGCCGCCGCGGTGAGGTCGGCGATGCTGAAGCGGTCGCCGATCAAGTACTCGCGCCCGGCGAGCTCCTCCTCGATGCGCTCCAGCCCGCGGACCGTCGCTTCGCGCGCCCGTCTCGCACCCTCATCGTCGGCGTTCATCGCCTTGCGCACTGCGCGCCGGATGATCGGATAGCCGGCGTTGAAGAAGGCCCGGACCTCCCTGCCCAGGCCCTGCGAGGTGAGCTCGACGGTGACCCGACGGTCCGGCAGGATGGCGTGGAAGATCGCCGTACGGACGGCAGGCCCGACCTCGTCGCCGAAATATCTCTCCAGCCCGAGGACGGCCTTGCGCTCGATCTCGGTGTCGGGATAGAGGGAAGGGTCCGGCTGTCGCCGCTCCAGGCTGGCGACGATGTCCTTCGTGTCGCCGATCACCTCGCCGTCCAACTCCAGTATCGGCGTCGTGCCACTCCCACCCAGTTTCTTCGAGCGCTCCCCGTGGCGCCCCGGAACCAGTGATCGGCGCCGGTGCGGGATCCGCTTGTAGTCGAGCGCCCAACGGCCCTTCTCGTTGAAGTTGGAGAAGCGAAGCTGCCAGAGGACCGGCAGGTCGCCCTCTCCCCCGGTCATCGCTTCGTCACTGGGCCGCGAGCAGCCACCAGTAGTGCGGCTGCCCTCCCTCCTGGACCTCCAGCTCGATCGCGGCTGGCGTGTGGGTGCCGATCTCGTCGAGGGGAATCGGAGCGTCGCGGCCGCCGATCACGGTGACGAGCTCGGCCTCGGCGCCGAGCCGCTCGATCGTCGCCGCAAGGGTCGAGCCCGCCCCACCCCAGGCGACAACCTCGCCACCGACGAACCCGAGCGCATCGCCGCGCCGGAAGCGACCCTGGTGGTCGTCGCGGGCCGCGGGAGCCACCGCGCCGGTGCGGATCTCGGCCAGCGCGCCCTCGAGACGGTCGGCGTTCTCGGCGGCGGGGGCCTCGGGGTCGACCTCCACCAGCGCCAGAAGGCCCGCCTGCTGCGAGGAGGAAGCGACCACCCGGGCCGGCTTCTCGGAGAGCTCCGCTGCCCGCTCGGCGGCCATCACCACGTTGGAGGAGTTCGGCAGCACCAGCACCTCCTCCGCGACGACCTCGTGGATCCCGGCGAGCAGCTCGTAGGTCGACGGGTTCAGCGTCTCGCCGCCGTCGACGACGTGGGCGCCGAGGTCCTCGAACAGAGCGCGCATCCCCTCGCCGGCGATCACCGCGACCACACCGGTGCGCCCGACGCGAAGGCGCTCGCGGCGCTCGGCGATCTGCTCGCGCATGTCGCCGACGTCGAGCTGGCTCACGGCACCGGTCCCGTCGAACAGCGCCACCGCCGCCTCCGGCTCGTCGGTGTGCACGTGCACCTTCAGGGTCGCCTCGTCGCCAACGACCAGCACCGAGTCCCCCATCTCCTCGAGCCGGGGGACGAACTCGCGTCCGACCAGATCCGACCCGGTGACGATGAAGTTCGTGCAGTAGCGGTAGCGGCTGTCCTCGTGGTGGGGCCGGGTGACTCGCGGGGGCTCGTGATGGGCGATCGCGGGGACCTCCGAGCCGTCGCCGCGCAGGCCGGCGACGACGCCGGCCAGGATCAGGATCAGCCCGTAGCCGCCGGCGTCGACGACGCCGGAGTCGCGCAGCACCTCGAGCTGCTCTGGGGTTCGCTCCACCGCATTCTGGCCGTCCTCGATGGCGCGCTCCAGCACCTCGGCCAGCAGCGCGTCCTGCTCGGCGTCGGTGACTTCGGGCCCGAGGCGCTGCTTCTCAGCGTCCAGATGTGCGAGCTGGCGGGCGATCGAATGGGCCATCTCGCGGAACACCGTCAGCATCGTTCCCTCGGCGGGCTCGCGCACCGAGTCGTAGGCCGCATCGGCGGCGCGGGCGAAGGCCGAGGCGACGAGCACCGGGTCGACCAGCTCACCCGGCCGGCTGGCCAGCTCCTCGGCCGCGCCGCGGACGATCTGGCTCAGGATCACGCCCGAGTTGCCCCGCGCCCCCATCAGCGCCGCGCGGGCCAGCGCCTGCACCAGCTGGGTGCGCCCGATCTCGTCGACCATCTGACCGTCGAGGTGGTCGAGCTCCGCCATCACGGCGCGCATCGTCATCGCCATGTTGTCGCCGGTGTCGCCGTCGGCGACCGGAAACACGTTCAGGTCATTGACCTCGTCGCGTCGTGCTTCGAGGTTCGCGTAGGCGGCGCGCATCACCCGGCGGAATCTCTCTAGAGAGGGATCGGCCATGGGCGACCGGGAATCTACGCCTATGCGGCCTTGGTCACCTTGTTGGACTTCAGGCAGCGGGTGCAGACGTAGACCCGCCGGGTGCGCCCGCCGTCCTGGATCCGGACCTTCTGGAGGTTCGGATTGAAGCGGCGCTTGGTGGCGACCATCGAGTGGCTTCGGGACTGGCCGAACGCCGGTCCCTTGCCGCAGCTGTGACATACCTTCGCCATGAGCGAGAGCATGGTAGCCATCCGCCTCTTCTTTGCGCGATGATGGAGACATGCGGGGAACCCGGCAGGTTCGCCTCAGGTACCGCGGACGTCGAATCGCAGCCGCGGCCGTCGTCGCCTTCCTGGCGCTTCTCGCGATCCCCGCCGCAGCTCTCGCGCACATCTCCTCGGAGGTGGTCAAAGGTCACCTGATCGCCCGCAGCGACGGTGCCGCCGACATCGTCAAGATCAGCTGCGGCACCGATCTGCTGGTCAAGGTCGATGGCCTCAACCCCACGACGGGCCCCGCCACCTGCTCGTCGATCCGGCGGGTGCGGGTGTTCGGCAACGGAGGCCCAGACACGATCAACGTCTCACGGGTTGGCCCCCTTAACGGCTTCGGCAATCCGGGATTGCGTCACGGCTTCGCGGTGCGCGCGTACGGCGGACCGAGCAGCGACCGGATCAGCGGCAGCCGCCTGGCCGACCTGCTAGCCGGCGGCGACGGGCACGACGTTCTGCGCGGCCGAGCCGGCGCCGACGTGCTGCGCGGGGGAAAGGGCTCAGACCGGCTGCTGGGGGGCCTGGGCCCGGATCGGCTGATCGGTGGGCAGGGCCGCGACCGTTTGGTCGGCGGGCAGGGCAACGACGTGCTGATAGACCTCTAGCAGCGCCGATCGGCGCCGGAGATCAGACAAGCCTCACGAGGTCGGCCACGACCGCTGCCGCCGGTTCGACGGCGGTGACATCGCCGACCCCGGTGCCCGCGTACATCGCCATCTCGCTCACCTCGTGGTCGACCCCCTCAAACGGGGGCAGCGGCCCTCGCCAGCCGCTTTGGCGGGCGGCATAAAACGCCGAGCGGAGGACCCGATGCGGAGCCTGCTCCCAGTTCTCGCCGAACCACTCGGTCAGCGTCGTGTCCGTCCCATCGGCGGCGAGGAGGGCGCGCACGTACTCGGGATGGGCCCCCGACTCCGGGGAGACCAGAAACCGGGTCCCGACCCGGACCCCTGCGGCACCCGCGCGCATCAACTCGGCGAAGCGTTCCGCGGTCGCCACCCCACCCGCGGCAACGACTGGGACTCGGACATCTGCAAGCACCAAGGGCAGCAGCTCATCCAGCGGCTGGGTGCCTCGAACGTGCCCCCCCGCCTCGATCCCCTGGGCGACGACGAAGTCAGAGCCGCAGTCCACGGCGGCGGACGCCTCGGCGGCGGATCCGACCTGCCAGCCGGCGAGCGCCCCGCCACGATGCGTCGCCTCGATCACGTCGGCGCGCGGGTCGCCGTAGAAGAACTCGACGACGCGGGATTCGCCGGCCGCTTCCCCTATCCGATCCAGGGGGGGATCGAAGGGCATCAGGAAGTTCACGCCGCAGGCCCCCTCCGCGGGCTCGCTTTCGCTCGGCACCATCCCGAACCCGCCCGCCGAGCCAACCGCCGCGGCAAGCTCGGTCGTGCCGACGATCCCCATCGGAGCGAGCTGCAGCGGCAGGTCGCAACCGACGAGATCTGTGAAGCGAGTGCTCGTGCCCGCTCCCCGGCTAGGTCAGCTCGCGGGCGAGCAGCGCCATCCGCGCAACCGTCAGCGCGGCGCCGCGACCCTGGTCGCGCTTGTCGCCCCCGGCACGGGCCAGCGCCTGCTCCATCGTCTCGCAGGTGATCACCCCGAACGAGCAGGGGATCCCGGTCCGCAGCGCGACCTCCTGGACGCCACGGGCGGTCTCGGCGCAGACGTAGTCGTAATGGTTGGTCTCGCCGCGGATCACGGCCCCGAGGCAGGCGACGCCCGCGAAGCGACCGCTCTCCGCGCAGAGCTTCGCCGCCTGAGGCAGCTCGAAGGCGCCCGGAACCGGGAACTCGTCGACGGACGCCTCGCTGACGCCGGCGAGGGCAAACCCCTCCGCGGCGCCGTTCAGCAACCTCTCCGCAAGGTCTTCGTAGAAGCGCCCGACGCAGACCGCGAACTCGAGCTTCGAGAGAATCTCGCGCTCGGAATCGCTGAACCGCTCGTGGAAGGCCGCGGCCTCAGCCACGATCAATCACTGCCCGCCGCCTCCTCCGCGAGGTCGTCCGGAGGACGACCGGTAATCCGACCTTGGTCGGATGTGGTGGCGGCGGGGTCGGCTTCGGGATGGGCTACGTCCTCTTCTTCGTCGTGGATACGCTCGCCGCGGATCATCTCCTCGTCGAGCGCCAGCCCCTGGTGATGCAGCGTGTGACCCATCCGCTCGCGCTTGGCGCGCAGGTAGTCCTCGTTGTGGGGATTGGGGACCGCCTCGATTGGGACCTGCTCGGTGACCGAGAGCCCGTAGCCCTCCAGCCCGACGATCTTCTTCGGGTTGTTGGTGAGGATGCGGATGCTGCTCAGCCCGAGGTCGCCGAGGATCTGCGCCCCGATCCCGTAATCGCGCAGGTCGGCGGGCAGCCCGAGCTGGATGTTCGCCTCGACGGTGTCGAGCCCGTCCTCCTGCAGCTTGTAGGCGCGCAGCTTGTTGAGCAGCCCGATGCCGCGCCCCTCCTGGGAGAGATAGAGCAGCACCCCGCGGCCCTCGCGCTCGATCTGCGCCAGCGCGGCGGCGAGCTGCTCGCCGCAGTCGCAGCGCAGGCTGTGAAAGACGTCGCCGGTGAGGCACTCGCTGTGCACCCGCACCAGCACGTCCTGCTCGCCGTGGACGTCGCCCTTGACCATCGCGACGTGGTGCTTGTCGTCGACCATCGAGCGGTACCCGACCGCGGTGAACTCGCCGTAGGCCGTCGGCAGGTTGGTCGACACGACCCGCTCGATCAGTTTCTCCGTGCGGCGCCGGTAGGCAATCAGGTCCGCGACCGTGATCATCTTCAGCCCGTGGCGCTCGCTGTAGGGCC
Source organism: uncultured Solirubrobacterales bacterium (assembly GCA_963740555.1). Classification (GTDB taxonomy): domain Bacteria; phylum Actinomycetota; class Thermoleophilia; order Solirubrobacterales; family 70-9; genus Mayfieldus. The sequence goes on from CAVUES010000005.1 coordinate 182,233, forward strand.
CGAGGTCGGGGACGCGCGCCATCGTTCCGTCCTCGTTCATCACCTCGCAGATCACCCCCGCCGGGATCAGCCCGGCGAGCCGGGCGAGGTCGACGCTCGCCTCGGTGTGGCCGGTGCGCTCCAGCACGCCGCCTTCCTTGGCGCGCAGGGGGAAGACGTGTCCGGGCGAAACGATGTCGCCGGGCCCCGAATGCGGGTCGATCGCGACCTGGATCGTGTGCGCGCGGTCGTGCGCGGAGATCCCGGTGCTGACGCCCTCGGCCGCCTCGATCGCGACCGTGAACGCGGTCTGCAGCGGCGCCTCGTTCTTGGCCGCCATCAGCCTCAGGCCGAGCTGCTCGCAGCGCTCGGCCGTGAGCGCGAGGCAGATCAGGCCGCGAGCCTCCTTGGCCATGAAGTTGACCGCCTCGGGAGTGGCGAACTGCGCGGCCATCACAAGGTCGCCCTCGTTCTCGCGGTCCTCGCCGTCGCAGACGACGACCATCTGGCCGCGGCGGATCTCTTCTATGGCCTCCTCGATGGGCGCAAACGAGGATGACGGGTCCCGTTCCTCGTCCCTCGTTCCTCGTTTCTCGTTTTTCAGGTTCTGCCGTTCTGCCATCGTCATTCAGTCTTCGCTTCCTTTCAATGGTGCCATCAACCGCTGCACGTACTTGCCAACCAGGTCGCACTCGACGTTGAGCTTGCGTCCCGGCGCCGCGTCGCCGAGGTTGGTGCGCTGGGCGGTCTCGGGGATCAGCGAGACCTCCAGCCAGTCGTCCCCGAGGCCGGAGACCGTGAGGCTGACACCGTCGAGCGCGATCGACCCCCGCTCGACCACCTGCCCGATCAGCCCCGAGTTGAGGCCGACCCGCAGGCGGCGGGCGAAGCCGTCGTCCTCGGCCTCGATGACATCGCCGGTGCCGTCGACGTGGCCCTGCACGAAGTGCCCGCCGAGGCGATCGCCGACTCGCACCGCGAGCTCGAGGTTGACCCGGTCGCCCGCCTGAAGCGGCCCGAGCGAAGTGAGTCGCAGGGTTTGATTCATCGCGTCGGCGCTGAACCCCGCCCCGTCGGCCTCGATCGCGGTCACGCAAACGCCGTTGACCGAGACCGAGTCGCCGGGAGAGATCTGAGCGCCCAGCCGGGTGGTGACGCGAAGTCGGGCGCCTTCGGCGCCGGCGTCGAGCTCAGCGATCGTCCCAACGTCCTCGATCAGCCCCGTGAACACGTCACCACTCCTTCAACCGGGCTCGGATCAGGACGTCGTCGCCGATCGGGCCGCTCTCCATCGAGAGGGCGCGGAGCGCTTCACCGACCGCCGGTACCCCCTCACCCTCGAGCGGCGGGCGCCCGCCGCCCAGCAGGATCGGGGCGATGAACAGCACGAGCTCGTCGATCTCGCCGCCGGCGGCGAACGACCCGGCGAGTCGCGGACCGCCCTCAAGCAGCAACGAGGTGATCCCGTGCCGGCCCAGCTCCGCGAGCGCCGCGGCGATGCGGTCAGCGGGGTCGCGGCCGGCCGCGACGATCAGCTCGACGCCGGCACCGTCCAACCGCTTGGCTCGGTCGCCATCGGCACCCGGCCCGATCACGACCACCAGTGGCGAAACGGCGATGCTCCGTACCAGCTGGGAGTCGAGCGGCAGCCTGGCGTCCGAGTCGAAGACGACCCGGGCTGGCTGGCGGGTGACCTCGAGGTCGCGAGCCGTGAGCAACGGGTCGTCGGCGAGCGCGGTTCCGATCCCGACCGCCACCGCGTCGGCGTCGGCGCGCCAGCGATGGACCAGCTCGCGGCTCTGTGGCCCCGAGATCCATTTCGAGTCGCCCGCGGCGGTCGCCACGAAGCCATCCAGGGAGCTGGCCATCTTCAAGGTCACCAGCGGACGACCGGTACGGGCGTGCTTGCGGAACGGCTGGTTGATCAGCCGGGCCTCCGCCGCCTGCTCGCCGGCGACCTGCTCGACGTCGACGCCACCGTCGCGGAGCATCCCCGGACCGCGGCCCGAGGCTTTCTCGCTGGGGTCATCGGAGGCGAAGACGACCCGCGCCAACCCTGCCTCGAGGATCGCGTCCGCGCAGGGGGGCTGGCGGCCGCTGTGGGCACAGGGCTCCAGGGTCACGTACATCGTCGCGCCGGCCGGGTCGTTGCCCCGCCTACGACAGTCCTCGAGCGCGGCCCGCTCGGCGTGCAGGTCGCCAAGCCGAGCGTGGTGCCCCTCGCCGAGCGTCTCGGAGTCACGGACGATCAGGGCTCCGACCCGCGGATTGGGGCTGACGGCCCCCGCTGCCGCGTTGGCGGCCAGCTCGAGCGCCCTTTCCAGGTAGATCCGATCCTGCTCGGTGATCACCTTGGCGCTCACGAAACGTCCTTTCGACCGCCTGATTGACTGGTCAGTCAACCAAATTGTAGCCCCGGGCAGAGGCCGGCGGTCGAGGGCGCTAGGTTCGAGCGCTTGCACGCCCGCCACCTCGACGGCGACCCGGCCTGGCGGCGGGTACCCTCAGCCAAGTCCGTGAAGCTGATCATCCAGATCCCCTGCCTGAACGAGGAGCAGACCCTGCCGGGCACGCTCGCCGACCTCCCCCGCGCGCTGGAGGGCTTCCACGAGGTCGAGTGGCTCGTGATCGACGACGGCTCCACCGACCGCACGATCGAGGTCGCGCGCGAGCAGGGCGTCGATCACATCGTCCGCCTGCCCAACAACAAGGGCCTTTCCGCCGCCTTTCAGGCCGGGCTCGACGCGGGGCTGAAGCTGGGTGCCGACGTGATCGTCAACACCGATGGCGACAACCAGTACCGCGGCGAGGACATATCCAAGCTCGTGGCGCCGATCCTCGCCGGCAAGGCCGACATGGTCGTCGGCGATCGTCAGGTCGCCCAGGTCGAGCACTTCTCCGGCCCCAAGAAGCTTCTGCAGCGGCTCGGCAGCGCGGTCGTGCGTCGCGTGTCCGGCACCAGGGTCCCCGACGCGACGTCGGGATTTCGGGCCTACAACCGCGAGGCGGCGCTGCAGCTCTCGGTCGTCTCCAACTTCACTTACACGCTGGAGAGCCTGATCCAGGCGGGTCGCATGTTGATCGCCGTCGACGACGTCCCGGTCGGCACCAACCAAACCGTTCGCGAGTCGCGGCTCGCCCCCTCGAGTGGCGCCTACGTACGCCGCAACGGCCCGGAGATCCTCCGCATCTACGCCCGCTACCAGCCGATGCGCGCCTTCACGAGCGCCGCGCTGGTCGTCGGCCTACTGGCGATCGCGGCTTGGGCGCCGTTCCTGATCGACTGGATCTTCAACGGCGACAGCAGCGGCCACATCCAGTCGCTGATCCTCGGTGCGGTCCTGTTCATCGCCGCCGTGCAGCTCTTCGCGCTCGGAGTGATCGGCGATCTGCTCGCCGGCCAGCGGGTGATGACTCAGCGGGTGTTCGAGCGCGTGCGGCGGATGGAGCTGAAGCTCGGCGTCGAGCCCTCCCACTACGAGGAGGGCCAGCGGTCCGGCGAGCCGGAGTCCGAGCCCGCGCGGGTCGAGAGGATCGGGGCCTGACAGCGTCCGACGAGCGGTCCGCCGACGCGACCGCGGCGGCGGTCGACTACGGCAAGACCGCGGGCTTTCTCACCGTCGGCGTTGGGCTGACGGGCGTCATCACCTACCTCTACTTCGCGGTCGCCTCGCACATCCTCTCCAAGGCCGACTACGGGGAGATCGCGGTCCTGTGGTCGGCGGTGTTCATCACCGTCTCGACGCTGTACCGGCCGATCGACCAGCTGCTCTCGCGCCACATCTCCGAGCGGCGCGAGCTGGGGCAGCCGATCGGCGAGCCGATGCGGGTCGCGGCGAAGATCCAGCTCGGGCTCGGCGTCGCCTTCGCAGCCCTCGCGCTGGCGCTGCGCGGGCCGCTCCAGGACCACCTGCTGAAGGGGAACGAGACCCTCTACTGGATCTACTTCTCCGCCGTTCTGGGGTACGCGGCGAGCTACTTCGCGCGCGGCTTTCTGGCCGGCAACCGCCGCTTCGGGCTCTTCGCGCTGCTGATCCTCGCCGAGTCGATCTTCCGGACCACCTTCGCAGTGATCGTCGCGGTCGGCCTCTTCGGTGGCCAGTCGGTTGTGGCGCTGGGGATCGTCGCCGCCCCATGTCTGAGCCTGATCGTGGTGCCGCTGGCCTTCGCGCGGAGGGCGCAGGCGCAATCGCCGCCCCCCGAGCCCGACCCCGAGTCCGGCGAGGGCGCGGCGCCGGAGTTCACGCTCAGCCACGGGACCAGGTTCGCCGCGGCGGTGCTGCTGATCATGTTCAGCGAGCAGACCTTCCTCAACGCGGGGCCGCTGCTGATCTCAGCGACCAGCGGATCCGCCGCCGCGGGCTTCATCTTCAACGTGCTGATGGTCGCGCGGGCCCCGCTGCAGCTCTTCCAGGCGGTCGGGACCAGCCTGCTGCCCCACCTGACGGGGCTGCACCACTCCAGCGAGGAAGGGAGCGAGGACGCCTTTCACAGCTCGATTCGCTGGGTGATCGTGGCGATCGCCGCCTTCACCGCCGCGGTGGCGCTCGCGGTGCTGGCGTTCGGGCCGCAGCTGATGCACATCGCCTTCGGCAAGAAGTTCGACTACGACCGCGTCGGGTTGCTGATCGTCACCGCCGGGATGGGCCTCTACCTGTCGGCGGTGACGATCAACCAGGCCTGCCTCGCCCAGGGACAGGTTCGCCGCGCTTCGCTGCGCTGGATCGGCTGCGCGGCCTTCTTCGTCGCCTGGTGCCTGCTGCCCGTGATCTCGAACGAGTTCCGGCGCGTCGAGATCGGCTTCACCCTCACCGCCGCCTCGCTGCTGGCGTTGCTCTACGTGATCTACCGCCGACCCGTCGAGCGCCCCGAGGACGTGCCCGATCCCGGCTCGACCCAGGAGCTCGAGGGCTGGGTGGCGGCGGCCGACGAGGCGGGTTAGGCGGCGTCAGACGCAGTGGCGATCGCCGTGTAGGCCGCGGCGGGATCGTCGCTGCCGAAAACCGCCGAGCCGGCGACGAAGATCGAGGCTCCGGCGGCGGCCACCGCGGGAACGGTCTCGGCGTCGATGCCCCCGTCGACCGTGATCGCCGCCTCGCCGGCTAGCGACTTCAGGCGCGCCACCTTGTCGGGCGACTCGGGAATGAACGGCTGTCCGCCCCAGCCCGGGTTGACGGTCATGCAGAGCAGGATGTCGGCGTAGTCGCGCAGCTCGCGGACCGCCTCCACCGGGGTGCCGGGGTTGATCGCCAGCCCAGCCAGGCACCCGTCGTCGCGGATCGCGGTCAGGGTGCGGTTGAGGTGCGGGGTCGCCTCGATGTGAAAGCTGATCGAGTCGGCGCCCGCCTTCGCGAACTCGGCGATCTGCTGGTCGGGCCGCTCGATCATCAGGTGGACGTCGATCGCTCCCCCGGCGTCGTGGACCTGGTCGGCTATAGACGCCGCGACCAGCGGCCCGATCGTGATCGGGGGGACGAAGTGGCCGTCCATCACGTCGACGTGAATCAACCGGGCCCCGGCGTCCATCACCTCCGCGATCTGCGACCCGAGTCGCGAGAAGTCGGAGGCGAGGATCGACGGTGCGACGCGCTTGGCCCGGTAGAGCTCACGCCGGGCCGCGGCCTGTTCGGTCGCGGCTTCCATCAGACCGGTTTCAGCATCGAGTTTCCACAGTGCTGGCAGAGCATGTCCTCGGTGGTGCTCATGCGGGCAATCGTCTGGTGCTCGCCGCAGTCCGGGCATTGCGAGACGAGCTCGTAGCGGCTCAGACAGTAGACGCAGCGGAAGCGCCCCGGCAATTGCGTCGGCCGCAGCCACGGCTCGCCGCACCCCGGGCACGCCGGGCGCCGCAGTGAAGACCCGCCGGCCTGGTCGGCGGGCCCCCCGCCTCCCTTTGCCTGCTCTGCCATCGCCCTAGTCATTCTGACCGATCACCCGGTCAGGGACCCGGTGTCCACGCAGAAACGCGTCCACAGGCATCGGGCGTGCGCCGGCGGGCTGCACGACGTCGAGCCGCAGCAGGCCCTCGGCGCAGGCGAGAAAGAGCGAACCGTCGCGAGCCTGCAGCTCGCCGGGCTCGCGGGCGCCGTCCTCGGCCGTCGCCGCACGGACGCCGAGGCGCTCCCCCTCCGGCGTCTCGACGTAGGCGCCGACGTGGGGCGTCAAGGCCCGCACCCCACGCGCGAGCTCCGCCGCCGGGCGAAGCGGATCCAGGCGCCGCTCGCCGGGCTCGATCTTCTCCGCATAGGTCGCCCGCTCGTCGTCCTGCTCGGTGAAGTCCAGGCTTCCCTCGGCCCGCAGGTCGAGTGCCCGCACGATCAGCTCGCCGCCGATCGGTGCCAGCCGTGCCGCGAGGGCGCCGAAGTCTTCGTCGGGCCCGATCTGCGTCTGCTCCTGCAGCGCCACCGGTCCCGAGTCAAGTCCCTCGGTGACGCGCATGACGCTGACCCCGGTGACCTCGTCGCCGGCCATGATCGCGCGCTCGATCGGTGCCGCGCCGCGCCAGCGCGGCAACAGCGAGGGATGCACGTTGAGCATCTCGAGCTCGGAGAGCAGGGGCTCGCGGATCAGCTGCCCGAAGGCGCAGACCGCGCCCATCTCGGGGGAGCTTGAGCGAATCCGCTCCACGGCATCGGACGAGTTGACGCTCTCGGCTTGCAGCAGCGGCAGGTCGAGCTCCCGTGCCGCGGCGGCGGCAGGCGGCGGCAGCGTGTGCCTGCCGCGGCCTCGCGGTCGATCGGGCGGGGTCACGACCAGCTGCGGGCGGTGCGGCGAGTCGGCGAGTCGGCGGAGGACTGTGGCTGCGAAGTCGGAGGTGCCGAGAAAGACCGTCCGGCTCACGCCGCGGTCGCCGCCTCGCCCTGCAGCGCCTCTTCGGCGTCCGTCGTCGGCGGGCTGTACTCCTCGCCCTCGCGCAGAGCGCGCAGGGCGCCCTTGCGCTGCTCGCGGGTCGTGCGGTCGAGCATCAGGACACCGTCGAGATGGTCGATCTCGTGTTGGAGAACCCGTGCCTCGAGGCCGGACGCCTCGATCACGACAGGCTCGCCGCGTTCGTCGAGGCCGCTCACCCGCGCGTGCAGGGGGCGCTCGACGTCGACCGTGACCCGGGGGAGGCTCAGACAGCCTTCCTCGGCCACGACCACGTCCTCGGACAGCCATTCGAGCTCGGGATTGACGACCGCGGTCGGCTCGGCGTCGCTGCCGGCGGCGAAGACCAGCAGGCGCCGCAGGATCCCGACCTGGGTCGCGGCCAGCCCGACGCCGATCGCGTCGCGCATGATCGCGATCATTCGCTCGACGTCGCGACTGAGGGAGTCGTCGAATTCCGAGACCGGCGAGGCCTTGCTGTTGAGAACCGGATCCCCGAACTTGACCACCTGAGCGAGCGCGGCATCGCGCCGCGCGAGGACCTCGGGATCGAGCGTCGGTGAGGGCTGGGCGTCCTCGCGGTCGCCGCCCTGCTCGCCGTCGGCGAGCTCCGGCGGCTCGGCCAGCTCGGTTTCTTGGGAATCAGCCATACGCATCGAGTCTACGCACTGGCGGCGGCGAATCCTGCCCACGAATGACGAATGACGAATGACGAGTTTCTTATTGCGGATCGACGTCGACCCCGAGCGCCACGCCCCGCAGGACACGCTCGGAGACCAGTCGCTCCACCGCCTCGCGCACGGCCACGACGGTGTCGTCTCGGTCCGCCGCCTTGAGCAGCAGCCGGCGCCGGTGGCGGCCGCGGAGCCGGAAGAGGACCGCCGGGCCGAGCACCTCCGTCCCCGCTGGGACCGAGGCGCGGATCAACGCCGCGATGCGATCGGCTGCGGCTTCCAGGGCGTCCTGCGGCTCGGCCGCCAGGTTGACGGCGATCAGACGGGAGAAGGGCGGATAGCGAAGCGCCGCGCGACGCTCCAGCTCGCCGGCCAGAAAGCCGGCGGCATCGTGGCGCGCGGCGAGAGCGATACTCGGCGCCTCGGGGGCCAGGGTCTGGACGATCACGCTGCCGCCGCGCGGGCCTCGGCCGCTGCGCCCGGCGAGCTGGGTGACCATCGCGAAGGTTCGTTCCTCGGCGCGAAAGTCGGGGAAGCGCAGGGTCGCGTCGGCGTCAAGGATCACGCTCAGCGTCACCTGCGGGAAATCATGGCCCTTGCCGACCATCTGGGTTCCGACCAAGACTCCCGATGGCGCACCCTCGAAGCGGCTGAGAATCTCGGCATGGGCGCCACGGCCGGCGGCGACGTCGGAGTCGAGCCGGAAGACCGGCAGGGGATCGAGTCGCTTGCAGAGCAGCTCCTCGACCCGCTCGGTTCCCGCCCCGGCGCGCGCCAGCGTGACCGAACCGCACTCGGGGCAGGCACGAGGAGGCGGCTCGGAATGTCCGCAGTGATGGCAGGCGAGGCGCTGGGAGGCGCGATGAGCGACCAGGGAGACGTCGCAGTGCGGACAGCCCCAGTGATGCCCGCAGGAGCGACAGCAGACATAGGGCGCAAAGCCCCGGCGATTGACCAGGACGATCGCCTTGCCACCGTCGCGGCGCACTTCCTCCAAGGCGTCCAGGGTCGGGCGCCCGAGGGGCCCGCCGCGGGGGTCGGTGCCCCTCATGTCGACCACATCGACCGCCGGCATCCCCAGGCCGTCCACCCGCCGCGGAAGCTCGGCTCTCGGCAGTGCCTGCCAGGACTCGGGGCGCGGAGTCGCGGAGCCGGCGAGCAGCACCGCCCCGGTGTCGGCCGCTCGCCGCTCGGCGACATGGCGGGCGTCGTAGCTGGGGTCTCCCTCCTGCTTGTAGGAACCGTCGTGCTCCTCGTCGACGACGATCAGCCCGAGCTCGGCGACGGGGGCGAAGACCGCCGAGCGGGGCCCCACGCAGACGTCGGCCTCCCCGGAGCGCAGCCGCCGCCACTCGTCGTAGCGTTCCCCGGCGCCGAGCGCCGAGTGAAGAACGGCGACTCGATCGCCAAGGCGGGAGCGAAATCTGGCAACCGCCTGCGGGGTTAGACCGATCTCCGGCACCAGCACGATCACCCCGCGCCGGCGCTCGAGGGCCGCCTCCGCCGCCGCCAGATAGACCTCGGTCTTGCCGGACCCGGTGACGCCATGGAGCAGCAGCTCACGCGCAGCCCCGGGCTCGGCGTCGAGCGCCGCGACGACCCGGCCGACCGCGGAGCGCTGCTCGGGGGTGAGATCGACGGGTTTCGCGACCGCGCCGACGGCGCGATCGGCAGGTCGGCGTCGCAGCGCCATGCTGCGGGTCACGATCAATCCGCGCTGCTCGAGCCGGCGCAGGGTCGCGCGGTCGGCTCCGCAGCGAGCCGCGATCTCCGCCGCCCCCAGCTCGCCCTCCCGCAAGGCCTCCAGCACCGCGCGCTGACGATCGCCGAGGCGCTCCCCGCCCCCAAGCGCGATCAACCCCGTGTCGGTGGCGCTGGCGCGCAGCTCGAGCCGGGTCCGCACCCGGCGCCCGGAGGCGCCGGTCCCGGGTGGCAAGACGAGCGACAGCCCTCGGGAAGGGGTCGAGCAGTATTCGCGGGCGACCCAGAGCCCCAGCCGCACGAGCTCGGGCCGCGCCCCGGCCTCCAGGGCCTCGATCGGCTCGGCGAGCCGCTCCGGGGGAAGCTCGGACCGCTCAGCGAGATCGACGACGACGCCGAGCACTCGGCGGCGACCGAAGGGAACCCGCAACACGGTCCCCACCCCGACCTCGCCCAGCTCCGCGTTGAGCCGGTAGTCGAACGGCCCCCGCAGGGCGCGCGCGGTGGTCAGCGGTTCGACCTTCGCAATCATTGGTCCAACCTAGGGACGGCCACGGACGCCCACCATGCCTGGCCAATATGCTGCCGAGCGTGTCCCTGAACCTCGACGCGGGCGAACGGGTGATCTTCGAGGGCCATCCGTCCTGGCGCGCGATCCTCGGCTTCTACCTGCGCGGGATCCTGCTCTCCGCGGCACTCGGCGCCGTGGTCGCGATCGTGACCCAGATCGGCGGCGACGTGAACAAGGGCCTGGTCTTCGTCGTCGTGCTGGTCGCGATCGGCGTCACGCTGCTGGTCGGCTTCATCAAGCGCGTGACCACGACCTACACGATCACCGACCGCCGCCTCAACATCAAGCGCGGGATCATCTCGCGCGAGGTGCAGCAGACACGCCTGGAGCGGGTCCAGAACGTGAACTACAACCAGACCCTGTTCCAGCGCATCGTCCAGGTCGGCGACGTCGACTTCGACACCGCGGGCTCAGGCGACTACGACTTCAGCTTCGACGGGGTCGGCGACCCCGAGAAGGTCGTGGAGAAGGTCGACGATGCGATGCGGGCCCACAACGCGGGCTCGCACGGCCTCGGTGAGCCGGGCGGGCCGAACGCCGCCCCGACCGAGACCCAGCCGACCCAGCAGCAGCAGTCGCGGTAGTGCGGGCGAGCGGCTAGGCGGTCGCGCCCGCCTCCAGCCCGGCCGCACGGCGCAGGCTCTCGGCGCGGTCGGTGCGCTCCCAGGTGAAGTCGTGGTCCTCGCGGCCGAAATGCCCGTAGGCGGCGGTCGGCTGGAAGATCGGACGGTGCAGGTCGAGCTCGCGGCGAAAGGCCGCGGGCCGCATGTCGAAGTTCTCCTCGACAAGGTGAGAGATATCGGTGTCGGAGAGCTTCCCCGTGCCGAAGGTTTGGACCATGAGCGAGACCGGGTGCGCGACACCGATCGCATAGGCGACCTGTAGCTCGCAACGGTCGGCGAGCCCGGCGGCGACTACGTTCTTGGCCACGTAGCGAGCCGCATAGGCGCCGGAGCGGTCGACCTTCGAGGGGTCCTTGCCGGAGAAGGCGCCGCCGCCGTGGCGCGCCGCGCCCCCATAGGTGTCGACGATGATCTTGCGTCCCGTCAGCCCGGCATCGCCGACCGGTCCGCCGATCACGAACTTGCCGGTCGGGTTGACCATGAAATTCTCGAGCAGCTCGTTTTCGGTGAAGAGCTCCTTGTACTCGGTATGCAGCACCGGCTCGACCACGTGCTCCCAGAGGTCGTTGCGGATCATCTGCTCGCCGGCCTCCTCCCTGTGCTGGGTCGAGATCAGCACCTTCGCGATCTCGACCGGCCGGTCGTGCTCGTAGCGAACCGTGACCTGAGTCTTGCCGTCGGGGCCCAGGTAGCCGACCACACCCGCCTTGCGCACCTGAGCGAGCTGGCGGGCGAGCTGGTGGGCGACCTGGATCGGCATCGGCATCAGCGCCTTGGTCTCGCGGGTCGCGTAGCCGAACATCATTCCCTGATCGCCGGCGCCGGCCATGTCGAGCTCGTCGGTGGAGCCGCCCTCGCGCTGCTCGCGTCCCTGGTCGACACCCTGGGCGATGTCCGGAGACTGCTCGTCGATCGCCGTCAGCACGGCGCACGCTTCGTGGTCGAACCCGTAGCGGGGGTCGTCGTAGCCGATCTGGCGGATCGTCTCGCGGGCGATCTTCGGAATGTCGACGTAGGTCTCGGTCGTGATCTCCCCGGAAACGACCACCAGGCCGGTGTTGACCAGCGTTTCGCATGCCACGCGGCCCGTGGGGTCGTCCGCCATCACAGCGTCGAGGACCCCGTCCGAGATCTGGTCGCAGATCTTGTCGGGATGACCCTCGGTGACCGACTCCGAGGTGAATAGGTACTCGCCGTCGGCAAGGTCTTGGAACTGGGACATGTTTCCTTTCTTCTCCTGCGGCTACTCGATGTTCAAAAAGAGCGTCGTCTTGAGGTTTTGCTCGTCGCTTTGGACGCTGAGGCCGAGCGCCTTCAGCTTGGCGACATCGGCGCCAAACCCTCCGACGACCTGGCCCAATCCGAGCGGCTCGGCACGCCTCACAAGCGCTTCGAGGTTGACGAAGACTAGCGCCGAGACGCCACTCGAGGCGCCGCTGGTCGCGGCCTTGAACGCGTCGCTGCCGCCCAGGTCCGCAGATCCCTGAACCGCCTGGCGCACGCCTACCGGATTGGTGGACACGACCAGCTTGCGGTCGAAGATCGCGTAGGCGAGGTCGAGGGTCGGCGAGATGCGCACGCTGCGCACGACCGTGTCGCCCAGATGTTTCGCACCCAGGGTCGGGGCCTGCCCGGTGCGGCCGGGCGCCAGCGCCGCGACCAGCGGTGCCTGCAGGTTCGCGATCTGCTCGCGGGCGCGCTCCTCGTCGACGCCCTCAAAGACGGCGGTCAGATAGGGGCCCGCGGACCCCGAGGCCACACCGATCGCCGCCTCGCTTCCGAGCGCCGGCAGCACGTCCTTCTCGATGTCCACCCCCGCATGGAGCAGCTGGCGCTCGACGCGACGCAAGCCCGCGACCAGTCCCGGGCCCGCCGCCTTGGCCTCGCGCAGAAACGCTGGGACGGCGTCCGCCGGGTCCGCGAAGTTGAGGTAGAGAAACGTGTCCGCCGAGAGCTCGCCGGCGAGGTCGGGGCGAAAGCTGGGGAGGGCGCCGAAGACGCTCGGGTTGGTGCCGCCTTTGGTCGGGGTGAGCGCCGAAACGAGCTGCACTTCGAGCCCGCCTCCATGGGCGACGAGAGCCGCGGCTGCCCCCTGGCTCGCCCCGAAGACCACGAACGGTTCGAGCTGCGGCGCCAGTCCGCCGCCTCCGGCCAACAGATGCCTGATCCCCGCCACAGAGAAGTAGGCGTCGGCGACTCGCTGGTCGGGCAGCGACTCCCGAATCGCGTTCGCCTGCGGCGAGTCGGAGAGCGTCCGGCCACGTCCCTTGCCGGCGTCGATCGCCGCCCGAACCGCGGCGGCGGGGCCGAGGGCCAGAAAACCGCGCAGCTCTGCATACGCCAAGCCGCCGCGATAGACGTGGAGCGCAGTATTCCCGTCCGTCACCGACCTGGGCTTGCCCGCCCCCAGCTTGGCAAGGAATTTCTGCGCGGCCTTGCGGTCATTGACCGCCAACAACGCGAGCGGCCGCGGCCTTCCGGCTCCAAGCTCGGCGAAGGCGGCCTCGTCGCCAATCCACCGAGCCACGCTTCCCAGGTCCAGCCGTGGCCCGAGCGCCAGCGCGCTGAAGAGGCCCTGCTCGATTTCCCCGGAGTGCGGCAGCCTTTGAACCACGTCGGTGGCGGTCGAGTATTGGCTCGATCCGGTGTCGAGGTCGATGTGCAGATAGGCCTGGGCGTCGATCGGGACCAGGGCGATCGCGTGATCGGTCGGCACACAGGTCTTTGCAGGGGAGATCCGGCACGACAATCCCGGGACGGGGACGATGCGGAAGCCGACGTAGAGGAGCAGTACGAGGACGACAAGGGCCGCCAGGCGGCGGCGGCGGAAGACCCGGCGTGCTTCGGGAGACCGGCTGCCGTCGGGCCCAAGGCCGAGGGCGCGGCGCGAGCCCCAGCGCAAGTCCTCGACCAGCTCGGAGAGCCGGTCGGGAATCACCGCCCGCTACTCCGATCGTTCACGGCGCCGGTGCGTTCCCGCCCGCGCCCCCGGCCCGAGTGGGGCACGAAGTCGATCACCATCGGCACTCCCTCGAGCCCGTAGCGGGCCCGAAGACGATTCTCGAGGTGAAACGCCCAGTCGCGCGAGATCAGCCGCCGGTCGTTGACCTGGATCGCATAGCGGGGCGGCCGCTCGCCGATCTGCGCCGCGTAATAGAGGCGCAGGCGCTTGCCGCGCTTTGCCGGCGGAGGGGTCTTTGCGACCACATCGGCGACGGCTCGGTTCAGCTCCGGCGTCGGGATTCGTTGGCTTGCCCGGTCGGCCAGCTCGAGCGCCGTTCGCAGCAGCGCCGGGATGCCGCGCCCGGTGAGCGCTGAGCAGGTCAGAAGCGGCGGGCGCAACCGCATCTTGCGTTCCGCGCGCGCCCTCGCATCGTCGAGGTCGGTGCGCGACACGTCCCACTTGTTGAGCGCCAGCACCGTCGCGCATCCGGCGCGCATCGCGAGCTCCGCGACGTGAAGGTCCTGCGTCGTCAGGCCCTCGGAGGCGTCGCAGACGACGATCGCGACGTCGGCACGCTCGGCGGCGCGCTGGGAACGAAGCTGCGCGTAGTGGTCGACGGTCCCCGCGACCTTGGAGCGGCGCCGCAGGCCGGCGGTGTCGATCATGGTCAACGGTTCGCCCTCGAAGACGAGGTCGGTGTCGATTGAGTCGCGGGTCGTGCCGGCCTGTTCGGAGACGATCACCCGCTCCGCTCCGACGAAGGCATTGACGAGCGACGACTTGCCCACGTTCGGCCGCCCGATCACGGCCAGGCGGGGGGCTGTGGCGCCCTGCGGCTGGGCCGTGCCGGGACCCACCGTCGCTGTGATCCGATCCAGCAGGTCGCCGCTGCCGAGCCCGTGCGCGGCTGAGATCGCGATCGGCTCCCCGAGGCCCAGCTTGTTGAACTCCGCGGCCATGTAGTCGCCCCCCGGCTGGTCGACCTTGTTGGCGATCACGATCACCGGCAGATCGGCGGCCCTCAGCAGCGCCGCCAGCTCGGTGTCGCCGGGCCGGAGCCCCGCCCGCGCGTCGACGACGAGCAGCACGAGGTCCGCTTCGGCGATCGCCTCGCGCGCCTGGGCCTGAACCTCGCGCGCCAGCTCGGCGTTGTCCTCGAGGTCGACGCCCCCGGTGTCGAAGAGCTCGAAGCGGACGCCGTTCCACTCGCAGGGCACCCGCTTGCGGTCCCGCGTCACCCCGGGCTCCGCATGCGTCACCGCGTCGCGAACCCCCGCCAACCGGTTGACGAGAGTGCTCTTGCCGACGTTCGGGAAACCGACCACTGCGACCTTTGGCAAGCCGCCCTCGCCGCGGCTCATTGGATGCCCCGCTCGCGGGCAAGCGCCACAACCCGCGCGACGACGTCGTCCAGCGGCATCCCGGTGGTGTCGAGCTCGATCGCGTCCTGTGCCGGTTGCAAGGCGCCATGCTGGCGCTCTCGATCGCGCGAGTCGCGCCGCTGCTGCGAGCTCAGCACGTCGCCGAGCGGCTCACCGCTCTGCGCCGCGCGGCGCTTCGCGCGCTCGTCGTCGGTCGCGGTCAGGAAAACCTTCAGCGGCGCCCGCGGGCTGACCACCGTTCCGATGTCGCGCCCCTCGGCGACGTAGCGCCCGGCGTCGATCAGCGCCCGCTGGCGCTCGACCATCGCCTCGCGAACCGGCGGGTGCACGGCGGCCCGCGAGGCCGCCGCGGTGACGTCGGGCGAGCGAATCGCACCCGACACGTCGCTGCCGTCCAGATCGACTCGTCCGTTGGCGACGTCGATCTCCAGCGATCGGGCGAGCTCGCCCATCGCCTCGGGATCGTCGAGGTCGGTTCCCTCGCGCAACGCCGCCAGCGCGACGGATCGGTACATCGCCCCGGAGTCGAGGTAGGTGAAACCGAGCGCCGCCGCGACGCCGCGCGCCACCGAGGACTTCCCGGCCCCGGCGGGGCCGTCGATCGCGATGACCATGGTTTGCAGCGTAATCGCCACCGCCCGGGCGGCGTGGCAGCGCGGATGCGGGCGGAGCCGCGCCCGGATATGTTTCCTCGCGCATGGAGACCTGGGATCTGGGCAACCTCGACGTGCAGCCGCGTCAACCTGAGGTGCTGTCGACGGACGACGAGGGCAGGGTGATCGTGATCCAGCTTCCCGCCGGCGAGAGCCTTCTGGAGCACCAGGTCCACGAGCGCGCCTGGCTGCTGGTGGTCACCGGAGCGATCGAAGTCGACGATTCGGGAGGCGATACGACCCGGGGAGGCCCGGGAATGTTGGCCGTCTTCGATCCCAACGAGCGCCACGAGGTGCGCGCGACCGAGGACTCGCGCCTGCTGCTCGTCCTCTCGCCCTGGCCGGGCGTCGGCCACCCGAGCCAGCGCCAGTGATGTTGGGCCGCGACACAAAGTGTCGCGGCAGCGGCGTGTCAGGCGGCGAAGCCGCCGCAATTTATTCTCGGAGTGCCGCAAGGTCTCGTTCGAATCCCGGGTAGCTCACCTCAGCCGCCTCGAATCCGCGCACCGTCACCCCTTCGCGTGACGCGAGCCCGGCGACCGCACCGAGCATCGCCAGTCGGTGATCTCCCCCGGCGTCCAGCGTCCCGCCGCGCAATCCTCCGCTTCCACGGACCACCATCCCGTCCTTGGTCGCCTCGACGTCACCCCCCAATGCCGCCAGCCCGTCGCAGACGGTGGCGATCCGGTCCGATTCCTTGTGGCGCAACTCTTCGGCGTCGCGAATCACCGTCTGGCCCTCGGCGAAACAGCCCGCAAGGGCGACCAGTGGCAGCTCGTCGATAGCCAGCGGCACCTCGTCGCCGCCGACCTCGGTCCCGGCCAGCCGCGAAGCCACCGCCCGGATTTCCCCGCGCGGCTCATGGCCCGCCGGCGCTGCCTCCCGCACCTCGAGCTGGGCTCCCATCCGGCCAAGGATGGTCAGCAATCCGGTCCTCGTCGGGTTGAGCCCGACATTCGCCAGCGCGATTTCGCTCTCGGGGACCAGCATGGCCGCGAGCAGCGCGAAGGCCGCGGACGAGATGTCCCCGGGGATCTCGATCCGCTGGCGCCCGAGGCTCTGCGCCGGCCGGATCGAGATCCGGCCGCCCGCGGTCTCCAGCCGTGCGCCCGACGCGGCCAGCATCCGCTCGGTGTGATCTCTGCTCGGCGCCGGCTCGATCACGGTCGTCTCACCGTCGGCGAGCAGTCCGGCGAACAGGACACAGGACTTGACCTGGGCGCTGGCGACGGGCAGGCGGTACTCGATCCCGGCCAGGCCGGCACCCTCGACTCGGATCGGGGGGAGCCGCCCGTCGCGACACTCGACCCGCGCACCCATCTCGCGCAGCGGCTCGGCCACCCGGTCCACCGGGCGGCGGCGTATCGACTCGTCCCCGTCGAGCGTCCACGCCTTGCCCGCCTGGCCCGCCAGCCACCCAGGCAGGATCCGCAGCAGCGTCCCCGCATTGCCGACGTCGATCTCGGCGCTCGACGCTCCGCGCAGGCCGACTCCCTGCACCCTCACGCTGAGGCTGTCGGCCGAGCCATCCCCCCTGTTCGGCTCAACTTCGGTCCGAGCGCCAATCGCCTCGACCGCCGCCAGTGTCGATCGGGTGTCGGCGGCGTCGAGATAGCCCTCGATCCGCGACTCACCCTCCCCCATCGCCGCGATCAGCACCGCCCGGTGGCTGATCGACTTGTCCGGCGGCGGCCGCAGGGTTCCCCGCAGCGGTCCCGCCGGGTCGAAGCGACGCTCCATTAGCTGGCGGTCATCTCGCTACCCCGGCTCGACCGACACCGTGTAGCCGAGCTCGCGAACCAACTCGACCGCACGCTGGGCCTGCTCCTCGCCGGCGATCCAGAGCGAGATCGCACCGGTGCGCATGTCGGCGGACGGTGAGAGCGCCATGTCCTCGATGTTGACGCCGGCGCGGCCCAGGGCCAGCGCCAACTCCGCCACCGTGCCGGGACGGTTCGGGACGCCGATTCGCAGCTGTTGCAGGGGCCCGCCCGCAAGTTCCGCCTCCAGCAGCTGGCGGCGATCCTCGGCCGCCTGGCGGTGCCAGCCGGTCACCGCGTCGCGGTCGCCTTCGAGGATCAGCGCCGACGCCATTTGCAATCCCTTGACCGTTGCGTCGATCGCCGCTGCCACCGCCTCGCGATTGCTGGCGAAGATGTCGCCCCAAATCTCCGGATTGGCTCCAGCGACCCGCGTCGTGTCGCGCAGGCTCGGGCCCGCCTCCGGCAGGTGCTCGGAGTCGGTGGCCAGCTCAGTGGCGGCCTGGGCCACGAGCACGTTGGCGATCACATGGGGCAGATGGCTGACCGTCGCCATCAGGCGATCGTGGGCATCCGCATCGATCGCCTGCGGCCGGGCGCCCAGCTCCGCCAGCGTCCGCTGTAGGCGGTCGTAGAGCATCCCGCCCGAATAGGTCGTCGGCGTGAGATACCAGCGCGCCCCCTCCAGCAGCTCGGCCCGGGCGTTCTCGACACCGGAGGTCTCGGCTCCCGCCAACGGGTGGCCGCCGATGAAGCGCTCGTCCCGGCCCAGCGAGGCGACGATCTCGCGCTTGGTCGATCCGACGTCGGTGACGACGCACTCCGGACCGCATGCGGCGAGCGCTTCGGTGGCCAGGCCGGGCAGGGCCGACACCGGAGCGGCGCAGAAGACCAGCTTGGCCCCCTTGCAGGCCTCAGCGATCGAGCCGGTGCGCTCGTCCAGCGCTCCCAGCTCGAGCGCCCGCTCCAGGGTCGCCGAGTCGGGATCGAAACCGACCACCTGCGCGTCCAGCCTCCGGCCCGCCGCCAGCCCGATCGAGCCTCCGATCAGGCCGACGCCGAGGATCGAGATCTTCATCTACTCAGCCAGCGTCGCGCCGCCTCTGCGCGGCCGCCGCAAGCCGATCCAGCGCTAGGACGGTGGTTTCCCAGTCCATGCAGGCATCGGTGATCGATTGGCCGTAGACCATCGATGCGCCGGGGGCAAGGTCCTGGCGCCCGGCGACGAGGAACGATTCGAGCATCACCCCGACGACCGCCCCGTTCCCGGCGGCGATCTGGGACGCGATCTCCGCCACCACCTCCGGCTGCCGTTCGTGGTCCTTGCCGCTGTTGCCGTGCGACGCGTCGATCACGACCCGCTCCGGCAGGCCGCCGGCACGCAGCATGGCGAGCGTCTCAGCCACTTGCTCGGCGCCGTAGTTGGGAGCGTCGCGGCCCCCGCGCAGGATCACGTGACAGTCGGGATTGCCCTGCGTATGAAGGATCGCGGGAGCCCCCGCCGCGTCGATGCCGGCGAAGGCGTGCCTGGCGGCGGCGGCGCGGACCGCGTCCACCGCGACCTTGACGTTGCCTTCGGTTCCGTTCTTGAAACCGACCGGCATCGAGAGACCGGAGGCGAGCTGGCGGTGGATCTGGCTCTCGGTGGTGCGCGCCCCGATCGCCCCCCATGCGACCAGGTCGGAGATGTACTGCGGAGTGATCGGATCGAGGAACTCGCAGCCGATCGGCAATCCGAGGTCGAGCAGCTCTCGCAGCAATCCCCGTGCCGTGTGCAGGCCCGTATTGACGTCTCCGGACCCATCCAGATGGGGATCGTTGATCAACCCCTTCCAGCCGATCGTCGTCCGAGGCTTCTCGAAGTACACCCGCATCGCGACGCAGAGGTCTTCTCGCAGCTCCGACGCCCTGGCGCTGAGGAGCTGCGCGTACTCGAGAGCCGCGTCCACGTCGTGCACGCTGCAGGGGCCGACGACCACCAAGAGCCGGTCGTCGGTGCGGTCGAGGATGCTCGCGACCTCCGATCGGTGCCGCAGCACGGCGTCCTCCTGCTCCGGACTCAGCGGCAGCTCGTCGATGATCTGGGCGGGCGGGATCAGCTCGACCACCCGCTCGATGCGGCGATCGCGAACCCGATTCGAGTGGTCTATAGGCAGTTCCCTCATCTCCATGTGAACTTCAACCCTTTCTCCAAATTCGGCGCAAACCTTACTTTCGGTACGCAAATTCCGGTCCAAGCGGACCACGGCTTCGGGGGCGGCGCCCGGCGGTGAAAGAACGGGGGTGCGGCTCCACGCCGCAGCCGGACGCCTAGCTAAATCGCCAGAAGTAGAAGTAGGAGTCGTACGAATGGGCGGGACGGAGCGTGGCGCTGTCGCCGATCGTGCTCTCGTTGGTGCTCATTCGCGTCACGCCGCTCTTTGTAGCAGGTGAGACACGTCTAGTCGAGCGGAATCCGGTTCTGGGCGAGGATCAGCAGACGGCGTCGCGTGCGTTCTTCTTCTTGGCGAATCGCCGCTTCGCCTTCTTCAGCTTCTTGCCGGTCTTCCGCGACGACTTGCGCCTGTCGGCCTTGTTGGCCTTCTTGAGCTGCTTGCGGGCCTTGACGACGGCCTGCTTGGCCGGCGGACACTCGGCGGAGCCCCCTGCCTGGTTGTAGAGCTGCTTGACCGCCTGACCGAAGTAGGGCCCCGCCATCTGCCCGTCGAGGGAGGGGTCCAGGTATCCATGGCTCACTACCGAGACCAGATCGCCGGCGGGGTTGATCCAGCCCCCTCCGCTGGAGCCCTCTCTCATGGTGCACGGGAAGACCACGGTCGAGAACGGATGCGAGATCCCCTCCTCGAGGCCGAAGAAGGGCGCGTCGCACTCGATCAGCCGCCCGCCGTCGTAGGGCGGGTTGGGAAGACCCGGGTAACCGAAGATCTGGTACGCGGTGCGGGGCGGCTTGTTGAAGGCGATCCCGCGCCCGCCCAGGGTGAGCTCGAGCGGCGCCGAGATCTCGGCGATTGCCACGTCGAAGGACGGGTCGGCGTCGGTGTTCCACTCGTCGGGGGCGAGCAGCGTCGTGGCCGGGTACTCGCCGAGGGGCTCGGCGCCGTCGCGGTAGCCGGGCACGAAGACGAAGTTGGTCGATGGCTCGCTGCCGGGGTAGTGGACGCAATGGCCGGCGGTGAAGACGACGTTCTTGAGACGCGAGGCGACAACGGTCCCCGAGCACGCGGCGTCTCCCACGTTGGGGATCGTGAAGAAGACCTTGCCGTGGACCCGTTGCGGGAAGTTGGTCTCAGACCCCGGCTCGAAGTCGAATGCGGCGGTTCCCGTGGTCGGATGAATCTGCGAGGGCTGCGCGTTGGCCTGCTCGGAGCCCCCGCTGGCTACCGTCGAACCGCTGGCCGGCGGCAGGTCGACCGGATCGGCCGCCTCCATTCGCTGCGGAGTCCAGTAGGCGCGGATCTGCGCGGGGCTCTGCGGCAGCTGACGTGAGACGACGCCGGCATACGCTGGGCTCGCGGACACGGCCAGGGCGGCGACTGCGGCCACAGCGGCCGCCAACCGGGGGGCGAGACGGGGGACGAGAAACGCGGGCATGCCGAAAAGACGAATCGGCATTTCCAGGGTATTCCTGAAGCGATTTCAGCCCAGCCGCGCGGCGGCGGTCAAAGCGCCTGGCGAAGCGCGCCCAGGAAGCGCTCGTTCTCTGGACGGGTTGCGTAGGTGACCCGGAAGTGGCCCGGCCCGCCCAGCGGGGCTCCCGCCCGGACGAGCACACCCTCCCGCGCCAGCGATTCGACCAGCGCCGCCTCGTCGCGCTCGCCTACCGACACCCAGGAGAAGTTGGTCTCGCTTTCCGGGGTCTCGAGCCCCAATCCCCGCAGCTCCTCTTCGACGAAGAACCGCTCGACGATCGTCCGCTCGACCCGATCGGTTACGTCGTCCTGGTGAAGGAGGGCCTCCGCGGCCGCCACCTGGGCGATCGCGTTGACGCTGAACGGCTGGCGCACCGCATCGACGGCGGCCCGGAAGGCCGGCGAGCCAAGCGCGTAGCCGACCCGCAACCCGGCGAGGCCGTGGCATTTGCTGAAAGTCCGCAGCAGGACCAGGTTCGGAAAGCGATCCAGCAGCTCGACGGTCAGGTCCGGGTCGTCGGTGACCTGGAACTCGATGTAGGCCTCGTCGAGGACGACCGTGACGTGAGCGGGCACGCGCTCGCAGAACTCGGCCACGCGGTCGGCACCGAGGTAGGTCCCGGTCGGGTTGTTCGGATTGCAGAACAAGAGCAGCTGGGTGGCGGCGGTGACCTCGCCGAGCATCGCGTCGAGGTCGTGCACGTCTCCGGCGGCGAGCGGGACGCGGATCTCGCGGGCGCCCGAAAGCGCCGCCAGATGGGGATAGATCGAGAACGACGGCCAGGCGAAGAGGATCTCGTCCTGCGGCTCGCAAAGCGCCTCGGCGGCGGCGAGCAGCAACTCACAGGAGCCGTTGCCGACCGCGACCCGGGCGGGGTCGGTCTCGTGGCGCTCCGCGATCCGCTCCCGCAACAGAGCCGCGCTGGGATCCGGGTAGCGGTTCGCGACCGACGCGGCGCGGGCGATCGCCTCCACGACGTCGGGATGCGGCGGGTAGGGCGACTCGTTGGAGGCCAGCTGGACGATCTCATCGCCGGCCAGGGCCTCCGGGGCAACGCCGGTCGGCACGCCGGCCTGGTAGCTCGGCATGCGGGCCAGCTTGTCCGCGAAGGTCACAGGCATAGCTCAGATTCTCGCAATTGCGGCGTCTTCGGCGCCAGACACGCCAGTGCCGCGACACTTTGTGTCCTGGCCTTTCCAGACACGCCAGTCCCGCGACACTTTGCGTCCTGGCGTTGAATTACTGGGCGGCCTCCAGGTCGGCGCGCAGGTTCTGCGCCTCGCCCAGATAGGTATGCGCGGGGTTGTGGCCAACCGGTGCGTAGTAGTGGAGCATCACCCGGATCACCCGCGGCATCGCCCCGGGAACGTCGATCTCGCGGGCGCAGAGCAGGGGAACCGAGTCGAGGCCCAGCGCGCGAGCCGCCACCGCCGGGAACTCGGCATCGAGGTCGTCGGTGCAGGTGAACAGGCAGCTGACCATCCGCTCGGGGGCGAGGGCGTTGCGCGAGATCAGCTCGCCGAGCAGCTCCGCCGTCGCGGAGCGGATCGCTTCGGGTTCGTTGGCCTCGACCTGGGTCGCGCCGCGAACCGCAAACAGTCGCTCATCCGTGGACATCACGATGTTCGGCTTCGCCTCACGGCCGTGCATCTTCCCAAAGGCGGCCAACCTCCTCGTCCGTGAGGCGGCGGGCCTCGCCCGGCCGCAGCTCGCCTAGCTCGAGCGACCCGAGTCGCACGCGCTCCAACCTCACGACCTCGTTGCCGACCGCCTCCGCCATGCGGCGAACCTGGCGGTTGCGCCCCTCGTGGATCGTGATCTCGATCTCGCGCTCGCCGATCCGCTCCACCCTGGCCGGGGCCGTCGGCCCGTCCTCGAGCTCGACCCCGCGCCTCAGCCGCTCCAGCTCGTCCTCGGCGGGTGGGCGGCGCAACTCGGCCCGGTAGGTCTTCGGCACTTCATAGCGGGGATGGGTCAACCGGTTGGCGAGCTCACCGTCGTTGGTCAGCAAGATCAGTCCGGTCGAGTCGGCGTCGAGACGACCGACCGGATAGAGGCGGGCCGGCGACTCGATCAGGTCGGTTACCGCGCGGCGGCGGCCGGGCTCGCGCGCGGTCGAGACGACGCTAGCGGGCTTGTTCAGCAGCCAAGTCTCGGCCTGCTCGGCGGCCACCGAGCGCCCGTCCACCCGAACCTCGGTGTCGTCGGTCACGTCGCGGGCCGGGTCGGTGACCGTCTCGCCGTCGATCGTCACCCTTCCCTCGGCAACGACCTCCTCGGCCGCCCGTCGCGAGGCGACGCCGGCCCGAGCGAGGAACTTCGCGAGTCGCATCAACGCCGCCTCATACGCCCAGCTCGAGGTTTTCAATCCATGTCATTGAAAAACTCGAGCTCGGCGCGAACCGCAGCTACTCGACCCGTTGCTCGCCGGCCCGCAGCAGGCGCTCGCGCAACTCGCGCTCGTCCTCGGGGGTCGGGTCGAAGCGCGAGGGGTCGGGCAGGCGGTCGAGGCCCGGTAGACCGAACAGCTTCTCGAACAGCGGCGTCGTCTTGTAGATCGTGGCGCCGAACCGCGAGCGCCCCGATTCCTCGATCAGGCCCCGCTCGCTCAACGTCTGCACCGCCGACTCCGAGGAGACCCCGCGGATGCGGGCGATCTCGGGGCGGGAGACAGGCTGCAGGTAGGCGACGATCGCGAGCGTCTCGGCCTGGGCCTGGGTGAGCGGCGGGGTGCGCGGCTTCGACAGCAGCCGCCGGGCCGCCGCCTCGGCCTCCGGCGACGAGGCGAGGGTGAAGCCCCCGGCAACCTCGCGCAGGACGACGCCGCCCGCCCCCTCGGCGAGGCGGCCGCGAAGCTGGTCGATCGCGCGCTCCACCTCGGCCTCGGTGGCGTCGGTCGCTTCGACCAGGTCGGTTACCCCGACCGGCTCGGGCGAGAGGAAAAGCAGCGCCTCCACTGTTCGTGCGAGGGGCGAGATCGTTGTCGTGCTCTCGGTCATGTCTGCGGTCTCAACCTCCGACTTCGACGTTCTTGATCTGGATCGGGCCAAACGCCTCGCGCTGCTCCCAGGTCGCTTCGCCCTTGCGATGCAGCTCCAGCAGGGCGAACAGAGTCACCGCCTGGGTGAGGCGGTCCTCGGCTCCAAAGGCGTCCTCGAAGTCGAAGCTGCCGCGATTCCCGAGCAGCTCGCGCAGGACGCCGAGCCGCCGATCCAGCGAAACCGTGGGACGGATGTGGCTGGTGTCCGGGTCGGCCGGAACGACGAGCAAGTCGCCGATCGCCGACGCCAGCAGCTCGGGGTCGTAGGTTGCCTTGGCGGCATCGAGCGAGACGCGGCGCAGCTCCGGCGGCAGCGGTGCCGAGCGGTAGAGGAAGCCGCGCTCGTTGTCGAACCGCTCGCTCAGCATCGCCGCCGCATCGCGGTAGCGGCGGTATTCGAGCATTCGGGCGACCAGCTCCTCGACCGCCTCCTCGGGGCCGACCTCGCCCAGCTCCTCGGCCCCCGGCAGCAGCAGGCGCGACTTCAGCTCCAGAAGCGACGCGATCAGGACCAGGAACTCGGTCGCCACCTCGAGGTCGAGCTCGTCCTCGCGCTCGAGGTGCTCGATGTAGGCGAGCACGATGTCGGAGAGGTCGACCTCGAGCAGGCTGATCTCCTCGCGCAGCACGACCGCCAGCAGCAGGTCGAACGGGCCCGCGAAGACGTCAAGCTCGAGGTCGAGCGAGGCGACCGCCATCCCCGCGAAGGGTAGGCGACGCCGCGGCCGCTACTGCTTCTGCTTGTCCTTGCCCGGCCCGCCGGCCAGCTTGTCCTTGCCCTTGCCGCCGAAGAGCTTGTCCTTGCCCTTGCCGCCGAAGAGCTTGTCCTTGCCGGCGCCGCCGGAGAGCTTGTCCTTGCCCTTGCCGCCACAGAGCAGGTCGTTGCCCTTCAGACCGATGATCTTGTCGTTGCCGCCGAGCCCGTTGATCACGTCGCGCTTTTTGGTGCCGCGGATCCTGTCGCGGTGCTTCGTGCCCACGTCGGTGAGCTTGTGGTGATCGCAGCGGCCCTTCTTGAGGCGATTGGCGAAGCCGCAGCCGATCACCTTCGCGTTGCTCTGCTGAGTCACGTGCTGGCCGCCGAAGGAGTCGAAGACCGCGTTGTAGGGATCGGGGCCATCACAAACCTCATTCTTGGCGACGATCAGTCCCCCGTGTCCCCCGGTGAAGGTGAGCTTGAAGCTGCTCAACGGCACGTCCGGCAGGCCCGGACCCTCGGTGCCGAAGACGTTGTCGAGCCGGAAGTCGGCCGTCGGGGTGGCGTCGCCGAGAATCCGGGCCGGTAGCGGGCCCTTGAGGTCGAGGCCGACCTTGGGCAGAAGCCCGGCGCTCTGGATCAGGTATACGGGGCCTTGCAGTGGCTGCGACAGCAGCGGCGTCTTGGCCACCGCCGTGCCCACCTGGGTGCTCGAAGGACAACTCTGCGGAACCGCGGGATCCAACGAGAAGCTGGTCGCCGGGCACTGGTGGTTGAGCGTGTCGTTGTTGGCCGCCAGGGCGGACGGCAGGATCGCCTCCACCCGCTTGCTGTTCGCCTCGTCCAGCCCCTGGGTCACGTCGGTGGTGAGATCGGGATTGACGATGTGGGCGGCGTCGCCGGTCAGGTCGATCGTGACGCCGAGATTCGGGTTGTACCTCTCCGCGCCGCAGTTGACCGAGTTCCAAGAAGCAGTGACGGTCTGGGTGTCGCCTTCATAGGACGTGCCAGTGATCCTCGTCGTCTTCGTCCCGCAGGAGGTTGGGTTGGTCATGAACTGCGGGCTCGCGCCGCGAAGGGTGAGGCTGGTGCTGTCGATATGGACGGGGGAGCTTTGGTGGATGTTGCCGAGCAGGGTGAGGCCGGCGGTCTGGGGAATGTCGAGAATCGTCGTGTTGAGGCCGAAGTCGGTCGAGCGAGCGCTCGCGTGGCCGATCAAGATCACCGGATCAGAGCTGACGACCGGGTTAGCGGGAAGCGCCGTGAGGACGATTCCCAGCGTGGCAGGATCGCTGCCCTGGGGAATCATGTTGTAGACGTTGCCGGTCGCGGTCAGCGGCAGGGTCAGCGGCAAGGGATTGGCTACGGTTGCTGTGACGTTCGAGCTCGCGTTACCGATCACAGAATTAGCCGGGCAGGCGTTGTTCATCAACTGGGCTGGAACGCAATAGCCGGCGGCGGTCGGAGCGCCGACCAACCCCGGCGGCAGCTCCGTGACCAGGTTCTTGATGTGGTCGGTGCCGCTGATGTTGAACGAGAGATTGAAGTTCGAATGGGCTCCGGCGTTGGTGTTGTCCGGCGCCGCGACGGGGCTGGTCAAATCGAGTGCGGCTTGCGCCGAGGCCGCCGGGAGCAGCGCTCCGAGCAGCACCAACGGCAACGCGATCCAGCGTCTAGCGGCGAACCTCGCGGGCATCCGGCCTCTCCTGCCTCTCATCGACTACTGAAAAATACCGATCCCCAGCCCCAGAAATTGGTGCTGAGCGGGTATTCCCTTTTTATCATGCGGCCCGCCCTGGCGCGCCAATTCGTCCGCTCTGACTCGGACAGCCGCTGAGGTTCCGCCCTAGCTGGGGGGCGGCCCGACCCCCATCCGCTCGCGCACCTCGACCAGGGTCTCCGAAGCAATCCCTCGAGCCTTCTCTGCCCCTTCTGCGAGCGTCTTCTCCAGCGCCGCGGTGTCGGGGCGCAGCTCGGCGTAGCGCTCGCGCACCGGAGCCAGCAGCTCGACCACCGACTCCGCCACCGCTCCTTTGAAGTCGCCGTACCCCGATCCCGCGAATTCCTTCTCGACCTCCTCCGGCATCACTCCTCTGGCCACCGAGGTGATCTCGATCAGGTTCGAGATCCCCTGCTTGTCGTCGGAGCGAACGATGTCGCGACCGGAGTCGGTGACGGCGCCGCCGAACTTGGCGCGGATCGCGTCGGGCTCGTCGAGCACGTAGACGGTGCCGGCCTCGGTGGCTGCGGTGGTGGACATCTTGTTGGTGGGCTCCTGGAGGTCCATGATCCTCGCGCCCACCTCCGGCACTCGGACGTCGGGCACGACGAGCGTCTCGCCGAAGCGCTCGTTGAACCGGCGCGCGATCTCTCGCATGAGCTCCACGTGCTGGCGCTGGTCGTCGCCCACTGGCACCTCGTTCGCCCTGTAGGCGAGCACGTCGGCGGCCATCAGCACGGGATAGAAGAAGAGCCCGGCCGAGACCAGCTCGCGCTGCTTGGCCGACTTGTCCTTGAACTGGTGCATCCGGTTGAGGTCGCCCCACGCCGTCACAGCCGCCAGCAGCCAGGTCAGCTCGGTGTGCTCGTGCACGTCGGACTGGCGGAAGAGGATGCAGCGCTCGGGGTCGAGCCCGGCGGCGAGCAGGATCGCCGCCGTGTCGTAGAGGTAGTCGCGAAGCTCGCCCGGCTCGTAGGCGACGGTGATCGCGTGCAGGTCGACGATGCAGTAGATCGCCTCGCCGTGGCCCTGGCCCTCGACGTACTGGCGGATCGCCCCGATGTAGTTGCCCAGGTGCTTGCGCCCGGTCGGCTGGATGCCGGAGAAGATCCGCATCTCAGCCGCCCTGCGCCCAGGGGCCGTTGCCGCCAAGGCTTTCGGGGGTGATGCGCAGCACGTATCCACCGGGGCCGGCGTGCTCAGGCGGCGGGAAGGTCACGTCGGGCCCCAGATAGACGTGCGCGAGCCGCTGAAGGAGGTCGGCCGCCCCGCCCTCCTCCACCCGGCCCTTGCCATGGACGACCAGGTACTGGCGCAGGTCGAGCTGGTCGAGCTCGGCGCCCTCGAGCGAGACCACGACCCGCGGGTCGCGCTCCACGTTACGCAGCTTCTGGCGCGGCCCCATGTGCCCGCTGACGATCTCGTCACCGTCGAGGCCCACCCACACACAGCTGAGCTGCGGGCTGCCGTCGGGGTTGAGCGTGACGAGATGGGCGAGTGCGTCGGACTCGAGCAGTTCGCGGGCCTGTGGGTGCAAGGTTGACATCGGTGCTCCTCGACTTTGAGTGGGCGTGGCGCTGAGCCTAACTGTCGCTTGGGCCGTGCCGGTGTGACCGTCGGCCGGCCCACCACCACTGTCAGGCGGCGTAGCCGCCGCAATTTGACTCGCAAGACCGCACCCGCTTCGGTTGGCCTAAAGGAAGCGCGGGTAGACGCCTGGAAGAATTCCCCTCATGGCGCGAGCTATCTGGTCAGGAACGATCAGCTTCGGCCTGCTGAACGTGCCGGTGAAGCTGTACAGCGCGGTGTCGCGCAAGACGATCCGCTTCAACGAGCTGCGCGAGTCCGACGGCTCACGGGTGCGCCATAAGCGGGTCGCCGAGTCGGACGAGAAGGAGGTCCCCTACGAGGAGATCGTCAAGGGCTATGAGATCTCCCCGGACCGCTACGTGATCCTGAGCCGCGACGAGCTCGAGGAGCTCAACCCCGCGAAGACGCGGGCGATCGAGATCCAGGACTTCGTCGACATCGAGCAGATCGACCCGATCTACTTCGACAGCCCCTACTACCTCGCCCCGGCCGAGGGCGCCGAGAAGGCCTACGGCCTGCTCGTCAAGGCGATGCAGAGCGCCGGCAAGGCAGCGATCGCCCGCTTCGTGCTTCGCAACAAGGAGCATCTGGCGGCGATCCGGCCGATGGACGGGGTCCTGACCCTGACAACGATGCGCTTCGCCGACGAGGTCGTCTCGCCCGGCGAGCTGGAGGACGTGCTCCCCGATTCGGCGCCGCGGGTCGAGAAGCGCGAGCGCGAGATGGCAGAGAAGCTGATCGACTCGCTGGCGGGCGACTTCGAGCCGGACAAGTACCGCGACGAGTACCGCGAGCAGCTGCTGTCGCTGATCGAGCAAAAGGCGCAGGGCAAGGAGATAGTCGCCCACGAGGGCGAAGAGCCCGAGCCGACCAAGGCGCCCGACTTGATGGCCGCGCTGGAGGAGAGCCTCGCCGCGGTCAAGGGCGAGGAGCTGGGTGGTGACGGCGGGGCAAAGCGCAAGCCAAAGCGCAAACCTGCCGCCAAGGCGTCGAGCTCAGCGCGTCGCAAGTCATCGGGCTCGTCGAGCCGCACGAAGTCGAAGCCCCGCTCCAAGTCGAAGTCCTAGCCCTTGGCGGCGAAGGCCCGCGAGGTCGAGGTCGACGGGCGTGAGCTGAAGCTCACCAACCTGGACAAGGTCCTGTACCCGAAGACGGGCTTCACGAAGGGCGAGATGATCGACTACTACGCCCGCATCGCGGACGTGATGGTCCCCCACCTCGCGGGCCGGGCGGTGACGCTGCGCCGCTTCCCCGAGGGTGTCGAGAACCTCGACGCGGCGTTCTTCGAGAAGCGCTGCCCAAAGCACCGGCCGAAGTGGGTGAAGACCGCGACCGTGACCGCCGGGCCGCATGCCGGCAAGATCGACTTCTGCGTCTGCGACGGCCGCCCGACCCTGATCTGGATGGCGCAGCTGGCGACGATCGAGCTTCACCCGTCTCTGTCGATCGCTCGCAGGCCCGCGCAGCCGACAGTTCTCGCCTTCGACCTCGACCCCGGCCCGCCGGCCAACGTCGTCGACTGCTGCCGGATCGCGCTGCAGCTGCGAGAGATGTTCGGGCACTTCGACCTGCGGTGCTTCCCGAAGACGACCGGCTCCAAGGGGCTTCAGGTGTACCTGCCGCTGAACACCAAGTCGCACTACGACGAGACCAAGCCGTTCGCCAAGGCGATGGCGCAATTCCTCGAGAAGCAGACCGGCAAGGTCGTCTCGAAGATGAGCAAGGAGATCCGCAAGGGAAAGGTGTTCGTCGACTGGAGCCAGAACCACCCGCGCAAGACAACGGTGGCCGTCTACTCGATGCGGGCCCGCGAGCATCCGACCGTCTCGACCCCGGTGAGCTGGGACGAGGTCGAGCGCTGCGCCCACAACGGCGACGCCGACCTGCTCGTCTTCGAGACCGCAGACGTGCTGAAGCGGGTCTCCAAGCACGGCGACCTGTTCGCGCCGGTGCTGGAGCTGGAGCAGAAGCTGCCGAGCTTCGCGAAGCTGGCCGGCAGCCCGGCCGCCGACTAACGCGGCTAGGAGCCGGCGACCGCAGGGCGCGGCGGAAGCTCGCGCCAGTCCGGCCACTCCGAAGGTGGACCGGGTGGGCGGCGGACCCTCTGGGGGTGGCCGGGCGGGAGCTCGGCGAGCAGCTCGCTGATCGCGGGCTCGCGGAGCTGCTCGGCGACGGTTCGCCGGGCCACCTCGATCACCCGGTTGCGATTCTTCCGGCTCATCAGGTTCGGCCCCATCGCCTCGATGTCGTCGCCGACTGGCTGGATGAGGACGACCTCGGTGCCGGCCGCGACCAGTTTCTTGGCCTCGCTGCCCAGCCTCCGGCCGGAGGCACGGCGGAAGACGATGTTGAAGGCGTCGCGCGGGTTGATGGCGCGAATCGGGTGCAGGGTCGAGGTCGGGTTCAGGCAGATGACGAGGTCGAGATCCTCGGCGCGCAGCAGGTCGAGGTTGGAGGCCGAATAGATGCCGCCGTCGACGTAGCGGCGCTCGCCGATCGTCACCGGGTGGTAGATGCCGGGGATCGCGCAGGAGGCGGCGACCGCGTCGGCGAGGTCGGCCTCGGGGGCGTCGGTGCGCCCGAACGGCACCCGCCTCCCGGTCCCGTAGTCGCAGGCGACGATCCAGAGGTTCGGATGCGGGCTCCAGCCGCTCGGCACCACCCGGCGAATCGTCGCCTTCAGCGACTCCGTGGAGAACACGCCGCGCGGAAACCAGCCGCTGAACACGGTTGCCGGCGTGTAGCTGCGGGGGCTGCCGAGGGTGCGCAGCGCCAACCGCCAGGAGCCGGGACCGATCGGCGGCAGCGCGCGTTCCAGCTCGAAGCGCGCCCCGGCGGCGCGGTCGGCGTCGGCGGCCGGTCTGCCATCGGCGTCGACGACGCCCTCGAAGGTCTCGCCGCGCGAGTGGGCCACCATGAACCAGGGCGGCACGCCGGAGGCGCAGAGCGCCGCGATCATCGAACCCGCCGAGGTTCCCACCACGTAATCGGCGTCCGCCGGGTCCCAGCCCGTCTGCTCGGCGAGGGCGTCCAGGCCGCCGGTCAGCCAGGCACCCCCCTGGATCCCGCCGGCGCCGAGGACGAGGCCGATCCTCATCGGTCAGGCCTCAGCGGGGTGATGACGGGCTGAATACCGAAGGCGGTCATGCGACAACCCTACGGGTCGGCTTCTCACTCCTCGAAGGGGGCGCGCATGATGAAGCGATTGCCGGCCAACTAGCGCGTGTAGAAGTGGGCACGGGTGCCAGCAGCCTGCACGCTCATCGTCTGGCAGCAGGAGCGTTTCCAATCGTCGCGTGGATAACGCTCGAGCACGGCCTGGACTGTCTCCTGATCGAGGTCCCAATGGCGAAACCCGGTCTGGTCCAGACGCGCGCCGGCGAACAGCAAGTATGCCTCGGGGGTGTCGCCGCGTCCAACGTAGAGATTCGCGTGAAGCGTGATCGCCTCCGCCGCTGCTTGGGAGCGGCCCCGCTCCCAGCCGGCTCGGGCCGCGAGCTCGCGCACGGCAGCCGCAGCTGTGTAGGTAAGGCAGCAGGGCCGGCCGTCCGGTGTGCTGTGGCTCGGCGAACCCGATGTCGTGCACAGAGACGCGACCTAGAGCATCACGCACGCCAGGGCGCCTAAGGGGG
Organism: uncultured Solirubrobacterales bacterium; assembly: GCA_963740555.1. Classification (GTDB taxonomy): domain Bacteria; phylum Actinomycetota; class Thermoleophilia; order Solirubrobacterales; family 70-9; genus Mayfieldus. The sequence goes on from CAVUES010000005.1 coordinate 213,696, forward strand.
CTCCTGGTCGCGACGACGACGACGCGCGGTCCCAGCCGGGACCGCGCGCCTGCGTCACCAGGTAGTTAGTCGGCCACCCGTCAGCTGCGGTCGACCACGAAAAGGGAGTTGCCGTCCTGATCGCGGAGGAAGAACATCGGCGGGACGGGATCTCCCATCCGCATGACCTCCTCGTCGACGTCGACTCCGCGGTCCCGCAGGGCCGCATGGTCGGCGTCGATGTCGTCGCTCGAAAGGGCCACGCGAGTCTCGACCCCGGTCGGGTCGCCCTTGCGCGGGGGAACCAGAGCCAGCACCGTCGAGGCGCCAGGCGGGGCCACCTCGATCCAGCGCTCGCCATCACCGAATGGGGTGTCCGAGCGCTTCTCGAATCCGAGCTTGTCGACGTAGAAGTCGAGCGCCCGTTCCTGGTCGCTGACGGGAACGATCACCACCCCAATCTCGGTGATGTGGGTCCCGGTCTCGGTCTTGGTCATTTTCGATCCTCCTGTTCGTCGGGTTGCCCTACTAAGACCGCCCGGCCCCGCGAAATTCATCGGCCATGCGGATCGGCAACCGCGTCAGTCGAGCGTCTGGCGCACCACGGGCTGGCGGTTCGCCTTCACCTCGTCGAGACGGCGCACCGGCGTCGTGTAGGGCGCCTGCTTGGCGATCTCCGGATCGCTCTCGGCCTCCTCGAGGATGCTCTCGATCGCGTCGGCGAAGGCGTCGAGGTTCTCCCGCGGCTCGGTCTCGGTCGGCTCGACCATCAGCGCCTCGTCGACCAGCAGCGGAAAGTAGACGGTCGGCGGATGGAAGCCGAAGTCGAGCAGCCGCTTGGCGACGTCGAGGGTCTGCACCCCGAGCTCGTTCTTCGCCGGCTTGCCCGAGAGGACGAACTCGTGCATGCAGAGGCGGTCGAAGGCGACCGGCAGATAGCGGCCCGCGCGGCCCTTCTGAAGGCGCGCCAGCAGGTAGTTGGCGTTCAGCACCGCGGTCTCCGAAGCCTCGGCGAGGCCGTCGCCGCCGAGGCTGAGCATGTAGGCGAGCGAGCGGACGAAGACGCCGAAGTTGCCCTGAAAGCCGCGCAGGCGCCCGATCGACTTCGGGCGCTCGTAGTCGAGGTCGAAGGAGGGCTCCGAGCCGTTGGCTCCCTCCCGACGCACGACCTGCGGGCGGGGCAAGTACGGCTCGATCCGATCGGAGACCGCGATCGGCCCCCCGCCGGGCCCGCCTCCCCCGTGCGGCTGCGAGAACGACTTGTGCAGGTTGACGTGGACGATGTCGAAGCCCATGTCGCCGGGCCGCGAGTGGCCCATGATCGCGTTCAGGTTGGCGCCGTCGTAGTAGAGGGTGCCGCCGACGCCGTGCACGATCGCCGCCATCTCGGCGATGTTCTCGTCGAAGAGGCCGAGCGTGTTCGGGTTGGTCAGCATCAGGCAGGCAACGTCGTCCGTGGCCTTGGCGCGCAGGTCGTCCAACTCCACCCCGCCGCGCTCGTTGGTCGCCACCTTGACCACCTCGTATCCGGCCATCGTCACCGAGGCCGGGTTGGTCCCGTGGGAGGTGTCGGGGGTCAGCACCCGGTGCCGTTGCTCGCCGCGGTCGGCGTGGTAGGCGCGGGTCAGCAGCAGCCCGGCGAGCTCGCCGTGAGAGCCCGCCGACGGCTGAAGGCTGACATGGGGCAGGCCGCAGATCTCCGCCAGCGTCTCCTGCAGCGTCCACATCAGCTCCAGCGCCCCCTGAGCCCGCTTCGGGTCCTGGGCGGGGTGAAGCCGGGCGTGGCCTGGCAGCGCCGCCACCCGCTCGTTGAGCCGCGGGTTGTGCTTCATCGTGCAGGAGCCGAGCGGATAGAAGCCGCTGTCGAGGTCGAAGTTGCGACGCGACACGCGGTTGTAGTGGCGCACGATCTCGGGCTCGGCGATCTCCGGCAGGCGGGGCGCCTCGGCGCGCAAGAGCCGCTCCGGGATCAGCTCCGAAAGCGGCTGCTCGGGGACCCCCGATTCGGGGATCGCCGCCGCCCGTCGCCCGGGCTCGGACTTCTCGAAGATCGTCAGCACCGGCTCGCGCTGCTGCGCGCTGGGGATGGCGGCGCTTGTGGGCGGCGCCGCGGACAAGGTCATCGCGCGGCCTCCACGTGAGGCGCCTTTGTCGCCCTATCCGCGACAAAGGCGCCTCGACTGGCCCTGACCGCGTCGCCCAGCGCCTCGGCGAGCTTGTCGATCTGCTCCTTTGTGCGGCGTTCGGTGATCGCGACCAGAAGCCCATCGGCGTACTCGGGGTACTCGCGCCCCAGCGGATAGCCGGCGGCGATGCCCCGCTCGGCGCAGCGGTCGAGCACCTCGGCGACGGGCTCGTCGAGGCGGAGCGCGAACTCGCGCGCCACCGGCGCCTCGTGCAGAAGCTCGACTCCGTCGACGGCGCCGAGGCGCTCGCGCGCGTAGGCGGTGCGCTGGACCAGCAGCTCGCCGAGCTCGCGGTAGCCCTGACGCCCCAGCCAGGCGAGGTGGACGATCGCGGCGAGCGCGTTCAGCGCCTGCGCGGTGCAGATGTTGTGGGTCGCCTTCTCGCGCCGGATGTGCTGCTCGCGGGTCTGCAGTGTGAGCACGAACCCCCGCCTCCCATCCGCGTCGATGGTCTCGCCGGCGATGCGCCCCGGCATACGGCGGATGTGCTCCTCGGTCGCGCAGAAGAAGCCGAACGAGGGGCCGCCGAAGTCGAGCCGGTTGCCGAGCGGCTGGCCCTCGCCGACGGCGACGTCGGCGCCGCACTCGCCGGGTGGCTTCAGGACCCCCAGCGTCATCGGGTCGCAGGCGACGATCAGCAGAGCGCCGTGCTGCTTCGCCGCCGCACCCAGGGCCTCGACGTCCTCGACCGCACCGAGGAAGTTGGGGCTCTGCAGGAAGACGGCGGCGGTCTCGGCGTCGACCGCATCGGCCAGTGCCGCCGCGTCGGTGAGGCCGTCCTCGATCCCGACCTCGACCAGATCCGCGCCATAACCGGCCGCGTAGGTGGCCAGGGTCTCGCGGCTGTGCGGGTGCACGCCGCGCGAGACGACGAAGCGCGAGCGCCCGGTGGCGCCAATCGCCAGATAGCCGGCCGAGGCGACCGTCGACGGCCCCTCGTAAAGGCCGGCGCTGGACACCGGAAGCGCAGTCAGCTCCGAGATCGCGGTCTGGAACTCGAACATCACCTGAAGGCCGCCCTGGGAGACCTCTGGCTGGTAGGGGGTGTAGGGGGTCAGGAACTCGGACCGCTGGGTGATCGCGTCGACGATCGCCGGCGTGTAGTGGTCGTACATCCCCGCCCCCAGAAAGCAGATCTCATGCTCGGCGTCGGCGTTGCGCTCCGCGAGAGCCGCCAACCGCTCGAACACCTCGTTTTCGCCCAGGCCGTCGGCGAGCTCGAGCGGGCGGCCGAGGCGCACCGGCTCTGGAATCTGCTCGAAGAGCTCCTCGACCGAGTCGACGCCGATCTCGGCCAGCATCTCGGCCCGGTCTGCGTCTGTGGCGGACGTGTAGCGGGTCAGGAGCTCGTTCCTCGTTCCTCGTTACTCGATGCTCGGGACATGCCTTCAGTTTGACGACCGACCGTCGCGAGCCCCCGAGGCCTACGACTCCTCGACCATCTTCTGGTAGGCCGCGGCGTCCATCAGGCTCTCTGTCTCGGAGGGATCGGTGAGCTTCACCTTGACCATCCAGCCGTTGCCGTAAGGGTCGGAGTTGATCGTCTCGGGGCCGTCCGACAGCGCCGCATTCGCCTCCGTGACCTCCCCCGAGAGCGGCGCGAAGACGTCAGAGACCGCCTTCACCGACTCGACCTCGGCGTAGGGTTGGTCCTTGGTGACCGCGGTGCCAACCTCGGGCGGGTCGTAGAAGACCACCTCGCCCAAAGAATCCTGCGCGTACCAGGTGACGCCGAAGGTCGCGCTGTCGCCCTCCACCTTCGCCCAATCGTGCTCGGGGTGGTACAGGAGGCCGTCGGGATACTTGTCGCTCACGCTTTCTCCTTCTTGTAGAGGGGCTTGGATCCCACCTTTGCGGGGCGGCGCCGGCCGCGGACGTCAATCTCCAGCTCTGCCCCAGGCTCAGCTAGCTGAGCGGCAACGTATGCCATCCCAATCCCGATCTCCAGCGAGGGCGAGAAGGTTCCGCTGGTCACCTCGCCGACCCGCTCGCCCTCCCGCAGCACCTCGTTGCCCGTTCGCGGAATGCCGCGGCCCTCGATCGTGAACGGGACGAGCTTCTCGGCCGGCCCCTTCGCGCGGACGGCGGCGATCGCATCCGAGCCCACGAAGCCGGTCTGCTCATTGCAGCACCAGCCCAGCCCCGCCTCGATCGGATTGCGGTCCGGGGTCAGGTCCTGGCCGTGGAGGTGAAAGCAGACCTCGAGGCGCAGCGTGTCGCGGGCGCCAAGCCCGCAGGGGACGACGCCGGCGTCGACAAGCTCGGTCCAGATCGCGGGGGCGATCTCGGGGTCGATCAGCAGCTCGACGCCGTCCTCGCCCGTGTAGCCGGTGCCGCAGACCAGCGCCGGGCGGTCGCCGATTCGGACGACTTGCACCTGCATCCGCTCGGGCAGCTCGACACCCAGGGTCTCGGCGACGATCCGGCGGGCGTTGGGCCCCTGCACTGCGAGCATCGCGTAGCGATCGGCGACGTCGCGGACCGCGACGTCGAAGCCCTGTGTGTGGCGTCCAAGCCAATCGAGGTCGGTGTCGTGGTTGGCGGCGTTGGTGACAGTCAGGTAGCGATCGTCGCCGAGCCGGTATGTGAAGAGGTCGTCGATAACCCCGCCCTGCTCGTTGGTTAGGCAGGAATACTGGGCGCCGCCGATCTCGATCGCGGCGACGTCGTTGGAGAGCAGGTGCTGGAGGAACGCGAGCGCGCCCGGCCCCTCGGTCTCGACCTCGCCCATGTGGGAGACGTCGAATATGCCGGCATGGGTGCGCACCGCGAGGTGCTCGGGCCGAATGCCGTCGTAGGAGACCGGCATCTCGAAGCCAGCAAAAGGCACGAGCTTCGCGCCCGCTTCTCGGTGGAGCTTGTAGAGCGGCGTACGCTTGAGGGAAGCGGCGGTGGCCATGTCCGCAGGCTAGATGAACCGAGGGCTAGGCCGATGAACCGAGGGCCAGGCCGATGAACCGAGGGCCAGGCCGCGAAAACCGAGCGGTTCGGTGGACGCAGGGAGGCCGGCGAAGCGAGCGCACTTGAATCGTGCGTAAGCGAGACGGCCGACCGAGGACGCCGAAACGCGACGGTTTGCAGCGGCCTAATCCTGCAGGAACGTGGGGACGTCGATGTCGTCCTCATCCACGCGCAGCCCGCGCAAATCGGTGTCGTCGGGTGAGACCCGGCGGCGGCTCGCGCGGCCGGCGCGGCGCACCCGTTGCGGGGTTCGGGCGAGCAGCTCGAAGCCCTCGAAGCCGGTCGCGATCACGGTCACCCGGACCTCGTCGCGCATCGATTGGTCGACGACGGCGCCGAAGATGATGTTGGCGTTGCTGTCCGCCTCGTTCTGGATCAGCTGGGCCGCCTCGTTGACCTCGAACAGGCCGAGGTCCTCGGGGCCGGTGATGTTGAGCAGCATGCCCGTGGCGCCGTTGATCGACTCCTCGATCAGCGGCGAGGTGATCGCGGTCTTGGCGGCGTCCTGGGCGCGGCTCTCGCCGGAGGCGGTGCCGACGCCCATCAGCGCCGAGCCGGCGTCGCGCATGATCGTGCGCACGTCGGCGAAGTCGAGGTTGATCAGGCCCGGGATCGTGATCAGGTCGGTGATGCCCTGGACGCCCTGGCGCAGGATGTCGTCGGCCATCCGGAAGGCCTCCAGGACGCTGGTGCGCCGCTCGACCGCCTGAAGGAGCTTCTCGTTGGGGACGATGATCAGCGTGTCGACGTTGGCGCGCAGCTTCTCGATCCCCTCGAGCGCCTGCTGCATGCGGCGCTTGCCCTCGAACTCGAACGGCTTGGTCACCGCGCCGACGGTCAGGGCGCCGATCTCCTCCTTGGCGATCTCGGCGATCACCGGGGCGGCGCCGGTTCCGGTTCCGCCCCCCTCGCCGGCGGTCACGAAGACCATGTCTGCGCCCTTCAGCGCCTCCTTGATCTCGTCGCGGCTCTCAGCGGCGGCTCCTGCCCCGACCTCCGGGTTGCCGCCCGCACCGAGGCCGCGGGTCAGCTCGCTGCCGATCGAAAGCTTGATGTCCGCGTCGCAGGCCTGAAGCGCCTGTGCGTCGGTGTTGACAGCGACGAACTCGACGCCGCGAATGCCGGCGTCAACCATTCTGCTCACCGCGTTAGTGCCGCCGCCTCCAGCGCCGACGACCTTGATCACCGCAAGATAGGTGGATTCCATGTCCCGTTTGGCCCTAAACCGCTGTTGAAGCCTTTAATCCGTCCGAGGCTGCAGCCATGCTTCAGGGTTACGCATAGTCTGCACCTTGCAGGAATTGCGCTCAACGTAAGGCATTCCTGTCCCTCTGTCAAACCGCAGGACGAGATCCTGCAAACGCGTTTCTCGACCTTGGGTTGAGGGTTTCTGGTGGCTAACCCTGTGGTCGAGGGTTGCTGCCTAGCAGGCACGACTTCGACGCCAGCGCTGGGATTCCGCATTTCCATGCGGTTTGCGCCACTCTCGTTCTTGCTCGTCCAGCGCCTTGCTCAGCCGGTTGAAACCGGGGGCGGCGAGTGACCGACCCCGCCAACGGCCGGGCGGCCCGGGAAAGAGAGGTCTACATAATCGAGTGGGCCGAGCTTTGGGTCGGACAACACAGCGGTGGCGGCGCGCCATTTCTTCGCCGCTTGGGTCGCATCGCCGAAGCGCAGCTCGACCCCACCGGCGAGCGAGACTCGGACTCCGCTGTCCCCGTTGAAGGTGTGGTCCACGTATCGCAGCAGCCCCGCCGGCGTGGCCCCGAGGACCTCCGTCTGCTGGAGCATCGTGCCCTTGAGCCGCGGTCCCTTCGGCGCCGAGGACAGGGGCAGCCGCGGCAAGTGGAGATGGTCGGTCGAGACCCCGCGCAGGATCGTCCCGTCTCCGGCGACCGCAATCGCGTTGGACCCGTCCCCGATCAGCCCGATCGGCCGGCGCTCTGTGACCTGGATAGTGAGTCCGCTGGGAAAGCTCGGGTCGGCGCTCACCGACTCGACCAGGGGGAAGGGCCGCACCGCGTTGTCGAGCGCCGACTGGCGAACGTGGAGCGTCGTCATTTCCTTTCCGGCCGCGGTCAGAACGCGGTCGAGACGCTTCTCCATCGCACCGGCGCCGGTTCCATCGACCTGCACCGACTTCACCGCCACCAGCGAGGAATCGCGAAACCAGAGCATGTAGAGGGCAATCGCCGCGACGGCGATCAGGGCGAAGAGGACGAGTCGCCGGCGCAGGACCCTGATCCGGGCGCGGGCGCGACGCGGCAGCGCGACCGAGGCGGTACTCACCGAAGCTCCCAGCCTTGCGGCCAGCGAAGCTCGCCCAGCGCCTGCACCTCGGGCTCCAGCACGACACCGAAGCGCTCGTGCACCCGGCGGCGACCCTCCGCCATCAGCTCGAGCACGTCGGCCGTGGTCGCCTCGCCGGTGTTCTCGACAAAGTTGGCGTGCTTGGGAGCGAAGCGGGCACCGCCGCGCTCGAGGCCCTGACACCCGGCGGCCTCGAGCAACTGGCCCGCGGTCTGCCCAGAAGATTCCTCCGGGTTCTTGAAGGTCGAGCCGAAGGTCTTTATCCCCGAGGGTTGCGCCTCCCGCCGCCTGCCCCGCATCTCCCCCATCGCCTCCTTGATCGCAACCGGCTCTCCCGGCTGAAGCTGAAACGAGGCGCGGGCCACGACCTCGCCCCGCTCCAGGTTGGAGCTCCGATAGGAGAAGCCCAACCGGCCGGGAGGACGGCGCTCGCGACCGTCGGCGGTGCAGACGTCGACCCACTCGAGCACCTCGGCGAGTTGCCCGCCGTAGGCGTTGGCGTTCATCTTCACCGCGCCTCCGACCGTTCCCGGGATGTTGATTCCGAACTCGAGGCCCGACAGCCCCCAGGACGCCGCCTTGGCGGCCGCCGAGGGGAGTCGCGCTCCGCCGCCCGCCACCAGGCGCTGACCTTCGTGCTCGAACTCGGCCAGCTCGCCATCGAGCTTGATTGCAAGTCCACGAAATCCTTCATCGGCTACAAGCAGGTTCGATCCGGACCCCACCACTCCTACCTCGATGCCCGCCTGCCGCGCCCAGGCCAGCAGCTCGACCAGCCCCTCCTCGCTCGACGGACGGGCGAAGAAGTCGGCTGGGCCCCCGGTGCGAACGGTCGTCAGCCGGGCGAGCGGATAGTCGCTCTCCACCCCCTGCGGTGGGGCTGGGGCGCTCCCGGCGCTCATCCCGCGAGTCGCTCCGCGAGTTGGAAGATGTCGCCGGCGCCGATCGTCACCAGCACGTCGCCCTCCGCGAGCCGCGGCGCCAGCGCGCTCTCGGCGCGTTCGGTGTCGACAAGCCACCAGACCGGGCGGCCGCCGGCGCGATCCGCGGCGGCGGCGGCCACCTGAAGGCCGCTCACCCCGGCCAGATCGCCAACCGGCTCCTCTCGCGCCGGGTAGACGTCGAGCACCCCAACCTCATCCGCGGCCGACAGCGCCGCCCCCAGCTCCTCGGCCATGGCCTTGGTGCGCGAGTAGAGATGCGGCTGGAACACGGCTACCAGGCGCCGCGGCTTCAGGTCGCGCAGCGCCGCGAGCGCCGCCCGCACCTCGGTCGGGTGATGGGCGTAGTCGTCGTAGATGCGAGCGCCGTTGCGGGCCCCCTTCAGCTCCAGGCGCCGGCGGACGCCCGGGAAGTCGGCGAGTGCGCCGGCGGCGGCCCCGGCGTCGAACCCGGCAAGCTCGAGCGCGGCCAGGGCGGCGCGCGCGTTGAGCAGGTTGTGGCGACCGGGGACCGAGAGCCGCAATTCCTTCGGCCCCGGGGAGCCCTCCTCGAACTGGACTCGACCTTCGGGCTCGATCTGATCGAGATCGACACCGGGCCCCACGACGACGCCACGGGCCTCGGCGGCGAAGCGGCCGAACGCCTTCCGCAGTTCGGTGATCGAGGCCCACTGCGAATGGTGGTCCATCTCGATGTTGGTCACCACCGCGATCTCCGGGCGCAGCCGCAGGAAGCTGGCGTCGCTCTCGTCGGCCTCGGCCACCACCCACTCCCCCGCCCCCCAGCCGGCGTTGGCGTCGCCGCCGTCGGGCCCGGCGCCGGGCAGCTCCCCGCCGAGGAAGAACGCGGGATTGGCGCCGGCCGCGCGCAGCGCCCATACGACCATCGCGGTCGTGGTCGTCTTTCCGTGCGTCCCGGCGATCGCCAGCAACCGCCGCTCGGCGCAAAGCTCGGCGAGCAGCTCGCCGCGGTGGATCACCCGCTGGCCGCGCTCGCGGGCGAGCGCCAGCTCGGGGTTGTCTTCCGCGATCGCGGTCGAGACCACGACCTCGGCGTCGGCGGGCAGATTGGCGGCGTCGTGGCCGATCGCCGGCTTCAGACCCGCCGTCCGCAGACGCTCCATATATGAAGAGTCGGCGCGGTCGCTGCCGCTCACCGCGGCGCCGAGCTGGTGGCAGACCAGCGCCAGGCCGCTCATCCCGGCGCCGCCGATGCCGATCAAGTGGAGCTTGCGTTGGGTCCAATCCGCCATCAGGGACGCGTTCCTGGTTCCTCGTCACTCGTTACTTGAGGGTCGGGATGAAGCGCGGCGAGTACCTCGTCGGCGATCTGCTTCGCGGCGTCGGGCTTGGCCAGGGCCCGAGATGCGGCGGTCATCCGCTCGAGGAGGACATCGTCGCCAAGCAATTCGCCCACAACCTCCCGCAGCCGCCCCGGCTCCAGCTCGGCGTCCGGGATCACGATCGCCGCACCCGCCCGCGCCATCCACTCGGCATTCGCCGCCTGGTGGTCGGCCGTCGCGTGCGGGTAGGGGACCAGCACCGCCGGCCTGCCGGCGGCGGTCAGCTCGAAGATCGACCCGCCGGCCCGACCGAGGACCAGATCGCTGGCGGCGAGGCAATCGCCGAGATCGGGCTCGTACTCGAGCAGCGTGTAGCGCTCGTCCCCCGCCTCATCGAGGCGCCGCCGCAAGGTCGCGTAGTCACGCCGACCGGCGACGTGCAGGACGTCGAAGTCGCGATCCCCCGCCTTTGCGAACGCGTCCAGCGCGCACTCGTTGACCGAGCGGGCGCCCTGGCTGCCGCCGATGACGAGCAGGCAGCGTCGCGCCGGGTCGATCCCGAACCGCTCCCGTGCCGCCGGGCGGTCCGCCGTCAGCACCCTGACCGGGACCGGCCGGCCGGTGACCAGGTAGTGATCGCCGTCGCGGCCGTCGATCGGAAAGGCAAGGCAGACGCGTCGCGCGCGTCGCGCGAGCAGCCGGTTCGCGAGGCCGAGGTGGCTGTCGGCTTCGGTCAACACGAGCGGCAGGCGCAGGCTGATTGCCGCCAGGCCGGCCGGTCCGGCGACGTAACCGCCCCCACCGAGCACGACGTCGGCGCCACGCCGGCGCAGCGCCCGGCGCGCGGCGGGAACCGCCGCGGCTGCCTTGGCCGCGGCGGAGACGGCCTTCAGCGGGTTGCGCCGGTCGAGCCCCTGGACCGCGAGGTAGTCGATCTCGAAGCCGGCGGCTGGGACCAGATCGGCCTCTGCGCGCTCGCGGGTGCCGAGGAAGGAGACCTCAGCGCCCCTGGCCCGAAGCTCGTCGGCGACCGCCATGGCCGGCACGACGTGTCCGGCGGTTCCGCCGGCGGCTATCACGACCCTTGGCACCGCTCGCAACACTCCTTCCGCGCGGGCTCGAGCGCCCGCCCTCTAAGACCCGCAGTCTGCCAGCGCCGCGGGCCGGATTGCTGGCCGCGACCCCACGCTCGTTGGCCCGGGCGATGTTCAGGATCAGGCCGACCGCGGCGAGGCTGACCAGCAGGCTGCTGTTGCCGTAGGAGACGAACGGCAGCGGCACGCCGGTCAGCGGGGCGAGCCCCATGACCGCGAAGAGGTTGAGGATCGCCTGGCAGAGGATCAGCGAGGTCAGTCCGGCGGCCAGGATCTTGCCGTAGCGGTCCTTGGCGCGCTGGGCGGTCCGAAAGCCCGCGTAGCCGAACAGCCCGAACAGCCCCACCAGACCGGCGATCCCGACCATCCCCAGCTCCTCGCCGATCACGGCGGCGATCATGTCGGTGTGGGCCTCGGGAAGGTAGAAGGCCTTCTGCACCCCGTTGCCGAGCCCGACGCCGAAGATCCCGCCCGATCCGAGGGCGATCTTGGCCTGCGCGGCCTGGAAGCCGGCACCGCCCGCGTCGGCGCCGGGGTGCAGGAAGCCGGTCAGCCGCGCCATCCGGTAAGGCTCGATCAGCACCGCCAGTAGGACCAGGAACCCGAGGGCGAGCCCGATCAGGGCCAGGTCGCGCATCCGGGCGCCGCCGGCGATCAGCGTCGTCGTGACCGCGAAGGCGACCACGATCGCCGAGCCGAGGTCGGGCTCGAGCACGATCAGCAGGCAGGCGAGCCCGGTCAGCAGCAGGAAGGGCATCATTCCCTCGATGCTGCGGGCCCGTTTCGGCTTTTCGGCCAGCAGGTAGGCGCCGTAGAGCACCAGCGCCACCTTGGCCAGCTCGGATGGCTGAACCTGTACGAAGCCGGAACCGATCCAGCGCGTCGCGCCATTGGCGCTTGAGCCGATGCCGAGCACGACGACGAGCAGGAACAGCGAGCCGGCGAGCAGCGCCGGGGTCAGCGAGCGCACCATCCGCACACCGCCGACGGCGAGCACTCGCATGATCAGCAGCCCCGCGATCCCGAACAGGACGGTGCGCTTGAGATAGAAGGCGCTGTTGGCGAGGCCACCGTTGCTCAGCACCTGGGTGGTGGAGCTGGCCGAGAAGACCATCACCGCACCGAAGGCGAGCAGGCAGAGGGTCGCGGTGAGCAGCATCGAGTACTCGGACGGCCCGCCGCCGGCCGCCGCGCGCGAGCGCGTCGATCGCTTCCTGGCTGGCGCCTTGCCGGCCGTCGCCGCCCGAGCCGTCACAGTCCCTCGACCGCCGCCCGGAACGCCTCGCCGCGCTGCTCGAAGTCGCGATAGGCGTCGAAGCTGGCGCAGGCGGGCGAGAGCAGGACGACCTCGCCCGGCGCCGCCGCGCTGGCAGCCCGGCGCACGGCATCGTCGAGGTCCTCGCAGCGGTGCAGCGGCACACCGGCGGGCTCGAGCGCCGCGGCGATCGCCTCCGCCGCCTCGCCGGTCAGATAGCAGGCGGCGCAGCGCTCGCGCACCGGCTCGACCAGCGGCTCGAACGACTCGCCCTTCGGCCGGCCGCCGAGGATCGCGTGCACCCCGCCCTCGAAGGACTCGATCGCCGCGCAAGCGGCGCTGACGTTGGTGGCCTTCGAGTCGTTGAAGAAGCGCACGCCCCCGACCTCGGCGACAGGCTCCAGCCGGTGGGGAAGGCCGGCGAAGGAACGCAGGCCCTCGCGGACCGCCTCGGGGTCCAGGCCCATGCTCAGCGCCGCCGCGGCGGCGGCCATCGCGTTTTGGAGGTTGTGGGCGCCGGTCAGCTTCAACTCGGCTGCCGCGACCAGCGGTTCGCCGTCCCAGAAGATCGTCCCCTCAGACAGCGAGACCTCGCAGTCGGGGTCGGGGCCGCTGCAGAAGCGGACCCGGCGCGCGCAGCCGCCCAGGTCGCGACCCGCCAGCGCCGGCTCGTCGCCGTTGAACACGGCGACGTCGTCGTTGCCCTGCCGGGCGAAGATCCGAAGCTTCGCGGCCAGGTACTCCTCCGCGGTCGGGTGGCGGTCGAGGTGGTCGGGGGCGAGGTTGAGAAACACAGCGCATTCTGGGGCGAAGGCGTCGGCGTCCTCGAGCTGAAAGCTCGAGCACTCGCAGATCACGGTCGCGGCGGCGTTCACCTCCCCGACGAGCGAGGCGAGCGGGGTGCCGACGTTGCCAGCCACCGCGGCGGGCTCCGCGGCGGCGCGGTAGAGCTCGCCGAGCAGCTCAGTCGTCGTCGTCTTGCCGTTGGTCCCCGTGACGGCGACGAAGCGGTTCGGGATCGCGCGCCAGGCCAGCTCCAGCTCGCCGACCACCTCGATGCCCCGATCGCGAGCGGCGGCGATGACCGGGGCGTCGTTGGGCACACCGGGGCTCTTGACCACCGTCTTCACCCCTTCCAGAAGGTCGGTTCCGTCCACATTCAGAAGGATTTCGACGCCCACCTCGGCAAGCCTCTCGGCACCGTCCGGTTGTCCGGAGTCGACACCGGTGACCCGCTCGCCGCGCGCGGCCAGCAGGCGCGCGGCGGCGCTTCCGGAGCGCGCAAGGCCGACGACCAGGAATGGGCCCGCGGGCAGGGGTGGGCGAGGCTTGAGCTGCGCCGTGCTCATCTCCATATCTTCGCCCGCTCGTCGGGAGCCCCTGCCGGAAGCCGCAGCCCGCCGGTCGCACTCGGAAAGGCTGCCGTGGGGGGCCATTTGTCTTGACTGGGGGTTTTCGGAGAATTTGTGCAACCTGAGGAACCTGAGTTCCACCTGGTGGAACTCGTTTGCATCACACGCGCAGAAGTTCCCGAAAACTCCCCAGGTACTTCCGAGCCCCCCAGGTAATTCCGAGCCCCCCAGGTACTTCCGAGCCCCCCAGGTACTTCCGAGCCCCATTGCCGGGTAGCTGATCGACCGGAGGCCGGACTGGGAGGCCGGACCGCACCCGTACGGGCGGCCGCGATCGCGAGTCGGCTAACGCCCGATCGACTGCTGGTAGAGCGTGAAGCCGATCCCCGAGCAGACCGCGGCGATGATCCAGAAGCGCAGCATGATCTTGGTCTCCGACCAGGCCAGCATCTCAAAGTGATGGTGGACCGGCGCCATCAGGAGCACGCGGCGGCGGAACATCTTGAAGGCGAAGACCTGGATCGCGACCGAGAGCGCCTCGATCACGAAGATCCCGCCGATGATGATCAGCAGCACCTCGGTCTGGGTCATCACCGCCAACGCCCCTATCGCCCCGCCTAACCCGAGCGAGCCGGTGTCCCCCATGAATATCGACGCCGGGAAGGCGTTGAACCAGAGAAAGCCGATGCAGGCGCCGACCAGGCACGCTGAAAGCAGCGCCAGGTCCTGCTGGTCGTTGCTGATGAAGGTGATCGCCGTGTAGGCGAGCAGGACGATCGCGCAGGACCCAGCCGCCAGCCCGTCAAGGCCGTCGGTGAGATTCACCCCGTTCGAGGCACCGGCGATGACTAGGAAGACGAGGACGAAGTAGAGGACCGGGCCGATGTTGAGGCTGGCGTCGGAGATCCGGAAGTAGAGCGTCGGCTCCAGCCCCACGTAGTGGCGCGCCACCCACCAGAGGCCAAGCGCCATCAGCAGCTGGACGGCGAGCTTCGAGCGCGCGGAGAGGCCCAGCGAGCGGCGCTTGACGATCTTCAGGAAGTCGTCGACGAAGCCGAGCGCCGCAGAGAGCATCGCGACGCCGAACACCGCCAGGCTCTGCGCGTCGTGTTCCGACAGCACCAGATAGGGCACGCAGATCGCCGCGAAGACGATCAGTCCCCCCATCGTCGGCGTTCCCGCCTTCGCGTGATGCTCCTGCGGTCCCTCCTCGCGGATGTTCTGGCCGAACTCCTTCAGCCGCAGGTACTCGATGAACTTCGGCCCCAGAAACAGGCAAATGAACATCGCCGCCATGCCGGCGATCAGGACCTCACCCATCGGGCGCGGCCTCCTCCGAGGGAGCCGAAGGCGACCGGTGATCCGAGCTTGCTCGGATTCGTCCGGGGGCCGCTTCTTGCTGGGACTCCGCCTCCCGCTCGTAGTCGAGCAGCTGCGGCAGGGTCTCGGCGACCAGCTCCAGCCCAGCGGCGCGCGATCCCTTGACCAGCACCGCGTCGCCGCTGGCGAGCAACGGGGCGAGCAGCTCGGCGGCCTCGGTAGGGTCGGCGACCAGTTGGTCGGGCGCGTAGTCGCGCGCGGCCTCGCCGACCCCGACCAGCAGCTCGACGCCGGCCTCGCGAGCGTGCGCGCCCACCTCGCGGTGATGGCCGGCCGCCTCGGGGCCGAGCTCGGCCATCTCGCCGAGCACCGCGATTCGCCGCCCATCGACCGTCAGCGAGCCGAGATGGTCGAGCGCGGCTCGCATCGAGACCGGGTTGGCGTTGTAGGTGTCGTTCACCAATACGACCCCGTCGCCGAGCTCGATGCGCTCGCCGCGGAGGCGGGAGAAGCGTATAGAGGGCGCCTGACCCGACAGCTCGCTGGGCGAGAACCCGATCGCGATCCCCGCCCCGATCGCCGCCAGCGCGTTGGTCAGGTTGTAGTCCTCGGTGAACGGGAAGCTGAACCCCTGCTCGCCGGCGGGAGTGGAGATGAGTGCCTCGGTAGCGTCGCCGCGAACCGTCCGCTCGAGCACCGAAACGTCGCCGCCGTCGCCGAAGCGGATCAGCTTCTGCCCAGCGCCGAGATGGGGCTCGAGCGCTCCAGCGTCGACCGGCACCACCGCCGCCGCATCGGGGGGCAGGTGGCCGAGGACCTCGGCCTTCACGGCCGCTATCGCCTCCACCGACCCGAGCAGCTCCACGTGCACCGGTCCGACATTGGTGATCACCGCCACGTTGGGCTCGGCAATCGCGGCCAGCTCGGCGATCTGGCCCGCACCGCGCATCGCCATCTCCAGCACCAGGACGTCGGTCCCGGCCGCCGCGTCGAGAACCGTGAGCGGCAGCCCGATCTCGGTGTTGTAGTTCTCCGGGCTGGCGTGGACGTTGCCCGGGAACAGGCAGGCGCAGATGTCCTTGACCGACGTCTTGCCCACCGAGCCCGTAACGCCGACGACCTGAGCGCCGAGCTGCCGCCGCCAATGGCGAGCCAGGGCCCCAAGCGCGGCAAGTGGATCGGGCGCCGCCAGGACCCAGCCGCCCTCGAGCCCGCTGGCGTGCTCGGTCGCGACCAGCGTTCCCCAGGCGCCGGCGGCAAGCGCCGCGGCCGCGAAGGCACCGCCGTCGGCGTGCTCGCCGGGCAAGCCGACGAACAGGTCCCCGGGCCGCACCTCGCGGGAGTCGACGACGGCGCGGTTCGGCCCTCCGTCGCCGCCGCGGGCGACGATCCGCGCGCCGGCGGCCTCGGCGATCTGCTCCGCGGCGAGCTCGATCACGCCGAACCCGCCAGCGCTTGCAGCTCGTCGCGGGCCACCTCGCGGTCGTCGAACGGGACCTTGCGGCCGTCCTCGAACTCCTGGCCCTGCTCGTGTCCCTTGCCGGCGATCAGCACGGTGTCGCCGGCCTCCGCCTCGCGCAGCGCGAGCCCGATCGCCAGGCGGCGGTCGGGTTCCACCCGGACTCCACCACCGGCATCTCCTCCCAGGGAGCCGGAGGCGACCGGTGATCCGGGCTTGCCCGGATTCGTCCGGGGATGCCGGGCATCGGGGATCCCAGCGAGGATCTCCTCGATGATCGCCCCCGGCTGCTCGGAGCGCGGGTTGTCGGAGGTGACGATCGCAAGGTCCGAGAGCTCGGCGCCGATCCGTCCCATGTGGGGTCGCTTGGCGCGGTCCCTGTCCCCCCCGGCCCCGAAGACCGAGATCAACCGACGCTCGGTCAGCGGGCGGGCCGAGCGCAGCACGTTCTCGAGCGCCTCCGGGGTGTGCGCGTAGTCGACCAGCACCGTGAACGCCTGCCCTTCCTCGATCGGCTCGAAGCGACCGGGGACGCCGGCCGCGTCCCCGAGCGCGGCGGCGGCGGTCTCGGTGGGCACACCGAGGGTGTGCGCCGCCGCCAGCGCCGCTAGCGCGTTGGAGACGTTGAAGCTGCCGGGAAGCCGCGTGCTGACCTGCACCGAGCCCTCCGCCGAGGCGACCCAGAATCTCGCCCCGGCGGGGCCAAGCTCGACGTCGGCGGCCTCGAAGTCCGCCGAGGAGCCCTGCGCCGAGTAGGTCCGGCAGTCGATCTCGGCGGCGATCCGGCGCCCGTAGGCGTCGTCGACGTTGATCACCGCCGCACCCGGCCCGGCCTCGAAGAGCAGCCGCTTGGCGGCGAAGTAGTCCTCCATGTCGGCGTGGAAGTCGAGATGGTCCTGGCTCAGGTTGGTGAACACGGCGGTGTCGAAGTGGATCGCGTCGGCGCGGTGCAGAACGAGGGCGTGCGAGGAGACCTCCATCACGCAGGCCTCGTCGCCCGAATCGAGCATGCGCCGGAAGGTCGCCTGCAAGTCGATCGCTTCCGGCGTCGTCCGAACGACCTCCTCCTCGACCCCGCCCACCACCTGCTTGACCGTGCCGAGCAACCCGCTGGGGTGGCCGGCGGCCTCGAGGATCGTCCGCAGCAGGAATGCGGTTGTCGTCTTGCCGTTGGTCCCGGTGATCCCGGCGACCTGGAGCTCCGCGGTCGGATCGCCCCAGAAGCGGGCGGCCAGGGGCGCCATCGCGGCCCGCGCGTCGGCGACCCGAATCTCAGCGAGCGGAAGGCCGAGGTCGCGCTCGACGACCAGCCCCGCCGCGCCGGCTTCGAGCGCCGCCGGCGCGAAGTCGTGCCCGTCCCGGGTGCCGCCGGGCACGCAGAAGAAGAGCGTCCCGTCATCGACGCGACCGCTGTCGTAGGCGAGATCGTTGATCTCGACCGCGGTGTCGCCGCTGGTGGCCTCGATCTCTATGTCCGCGATCAGCTCACTGAGTTGCATCGCGGGAATTACACCAGTGCCGCCCACGTACTCCCAGGGAGCCGAAGGCGACCGGTGATCCGAGCTTGCTCGGATGCGTCCGTCGCGGGCGGGTGGTGCCCACCTTGCTCAGCCCCTGTTAGTTCGGCGCTATACCGAGATACGGAAGCGCGAAGGAGGCGATCTCGCCGAAAGCGGGTGCCGCGACCGAGCCGCCGTAGATGTCGCCCTGCGGCTGATCGATGATCACCGCGACCAGCAGTTGCGGGTTGGCGGCCGGCGCGAAGCCGATGAAGGAGGCGACGAACTTGGTCTTCGAGTAGCCACCGTTCTCGGCCACCTGCGCGGTTCCCGTCTTGCCGGCCAGGGTGTAGCCCGGCACGCTGACCTCCGACGCGGTACCCCCCGGCGCCAGCACGCCCTCGAGCATCTGGCGAATCTCGGTCGCGACCTGGCGCTTGATCACACGGTGTCCCGCCGGCGCGTGCACAGGGCTCCCGTCGACCTGCTCGAGCAGCTGCGGACGACGCAGGACTCCGCCGTCGGCGATCGCCGAGTATGCGGCCGCCATCTGCATCGGAGTCACCGAGAGGCCCTGGCCGATCGGCAGGTTGCCGATCGAGGAGCCGGAGTAGTCGGCGTAGGAGGGCACGATGCCCCGCTCCTCGGCTGGGTACTGGACCCCGGTCGGATGCCCGAAGCCGAAGCGATTCACCCAGCGGCTGAACTTCGTCGCGCCGAGCTTCAGCGCGATCGTCACCGCCCCGATGTTCGAAGACTGGGCGAGGATCTGGGCGACCGTGAGGTCGACCGGTGGGCGGGCCTCGGCGTCGGTGATCGTCCGGTCGGCGACCCGCAGGCTTGACGGCAGATAGAAGCTGGTGCTCGGGCTGACGACGTGGTCCTCGAGCGCCCCGGCGACGGTGAAGGCCTTGAAGGTCGAGCCGGGCTCGTAGGTGAACCCGGTGGCCTGGTTCTGGAGGTCGCTGGAGCTGGCGCTGGAGAGGTCGTTGAGGTCCACCCCGGGCCAGTTGGCCATCGCGAGGATCTGGGAGTTGCGAGGGTCCATCACGATCGCGGTTGCTCCCTTGGCCGCGTACCGCTGGCCGACCGAGGCGATCACCTGCTCGGTCTTCGCCTGGATCGCCGAGTCGATCGTGGTCTTTATGTCGTTGCCGTCGCTTGCCGGGCTGACAGTCTCGAGCCGGATCGGCTCGCCGAGCGCGTCCTTGACGATCCTCTCCTGGCCGTCGGTGCCGCCGAGCACGCTCTGCTCCCCGGCCTCGAGCCCGCTCAGGCCCTGCCCGTTGGTGCCGACCGCACCGAGCAGTTGGGCGGCGAGATCGCCCTGCGGGTAGGTACGGCGGCTGTCCGGGAGGGTCCCGATCCCCGCCAGCTTCATCTGCTTGACCTTCTCCGCGGTCGGCACGTCGACCTTGTGGGCCAGATATGAGAAGCCGCTGTTCGCGGTCAGCCCCTTGAGAAGCTGGTCCCGCGACACGTCGAGCACCGACGCCAAACGCGACGCCGTGCGCTCGGGGTCCTTGACCTGGTAGGGCGTCGCGTAGACGCTCGCCGCGTCCTCGGAGACGGCCAGCTCCTGACCGCGTCGATCGAGCACCCGACCGCGCAGGCCGGGCACCGTGACCAACTCGGTCTGCTGGCTGCTCGCCTCCGAGGCGAGGGCGCCGCCGCGTACCCCCTGAAGCCAGAGTGCCCGCGCGAGGATCACCGCGAAGCAGAGAAAGAACGCGGCGAAGAGAAGCCCTATACGCCGCTCGACCAGTCGCATCCCGCCTCCGCCTGCTACTCGCCTCTAGCCCGGGGAGACGCCGCCGCCCGGTGTCCCGGCGCTGGCGACTGGGGCAGTCGGCGCCGTCGCCGGGGCGCTGGTCGTCGCGGGGGGTGCGCTCGTCGTGGTCGTCGTGGTAGCCGGCGCGGCTGTCGTGGCGATCGAGGTCGTGGTGGTGGTCGGCGCCGTGGTCGTGGCGGTCGGCGCGGTGACCAGAGAACCTCCGAGCCCGAAACCGGCGGCGAGGCGCTGGGCGGTGAGCTTCACCGAGTCAGCGGAGGAATTGAGGTAGCTGATGTCGGCGGGCCCGGGCGAGGTCATGCCGAGGCTCGCCGCGGCGGTCCGGACGCGGTCGTTGGAGAGCTGCTGGGCGAGGCGGGCGCGCAGGGCCGAGTTCTCCTGCTCGTAGATAAGGGCCTGCTGGGCGATCTTGCCCTGCGATGCGTTGAGGCTGAGGCTGACGACGTTGAGGGCGACGATCCCGGTCAGCAGGACGCTGAGCAGGACGATCCAGCCACGGCCGCGGGTGAGACGAACGATCAGGCCGGAGTCCGG
The DNA here is from genome assembly GCA_963740555.1 of uncultured Solirubrobacterales bacterium. Lineage (GTDB taxonomy): Bacteria > Actinomycetota > Thermoleophilia > Solirubrobacterales > 70-9 > Mayfieldus. The sequence continues at coordinate 233,661 of CAVUES010000005.1, forward strand.
CAGCCCCCGCATCGCGACGGCCGTGCGCCCAACCGCGAGCGGAATCAGGTGGCGGCTGGTCGAAGGTCTGGAGGGGGACTTGGTTGGTCGAGAGCGGGCGGGCGTGGCTCGAACGGCGTGGCGGGCGCGCCCCCCGGCGCGCGGAGACCGCTTTCGCTGCTCGCGGAGTGCAGAGTGAGAGGTACGCCCGCCCGATCTCTTGCGGCTGGGGGCGACCTTGCGTGCAGGAGCTGCGGCGGCCATCAGATGCCCTCGCCGATCTTCACCGCGGCGCGCAGGTGCGCGGAGCTGGCGCGGGGGTTCTCGCCCAGCTCGGCGGCGCTCGGCGACACCGCCCTGCGGGTCAGCAGCTCGGCCTCGGGCTCGTGGCCGCAGACGCAGATCGGCAGCTCCGGCGGACAGATGCAGCCCTTCGCGCGATCGGCGAGGAAGCGCTTCACGCGGCGGTCCTCGAGCGAGTGAAAGGAGATCGCGGCGAAGCGGCCTTCGATCTTGAGCAGCTCCCAGGCATGTGGCAGCGCGCGGTCGAGCGAGTCGAGCTCCTCGTTCACCGCGATGCGGATCGCCTGAAAGCTTCGCTTCGCGGGGTGGCCGCCGCCAAACCGCGCCGACGGAGGCATCCCGGCCTTGATCGCGGCGACCAGCTCGGATGTGGTGTCGATCGGGCGCCGGCGCACGATCGCGCGGGCGATGCCGCTCGCGTGCCGCTCTTCGCCGTAGCGTCGCAGCACGTCGGCGATCCTCGAGGTCGGCCACTCGTTGACGAGATCGCGGGCCGAGAACTCCTGATCGGGGTCCATCCGCATATCGAGTGGCGCGTCGTAGGAATAGGAGAAGCCGCGCTCCCAGGCGTCGACCTGCATCGACGAGATTCCGAGATCCAGATAGACCATGTCCGCGCGGTGGCCTTCGCCATAAAGGGCCTGTAAACCTGCCGCGTAGTCGTCGCGAATAAAGCGGGTCTGGCAGGGCGCAACCTCGGCGAACTCGGCAAAGCGCTGCTCGGCGGCGGGGTCGCGGTCGATCCCGATCAGCGTGCCCGTGGGCCCGATCCTGTCGGCGATCAGGCGAGCGTGACCGCCGGCGCCGAAGGTGCAGTCGACCGCCAGCTCGCCCGGCTGCGGGGCGAGCAGCTCGACCAGCTCGGTGGCGAGGACTGGGACGTGCTCGGTCGGCATGTAGGTAAGGGTGGCCATTCGGGGGATTACGTGCTCTCGCCCGAGTCGGCGAGGCTCTCGGCGATCTCAACGGCCGCGGAATCGAGCTCGGCCTCGTGGCGGGCCCAGGCGTCGGCGTTCCAGATCTCGAGGTTGTCGCCGGCGCCGACCACAACGCAGGGGCCGCCGAGGCCGGCGTGCTCGATCAGCGGCTTGGGAAGGCGAACGCGGCCGGCCGAGTCGAGCTTCTCGTCGAAGGAGCCGCCATGGAAGCGGCGACGCATCTTGCGCGCGTCGGAGCTGAAGGGGCTGTGGGGCGCCAGATAAGTGTCGGAGACGCGCTCGAAGGCATCGGGCGTGTAGAGATCGACGCAGGGGTCGAGGCCCTTGGAGAGAACAACTCCATCGGCGAGCGCTGAACGGAAGCGGGCCGGCACCGTGAGGCGATCCTTGGAGTCGAGACTGTGCTCGTAGAGACCCCGAAAAGCCAACCTCTGAGTCCTTTCCTGTTAGCGCGGGCGGAGAAGTTTGGGCCGAGGTGGTGAGGTGGGAGGAGCCTCATCACCCCGGCCCTTGGCTTCAACTTGGGGCCCACGCTAACCCACAGAGCCCCACTTTGCAACACATCGCCAGTCGGAGATTGCAGTCTCTCCGTCGGACGGAATTGCTACCCGCCCCTTCGGGAGCGTGGTTTCCCCTTGCTAGAGCGGAAAAGCCGACCCGGCCAATCGCGCGATCGGCGGCTCCGGGGGGCTCCAAATGCAACTCGCCTTGCACCCGACCACCATCGGTAGGGCCGGATCCGCCCTCCGCGGCGAGGTAGATTTCCGCCCGTGAGCGACCAGGGCCACCCCGCCGGGCAGCAGTCCCCCCCGCCCCCATCGACCCAGGTCGACGACGCGAACGACCTGCGCGCCTTTCACCTCAACCGCCTGCTGCGCAAGCGGCTGACCCAGGTCCTGATCGGCATCTTCGTGATCGTGGCGGCGACTGTCGGCGCGATCGCGGCCGGCCTTGCGGTGGCGCTGATCGCGGCCGGGGGCGCGGTGCTGATCTCGGTGATCGTCGTCTTCTTCCTCGCCGACGCCGCCTCCGAGAACGCCTTCTTCGACATCTACGCGCAGCAGCGCGGAATGACCCGAACCGAAGGCGGCTCGCTGCCGCCGGCGACGCCGCTGCTTCGCAAGGGCGAGGAGCGCGAGGCCGACGAGGTGCTCAGGGGTACGCTGGGCGACGGGGTCGACGGGACGCTCGCTCTATATACCTACACCGACGTCTATTACGACAAGGACGGCCGCCAGGAGACCGACTACCACTTCACGATCTCGATGGTCGACGTGCCCGAGTCGGCGCGGTTCGTCCCCGGCCTCTACTGCAACCGCAAGTCCGGCTTCCGCTTCATGGAGAAGATGGAGGACGTCTTCCGCAGCAAGGAGCGCGTGCACCTGGAGAGCGACGCGCTCGAGGAGCACTACGAGATCTTCGTCGACAAGGGCCAGAACCAGAACTGGCTGCGCCAGCTCTTCTCCCCCACCTTCATCGTCTGGCTCACCGACTCGGCGCCGGAGAAGTTCGCCTTCGAGCTGGAGTCGGGCGAGCTGTGCTGCAACGTGAGCGGCCACAAGAAGGACGCCAAGCACCTCGACGGGATGCGCGAGGCGGCCGCCTCGGTCGCGCTACGGATCCGCGAAGAGGCCGGCGAGTGACGGCCCGCCCGGGCCCCGCAGCCTAGAAGCCGCCCAGCAGCAAGTCCGCGTTGGCGATCAACCCGGCGGCGATCATCAGCAGCACCGAGGGGACGAGGACCAGCGCCACGACGAGCTGGATCTTCGGCGCCGCCCGTGCCGCGCGCTCCTGGACCACACGGCGCTGGTCGATGCGCAAAGCGCTCGCCTGGCGGCGGAGCTGGTCGGCGAGCGGGGAGCCGTAGCGTCGCGAGCGCTCGATCGCCGCGACCAGCGCCGCCAGCTCGGAACCGCTGATCCGCTCGCGCAGCGACGCCAGCGCCCGCTCCTGCGGCTTGCCGGCAGATATCTCGGCCAGGGAGATCGCCAGCTCGACCGCGAGCGGCCCTTCGCCGCTGGCCGCGATCTCGGCGAAGCCCGCCGCGGTGCTGCGGCCGGTCGCCGCGCTGACCGCCATCAGATCGAGCGCATCGGGTAGCGCGGCAACCAGGCGGTCGTGCCGCTGGCGCGCCACCCGCTCCAGCAGTGCGTCGGGGGTGAGGAACCCGGCGACTGGCATTCCGGTCAGGACCAGCCAGGAGAGCCTCCCTGGCGCCGCGGGCGCGGCGATTGTCGCGACCAGCAGCCCGAGCGTCGAACCCAAACCCCGTGCGATCAGAACTCCGGCCGGAGAGACCCGGCCGCCCAGCCCAGCCTTCTGCAGACGCTGCTGGACCCCGAGCAAGGTCGCACCCCGCGCGGCCCAGCGGCTCTGGCGGCGCAGCCGGGTGCCAAGCCGGGCGGCGACCAAGGGCTGGGACGCCGCAAGCTCGCGGAGCGCGCAAACGGCGAGCAAGGCAGAGCAGGCGGCGAGCGGGCCGAGCCCGCTCACGGCGTCACCCGGGCGAAGCGGCGGATCGCGGCGAAGCCGGCGAGCTGCAGGGCGGCCGCGAGGGCGAGCATCACCGTGGCGGCCGGCGAGGCGAGCATGCGACCGAGGAACCCGGGCTGCACCAGCTCCGCGAACAGCGCCGCGCCGCTCGGCATAGCCACGACTAGCAAACCGGTGAATCTCGCCTGCGCGGTCGCCGAGCGGGCGTCCTCGGCGGCGCGGTCCTGTTCGGCGGCGCCCTCGGCGAAGCGTCGAAGCAACCCCGCCAGATCGCCCCCAGCGAGATGCTGGCTGAGCACGGCGGCGGCGAAGGCGTCGACACGCGGCGAGCGCAGGCGATCCCGAAGCCCGGCAAGTGCCTCCGTCGTTGGAGTTCCGAGCTCCAACTCGGCCCCGAGGCGCGCGAGCTCGACCGCGGCCGGCCCGTCCAGCGAGGCGGTCGCGGCGACCAGCGAAGCGCGCAGAGAGCGACCGGCGCTGAGCGAGTCGGCAACGGCGGAGGCGATCTCGGGGAGCGCCCGCTCGACGCTGCGCCGGTAGCGCGAACGGCCCCGGCTCACGGCCCAGGCCGCGACCCCCGGACCGGCGACCGCCAGTGGCAGTCCGAACCGGGGTCCCGCGATCAGCAGACCGACCAACAGGGCAGCACCGGTCCCCAGCGCCGCGAGGCGACGGCGCTCGATCGCGGACGGGGCGTAGCCCTCGCGACTTGCCCTCGCAAGTGGCTCGAAGGCATTGCGAACCCAGGTCGCCAGGGCCGGGGTGCCGAGTATCGCCTCGCGCGCCGCCAGGGCGACGAGCGCACCGGCCCCGGCGCCGAGCAGGAGCGTCTCGCCCCCGCCGCTCATGACCCAACCGCTCGTTCGCGCTCGGCCCAACGCATGGCTCCTTGGTTGAGCCTCGCGCTCACAACGCGTCCCTGCTGAGCAGCGCGCGGGTCGCCGGCCCGCCGGCCGCGCGGACCACCTCCGCTACCTCGACCACGACACGCCGCCCGTCGGTGAGCCGCTCGAGATGGACGACGAGCTCGAAGCCGTGTCCCAGCTGCTCGCGGATCGCAGTGTGCGGCAACCCGACCCCGGCCATCAGGGCAAGCGTCTCGAGCCGGCGCAGCGCGTCGGCGGTGGAGTTCGCGTGCACGGTCGACAGAGCCCCGCGATGACCGGTGTTGAGCGCCGTGAGCAGGTCGAGTGCCTCGGGACCCCGGACCTCGCCGATCACGATCCGATCCGGACGCATGCGCAAGGCGTTGCGCAGCAGGTCGCGGATCGTCACCTCGCCCCGGCCCTCGATGCTGGCCGGCCGGCTCTCGAGACGAATGACGTGCGATTGCTGGAGCCGCAGCTCGGCGGCATCCTCGATCGTCACCACCCGCTCCTCGCCGGCGACGAAGCTCGACAGGGCATTGAGCAACGTCGTCTTTCCAGAGCCGGTGCCGCCGCTGACCAGCACGCTGCGCCGCTCGCCGACCGAGGTCTCGAGCAGGTCGCGCATCCGCGGCGTGAGCGTGCCCAGCTCGACAAGCTCCTCCGGGCCCGGCCGGGCCGCCGCGAAGCGGCGGATCGAAAGCGCCGGGCCGTCGACCGCGAGCGGCGGGATCACGACGTTCACCCGCGAGCCGTCGGAGAGCCGGGCGTCGACCATCGGGCTGAGCTCGTCGACGCGCCGGCCGAGGGGCGCCAGGATGCGCTCGATCGCGTTGCGAAGCTCCGCCTCGTCGGCGAACCGGATCTCGGTTGGCTCGATCCGCCCCCTCCGCTCGACGTACACGCGCTCCGGCCCATTGACCATCACCTCCTCGACCTCGGGATCGGCGAGAAGCTCCTCCAGCGGCCCAAGCCCGACGGTGTCGCGGAGGATGCGGGTGACGATCTCCTCGCGCTCGCGGATCGGCAGGATCGCCGCCTCGTGCTCGACCAGGTTCTCGACGGCTTCGGCGAGGTCACCGCTCGGCCGCCGCCCCGCCGCGGCATCGGCCCGCCGGCGCTCTATCAGAGCCTCCCGGAGCCTTCCGGCCAGCTCGTCGCGCTGGCGCTCGATCGCGCTCATGCTCGTTCTAGCCGGACGCCCCGACGGTTCTCCCCCCATACGAGGCATGCCGCCGGCGCAAAGTGCCTGAGGGTTCAGTCGCTGAGCTCGGGCGGCAGCGCCTGCGGGCCGTCCGGATAGGTGTAGCGCAGCTGCTCCTCGCTCATCTCCAGGGTGTTAGCGAGCTCCGGCGGAGCGCCGAGGACGAGCCAGAGCTGATCCTCGGCGGTGTCGTTGAAGAGCTGGCGCACCGATCCCGGCTCGACCAGCATGGCGTCCAGGCGACCGAGGGTCAGCAGGTCATCCTCGACCCGCATCCGGCCGGTCCCCTCCAGGAGCACGTAGATCTCCTCCTGCTCGCGGTGGCGGTGGCGAGTCGACGCCTGGCCAGGCGCAAGCCGCCAGAGCCGGGCACCGAGCGACCGCGATTCGAGCTGGGCCGCAAGATTCGTGTTCGCGACCCGCATCTGGTTCGAGGGCCGCCAGTGGGCCTCGTTCGCGGTCAGAAGCCGGTAGCTCATCTCCAATCGACGACCGCGCGCGGCTCAGGGGACCCGGTGGACCTCGAACAAGTTGGTGCCGAGCTGCTGCTCGGGCAGACCGGCCGTTATCGCGATCAGGTCTCCCGACCCGGCAATCCCGTGCTCGGCCGCCATCCGCGCGCAATGGTCGAGCAGCACGCGGATGTCGTCGACCGGCTCGCTTAGCACCGCGTGCACGCCGAAGAGGAGATTCAGGCGTCGCACAGTCTCGATCCGGGGCGAGAGCGCCAGCACGGGAACCTTGGGGCGGTGGGCGGAGACCAACCGCGCGGTGCGTCCGCTCGTCGTCGGGACGACGAGCGCCGCCAGGTTGAGTCGGTAGACCGCCCCGACGGCGCCTTGGGCAACCGAGTCGCCGACGTCCTGGCCGGTCTGGCTGGTGCGACCGAACAACCAATCGCCGTAGGGCAGGTCGGGCTCGGTCTCGCAGGCGATCCGGTCCATCACCCGCACGGCTTCGACCGGATGCTGGCCGACCGCGGTCTCCTCGGACAGCATCACCGCGTCGGTGCCGTCGAAGATCGCGTTGGCGACGTCTGTGACCTCGGCTCGAGTCGGGCGGCGGGAGCTCACCATCGAGGCGAGCATCTGGGTCGCGGTGATCGCCGCCTTCGACTGCAGGCCGGCGGCACGGATCAGACGCTTCTGGATCACCGGCACTCGCGCGAGCGGAAGCTCGATGCCAAGATCTCCCCGGGCGACCATGATCCCGGCTCCCGCCGCCGCGATTATCTCCTCCGCGCGCTCGGCCGCCTCGGGCTTTTCGATCTTGGCGATCAGCGGGATGTCGCAGTCCAGCGAGTCGAGCCGCTCGACCACCGGCTTCAGGTCCGAGGCGCCGCGCACGAACGAGACCGCCAGCAGGTCGATCCCCTGCTCCACCGCGAAATCGACCCACGCCAGGTCGTCGGAATCCACCGACGGCAGGCCGGTGTCGGCGCCGGGGAGGTTGAGCCCCTGATGCGACGCGAGAGGGCCACCGACCTCGACCTCGGCGTCGACCGAATCGTTGAGCGCCGCAATGACGCGGAGCCGGATCGAGCCATCGGCGAGGTAGACGTGATCGTCGGCGCGAAGCGCGGTCGAGATCCCCGGCCAGGAGACGGGGATCTTCTTGTCGTCTCCTTCCGTCTCCTCCGCGGTCAGCAGGACGTGGCTGCCGGTCTCCAGCTCGACCACGTCGTCCTTGAACTCGCCAACCCGCAACTTCGGCCCCGGCAGATCACCGAGCAGGGCCACCTCGCGACCGGCCGCCTCTGCCGCCGCGCGCGCCGTCTCGATCGTCTTTGCATGCCGGTCGCGGTCCGAATGGGAGAAGTTCAGTCGCAGTACGTCGGCGCCCGCCTCGATCATCTCGCGCAGCGTCTCGCCGTCCCAGCAGGCCGGCCCAATCGTGGCGACGATCTTCGTGCGGCGTGTGGGCCCGCTGCTCATTGGAATCTCGCTTCTGCCAGACCAGGGAAGACGAGCCGGATGGTAGCCCCCGCTTCGGTCTAGGCTGCCCGGGCAGGCGACCAAGGAGGACCGTTGGCGCAGATCGAAGTGCAGCAGGCGGACATCACAAAGCTCGAGGTCGACGCGATCGCGAATGCCGCCAACACGGCGCTCCAGCACGGGGGCGGTGTCGCCGGCGCGATCTCGCGGGCAGGCGGGCCGGAGGTCCAACGCGAGAGCGACGAGCGCGCCCCGATCGAGCTCGGGGAGGCGGTCGCCACCGGCGCTGGCGAGATGCCGTCGAAGTGGGTGATCCACGCTGCGACAATGGAGCTCGGCGGCCCGACCTCGGAGGAGATCATTCGCCGGGCGACCGCGAGCACGCTACGTGCCGCCGAGGAGTTGGGCGCGAAGTCGCTTGCCCTGGTCGCCTTCGGCACCGGAGTCGGCGCCTTTCCGATCGACGAGGCGGCGCGAATCGAGGTCGAGGAGGTCGAAAGGCATATGGCCGAGGGCAGCGAGCTGGAGCGAATCGTCTTCGCGGTCCGGGGCGACCAGGCGGCGCTGGCGTTCGAGGAAGCTCTGGACGCCGGCTAGGCAACCTCGAACAGGCGCCGAGTTTCGGTTACAGGGTTGGCGAGCCCGCGTCGATATCCCTGGAATGACGCTTCGGGAGCCGAGATGAACGTGGACATGCCCGGCCCGTCGTCAGGCAACTTCGGCTGGACGAATCCGGACATGCCCAGCGCGCCGGAACCGACGAACCGCCCGAAGCACAGCCCGTTGCTGGTCGTGATCGGGCTCGGAGTGCTGCTGATCACCGGCTGGCTGGTGCTGACCGTCGTCGGCGGGAAGGGCAGTGGCAAGCTCAACCCGATCGCGGAGGCGGCGGGCCGGACCGCTTCCTATCCCGGCTACCGGGTTGCGATGACGGTGTCGGTCTCGGCCCCTCAAGTGGTGGGGGCCTCATTCCAGATGCAGGGAACCGGTGAATTCAACGGCGACAACCAGAGCGGGCGCCTGTCGCTCTCAGGCTCTGCCCCAAGTGGCCCGAGCGGCCTGCAGGTCAACGAGATCATCACCGACGGCGACCTCTATCTGGGATCGCCCTCGTTTGCCGGCCAGTTGCCCGAGGGAAAGAGCTGGATCGAGATCCGTGACTTCCTCAGCCTCGTCGGCGGAGACCAGAGCAGTGCGAGCTTCCAACAGAGCGACCCAAGCAACCAGCTGAAGATGCTGGCAGCGGTGAGTGACAACTTCACCCTGGTGGACCACGAGAAGGTCCGTGGCACGCAGACCGCCCATTACCGCGCCAGCCTCGACAGCGCCAAGGAGGCGGCTCTCTACCGGGCTCAGGGCAACGACACGGCGGCGGACCTGGTCGAGAAACTGGCACAGCAAACCGGCGTGAGCGGGTCTCCGGTCGAGGTCTGGGTCGACAGCCGTGGTCTGGTGCGACGCGTTCGAATGTCGATTCCGCTTCCCACTGCCACCGGCACTCAGGCCACGATGGAGATGAGCATGGACTTCTTCGACTTCGGCGCCGCGGCGCAGGTCTTCGCGCCTCCCTCCAGCGAGGTCTTTGACGCCACTGATCTCGCCAAGAAGGGCCTCGACCAGCTCAGCCAGTAGCCAGGCCGACTGACCTAGTCGGCTTCGTGTCGCTCGCCAGCCGGAACGGGGAACGGGAGCCGATTGGGTGGCGGCGCCAGCGGGCAGACCCAGGCCGGGTCGTACGAGCAGGACGGGTTGTAGGCGAAGTTGAAGTCGAGCACCAGACCGCCGTCGGGATCGGTGCCGAGGTCAGCGCCCTTGACGGTGTCGAAGAGGTAGCGGCCGGCACCGTAGGTTTCGCCTCCGCTGGTCGCGTCGGCAAAAGGCAGAAAGACGCCGCCCCCGTATCCCTCGAGCCAGTAGAGCTCCAGCTCGCCGGGCACCCCGCCCAACTCGAAGCGCACCGAGCCGAAGCGATCGAAGGCGAAGCTGCCACCCCCGCTGGCGCCGATCTCGTAGTGCTTGGGCTCCGACTCCGAGATCTCTCCGATCACCCGGCAAGAAGGGTCGTATTCGAAGTAGTCGAGCCCATCGAAGTCCTCTCTCGCATGGTCGGGCAGCGGGCTCTGCGGGTGACCGATGAACAACTCGTTCCTTCCCTCGCGCCAACGCCGCCAGCCCGCGACGGGTTCGGACGCCTCCCGCACCTCGGCATAGAGAGCGAACACCCGCCGCTTCCAGTCGAGCAGGGAAAGCTGGTCCAGCATCGACCCCAGGCTATTCGCCTCAACCGCCCGGCCGCGGCAATAGCCGTACAGAGCGCGCGAAGCTCTCCGCCTCGATCAAGCGAAGGGCTTGTCCTCGGGTCAGCGCAAGGGTGGCGGACCACCCCGCGCTCGGACCGGGCCCGGCCGGGTCCTGCCGGGTGAGCGCCAGCAGCCTCACCTCCGCCGCGGCGACGTAGGTGCGGCCTGGACCGGGCCCGCGCGGCTCGGTGGTGACGACGACGTCGACAATCGAGCCCTGCGGCGATCCACCGCTCGCCAGCAACGCCTCGCCACCGCTGACCGCGATCTCGACCGGGCGACGCCCGTTCGCAAGCCGGGGGCCCCGCGGGCTCCTCGCCCGCGGGACCCGCAGCTGGGCGGCGAGCACATAGGAGCCGGCCGGGAGCATCGCCTGCGGCTCCCTGCCGAGGGCCTGCTGCGGAACCGAGAGGGTCCCGGGGGGGACGAACCGCGCCGGGACTCGACGCAGCTCGAGCGAGTGCGAGAGCCGTTCAGGCCCAATCGGCTCGCCGGCCGGCAGATCGCGTCCGGCTACCACGACCTCCCGCAAGGGGCCGAAGCTCCGCGCGACGCTTGCTCCATAGCCGTTGGCGAGAGCGGCCGCCAGGGCGGCGCAACCGACCGCCAGCACCAGGAACGCCGTGGCACGGGCACGCCGGCTCATGCTGCGATTGCGCCACCCGCCCCGGCAAGGGGAAGCTCCAGCACCGCCACCGAGCCGTTTTCGGATCGCTGCAGAGCGAAGCGACCCCGGTGCGCGGCCGCCACAGAGCGCACCACCTCGAGGCCATGGCCGTGCCGGCGGCGACCGGTGAGTCGGCCGATCACCTCGGCGGGTGCGCCGGCCCTCGATGCCGGTCGCGCGCCGTAGCCATCGTCAGCGACCGAGATCCGCAGCCTGTCCCCGGCCGCCCACGCCTCGACCACGACGTTCGGCCCGCCGTGCTCGAGGGCGTTGACGATCAGGTTGTCGAGCGCCTGCGAGAGCCGCGTCGGATCGGCGATCACCGGCGCCCCACCCGCTTGCCAGCGCAGCGCGATCGAGCCCCCGCAGATCTTGGCCCGGGCTCGCCAGCGCCCCACCGCCCCGCCAACCAGCTCGTGGCAGGAGACCAGGCGGCGCGCCTCTCCGGCGCCGCCGTTGATCTCGCGGTCGAGCTGCGCGAGCGCGGCGATCGCCAGCTCCAGTGGCACCGGGGATCCGGCGGCGAGCGGCATCCTTGGCGCAATGGCCAACAGCTGTAGGGGGCGACGCAGCTCATGCAGAGCGCGGTTCAGCGCCTCGCGCCGGCGCCCCGCCCGAAGGCGCTCGCCGACCAGCACCATCGCCAGCGCGCCGGCAAGCGGCCAACCCGCCGTGAGCGTGTCGGCCACCCCGCTCACCCGTCGATGAGCCTGTAGCCGACGCCCCAGCAGTTGACGACGAAACGAGCGTGCTCGGGGTCGAGCTTGCGTCGCAGCCGGCTGGCGTGAGAGTCGAGCGTGCGGGTACGACCGAGGGAACGGAAGTCCCAGACGTCGCGCAGCAGCTCCTCCTTGGTGAACACTCGGCTCGGATCGGCGGCGAGGGCGCGCAGGAGCGCGAACTCCTTGTTGGCCAGCTCGACCGGGCGCTCGCCGACCCGCACCGAACGCGTCGCCGGGTCGATGACGAGCTCGCCGATCCTGCGCGGGCCTTCCCGCGATCCCTTGCGGCGGCGCAGCACCGCCGCGACCCGCGCGACGAGCTCGGGGACGTGGACCGGTTTGACGAGGTAATCGTCGGCGCCCTCGCGCAGGCCCCGCACCCGATCGTGCTCGCTCCCGCGGCCGCTGAGCACGATCACCGGCAGCTCCGGGTCGAACTTGCTGGTCGCGCCGTCGGCGGTGCGGACCTCACGCAGTACGTCGAGGCCGGCCGCGTCGGGCAGCATCAGGTCGAGCAGCATCAGGTCGGGCTGCTTGTAGTGGCAAAGCCGCAAGGCGTCGGATGCACTCGGCGCCGGCAATGCCTCATAGCGGTCGGCGTTCAGGTGGTCGCAGAGCAGCTCGAGGGTCGGCTCGTCGTCCTCACAGACAACGACGGTGGCGAGCTGTTTGGCCTCCGGCAACACGCCCGGTTAATGGTGCTGGCGCAGGCACCTCTCCCCCCTCCGAGTAAGGAGCTAACGCGCGCAGACGATCGAGCCGTCCTCAAGCCGCCGCACCCGCTCCCAGGCGACGAAGCCCGAACGCACGTGTGCCTCGGGCGGATCGAGCCGCTCCCCGGGCGCGATGCCGAGCCGCTGGAGCAGCCCCGCGCGCCCGACCAGGATCCCGGTCACTTCCCAGGACTCGTCGCTGGCCGCGTCGGCCGGGCGGCGCTCCGCCCTCACGTCCCACACCCGACCCAGCTTCTCCCCGCCCTCGATCCGAGCCTCGCTTCCGATCAAGCTGCTCAACCGCAGCGAATCGGGAAGTTCCCCGTTGACCCAGCGCACATTGCGTCCGTCGTCGGTGCCGATGCCGAGCACGTTCGCCGGTTGCGACAACCTCACCGCCGTCGACACGTCCTTGACCGCATCCCAGGGGACGCGCACCATCCAGGCCGCGAAGATGGCAGGCACCGCCGCGGACAGGGGCCGGGGCACCCGTCGCGCCCAGGCCCCGCTGCCGGTCAGAAGCGCGTCCACACCTAGCTTCTTCCCAACCTCTCCCTTCAGCTCCACGTCGTCGACGCGCCCGCAGCGCTCGCCGTTCGAATCGATCAACTGGTCGTCGAGAAGCTGAAGCCCGAGGTTCACCCGCGTGTCGCTCATCCGGACCCCGCGTTGGTCGCGAACATCAGCGGCAGGGCGGCCACCGAGACCAGGCAGAGCAGCGCCAGGTAGATCCAGCCGAGGGCATCGCCGAAGCGGCCGTTGACGTGGCGGCCCATGTAGCGCTCGTCGCGGGCGATCAGCAGCACCGGCAGATAGGTCAGCGGCAGCGCCACCACGGCCAGCACGACCGAGTACTCGGTGATCAGCACCGGATTGGCCCCGGTGAAGACGATCACCACCGCGAGCACGAAGAGGGTCACCCAAGTGGCGGCGAACCGGGGCGCCCTGCGGGCGCCGCGGTACTTGCCCCACTCCCAACCGAGGAACTGCATCAGGCAGTAGGCGCCGGCGAGCGAGCTTTCGATCGCCGCCCCACCGACGGCGAACATCATTCCCCCGAAGGCAAGCAGCAACCCGACCGTCCCGAGGGGGATCTCCGCACCCAACGCGGTGCTGCCAAGGAACTGCGGCTGGATCGCCAGCGGGTGGAAGACCTGCGCGGAGACGACGATCAGGGCGACCGAGAGGACCCCTCCGAGCCCGAATCCGAGCACCGCGTTTGCCTTGTTGATGCCGAGGTCCTTCGCCCCCCATTTCTCCTCGATCGCGCCCGACGAGTAGAAGTAGACCTCGTAGGGCACCATCGCGGCGGCGATCACCCCGACCGCGAAGTACCAGTAGATCAGCGTGTCCTGACCGGTCTGCCAGTGGGGCACGAACCCGTTCGCGACGCTGCCCCAGTCGGGATGAAGCTTGATCGCGGCGACGATGTAGACGCACAGCATCATCCCCAGGTAGCCGAAGATCCGCTCGATCCCCTCGAAGGGCAGAAACCAGACGGCGACGATCAGCCCGGCGCCGGCGAACAGCAGCAGGACACGGAAGGGCAGGTCGGCGAGCAGCAGCTGCAGGACCAGCGCGATCCCCCCCACCTCGGCGGCGACGGTGAGGATGTTGATCGCCTCCGCCGCGATCAGGGTGGCGAGCGCGGGCCCGAATCCCATCCGCTGCCGCACGACGTCGAATACCGGCCGCTTGGTGATCGCCGCCACCCTCCCGCACATCTCCGCGTATACGGCGATCCCTAGCACCCCGATCGGAACGGTCCAGAGCAGCTGGTAGCCGAACGCGGCGCCGGCCTGGGTGTTGAAGACCAGCTCGCCGATGTCGACGAAGCCGCCGACGGCGGCGACGATCCCAAGCGCGATCTGAAAGACCTTCTTCACAGCGAGTCCTTCACACGACCGGCCCGCAGCGAGAGGCTGCGCAACCGGTCGCGGGTTCGGGCGGCGAGGGCGCGATTGCCCGGGTCGCTGTGCAGCGCGTCCAGGTGGTCGGCGATCATCGCCCCCAGATGGGCGCCCGCGACCGCGGCTCGCTCCAGACCGGCCTCAGTGGGCGTGCCGGCGAGCGACATCGAGGCATCGCCAGCCTGCTTGGAGAGCTCCGCGGTCCGGATCTCGATGAAGTCCGCCGGAGCGCGGCCACGAGCCGCCTGGTCGGCGACCAGCATCCCCTCGGCGCCAGCCGACTGCACCGTCCCAAGATTCGTGTCGACGGCGTCCTTGTCGAGGCGACCGCAGCCGGCCAGCAGGATCGCGGCTGCCGCGACGACGAGCACCGATCGGCGCGGCCAACGGCGCTGGTTCACGGTGTCTCCCATAGATGGCGGACGCGCCGCAATCCGCGGCGCGTCTCACTCAGGTCTTGCGCTCGAGGTCGGCGACCTCCTGTGACTTGTCCTCGACTACATCCTCGGCGCGACCCAGCTTCTCCTTGGCCTCGCCCTTCTTCTCCTCCTTGCGCCCCTCGTGGCGCAGACCGGGGTCGTCGGCGAGGTCTCCGGCGGCCTTCTTCGCACGGCCGGTCAACTTGTCCAAGAGATTCATCTCATCTCCTTTCCTTCTTCGCTGTCGCTCACGCCTACCCGTGACGGGTGGGTGTAAACGCGCGAGGGGACCTCCAGCACCGTGGCGGCGCGGCGACACCAGATGATCCGAAACGGGGGCACCCTGTGGACTTCACGCAGCGGTCGGCACCCTTGGTCGAGGAAGACGAGGTCGAGCGCGAAGCGCATCCCGAAGGTGTGGACGCTGCGACAGCCCGGGATCAGCAGGCCCGGGCCGGCGCGCTCGCGGCGCAGAAACGCCAGCCCGAGCAGGCGGACAAGCAGGCCTCGCGCGACCGGCACATCGATACCGCGCACCTCGGCCCGCGGCAGACGGCGCAACCGTCGCGGCCCCATACCGAAGCAATGAAACGAGCATCGGGGGCTCGCCCCCGCCCGCAACGAATCGCCCATGGTGCAAATGCTCTTTCAGGCACCCCCACTCACCTGCACCTGCATAGAATCAGCGACAAGATTCGATGGCCGCCGGGGGACGCTACCCCCGCGGGAATCACTGGCTCATAGCGTGGAAGAGAAGACAACCCGCAGAGGGAATTACGAGTCGGGCTCGGACTATGTTCTCGAGTACGGCGAGCTTCGCTTCTCGTTCAACGAGGAGGACTTCGCGCAGCGGGTCGAACAGGCTGCCGTGAAGCTCAACTTCGTCGACCAGGGACTGAGCGACGAGGAGCTGGAGGACCTCCTCGACCTCGCCGTCAACGGCGAGATCAGCGAGCCCTCCTCGGCGCTGGGCGAGCACATCAACGGCAACTGGGACGAGCTCGTAGGCCCCGCCAATCGCAGCCTCGTGCACTGGATCCGCCGGCTTGTCTTCCGCGGCGCCTGGCTCGACCAGCGGGTCAAGGAGGGCGAGCTGGACGTCGTCTTCGACCAGGACAGCCAGAGCTTTGGCTACGTGCAGCCGGAGCGCGGCTCGGAGCTGATCGAGCTCTCCAAAGAGCCTTCCTGGCGCCGCATCGCTTACCGCCGCTGACGGCGGACCCCGGCGCTCCGGGGACTAGAGGGAAGAGAGGAGCTCGGCATTCGAGGCCGAGCTCCTGATCCGCTCCCCCAGGGCCTCGGCGGCCGCGCGCGGGTCGGCGCCACGAAGCTCGTCGCGCAGGTGGCGTACGGCTTCGAGCTCGTCGGGTTCGCGGAGCTTGTCCTCGGCCACGGCGCCGGTGCGGGCGACGTCGATCGCGGGGATGACGCCGGCCGCCGCCAGCTCGGCGTCCAGGGCGATGGTCGCGTTCTCGGTCGTCTCCACCCCCTCCAGAGCGCCCTCCCCGTCCTCGGTCCCCTTCAGAACCGTCGCGATCATCGTCAACGAGCCGCTGCCCTCCTCCTCCAGCTCGCGGCCGGCGCCGAAGATCGGCTTGATCGCGATCGGGTCGCGATAGGCGACCCCGAGCCGGGTCAGCGAGTCGACGATCACCACCACGTCCTCCCCCTTCTCGGCGCGGCGCTTGGCCCGGGCGACGGCAAGCTCCGCGTGGCGCACCTGGTCTGAGGCATCGAGGTCCGACGGCGCCGCGACGATCTCTGCGCCCGTCGCCTCGCGCTTCCACTCGGTCACCTCCTCGGGCCGCTCGTCCACCAGCAGCACGATCACCCCAGGCCCGTCGTCGCCGGCGCCGATCGCCCGCACCAGGCTGCGCAGCAGCGTGGTGCGGCCCGAGCGCGGCTCGGCGAGGATCAGAACCCGTTGGCCGAAGGCGAGCGGTGCGAGCAGGTCGACCGCCCGCACAAGCGCGTCGTCGAAATCTCCAAGCGGCAGCCGACGGTGCGGAGCGACCGGGGTCAGATCCTCGAAGCCGGCCGCCCGCTCCTCGCCCGGCTCCTCGCCGTTCACCCGCTCCACTCGCACCAGCGCCGGGTGGTGCTCTCCGCGCCGCGGCGGCCGCGCCGGGCCCGCGACCTCGTCGCCGGCGCGCAGTTCGCAGCGACGGATCTGGGAGGCCGATATGTATACGTCGTCGGCGTCGGGCTCGAGGCCGCGCAGGCGCAGGAACCCGTGCCCCGCGGGGACGACGTCGAGGACACCCGTCACCGGCTCCCCGCTCGGCTCCTCCTCCCTGCCCCGCCGCCTCCTCGGCCGTTCCTCCTTCTCCTCCACCTCAGCTTCCTCGGGCTCCTCGGCTTCCTCGGCTTCCGGTCGCTGGCGCTTTCGGCAACCGGCTCCTCATCCTCTGCCGGCGGCTCGACCTCGACTTCGTCGCCGGCCGGCTCGCCGCCTTCCCTCGCCTCCAGCTCCGCGATCAGCTCCTCGCGGCGCATCAGCCGGTAACGGGGCACGCCCAGCTCGGCGGCCCGCGCGTGCAGGTCGGCGAGATGCTGGGAATCGAGCTTCGCCGGGGTCACAGAACGGCCAGGATATTCATAAGGCCGCGACACAAAGTGTCGCGGCAGGTGCATGTCAGGCGGCGAAGCCGCCGCAAGTTATTCACCGCTCGCCCAGGGCGGCGACAGCATCGGGGACCCCCTGCCGCGCGGTGGCGAAGCGCGGCGTCCAGGCGAGCTCCCGCTTGATCTTCGTGTTCGACGAGCGCGCCGAGCGGGTGACCGCCGTGATCGGGTCGCCACCGGCCGCCAAGCGCGCCACCCAGGCGGGGACGCGGCGCGGCGGGCCGAGTCCCAGCTCGTCCGCGGTCAAGGCGACGAAGTCATAGAAGCGGATCGGCTCGTCGTCTACGACGTGATAGGTCGAGCCCGGCGCGGCCTTCTCCACGGCGAGCGCGAACGCCTGCACGACGTCGGCGTCGCGGACCACGTCCCACCAGTTGTCGCCGCGGCCGATCACCGCGAAGCGCCCGGGTTGGCGCAGGCGCTTGACGAACTCCTCCTCGAACCAGCCGCCCGGGCCGTAGACGTGCGAGGGGCGCAGGACGACGTCCTCCAGATCGCACTGGCGCACCAACCGCTCCCCCTCCTGCTTGCTGGCGCCGTAGGCGGTCTGGACGGGGAGGGCGCTGGACTCGTCGAGAAGCTCGCCGCGCGCGTCGCCGGTCACCACCGTCGAGGCGAAGACGAATCGCCGCCCGCCGGCGCCCTCGGCGGCCTCGATCAAGCGCTTCGTCCCTTCGACGTTTGCCTCGCGCACCTTCGCGGCGCTGCGCTGCGAAGCGATCTCGGCGGCGAGGTGCACGACGACCTCCGGCTGCGACGCAGCGCACGCATCGCGCAGGGACTCGGCGTCGGCGAGGTCGCCACGCACCTCGGCGACGTCGGGCGGGCCGGAGCCGGGGTGGCGCACCATCGCGATCGGCTCGTGCCCGCGCCGCGCCAGCTCCGCGCAGACCGAGCCGCCGAGGAAGCCACTCGCCCCGGTGACCAGAACCTTCATTGAGGAGCCGGGCTACGCCTTGGCCGCGAGGCGCTTCTCGGTGAGATCGCGCAGCCACTCGCCGAACTCGGGGCGCGACTCCCAGTCCTTGCGGAACTTCTCGGCGCCGGCATCGGTGAGCGGGTGGTTGAGCATCTGCTTCAGGATCTTGGCCGGAACCGTCGCGATCTCACAGCCCAGGGTGGCGGCGGTGATCACGTGCTCAGGATGGCGGATCGAGGCGGCGATGATCTCGGAGGTCATGCCCCCGGCCCGCAGCGCCTCGGCGATCTCCTCCAGCACTGCACCGGAGTCGACCGAGATGTCGTCGAGCCGGCCCATGAAGCAGGACACGTAGGTGGCGCCGGCCGCGGCCGCGAGAAGCGCCTGGTTGGCGGAGAAGACCAGAGTCATGTTGACCGGCGTGCCCTCGTCGGTGAGCGCCTTCGTTGCCGTCAGCCCCGCCTCACAGAAAGGGACCTTGACGGTCACGTGCTCGTGCAGCTCGCGCAGAGCCCGGCCCTCGTCGATCATCCCCTCCGGGTCCTGCGAGACGACCTCGGCTGAGACCGGCCCCCGAACCAGATCGCAGATTCGCCTGATGATGTCGCCGGGGTCTCCGTCTTCCTTGGCGAGCAGAGAGGGGTTGGTGGTCGCGCCGGAGAGAATCCCCCAGGCGGCGATCTCCTCCACCTCGGCGACCGAGCCGGTGTCGATGAAGAGCCTCATCGCCCGAAGCTTACGTCGCGAGCCGGATCAACGCCTTCGGCCCGGGCGATCTCGACCCACGCGTCCGCTTGATCACGAACGCGATCCGTGGACCACCCCAGCTCCTGCCCGAGTACCTCGGCGACCCGCGTCACCGAATCGGCGTCGCGCAGCTCGCTGGCGGCGAGGATGCCGAGCCGGGTGCGGCGCAGCAGGACGTCAGCGACGCTTTGCGCCTGCTCGAGGCGAGCCGCGATCACGGCCTCGGCGAGAAGGTCCGGAGAGCTGGCGACGATCGGCTCGCGCAGCTCGGGGCGCTGCTCGGCGAGATCGAGGACAGCGCGGGAGGCGTGGCCGTAGCGAAACGCGAGCTGGTCACGCGCCGCTTCGCCGAGCCAGTCTCCCGCCTCGAGGTCCTCCGGCCGGGCCTCCATCCCGAGCGGGATCTCGGAGGTGCGGCAGGGCGCCTCGCGCCCCTGGCGCTCGACCAGGCGGTCGACCGTTTGCTTCGCCATCCGCCGCCATGTGGTGAGCTTGCCGCCGGTGATCGTCAACATCCCCGACGAGGTCTCATAGAGCTCCGCCCTGCGCGAGATGTCGACCGACTTGCGCGGGTCGCCGGTCGAGATCAGGGGCCGCACCCCGGCGTAGGCGCCGGTGAGGTCGGACGTCGTGAGACCGGTCCCGAAGAAGGCGTTGGTCGCGTCGAGCAGGTACTCGACGTCGTCCGGAGATGGGGCGACGTGGGAGATGTCGCCGTCGTAGTCGTTGTCGGTCGTCCCGATAAGGGTGCGCCCGTACCAGGGCAGGGCGAAGATCGTCCGATCCTCGCCGGCCGGGACGATGCATGCCGCCTCGCCCATCGGCAGCTCGCGTCGGTCGACCAGCACGTGCGTGCCACGGCTCGGCGCGATCGTCGGCATGTCCTCCTCGTCCGCCACCTCGGGCCGTATCCGGTCCGCCCAGACGCCGGTCGCGTTGACGATGTTGTCGGCATCCACCCGCATCTGCTCACCCGACTCGGCCTCCGTGAATTTGACCCCCGCCGCGTGGCCGTCGTGGTCGATCAGCCCGGTGACCTCGGCGCCGTTCAGCATCACGGCGCCGAATCGCTCCGCTTCCCCGAGGATCGTCAGGACGAGGCGCGCGTCGTCGGTTTGACAGTCGTAGAACAGATAGGCGGAGGCGGGCTCCCGCGACGCCAGAGCCGGGACGAGCTCCGCCGCCTCGGCGCCGTCGATGGTGCGATGGCGATCCGGCGACCATGAGAACTCCTCGTCCTCCTCCTTGGAGGCGCGCATCTCGCGGCGGCTGCGGCCGACGCGGGTCGTCGCCATGACGTCGTACATGTTCAGCCCGATCCCGATGCTGCGGCTGCGCCGGTCCTCGCCGAGGGTCGGGACCAGGAACGGTGTCGGATAGACGAGGTGGGGAGCGAGCTGGACCATTAGCTGGCGCTCGAGCAGCGCCTCGCGCACCAGGCCGAGGTCGAAGTTGCGCAGATAGCGAAGCCCGCCGTGGACCATCTTCGAGGAGCGGCTGGAAGTCCCGCAAGCGTAGTCGTCGCGCTCCAGCAGGGCGACCGAGTAGCCGCGCGAGGCGGCGTCGAGCGCCACGCCGGCGCCGGTGATGCCGGCCCCGATCACCACCACCTCGAACTGCTGGCCGGCGATCGCCTCGATTGCGTCGGCGCGGGAGAGCATCAGCCGATCACCTAATCGAGGTACTCCGTGATCTCACCGGGCGCCGGGCGCTCGGGTGCCCTCTGCTCCTGCACCGGACGACCTATATGGAGAAGGCCGACGAAACGCTCGTCGTCGGAAATGCCGACCGCTCGCCTTCCGGCTTCTGCGCGCAAGACCTCCGGCGTTCGCCAGTAGCCGGCCAGCCCGTGGGCGTGGGCCGCGAGCAGGACGATGTAGCAGGCGACCGCCGTGGAGTGCAGGTCTTCCTCGTCCTGCTCGGGCTCCCCGCTCATCGCGCAGGAGGCGACGACCAGGGTCGGGCAGCGGTCGAGCTTGGTCGCCGACTCAGGCCCGGCGGCCTGCTTGAGGCGCTCCAGCGCACGCGGCCCGACGACCCGGAAGCGCCAGGGCGCGGTCAGATGGTGGTTGGGCGCCCAGCGCGCAAGCTCGAGCAACTCGTCGAGCGTCTCGCGCGGGACCGGCTCAGGCTCGAAAGCCTTGTGCGTGCGGCGGGTGCGAATCGCCGTCTCGACATCCATCGAGCCAACGGTATCTGTCTCGACTCAGCGACTCCCGAACCTGTGACTCGCCCACCATGCCCCGCCGACGACCAGGCACGCCGCTCCGAGCGCGATCGCGATCGGCACCAGCGGCGATGACCCGCCTCCGCCATTGTCGGTCGCACCGGTTGGGTCAGTTGAAGCGCTTGCATTCCTGGGATGCCCTGGGGCTGTGGCGGGGGGCGGCGTCGCCTCTGCCGAACGTTTTGCGTCCGAGCGCGCCGGTCCGCCGGCGGAGGACTGCCCACGCTCCCCGCGCGAGTGGCGAGTGAGGGAGGGGTGCGCCGCCCCCTCCCCTGCCCCGGCACCACCTTTTCCATCCCCATTTGCACTCGCGCCATTTGCGCTTCCGCGATCGCCGCCCGCGCCCGAGCGCACGGCGCCCCCGCTTCCCCCGGCGCCTGATCCAGGGGCGCGTGGCACCGCAGCCAGAGGGAAGGGCTTCAGTTCAGCGGCCGCGAGTACCTGGCCCGTGACCCACACGGGGGTCTGATCGCTGGAGGACGAGTATCGGTAGTGGCCGTCGCCAACCTGCCGGGCGGCAAGGTAGTCGAGGCCGGTATTGCCGCCGTGCTTCACGGAGGTCGGGTTTACGCCGGCGGCGAGCAGGCCCTGGATCGCCCAGGCGGTCGATTGAGAGTTGACCGGGCCCGTCGCCGCCAGGCCCCAGCCGCCCCCGCCCTGCTGCGAGCGGCGCAGGAAACGCCCGCCGCGCCGGGCGGCACGCGATCCACCGCCGAGGGCCTGAAGCACGGCGCCGGTCGAGTCCGGGTCGCCGGCGGCGCCCGGCACCGCGCCCCAACCGCCGTCATCGCCCTGGACGTGGCGCAACCAGGTCAGTGAATGGGCTAGGCCGGAGCCAGACCCGCTGGCGCGCAGGGCCATCACCGCGAAGGCGGTCGAGTTCGGCCAGCCCTGGTAGGAGCCGTCGGGCCGGCGCCGCCCGGCCAGCTTCGCCGCCAGGTCGTGGCCGGCGAATCGGTGGACGTCGACTCCGGCTCCGCTCAGCGCCAGAATCGTGCGGGCCAGGTCGCCCGGCGTGCGGACGTCGGCGATGTTGCGCCGCAGGTAATCGACCGGCGAACGGCCAGCCCGCGTCACGTCCAGTGGGTTGACTCCCGCCGCCTCCAGGCCGAGCATCGCCCAGCCGGTCATTTGGGTGTTCGACTCCTGGCCCGGCGCGGCGGCGAACCCGCCGTCCGAATTCTCGACCCGCTGCAGCCAGCTCGCCGCCGTGGTCCTTGCCGCGCTCGCCGACCGCGGCGCCGCGGAGACGGCGACCAGAACGACGAGCAATACGGTCGCCGCACCGGCGAGCCCCGACCGCGCCGGTCGTCTGGGGGCATCGGGCCGCCAGCGAAACTCGAACCGCTCCCGAAAGCGGATCAGCATCCGCACCATCGCCGGCCCGGCGACCAGCGCCAGGGTCACGTTGCCGATCGCGTGTGCGAGGTCGAAGGGCACGGCGCGGGCCTCGAGCGCGAGCCAGCGGTCGAGGGTGAACTCGCCCCCGTAGCTGACCATCAGCGAGAAGTTGAGCAGTGCGCCATAGGCGATTCCCGCGAGGCCGCAGGCCAGCGTCAACTCCAGCCGACCGGCGTGGCGCCGCGTCGCGCGCGCCAGCACCGCGCCCAGAATCCCGGCCAGCCCCCAGCCCGCCATCTGCCATGGTGTCCACGGCCCCTGGCCGAGCCAGAAGTTGGAGATCAGGCCGGCAAGCGCTCCGACGACGAACCCGGGCGCCGCGCCGAGGGCGTAGCCGCTGAAGATCACGATGTCGGTGGTGGCGACGACGTTGGGGATCGCCGCGACCGCCACCCGCCCGGCGACGGCGAGAGCGGCGAGCGCGGCGACCAGCGCGACGATCTGCGAGGGCGGGCGTGAGCGCTCGTACCAGGCGAAGCCGCCGATCAGGACGGCGCCGAGGACGACGAAGCTCGCGAGCTGCCAGCTCACCGCGCGCATCCGATCAGCGCCGCCCCGACCTCCGGCGTCACGATGCCCGGCTGGCCGAGGATCCGCGCCACCTCGGTGGCGAAGTACCAACCGCCCGAGAGCACCTCGTCGGCGTCGGCGTCGGCGATCACCGAGCCGTCCCCGAGCAACACCACCCGCTCCGCGAAGGTGGCCGCGAACTCGACGTCGTGGGTCGCGACCACGACCGCCGCGCCTTGTTCGGCCAAACGCTCGATCAGCCCGGCCAGGTCGCCCTTGCGTGCCCGATCCATTCCTCGAGTGGGCTCATCGAGCGCAACGATTCCCGGCACCTCGCCCTCCTCGGTCCGGCCCGCCAATGTGATTGCCAGCGCCAACCTCTGGCGCTCGCCTCCCGATAGATCCTTGGGGTCCCGGTCAACAGTGTGTTGGAGCTCAACAGCCGCCAGAGCCTGCCTGCCCTCATTGCCGGGTAGTTCTTCGCCGACCCGCTCCCTGACGAGGTAGTCATCCGGGCTCTGCCCCAGCAACGCCATCCCGCGCTCCACGTCGATCCTGCCGTGAACCGGTTCGACCAGGCCCGCGGCGGTTCGCAGCAGCGTGCTCTTCCCTGCTCCGTTGCGGCCCATCAACGCAACCCGCTCAGCCGCACCGACACGCAGATCGATGCCTTTCAGGACGTCATGGAGCTCATCGCCGCGGTCCAGCTCTACCCACAGATCCTTCGCCTCCAGGGCTGCCTTGGGGGGGACGCCGGAACCCCTCCTCACTCGCCACTCGCGCGGGCTTCGTTTGCGGTCCTCCGTGACCGAATCGGCGCGCTCGGGCGCAAAACGTTCGGAGAGGGCACCGGCGTCTCCTGTCACGCGCCCCGCCGACTCGAGCAGGTCACGAGCATCTCTCACACCGGTGGGCAAGGGTTCAACCCCGGCAAGCGAGAACAGGCGCGCGCCCGGCGTGGCGAGCGCCGGGTCGTGCTCGACGGCCCAGGCAAGGAAGTCGCGCGGGGGGCCGTCGAAGGTGATCACGCCGCCTTCCATCGCGATCACCCGGTCGGCGGCGGCCAAGCAGCGTTCGAGCCGGTGCTCGGCAAGAAGGATCGAGACACCCCATTCCTCATTCAGCCGGCGGAGCAACCAGATCAATTCGTCGCCGGCAACAGGATCGAGTTGGGACGTAGGTTCATCTAGAAGAACCAGCTCCGGCCGGGTGACGAGGGCAGCGGCAAGTGCGACGTGCTGGAGCTCGCCGCCCGAAAGGGTGTCGGTTGCGCGCGAGAGCAGGTGAGGGATCGCCAGCGCCAGGACGACTTCCTCGACGGCGCGGGCTCGCGATGCGGGCGGCTCGCCGCGCAGCTCCAGCGGCAGCTCGATCTCCGCCCGCACGGTGGTCGAGACGACCTGGGTCTCAGGGTCCTGGGCGACGTAGCCGACCGCCCCGGCCAGCTCGCCGGGCCCCGCCTCGCGGGTGTCGTATC
The DNA here is from genome assembly GCA_963740555.1 of uncultured Solirubrobacterales bacterium. GTDB lineage: Bacteria > Actinomycetota > Thermoleophilia > Solirubrobacterales > 70-9 > Mayfieldus. Next base: position 258,015 of record CAVUES010000005.1, read on the forward strand.
CGGCCACCGCGACGCGTCCGCTCACATCGCCGCCGTGAAAGTGCGGCACCAGGCCGCAAGCGGCGCGCAGCAAGGTCGACTTGCCGCTCGCCGAGCGGCCCGCCAGCACGATCAGCTCACCCGCCCCGACGCTGAGGCTGACCTCGCGCAGGGCATCCCGCTCGGAGCCGGGATAGCGGTACCGGAGCCGCTCGACCTCGAGCGGTACCTCGCTGCGGGGCGGCACCGCCAGCTCAGGCACGGGCGACCTCCGCGGTGGCGACCGTGACGCGCCGGCGCCGGCGCCGAGCCAGCGGAACGAGACCGGCGACGACGGTGGCCGCGGCGACGGCCAGCGTCGGCCCGTCGGTCGCGACCTCGATGCTGGGATAGGCCTCGAACCCGCCGGCCCCGGCGATGCGAGCGGCGAGGCCCGCGCCCGCGAGCAGCGCAGCGCCGATCCAGAACCGTCGATCGTGCCGGCTGCGCCGCCGCTCGCGGCCGGCTCCCGGCGCCGAGAGGCCGTAGCCGCGCAACTCCAGCGTCGCCGCCACGTCCACCGAGCGATCGAGCGATCCGGCCAGCAAGCGGCGCGCGAGGGCCGCGCGGCCGACCGGCGCGGCCGCCGGCCCGCGCAGCTGGGCCGCCTCGCGCAGCCTCGCGGCGTCGCGGGCCGCGACCGGGACCAGCCTCGAGATCAGCGTCGCGGTGAGCGCCGAGCGACCGGCCAGCGGGCGCAGCAGCCGCAGCACCCGGTCGGGATCGATGCAGGCCGAGTAGACCGCCGCCGCGATCATCGCGGCCATCGCCCGCAGGCCGATCGAGGCTCCCGCGGTAAGGGCTTCGGCGGTCACGTTTACCTGCCCCAGGACCGGGAAATGGCCGAGGCGCGCGAGGACCGTGATGCCTCGATCGGTGACCAGGCCGTTGACGACCGTGATGAAGATCGCGAGTGAGAGCCCGAGGCGGAACGCCGCTGCGACCGCCCGTCGCGCACCGGCGGCGAGCCCGGCGATCGCGGCGCCCAGCGCCGCCGCCGCAAGGACGATCGGATTCGAGTACAGAAAGGCGATCAGGACGAAGGCGCCCAGGTAGGCGATCGCCGCCCCCGGCGACGCGGACTGAAGCGGTCCGGAGCGCGGCGTGTAGGCGAGCGGCGATCTCATCGCACAGGCAGAGGCATCGCGTGGCCGCCGCGGGTCGCGACCGCGTAGCGGTCGCGCAGGTCGGCGGAGTCGAGCAGCCGCGCCGCGGCCGCCGCGTCGGCGACCTTCGATCCGGTCACCACCCATGTGGGAGGGTTGTCGCCGTCGCGGGTCGCGGCGACAAGTCCGGCCCGGCGCGGGGCGCCGGCCGCCTCACCGGCGACGTCGAGGGCCTGTAGGTCCCAGGTGCCCCGGCTGCGGACGAAGTCGGCGAACACACCGCTGTCCGCCGGGCCGCGCTCGATCAGCGCCGCCGCGGCGTCACCTCGCAGCCGTCCCCACGGCCCGACGAGGACCCGAACCGGCTCGCCGCTCCCCTTCGCGGCACCCGAGTTGAGTTCGCCAATTCGCCTTCGAACCAGGCCACAAGCAGTCGCGGCGCCCGCGCACCGCACCTGGACCGGATGGCGCCTGCCCTCGTAGCCGTGCAGGAATGGCTCTGGAAAGGCTCCGACGACCGCCGGCACTCGCATCGCCGCCGTCCAGTCCCGGTAGTCCCACCAGACCCTGTAGCCGCCGTGGAGCGGGTAATCGGCGGCGCCGACCGGGGCCTCGACCCCGTCGACGAAGAAGAACCAGTCGTACTGGCGCCCGCCCCGCGCCTCCCCGCTCACCCCATTGACCGACTGGACGAAGCCGCCTCCGTAGCGGGTCGAGATCTGCGTGTTGCGATCCAGCATGCGCATCGCGGTCTCCGACGCGCTTGCGTTTCGCTCGCTCCGCTGCAGAACCAGGTGCGCTCCGTAATCGCGGGTCACGGTGAGTGCGACGTCGCCGACCGAAGGGCCGGGACCGAGACCGCAGCCGGCGGCCACGAGTGCGCAAATCAGCGCGATCGCGACCGCCGGGCTGCGGCTGGCGGTCACCCTTTCCGGATCACCTTCTCGCAGCGCCGAACGATGTCGCTGCTGTCCACGATCGCCTTGTCTCGTCCGCGGCCGCAATTGACGATGTCGGAGAGGCCCCCCCGGGCGTTGATGCGATCCCTGCCCCCGCGACCCCGAATCAGATCCGGGCTCGGCGAGCCCTTGATCTTGTCCGCCTTGTTGGTGCCGATGATCTTGTGCCGGGCCCCCCTGCTCGCAGTCCCGCAGGCGCTCTGCGACGAAGGCAGACAGGTCACGATCGCCTGGTTGGAGGGGATGTCAGCGCCGTGCAGCGCCTGCAGCGTCAGGGTCTGACCGAGATCCACAGTCGTGGTCCCATCGCCCGCGGTCGGCTGGTCGGCGCCCGTGACAAGGGCTCCTGCCACCGGGCTGCGGGCGCCGGAGTCGCTGAAGGCGAAGACCCGCGCCGTGAATGGCTGGCCGCTCTTCGCGCTTGAGGGCGCCACGAGCTGAAGCTCGTTTGGCGGCGGAAAACCGGGCGACAGGTACCAGAGGACGTTGTCGCCGGCATGGAGCAGGAACTGGTCGCCGCCGACCTGGGCCCCGACGTGGTTGACCTTCAGGTACCAGAACGCGCTATCGCCCTGGTTGAAGGTGGAACCGCCGATTCCGCAAACGCCGAGGCCGAAGCCAAACTGGTCGGTGACCGAGAGCGGCTGCAGCGCCGAGTTGGAGACCGAGGCGTCCTTGACTATTCCCAGGGCGCTGGGCCCCGGGACGTTCACGTTGGCACCGCTTCCGCCCGGGGGCCCGAAGCAGGTCGCCCCGGGGTCGGTCTTGATCGTCACGTCTCCTGTGACCTGGCTCTGGTCGGCCAGGGTCGTTCCGGCGGTGTTGACGAGGCGGAGGTTCGCCGTGGTCGTACCCGCATTCGCGGACGAGGCACCGATCGCGCAGACGAGACTCGACAGGCTTGCCGCGCCCACCATGGTGAGCTTGTGTGTTGGCATCGAAGCCACCCTTTCCTCGAGGGATTACATGGCTCGGCCGGGGTCAGGTCTCCTGGCTTCCGGGCTTCCGCCGCGCCTTCCCGGGGGGGCTGTGGCCACCCCAGTGGCTGCCTTTTTGCTGCGGCTGCGCTAAGCGGCCGAGCTGGCTCGCGACGGCTGTCGCCCGGTCACAGTGGCGGGACCGCGCCGGTTTCTCACCGGACTTCCCTTGGCCACCGGCCGTATGTGCGGTCGGACTCTACTCGCTGGGCCTCCAATGCGGCTGACCAGACGAGCGGGATCGGCAAAAGAAGAGGGGCGGCCCGTGGGCCGCCCCTCCGCATCTGATCTAGGGCCGCTTTGGCCTCAGTGGTGCCTGTGGTTCTTCTTCTGCTTGCACTTCTGCGTGAAGGTGCCCACAGCCACCTGACCCAGGTTGTCCGTGAAACGGGCCTGAGACTTGAGCTTCTTGTCCGCGCAGCTAGACGACTCGATGCTCCGCTTCTTGCCCTTGTAGTGGTAGGTCTTGTGGACCTTCGTGTTGAACTCGGTGATCACCGCCGAGCCACCGGCAAGCGGCGGAACCGGGGTGGTCAAGGTGGTCCCGTAGCCGGGTCCGGCACCCGTGGGGGGATTGCCCGGATCGGCCTTGCGGATTGTGCCGATGAGCACCTGAGCGCCCGACAGGTTCGTGTAGTTGAACAGGATGATCGTGTTGTGTGCCCCGTTGAACGCCGTGATCGTCGCGGTCGTCGTGATCGGTGGGGCGCCGGTCGCGGTCGGAACCGCGATCTGCGCGGTGCCGCCGCCGATCACCGAGTCGCTACAGGCGCTCTTCGCCTGCGCGGTCGTGGTTGCCGCGGTGAACTGAGTCGAATCGCAGGTCGGGAACCCCTTTGCGTACCAGGTTCCGTCCTTGTCGTAGTCGACCTTCGCCAGCGTCGTCGGATTAGGAAGCTGGCCCGGGTTGCCCGGGTTGGTCGCCGCCACGTCGGTGAACAGCGAGACCGGTGCCCGCTTGTGCTTCGGCAATTTCGACGGCGAGATCTTGCCGCTGATTGTCTGGATATTGGGCACCGCCGAGGCAACCGAGGCAGCGCTCACGCTCACGAGCGCCACCGCCAAGGCGAGCACCCAAACTAGATGCTTTCGCATTGATTTCTCTCCTTATCCCGTCGCGCAGCGCTCGCACGCATGTCGCGTTTGACCCACTCACTCGAACCTAACACAGAGAACGTTGCGTTGGTGCGAATTTCGCTTTCTGACCTTCGGTCAGGAAAAAGGGGCGGCCGGCTGGCCGCCCCTCTCCTTCGGTCTAGGACCGATCCCTGCTCAGTGCCGTTAGCCCTTCTTCTTGCACTTCTGGGTGAACTTGCCCGTGGCGACCTGGCCGACGTTGTCCGTGAACCGGGCCTGGAAGCGGAGCTTCTTGTCCTTGCAGGTGGACGTCACGTAGCTCAGCTTCTTGCCCTTGAAGTGGTACTTCTTGCTCACCTTCGTATTGAACTCCTGGATCACCGCGCTACCGCCAGCAAGCGGCGGAACCGGAACGGTCAGAGTGAGACCGTACTTGGACCCAGCGGTCGAACGACCGATCTTGCCGGTCAGCACCTGGGCGCCCGACAGGCTCGTGTAGTTGAACAGGATCAGCGTCTTGCCCTTCCCGTTGAACGCCGTGATCGTCGCCGTGGTCTTGATCGGCGGCGCCCCGGTCGCGGTCGGGACCTCGATCGCGGCCGATCCGCCACCCAGCGTCGCATCGCCACAAGCGGACTTCGCCTGCGCGGTCGTGGTGGCTGCGGTGAACTGGGTCGGATCGCAGGTCGGTATGCCCTTCTGCTGGATCTTGATGTCCTTGTCGAAGTCGACCTTGGCCAGGGTGGTCGGGTTCGGGACCTGGTTCGCGTTCCCCGAGTTGGTTGACGACACGTCGGTGAACAGCGATACGGGCTTGCCCTTCCCCTTCTTAGGAAGCTTCTTCGGCGTGATCTTGCCGGTGATCGACTGGACGTTCGGGACCGCCGAAGCGGCACCGACGCCGATGACTGCAAATGCCACCGTCGCGCCCAGCACCCAAATCAGATGCTTTCGCATTAATTCTCTCCTTTTTCGCGCTTCCAAGCGCGAAGTTGTGCTTCCCGCACATTGCGGACTCACGGGGGCCGAACCTAACACAGCGCTGGACCCGTCGTTAACCAAAAACACGGCGGCGGGCGGAACGGTGCGGTGCGGACCGGCAATCTCGTGCCCAATCTCACGATCGCCCACCCGCCCACCGGCGGCCGGATGGGCCGCCGAATCCCTTCGATGCGGCTGAGAGGAGTCGAACCTCCACGTCCCGAAGGACACAGGCACCTGAAGCCTGCGCGTCTACCAGTTCCGCCACAGCCGCTGGAACCGGGCCCAACTCTAGCGGCGCCAGGCTCCCATCCCCCCGCCCGGCCAGGCACGCGCGGCCGCTAGAATCGCGTCAACCCGCCGCTATCGTCTAGGGGACTAGGACGCCGGATTCTCAGTCCGGAAACCGGGGTTCGAATCCCCGTAGCGGTGCCTCTTTTCCCTGTAAATCGGGCTGTTTGCGGAAACCCGCAAAATGTGGTTATCCCGAAATATGTCCCGAACTGAGTCCCGAACTGGGCAAATTTCGGGTCCGAGACGCCGACTGCAGGCACGAATTAGAGGTCGCTGAACCGGCTCGCCGGATCCTGAATTCCGGAAACCCGGGTCCGGATCCCAGTAGCTGCCTAAGCCCCTGGGAATTGGGCTGCCTCAAGGGTCTCTCGACTCGCTCCATGCAGTGGTAGTGCGTGAGGGGTGAGGCGGTCTTGGTTGCAAGCCTCTTGAAGTAACCGTCGCCCGAGCGTGCTGCGGCTGGAGGTTTGTCGGAAGCCGCTTAATTGGCAACGGCGGGGGCGCGAGGTAAAGCGCCGCCAGCGGCGCGGCGCGCGCGGACCTCGGACCAGGCAAGCAGGCGGCCGGCCTCCGGGTCGATCACCTTGAGCCGCACCGCGACGGCCCCGTCCCATGCGGTCAGCACCGGGACGTCCCGGAAGATTGGATTCTCATCATGCGCGCGCTGCAGGTTGTAGTTCGGGACCTTGGCGCTCAAGTGGTGGACGTGGTGGAGGCCGATGTTGCCGGTGAAGAACTGGAAGGGCTGCGGCAGCTTCAGGTAGGAGCTTCCGCGCAGCGCCGCGTCGGCGTAGCTCCAGCAGTCGGAGCTCTCCCAGTAGACGTCCTCGAACTGGTGCTGTACGTAGAACATCCAGACGCCCGCGGTGCCGGCGAGGGCGGCCGTCGGCAGCTGCACGAGGATCCACGCCTCGAAGCCGACGAACCACCAGATCGCACCGATCGTGATCGCGAACACGAGGTTCGTGGCGATCACGCTGCGTCGCTGACGCCGGCGCATCTTGCGCGACCAGAACCGGGGTCCAATCATCAGGGTCCAGATCGGGCCGATCCCGAACATCACCACCGGGTTGCGGAAGAGGCGATACCCGAGCCGCTGCCGCCAGGGCAGCGCCTGGTACTCGGCGATGGTGAGCGTCTGGATGTCCCCGACGCCGCGCCGGTCGAGGTCGCCGGCCGTGCCGTGATGGACGGCATGGTTGTGGCGCCAGTTCGCGAACGGCTGGAAGACGAGCAGCCCGCTCAGCCGGCCGACCCAGAGGTTGGCCCGCCGGGAGGGCAGAAACGAGCCGTGGGTGCAATCGTGGAAGACGATGAAGGTTCGCATCAGGAAGCCGGCGGTCGGGATCGCGAGGGCGACGGTGGCCCAGTACCTGACCTCGCCGAGGCTGACGTACATGAGCACCGAAAGCGCTACGTAGGGCACGACCGAGGTCGCGACGTCGAGCAGGCTCCGGCTCCAGGACGGGCGCTCGTACGGGGCCATCGAGTCGCGCCAGACCGGCCGGGTCGAAGCGGAACCGGCTTTCGACACGGATGCGGCCTGTGAGGCGGGGTCGATCACTTGCTAGCTGAATCAAGGCTAGCCCAGCCTTCTTAAGCGGGGCGAAATAGCAGATCGCCGACCCGCGCCACCGCATGGGGGCCATACTGCTCGAAGGTGTCCAAGCAAAACGTCGACGTGGTCCGCACGCTTTACAGGGAGACAGCTCACGGCGACGCCTCTGGTCTTCAGCAGCTCGACGAGCGAATAGACCTCGACTACCGCGCGGCTTCCGACCTGCCCAGCATGGAGCAGCCCGTCGACGAGCCACGGTGGCAACCCGAAAGGTTTATCGACCTGCAGGAGCGGGTCCTGGTCCGGGTCAAGTTCTCGGGCCACGCAAGAGCAACCGGCCATCAGTTGGAAACGCGTATCGCGCACCTGTGGACGGTTCGGCGCGGGCGGTCGGTGCGACTTGCCGTCTACCGCGATTGGGAGTCAGGTCTAGAAGCCGCCGGAGTCGCGGAGTAGACGCCGCCAAACCGGCAATGGTCCGCCGCCAACAAGGGGCTTATCTCGCCTCAGTCGACCCGATCTCCCGGATAATTTGTTTGGCATCTCAACATTCGACATATCCAAGTGCACCCGGAGTCCGCATCCGGCTGAGCAAAAAGGGGTGGTGACACTGCGGAGGGAAGCCCCTGCGAAGCCAACTGCCGCCGAGCGTGAGGTGGCTGATCTGCTGCCGATTCAGGCCGATCCCGACGCGGCCAGAGCCGTCTTGGATCGCGTCCCGCTCTGGTTTCACACCTTCTCGCTCGACCACTCCGACGAGCTCTACACCCACGGCGTCGCCCGTGATCACCGCTACCGGATCCCCGCCCTTCCCGAGGACTTCAGCGGCATGAGCGTGCTCGACATCGGCACCTTCGATGGCTTCTACGCGTTCCTCGCCGAGGCGCGCGGGGCGGGGCGGGTCGTCGCAGTCGACAACGAGCAGTACAGGGAATGGGTCAGCTCGCGCTGGGGTGTCGAGTTGCAGGGAGGCGAGGGGTTCGCCGCGATCCGGGAGCTACTCGACTCCGAGGTCGACTACCAACGCATCGACGCATTCGATCTGGATGAGCTCGGGGAGACGTTCGACTTCATCCTCTGCTTCGGGATCCTGCACCGGGTGGAGAACCCGCTGGGGCTGCTGAAGGTCATTCGACGGCGCCTTGCGGCCGGCGGACGGGTGCTACTCGAGACCCACGGGGCGGCGGATCGAGCTTTCGATTCCGCGGCGGTTTACATCCCCGCGCCGGGAGAGGTCTATGCCCGTGATGACTTCGTGTACTGGGGCTTCACCCCCGCAGGCTTGGACGCGATGGCCCGCCATGCAGGCTTCGAGGGCTTCGAACTCATCGACGCGCCGGTAATCGACAGCCATCCGCGTGTGCTCGGGGCGCTCCATTCCGGCCCGCTCGACTGATCGCGGTCCCGCGGGGCGGGCGGCGGTTCATTCACACGAGTAAAACATCTGTTTTCCAGGGCTTTAACAGCTCCGGAGGGGTTTCGTGGTCCGATTCGGGTAGATCGGAGATGGTTTCGGCACTTCCCCCGCTATATGCACATCGGCTCGGCCGCCACTACGGTCCGGACTCCTCGGCAGCCGCCCTTCACCACACGCTGACCGGTCCGGTCGAGGGCCTCGAGACCGATGTATGCCTAACCGCCGACGATCGGCTGGTCCTGCTGCACGATCCCCTGCTCACGCTCGGCACCACGCTTGATGGCTGGGCGCGCCAGAGGACCGCTGAAGAGATCCATTCGGCGCTCATCCGTGACTCGGCGGGAGAGCCGACCGCGGAGCACCCGCTCCTGCTCGAGGAGCTGATCGACCTGGTGCCGGAAGCGGTCGGCCTTCAGCTCGAGGTCAAGGCGCACGCCGACCCGGCCCTTGCCCGCCGCACCGCCGAGGCGCTCTGCAAGCGACTTCGAGGAGAGCCGATCCGCGACCGAGTCGAGGTGATCAGCTTTCATCGCGAAGCGTGCGCTGTCGCCGCCGCAAACGGGATCCCGTCCCGCCTCGTGATCTGGGCCGACTACGCGCCCGAAGCGCTCGCCTCCTGGGCTCTGCGGAGCGGCGTGGACGGGATCTCGGTCGAGCACTTCCTGCTCACCGAGCGGTTGGTCGGGGTGCTTCGGGACGCCGGACTGAGCGTCAACGCCGGCACTGTGAACCACCCGGAGCTCCTGCGCCGGGTACTCGAGTTCGCTCCCGACGCGATCGGCACCGATCGCCCTCACGAGCTTCGCGCGGCGGCCGAAACAGTCACCGCGCTGGCGCTCAGCAGTCGCTGAAGTGGAGGCCGCTGCGTCTGTCGAATTGCTCGGCCTGGAGTCAGCTCGCGTGGAAAACAAGCGGCTTTTGCCGTGTCCCGAAATATGTCCCCGACTCCACCGAACTCAACCGCACCAGATTGCACTAGATCGCCCTGATCGGGCCCAAATCGACCTGGATTGACCTCCCAGGGCGGATTCTCAGTCCGGAAACCCGGGTTCGAATCCCGGTAGCGGTGCCTTAACGGCTTCGGGACGTAGGCTCCCTTCCATGAGCGGCGGCGAGCTCGAACGGGGCCGCGAGTCCTACGAAAGACGGGCGTGGTTGGACGCCTTCGAGGCCCTGACACAGGCTGATCGGGCGACGCGGCTGGAGGCGGAAGACCTCGAACTGCTCGCGACATCGGCCTACATGCTCGATCGCGACGACGACTTCGCGAGCGCCCTCGAGCGTGCGCATCACCTGTATCTCGACACTGGCAATGCTGCCCGCGCGGTGCGCTGCGCGTTCTGGGTGGGTGTCAATCTCGCAACCCGAGGCGAGATGGCCGGGGCGAGTGGATGGTTCGGCCGCGCGCAGCGCCTGCTCGAGACCGATGAGCGTGACTCTGTCGAGCGCGGCTATTTGCTGATTCCGGTCCTATTGCAGCAGGTGGGCGCGGGTGATCCCGAGGCCGCGCACGCCACCGCGGCCAACGCCGTCGAGATCGGTGAGCGCTTCGGCGATGCCGACCTGGTGGCCCTCGGCCTGCACGAGCAGGGCCATGCCCTGGTCAGACAGGGACGGATCGAGGAAGGCCTCCGCCTGATTGACGAGGCCATGGTGGCCGTAACCGCCGGAGAGTTATCGCCAATCGTCACCGGCTTGGTCTACTGCAACGTCATCGCGTTCTGCCAGGAGGTGTATGAGGCCCGCCGCGCGCGGGAGTGGACTGTTGCGCTCACCCGATGGTGCGAGCGGCAACCCGACATGGTCGCCCACACTGGCCTGTGTCTGCTGCATCGGGCCGAGATCATGGAGTTGAGCGGTGCGTGGGGGGACGCGCTGGAAGAGGCGCGGAGGGCAGGCGCGCGATTCGCGCAGGGATCCGACCAGGTAGCGGCCGGCCAGGCCTCCTATAGACAAGGCGAAGTCCATCGCTTGCGGGGCGAGTTCAATGCGGCCGAGGAGGCTTACCGTGAGGCAAGCCGGTGCGGGTGGGAACCGCAGCCGGGCCTGGCCCTGCTCCGACAGGCCCAAGGCGACGGCGACGCTGCCGCCGCCGCCATCCGTCGGGTGGTGGGCGAGACCGACGAGCCGCTGACGCTCGCGAGGCTGTTGCCGGCCTACGTCGAGATCATGCTGACCCATGGCGAAGTCGAGGAGGCGCGCGGCGCCCGCCGCCGGCTCGACGAGATCTCGGAAGGCCACGAGGACGGGATGCGGGCCGCGCTGGCTGCTCAAGTCCGGGGAGCGGTGGACCTAGCCGAAGGTGATGCCGACAGCGCCCTCGTCGAGCTGCGTCAGGCATGGCAGCTGTGGCGGGGGCTCGAGGCGCCGTACGAGGCTGCACGTGCGCGAGTGCTGGTAGGGCTGGCCTGCCGCGCACTTGGGGACGAGGACGCGGCGGGCTTGGAGCTTGCAGGGGCCCGGAGCGTTTTCGCGGAGCTGGGAGCGGCCCCCGACCTCGCACGGGTCGAGGCGCTTGACCAAGGCGCCGAGCCAAGCGATGCGCATGGGCTGACGCCGCGCGAGCTTGAGGTGCTGCGGCTGGTAGCCGGCGGCGCGACCAACAAGGGCATCGCCGCCGAGCTCGTCGTCAGCGAGAGAACGGTGGACCGACACGTGAGCAACATCTTCGCCAAGCTGGGCGTTTCCTCGCGGGCGGCGGCCACCGCCTACGCATATGAGCACCAGCTCCTCTGAGCTCTCTCATGGGCGGAATTACCCACGCCGCCCAGCAGCAGAAGTTGGGTGGTTCAGCCGATGCGGGAGCGCACGAGCAGTCGTAGTTTTGGCCCATGATCGACGCAAGAGAAAAGTTGATGAATGGGATTCCTGCGAAGGAGCGCCGGTTGGAGTTGGCGGGCGTCTCCACCGCAATGCTCGAGGGTGGTGACGGCGCTCCGGTCGTCCTGCTACACGGCCCGGGAGAGTTTGCCGCCAAATGGATGCGGGTGATTCCGGACCTCGTCACAACCCATCGCGTGGTCGCTCCCGATCTGCCCGCTCACGGCTCCTCGGAGGTGCCCGATGGCCCGCTCGACGCCGATCGGGTGCTCGAGTGGCTTGACGAGCTGATCGAGCGCACCTGCCCGTCCCCTCCCGTGCTGGTGGGACATGTCCTCGGCGGTTCGATCGCGGCCCGGTTCGCGGTCGACCGAAGTGACCGGCTGAACCGGCTGGTCCTCGTGGACGCGTTGGGCCTGGGTCGATTCCGGCCGGCACCGAAATTCGCACTGACGATGCTCGGTTTTCAGGCGCGACCGAGCGAGCGCACGTATAACCGCTTCATGCGGCAGTGCTCGTTCAATCTGGACGGATTGCGCGCCGAGATGGGCGAGCGCTGGGAGCCGTTCGTCTCCTACAACCTGGAGCTCGCCCGCGGGCCAAGCGCCAAGGCCGCCGGCCGCATGTTCCGCGCCCTCGGCCCGCGGCGGATCCCGCAAGAGGATCTTGCGCGGATCGAGGTTCCAACGGCTCTGATCTGGGGGCGGCACGACCGCGCCCTCCGGCTGTCGATCGCCGAGGCCGCGAGCGCCAGGTACGGATGGCCGCTGCACGTGATCGAGGACTGCGCCGATGATCCCCCACGCGACCAGCCCGAAGCATTTCTGGACGCGCTGCGTACCGCGATCGGCCCCCAGCCGACGGTGGCTTCATGACCGCGCCACCCGCAGCGCCGGACGGGAACGTGTCCCGAAATATGTCCCCGACTCCACCGAACTCAACTGCACTCGATCGCACTAGATCGCCCTTATCAAGCCTAAATCGACCCAGATCGACCTCCCAGGCCGGATTCTCAGTCCGGAAACCCGGGTTCGAATCCCGGTAGCGGTGCCTCTTTTCCCTGCAAATCATGGGTCTGTAGTCGCAGCGGACGCGAGCAGCTGCTTCCGGGTCAGTGCCTCAGTTGGTTCGTCTCGCTTCGGCGCCCACGGGGTTTGCGGGTCAATTCCGAATTCGGCTGGGTGCATGAAGAGGAGCAGTCGAGGCGGAGGCGATACGGCAAGCTTTGTGCCTGGCTTCCACGGAACAACAGTCGCAGCGAGCGGGTGCCGTCGACAATAGCTCGGCGCGGTTACGCCGCTATCGGGTGAACATCCAAGCGGAGCTGGATCGCGCCGCCGTATACCAGGCGATGGCAAGCGCCGAACGCCAACCCGAAGTGGCCCGCAGCTTTCGAAGGCTCGCCGAGACCGAGAAGCGTCACGCCAAGTTCTGGAGAGGGCAGCTCGCCAAGGCGGGCTCGAGGGAAGCACCGCAGAGGCCAAGCATCCGCGCGCGGCTGCTGGCCCGCCTTGCAGAGCGGTTCGGCAGCAGACTGGTCCTCCCGGCCGCTGCATCGCTGGAGAAGGCCGAGCAGGAGACCTACGAGCATCAGCCGGAAACGGACGGGACGAACATCCCGGCCGACGAGCGCGAGCACGCGCGCGTTCTCGACGCCGCGGTGCAGGCGTCCACCGCTCGAGTCACGGCGAGCATGCTCGCGCGCATGCTCGGCCGCCGCCGGGGAGTGAGCGGCAACGCGCTGCGGGCAGCGGTGCTCGGCGCCAACGACGGTCTCGTCTCAAACCTCAGCCTCGTCATGGGCGTGGCCGGAGCGGGCCTGTCCAGCCGCACGATCCTGATCACGGGCGTGGCAGGCCTACTTGCCGGGGCGTTCTCGATGGCGATGGGTGAGTGGATCTCAGTGCAGAGCTCGCGCGAGCTGCACCAGCGCCGACTCGATCGTGAGGCCGAGGAGATCGCTACCGATCCCGAACATGAGCTCGCCGAGCTGACCACTCTCTACCAGCGCAGGGGGCTCACCCCCGACGAGGCGGGCCGGCTCGCAGGGCGGGTGATGAGCAGCGAGCAAGTCGCGCTCGAAACGATGGCCCGCGAGGAGCTCGGATTTGATCCAGACGAGCTTGGCGGCTCCGCGTGGGTCGCCGCTATCGCTTCGTTCGCGCTATTCACGATCGGTGCAATCGTCCCGGTAATCCCGTTCGCGCTCACCGGCGGCGATGCGGCGGTGGCGCTCAGCCTGCTGGCAAGCGGATTGGCGCTACTCGGAATCGGCGCCGCGATCACCCTGCTCACCGGGCGAGGCGCCTGGCGCTCGGCAGTCCGCCAGCTGGCAATCGGGTTCGGTGCGGCTGCAGTGACCTACGGGGTGGGCTACCTCGTTGGCGCCGCCGTTTAGCTCAGCTACAAGGCTGGCTGCCCCGAGGAATCCTTATGCCACTCGGAGGAGGGCGGCCTTTGTGACTCCGGCGTGCTGAGCTGGACCGCCGCCAAAGGGCTGACGCTAGGATCGGGTCATGTGTCGAAACATCCGCACCCTCTACAACTACGAGCCGCCCGCGACCGAGGACGAGGTCCGAGCGTCGGCGCTTCAGTACGTCCGCAAGATCAGCGGCTTCAACACACCGTCGCAGGTCAACGCGGAGGCGTTCGATCAGGCCGTTGACGCCGTCGCGGAGACCACGGCGAGGCTGCTCGACGCGCTGGTGACCAAGGCGCCGCCAAAGGACCGCGAGGTCGAGGCGGCCAAGGCGCGGGCCCGGGCGGCGCAGCGGTTCGCGGCTGCCTAATAGTCCCAGCTCAGTCGCTCCACCAGCCCGGGATTATTTCGCCGTCACCCTCGTGACGGGCGCCAACCGCGATCAATTCGAGTCCATCGGGCCCGGCCTCGAATTGCCGGGTCACCCCTGGTGCGACGCGGATCGCATCGAGGATCTCGACGTCGACGATGTCGTCGTCGAGCTTGACGCGACCTGAGCCCGCGAGCACGACGTAGACCTCCTCCGCGTTCTCGTGCTTGTGCGCGAACCCTTGTCGCTTGCCCGCCTTGACCCGAAGGTGGCTGACCCCGGTGTGCTCGGCTTCGAGGTCGTCGTTGGCGAACCGAGCCTCCTGAACTTCAGCGAATCCGAACTTGGGTGCTGAGTCCTCGACTTCGGTGAGCTTCTTGCGTGTGTAGGGGGTGGTCACCGTGACCTCCTTTCCGGCGCTTTTCCGTCGCCTGTTCCGCGGCCCACCGCCGATTGATCTGGCTGACGGCCAAGCAGTCGCCGCCCCTCAGCGATGAGCCTGGTGGTGCTCGTCCTCCGCGACGGTCCGCTCCGCCCAGGGAATCGCCTCGAGGCGCTGGTCGGGGATCTGCTCGCCGCTCTCGATCGATATCCCGTAGGTGCCTTTGGCAAGCCGCTCCTCGGCCCGCTCGATCGCGGCCAGGTCGGCGCGCAGGCCCTCGGCGATCCCCTCGTCGACCTCCCGGTCGCTCAGTCGCGTGGCGTCATCGGCTGGGTCAGGAGAAGGCTCCGGCTCGTTGTCGCTCTGTAGATCCGCGAGCGAGCTTTCGATTCGCTCGCGTTCGCGCTGCAACAACTCGCGGGCCCGGGACTCGTCCATCCACCCATCATGGCGGACGATCGGCGGCCGTGCGGCCAGGGTGGGGCCTGGCTTCCGCCGGTCAGCGGGTCCCAAGTCGCGCGATCACGAGCGCCGGGCGGCGCCGAGGATGTGCGGAGTCGCCAAGATCACGACGGGCGAGGGTCGAAACGGGAAGCGTCGGCAGCGCTCGATCTCAAACCCCGCCCGCTCGATAGCGGCTTTCGTGTCCCGCGACGCGTGACACCCCCCGGCCACCAGCGGCCAGAAGGTTCGATCGGCGACGCGCTGAGCACGCGAGAAGCCGCGGCCGTTGGCGACCACGTGCTCGAGGAAACGCAGCTCGCCTCCGGGTCGCACGACGCGCCGCAGCTCGGTCAATGCCGCGGATTGATCTTCGACCGAACAGAGCACGAAACAGGCAACGCCGGCATCGAACGATTCCGATTCGGCCGGCAGGTTCTCGGCGACGCCGTCCACCACCTCCACCTCGACCGGTGCATCCTTTGCCCTCTCAATGGCCTTCTTGCGCAGAAACGGCTCAGGCTCGACGGCCAATAGGTGGCTGACCGAGGACGGATAGTGCTCGAAGTTGTGGCCGTTGCCGGCGCCGACCTCGATCACTCGGCCGGACAATCCGGCGAGAAGCTCCTCTCTGAGAGGACCCACCTCGTCCTCCTCAGAGGCCGTCAGCCTCTCGTAGACGCGTGCGAAGATCGGGTGGTGGACCTTTGCGGTCATCAGGGTGCGGGAGACTGGTCCGCTGTCGGGTCATCGATCCGTGCCCCGCGATCGGCCCGCGCACCCACCTTGTAGCGGTCGATGTCGAAACGACGCGTGCGCTGCCAAAGGCGCCAGGTGAATCCGGGCCACCAGACGATCGCCATCCCCAGCCCCGAGAAGCCGGCGCCGATGATCGCTACGCGAGCGCGTTCCGGGGTATCCGACTCCGCCTGAGACCGTCCCATTCCACGGCCAGTATGGGCGAACCGGCGCTGTAGAGGCTCTGGCGCTCTCGACCCGGCGGAAAAAGAGCCGAGCCGCCGGTGGAGGCGGCTCGGCTCGATGGAGGTGCGTCTATCGATCAGCGATCAGTCGCTTGACTGATCTTGGTCGTGATTCAGCTTCGCGGCCGCCGAGACGCAGCGGCTGAAGGGCGTTCCCTTCTCCCCCTTCACGTGCTTCTTGCTCTCCCCCGCGCAAGCGGTCCGCGGGTTGTTCGTGCTGCCGTTGGCCAGCTTGGCCATCGCGGTGACGCACTGCGAGAACGGCGTCCCCTTCTGGCCATCGACGTGCTTCTTGCTCTCGCCCTGGCAGTAGAAGCCATAGGCCTTCGCCTTGGCTGGCAGGCTGGCACTCGGCCCCGGGGTCGTCTGCGGGAAGTGCGACTTGATGTTGCCGGGGACGTGCGATGTGCCCTGGTTGTCGGGCGGGGTATCGCTGGGCTGGCCCGCCGCTAGGGCGGGTGCCGCGCATAGAGCCAGCGCCCCGATCAGGACTGCGATCTTGCTGAGAAACCTCATTTTGCCTCCTTGGCGACGGTGGCCCGATCGTCCGGGTCCGTTTGTCTATGCCCCGCTTGCGGCGGGGGGTTCGCGTTCTGAAACCTGCGTCTCGGGGGTGTAAACGGGGAAACCGGTGCGTCGTCAGGACCTAAGACGGCGATTTCAGCTCCGAATAGGTCCTGACGAACCGGCTCAGGCGTCGTTCCAGTCCAGAAGGGACAAACGAATGACCGACAACCGATCACCGGATTGGCTCCAGGCATCGATAATGGAAAGGCATGAACGAGGCGGCGCTGCGCGGAATTGGCCACCCGAGGACGGGAGCGCTGCGCCTGGCATCGGACGCCCGTCTCGTTCGCATCGCGGTGCGAGGAGAGCGGCGGGCCTTCGCGGCGATCTTTCAGCGCTACCACCAGGAGCTCTATCGCTACTGCC
Organism: uncultured Solirubrobacterales bacterium; assembly: GCA_963740555.1. Lineage (GTDB taxonomy): Bacteria > Actinomycetota > Thermoleophilia > Solirubrobacterales > 70-9 > Mayfieldus. The sequence goes on from CAVUES010000005.1 coordinate 274,750, forward strand.
GGGCGATCCTCGGAAGCGAGGAGGAGGCCAGCGACGCGCTTCAGAACACGATGGTCAAGGTCATGCGGGCGCTTCCCGGAGAGAGCCGGGAGATCGCGCTTAGGCCATGGCTCTACCGGATCGCCCACAACGAGGCGATAGCTCTGCTTCGCCAGCGGCGCGACAGCGCGGAGCTCAGCGACGAGATCGCCGCCGGCGCCCCGCTGGAGCACCGGGTTCAGGAGCGCGAGCGGCTGCGGCATCTGGTCCGCGACCTGCGAAGCCTTCCCGACCGCCAGCGGGGCGCGCTGGTGATGAGAGAGCTGAACGACGTCAACTACTCAGCGATTGGCGCCGCCTTCGGGACATCGTCCGCAGTCGCGAGACAGACCGTCTACGAGGCCCGAGTCGCCCTGCAAGAGATGGCCGAGGGGCGCGAGATGAGCTGTGACGTCGTGAGACAAGCGCTGTCGGATGGCGACGGTCGCGTGCTGCGCGGCCGCAGGCTGCGTGCCCATCTGCGCGGGTGCGAGGGATGCCGCGACTTCCTCGAGGGGATCCGGCAGCGCCGGGCCGACCTGCGGTCGCTGGCGCCGGCCATGCCCGCGGCCGCGGCGGCCGGGCTGCTGCAGAGCATCGTCGGCTCTGGCCATGCCGGCGGCGGGGCCGGGTTGCTCGGCTCGATCGGAGGCGGCGGCAAGGTGCTCGCGGGCTCGGGGGCTCTGAAGGCCGCCGCAGCGGTCGCGGCGACGGCGACGATCGCGGTCGGCACGGCCGATATCACCGGCGTGATCCATCCGCCCCTGATCGGAAGGTCGAGCAGCCCCTCAGCTCCGACTGCAAGCCCGGCTCCGGCGGCTCCGGCTGTGGGTGCCGGCTCCCGGGGCGCCAGCGGCGCAAGCGCCAAACCTGCAGCCGGCGGTTTGAAGGCCAAGGTCGGGAAGGGAACCAAGGCGTCGGCGAACTCGCCCGGGCACAGCAAGGCAGGCCACGATCATTCGAAGGGCGCCACGGCTCCCGGCCACACCGGCTCGAACCCGAGCGGCACACGCGGCAATTCGGCGTTCGGCAAGAGTCATGCTCCGAAGAGCCCGCCCAAGGCGACGAAGAGCAACGCGCCGGTCGCCGGGGCGAACGCCCAGGCCACCCATCCCAGCCACCCGGCTCATCCCAGCCACTCGAGCTCGAAAGCCGGCTCGACCAAATCGAAGCCGGCGCCGCCTGCCCTACCGCCGCCGCCGGCTCCGCCCGCGGGCAGCGGCAGCCCACACGGCCCCTGATCCGGCATCTGCCCCCGGTCTAGGGCAGGGTCGTCGACTGCGGGACGTCGGGCGAGGTGTCGATGTCGAGGTAGCTGTACCCCCCCGGCCACCGGTCCTGGCCGGTGAGGCGCCCGCCGCAGCCGCTTCGCATGTCCTCGCAGTCGAAGCGCGAGCCGTCGGCAAGGTGGAAGTCGAGGCGCGACGGGTGGTAGAAGGAGAACACGTTGCCGTCCTGCTCGGGGTCGATGGCCGCCTCCTCCCCATCGTGGCGCCAGCGGTCGGTGAGTAGTCGCGCGTCGGCTTTCGGATTTCCCTTCACGTACTTGTCGAACCAGGCCGTCGTGTACCAGGCGATCTCGTCCGCCCCGCGCAGGCTGGCGCCGAAGGCCTGGTTGGGAATGAAGCTGAAGTCGAGATGCGACCCGCCCCGAATCACGATCTCGCCGCTGTCGATGCCGTGCATTGAGTACTCGTCCGAGGCCAAGGACTTGCAGGCCTGGCCCTCGTCCTCGGTCGGCGGCGTCCCCTGCTCGTAGCGCTGTTCGACCGCGGCGCAGTCGGTGTCGCGGGGATCGGAGATGTTCGGCGTCGGCGGGAGGAAGTAGTCGGCCGACATCCCCAGCGCCGGCTTGCCGTGTCCGGCCGCGAGCTGCGGCGTCATGTCGGTGCGGTCCTCGGGGTGGGCCGGGCAACCCGCCTCGCCGGGCGGGAAGCTTCCGTTGTTGGTGCCAGGTGAGGGCTGGCTGAGGTTGTCCCAGGCGACGATCGCGTCGACCCGCGGGTCCCACTGGCCGATGTAGGAGACGCCGGCGGCGCCGTATGAGTGCCCGGCGAGCCCGAACCGCTTGCGGTCGAAGAGGCTCCAGAGCGGGTTGTAGCCGGCGTCGAAGCCCTCGGCGACGCGGCGCGCCTGCTTGGGCGCGTGGCTGGTGCCGGTCGAGCAGGAGCTCTCAGGTACATACGGATGCGACGGCGTCGAGAAGAAGAAGTTGAGCGCGTCCTCGGTCCCGTCGAAGAACGGGCGCCCGTCGGTCTGGGCCGGGAAGCCCTCGTTTCGGTCGGCCCCCTCGCCGAAGGTGTCCGACTGGCCCTGGCCCTGGGGGTCGAAGGTGAGCACGACATAGCCCGCCTTGGCGAGCGTCTGGGCGGCGTACCAGTACATCTGCTCGTCGGCCTGCACCGAGCCGTTCGTGATCACGATCCCGGGCCGTTTGGCCGGGCCGGACCTGGTCGCCCACACGTGCCCGGACAGCGTCGCTCCGTCGCGGGCGGTGAACAGCACCGGCTTCACGACGCCGTAGCCCTTAGGGCCCCAATCGTTGAGGCGAATGTCGCCCGCGCAGCCGTTGCCGAGGTTCCAGCAGAGGTCGCTGAGGAACTCCCGCTCCGGGTCCTTGGCCTCGGCCTGAAGCGCCGCGGCCTGTGACTGCATGCTGTCGGCGACCAGTTGCGCCTGGTACTGCGGGGTGTCGTAGATCGTCTGGCGCTCGAGGGTCTTGGAGTAGTTCTCTGCTTCGACGCCCGGGTCCAGGGCGGCGCGTGCAGATGGAGCCAGGATCGCCAGCAGCGTGCCCGCCGCGAGCAATGCCCGTAGTGCCGCCATTCGGTAGCGCTCTCCCACGCCTATACCCCTGTCGTTCGTCGTTTGGAGCCGGCGGGCCACCCCAATGGGCCCGTCGCGCGGGCAATCTACTTACGGCGCTCGTGCGGATCAATGGCGAACCGACGAACTTCGCCCCAGCTGCTTGTGCATCCGCACAAGCTCGGGTGCCGCGGCGCCGCCCGAAATGGGCTGCCCCGCTATCTCCCACTCCTACGCGATCAGTGGTGGAAGAAGAACCGGAAGTGAGGCCTCCCGATCTTGCCCAGGAACGGGATCAGGTTGTCGATGAAATCGTTGTGCGGGCTGGCGGCGCTGGGATCGTTGTGGGCGTAGGTGCTCTGACGATTGATCAACGTCAGCTTGCTGTCCGGCACACCGGATTGATGGGCGAGGATCTTTGCCGTGTCGAGCACGCCCTGACCGCCGAGCGCCGCCCCGAAGGCGTAGATCGGCACCTTCACCGCGTTCCCGTGGATCGCGTGGACGTCGAGGATGCTCTGCGCCGGATTCGCATTTCCGTCCGCAACCGCGCCCGAGTCGATGGTGAGGCGCATCGGGTGGTACCAGGCGCTGCCGTCGATGCCGGGCAGGCCCTTGCCGCAGAGCATCGCCGCGTAGCGCTGGATCGGGGTGATCGCGCCGTTTGGGACCCACCCGCGGGGATTGCCCGTGGTGGCGATCTGCCCTGCGTGCACCTGGGCGGCAATCAGGTTCGCGGGAGAGCTCGGAACACTGGTCGCAAAGCCGAACTGCGCCTCGTTGGTCGGCAGGACTCCCGCCGGCAGCGGCGGCTTGAGGTTGGCCGGGAGTAGCGGGAAGCTGTAGCCAAGCGAGGGGCCGTTGGGGTCGTACACGGTTCCGCAGGCACCGGTGGCGGAGAAGAGCCCCAAAAACGGGGAAGGGATGCCGCCGAACGCCAGCCATGGCGAGCTGGTCTGCAGGCTCTGCAGCGACTGGGTCGCCTGCTGAGAGGTGACCGGGACCGGGTTGCTGCCACCGTCGATGTAGACGAGGCCGGAGAGGTCCTTCGCCCCCGCCTTGCCGTTGAAGTCCCAGGTCGCGTAGGCCGTCGTGATCGACCCGCCGAGCGAGTGACCGCCGAGGACGACCCTGCGCCCGAACCTGTGGGCCGACTCGACCACGCGGTGCAGGTCCTGGATCTCCACGTTCATGCCCCAGCCGCGGCCGAATGCGACCGACGAATCGGGGATCAGCTGGAAGTGGTTCGTGATGCTCGGGTTCGAGAGCCAGCCGAGGTAGTAGTCGAAGAGCTGCTGCGAGTTCGCCTGGCCCTGCTTGAACTTGTCGAGCACCGACTGATCCTCGAGCTGGTTCTCGCGGCGCTCGACCGACCAGACCTGCCAGCGGCCACGAGTCAGGTTGACGATGTCGTCGGCGAGCGGGCGGAAATAGCCGGCGCCGGCCGATGTCCCCGGGTTGAGGACGAGGATGTTCCTCGCGAACGGCGATCCGATCTTCAGCACCCCGACGCGGTCGAGGTTGTCCGGAGTCGCGGGGTCGTTGAACCCCTGCATCGAAGCGAAGCGCACGCAGTGGGTCGAGAACGGGCAGCGGTTGAGCCCATTTGCCGCGGCGCTGGAGGCTGCAGACCCCGCAATCGCAAGGCCCATGACAATGGTCAAGGCGAGCTTCCTGCTCTTCGAACTCATGTCGTCTCCTCCGTGAACGCCGTGAACCAGCGAGCCGCGGGGCGGGCTCCTCGAAGCACGCACGCTAATGCCCACCCCCGGGTCGATCAATGACGCTCTGACGAATTTGGCGCGGGCCGCTTGTGCAGCTGCACAAGGGACTCTAGGGCGAAGGGGGCGCTTCGACTTCGATCGCGATCGCGAGGTACACGCAGGCGAGGTCGCGGGCGCTGCTCAGGTCGAGCCCGGTTATCTCCTCGATTCGGCGCAATCGGTAGGCGAGGGTGTTGCGGTGCACGTGCAGCGCCTCGCTGGTTGCGGCGCGGTCGTAGTGGTGGGAGACGAAGGCGCGGAGGGTGCGCAGAAGCTCTTCGTGCTCGGAGCCGGCCAATGGCGCGAGCACTCTGCCGCGAAGCCCCGCTGCCGTCCCCGGCAGGCGACCCATGAGGACCTCGAGCAGATGGTCCTCGACCTTCACCCGGCCTCGCAGTCCGGCCCGGCGCCCGTGCTCGGCGAGCAGCACCAGGTCCCCACGCACGTCCGCGAGCTCGCCGCGCGGGGTCGGTTCCGCGGTCGCCAGCACGACGTCCGACCCTTCCTCCAGATCGGCAAGGTCCAACGGCTTCGCCGCCAGCCCGACGACGCGGCCTCCCTCGGTGACCGTCAGCTTCCATCCCCTGCGTCGCAGGCGGGCGGCGAGCGCCGCGTGGCGGCGCGGCGGCAGGCCCGGCATCACGACCGCGAAGGGCGCATAGGCCGGCTCGACCGGAACTCCGAGTCGCTCGGCGAGCTCCAGTTCATGGACGTCCAGCGGCCCACCGCCGCTGAGTCGATCGAGGAGGTTCCGCGTCCGCCGCTCGTCCTCGGAGACCAGCGCGTCGCGCTCGGCGAGATAGGTATCGGTGACCACAGCGGAGACCCTGTCCACGTATTGCATCAACAGCCCCGCCGCATCCACCAACGCTTCGCTCTCGTCGCTGTGAGCGTGGCGGCAGATCAGCTCCCACCCAACCTGGCGACCGACCCCGAACGCCCTCAAGAGGTCCTCGAGTCGAACCCCTTCGGTCGCCCGGGTACGAGCCCACTCGCGGAGCGGATCGAAGTCGCTGTCCGGTGGGACGACGCCGGTGTCGAGCCATTTCTGCCAGCGGAGCAGGTTCCGCTCCACGCCCTCGACGATGTCGGCCTGGGAAGCACCGGAAAGGCGCTCGAACGCTGGGACCTCGGTGCGAAACCGCTCCACCATCTCCTGGCCCCCCTCGGCGAGCGGGATCCGCGCGACGATCGCGGCGACCCCGGCAAACGGGCTTCGACTGCCTGTCTGGGAGGTCGTAGATTGAGGCATTTGACGCAAGCCTAAACCCGAGCGCCCGCCGCGCGAGCCGGGTCCCCGACCACGCGCGTCGGGGGGATCGTCATCTACGGCTGCTCGAAGACGTGCAGGTAGTCGGTCGCCGCCCCGCCCTGCCCGAGCGGATTGAACGGCCCCTGCTTGACGCAGGGGACGTTGGGGATCGAGGCCGAGCTCAGGTTGCCGTCGAAGGCGTACTGCTTGAGCCGGTTGAAGTAGTCGGTCGCCTGGGCGACGTCTCCCCCGGTCCGGGCATTGAAGGCCGACAGGTTCGGGGTGTTGGGATCGAGCTGCACCGTATGGGTGGGCCCGCCCGCGCACTGGGCGGTCTCGAAGGACTGCATGCCGCCGCTGCCCAACCCGCTGTAGCCGAGCGGCTGCTGGTACGGGTTGGTGCGGTCGTTGGAGAGCCGGTTGGCGAACGCCGCCAGGACATCGGGCGAGAGGGGTGAGATGACCCGCAGGTACTTGATCGCCTTGCCAGGTAGCCCCCCATTGGTCTCCAAACCGGAGGCGGCCGCGTTGGTCGCGGCGGTCGCATTGCCGAGGAAGGCGGTCAGCTCGTGCTTGTACATCGACGCCGCCTGCAGCAGCGGGTTGAGATTCTTCAGGAACGGCGGCAGGCCGTTGAGCAGCGGCGGGAAGTCGGCGACCAACAGGCGGCGCAGCGCCGGGAATGCCTTGCGTGCCCCGGCGACCACCGGGCGCAGACCGATGAAGAATCCGTTGAGCTGCTCCGAGGACTTGCCGAGGTCGCGCACGATCGGCGTCAGGTCGCGTGCCGACGGGCGCAGCTGGCGGACCAGCGGGTCGGTGTTGGCGGCGAACCGCTGCAGCCGGGTCAGCGTCGCCCGCGATTGGTCGAGGAAGGTAGGCAAGGCGATGAAGGTGTTCTGGAGCTCGCGATTGCGCCGCGCCGTGGTCGAGAACACCCGATCGGAGTTTCGGATCAGACCGGCGAGCTGGCCCTGGCGCTCGCTCAGCGCCTGGAACACGGTGCCGCCGTTGGCGATCAGCTGATTGACCGCGACGTTCTGGGTGTCGAGCACACGCAGCAGCCGGTCGGCGTCGGTGAAGGTCGGCTCGAGCTCGCCGAAGGCGTTGGACAGCGACTGGCCCTGGCCCTTCAAGGCGATCGCGGCGTTCTGCATCCACTGCTCGAAGGCGAGCCGCGTCTTCGGATTGAAGGTGCGGAAGATCTCGTCGAGCTGCACCGACTGCGAAACCTGTCCCAGGGGCAACGTCCCGCCGTCGGACAGCTTCGGGCCGCTCGGCGAACCCGGCGTGAGCTCGACGTATGTCTCCCCCAGCAGCGTCTTCTGGCGCAGGATCGCCTTCGTGTTGGCCGGGATCGGCGCGTACTGGTCGTCCAGCTCCAATGTCGCAAGGGCGTGCTTCTTGTCGGGCGAGAGGGCGATGCTCTGCACCTTGCCGACCGAGACGCCGGAGATCCGCACGTCGGATTGGTTCGCCAGTTGTGCAGCCTCGGTGAACGGGATCTTCACCACATAGCCCTTCGCCTTCAGCGGAGTCGGGCCGCCGAACGCGATCCAGAGGAAGAGCAGGATCCCGAAGCAGGACAGCGCGAAGCCGACGATCGTGCCCATCTGCCAGATTGTCGGCGCGCGCTTCTGCATCAGTTGCAGGCCTGGGCCTGGGTCGGCAAGCCGGTGAGCTGCGCGAGGGTGTGATCGAACGGATGGGTCGTCGCGACGGTGTTGGCGATCCCGCCGGTCTGGCAGCTGACCATGATGATCCCCCGCAGCAGCGGCCCGTAGGCGTCCTGATTGAGGTAGACGGAGTTGACGTCGTGGTTGAGCCACCCGAGGTAGAAGAGGGGATTGCCGACGCTGGGGTTGGGGTTGTAGGCCAGCTCGTTGAGCCCGTAGTTGAGGTTGGAGAGGCCGGTCTTCAGGCCTGTGACCGATTTGTCGAGTGGGTTCGCACCCTGGACGAGGTGGCGGACCGGTGCCTGGATCTGGCGGGTGAAGGGCCGGATCTGATCGCGGATCGGGGGCGTCGTGTCGTGGAACAGGCGCTGGGAAGCCTCGAGGCCGCCCTTCAGCGCCGCCGCCGACGGGATCAGGGCCGGCAACGCCCGTCGCAGGGTGAGCGAGAGTCGGTCGGCGCTTCCAAGGCCGCTCTCGGTCGCCTGCAGGGTCGACGGCAGCTCCTGGAGCGAGGTGCGGATCGCCGCCTGCTGATGGGCGAATGCGCCGAGCACGGCGTTGGAGGAGTCGACGAACTGGCCCAGCTGCTGGTCGTGCTGGCCCAGCTCCTGGGCGAGCAGCCCGAAGTTGTGGATCACGCGGGCGAGATTGTGGCGCCGTGTCGCCAGCGCCGTGTTGATGCGGGCGATGTCGCGGGTCGTCGGCTCGAGGCGGCGCAGCGCGGAGGAGAGTTCCAACCCCTTCTGGCGACCGCCGATTCCCTGCGCCCCGCCATTCAGCAGCAGGGTGAGGTAATTGCGGGTATCGGCGTCCAGGGTGGCGAGGATCTGGTCTGAGTTGACCTGCGGCTTTGTGCTCGCCAGCGGCACCGTCGAGCCCTGCTTGATCTCCGGCCCGGACGTGCCCGGATCCATCTCGATGATCATGTCGCCGAGGCCGCTCTTCGGGCGCAGCAGCAGTGAGGCGTCGCGGTGGATCAACGGCGCGTACTTGGGCTCGATGTCCATGCGCACGACCGCGTGACCGTCCTGGAGCTCGACGTTGCCGATCTTTCCGACCTGGATGCCGGAGATGTCGACCGCCTGACCCTGGCCCGGGGTCACCGCTTGGGCGGGCACAAACTCGGCCTTCAGGTCGAAGAAGCTCTGCCCGAAGAACGGCACCCAACTAGGCAAGGCGGCCTTCTGCTGGCCGATGATCACCAGCGTCGCCGTGAGCCCGACGATCACCAGCACGGCGACCGCCACCAGATCACGCAGGTTTCTCCGTAGAACGCGACTCAAGGCGCCACCGCCGGGCTCGCGGGGCCGGGCTGGCCGGCTGGGCCGTTGAGATCGGGAACAGCCTGGGACTCGCAGGCGACCTTGTGATTTATCGCGGGCTTCGGCCCGAGCACGGGCTGGGTTCCCTGCAGCGGCTTGATCGTGAAGCCGGTCAGGAAGTTGGCCAGGGCGTTACCGGGCGGGTTGTTGATCCGTACCTTCACCGGCCCGCCGCCCGATTGGAAGCGGACGTAGGGACCGTTGGCGTCGAAGTTCTGGTTCTCGCCGGCCAGGTCGACGAATCCGTAGAAGGCCTCCCTGTAGTTGGGTTCGCCGGTGCTGAAGGCGTCGTTGATCACCTGATTGCCGGTCGGGATCAGGACGTTGGCTGCGCAGTTGCTGGTCTTGGTCAGGCTCGGGAGCGCCTTGAGTCCGGCGCCGGTCGCCCCGGCAAGACCCGGAGTGCCCTTGCGCAGCAGGTGGGCGATGCCGCCCAGCTCACCCTTCGAGAGCAGCGGCTTGGTCTGGGCCAGCCACGGGTCGGCGGCCCGGATCGTCGCCGGCAGCTCCGCGATGCCGGGACGCAGCTCGATCGCGAAGGTGCGCAGGAAGGGCAGGGTGTCGTTTAGGTGGACCAGCGACGAGCGCGCGGTTGTCAGCGTCGGCGCCAGCAGGCGAACCGTCGACGACAGGTTGCTCGACTCGTCGGCCAGCGCCCCGGTCGTCGTGTTGAAGTTGGTCAGCAGGTCCTGGAGCTGCCGCTCGTGCGAGGCCAGCGCCCCGGTGAAGCGGCTGGTTCCGCGCAGCAGGCCGGAGAGGTCGTGCGGCTGGGTGCCGAGGAACGCCTGATTGACGATCGCGGTGTTCTTGGCGGCCGCGGGGCCGTAGTCGAAGGTCTTGTTGAGCGCCTCGCCGCCGGTCAGGCCCTGCACGTCGGGGTCCTGGGTCAGGTCCTGGGCCGCGGTCGGCCGGGCCCCGAGCGCGGTCCCGAATCCCGCCAGCAGCTCCCGGAGGTCTTGGCGCTGTGGCGATTGCAGCGCGGTCAGCACCTCGTCCAGCTGCACGGCGGTGGCCGTGTGGCTGACCGGGATCGTGCCGCTGCTCGGCAGGTCGGGCTTGCTGGGGCTGCCCGGATCGACGTCGAGGAAGAAGTTTCCCTCGAGGAAGATGCGGGGACGGATCTTCACGAAGGCGTCGTTGTGGATCGGCTGGCCGGAGCTTGAGACCGTGAAGGTGACCCGCGAGTTGTCGCCCTCGCGATTCACCGACTTCACCTCTCCCACGTTCACCCCTGCAATCCGAACCGGCGAGCCGGTGCGGATGTTGGCGGCGTTCTGGAACGTCGCGTTGAGCTCGTAGCCGGCGCCGGTGAACGGGAGCTGCTTGGCGAACGCCATGTAGAAGCCGAACACGATCAGCAGCACTACGAAGATCCCGACCGCGGTCGGGCCGGGGCCGCCCATGCTGCGGAAGAAGTTCTCGTTGTACCTGCCGCGCTGGCTGCGCGTGCGCGCCATCAGCTCTTGCCCCCGCTCTTCTTCTTCTTCTTGGTCGGCTGGCCCTCGGTGACCGTCCCCTGGTTGCCGGGCGTATTGCCGATCACCGTCGCCCCCGCGTTGTAGGGCTCGTTGCCGGCCTCGCACTCCTTCGGCTGGCCCGGCGCCGCCGTGTTCGGGTAAGGGTTGTAGTGCAGGTGGTTTTCCAGGCCAGGCCCGTTGGCGGGCGCGCCGGCGGGCGAGCCGATGTTGTTGGGGCCGGGGCTCTGCCCGGGCTGGTCGCCCGGCGGCGCTAGCAGCGCGAAGCGCTGCCAGGTCCCGGTCCCGTCCCCGAGGCTGACGATCGAGGAGCCGTTTCGCAGCAGCAGGGTTAAGTAGTTGCAGACCGTCTGCGCAGGGGTGATGAAGGCCAGCGTCGGGTCGAGGATCGAGTTGGTCTGGGTGAGCAGTTGGAGGCCCGGCGTTACGCCCGCGGTGTTACCGAAGTCGACCACGGCCTGGGCGGTGGGCGCGAGCTCAGCGTTGAGGATCGGCGTCTTGCGCAGGACCGGCGGCCCCGACCGCGTCGCCGCCGCCAAATTGGGCGCGGCGCCGACCAGCAGCTTCGCGCTGGGCTGGAAGTCCGTGAACAGCGCCTGGCTGTCGCGCAGGAACGGGCGGATGTGGGGCAGCGTCCGGATCGTCACGTCCTCGGTCGGCGGGCCCTTGGAGATGAACTGCTGGATGAACGGCCGTGCCACTTTCGACAGCGCCGTGAAGGTCGTGTCGAGGGATACGAACATGTGCGCCTGCGTCTCGGCCACCGGCGCGACCTCCGACGCCGTCGCCTCCAGCGCATTGAAGAAGCGTCCCAGGCCCGTCGACGGCGAGGCGAGATTGCGGGCCACCGGGTCGAGGCGCTGGAGCACCGACGGCAGCACTCCGATCGTCGCGTTGAGGTCGGGCCCGCGCCCCGCGATCGCCGACCCGAACTCGAGCTCGTTGCGCTGGATCGCCTTTCGGGTCTGAGCGTCGAACATGTTCAGGAACTGGTCGATGTCGACGCTCGGCGGGCGCGCCGCCGAGAGCGACAGGGTGCTGCCCTCGGGAAGCCCCTTCTGCGAGTTCCCCGGCGTGATCTGCAGGTACTTGAGGCCCAGCGCGGACCTCGTCCGCACCGCCACCGTGGTGTTGGTCGGGAGCGGGTCGACGTTCTTGTCGAGCTTCAGGTTGGCCTTCGCCGACGCCGTCCCGTCGCTGTGCTGGACGGGCTGCACCGACTCGACCGTCCCGACGCGGATGCCGCCGACCCGCACGTCGTTCCCCTTCACCAGCGAGTCCGCGTCGGGGACCTGGACCGAGATGCTGTAGGTCGGCACGAAGGGCAGGCCGTTGTTGGCGTTGTAGGCGAGGAACACGGCGACGATCACGATCAGCACGGTGAGCGCCCCGACCAGCGTCGGGTCCGCGGCGAGCCTCTGTACGCGTCCTCCCCTCATTGCCCGAGCAGGTATTTGAGGACGTCGCGGGCGCTGCCGCCAGCGCCCGGGGCAGAGGGTCGCGGTCCGGTCCGGGTCGGCTTGCCCAGAGACTTCGTCCGCCCGGCCCCCCGCGACGGCTTGCGATTCGACCGCGCGCTCAGCGCCAGCAGCCTTCCGAGCCGGCCGAGGTTCGGCGTGTGGGCGACGCTGGCGCTGCCGGTCGCATGCTTGAAGTTCGCCTGGCATTCCTGCGCCGGCGTGGTCGCGTAGTCGATGCAGTTGGTCGCCAGCAGGTTCTGGCGGATCAGGTGGCCGAACTGGTCGAAGCCGTTGGCCCAGCCGACGTTGTTGTAGAGGAAGCTGACGAGCTGCTCGAAGCCCTTCGTGCTGCGCACGCTCTTGAGCAGCTTTCCGAGGTTTGTCAGTGGGCTGGCACCGGCCTTCGCGAGGCTGGTCAGGTTTTGGATCGTCGGGTCGGCCTGGACCAGGAGCGGCCCCGCCTGCACCGCGGCGTTGCCGAGGCTGCGCAGGGAGATGTTGGTCGCGGTGGCAAACGGCGCCAGCTGCTTCGACGCCACGGTCAGCGACGGGGCGGCCTTGCCGAAGTCCGAGAACACGGGTGTCGCCTGGCGGCTGAAGCCGCCGAGGTCACGCATCGTGGAGCGAAGCTCGACCAGCGTTCGCGGCAGCTTCTGTAGGCCGCGCTCGATGTCCGCCTTGCGCTCCGCCGAAGCGGCCGCCGTCTCGCCGGCGGTGTCGATGAAGCCGGCAACGTGGGCGCGCTCCCGCGCCAGCGGGGCGAGGATCGCGTCTGAGTCGCTGGTCAACTTGGCGAGCTTCTGGTTCTGGGCCGCGAGGATCGCCAGCACGCGGTCGAACTGGCGCAGCGCCGGATCGGCACGGTGCACCACTTGGGCGAGGTCGGGGCCGCGCGCCGCCAGGCTGGCGCCGAGGTCGTTGATGATCAGCCGGAACCGGTCCGCGAACGGCAGGCGCTGGATGTTGTTGATCAGGTCGAGGTCGACGGCCTTGCCGTTGTTCTCGATCGGAAGCAGGTACTCGCCGGAGCCCGACTGTCCACTGGGTGTCTGCCGCAGCGGCGGTGGAGGCTTCGACCCCGGGGCCCGTGGCTGGGTCACCTGGCAGTCGACGTACTTCTCGCCGATCAGCGATTGCGGTCTGATCAGGCAGGAGGCGTCGCGGCGGAAATCCTGAAAGCCCGGGTCGGCGATGCTCATCACGACCACGGCCTTGCCGGGGATCGCATGGGGGCCGCCCTGCAGGCTCGCGGTCTCGGTCTTGCTGGTCACGTCGACCGAGTCCACGCTGCCGACCTTGGCGCCCGCCACCCGCACGTCCTCGCCGGGAACGATGAACCCGCCGCTGTCGAAGATCCCGCGGACCTTGTAGTCGCCGCCGCCGCTGGAGCCGGCCGTGCCGGCGACAACGAGGCCGGTGCAGGCCACGACGATCGCGAGTGTCGCCACGATCCGCCTCATGGGGGGGAGGGACATCGCCGGTGTTGCAGTCACCGGACCCGAGGTTGCCGTTGTCGGTGAACGGGTTCGATCCGGGGATCGGCTGCGTCGAGCCGCCCGGGCAGCGCTTGTAGACCTTGAAGTTGAGGCCCTCGAACTGCCGACCAGGGGAGATCGGCTCGAGGGTCCGTGGGCCACCTGGGGCATTGCACTGCGCGGGCGTCGGCTCGGTGACTATCGGGGGCCCCGGGACGCTGCAGAACACGTTCGCGTTCGCGGGCTGCACGCGCGCGAAGTGGCCGTTGGCGTCATAGAACGCGGTGACCTGCCCGAGCGCGGTGAAGGCGCCGAACAGGTCCGGCGAGTACGGGCGGGCGAAACGGATGAACGGGAGCGAGGCGTTGCTGGCGTTTACGGCGGCCGGGAAGGCGGTGCGTGCCCTCGGCTCCAGCTTCGGCAGCGCCTTGACCGAGTCCGCCAGGTCGTTGTTCGCGCCCGGCAGGTTGACGACCTTTCGCAGGTCGGTGAACACCGGAACCGCTCGATGCAGGACCGGCTGGACCCTGTGCAGGAACGGGTCCAGGTTGCGGGTCGCGACCTTCGAGGTATTGACCAGCGGATCGAGGTCGTCGAGTGCGGCGCGCAGATTGACGAAGGTCGTATTCGCTTGCCGCAGCGTGCCCGGCAGGACCCCGAGGCTGCGGTCGAAAGCGCGGTTCTGGCTCGCGATCGCGCCGAGAGCCTTGTTCGAGTTCGAGATCAACCCCGAGAGGTCGTTGCTTCGCTCGCTGACCGCGGTGAAAACGCGTGAGGAGTTGACGATGAAGCTCGTCAGCACGCCCTCGTCGCGATTCAGCTCCTGGAGCACGCGGTCGGTGGCGCTCAGCGAGGGGGCGAAGTACTTGTAGGTCTTGTTTGCCTGCGGGCCCTTGCCCACGTATGTCTGGGAGAACCCCTGGATCAACAGCCGCAGCGACTTGCGAGCCGGACCGTTGAAGGTGTCGAAGAGCTGGTCGAGGTCGACCGGCGTGGTCGTGTCGGCACCCGTCAACGTCGCGTCCTTGGCAAGCTCAGGGGCGTTGTTGGGCCCAGGCGTGAGCGAGATGTAGTGATTGGCGACGCCGGACAGCGACGTGGCCCGAATCACCGCCGTCGTACCCTCGTGCAGCGCCTGGTCGACGGTGATCGACACCTCGGCCTGGTTGTCCCCGGTCAGGGAGATGCTGTCGACCGAGCCCGCCGGAGAGCCGCCGATCAACACCTGGTTTCCCTTCACCAGCTGGCCGCCGGTCTGGAACATCAGGTTGTACTTGTGCCCGCCCCCGCCGCCGAGCAGCACGAGGGTGACCAGCAGCACTACGGCGATCAGCGCCCCGACGGCGAGCAGGCGCGACGCGATCGAGCCGCGGTCGCGATTACCGGCCGGAGCGCCGTTGCCAGTTCCTCCCTCTTCTGGGTTGGCTGGCTGGTTTAGCGAATTCGCCGGCGTCGATCCGTCCTTCAACCGGAGTCGCCGAGTCCTCCCACCCGGCGACGTCTTTCCTGCGCAACGATCGTATCCCAGCACAGTGCCCGCACGACCTCAATATCGACCACTGCACAGACGTCTTGCATGCCGGGTCACCTCGCTTAACGCCATCTCAATAGCTGCCTGGCCCGCGCTGTACTGACCCTCGGTCAGACCGCGAGCATCCTGACGTTCGGTCAGAGTTAAGTAATGCGGACGGCGGTGATCTCCGACCTGCACCTGGGCGCGATCGTGTGCACCGATCTCGCGCGCGACCCCGAGCTCTGCATCACGCTCCTCGACGAGCTGGCGGACGCCGACCGCGTGGTGCTGCTCGGCGACGTTCTCGAGCTGCGCGATCGGCCCGCCGGCGAGATCCTCGAGCTGGCGTCGCCATTCCTCGAGTTGCTCGGCGCTTCGATGGGAGGCGGAGAGGTGGTGCTGGTCCCCGGCAACCACGACCACCGCCTCGCTGAGGAGCTGCTCGAGCGCCGTTCGCTCGGGGATCCGAAGCGGCTCGGCCTCGAGCATCGGTTCGGGCCGACCTCGGATCTCGCCGCGCGCATCGCCGAGCGGGTGCGGCCGGCGCAGCTCAGCCTCGCTTATCCCGGCGTGCGCCTGCGCGACGACATCTGGGCCACGCACGGGCACTACCTCGACTGCCACATGGCGGTTCCGACGATCGAGTGCCTGAGCGCGGCCGTGACAATGCGCGTGGTCGGGGCGATCCCGAATCCGGCCTTCCCCGACGACTACGAGCGCGCGATCGGGCCGATCTACGGCTTCAGCTGGGGATTTGCCCAGGCGCGCGGACCGCAGCGAATCGGTGGGCGGGCACGGCCGACGACGGCGGCGTGGCGGCGGCTGAACGGGGATCGCTCCGGAGGTCTCAGGGGTCGTTTCATGGGCTCGGTGGCGTTCCCGGCCGTCACACACGGGCTTGGGCGGGCGCTGAAGCGCGACTTCCAGACCGACATCTCGCCGCCGGGCATTTCGCGCGCCGGTTTGACCGCGATGCGCGAAGTGTTGGGCCGACTCGGCGTGGAGGAGGACTACGTCCTATTCGGTCACACGCACCGACCGGGCCCGATGGAGCGGGACGATCCTTCCCAGTGGCGGCTCGGCGATGGCCCGCGCCTGCACAGCACCGGGAGCTGGACCTACACGCCGGGGCTCTGCGGCCCGAGCCCGGAGACCAGCCTGTTCTGGCCCGGCACCGTGACCTGGATCGGCGACGAAGGCCCGCCGGAACGTCGGGAGCTCCTGCACGGGCGTTCGCACGCCGAGCTGGACGCGGCGGTGCGGCGGACGGTGGCGGCGGGCTCGCGGGCGGCGTCGAAGGCATAATTGCGGCGGCTTCGCCGCCTGACAGTCGCTTTTGGCCGGTGCCGCAGGCGCCGGCAGATGCATGTCAGGCTGCGTAGCAGCCGCAAGTGATGTGCCGCGACACTTTGTGTCGCGGCTTTTTAGTTACTGAGCCAGTCCGCGATCAGCTCGCCGATCCGCTCTCCGGCGTCCTCCTGGAGGAAGTGCGACGCGCCCTCGATCGGCTGCGGCTTCGGGCGCCCGATCGCCTCGCAGAAGCGCTCGCCCAGGTGCGGGGGGAGGATCGGGTCCGAGTCGGCCCAGAGCGCAAGCGTCGGACGGTCGTCCTCGCGCAGCGCCTCCAGGACCCGCTGCCCGGCCTCGGCGCCGGGCGCGTCGGGCTCGGTGGGAAGCATGAGCGGGAAGGCACGCGTGCCGGCCTTCGACGCGACGTCAGGAAAAGGCGCCTCGTAGGCCGCGATCACCTCGTCTCCGGGATCGGAGAGGCAGGCACCGCGAACCAGGAACCCGACCGGCAGGTCCTCGGTCCGTTCGACGAAGTCGTGAAACGCCTGCCAGGCGTCGGTCATCTTCTGATGGCCGGTGAACAGGCCGGTGTCGGTGATCACGAGTCGCGAGATCCGGTCCGGGTGCTCGACCGCGAGCCGCAGACCGATCGGGCCGCCCCAATCGTGGACGACCGCTGTCGCGTCGCGCAGGTCGAGGTCGTCGAGCAGGCCGGCCGTCATCTCAACGTGGCGGTCGTAGGAGTACCAGCCGATGTCGGTGGGCTTGTCGGAGCGCCCGAAGCCGGGCAGGTCTGGGGCGATGCAGCGATAGCCCGCGTCGCGGACGGGCGGCATCACCTTGCGCCACAGATACGACCAGGTGGGCTCACCGTGAAAGAAGACGACCGGCTGGCCCTCGCCCTCGTCGATGTGCGCGAGGCGCAGCCCGTCGAGCTCCCGGTAGCGGGGCTCGAAGGGGAAACCGGGCAACCCGTCGAAGCGCTCGTCTGGAGTGCGAACCGCGTCGACCGTCACGCGGGTCAGGGCCCGGTCCAGGAGCCCGCGTAGCAGGGCCTGCCGCCGCAGGTATCGGTGATCACCCCGTTGGGCTGCAGGAAGCCGGAGACGAGGTCCTGCTCCGCCAGGGCCCGGCGCGGGAACTCGTGCGGATCCTGGCCGCTTCGATTCGGCGTGTTGGTGAGCGGCGGCGGGTCGACCCCGATCGTGTTCGAGGGGTTGGACGGATCGGGCCGCAGCGGCCCGATGTCCCAGTAGAAGATCGCCGAGCCGCCGAACGGGTAGCTGCCGATCCGCGGGATGCCCCAGAGCTGGTCGACGCCGGGCCAGCGCCCGGGGTCGAGCACCGGCGCGTGGGCGGCCGCGCCGATCGTCCTCGCCTCGGTGTCCGCCGTCCAGGTCGTCACCTGGTGGTCGCCGAAGCCGACGTCGAGCAGCACCTTGTGCGACGGCGTGTCGGGCAGCGGGTTCGCCGTCATCCGATGCGCGTAGCCGTCGGCCTCGCCGCGATCCCAGAGCATCTGGATCAGCGAGAGATCGAGAGCCTGAGTCAGCTTGTCGGGATAGCTCGGGTTCAGGACCGCCTCGTAGGTGTCGAAGTCGCTTGAGCGCTGGAGCAGGACGGAGTAGTTCATGCCCGGGACGCCCAGCGACGCCCGGGTGAAGTCCGGTGATACCGCGGTAAGCGCGCCGCCCAGGATGCCGCCCTGGCTGTTGCCGTTGTAGTAGAGATGGCTTGGGTCGATCACGGCGGGCGAGGTGGGGGTGCCGTCGACGTGGAAGGCGCCGCTGCTGAGGAAGCCGGACGGGTTGTCCATCAAACGCCCGAGGTAGAGCTCGTCAAGCAGGCCCTGCTGGGTGCGGTCGACCAGCATCGGGAAGTTCGAAAGGTTCTGCAGGGCAGCGATCGCAACGGGAACGTCGGCGGACGAGAAGCCGATCTCATCGGTGGCGCAAGACGTGATGTCGGCGCGCTGGCCGAGCGACTCCTGCGCGTCGGACCTGACTTCCGAGGCGCTGCCGAGCAGACCGTGGCCGTACAGCGACGGACGGCTGGGCCGCGCGCCAGGGTCGATCGCGGCTCGGGGAATCACGCAGTCGAAGTTGGCCGTCCAGAGGCCGGTCTGGTGCGGCAGACCGTGGGAGTCGAGGCTGAAGGTGCCGCCCGGTGCGCAGGTCGGCGTCAGGTAGCACGGCACGACGAAGGTCCCCTGCACCTCGCGTGCCGTCGAGGGATTCTGGGTCGCGCTGAAGTTCTGCACGCTGGTCACGGCGAAGGTCGGCCCGTTGCCCTGCACGACCTCGTCACCGAGATTGGCGTCGCCGAGCTGTGAGAAGGCGTCGTTGCGGATGTGGAGCATCCGCGCGGCGAGGTTCTTGTCGCTGGCGACAGTGAAATCCCAAGCGAGATAAAGGTCCTTGCGCTTGATGTGCGCCTTGTGCAGCGTCTTGAAGATGCTCTCGAAATGCTTGCGGCGCTGGTTGATCACCAGCGAGTCGGAGCGCAGCTTGTCGCGGTAGTAGCGGAAGCCGTTCGGGGCGGGAATCGTCTGGCCGCCGGCGGTCTTCAGGTTGCGCAGGGCGACGATGTAGCGGTGCTTGGCGGCGAAGTCCACAGCCGGGTGGATCAGCAGGGCGACCCGATCGGGATCGGTGGCGTTGGAATCGATCTCCGACCAGATCGGCCAGCGCCTCCCTGTCCTGGCGTCGATAACGACGATCGGCTGCTTGCGGTCCGAGTAGCTGCCGATGTGGTTGATCGGCACGGCGCCCGTCCTCTGCATCGCGGCGACGCTGTTCAGGCCCGGCACCTTGACCACGATCGTCTGCCCGGGGCTGAAGCCGTCATTGAAGTTGTAGGGGGCGGTGTCAATCCGCTGGCCGGCGCTGTTGGGCTGGGTCGCCTCGGTCTTGAGATTTATGCGTCGCCCGGTGGCAGTGCTCCGATCGGTGACCGTGTAGTAGTCATCGGGGAACGGCAGCAAGCAAAGCGAGCCCTGCTGCTGTCCGATGAAGTCGCAGTGATCGGCGTTGGAGAGGTCCACCGCCGGTGGCGGCTTCGGCTTCGGCCGCGCTGTGGCGCCGCCTGGAATCAGGGCGAAGCAGGCGCTACAGGCGAATAGCACGACCGACAGTTTCGAGATACCTCTCATCCGACTCTCCTACGTTTGGGGCGAGCGCCTGGCAGCCCCGGCGCGCGAACCGTATCAGCGGGCCGGCGGGGCCACCCCCATCGTTCGTCGAAACCGACAAATCGGCCTCGCCGCCCTGTCTCACCGCCCTTATGTTTATTCCCGCTTGAGCCCGAATTGACGCGCCCTTAAGTCGTCAATTACAGGCTGAGGATGAAGATGAGAGCGTTGGCACGCACAGTCGCGTTCAGCAACCGCGCCCGTGGGGCCGTCACGGTCGCGGCATTGCTCTTGGGCGGATGCGGGTCGTCGGGCGGCGACAGCTCAACGGGCGCCGATGCTGGCGGCGGCGAGAAGACCGGGCCGGCGCCGATCCAAGTGCCCTACTCCCCCACTATCGAGCCCGCGAATTTCGTCTCCCGGATCGACAACCCCTACCTGCCCTTCAAGCCCGGCACCAGGCTCCGCTACAAGGGCGTGGCCGAGAACGGGACCACGCCGCAGATCGATGTCGAGCTCGTCACCCAGCGGACGAAGCGAATCATGGGTGTCGATTGCACGGTGGTCCTGGACACGGTGAGCTCGAGAGGAAAGCCGATCGAGCGAACCGACGACTGGTACGCGCAGGATCGCCAGGGCAACGTCTGGTACTTCGGCGAGGAGGCCCGAGAATTCCGGCACGGGCACTTCGTCAAGGCCAGCGACTCGTGGCAGGCGGGCGTCAAGGGCGCCCAGCCGGGAATCGTCATGGAGGCCCACCCGAAGCGGGGCGATGCGTACCGCCAGGAGTTCTACCCCGGTCATGCTCTCGACAAGGGGAAGGTTCTCGGGACCGCCGGGCCGGTGAAGGTCCCCTTCCGGAGCTTCCCGAAGACGCTGTCGACCATAGAGATCTCGGCCTTGGAGCCGGGGGCGGCGGAGAAGAAGTACTACGCGCGCGGGGTCGGGAACGTCCTCGAGCGGGTGGTGAAGGGCAACCACGAGCGATTCGCGCTCGTCGGCGTCAGCCAGTAGGAAAATTGCGGCGACCGGGGGAATGCCCCGAATCGGCCCGGGGCGGCGACTAACTTGCGGCCGCTACGCGGCCTGACATGCACCTGCGGCGACACTTTGTGTCGCCGCCCAGCTCAACTGGTCGGGTCCCAGGCCAGTAGGTAGGGGAGCGGATCGATTGGCTGCCCGCCCCCGAACCAGTCGCCCAGCCAGTACTCGAAGTGAAGATGGCAGCCGGTGGCATCCCCGGTCTGCCCGACGACGCCGATCTGCTGACCGGCGGCGACCGGCGCATTGGTCGCAACATAGGCGGGCGTCGCCAGGTGCATGTAGACGAAGTCGTCGGCGGTGCCGTTGTTGTCGAGCACGATGTAGTTGCCGGCGGCCGATTGCCAGCCCGCGTACTGGACGGTCGCGTTCATCACCGAGACCAGCGGCGTTCCGCACGCCGCGAGGATGTCCTGTCCCTGGTGGGTGTGCCCGGAGCGCGGCGCCCCGAAGCCGTCGCCGTAGGTGTGCGGCCCCTGCACGGGGAACACTCCGGGCCCGGGAACGCCGGGGGGCACGGCGCGGATCTTCAGCTTGCGGGGCGCGCGGTTGGAGCGCCTTCCCCGGTCGTCGAGCACGTATGGACGCGAGGTGAGCGCGCCTGCGGGGACGACCGCCTTCAGCAGGACCGCGCTGCGGAAAATCGGGGTGACCGGCATCGGGCCGGAGGCGCCGCGGAACACGACCTGCTGGACGTAGTCGAGGAACTCACCCTTGACCTTGACCACAGCACCAGGAGTGGCCTTTCGCAGGGCGAGGCATCCGGTCTTGCAGATCGCCCTCGTCACCACCGGGGTGCCGGGCGCCGACACGCCGCCGCCGGAGATCTGTGCGCCGCCGTTGGACGGGCTCGCCGCAGCCGCCGGGGTCGACATCAGGCCAGCCGCCACGCAGGCAGCAGCCGCCAGGGCGGCGATTTTCGGCCTTGCGGTCCGGTGGCGCAACGAAGTCCTCTCTTCTCAGAGCCTGCGGGGTTAGCTGTCGGGCTAGCGCTGAAAGAGCCGCGCTACGAAACCCGTCGGTTTCGTTTCGCCCCCGGGGCCGTGGCCCCTGAGTTCTGGACGTCGCCTTGCTCGGTCCAGCTGGTTCCCCCGCTCTCGCCGGGCGTGCCCGGAGAGACTCGGCAGGTATGTCGTGTGCGTCGCTTCAAACCCACCGTATGAGAAAGGTTTCGGCGATCCTGCACGACCCGCGGCGGGTGGACCATCGTCCGATTCGACGGCGCGGACAGGCGGCCGAGGGCTAGCTAGTAGCCGTCCGGATGGCGGGCGATGAAGCCCGAGGTCGACTCGGTGGTCGTGTGCCAGCGCGGGCCGGTGCCGGAGACGTCGCCGACCGTGTCCCAGCTGATGCCGGCGATCACCGCAAAGGTATGACCCGAGTTCGCGTAGACGGTGATCCAGTGCCCCGCCCCGGGCGCCCCCCAGGTCTCCAGCCCGGTCGAGTCGAGCGGACTGGAGAGGAAGCCTCCGCCGTTGAGCGCGAAGCTGACCGCGCCGGAGCAGTCGTATCCGGACGAGCTGAACGACCCGTGCCCACCGCCCCAGACGTAAGGGGTCTCGTTGATCTGGTTGCCGGCGGCGATCACCGCCTTCACCGCCGCGGGAGCGCTCGCCGGCGCCGCCGCGTCTCCGTTTGGCAGCACCTGGGCCTGGTCGCCGGGCGCCAGCGGTGCCGGAATCGACGAGGTGGGGCCGCTGGGGCTGGTCTGCATCTGGTCCGAGATCGCCGACAGGTTGTCGGCCAGCTGCTGCCCCCGGCTCTCCAGGGCATCGAGCTGTCGCTGGCGGGCCTGCCGCGCCGCAACCAGCTGGCTGCGCCGCTGCTCGAGTGCCGCCTGGGTGCGATCGATCTCCCGCTTCTGGGCGGCGATCGCGTTGCGCGCCGCGGTAAGGCGGTCCTTCGCGGCCTTGAGGCGCTTGACCGCCGCGCGAGTCTGATCGCGCAGCGTCCGCACTCGGCCGACAATCGAGTCGAAGTGGTTCTGGTAGGCCTCGAGGTAGTCGCTCTGGGCGACGACGTCGGACCAGCTCGCCGAGTTGAGGACCACGCTCAGCGTGTCGGGATCGCCCGACTCGTAGATCCGCACAAGCTCTCCGCGCAGGACCTCGAGCGCTCGCTGCAGCCGGGCGCGGACGATTTCAAGGTGACGTTTCTCCTTCGCCAGTTCCGCCCTCGCCTTGTCGAGCTCGGCCTGCTTCGCCGCCAGCTTGCGGGCCACGGCCTCGGCCTGAGCCCGCACCGTCGCCACCTGTCCGATCAGCTGGTCGATCTGTTGGTTTTGGTCGGCGATGCTCGCCGAGAGGTTGCTCTGGGCGGCCTGGTTGTGGGAGACCTGCGCCTGCTTGTGCTGGAACTGCTGCTGAAGGCTCGCCGCGGGTGCACCGCCGGCGAGCATTGCAAACGCGCACAGCGACGCCAGCACCAACAGCGCCAAGGGGAGGGCGGTACGCCTACGATCCGCCCGATCGATGTCGGATGAGCCGGTCCGCATCTGCCCTGCCAGCTCCCGCTATCGGGACCGGCAGAATGCGCAGGCTAACTAGACGCAGACAGGCACGCTGCCGGTGGTCGATAACGTGGGAAGGACCTTGCAGGCCACGCCTGGCTTACGCATAGCGCCGAGTCGCGGGAGGGGGATCGGCGGGGCTCGATCGGATTCGCCCTATCGCGCCTGACGGCGGGCGTGCTCGTAGAAGGACTTCATGCCGTCAGCGAACAGCGGCTCGGGAACGAGACCGGGCTGGCCGGCGACCTTGCCGATGAACAGGTAGCGCCCGATCGTGAACTCGACCACGTAGCGCTCGAAGCTCCCCCCGGCCCCGGAGGGCGGGGACTGGGCGCCGACAGGCGCTTGGTGCGCCCCCTTCGCGGTCGGAATGCCAGGAACCGGAAGCGCCCGAGACCGCACTCCGCAACCGGTGCACGGCCTGATCAGGTCCTGCGCGTGCAAATCCTCGAGGACCTTGCCGGCGCTGCTGTCCGAGTCGAATCTCGCCACCTCCGAGTAGGCCGTCAGGTCACCCGCAGCAGGCGCGAGCCGCTGGCCGGCGCCGGCCTCAAAACCGGCTCGGTCGATCGTCGCTATCGCCCGCGACGGTTCGGTGCCGTCCGGGAGGTCGAGCCCCTGGACGACGAAGTCGGTCGAGTTGCGCCATTCGAAGCTGCGCTGCACCTTGACCGGAAAATAGGCGGCGGGCGGCAGCAGAGTCTTGAGCGAGGAGGGCGAGGCATCGCCGCCGCCTCCGCTAGCGCAACCGGCCCCGAGCGAGATCGCAACGAGAAGCGCGGCCCCGAGCCAACGGGCACCCCGAGCTGCCTCCCATGGCTCACCACCCAATCCCATCCACCGCTATATCGGCCGATCGGACGCCTTAGTCAATGGCGGCGGGCATCGTGCACGTACCGCGGACGCGAATCGCCTTTGTCAAAGCCCGAAGACGTCCTCTTCACATCAC
Organism: uncultured Solirubrobacterales bacterium; assembly: GCA_963740555.1. GTDB lineage: Bacteria > Actinomycetota > Thermoleophilia > Solirubrobacterales > 70-9 > Mayfieldus. The sequence continues at coordinate 298,428 of CAVUES010000005.1, forward strand.
CGCGATGGCGATCCGCGTGCTCGTGGATAATGCGCCGCCCGTGTCCCGCATGCCGCAAATGCGTGCGCCACAGGGCAGCCATCCCTCCCCTGCCGGCACCATTGAGGTCGGCCGTTTCAGCTGGTTGCCCGCGGTTGCCCTCAGCGTCGCTTTCACGACCGTCGTCCTGCTCTGGGACCCACATGTCCGCGACCTCGCGGCCCAGACCTTCCGCACCGAGCTATTCGAGCACGGCGGCTTCGCGATCTGGAACGGCAGCTGGTACGGGGGGCATTACACGCTCACTTACAGCGTCCTGCTGCCCCCCGCCGCGGCCCTGGTCGGCACCCGGATGGTCGGCGCGCTCTCGGTGGTCCTTTCCGCCTACCTCTTCGATCGCCTGGTTCGCGAGCATTGGGGAGAGCGGGCGCACTGGGCGACCCTCTGGTTCGGAGTCGGTGCGGTCAGCCTGCTGGTCAGCGGCCAAGTCGCCTTCGCCATGGGGGTTGCGCTGGGGCTGCTGGCGCTGCGTTGCCTGCAGCGGCGGCGAAAGGGCCAGGCGATGTTGGCCGCGCTCGGCTGCTCGCTGACCAGTCCCGTGGCCGCCGTGTTCCTCGGCGGCGTCGTGATCGCGGCCTTCGCGGGTGGCGGCGTGCGGCGTGCCGGCGTGGCGGTGGGCGCGATCTCGCTCGGCGTCGTGCTCTGCCTCAACCTCGCCTTCCCGGAGAGCGGCGAGTTCCCCTTCGCGTTCACCTCCTTCATCGGCGTGCCGCTGTGGTGCACGGGAGCGCTGTTGATCACCCGCGGAATCCCCGCCGAGCGCCAGTTCCGAGCCGTGGTCTATTCCTATCTGCTTGCCTCCACCGCCGCCTTGCTGCTTCCCAATCCGCTGGGCGGAAACATGATTCGGCTCGGAGCGCTGTTCGGAGGACCGTTGCTCGCCGCGATCCTTCTCACCCGCCGGCCCCGCGTCAACGGGTTGCTGGTCGCGGTTGTCCTTGTCGGCAGCCTCTACTGGCAGCTGATGGCTGGGATCCGGGCGGTCGCGCAGACCGACGGGGACAGGTCCACCACCGCCGCCTACTACCAACCGCTGCGCGGCTGGCTGCGCGATCACGGTGGCCGTACGAGCCGCATCGAGGTGCCGCCGACGTCCAACCATTGGGAGGCCGCGTATCTGGCGCCCACGTTCGGCCTCGCCCGCGGCTGGCTCCGCCAGCTCGACACGACCCGCGACGACGTCTTCTATGACGGGCATCTGTCTCGCCGCCGCTACCGGCAGTGGCTCGAGCGCACCGGGGTCCGCTACGTGGCGCTGCCCGACGCTCCACTCGACTACTCCGCCCGCGCCGAGCGGGCGGTGATCCTCAGCGCGCCTCCGTACCTGCGCCTGCGCTGGTCCTCCGCCCACTGGAGGGTCTACGAGGTTCGACATCCCGGACCGCTGGTGGTCGGCGATGGATACAGCGAGGGACGATTGCGCTCGCTGGGAACGCAGTCCTTCAGCGTCCAGGTGCAACGCCCGGGGCGCCTGGTCGTGCGCGAGCATTACACGCCGTTCTGGGCGATCGAGTCCGGGCCGGGCTGCGTTGAGGCCTCGGGCGCGTGGACCGCGCTGCGGGTCTCGCGTCCGGGGCTGGTGCGGGTGGGCATCGACTTCACCCCGGGAAGGGCACTGCGGGGGGTGTTCGGCGGACGCGGCGACTGCTGAACCGCGGCGAGCAAGAGAAAGGCCCGCCGAAGCGGGCCTTTCATTAGCGGATTTGCCTCGGCGAATAAATCAGGGTCCGCTGTTGAGGGAGGTGAGCAGGTCGAGGCGGTAGACCTCGCCGGACTGCAGCGCCTTGACCGTGCTGGGCGTGTTCAGCGCCAGGCTGGTCGCCGAGTAGGTGTTTGCCTGGTAGGTGCCCATGCCGGCGTTGGCGGCCGCCGAGACCAGCTTCACGGGGGAAGCGGTGTCGACGAAACAGCCCGAGTTGCAGGAATGGGTCGGGGCGGTGCCGGTGGTGCCGTTTTGGGCCGTAAAGCCGGCGCCCGTGCTGTTGAGCGTCAGCGAGTTGGCCGCCAGGGTGACACCGGAGGTCACATAGCCGGGGCCTGTGTCGGTGCCGCAGGTGGCGTTCGGGCAGTACTGCTTGAAGACGACACTGTGGCCGCCGGAGCTGTCGCCCTGGACGGTGACGTTCCAGCCCGAGCCCGAGCCGGTCCCGTCGGCGACGGTGAAGTTGCCCATCTGGGCGTTTGTCGTCTGCGACTGGCCGTTGAGGGTCAGTTGCGGGCATGTCGGGATAGTCGGGGGCGCTGGTCAGATTCAGTCCACCAGCGACGACTGAGAACTGGGTTGTGTCTGAGACTGAGCCAAGGGCTGTTGCCGGCAGGACACAGACTGCAAGCGCGCCAGCGGCGACCGCAAGGCCGATCCGCAGGCGTCGCGCCGAGGCGTTGAGGTGATTCGCTTTATTCCGCATGCGGGGCTTCTCGACCCCCGGGCATGCGGACTCGACATCTGTTTTTGGTAGCGGAAAGGCGTTTGGACGCGTGTCCGGCTGGCGGCTACCTCAAATTTGCCGGATCGGGTCAAGAATGGAGCTCGGAGCGCCCGAACGAGCGATTCACCGACTAGGCCAGCAGCTTCTCCTTCGCCCGCGCGAACTCGTCGTCGGTGATCATGCCCTTCTGCTTCAGGTCGCTGAGCTTGTGGAGCTCGTCTGCGGGTGAACCGCCGGTCGCCGTATCACGGACGAAGCTCTCGAAGTGCGCGCGCGCCTCGGCCTGCGCCTTGATCGTCCGATCCCGCATCCCGCTGCCGCGGGCGATTAGGTAAATCAGCGCGGTGATGAACGGCACGATGACCAGGAACAAGACCCAGCCCGCCTTCGCCCAGCCCGAGAGCTCATGGTCGCGGAAGAGGTCGGTGAGGATGGTGATCAGGATCCAGATCCAGATCACGAAGAAGAAGATCTCGAGAACGGTGAGAAGCGCCTCACCGAGGCCGAAGTCTGCGATCAGCATGGGGCCCCCTTTCGGCCGTTGGATTGAAATGGCAATGGGCTATGCGGCGACGGTCTCGGCGGCAAGGCGCCCCTCCTTCACAGCAGCGGCCAGCGTCGCGTAGTCCTTCTCCGCCTGGTCGGCGTACAGCTCCGAGAACTCCGCGATCGCGCGATCGAACGCGTCTCCCGAGCCGAGGTAGGCGCCGATCGCGACGCTGTCCCCGGAGCGGGCGTGGGCGCGTGCCAGGGTCCAGCCGCACATCCGCCCGTAGATCTCGATGCCCTGCGGCGAGAGCGCCTCCACGTCGGCGGACCGCTTCCAGTCCCAGAGCTGGCGCACATAGAAGTCGCGCGAGACGCCGTCGATGCCGGTAGTCGGCAGCCAGCCGAGCAGGATGTCACTTGCCGCCTGCATCAACCACTGGCCCTGGACCACGCGCGCCCCGTGATTGCGGTAGCGGCTCTTGCCCGCGTAGGGCTCGAGCACCGAATCCTCTGCCTCCTTGCACTGAAGAAACAGCGGGTCCTGGTCGTCGCGCCCGGTCAGCAACACGATCCAGGCCCGTGTGCCGACGCTCCCCACTCCGACCACCTTGCGGGCAAGATGGACGTAGTGGTAGCCATCGAGAAGGTGGCGGCGGTCGCTGTTCAGCGTTCGTTTGTAGGTTCGCAGCAGCTCCAGGATTGGGCCTTCGAGAGCCTCGCGGTCGACGCCGTTTCCAATCAGCTCCTCGATCGGGACTATCAGCGGCGGGTCGCTGACGATGCGAAGCTCGCCGTCGACCTCATTGGTGAGGCGAGCCAGCGCCTTGAGGCTGTCCTTGGTCTGGGCCTTGGCGAGGTTTCGCTTCGCCCTCTTGACGTCCTGGCTGGGGGCGGCCTGCCCGATGTCCCGCAGCGCCGACTCGATGTCGAATCGCGCGTACCAGACGTCGAGATTGCGCATCCCGGCGAACTCCCGCATCGCCTCCCGGTACTGGCGCACGGCCTCGCGCAGAATCGCCCGGCGCGCCTTGCGGCTGAAGCCGCGATCGCGGCCCGCGATCGCGAAGCTCGCGCCGAGGCGCTTGACGTCCCACTCCCACGGCCCGGGCAGCGTCTCGTCGAAGTCGTTTATGTCGAAGACGAGGCGGCGGTCGGGCGCGGCGAAGGCACCGAAGTTCGACAGGTGGGCGTCGCCGCAGAGCTGCGCCCGCAGGCCGGACTGGGGCGTGGAAGCGAGATCAGATGCCATCACCGCGGCGGAGCCGCGGAAGAACGCGAACGGCGACACCAGCATCCGCCCGTAGCGGATCGGGACCAGCTCCGGCACTCGCGTCTCGGCCTGACGCTCGAGGATCTCGACCGGATCGGGGCGATCGTCTGGCGGAGCCCAGTCCGCGTGGCTCCCGCGAGGCACCTCGGCGCGTGCGCGCTTGCCCCTGTCTGCCCGCTCCGCGACCGTTGCATCCATGCTGAAGCTCCTCGCAAGTCGTGCGCTGCGCTGTTCCAGCGTATCTCGACTTCGCCAGATCTCCTATTCGGGCCCCGATCCGCCGCTTGCAGGCTCGATCGTTCGATGCAGCCAGGCGATCGCGTCGGGAAGCTGCGCCGGGTCGATCTGATGGCCGAGGTCGGACTCGTGGTAGCTCACGTCGAGGCCGCCGGCCGAGAGAAGCTCGTGCGCCCGCTGCGCGAATTCGACCCTGATCACGGGGTCGTTTCGCCCGTGGGCGATGAAGACGGGAAGCCCGGCCCGGCTCACGAGGTCGGGCTCCCACCCGGCCACCGTCGGGACGAAGCCCGAGAAGGCCAGCAGCCCCGCCGGTCGCGGGCGGTCGGTCCCGAGCCCGAGCGCGTAGCTCATCACCGTGCCCATCGAGAAGCCCGCGAAGATCGTGCGCTCGGGGCCGATACCGGTCCGCTCCCAGAGCCCTTCGTGAAGGCTCGCCAGCTCCCGGTAGCTGGCGGCGAACGTGTCCGCGTCCGGATAGCCGATTCGCGGCACGACGTACCAGTGGTACCCCGGGGATCCGGGCAGGGTCAATGGAGCGCGGGGCGTGACGACGTGCAAGCGGCGCTCCGGGTCGAGCGCGTCCGCGAGGGGCAGCAGGTCGCGCTCGTCGGTGCCGCGACCGTGATGGAGGACGAGCAGCCCCTCGGGATCGCCTTCCGCCAGCCGCTCGGCACTGACGAGGGCGGTCACGAGATCGGCAGGGTGATCACGAAGACCAGGCCACCCAAGAGCATCAGGCTGGCAAACCCGAGCACCGCGATCCGCAGTGGGCGCCACTCGAGCCGCAGTGAGATCCCGGCGAAGAAGAGCACGGCGGCGAAGAAGACCGTGGAGAGGATGTAGCGGTCGTCGTTCTTCTTCGCGTCGGTCCCATCCTGGTAGAGGCCGTTTGCCTTGATGTCGAGCGCCTTGGAGCGATCGAGGGCCGCCAGGTGGTACTGCGGCAAGTAGAGCGGCCCCCGGACCGCTTTCGGATTGGTGAACGGGTTCTGCGCGATCCAGGCGCGGAATGCGGGCTCGAATTCGGGCCGGAAGCGGTCCTCATAGAGGGCCTCCAGATCCCGGCGACCGACAGAATGGGCGTTCAGCCAGCCGTTGAAGTCCAGGAGGTCGTCAATGCGCTCCTGTCCCGCGTGCGAGGCCTGTCGCTGGGAGAAGATCCGGGCAGTCGATGCCTGTGCGTAGCTCTTCGACTGATCTCCCGACCAGCGCGCCGCCTGGTATCCACTCCACGCGGTGGCGACCGCGGTCATCGAGAGCAGGACCACGGCACCGAGCTCGAGCACGCGCTCACCGCGCGAGGTTGGTCGATCCTCCTTTCCCTCCGTCAGCTCGTGCGGCACGTGGGGATGGGTGTGCGGCATGGCGGCTGAGTCTCTCAAGCTCCGCCGTCGCTGCGATTGGTCGACTACCAGGTGTCGACGAAGCGAGGCTCGCCCACCGACCGCCGGGCCGACTGGGCCGCGGCTAGGGTCGAGGCGATCAGGCCGCGGGTCTCGGCCGGGTCGATGACGTCGTCGAGCTCAAACAGGGTCGCCGCGTTGAGCGCCTTGGCGTGCTCGTGCGCGGCGGCCGTCAGCTGCTGCACCCGCTCCTCGCGCTCGGTCTCGTCCGCGATCGCCTCCAGCTCGCGCCGAAAGCCGAGCCTGACCGCGCCCTCGAGCCCCATCGGGCCGAGCTCGGCGGTCGGCCAGCCGACCGTCAGCAGCGGCTCGTGCAGGCTGCCCGCCGCCATCGCCTGGGCGCCGAGGCCGTAGGCCTTGCGCAGGATGATCGCGACCAACGGGACACGAAGCGCGGCGCCGGTGACGAAGAGGCGCGAGCAGTGGCGCACGAGCGCGGTCGCCTCGGCGTCGGGTCCGACCATCATCCCCGGGGTGTCGATCAGCGAGACCAGCGGCAGCCCGAAGGCATCGCAGAGCTGCATGAACCGGGCCGCCTTGTCGGCGCCGTCGCTGGTGATCGCGCCGGCGAGCTGCATCGGGTTGTTGGCGATCACTCCCAGCGGGCGCCCCTCGATCCGCGCCAGGGCGGTCACCATGCCCGGCGCGAAGCCCTCGCGAAGCAAGACGACCGACCCCTCGTCGGCGACGGTCTCGACCACCGGGCGCACGTCATAGGCGCGCCTGCGTCGCTCCGGGACCAGCTCGCGCAGCCGCGCCTGATCCGGCTCCAGGCCGGATTCGGTCGCCCCCTGGAAGTAGGAGAGAAGGCGCTTGGTCACCGCGACCGCCTCGGTCTCGTCGGCGACCTTGACGTCGATGACTCCGTTCGCGGCCTGCATCGTCGCCGGGCCGACGTCGTCGGGGTCGACCGTGCCCAGCCCGCCGCCCTCGATCATCGCCGGCCCGCCCATTCCCAGCGAGCTGTTGGCGGTCGCGACGATCAGATCCGAAGAGCCGGCGATCACCGCGTTGCCGGCGAAGCAGCGCCCGGCGACGATCGAGATCCGGGGGACCAGGCCGGAAAGACGCGCCCACAGCGCGAAGGCGCGTGTCTCCAGCGCCGAGACGACCGCGTGGTCGGTGTCCCCCGGCCGCCCTCCCCCGCCCTCGGCGAAGAACACGGTCGGCAGGCGCATGCGCTCGATCAGCTCGAACAGCCGGTCCTTCTTGCGGTGCCCGATCGTGCCCTGGGTGCCGGCGAGGACCGTGTAGTCGTAGGAGAGCACCGCGCATGCGCCGCGATCGCCGAACAGATCGCCGTTGACGCGAGCGGTGCCGGCGACCAGCCCGTCGGCCGGGGTGCGCTCGAGCAACTCGGAAAGCTCGCGCCGGGCGCGCTGCGCCGCGATCGCCAGCCCGCCGTACTCGACGAAGCTGCCCGGGTCGACCAGGTCCTCGATGTTCTCCCGAGCCGTGCGGCCCCCGGCGGCATGACGGCGCTCGACGACCTCGGGTCGCGCCTCGTCGCGGGTCAGCGCCCGGCGCTCGAGCGCCTCGGCTAGATCGGCCCGGCTCCCATCCGCGGACTCCCCGCGCCGCTCCGAATCGGGTTCGTTGGCGATCACGGGCGAAGCGTCGCACACGCCGGGACGGCGGCAAGACCGGCGATCAGGTTTGCCGCGCGGTACGGGCCCGGGAGCTTCCCCCATAGGAGGAGAGATCCGCCAGGAATGCGAGGACGACGATGAACCACTCGAATCCGTTGACGCCGTTGTTGCCCAGGGCCCACATCGCGGCGTAGGCAAGGGTCGTCCACGGCAGAAGGAAGAAGCCGATCAACGGAACCGCCCAGCTGTCGAAGGCCCGGCTCAACCAGTCGCTGAACAGCCAGACGACGAACAGCGCCAGCCGGGGCGAGATCAGGGCGAAGAGGACGACGAAGCAGCCCATGTGCGCAGCCTATTGCCCAGCCCCGGGTTGCGCACCTGGCAGACCCTCGGCGGCGTCGCGCTCTATGCCGCGACGGTGAAAGAAGGCGCCGAAGGATCCGGCCAGGATCGCGACAATCGATATCGCCCATGCCTGCAGGAGGATGTCGAGCACCCGCGCCGGCGTCGAGATCGGGTTCGGCAGCTGCGACGAGACGGTCAGAAGCTGGGTGCTGGTCCAGAACAGCGAGTCTCCGATGTTCCTTATCTCGGTCCCGTCTGCGTGTCGCTCGAAGAGGAAGATCAGCAGGCTTGCACCCAGGTCGAAAGCGAGCGTTGCCAGGAAGGCAAACGCAAGCCGGGAGCGCAAGCGCTGATGCGTCGGCGAGAGGCCTCGGGCCACCCTCATCACCTCGCTCCTGCCCTCTCGAACGGCTTGCGGCACGGGGCGAGTATTCCGAAGCCGGCGGTCGGCCAAGCGGCGGGACTAGCGGGTCGCGTCGATCTCGAACCAGACACCTGACATTCCACCCCGCGTCACAGAGCGCGCCAACCAACCGGCCGCCGATGAAGCCGGTGGCGCCCGTGACAAGGGGCCCTTCGCACGGGTTCCCGCCGATCGCAGATACTCACGTGCATGGCCGCCCCGTTGATCGAGTTTCCCGCCGACGATCCGGAACGTGCCCGCCGCTTCTGGCGGGGGGTGCTCGACGCCGAGCTGGCGCCGAGAACAGCCGAATCCGGGGCGGGCTGGGAGGCGGACGACGACGGACTTCGGCTGGGAATTCACGAGCGGGGGCCGGGCCCTGGTGACACCGCCTCGCTGCCCTACTTCACCGTGGACGACCTTCCCGCAACGCTCGAGCGGGTTCGCGAGCTCGGCGGTTCGGTCATCCATCCGGGTGAGCGGTGGGCCATCTGCCGTGATTCCGAGGGCAGTCCATTCGCGCTCGCCGCTGGCCCTTGAATCGGGGGGATGAAGGGGGGGTCCCCTGGCGGAGCCACCGCTGCCACCGGGACCGACCGCTGCTGCTCGCGCTGGCGCTGGTCGCGCTCTTCGTCGCCCTCCCCGGTTGCGGATCGAGCAATGCGGGACGCCCAAGCATCGTCGTGATCCAGCTCGACGACCAGGATCTCCACGACCTCGGAGCCGTCTACCGCAGTCGATCGGGCCAGAAGGTCAGCGTGCTGCCGAACATGCGCAGGCTGATTGACGCCGGGGTCACCTTCAACCACTACTACGTGTCGGTCCCGGTCTGCTGTCCGTCGCGGGCCGCGCTTCTCACCGGCCGCTACGCCCGAAACAACGGGGTCTTCACCAACATCGGCACGATCGGCGGGTTCGCTGCCTACAGGCGCCACGACCTCCGCGCCAACGTGGCGGTCTGGCTACAGAAGGCCGGCTACCGCACGATCCACGTCGGCAAGTTCCTCAACGGCTACAGCTCGAAGCCGCCGAAGGTGCCGCCCGGATGGAACGACTGGCAGACCCTCGCCACCGACCCTTCGACCTCGTTCTATTACGGCTACCAATTCAATGTCAACGGCCGCATCACGCGGCGCTATGGCGACCGCAGCTACCGGACGGTGGACTCCGCAAGCTGCCCGCACCGCTCCTCGGGTCGGTGCAACTACGTCACCGACGTTCTCACCGCCAAGGCCCTGCGGGCGCTACGAGCCACCCCGTCGAGCAGACCCTTCTATCTGCAGGTCGACTACACCGCACCGCACGTCGACGACCCTGGGCCGATAGGCCCACTCCCTCCCCCGCGATACCTGCACAGCCTTACGGGAATCAAGAGACCGCGATCGCCCGACTTCAACGAGGCCGACGTCTCGGACAAACCGTCGTTCGTGCGCCAGACGCCGCCGCTCACCCCCAATGACGTCCGTCGGGTCGACGTCCGCTATGAGGCGCGGCTGGAGTCGGAAAGGGCGGTCGACGACGGGCTCGGCGCGATCATCGCGATGCTGGGCCGGCTTGGCCGGCTGCCGAACACCTACGTGTTCCTGACCTCCGACAACGGCTACTTCCAGGGGGAACACCGCTTCGCCACCGGAAAGTTTCTGCCCTACGAGACGGCCAACCATATGCCGTTGCTGGTTCGCGGGCCCGGCATCCCCGCGGGACGCCGGTCCGACGCTCTCAGCGCCAACGTCGATCTCGCCCCCACCCTCCTGCAGATCGCAGGCGCCCGTCCGGCGAGGCCCCTCGACGGCCAATCGCTGCTTCGTTTCGCGTCCGACCCTGCCCTCGAATCGCGCCGGGCGGTGCTGCTCGAGGACTTCACCAAAGCGCCGAGCCAGAACTCCGGGGCCTCGTCCGGGAGTCCCTCCTCCCGCGTCCCCCACGCCTACACCGGTATCCGGGTAGGGCCCTACAAGTACATCCAGTACGCCACCGGGGAGCGCGAGCTCTACGACCTCGACCGAGACCCCTACGAGCTGCGGTCGCTTGCGGCGGACCCGCGCTACCGCAACGTCGCCGCCTGGCTGTCCGTGCGGCTAAGGGCGCTGGCCAGGTGCAGCGGGGCCGCCTGCCGCCGACCGGTCGGGCCGATTCCGCGGCCGCTGCCCTAAGGACCTCTGCCCATGCGCCGACTCGAGAGGTCGATCCAGGTGAGTCGCGGCGACTGGATTTGAACCAGCGACCTTTCGGCCCCCAGCCGAGCCGATCGGGGTCGTCCTGAATTGGGTCTCGCCTGTCCGGGCACGATGAGGTCCGCTGGTTCAGCTCGGTTTCTCTCAAATTGGACCCCGAATTGGACTCCGCCGCGCCTCGCGACGCAGCTCTTGCTTCTCGCGCGATGGGGGAGCGAACTCGGCGGCCATCCGGTGCAAGACCTCTGGGATCTCCGATCGGCAGTCATCCAGGGTTGCCACAACTAGCGCTCGGCGAAGAACTCGCGGATCGCCCCGTGCGTCTGCTCGGGCGCCTCGAGCTGGGGCACGTGGCCGCAGTCGAGCTCCAGGTGGCGGGCGGTCGGCAGCGCCTCCTCGACGTGCTTGCGGAATGCGACCGGGACCAGCCTGTCATTGCGTCCCCAGACGAACAGCGTCTGCGACGACATCTGCGCGATCCGCGACCACAGCCCCTGCTCGCCATGCGGCTCGTCGAGGTAGATGTTGCGCGCTGCCTCATAGAACGCGACCCGACCGCGCGGCGTCAGATAGGAGCGAAGGAACTCGTCGACCCCGGCGGCCGACCAACCGTCGCGCCCTCCGGGGACGAGGCTGCGCACCAGCGGCTCGGCGATCACCCGCGGCGCCGGCTGGATCAGCCCCAGCTTCGGCAGCGGCGCCCGCAGCAGCCAGCGCCAGCGCCGGTCGCGCAGCCAGGCCAGGGCCGGGCTCAGCAGGGCCATGCGCCTCACCCGCTTTGGGTGCAGCAGGCCGACCTCGATCGCGACCCTGCCGCCCATGCTGTTGCCGATCATGTGGGCCCGCTCGATCTCCAGCTGGTCGAGAAGCGCGGCGACCGCGTCGGCGAAGTAGGGAGCGTCGTAGGCGGCGCTGAGCGGCTTCTCGGATTCGCCGAAGCCGGGCAGGTCGACGGCGATAACCCGCCACTGGCCGGCAAGCGCCGCTATCGTCGGCAGGAACGAGGCCTTGGTCGCGCCAAGCCCGTGGATGCAGATCACCGGCTCGCCCCGCCCCGCCTCCAGGGTCGAGAGCTTGCCGGCCCGGGTTCGAACCGAGGCGAACCGCAGCCGGCCGGGATCGATGATCCCGCTGGTGGCCGCCAGGAAGCCGACCCCGAGGTGCAGGTTCCGCCGCACCTGCAGCCGGCCGCGCTGGAAGGCGGTCATGCCGCCGCGCAGGTCGGTGGCGATCTGTTCCCAGGTCTGGGCATCTGCGCTCAGCTCGGCGTCGTAGTCGCCGTCGGCGGGCAGAAGCTCGATCCGCTCGTCTGAGATCGCGGCGTCCCAGCGCTCCCGATCGCCGACGGAGAGCCGAATTCGAGCGCTGCCGCTGGGGATGTCGATGACCGCCGGATCGAAGCGCTCGATCAGCTGCGCCAGCGCCGCCGGAGCCCCGCCCGGTGCTGCAGCGGGCTCTTCGTCCAGCGACGGCTCTGCTTCGGTCACGCCGGAGACCATAGACATGCTCCCCGCGATTCGACCTCGCCGCTGCGCTCGACTTGCTGCCGGCGCAGGCACACGCCCCGCGTGGCGCTGATAAGCGACTGGATTTTCGTGTGCCGCCGGCCCTGACCGAGGGTCTCGAGCGACCGCCGCTCACTCCCCTTTCTCGCGCATTGGAGGCGCGCTGATCGGACAGGGCAAACGCTCGCGTGTCGTCCAAAGCGATACTTGGGCGCGTTCACTTCCGCATCCGAAACATCGGGGCGGACCACGGATGCGGGGACTTCTTGGCCGAACATAATCCGCCCACAGCGATCGGAGACGAATGATCGAGTTGATCACGGACCTCCCGGACGATGTGCTGGGCATCGAAGCGAGGGGCGGGGTGACGGGCGAGGAGTACGAGCAGGTGCTGATCAGAGCGGCGTTGAGCCTGCCACAGCTGGCGGAGCGGTGAGGTAGGGGCGAACGTATGCGAGTAGCCGCGGGCACGGGAGACTCGCGAGTGCCCAAGCCCGCGATTGACGAGCTCCGGCCGCCCTACCATCCACGCAGTCACGCGCGACGCGTGCGCGGGGAGGGCTTGCTGGGCCTGCGTGAGGCGAGCGCGATGGCGATCGGGGGGATGATCGGCGGCGGCATCTTCAGCGTCCTCGGCCTGACCATCGACCTCGCAGGCCACCTCGCGTTCGCCGCCTTTCTGATCGGCGGTTTGATCGCCGCTCTGACAGCCCACGCCTACGCCGGTCTCTCGTTGCGTGCCGGCCGGGCGGGCGGTCCGTTCACTTACCTGCGCGATGAAGGCCACACCCGGCCGGCCGCCTGGGTCGCCTGGCTTCTGATCCTCGGGTACGTCTTCGCGCTGGCTGTCTATGCCTTCACCTTCGGGCACTACCTGGCCAACGTGGTTGGGGCCCCGGTCCCGGTTGCCCGACTGAGCGGGGTCGCCATCCTGGCCGTCTTCGTCGCCGTCAACCTCCGCGGGGTAGCCACGTCAGGGCTGACCGAGGACATCGTCGTGGTCACGAAGCTGGCCGTGCTCGGAGGCGTTGCCTTGATCGGCCTCGCGGCGTTCTCGCCGACCCGCCTCAGTCCGCTCGATAACCAGGGCACGCTCGGGATCTTCCTCGGCGCCGCGGTGATCTTCGTTGCATACGAGGGGTTTGAGCTGCTGCCCTACGACTACGACGACATCGCCGAGCCCCGACGGACGCTGCCGCGCGCCCTCTACCTCTCGGTCGCCGTGGTGGTCCTGGTCTACGTCACCGTCACGCTCGGCGCGCAGATGCTGTTGCCGGATCGGACAATCACCGCCCAGAAGGAGGTCGCGTTCGCAGTCGCCGGCGAGCATGCTCTGGGCGGCTTCGGGCTCTGGGCGGCGACGGTGGGGGCCCTGTTCTCTACCAGTTCCGCGATCAATGCGACGCTGTTCGCGACCGCCCGCTTGGTCCGAGACGTGAGCCTGGCAAGCGAGCTTCCGGCCGCCCTCGCTCGCGAGCGCGGAGGCCTGCCGGCAGGCGCCGTGCTCGCCACCGCGCTCCCCGGGGCCGTCTTCTCGCTCTTGCCCGGAATCACCGAAATCGTCTCCTTCGGCTCGCTGGCCTTTCTGTTGGTCTTCGGGTTGGTCAATCTGCTGCATGCCCGCCATACCGCCTCCGGAGGCTGGGACCGGGGCCTCGCCTACCTCGGCGCAGCCGCCTGCTTCGCAGCAGCCGGCGGACTGCTCTACTACCTGGGTCGCTCCGATCGCGCCGGATTGGTGTTGATCGGCGTCTGCGCGGCACTCATCGCCGTGGCCCGGGCGGCTTTCGTGGCCTCGCGGCAGCGGGGCTCACCCTGAGCGGACACGTCAGCTCTCGCTCCGGTTTCCCAAGCGGAGGGAGAGCGTGGCCGGCCGCTTCTCGTCCGCGCGCAAAGCAGACACGCATCGCGCGGAGTCGGGCCTCTCTCCTCTTGACGAAAAGCAGGAGACTCCGGGAACCGATGAGAGCTCCTGTCGGTTCGAAGCGCGGCCAGCTCAACCCATACGAGCACGCGATCGTGGCGAACGCTGACTGGTTCGTTTCGAGGCAGCGGGCGGATGGGGCGATCGACGTCGAGGGCGACGAGTTCTACGGGCTGCGAGGCGACGCAACGCTCGTCGGCCACGCAGTCAGCGTCCGCATGTGGGCCAACTCGCTCACCGGAGACGACCGTTTCCTCTCCTCGGCACGCGAGTCCGTGCGCTGGCTGGTCGACCGCCAGGACCCGGAGGGCGGCTGGAGTCGCGACAGCGCCTTCACTCTCGACGGTGCCCAGTGCGTGTTCGAGGGCCTGCACACCTACCAGCGCCTCACCGGGGACACCTCGTTCCAACGAAACCTCGAGCTGGCCGCGGACCGGATGGTTCGGGGCACCGTGAGCGAGGACGGCCGCCTTCTGCTGCCCAACATCATCGAGATCGGCGAGTATGCGCACTTCGCGCTGCTCGCCTGGAAGACCACCGGCGACGAGGTCTACCGGCGTGTCGCGGAGCTGATCCTCTCCCACATCAGCGCCAACTTCGACGAAGCGGAGGGATTCTGGTGTCCCTTCGACCGCCGCGCCGAGCTTCCGGCGGCGCGGAAGGTGCTGGCGCCGGTGCTCCGCATGCCATTCGAGCTGTTCAAGCTCAGGGGACGACCGGTAGCGCGGCTCAGCCAGCGCCTCTCGCGCTTCGCGGTGGGGCCGATCCACCCCCAGTACAGCATGAGCCTGATGGACGCCGAAGCCCTGCTGGACACGCTCGACGGCTCCTGCTCTCTGCCCGACCTCGAGCGTCAGACCCGCTCGGCGATCGGTTGGGCGATCCAGCGGTGTGGCGGCCCCTTCCCCGGGACGCTCGTCGAGTCGCGCCCCACTCCCCGGAGGGAATGCGTCTACCCCCTGAAGCTGATCAACGACACGACCATGGCCGCGACCTGGCCGACGGCTTGCCTGCTGCTCGCCTACTGCGGCCTCAACGACGCGGCGTTCGCCGCGGATGCCGAGCAGACCGCCAATTGGCTCCTCTCGATCCAGGACGACGCGGGCGGGTTCCGGAACTTCCAGCGCCCCGACGGCTCGTTCCACCGGCTGCAGAGCGGAAACGTGAACTACTACGCATCACTGGCCCTCTGGTGCTTCAACCGCGTCTACATGCGCGGTGCGTCCTCGCCGGGTTGATCCATCAGGGCCTAGGCCGCCCGCTCGCGGACCACCTCGGCCACGTCGAGGCGGCGGACGGCGCGCAGGCCGGGGAGCTGCGAGAGCAGGGCGACGACCAGGATCGCCAGCGCGGAGAGCACGAAGGTCGAGGCGCGGATCTGGAGGCTGAAGTCGAACTGGTCGTTGTTGAACTGGGCCATGAACAGCTTCGCCAGCTCGTACCCTGCCAGCAGGCCGGGGCCGATCCCAAGCAGGGTCATCAGCACGTTCTCGGCGGTGATCATCCGGGCCAGCGTCCGGTGGCGGGCGCCGGCGGCCCGCAGGGTCGCAACCTCGACGACGCGCTCGGCGATGTTGCTGGTCATCGCGTTGAAGAGCAGTGCGAACGCCATTGCCCCGCCGAAGACGAGCATGATCCCGATGAAGGTGTAATAGAGACCGAGGTACCTGTTGACCGTGTCGTAGAGCGCCCGCGAGTCGTAGAACGCGACCGCCCCGGGGAGCGCGCTGAGCCGCTTTCGCATCTGCTCGCGATCGACCCCTGGCTGGTAGCGGACCAGGGCCACGTTCCCCTCGCCCAGCGAGGGCCCGGCCGCCGCCCGCACCTGGTCGAGGGTGGCGTAGACGTAGGTGCCCAGGGGCTCATCGACGAAGCCGTCGAGGCGGAGGGTCGCCTGGCGCCCGCCGGGCAGGGACGCATCGACGCCATCGCCGCTCTCTACGTCGAGCTTGCCCTCCAACGCCTGCCCCGCCAGCACCCCCGAGGCGGGCAACGCCGTCTGCCCGCCGCCAGGGGTAAGGAAGCCGTGCATGTCCGTGCCCTGCTGGAAGCCGTCGAGCTCCGTCTGGTATAGGCGGGCGCCGGAGCGCAGGGTGACCGGGAGCTGGGCGCCCGGCTCGACCCCAGCGACCCCGAAGACTCCCCTGACCTGCTTCAGGGCCTCGGAGGTCAGCTTGGGTTTGAAGTAGACCTCGGCGTCCTGGCGCTGCACCTGGTTGAACTGACGGTCGACCAGGAGCTCGGTCGTGTCGATCATCCCCCAGGAGACGAGGATCAGGCAGAGGGCGAGCACCACGCCGAGAGCTGTGGAGAGAGTCCGAAGCCGGTTGCGACCGATCGAGCGAATCACCATCAGGGAGCGAACCGGAAGGGAGCCCAGCGGGGGCAGCAGGCGCTCGGCGAGGCTGCGATGCCCGCCGCCGGCGGGAGCGAAACGGCGCATCGCTTCGGCCGGCGGGGTTCCCGCAGCGCTGCGCGCGGGCAGGGCGGAGGCCACCAAGGTGGTCGCGACCCCGAAGAAGATCCCGAAGGCGATCGTCACGGGCGAGACCCGAACCACGGTGACCGGGATCAGCAGCTCCTTCACGTATGCGTGGGTGATCACCCCGGCGAGCAGCACCCCGCCGATCGCCCCGAGCACGGAACCCGCGATGCCCGCGACGAGGCCGAAGAGCAGGTAGTGGCGGACGATCTGCCCGCGGCTGTACCCGCAGGCACGCAGCATCCCGATGATCGGTCGCTGCGCGGTGACCAGCCTGCGCATCAGCACGGAGACCGCCAGCGCCGCCGCGGTCAGGAAAAGGAGCGGGAAGAGGATCGCAAGGGTGCGGAAGCCGTTCACGTCCTCCTGGAGCGCGCTGTTGGACGGCTGGTCGGCCTGGGTGAGCACGTCGGTCGCCCCCGCGGAGTCCGCCTCGCCGGTGAGCCTCACCGTGAGCGCGGAATCGGCGTCGCCCCCGGGGTAGTAGATCGCGACCTGGCTCTGCCCGGCGGCTCCCGCAAGGCGCTCGGCGAGGGCCTCGGGCACGAAGAGGACGCCGAAGGACTTCGGCGGCGGCAGCACGTCCTGGCGGCTCGGTGCCGGCCAGAAGTACTCCGGCGAGGCCACCACGCCGAGCACCTTCACCCGCTGGGGCCCGCCGGCGCCGTTCACCACCACCGAGCCGCCGCTGGAGAGGTTGAAGTCGTTCACCATGTGCTGCTCGGCCAGTGCACCGTCGGGGCTGCCGGGGGAGAGATAGGAGCCCGAGGTGAGGTCGACGCGGTTGACCGAGGGCTGGTGGGCGTCCGGCAGCCCGACCACCCGCCCCAGGAACTTGTCGCCGCCCGCCTGCATCGGCAGGTCGGCGACCGTGCGCCGCTGCACGGCCTCGGCCCCAGCGGCCTGGGCCTCCGCCGCGATCCGCGCGGAGTCGCCGCCGGTGACCGTCAGGTTCGCGAAGTGGAGATTCGAGTAGGCGCGCTTGTATGAGGTCTCCAGGCCGCGGAAGGCGTCGTAGCTGGCGGCGTAGAGCGCGACACCGAGCAGCACGGTGAGCGCGATCGCCGCGAACTGGCCACGCTGGCGCCCGATGTCACGCCTGGCCTTGACGGAGAGCGTGCTCACCAGTCGAGCTGCATCGGATCGACCGCTGAGGGCTGGCTCTGGTCGTCGACTATGCGCCCGTCCCGCAGGTGGAGGACCCGGTCGGCCATCCTGGCGATCTCGGCGTTGTGGGTGACAAGCAGGACGGTCTGCTCGGATTCGCGGTTCAGCTGGCGTAGCAGGGCGAGAACGTTGCGCCCGGTCTCAAGGTCGAGCGCGCCTGTGAGCTCATCGCCCAGAAGCACCTGGGGGCTCCCGGTCAGCGCCCTGGCCACGGCCACCCGCTGCTGCTGGCCGCCGGAGAGCTGCGCCGGGAAGCTGTCCAGGCGGTCCCCCAATCCGACCCTGGAGAGCATCCCGGCCGAGCGCTCGCGACTCCCCTTGCCGCTCAGCTCGGCCACCAGCTGCACGTTTTCGAGCGCAGTTAGGGTGGGGATCAGGTTGAAGAACTGGAAGATGAAGCCAACTGTCCGGCGTCTGAACTCGGTGCGGCCCTCCTCATCGAGCGCTGATACGTCGCTGCCGCCAACCACGATCTGGCCAGCGCTCGGCGGCTCGATCCCGCCGATCAGATTGAGGAGTGTCGTCTTGCCGGACCCGCTCGGCCCCAGCATGACGACCAGCTGGCCCTTGGGGATGGCCAGATCCACGTCTCGAAGGGCGTGGACGGCGAGCTCCCCCTCCCCGTAGGTCTTGCCGACCCCTCTCAGGTTGACCGCGTCAGTCATCTCCCCCTTGGTCGAGGTGACCGTGGCTTCTGCCGGCTCGCCGTGCATCTTGATCCCGATCACGCTAACGAAGAAACGCCGAGGCGAACTGGCGGTGCGGCGAGACCCGTCAGCCGAGCAGTCGCTGGTGGTCTTCAACCGACCGGATAAGCCGGTCACGAAGCAATTCGAGATTGCTCACGCCACGAGTATTCCGCGCAGCCAGGGCGGGTGAACGGTGGGCGAAGGCCGGTTCACTGAACGTGGGCATCCGCCAGCGTGAACTGAGCCGCGATCACGACCAGATACACGAGCGTCGCCACGAACCCAACGATCAGCCAGTCCACCGGGCCTTTCACCAACGTGGTCACCAGCGCCGCCGACCCGATCGCCAGCCCCACCGAGACGAGATGAAAGCCGCCCCAAAGGCGCACCGATCCATGCTCCCGGGGCACGAAGATCTCGCTCGGGCGCCCGTAGGCAAGCGCCGCTGTAACCCCGAAGCCGAGGACCGCCCCCGCCAGGAACAGCAGCGCCTCCCAGGCCGTCGGGATGCCGCGGGCGTGGGTGGTCACGGCACCCGAGGTCCAGATCGTGAGGGTGTACCCGTATGGGGCGGCGCTGGTCGCCACCGCGCTCTTCAGGTGGGTGCGATACGTGCGACGGCCCGACCCCATGGGTCGGACAATAGTTCGCGTCCGCTGACCACGACCCTGCTCGGCCGAATGCGCTACTTCAAGAAGCGGCTCAAGAAGCGCTAGCTCCGGGAGCGCGAGCTGACTCGGAGACCTCCTCCGCATGAGAAGGGGGCGCCGTAGGATTGCGGCCGTGCCGTTCACACTCAGGAACCTCAAGGAGGACCTAGAGGACCTCGGGTCCAGGTTCGACGGCGCGCCGGATCTGGAGTTCCGGTTAGCGACCGAGGCGCTCGAGCTCGAGCAATCCGGCCTGAGCTACCAGCGCGTCCCGCCCGGCTATCGCTTCCCGTACGGCCACACGCACAAGACGCAGGAGGAGGTGTACGTGGTCGTTGGTGGGAGCGGGCGGATGAAGCTCGACGACGAGATCGTCAAGCTGAAGGAGTGGGACGCGGTCCGCGTCCCGCCCGGTACGTGGCGAGGCTACGAGGCCGGACCGGGAGGCCTCCAGATCATCGTCATCGGCGCGCCCAATCTCGGCGAGGCTCCGCGCGAAGACGTCAAGGGCCAGCGCGACTGGTGGGCTGACTAGCTCGATCCGCTTTGGCTCCGACGCCCCGGCCGCCTACGAAGCGAACTGCCGGCGGCCGTGGGGAGTGCTCCTCGAGGTGGTTAGCTTCCCGCGAGGATTGAAATAGATGGAGGCGGGGACCGGTGGATGTGGTCCCGGTCAAACCCCGCAGCGTGAACAGCTACCGATGGGAGGGACCGTGCCGGAGGACCTGTTTAGACCGCAGCTCGGCGAGCCGCACCATTACGCCTACGTCGTCGAGGACATCGAGGCGACCGTGAATCGCCTGGTCGACCAACTCGGCGCCGGGCCGTTCTTCCTCATCGAGGGTGTGCCGCTGGAAAACGTCCTCTCACGCGGTGAGCCCGCGGAGTTCGTTCACAATTCCGCCTTTGGCTACTGCGGCGGCGGCGCGATCGAGCTGATCGAAGCCGTCAGCCTCGCGCCCGAACGCGTCGAGAAGGCCTTCTCCGTACCCCGGCCGGGAATCCAGCACGTCGGCTACGCGGTGCCGCCGACGGAGGTAGCCGATTTGCGACGTTCGCTCGACGAGCGAGGTCTGTTGCAGTACCTGAGCTCTCAGCTCGGCGAAGTCGACACGACACTCCACGACGCCTCCGCCACCCTGGGCCACGACATCGAGATCCATGTCGACAGCAAGGGTCTGCGCGACTTCTTCGAGATGGTGAAAGGCGGCGCCGACGGTTGGGATGGCTCGGAACCGCTGCGCCCGGTCGAGAGCTGATCGCTGGCTCGGGGACGTCCGCGGCGCGCCGCGAGCGCCCGCCTCGCGCGCGGCCGATATCCTCACGACTCCGGCAGCCCGGCGACCTCGAGCGAGTCGTTTGACCTCAATGGACAGCCATCGGCCCGGCGTCACCAACTTCGTCCACGTCGGTCTTGTCGTCGAGGACCTCGACGAGACAGTCCGGTTTCTTGCACAAGCTGGACGGCCGCCGAGGAGGCGGAGCCGACCCAAGTCACGGACTGAATTGGACCCCATTTGGGCCCCGTCCCGCGAACAAGAGAACGCTTCATCAACAAGAAAGACCCCCCCCCCCCGCATTAGCGGGGGTTTTGTCTAGTCGGGGCGACTGGATTTGAACCAGCGACCTTTCGGCCCCCAGCCGAATGCGCTATTCGTGGATCGAGATCCCGCCTAGTTCGGTTTACGCATTCCCATGCGGTCCCAGCGGGGCTGAGTTGCCCTGAGTTTCGTGCAGATTGGGCCCTCGAATGGGACGCTCGCATGAGTCGGCAATCCCTTGCTACAGCCGCCCGAGGTCGGGCCCTATGCCGCGACCGGCAGGCGATCGTCGTCGGGTTCGGCGGGCTGGGCTGAGCCCGCATCTCGGCCCGGCAGCGCGAGCCGACAAATCTTCCGGACGACGCTTCCGAACTGCTTGGTCAAAGGGCCCGTGTTGTACGGAATCCCGTAGCGCTCGCAGATCTCGCGCACCTCGACCGAGATCTCGGCGTAGCGGTTCGCCGGCAGGTCGGGGAAGAGGTGGTGCTCGATCTGGTGGCTGAGGTTGCCCGACATGATGTGAAAGAGCTTGCCCCCCTCGAGGTTCGCCGAGCCTAGAATCTGGCGGAAGTACCACTCACCGCGAGTCTCGTCGGCGGTCTCCTCCTCGGAGAACTCCTGCGTGCCGTCAGGGAAGTGGCCGCAGAAGATGATCGTGAAGGACCACAGGTTGCGGGTCAGGTTGGCGGTCGCGTTACCCGCCAGGGTGAACAGGAACCCGGGCCCGGACAGTGCCGGGAACAGGACGTAGTCCTTCAGCGTCTGGCGGCGGACCTTGTGCCAGATGCCCCTGAGGATGTCGCGCTTCTCCTTCAGCGTCGCCGCGCCGGAAGCGACGCGCTCGATCTCGACGTCGTGCAGTGCGACCCCGTACTGGAAGAAGGTCGCGAGCAGCGTCGCGTAGACCGGGTTGCCCAGGTAGTAGGGCCGCCACTCCTGGTCCTCGGACATGCGCAGGATCCCGTAGCCGATGTCGCGGTCCTTGCCGACGATGTTGGTGTGGGTGTGGTGCATGTAGTTGTGGGAGTGGCGCCACTGATCGCCGGGGCACGCCGTGTCCCACTCGAACCCCTTGCTCGAGAGCTTCGGGTCGTTGGTCCAGTCGAACTGGCCGTGCATGACGTTGTGGCCGATCTCCATGTTGTCGAGGATCTTCGAGACCGAGAGCGCCGCCGTTCCGGCGAGCCAGGCGGGAGGGAAGAAGCCGGCCCAAAGAAGCGCCCGGCCGCCCACCTCGAGCCCGCGCTGGACCTTGATCACTCGCTTCATGTAGGCGACGTCGGCGGCGCCGCGGTCGGAGATCACGCGCTCGCGGATCGCATCGAGCTCGGCGCCGAAGGCGTCGAGTTGCTCAGGCGTGAGGCTGATCTCGCCGGTCCGGTCGACCGCCGCCTCGGTTGCACTCGCTGTTTCGGGGATTGCTGTCGCTGTGCTCATCGTTTTTCCTTTCGTGAAGTGGTTTTCGGGTTTGAAGTTCGTGCTCAAAGCTGGACGACCACGTCGCCGACGGGAGCGGAGACGCAGATCTGGATCTCCTCTTCGTCGGTGGTGGAGACCTCGCCGGTCGAGAGGTTCTTCACGGTCCCCGCCGTCTTGCGGCAGGAGCAGGTGTGGCAGATGCCCATCCGGCACCCGAACTCCGGGCTCAGCCCGGCGGCCTCGGCCTGCTCGAGGACAGGGCCGCCGCTGTTCTCTGCCCGCACGCCGGAGGCGGCGAAGTTGATCTCCCCATCTGGACCGGCGCTCGCCGGCGCGAGGGTCGGCGGGACGAAGCTCTCGATGTGGAGGCGGTCTTCGGCGCCGGCGTCCGCCCACGCTTTCCTGACGGCATCGAGGAGTGCCGGCGGTCCGCAGGCGAAGGCCTCTACGCGTGTGAGCTCCGGCTCGAGGCGGCGGGCGTGGCTCAGGTCAAAATGCCCGTCGAGCTCCCCTTCACCGGAAGCGCGGGTGTAGGACCGGGCCAAGCGGATACCCGGATGCTCGAGCACGATGCGCTTGAGCTCGTCCCGGTAGATCGCGCGAACCGAATCGGGCGCATAGTGAAGAAAGGACACCGGTCCGGAGTGGCCCTCGGCGCAGAGCGTTCGAAGCATCGACATGACCGGGGTGATCCCGCTCCCGCCGCTGATCAGGAGAAGGCGCTCGGGCCGCGGATCGGGGAGCACGAAGTCGCCGTCGGCCTGGGTGAGCCCGAGGACCATCCCCGGCCGGGCACTCTCGACGAGGAAGTTGGAGACCAGGCCCTCGGGGTGTGCCTTGATCGTGATCTCGAGGTCGCGCCCCGTCCCGGCCGTGGAGGCGGGGGAATAGCAGCGGCTGCGCCAGGCGCCGTCGATCTCGACCGATACCGCGACGAACTGGCCTGCCCGGAAGCCCTCCCAGGCGAGATTGGCGCGGAGACCGAGAGTGACGCTGTCGCGGGTTTGGCGGTGGATCGAAGTCACCTCGGCCCGACAGTCACGCACCGCCCAGGTCGGGCGGACCTGCTCGAGGTAACCGTCGATGCCGGGGGGGCCCGCGAGGAGGTCGAGGAATCCGGATCCGAGCAGCCTCTGTCCGAGGCGCCGCGAGCGCGGCGGGGCGGTGGGGGATTGAGTGGTTGCGGTGGGGCTCACTGTCTCTCCTCGTTGGTCGTGCGTGGTTGCCACAGGTACTCGTCTCGTCGAAAAACGTAACATCATTTGCCGTCACGTTGTTGGCCGAGACGTCGCTAAGTGATAACCTGCACACATGGCGACGGAGGAGCGTGAGGCGCCGGTGGACAACGCGCTCACGATCGAGGAGCTCTCCGCCCAGACGGGGATGACAGTGCGCAACATCCGGTCCCACCGCGCCAGGGGCCTGCTTCCAGCCCCCGAGGTCCGCGACCGCGTCGGCTACTACGGCCCCGAGCACGTCACCAGGCTCCGCCTGATCCAGGAGCTCCAGTCAGAGGGCTTCAACCTCAAGGGGATCGAGCGCCTGCTCGAGCAAAGCCCGGGTCCGGCCGAGCAGTTCCTCTCATTCAAGCGGGCGCTGGGTGCCTCGTTCGAGACCGAGGAGCCGCAGGCCTTCACCCGCGAGGAGCTCGCGGAGCGATTCAGCACCGAGGATGACGAGGCCCTGAAGCAGGGAATCGCATCGGGGGCGCTGGTGCCGATCGGCGATGACCGCTTCGAGGCGCGGGTGCCCTCACTGCTCGATGCAGCCGAGGGCGTGCTCGCTCAGGGAGTCCCGCTCGATCACGCGCTCGCCGTCCTCTCCAAGGTCCAGGACCGCTGCAAAGCGGTCGCACGGGAGTTCGTCCGCCTATTTCTCGAGGACGTCTGGAAGCCGTTCGAGGAGGCCGGCTATCCGGAGGACCGCTGGCCCGAGGTCAGGGCTTCGCTAGATCAGCTGCGCCCGCTCTCGTCGCAGGCGCTGATGGGCATCTACCAGATGACGATGTCCGACGAGGTCGATGCCGCCTTCGGAAAGCAGCTAGAGCGGCTCTCCAAGGGAAAGAAGTAAGCCGGCCTCCCAGATCAGGGATCGGGTGGCGAGGCTATCGAGCGTCGGCCCAGCCGCCGAGCAGGCGGATCGGCATTTGGGCCCTCAGATGGAACCTCGCCTGCATTCGGCTGGGGGCTTCGTGCCTGGAAAATAATCGCCCAGCCGAGGCGATAAGCGGTGCCCATAGCGGATCCCAACTACAAAACATCCTGATTACCAGGCAAAAGTCGGGGCGACTGGATTTGAACCAGCGACCTTTCGGCCCCCAGGCAAAGGCGCATCATGATGCTAAGGTGCCGTTATGGCAAAGGTCCGAACCACCCTGACGATTGACGACGAGGTCCTCCGCGCCGTCAAGCACCGGGCCGCCCGTGGTGGCAAGCGCGAGAGCGAGGTGATCGAGGAGGCTCTTCGGCGGGATCTCGGCGTCAACCTGCTCGATGAGCTCTGGTCGCGGAGCGAGATGTCTGAGAAGGATGCGTCGAAGCTGGCAATAGAGGCACAGCACCAGACCAGGCCGGGCAGGTCACGCAGCAAGCGTCGCTGAGACGTGCGGGCAATCCTCGATCCGAACGTCATCATCTCGGCGCTCCTCTCGCGTGACGGCACTCCGGCGAAAGTCCTCCGCGCCTGGCTCGAGGGCCGCTTCGATCTGATCGTCTCCCCCCTACTGCTGAAGGAGTTGGAGCGAGCTCTTGCCTATCCGAAGCTGGCGGAACGGATCAAGGCTGAGCAGACCACGGCGTTGATCGACTGGCTTGGGCGCGAAGCGATCCTCGTTGACGATCCCGCCGAACCTCCGACTTCGCGATCCGAGGATCCCGGTGACGACTATCTGCTCGCCCTCGCGGAGGCGGAGCGAGCGGCGCTCGTCTCGGGCGACCGGCACCTCCTCGCACATACCTCCGAGCTGCCGGTCCTGACCGCGCGGGAGTTCTTTGTGACTGTCGGAGGCTGAGCCTTGTCGGGCGCGTCGCTCGCCGCGCCCGCGGCTCGCCTGCCTAGGCTATCTGCGATACCTGCGTTGGGCGCGTGCCCCGCGCTACCTCGGTCGGCAGGAGAAGTGAGAGCAGGCCGGCTGCCAGCAGGAACCCAGCCGACACCCACAGGCAGGCGGTGAGTCCGTGCCACTGATAGAGCAGGCCTGAGAGGACGGTCCCGGCGAGGCGCCCAAAGGCGTTGGCCATGTAGTAGAAGCCGACGCTCATCGCCACCTTGTCGTTGTCGGCGTAGGCGAGGATGAGGTAGGAGTGAACCGCAGAGTTCATCGCGAACGCCACCCCGAACGGGATGAGGCCGCCGACGATCGCGATCGTCGGGTTGACGCCTGCGTTGAGGGCTATAGCCATCGCTGCGGGGCATAGCGCCACGCCGAGCGCAAGCCAGACAGCGGTCCTGCCGTCGGGCTCGCCGCCCGGGCCATGGCCACGACGGCGCACGAAGCGCGGCGCGGCGGCTTGGACCCCGCCGTACCCGATCACCCACACCGCAAGGAGGAAGCCGACCGCCCAGAAGCTCCAGCCCAGCTCGGCGTAGAGGAAGAACGGCAGGCCGACGACGAACCACACGTCGCGGGCAGCGAACAGAAATATGCGCGCGGCGGCGAGGATGTTGACCGCGCGGTCGTTGGAGAACATGTGCTTGAACTTTGCGGTCCTGTCGGGGCGGCCGAGGTGGCCGCGGATCGAGGTGGAGGTCACGACAAGGGCGGTGAGCACGAGCGCCGCGAGCGCCAACGCGGCGGTCTGAAATCCGAGCAACGTCAGCAGCAGGCCGCCGAGGAAGAAGCCGACTCCCTTCAGGGCGTTCTTCGAGCCAGTCAGGATCGCAACCCAGCGGTAGAGCGAGGATTGGTCGCCCTCGGGCACGACCAGCTTGACCGCGCTCTTGGAGCTCATCTTGTTGAGGTCCTTGGCGACGCCCGACAGCGCTTGGGAGGCCATCACGTAGGGAACGACGAGCAGCGACGCCGGGGCAAAGCCGAGCATGCAGAGCGCCGTGACCTGGATCGCGAGGCCCATGAAGAGCGTGATCTTCAAGCCGAGGCGGGACGCGAGCCAGCCCCCGACCAGGTTCGTGACTATGCCTGCTATCTCGTAGAAGACGAACAGCGAGGCAACCTCGAGCGGCGTGTAGCCAAGCTGGTCGAAATAGAAGAGGACCAGCGTCCGGATCGCCCCATCGACGAGTGTGTCCGTCCAATACGCACCCGTCACAAGCACGTAGTTGCGCATGTCTTGCCGCCGCTCTTGCGCGGCGCCCGCGACAGCGGCTCCCGTGCTGCTACCCATCTGCCCTCGAGGAGCCAACTGTGGGCTCGGGTTCGGGAAGCGTCCTCGCGACCGCCCGCCCGAGCTCGACGAGCCGGTTTGCGTAGCCCCACTCGTTGTCGTACCAGGCGAGGATCTTCACCTGAGTCCCGTCAGTGACCATGGTCGAGGGGGCGTCGACGATCCCCGAGCGCGGGTCGTCCTTGAAGTCGACGGAAACAAGGGGCCGTCGCTCGAATCCGAGGATCCCCTCCAGCGGTCCCTCCGCGGCGGCTTCGAGCAGGCCGTTGACCTCCTCGACCGTCGTCGGCCGGGCGACCTCGAACACGCAGTCGGTGAGCGAGGCGTTGAGCAGCGGCACCCGCACCGCTAGGCCGTTCAGTTTGCCTTCGAGCTCCGGGAAGATGAGCCCGATCGCGGTCGCCGACCCCGTCGTGGTGGGGATCAGCGAGGCGCTCGCTGCGCGCGCCCTGCGCAGGTCCTTGTGCGGGGAATCGATGAGCGTCTGCGTGTTGGTCATGTCATGCAGGGTCGTGATCTGCCCGTGCCGGATGCCGATTGACTCGTGGATCACCTTCACGACCGGAGCGAGGCAGTTGGTCGTGCAGGACGCCGCCGTCAACAGGTCGTGGCTCTGGGGGTCGTAGATGTGGTCGTTGACGCCGACCACCAGGTTGAGCGCCCCGTCTTTGACCGGCGCTGCGACGATGACCTTGCGCACGCCCTGCCGGAAGTACGCGTTGAGCAGCTGCGGCGTGCGGAACCTGCCAGAGCATTCGAGAACGACCTCGACGCCGAGCTCGCCCCAGGGCACATCGCCGGGCTCCGCATGGCTGCTGTAGCCGATCGCCACCCCGTTGACCGTGAGCACCTCGCCGCCGCCGTGAACGTCCTCGGACCAGCGACCATGGATCGAGTCAAACGTCAGCAGGTGGGCGGCGGTTGCCGCATCGCCATGCAGCTCGTTGACGTGGGTGAACGCGAGGTCCGGCCAGCCCCAGGCGGCGCGCAGGGCCAAGCGCCCCATGCGACCGAAACCGTTGATCCCGATCCGTGCGCTCATCGGGCGCGAGTGTGCATCACGATGCCCCCGGCCAGCGGCTACGCCGACGCCAGTGTGCTTCCCGCGGTGCGGTGAGGGGTTGAAGTACGAATGCACTTGGCGGCGTCACGCCGTTCGCTTCTCGAGCTGACCCAACTCGGCGGCAGCGCAGCGCGCGCAGCGCAGTTTGCGCGCCGCCGGCTCAGCGGCGACGGGGCGGTTGATGGGCATCTGGAAGGTCAGGTGTTCATCGGACTCGATCAGGTGTTTGAGGCACAGGCCAGCGCCGCAGCGGCCGCAGACCGCGACGGCGGGGATCTCGTCCGGGAGACAGTCCAGGCAGTTCACTTCGGCCTACACAGGTCGACCAACGGGTTCGCGGAGCGGCTCGGACACCGGCGTTGACGCCGCGCGCTCGTCAGGCCACCAGCGGCGTCGCAGCCATAGCGCGACGTAGACGAGGCTGACGAGAACGGGTACCTCGATCAGCGGGCCGACGACGCCGGCGAGCGCCTGACCTGAGCTGGCGCCCCAGACGCCGACCGCAACCGCAATCGCCAGCTCGAAGTCGTTGGAGGCGACGGTGAAGGCGAGCGTCGCGGTCCTGGCATAGCCGAGGTGCATCGCGCGACCGATTCCGAACCCGAGGCTCCACATGACGACGAAGTAGACGAGCAACGGCAGGGCGATGCGGGCGACCGTCAGTGGCTCGGACGTGATGTGATCGCCTTGGATCGCGAACAGGAGCACGATCGTGAACAGAAGGCCATAGAGCGTGATCGGCGCGATCCGCGGGATGAACTTCGACTCGAACCACTCGCGACCGTGGGCCCGCAGCCCCCAGTACCGGGTGAGATAGCCGGCGGTGAGCGGGATGCCGAGGAAGATCAGCACCGTACGGGCGACCTCCCAGATCGAGACCTCGAAGCCCTGGGTGTCGAGGCCGAGCAGGTTCGGCAGTGCATTCAGGTAGAACCAGCCGAGGAGCGCGTAGGCGACGACCTGGAAGATGGCGTTGAAGACAACGAGGATGGCTGCGCGATCGCGGTCGCCGTCGGCGAGGTCGTTCCAGACCAGCACCATCGCGATGCAACGCGCCAGACCAACGACGATGACCCCAGTCCGGAAGGCGGGCTCGTCGGCGAGGAAGATCCAGGCGAGCGCGAACATCAGCGCCGGGCCGACGACCCACGACAGGAACAGGGAGACGCCGTACATCCGCGCGTCGCCGTGGGTGCGACCGAGGTCCTCGTAGCGGACCTTGGTCAGGACCGGGTACATCATCAGCAGCAGCCCGATGGCGATTGGCAGGCTGACGGTCCCGACCTTGAGCGTGTCGAGAAAGTCATTCAGGCCGGGGATCAGCGAGCCGAGGGCGAGGCCGCCGGCCATCGCAAGCGCGATCCACAGCGGAAGGAAGCGGTCAAGCGTCGACAGCCGCCGGATGACGGCCGCCTCGCCGGGATGGGTTACAGGTTGGGTCATGGAGAGGCGGGCCGAACGGGTCAGGTCGCGGCTATGTCTCCCTTGGGCGGCGCGACCTCATCGATCAGCGCGATGACCCGCGTTGCGATCTCGTCGCGGATGCCGCGCACGGTCTCAATGTCCTTGCCGGCGGGACCCTCGAGCTCCCAGTCCTCGTAGTGCTTGCCGGGATAGATCGGGCAGGCGTCGCCGCAGCCCATGGTGATCACGGCATCGGCTGCTCTTACGACCTCGTCGGTCAGCGGCTTCGGGAACTCCTTGCTGACGTCGATCCCGATCTCCTCCATCGCCGCGACGACGGCGGGGTTGAGCTCGTAGGCCGGGTCGGAACCAGCGGACCGAACGTGGAGCCTGCCGTCGGAGAGCTTGTCGAGGAGGCCGGCAGCCATCTGGCTGCGGCCGGCGTTCTGGACGCAGACGAACAGGACCTCGGGGACGTCCTTCGCCGCCTTACCCTCGGTCTGGGCCAGAGCCCGCAGCCGCTCACGGGCGAAGCGGTGCACGAACAGCGGCACGAAGTCGTAAAACCGCGCTCCCGAGAGCCGTTCGAGGGAATCATCGGCCCAGCGGTCGACCGTCTCCGCGGAGAAGATCCCCGCGAACTCCTCCTTGAGGCTCGTAATTCCGGCATCAACGTGGGCGCGCGTCGCAGGATCGAGTTGAAGACTCACTGGCACCTCCGCTTGGGCGTCTTTCATCCACGCTAGCCAATTACATTGATACATTCAAATAGATGAGCATCGATCTGGAACTGTCCCCGAAGCAAAAGCGGCCCAAGGGGGAGCCCTGCTGCGAGCCGGTCGTGTATCCCGACATCGAGCGCGAGGCGGCAGAGCGGATCGCCGGCGTAGCTAAGGCCCTGGGTGACCCGATCCGCATGCAGCTCGTGGACGTGCTGCGAAAGCACGCTGGCAAGGTCTGCGTATGCGAGCTCGTTCCCCTGTTCGATCTTTCCCAGCCAACCGTGTCGCATCACCTCAAAGTGCTGCGCGAGGCAGGCATTGTCGGCTCGGAGCGCCAAGGGCTCTGGGCCTACTACTACGTCAACCCCGAAGCGTTGAAGGAGCTGAGCAAATGGCTGAGCAGCTGACCCGAACCGAGGAGATCCGTGAGGCGGTTCGCGACCGATACGCCCAGGCAGCGCGAAGTGTCGGAACCGAGGAGGCGGGATGCTGCGGCTCTGACGCCTCCTCTGGCTGCGGTTGCGGCGCAGCGACGCTCGACGACGAACAACGTCAGGTCTTCGGTGCGAAGCTTTACTCCAGTGAGGAGCGCGAGGCGCTTCCCGATGGCGCTCAGCTGGCGTCGCTGGGCTGCGGGAACCCAACTGCGGTCGCGGAACTTCACGAGGGCGAGACGGTGCTCGACCTCGGCTCGGGTGGCGGCATCGACGTGCTGCTCTCCGCGCAGCGCGTGGGCCCGACCGGCAAGGCGTATGGGCTCGACATGACCGACGAGATGCTCGAGCTGGCGCGTGAGAACCAGGGCCAGGCCGGCGTTGAGAACGTCGAATGGCTGAAGGGGTCGATCGAGCAGATTCCCCTGCCCGATGAGTCTGTGGACGTGGTGATCTCCAACTGCGTGATCAACCTCTCTGCCGATAAAAGCAAGGTCCTGCGCGAGGCTGCGCGCGTGCTGCGCCCCGGCGGTCGCTTCGCAGTGACCGACGTGATCGCCGACGAGGGCATGCCCGACGAGGTACGGCGCGACATGGAGCAGTTCACTGGCTGCGTGGCCGGAGCCCTCACGCCTGAGCAATTTGAGTGCGCCCTTGCCGACGCCGGGTTACGGGAAGTCGAGCTCCAAGAGACGCATCGGGTGCATGAGCACGCCGGCTCGGCGATTATCCGGGCGCGCAAGCCGGCCAGCGGCTAAGGCGCCGCGGTCTGCGCTCTCCTTGCAGAAAAGAACTCTCCAAGACAGGATCTGTGCGCCAGTGGCCAGTCAGCACCGGATTCAGGCGGTCAATGGCGGTCCAGCAAAGGCGCTTTCGCACTGGAAGAGCAACATCCCGCGTTTGCGGGGGCTTCGCGAGAGGTGAGCAATCGGATCGAACCGGCGACCACCTGGACCAACCCGCTGTGCCGGCGCGCTCAAAGGCACGCGTGCGCGCATCTCTCAGGTGGAATTGGACCCCAATTGGACCCCGTCGCGGATTGCAAGGTCAGATCCCTGAGCCGTGAAACCCCCGCGTTCGCGGGGGTTTCAGTGATAGTCGGGGCGACTGGATTTGAACCAGCGACCTTTCGGCCCCCAGCCGAATGCGCTACCAGACTGCGCCACGCCCCGGATTCGCGCTGAGTGTACGCCACGCTCCACCCCGTAGCTCCAAAGCGGGCGACCGGAATCGAACCGGCTCCGGGAGCTTGGAAGGCTCCAGTGCAACCGTTTACACCTCGCCCGCCGACTCGCGCGATTATAGGTCTCGGCCGGGAGGCGAATTGGGACGCCGCTGCCGCCCTTTTGGCTCGGGCGCAGGTGCCGATAACTCCACGATGCGAAGCCGCTTCACGACCGTCCCCTTGGCAAGGGTCTTGGCCCTTGCCCTACTCGCCCTCCCGCTCGCCGTGCTCAGCAGCTGCGGCGGGTCCGACAACCCGACCACGGGCACCAGCGCGGCCGCGGGGACGGCGTCGAACGGAAACCTGATCAAGTGGAAGCTGTTCGGGCGGATTCCACAGCGCCGCCACTATCTGCCCAGCCAGCTCAACCCGCCGCTGAAGCGGGTTTGGGACTACAACGACCAGGCGCTGATCGAGTTCCCGCCGGTGATCGCGCTCGGGCAGCTGTTCGTGGTCAACAAGTACAGCAACGTGCGGGCACTTAACGCAGACAACGGCAAGGTGATTTGGGACCTGCGTCGCGACAGCCGCTACAAGGGACCGCCTTCCGACGTCACTGCGCCAGTCTTCGGGCGCGGCAACGTGTTCGTCGCCTTCATGGACGGCACGATGCTCGCGATCGACGCCAACTCGGCGAAGATCGTCTGGAAGCGAAAGCTGCCCACCACGCTGCAGTCGTCGCCGCTGCTGATCGGCAAGACGCTCTACATCGGCTCCGACAACGGCACCCTGTTCGCGCTCGACGCCGCCAATGGAAAGGACCGCTGGACATACAAGGCTCGCCATGTGATCAAGGCCAGCCCCAGCTACGACCGTAGGCGCATCTACTTCGGCGACTACGGCGGCGCGATGTTCGCGCTGCGAGCCTCGGACGGGCATCCCGTCTGGCGGGTCGACACCCAGCGCCTGCCCCCGGGCGGCGACGGCGGCTTCTACTCCTCGCCCGCGGTCGCCAACGGGCGCGTCTATGCGGGACGCGACGACGGCACGGTTTATGCGCTCGATCAGAGGACGGGCAAGTACTCGTGGTCGTTCGAGACCGGCAACGCCGTCTATGGCTCGCCCGCGGTCGCCGACGTGCCTGGCACCCCGGGCTCGACGGTCTACATCGGCTCCTACGACCATCACCTCTACGCGATCGACGCCCTGAGCGGCAAGGTGCGCTGGCGCTTCGACGTCGGCGGCAGCGTCCCCGGCACCGCGGTGGTGATCGGCCACACCGTGTACACGTCGAGCTTCGCGACCGGCAAGTCGATCGGGATCGACGTGCTGACCCACAAGAAGGTCTTCAGCTTCGGCTCCCCGGGCTACACCCCAATGGTCTCCGACGGGCAGAGCCTCTACCTGGCCGGCTACTACTCGATTGCCCGCTTCGACCCGAAGGGCTAACGGCGAGATCTAGCGGGGCAGCCAGGACTCGAACCTGGAATCCCCGGTTTTGGAGACCGGTGCCTTAGCCAATTTGGCCACTGCCCCAAGCGTGCGAATCGTAACGCCGGGCCCTCCCACGATCTTCATCGTCGTGGCACCGCTCTGCGTTACCCCATGCGGGCGGAGGGACTCGAACCCCCAAGCTCTTTCGAGCACCGGCACCTAAAGCCGGCGTGTCTTCCAAATTCCACCACGCCCGCGCGTGGCTACGAATACTAGGTCGACGCCCAACCGTCGCGTTCTGAAGCGGGGGGATTTATGCTTGCGTGGATGGCGGTAGGAGAGGTCAGGCCAGGCTATGAGCTGTGGCGACCCAACAGGGAGAAGGCGCATGCCATCACGACGAAGGCCGTGATCGTGCTGCTGCTCCTGGCGACCGCCGGGATCTGCGCGCTGGTGACGATCGGCGGCTGGTCGCTGCTCGTCGGTGGCGCCGGCATGGGCGTGATCTGCATCGTCTTCGTCGCCCTCTACGTCCTCTTCGCGATCAGGGTCGCCCAATGGAGCCGCGGCATCCTCCCGGTCTCGGCCGCGCTCTCGATCCTTCTTCTGATCTTCGCCGCTGTGGCCGCCCCGAGCTGGTTCGCGCGCGACAAGGCGGGCTTCGACACGGCACTGCTCCCCGACACCTTGATCGGACTGTTGCTGGTGATCCTGATCCCGCTCCAGGTGCTGGTGATCGCCGTCTCGATGATCGGCTTCAACCAGGACTGGCACGTCGAGGAGGAGCGGCCGATCGGCTCCGGCGAGGACTACGGCGCCGAGCCAC
Organism: uncultured Solirubrobacterales bacterium; assembly: GCA_963740555.1. GTDB lineage: Bacteria > Actinomycetota > Thermoleophilia > Solirubrobacterales > 70-9 > Mayfieldus. Next base: position 331,577 of record CAVUES010000005.1, read on the forward strand.
CGCCCGACACGGGCACCCCGCAGCCGGCATAGCCAAACTCACGCCACACACGTGGCAATCGGCCGGCATCTGTGACGGCGTTGCAACGAATCAGTGTCGAATGGCGAACTTGACCCAATTCCTGGGCTTGTTCGACCGTTCGGCCACTTAGGCTCGCTCCTACACTATGTGCGACCCCGCGGCGGTGGAGGAACTGGTCTACTCGCGGCCCTCAAAAGGCCGTGCCCGCAAGGGCTTGTGGGTTCGAATCCCACCCGCCGCATACCCCAAACACCAGAAATGAGGACCCCGGCCGAGGTCGATCGAGTATTTCGCCTGAGTCGCTCTGGTCTTAACAACTGCGTTATCAGTCGGCGGACAGGAATCCCTCGCAGCACCATCTCGGGCTGGGTGAATGGCAGGCCGCCTGGACACGGGCGGCTGCGATCAGCCCATGGATGCATGCGGTGCGACCACTACCGCAGCGCCTTTCCAGAGTTGCTCGAGTTTGCGTATGCATATCTGCTTGGGATCTATCTGGGCGATGGCTGCCTATTGCGTCACCCACGGGGCGTGTACCGGCTCAATGTCGTTCTCGACGTGGCCCATCCAGTTATCACGGAGGAGGCCGTCGCAGCGATCCAATTGGTCATGCCCGACCGGAAGGTTCGAGTCCGCAGACACAACACAGCTCGAATGTACGTCATCAATGCGTACTCGAAACACTGGCCCTGTCTCTTTCCTCAGCACGGTCCAGGGCTCAAACATCTGCGATCGATCAAGCTTGTGCCTTGGCAGCAGGACATTGTGTACCAGCATCCCGGAAGACTCCTTCGCGGTCTGATCCACTCCGACGGATGCCGGGTCCAGAACAGGGTCCGCCACCCGAAGAAGATCTATTCCTATCCGCGCTATTTCTTCTCCAACCGGTCTCAGGACATCCAGGCGATCTTCTGCGACGCTTGCGATCGGCTTGGCGTGCAGTGGCGGCAGGATGGCCCTTGGAACATCTCGGTCGCCCGGTCTCAGTCGGTGCAGATTTTGGACCGACACATAGGCCCAAAGCGATAGCTCAGCGATAATCCGCCGCCCTTGAACGCCGCCGACCGCAGGGAGCTGATCGAGGAGCTGTGCTCATTCGAGGGCCGCTGGCCCGGCACCGACGCCGAGCGCCGGGCCGCCAACCGGCTCGCCGAACGGCTGCGCAAGATGGGACGCAAGGTCACGATCGAGCCGACCTACGTCCACCCCGAGTACGCGCTGGTGATGGCCGCCCACGTACTGCTCGCGATCGCCGGCTCGCTGGTCGCGCTGGCGTCGGCGCCGGCGGGCTTCGTGATCGTCCTGATCACCGCCACCTCCCTGTACCTGGACCAGAACACCCGCCTCTACCTGATCCGCAGGCTGTTCTTCCGCCGCGCCTCCCAGAACGTCGTCTCCCCCGGCGCCAAGCCGACCGCGCCGGCCCGCCTGGTGCTCAGCGCCCACTACGACGCCGCCAAGACAGGATTCGTCTTCGGCCCCCGCTCCACCCGCGCCGCGAAGGGCCTCCCGGAGACCGCGAGACTCCTGCTCGGACCGATCAGGCTGTTCTTCTGGGCCGGCATCGTCCCGCTCCTGGCGATCACAGGCCTGCGGCTCGGCGGCATCGACATCCAGGGGCTGGCGATCGCCCAGCTGATCCCGACCGTACTGCTGCTCGTCACCCTCGCCCTGCTCATAGACATTTCCCTCTCGGGCGTCGTGCCGGGCGCCTACGACAACGCATCCGGCGTCGCCGCCGTGCTCTCCACGGTCGCGGAGCTGAAGGACGATCCGCCCCGCAACCTCGACCTCTGGGTCGTCCTACCCGGCGCCGAGGAATGCAACTGCGAGGGAATGGCCCGCTGGTTCAGCGCCCATCGCAAGGAGCTGGACGCCGAGAACACGTTCTTCGTCAACCTCGACTCGGTCTCCTTCGGAGACGTCCACTACCTGGCCAGCGAGGGCGCGATCATCAGCTACGAGCTCGACCGCCGCCTCTTCGACCTCTGCGAGGCGATCGCGACCGCCGACCGCGAGGACGGAAACCGATACCGGGCGCGTCCGATCCGCATCCCCTTCCACACCGACGCCCTGCCGGCCAGGACGCGAGGATTCCGCGCCATATCGCTGATCGGCGCCGACAACGGGGTCGGCGCCCCCTACTACCACACGCATGCCGACACCCCCGACAAGCTCGACGAGGACGCGATGACGCGGGCGGTCGAGTTCACGGTCGAGCTGGTGCGCCAGATCGACCGCGACGTGGGCCGGCAGCGGCGGTCCTCCCCCAGCGGAGCCGAGGGACCGCGCGGCCGGTGATATAAGCGGGCCATGGAGGAGGCGACAGCAGGACGCGCTGGGGAGCTCCTCTGGCGGCCACCGACCGAGATGGTCGAGGGCTGCGCGATGACCCGCTACATGCGCTGGCTGGAGACCGAGCGAGGTCTGCGCTTCGACGGCTACCAACCGCTTTGGGAGTGGTCGGTCACCGAGCTGGAGGACTTCTGGGCCTCGATCTGGGACTACTTCGGTGTCGCCTCCCCCACCCCGCACTCGGCTGTCCTCGCCGAGCGCAAGATGCCGGGCGCTCGCTGGTTCGAGGGCGCCGAGCTGAACTACGCGGAGCACCTCTTCCGCGGCAAGCCCGACGGCGAGGCGGCGATCCTGCACGCCTCGGAACTGCGCGAGCTGGACCAGTTGAGCTGGGCCGAGCTGCGCCAGCAGGTCGCCGAGATCGCGGCCGGTCTGCGAAATCACGGCGTCCGGCGCGGCGACCGGGTCGCCGCCTACCTGCCGAACATCCCCGAGGCGGTGATCGCCTTCCTGGCCACGGCAAGCATCGGAGCCGTGTGGTCGAGCTGCTCGCCCGACTTCGGGCCCGGCAGCGTCGTCGACCGCTTCGCCCAGATCGAGCCCAAGGTCTTGTTCGTGGTCGACGGCTACAGCTACAACGGAAAGGAGTTCGACCGCCGCGAGGTGGTCGCCGGGATGCAGGCGCAGATGCCCTCCCTCCAGCACACCGTCGTGCTCCCCTACCTGAACCCCGAGCCGGATCTCTCACCGCTTCGCAACGCGATCACCTGGGGCGAGCTGGCATCGAGCGGCGAGGGCGCCGAGCTTCGCTTCGAGTCGGTCCCCTTCGATCACCCGCTCTGGATCCTCTACTCGTCGGGCACGACCGGCCTGCCGAAGGCAATCGTCCAGGGCCACGGCGGGATCCTCCTCGAACACCTGAAGAAGCTGAACCTGCACGTCGACGGACGGCGCGGCGACCGGTTCTTCTGGTTCACCACCACGGGATGGATGATGTGGAACTTCCTCGTATCCGGCCTGCTCACCGAGGCGGCGATCGTCCTTTACGACGGCAGCCCAGGGCATCCGGACGTCGGCGTGCTCTGGGACCTCGCCGACCGCGCTCGCATCACCTGCTTCGGCACCAGCGCCAGCTACATCGCCAGCTGCATGAAGGCCGGCGTCGAGCCCGGCGCCGGTCGCGACCTCAGCGCCCTGCGCGCGGTCGGATCGACCGGGTCCCCGCTGTCCCCGGAGAGCTTCGACTGGGTCTACGACCACATCGGCAGCGACACCTGGCTCTTCTCGACCAGCGGCGGCACCGACGTCTGCACCGCGTTCGTCGGCGGCGTCCCGCTGTTGCCCGTATACCGCGGCGAGCTGCAGGGCCGGGCGCTGGGCGCCAAGGTCGAGGCATTCGACGAGGAGGGAAGCCCGGTGATCGACGAGGTCGGAGAGCTCGTGATCACGGAGCCGATGCCATCGATGCCGCTCTTCCTCTGGGGCGACGGAGACGGCTCGCGCTATCGCGCCAGCTACTTCGAGCAGTACCCTGGGATCTGGCGCCACGGCGACTGGATCGAGATCACCTCGCGCGGCACGGCGGTGATCTATGGGCGCTCCGACTCGACGATCAACCGCCAGGGCGTCCGGATGGGCACGAGCGAGATCTACCGTGCCGTGCAGGCGATTCCCGAGGTGCTGGACGCCCTCGTCGTCGACGTACCCAGGGCGGGGACCGAAGGATGGATGCCGCTGTTCGTCGTCCTGCGCGAGGGAGCCGATCTGGACCAGGAGCTGGAGGACGAGATCAAGCGACGGATCCGCGAGCGCTGCTCCCCGCGTCACGTCCCGAATGCCGTCTTTCGCATCGCCGAGGTGCCGCGCACCCTCAGCGGCAAGGTGCTGGAGGTGCCGGTGAAGCGGATCCTGATGGGCACCGCCCCCGAGCAGGCGGCAAGCCGCGACTCGCTGGCCAATCCGGCGGCGCTCGACTACTTCGTCGAGCTGGCCGAGAGGCTCGACGCTACGTCCTGAAGGACGTTAGTTCGGGCCAGCTCGTCGAACGCGTCGGAATCCAGCAGGGCCAGGAACGCATCGACTACCCGCTCGTCGAACTGGGTGCCGGCGTTGTGGCGCAGCTCATAGCGCGCCATCGACTCGTTCATCGCCGAGCGGTAGGCGCGATCGTTGGTCATCGCCTCGTAGGCGTCGCCGACGGCGAGAATCCGCGCCTCCAGCGGGATCTCGCGCCCGCTGAGCCCGAGCGGATAACCCCGCCCGTCAGGGCGCTCATGGTGGGTGCCAATCCAAAGGGCGATGTCGCTGAGCCCGGCGTTGCGGGCGATCCGCGCCCCGATCTCGGGATGGCCGCGCATCTCCTCCATCTCCGCCGCCGTGAGCGGGCCGGGCTTGGCGAGGATCGAGCCCCTGACGCCGATCTTGCCGACGTCGTGAAGGATTCCGGCGAGGCGAAGCCGCTGAACGTCGTCCGGGTAGAGCCCCAGCTTCTCCCCCATCGCCTCGGCGTAGCGCCCGACCACCTGCGAGTGCCGGGCCGATCCCATCTGGTTGACGTCGACCAGCTCGGCGAGCGAGAGGATCGTCTCCAGGCTGGTCGGCAACTCGTTGGCGGCGCCGAGGCCGAGCTCGAGGAGGTTCGACGCGACCTCGTCGCTGAAGATCACGGTGCGGTCGCGGCCGAGTCGCTTCGCCGCCAGTAGCGCCTGCTCGGCGGCGGTGGTCAGCTCCTGCGGGGTGCTTCCGTGGCGGCCGTGGATCGCGACGCCGGCGCTGACGGTGAGCCTGTTTGGCCCGTCCTCCAGCGCCTCGCGAATCGACTTTCGAAGCCGCTCGGCGAGCAGGTAGGTGTCGACCTGGGCGGCCTCTGGAACGATCACCCCGAACTCGTCCCCTCCGAGACGGGCAAGGGTGTCGGATTCGCGGACCTCGCGCCTCATCAGCTGGGCCACCTGCTCGAGCAGGCGGTCTCCGGCGTGGTGGCCGGCGGCGTCGTTGATCGCCTGGAAGCGGTCGAGGTCGAGCCAGACGAGCCCGAACTCGATGCCAACCCGCTTCGCCCGCGCAACCTCCTGGCGAAGCTTGGTCTCGAACTCGCGGCGATTCGGCAAGCTCGTGAGCACGTCGATGCTGGCCGCGGAGGAGAGCTGCGTGACGAGGTGGTCGGCGCGGGAGCGAAGCAATCCCATGATCACGCCGGAGACGAAAAGGCCGCCGGTCAGCATCACCCACTTCAGCTCGCTGAGGCCGACGTGGTGGAAGTTGAGGACGACGGCATAGGAGACGCTGGCAACCGTCCCGCACACCATCGCCCAGCGAAGCTCGAAGAAGTAGAAGGCGGCAAGGGCGACCCAGAAGTAGAACAGCGCATAGGAGCCGGTCGCATCAGGCGCCGCCGAACCACGATCGCGAGCGCAACGAGCAGGTTGCCGACCATCGGCGAGACGCGGAAGAACCAGACCGGAAGGCGGTCGTAGGCAATCAGGAACAGGCCCGCGGTGAGATAGGCGGCGAGCGCCGTGATGGCAAACGGCAGCACCGCGCGATGCGGGAGACCCGGGAAGAAGAAGGGTCGCCAACGCGAGCGTCCCGCCGATCCCGAACAGGTAGGCAAACGTGCGCGCCATCAGCGCCCGGTCGTCGACGATCCGGGCGCTGCTCGAGCTCCCGCTGACGAACCGCAGCCGGGCCTTTATCGGAGGGTCGAAATGTGGAGACAGTTCCAACATCGCATTGCACCGTCGAGCCGCGTAAACGGCGCCTGCGGAGATATCGGCACCAGCGTGGTGACCATCGACCCCAGAATCGACTAGAACGACCGGTGATCCGCTGATTCAGGAGGAGACCGACGCCCTGGTCCTCCACCTGATGGGAGACAGCAGCGCCGAAGGTCTGGCCGCCACCCGAGGGATCGACGAGACGATCGCCGAGCTGCCCGGTCTCGAGGGCTTGATGATGATCGAGGACTACCTGAACGCCGCCTGGCGACGCGTTGCTCAGCGCCCAGGCTGGGCTGGCGTGGCACCGATGCCGGGGCGCCGCGAGCCGTCGACCGGGGGCACGGCGGAGCACTGGCCTCCGCCCGAGGACACGAGCCGCGACGACGCCTCGGAGGAGCAACCCGCGGGGAGCTGGAGCTAGCGGCGGTCGGCCTCGAGGGCGACGCCGTAGGTCAGCGCGACCGACGCGGCGGCGATCCCGATCGCGGCGACGACAGCCGTCGTGTGGGCCTCCGCGTAGGAGATGAGCGGGTTCGGGTGCATGACCGCGATCAGGGCGACTCCCAACGCCGCGGTGGCCGCCAGGACCTCCAGCAGCTTCGCGTTGATCGACCGCGCCGAGATCCCGAGCTTGCGGTCGACCGCGGGGCTTGCGGCGCCACGGCCCTCGATCGCCCGCAGGCCGGCGAGGGCCAGCATGCTGACCGTCCCGGCGACCAGGAATCCGCCCAGCACGTCGCTCGGAAAGTGCCAGCCCTGGATCACGAGCGCAATCGAGACCGCAAGTGCGAATGCCCCGCCGGCGATCGCCGTCGCCGGCCGCCAGCGACTGGGGGAGACCAGGACGGCGGCCAGCACCAGCGACATCACGGCGGTCGCGTGCCCGCTTGGAAACGCGGCGCCCCCCAGCTGATTGGAACCCAGGATTGGCTGATAGCGAGGATGTGCGGCGGCGGCCTTGAGCAGCTGGGTGGCGACGTTCGCGCCCGCAACCAACAGCGCCGCCGCCAGCGCCCGCTTGGGACGGCCCCAGAGCAGACCGGCGGCACAGATCGCGAGCAGCGCCGCGACCGTATACGGCAGGTCGACGCTGTGCGCGAGCCAGTCGTTGACGACCCAGATCCATCGATGCTGCTCGGAAAGCGTCGTCAGCCCGTGCAAGGCGGTGGCGTCCGCACGGGCGATCGGCCCGACGAAATAGGCGGCGAGCAGCAAGGCCGCGAGGGCGGTGACGCCGCCGGCTGCCGCGAGGAGGAGGCGATTGATGCGCGCGTCCACCTCCACACCGTAGCGGGGTGCGGACGCGGCTAATGGGTGCGGCGGCGCAGCGTCGCCGCGCCCAACGCCAGCGACAGCAGGGTCGCCCCGAGCGTCACCGAGACGTCAAGCACGCCTCTCGCGCCCAATGTCCCATCCGTGGTCACCCGTGAAAGCGCCTCGTAAGCGTAGGTGAGCGGCATCACGTCCGAGACCGCGGTCAGCACCCCGGCCATCTGGTCGCGAGCGACGAAAAGGCCACAGAGGATCATCTGCGGCGTGACCAGAGCGGGCATGAACTGAACGGCCTGGAACTCGGTTCGCGCGAAGGCGCTCACGAACAACCCCAGCGACATGCCCAGCAGCGCGTTGCCGACCGCCAGCGCCGCAACCAGCACCGCCGATCCGGCGACGTGGAGGTCGAGGAGACCGAAGGCGACAATCGACGTGACCACCGCCTGAACCGTGGCCACCACCGCGAAGGCCAAGCCGTAGCCGAGCAGCAGATCGAGCTTTGCCAGCGGCATCGTCATCAGCCGCTCCAGGGTTCCGGTCGTCCGCTCTCGCAGCATCGTGATCGAGGTGACCACGAACATCGTGATGAACGGGAAAAGTCCGACCAACGGGCCCCCGATGTGCTGGAAGGTGGCCGGGTCGTGGTGGTACGCCCCCTTAAGCAGCGTGAGCAGAAACGGCGGGACCCCCATCAGCAGGGCGATAGTGCGGGGATCCCGGCGCAGCTGCGTGAGCACCCGAAACGCGGTCGCGAGCGTGATTCGCGGGCTCACAACGCGGCCTCACGTTCGCGCTCAGCCCACCACATGGCTCTTCGTTTGAGCCTCGCGCTCATAACACGGCCTCGCTCTCCCGTATCAGGGCCAGAAACGCCTCGTCGAGATCCTGTTCGCGAGTTCGGGCTCGCAGGCCGTCGGGCGTGTCCTCGGCGAGAATCTCACCCTCCCGCATCAACAGCAGCCGGTCGCAGTGCTCGGCCTCGTCCATCACGTGGCTGGAGACGAGCAGGGTCGTTCCCCCGGCGGCAAGCTCGGCGAAGGTCGCCCAGAGGTCCCGCCGCAGGACGGGGTCCAGTCCGACGGTGGGCTCGTCGAGGATCAGTGCGTGCGGCTCGCCGAGCAGAGCGGTGGCAAGCGAGGCGCGCGCCTGCTCGCCGCCCGAGAGGTCGTTGACGACCTGATCCGCGTGCTGCTCCAGATCGACGGTCTCGATCACCCGCTCGACCCGTTCGTTCCCGACCCCGAGCACGCGCGCGAAGTAGTGCAGGTTCTCGCGCACGCTGAGATCCCCATAGACCGACGGAGCCTGGGTCACATATCCGACCCGCCGCCGCAACCCCGGCGCCCCGGCCGGCTCCCCGAGCACGGTGACGACGCCGGACTCGACGATCTGGACGCCGACGATCGCCCGCATCAAGGTCGTCTTTCCGCAGCCGCTGGGCCCGAGCAGACCCGTGACGCGTCCGGATTCGACGGTCAGGGAGACGTCGCGCAGGACCGGCCGCCCACCGCGCCGAACACGGAGGCCCTCGATCTCGATCGCGGCACCCATCCAGGGCGACTCATGCCGGAGTGATCGGATTGCGACGCTGCGCGAAGCCGCGGTCGCGGCCCTCGGCGTAGGCGAAGCGGCGGATCAGCTCGCCGCGCAAGTCCTGCGGCTGCACAACCGCGTCGACGACGAGCTCGGAGGCTAGATGGAGGATGTCGATGTCCTCCGCGTACTCGCGCCGCTTCTCGGCCACGAAGCGCTCGCGCTCCTCGGGGTCCTCGATCGCCTGGATCTGGTTGTAGAAGACGGCGTTGATCGCCGCCTGCGGGCCCATCACCGCGATCGACGCGGTGGGCAGCGCGATGCAGCAATCGGGCTCGAACGCGGGGCCGGCCATCGCGTAGAGACCGGCTCCGTAGGCCTTGCGCACGATCACGGAGATCTTCGGCACCGTCGCCTCCGAGACGGCGCTGATCATCTTCGCCCCGTGGCGGATGATCCCCTCCCGCTCCACCGCGGTCCCGATCATGAAGCCGGGGACGTCGGCGAGGAAGAGCAGCGGGAAGTTGAACGCGTTGCAGGTCTGGATGAAGCGCGCCGCCTTGTCGGCCGAGTCGACGAAGAGCACCCCGCCCGTGTGCTTGGGTTGGTTGGCCACCACGCCGATCGCGCGGCCGTCGAGACGCCCATAGCCGACGATCAGCTCCTTGGCCCAATCGGCGTGCACCTCGAGCAGCGATTCGCCGTCCAGCAGCGAGTCGAGCACCTCGCGCATGTCGAAGATCTGGTTCTCGTCCGCGGGCACGACGTCGGCGATCGAGGCGTCGGAGGCCGGCTCGACCGGTGGCGCCGCCGGTGGGTCATCGCGCCAGTTCGGGGGCATGTAGGACAAATAGCGGCGCGCCAGATCGACGACGTCAGCGTCGCTGGCGGCGAGGAAGTGCCCGCAGCCCGAGACGCTCGTGTGCATCTTCGCGCCGCCCATCTCCTCGAGGGTCACCTTCTCGCCGATCACCATCTCGGCCATCCTCGGCGAGCCGAGGTACATGGAGGCATTGCCCTCGCGCATGATCACGACGTCGCAGAAGGCCGGGATGTAGGCCCCGCCGGCGGCGCTCGGCCCGAACAGCAGGCAGACCTGCGGGACCTGGCCGGAGAGACGCACCTGGTTGTAGAAGATTCGCCCGGCCCCGCGCCGGCCGGGAAACATCTGCACCTGGTCGGTGATCCGTGCGCCAGCCGAGTCGACCAGGTAGACCATCGGCAGGCTCAGCTTCAGCGCACGCTCCTGCATCCGGAGGATCTTCTCGACCGTCTTCGGGCCCCAGGAACCGGCCTTGACGGTCGGGTCGTTGGCCATCAGCGCGGTGCGCTGTCCCCCCACCAGCGCCAGCCCGGTGACCACTCCATCTGCCCCCAGCCCTTCCTGCTCCCAGTTGGCGAGCAGCGCCTCCTCCGCGAAGGAGCCCGGGTCGACGAGCCTTTCGATCCGCTCTCGGACCGGGAGCTTTTCCTGCTCGACTAGCTTTGCCTGATGACGCTCGGGACCGCCGGCCAGCGCCGCCTCAAGCGCCGGGCGGATATCGGTCACTGCCTGGTCGGAGCGGGCGGCGAAGGTGGAGGTGCCTGGGAGCCGGCCGGCGGCGTCGCCGGCTTGGCGTTCGCCGGCTGCGAGTTGCCGTCCGACGTCGAAGGGCTGGCGTTCCCGGCCGGCGGCTCGGCGTCACTAGGCGCCGGCTTGGCCTCCGCTGGCGCGGGACTGGGAGCGGGCGCCGGCTCGGCCGACTTGCCGGCGGTTGCCGCACCGGCGAGCTGATTCGAGAGCTTCTCGAGCCCACCGACCACCGCGTCGCGCCTCGTTTCCAGATCGGCGATCACCTTCTCCATGTCGCGGCGGCGCTTGGCGCCCTCCTCGACCATCCGGATCGCCCTCTCCTCAGCTTCCTTGACCGCCTGGGTGGCGTGGGCGTCCGCTTCGCTGCGAACCCGCTTCGCGTACCCGTCCGCCTCGTCGCGAAGCTTCGTGGCCTGGGTCTCGGCCTCCTGGCGAGCGCTTGCGGAGATCCTCTCGGCCTCGCCCCGCAGCTGGCCCGAGTAGGCCTCGGCCTCGGCGCGGGTCTTGGTGGCGAAGTCCTGGGCCTCTTCGCGCGCGTGCTTGGCGTACTCGTCCGCGGAAGTCCTGATCGACTCCACGCTCCCGTGCGCGTCTTCCCTGATCTGACGCGCGTCGTGCTCGGCGTCCGATCGCAGCGATTGGGCGGCCTCCTCGGCGGCGGTGAGGATCTTGCCCGTCTTGTGCCCGATCCGTTCCAGCTCGTGCTTGATCGTGTCGGAATGAACCTGGTCGGCGCCACCGCCCTCCAGCCATTCGGCCAGCTTCGAGAGGTAATTGTCGACCTCGCGCCTGTCGTACCCGCGGCGCGCGAGTGTGAAAGTCGCGTTCCGAATCCGTTCGATCGTCTCCACTTTTCCCTTCCTCCTCGTCACGGCCCGGAGCTTATCCGCTTCCCGCCCCTGTCAGCTTGGTTTGCATTGCTTCCGCCAGGGCGCGCACGCCGCTCATCGGACGCACCATCACCATCATCTCGACGATCCGGTCGTCGGCGTCGAATCGAAGGATGTCCACCCCGTTCAAATCGCGATCACCGACCCGCGCCTCGAAGATGAGCACGGCGGTATCGCCGGACTCGACTTGGTCGGTGTAGCGGAAATCCTCGAACACCTCGACGACTGCGCCGAGGAGCATCGAAATCGCCTCGCGGCCCTCGTAGGGCGCAAAGACGACCGGACTGCGGAACGAGGCTTGTTCAGCGAAAAGCTCGTCCACGGCCGAGAAGTCCTTTTCCTCGGCCGCTGCCCTGAAGCGGTCGCTTCTCATCGAGTGCGCAGACTAGTGAGAGATCGCCGCAGGCGCCTCACCACGATCCGGAAGCTCCAGAAAAAGACCAGGAATTGCCGCGAAAATCGTGGTTCCGATGTTTGCGAATCGCTGACTCGGAGTCAGTTGGCACTAGGCGTCGATCGAGCCCGACCATTCGACCGGCCCGGCGCGCAGCACATGCGCCCCCAGCGGCCGCCCGAGAATCTCCTGGGCGGCGCGGGAGGCCTCGATCAGCCACGCCAGGTCGATCCCGGTCTCGATCCCCATTTCGTGCAACATCGAGACCAGGTCCTCGGTCGAGACGTTGCCCGTCGACCCCGGCGGCACCGGGCATCCGCCGAGCTCGCCGAAAGAGCTCTCGAACGAGTCCACGCCCTCCTCCAGCGCCGCCAGCACATTGGCCAGGCCCTGGCCGCGAGTGTTGTGGAAATGGGCGGTCAGCTCGACCCCCTCGAGCTCGCCCCGGGCGGCGGTGAAGAACTCGTGCACCTGGCGGGGGTTGGCCATTCCGGTCGTATCGCCGAACGCCACCTCCTCGCACCCGGCCGCGGCCAGGCGCTTTCCGATCTCGAACACGCGCTCGAGCGGGACCTCGCCCTCGTAGGGACATCCGAAGGAGACCGAGATCACTCCCTCGCAGCGCAGGCCCTCGGCGCGCGCGACGGCGATCGTCTGCTCGAGCCCCTGTAGCGACTCCTCGATCGAGCGGTTGACGTTGCGCTGGTTGTGTGTCTCCGATGCGGAGAGAAAGAGGTTGACCTCGTCGAATCGGTCGCGCATCTCCAGTGCCCGCTCCAACCCGCGCTGGTTGGGGATCAGCACCGAAAGGGAAACTCCGTCGCGGCGCTCGATCCGCTCCAGCACCTGCTCGGCGTCGGCGAGCTGCGGGATCACGTCGGGGCGCACGAACGAGGTCACCTCCAGCCGCGCCAACCCGGTCTCCGACAGCATGTCGATCAGCCGCACCTTGTCGTCTGTGGCGATCACCTCGGGCTCGTTCTGGAACCCGTCGCGCGGGCCGACCTCGCGGATCCGGACGCGGTCGGGGAGCCCGGCGGGGCTCATCTACGAGACCTTCACGCCGCCGACTTCTATGACGCGCCGCTCATGCGTGCCGACGCCGATCGTGCGATCGCCCTCGCTCACCTCGACGTCGAAGCGAAGCTTTCGCCCCTCGACGATCTCGCGCAGGCTGGAGCGAACCTCACAGCGTGCGCCCTCGACCGCCGCGGCGACGTGCTTGACGCAGATCTCAAATCCGACCGTGGCCTGGCCATCGGGCAGGTTCTGGTAGCTGAGCACGGCGGTGTTTCGCTCCATCACCGCGACCATCCCGGGGGTCGACAGCACGCTTGCCCCGATCGTCCCTCCGACGTCGGTCACCAACCGACCCTCTACGACGAATTCATCCACCCGCTCCAGCCCCTGCTCCAGGGTCGACTCGGCCGGCCGGTCGCTGTCGGGGACCGCCTCGCGAATCGGAGCCAGCCTGCGCTGCGACTCGCCCGCCATCAGATCACCTAGACCATCCCGAGGCCGCCGCTGACGCCCAGCGTCTCCCCGGTCACGTAAGAGGCCTCCTCGGCGGCAAGAAAGGCAACCGCCGCCGCTACCTCGTCGGGCTGACCGAGCCGGCGCATTTGCGTGGCGCTCTTCATCGTCTCGATCAGCTTCTGCCCCATCTCGCCGAGCTGCGCCGCGCCCATCAGCAACGGCGTCTCGATCGGTCCCGGTGCGATCGAGTTGGCGGTGATTCCGAAGCGGGCGTTCTCGCGCGCGATCACCTTCATGAACGCGATCACCCCACCCTTCGCGGCCGAGTAGACGGCCGAGCCCTTGGAGCCGACCCGTCCCGCCTCCGAGGAGACGCTGACGATGCGTCCGTAGCCGGCCTCCTGCATCGCGGGCAACGCCGTGTGGGTGCAGTTGAGCACCCCGTTGAGGTTCACGGCCAGGACCCGTTCCCACATATCAGGTGTGGTCTGATTGAAGAAGCCGAACTCGTCGGTGCCGGCGTTGTTGATCAAGACCGAGATGCCGCCAACCGAGTCGACCGCTGCGCGGGCCGATTCGTAATCGGTGACGTCGAGCCTCAAGGCGTGGCCGCCGACCTCGGAGGCGACCTTGGCGGCGCCCTCCTCGTCGAGATCGCCGACCCAGACCTCGGCGCCCTCGGCGGCCAGGCGTCGCGAGATCGCGGTGCCAATTCCTCCCGAACCGCCGGTGACAAGTGCCTTGCGCCCCTCCAGTCTCATCAGGGCCGGAGCATACGGCCCTTTTACACTCAGCCGCCGATGCAGAATCCGAGCGATCCGAGCCCACCGGTGCCGATAATCGGCGCAACGGGCGCCCTTGGCTTCGGCCTGGCGCTGCGCTGGGCCACGGCCGGTGTGCCGGTGGTGATCGGATCGCGCGACGCCGGTCGCGCCGCCGAGGCGGCGGGCCGCCTGCGCGACGCCGCGCCGGACGCCGAGGTCGAGGGGCTCCAGAATGAGGACGCCGCCCGCGCGGGGCCGGTCGTCTTTCTCACGGTTCCCTTCCGCGCCCAGTCGGAGAATCTCAACAACCTGCGCGCCGCGCTGGCCTCGGGACAGCTGCTGGTCGACTGCACGGTGCCGCTCGCGGCCGCGGTGAGCGGCAAGGCGACCCGCTCGCTCGGGGTCTGGCAGGGCTCGGCCGCCCAGCAGGCCCAGGAGATGGTCCCCGACGGGGTGACGGTCGTCTCCGCACTGCACACGGTCAGCGCTCCGGTTCTCGGCGACCTCGAAAAGCAACTCGACGAGGACGTGCTGCTTTGCGGCGATCGCCGCGCCGACAAGGCGAAGGTGGCACGCTTGGTGGAGTTGATTCCGGGGCTGCGGGCGGTCAACGCGGGGGCGCTGGAGACCGCCCGCATCGTCGAGCAGCTGACGCCGCTCTTGATCTCCATCAACAGCCGCTACAAGACACACGCCGGGATCCGCATCACGGGTCTTCCCGGCACCGACCACTGGGCCGAGTGAAGGTCGCGCTGCTCGCCGGGGGTACCGGCGGCGCCAAGCTCGCCGCCGGCATGCAGGCGCGGATCGGCGCCGACCTATCGGTGATCGCCAACACCGGGGACGACATCGAGACCCTGGGAGTCCACGTCTCCCCCGACCCAGACCTGATCACCTACTGGCTCTCGGGCGACATCGACGAGGAGCGCGGCTGGGGAATCCGCGGCGACAGCTTCGTCGTCTTCGGGCGACTGGCAGAGCTCGGGTCCCCGGACTGGTTCGCGCTCACCGATAGAGACCTCGCTGCCTGTCTCTACCGCCGTCACTTCCTCGCCGAGGGAGGAAGGCTCACCGCGGCCCAGGATCAGATCACCCGCGCGGTCGGCGTCAAGGCAACCGTTCTGCCGATGTGCGAGCAGCCGGTGCGCACCCGCGTACAGACCTCCGCCGGCTGGCGCGACGTGCAGGAGTATCTGATCGTCGATCGTGCCGAGCCCCCGGTCGAGGCCGTGGAGCTGGGCGGCATCTCCTCAGCGCGACCGACCCCAGAGGTCACAAAGGCGATCGCCGCCGCCGATCTGATCGTCATCGGCCCGTCCAACCCGGTGATCAGCATCGGCCCGATCCTCGCGGTCCCGGGTATGCGCGAGGCGATCATGACCGCCACGGCGCCGGTCGTCGCGGTGAGCCCGTTCGTGGAGGGCCGGGTCGTCAAGGGCCCAACCGCGGAGTTCATGCGAGCGCTCGGCCGGCCTGTGACCGCCGCGGGAGTCGCCGGCCTCTACGAGGGGCTGCTCGACGGGATGGTGGTGGACGTTGGCGATCCCGACCCGCCGCCGGAGGGGATCAAGACCCTCGCCGCACCGCTTCTCATGGACACCGCCAAGTCACGCAAGCGGGTCGCTCGGGTCGTGCTCGGGTTCGGCGCTAGCCTCGCGCGGGGATGAGCCTGGATGGTCTCTAACGCGACCGCAGTCCTGCCGGTGAAACGTTTCGACGCCGCCAAGAGACGGCTGGGCGTCGGGATCGACGAGGAGGGGCGCCAGGCGCTGGTCGCGGCGATGCTGCAGGACGTCCTCGAGGCGATCGGCGCGTCTCGGATGATCGAGCGCACGATCGTCGTCACCGGCGAGCCCGCGGCGCTGCGGATCGCCCGCGAACAGGGCGCCGACGTCGTCGAGGACCCCGACGACGCGGGACACCCCGAGGCCGCCCTGATCGGGATCGCCGAGGCGCAGGCCGCCGCCGCCTCCTGCGTCGCCCTGGTTCCTGGAGACTGCCCGCTGCTCGACCCACGTGACCTCGACCGCATGCTCACCGCCGTGCCCGACCCCTACGTCGCGATCGTCCCCGACCGGCACGGCACGGGCACCAACGCCCTGCTGCTGCGGCCCCCCGACGCGATCCGCCCGGCGTTTGGCGAGGGCAGCTGCGAGCGCCATCTCGAAGCCGCGCGCGCGGCAGGCATCCCGCATGGCGTCGAGCGGCTGGATTCGCTCGCCCTCGACCTCGACACCCCGGCCGACCTGGTCGCGCTGACCACGGCGCTCGAGTCGGGCCGCGGGCAGGCCCCCCACACGGCTCGGGTGCTTGGACTGTGAGCGCGAGGCTCTCCGAAAGAGCTCGATGCTGGGCCGAGCGCGAACGGAGAGCAATGTGAGCGCCGAGTTGCGGGTGCTGGCGATCGAGGGGTTGCCCGAGGTCGCCGAGGGAGACCGTCTCGGCGAGCTGATCGCCGCCCGGACCGATCTCGAGCCGGGCGACGTCGTCGTCGTCTCCCAGAAGGTGGTCTCGAAGGCGGAGGGACGCGTGGTTCGGCTATCCGACGCACGGCCATCCGAACACGCGGAGCGGATCGCCGCCCAGCTGGACAAGCAGCCGGCGCTGGTGCAGCTGGTGCTCGACGAGAGCCACGAGGTCCTGCGCGCCGAGCGCGGCGTGCTGATCTGCGAGACCCGGCACGGACTGGTCTGCGCCAACGCCGGCGTCGACACGTCGAACGTCCCCGACGGCCACGCGGCGCTTCTGCCCCTCGATCCGGACGCCTCGGCGCGCCGTATTCGCGCTGAGCTCACAGCGGCAAGTGGAGCCTCGCCGGCGGTCGTGGTCTCAGACAGCTTCGGCCGCGCCTGGAGGCACGGGCAGAGCGAGGTGGCGATCGGCTGCGCGGGGCTGAGCCCGATCGACGACTGGCGTGGGCGAAGCGACGCGGGCGGCCATGAGTTGACGGCGACCGCGATCGCGATTGCCGATGAGGCGGCGGCGGCCGCCGACCTCGTCCGTGACAAGGTCAGCCGCACACCGGGGGCGATCGTTCGTGGCCTCGAGCGTCACCTCACAGCTGACGACGGGCCTGGCGCCGCGGCGCTGCGACGCCCCCGGGAGGAAGACCTCTTTCGCTAGGCGGTCTGCGCCTCTTCTTTGCCCGGCATCGGAGGCAGCGAGCCGCCCTCCTCGGTCCACTCCGGTGGCTCGTACACCTTTCCCGGCATGCCACCGAGAACGAGAATGCGGGCACCCTCGTCGCGGGTCAGCAGCTTTCGCTTCTGGCCCGGACCGACCCGGGCGAAGACCCCGGGCTCGAGGTCGAACTCCTCCTCCCCCACCCGGAGCGTCGCCCGGCCACCCAGCGTCAGGTAGACCTCCTCCTGCTCATCGTGGGAGTGATCGTGAGACGGGTACATCGAGAACCCGGCCGGCAGCTCCATCACCTGCATCCCGAACGAGGTCACACCAAGGCCGGCCCGGACGCGACGCATGCCGCCGCCGAACACCGCTTCGAACTCCTCAAGCCTCTTCACCGTTACGTCAGCCATCGCTGATCTGCAGAACCGCTGCACCCTCAAGCCTACCTGCGCGCAGGTCGTCGAGCGCCGAATTGGCTTCCTGCAGCGGATAAGCCTTGACCTCGGTACGCACCGGAACCTGCGGCGCCAGCTGCAGTAGCTCCTCGCCGTCCTGGCGCGTCAGGTTGGCGACAGAGCACATGCTGCGCTCGCCCCAGAGGATCTCGTAGGGGAAAGCGGGGATGTCGCTCATGTGGATTCCCGCTGAGACGATCACCGCTCCCTTGACGCTTGCTCGCAGCGCAACCGGGAACAGCTCCCCCACCGGCGCGAAAATGATCGCCGCGTCAAGAGGCTCGGGTGGATTGTCATCCGACGCACCCGCCCACTCCGCCCCGAGCCCGCGAGCGAAATCCTGCCCCTGGGTATCGCCGGGGCGGGTGAATGCGAACACGCGCCTTCCCTGGTGGGCCGCGACCTGGCAGAGGATGTGGGCTGAGGCGCCGAAGCCGTAGAAGCCGATCCGCTCCGCGTGCTCACCGCAAAGGCGAAGCGCCCGGTAGCCGATCAGTCCGGCACAGAGAAGGGGCGCCGCATGAAGGTCGGGATAACCCTCGGGGATTGGAAAGCAAAATCGCTCGTCGGCGACTGCAGCCTCAGCGTAGCCGCCATCGATGTCGTAGCCCGTGAAGCGGGCGTTGTCGCAGAGGTTCTCCCGCCCGGAGCGACAGTAGCGGCAGGTGCCATCGACCCAGCCGAGCCATGGGATGCCGACCCGGTCCCCGATCGCGAAGCGCTCGCCTCCCTCCCCCATTCGCTCGACGGTGCCGACGATCTGGTGTCCCAGCACCAGGGGAAGCTTCGGCTCGGTCAGGTCGCCGTCGACGATGTGCAGGTCGGTGCGGCAAACCCCACACGTCCGCACCCTGACCAGCACCTGGCCCGGCCCGGGCTCCGGTAGCGGAAGGTCAGCCTCGCGCAGCGGCTCCCGCTGCCGCTCGAGCACCATCGCGTCCATGAATTTGATTGTCGCGGCAACCGCCTAGCGGCGCGGCGCGGCATCGAATCGGGCTAGCCGCCGTCGCCCGCGTCATGCTCGGAGCGGACCACGACGCTGGGACGGCCGCCATAGAGCCGCTCCACCGCCCGCCGCTCCATCTCGCGTGGCGACTCGCGATCGGGAGGTTTCGGCGGCTGTTTGCGGCTCCAGCCCGAGAACAGGTCGAGCAGTCGTTGCTCTATGCGAATTGCATCGCCCATGTTCCGTTCCTTCCCCTTTGATCGCCGGCCCCAAACGGAGTCAGCACCACCCCCAGCATAAACCCGCATTTTGCGATCGCGTTAAGAGACTCGACAGCTTGGCGATTCGTGGTTCGGCGCTAGAGACTTCGGCCGCCGCGATCAGTAGGTCTCGACGATCTCATAGAGCGTCGTGCGCTGGGCCGGGGCCCGGCCGGCGGCTCGAGCGGCCTCGATCAGCTGCTCGGGCTCGAGCCGAACACCGTGCCTGGAGCCGGCCATGCGCGAGATGTTCTCCTCCATCAGGGTGCCGCCGAGGTCGTTGACCCCCCAGCGCAGGCTCTCGGTCGCCGCCTCCAACCCCATCTTCACCCAGCTCGCCTGCAGGTTGGGAATCGTGCGGCCGAGCGCGAGCCTGAAAGCGGCCGTGTGCTTGAGGTTCTCGTCTCGCGCGATCTCCTCGATCCCGTGCGTGCGGCCGAGCAGCGTCTGGTAGGGGATGAAGCTCAGGGGCACGAATTCCGTGATCCCACCGGTTCGCTCCTGTAGCCCCCGCACCACCCGCATGTGGCGAGCCAGCTCGCGAGGCTCCTCGATGTGGCCGAACATCACCGTCGATGTGGAGCGCAATCCAACCCGGTGCGATGCCTCGATGATCCGCACCCAGCGCTCGACCGGCAGCTTGTTGGGGGAGATGCGCTGCCGGACCCCGTCGTCGAGCACCTCGGCCGCGGTCCCAGGCGTGGACCCGAGGCCGCACTCGACCAGGTACTCGAAGACCGATTCCGGCGAGCGGCCCGAGCGCTCGCACATGAACTCGATCTCCATCGGCGAGTAGGCGTGCAGGTGGATCTGCGGCGCGACCTGCTTGGCGAGACGCAACCAGCGTCCGTAATCCTCGAGTGTGTAGTCGGGGTGGATGCCGCCCTGCATGCAGATCTCGGTGGCGCCGAAGTCGATCGCCTCGTTCACCCTGGAGACGAAGTCCTCCTCCTCGACCAGGTAGGCGTCGGGCGAGCGCTTTCCCTGGCCGAAGCCGCAGAACGCGCAGCCGACGACGCAGACGTTGGTGAAGTTGATGTTGCGGTTGACGACGAAGGTCGCCTGTTCGCCGGCCAGCTCCTGTCTCAGCTCGTCGGCCGCGACCCGCATCTCCTCGATCACCTCGGGACGGGTCTCGGCGAACAGGGCGGTCAGCTCGTCCTCTGAGAGCCTGCCGCCGTCGCGGCCCTTCGCGATCGCCGCCGGAGCGAGCCGCGGGTCGAGGCTCTCCTCATGCCGGCGGCCGGACCCGCGACGCGGGATGAAGCTCCAATACTTCAGCTTCACCAGGTCCAGCACCCCCTGCTCCATCCACTCCGGCTCGAGGTATTGCGGGTAGGCGCAGAGGCGCTCGGTGAGCGCGAAGCCCCGGGGCGCCAACTCCTTGCGCACCTGATGGGGACTGGGGAAGGCCTGCTCCGGCGATATGTGATCCCCATTCGCCGACAGCCCGCCCAGATCCGTGGCCCCTGCCGCCACGAGCTCGGGCCACCAATCCGCCAGGTTCGGCGGCACCTGAATCCCCACCTCCGGCATAAGTCGTTTGCACTCGCGGATCAGCCGCTTCATGTCCTCGATCGTGATCTCGGTGGCCCATTCGGGCAGGACGGGCGGACCCCCCTTGTCGGCCATTTGGGTGTGGGCGGGTGAGTCCGGTGATGCTGCCTGTGGAGCAACGAGATTCGGATCCGACCCGTCTCGCGGCCCGTGCGACGAGGCTGCAGAACCGGATTCGCCCGCCCACCGCAGGCGCGCGGCCTGATCGGCGATGTCCGCCACCTCCCGTCCGTAGTAGCGGGGATGCGGCACGAAGTTTTGGAGGATGACTTCCTGGATTTGTCCGTGGCGAGCGTGGACCTCGGCCAGAGCCTCCAGGGAAGCAACCCGCTCCTCTTCCGCCTCCCCGATTCCGACCAAAATGCCGCTCGTGAAGGGGATCTTCAGGTCTCCAGCCGCGTCGATCATCTCCAGGCGTCGGGCGGGGTGCTTGGTCGGACTGCCCGCGTGCACCGTCTCCATCAAGCGCTCGGAGACCGATTCCAGCATCAGCCCCTGCGACGCGGTGACCTCACGCAGCCGCAGTAAGTCTTCGCGGCTCAGCACGCCGACGTTGGTGTGCGGAAGCAGCCCCCGCTCCAACGCCCGCTCGCAGGTCCAGACGACGTAGGAGGTGAAGTCCCCGTGGCCCCAGGAGCGCAGGCGGGCGGCGACCTCCTCGTTTACCTCCGGCCGTTCGCCGGTGAGGACCAGCAGCTCCTTGCAGTTGTGTCGCAGCGCGTCGTCGAGTCGCTGCTCGACCTCCTCGGGCGCATAGATGTGCGCGCGATGGGTGGCAAACGCGCAGTACTTGCAGTAGCACTGGCAGGTGCGCGAGAGCGAGAGCGTGTAATTGCGCGAGAAGGTGACCCGGCGCATATCAGGCACGCTAGCGCACGGTTGGCGCCGCTCATCTGTCGTTGCCCGGTTAGGAGCCGGAACCGCTGGGCTTGCCGCCCTGCCCCGGAATCGGCGGCGAGGCCTGCTCTCCCGCCTCGATCACGAACTTGAACAGCACGGCGCCGATCAGCGCCGCGACCAGCGGGCCGAGCACGTACGGCCAGACGCCGCCCCAGGTATTGCTGACCAGCGCCGGTCCGAACCAGCGAGCCGGATTCAGCGAACCGCCCGTGAGCGGGCCCGTGACCATCACCGCGAAACCGAGAGTGGTGCCGATGCCCAGCGGGGCCCATTCCTTCGCCGAGCGCGTTCCCAAGGCCACGACGAGCACCGCGAGGACCAGCACCAGTGCGCCGATGCCCTCGACGATGAAGCCCTGGAACTTCGAGCCGAGCAGGGCGCTGACCTGGACGGCACCGTAGTGACCGGCCCGCCCCTCGTCGACGAGCAGAGCCTTGGTGAGCAGCGCGCCGAGCACGGCCCCGGAGAGCTGGGCGAGGATGTAGATGACGGCGTCGATCGGGTCGATCCTGCGGATCGCCGCGACCGCGACGGTCACCGCCGGGTTGAAGTGGCCTCCGCTGACGCCACCGAAGACGAGTATCAACCCGAAGAGCAAGAACGCATGGACGAGACCGATGACGGCGAAGTCCGAGCCGAACTGCGCCTGGTTGCCGGTCGCCACGAACAGCGTGACGGCGCTGGTGATGAAGAAGACCAAAAACAGGGTGCCGACAAGCTCGGCGATGTAGGCGGCGAGTCCTCGATCCTGCACAGCGTCGAACCTCCTCGGTTGAATCCTTGCGGCGCCTGCGGCGCCTCAAATGCCTGTGCCACGACATTGTCGCGGCCGTGAAAGACCGGCGGCAGTCTAACCAGACCGGCGGCGCGCGGCGTCGGCGGGCCGTTGACCGCCTCCGTTGTTACCCCCGCCGCCGCCGTCGTGATGGTGATGGTGATGCCTGTTGTGGCGCCGCTTGGGCGGCGTCTCGCGATGACAGGCGCGCTTGCCGTGGTCGATCGTATTTCCTGAAACGTCCACAAACGACCAGCCATAGCTTTTCAGGGCGAGCCGCATGAACAGGACCCCAAAGCTCTGGTTGTAGGCGAACTGGCTGTTGGCGATCGGCGGAGATGCGATCGGGAACAGGAAGTAACCGCCGGTGCCGACCGTGAACTGCGTGATCCCATTGTGGTAGTCGACGATCCCGCTCGGGCGTTGGGGGGCGAAGCGCTCGTAGAGGTGGTCGTGGCCGTTGAGCACCACGTCGGCGCGGCCCCGGTAGAGCGCCTTCCAGAGCGAACGCGTGTGCCCCCGCTCCTCGTAGAGGCCCGAAGAGAAGTGTGGGTGGTGCATGTAGGCGAGCACGCAGCGATCCGCGTTGTCGCTGAGGTCGCGCCGCAGCCAGCGCAGCTGCCGCGAGTCGCCGCGGCAGGAGACCTGGTCGCAGTTGGAGTTCAGCGCCACGAGGTGCCAGGAGCCGACGTTGTACGAGTACCAGCCCTGGCCCCGGACTCCCGCCGCGCCGTTGCCGACCCCGACCCCGTCCCAGTAGTCCCAATAGCCCTGCGCACCCAGGCCGTCGTCGTACTCGTGGTTGCCGATCACCGGATGGCTGGCCGCGTGCCAGCGCCCCCAGGTCGGCTGGTAGGAGGCGAGAAAGCTCTCCAGCGAGCCGTTGTCGTCGTACTGGAGGTCGCCGAGAGGCAGCACCGCCGAGAGCGATCGGCCCGCGAACAGGTTCGAGGTCAAGAGCTCCTGGCAGTCGTTCGCGGTGCCCAACCCAGAGTTGAAGCGCGGGTTGCCCGGACCGCAGGCGATGTCGCCCGCCGCGGCGATCAGCGGCGCCGAGCGAGCCCGCGCGGCCGGCGCTGTAGCGGCCGCCAGCAGCAGCGCCCCGAGCGCGCAGGCTCGCACCCCGGCAATGAGTTGGCGCGTCCTCATCCCGAGCAATAACTAGCCGACCGCGGCCGAGTTGCGGGCGCTCGTCCATCCGGCCAGCGGTTGTCTTGGCCGCGACACAAGGTGTCGCGGCAGAGGCATGTCAGGCGCCGAAGGCGCCGCAGAATAGGCTGGTCTGCGCATGAGCAAGGTCGTCGCGTCGCTGGCGGCCGTCCTGATCGGGCTCGCTGCGGCGGGCTGTCGTGGGGGCGGCGCTGAACCGGGCGCTCCTAAGAGGGCGACCCTTGTGCTCGACTTCACCCCCAACGCCGTCCACAGCGGCATCTACACGGCACTGCGGCGCGGCTACTACCGCGACGCCGGCGTCGACCTCACGGTGCATCCGCCCTCCGCCTCCACCGACGCCCCGAAGCTGCTCGAGGCCGGGCGCACCGATTTCGCGATCCTCGACATCCACGATCTCGGCATCGCCCGCGAGCATGGTCTCGACCTTCTCGGCGTGGCCCCGATCGTGCAGCGCCCGCTCGCCTCGGTGATCGCCCGCGCCGACGGACCGGTGCGCCGACCCCGCGACCTCGAGGGTCACCAAGTCGGGGTGACGGGATTGCCCTCCGACGACGCCGTGGTCGACTCCGAGGTGGCGGCCGATGGTGGGGACCCGGCGAAGGTGAAAAGGGTGACGATCGGCTTCAACGCGGTCGCCGACCTCGCCTCGGGCAAGGTCGACGCCGCGACCGGCTTTTGGAACGCCGAGGCGGTGGCGCTTCAGCGTCAGGGAGCCCCGGTGCGGGTGTTCCGCGTCGATCGCAACGGCGCCCCGGCATACCCGGAGTTGATCCTCTGCACTTCGCGACGCACCCTGACCGAAGACCCCCGCCTCGTCCGCTCGGTCGTCGCGGCAACGACCCGCGGTTACCAGCTGACCCTGCGCGATCCGAAGTCCGCCCTGGACGACCTCCTGGCCGCCAACCCCGGGCTCGACCGGGCCGACCAGCAGGCGCAGCTCCGAGTACTGCTGCCCGCATTCGCGCCGCCGGGGCAGCTGCGCACCTCCGCCTTGGTCGCCTGGGCACGCTGGGACGCCGCGCACGGCATTCTCCACCGGCCGCTCAACGTCGGCCAGGCGTTCGACCTCCCCCTCCTCTCCGAGGCCGCTCGCCGCTGAGCGCAGGACGAGACGAGCCGGCCCGAGGGCCGGCTCGTCGTCGAACTGCTGAAGCGACCGAAGGCGCCTAGGCGCTCTGGCCCTTGGGCAGCTTCTGCGGCTTCAGGGTCAGCGACCAGCAGACGATATTGCTCGTGTCCGCCGGGTTCTGGGACGCATCAGTTCCGAAGAACCGAGGCGGGTTGAACGCCGTCAACTTCCAGGTGCCCTTGGAGTTGAGCCCCTTGAAGACGCTGTTCAGGTTGGCGCCCACCGGCGAGGTGTAGGGCGGGAACGAGGTGAAGTCCGCCAAGCCCGGATCGTCAAACGCTGCGTTCGGGTTCTCCGACGCCGGGGAGCGGTGCGAGTTGTTCGTCCACTTCATCGCGTTGCCGGCGCAATTGGTGCCGGTCCCGTAACCCACGCCCGCCGGACTGCCGGCGTCGTTGCTTCCGGGAGTCGTATCCGGCGGCAAATAGAACGGCGTCGGAAGCCCCGCCTCCGCGCCGCTTGGCCCGATCACCGAAAGCTGCACACCGATCGTGTTCGCCGTAGGCGACGTCGGAGCGACGATCGCAGCAACTTCGACGCTCTTGATCGGGAAGTTCTTCTTCTTCGGGATCGTGATCGTCGCCTGGGCCTTGCCGTCCACCTCAGGGGTCACCTGATTGAACGGGGCGGTCGTGCCGAAGGTGGGCGGCGTGCCGGCTGGAATCGACACCGACCGCTTGCTGATCTTCGTCACCGGCTTCGCCTTCTTTGGCTTGTGGTGCTTCTTCTTTGCGTCGGCTGCCCCGGCAATCGCCAGGACGCTGACGAGCGCAAGCACGATCATGCTGATCACGCCACGCCGCTTTCCACTGCTGGTCTTCATGCCACCTCCTAAGGTGGATCGGCCATGCCCCTCCCGGATGGAAGAGGTCCCCCCGCTGCGGCAACCTATCGGCACGCCACCTGCGCTGTCAACCCAAAAATAGGCGCTGAGCAGCCCAAATACCGGTTGTTGGGGCAGGCAAATGACGCAAAGTCGTACATTTAATTAGAGGGGCATAACTCAGCTTTCGAGCAGCCGGTCCACCAGCTGCGGCAGCTCGCGCGCCAGCCGCGAGCGCGGCCGGCACGGCGCCAGCCGTTTCGCTTCCTAGCTGTCGAGCAGGTCCTCGACCAGCTTCGGCATCTCACGCACGAGACGGGATCGCGGGACGACCATGTCCACCCCGGCCGCCTCGGAGACCTTGCGCAGCTCGGCATCGGTGTGCGGATAGAAGCCCAGTGCCGGGGCCCCGAGCCCGACCACCGCCTCCGGGTCCTCTCGCTCCAGATCGACGATCAATAGGTCCGCGTCATCGAGTGAGGCCTCGGCTACCGACGGCGAGAGGGAGACCTCGTGGCCGGCCGCGGTCAGGGTCTCGGACACGCGGCTGCCCAGCAGCAGCTCGGGAGCTATGACAACGACCCGCGCCACGCGTCAGAGGTTTCGGCGCTGGCGGAACTCCTCGCGAACGCTCTCCGGCCGTCCCCACATCTGCACCACCTCGGCCCGGCCCTCGCGCACCTCGCGCAGCCCCAGCTCGCCCTCGATCCCCTCGGCGTCGAGCTTCGCGAGCGAGCCCTTGACGGTCTCGGCGGCGGCGGCGTGGCCGAAGCTGTGGGCGACGAGCAGCCGCCAGTGCCACTCGGCCTTCGAGTAGGGCTGCGCGTTGACGACGCTGAGGATCACCGCCGCGTCGACATAGCGATTCTCGTCGTCGATGCGCAGATCCAGCTCGAGGTCGGTCCAGTCGGCCGGCAGCGAGTCGAGCAGCTCCTGAAAGTCGTCGGCGAAGGCCACGGACGAAGCCTAGCCGTCAGCCGATGAAGACTTGTTCGAGCAGGAACAGGTTCAGCACGATGATCAACGCCGCAAGGGTCCCGGCGACAGCCGAGACCCATCTCGGGTTGACCAGCGAGCCCATCAGGTCGCGGCGTCGGGCAATCAGCAGCAGCGGCACCAGCGCGAAGGGAATGCCGAACGAGAGGACGACTTGGCTACCGACCAGTGCGTCGGTCGGGTTGAGACCGATGCCGAGCACGACAAGGGCGGGAGCCAGGGTCACCGCCCGACGCAGGAAGATCGGGATGCGGCGCTGGATGAAGCCCTGCATGACCACCTGGCCGGCCATCGTTCCCACCGACGACGAGGCAAAGCCCGAGGCGATCAGGGCGATGCCGAAGATCTTTGCCGCATTCGGCGAGACGAGCTGCTTGAAACCGTCGAAGGCGCCCTGGATCGTGTCGATGCCGGCG
Source organism: uncultured Solirubrobacterales bacterium (assembly GCA_963740555.1). Taxonomy (GTDB): domain Bacteria; phylum Actinomycetota; class Thermoleophilia; order Solirubrobacterales; family 70-9; genus Mayfieldus. The sequence goes on from CAVUES010000005.1 coordinate 358,070, forward strand.
AGCCCGCTGCTGTGGAAGAGGGCCGCGGCCACCATCATCATCGAGAGGTTGACGACCCCCGCGATCGACATCGCGATCACCACGTCTACCTTCTCGAAGCGCAGGATCCGCCGCCGCTCGGCGTCGTCGCGGCCGACGATCCGCTTCTGGGTCAGCGCCGAGTGCAGGTAGATCACGTGCGGCATCACTGTCGCCCCGATGATCCCTGTGGCGAGCAGGATGCTCTCGGTGCCGCCAAAGCCCGGGATCGCTATGTGTCGCGCCACCTCTCCCGCGTCGGGCTTGGCGTAGAACAGCTCGGCGATGAAGGACAGCACGACGACGCCGACCAGTACGGAGATCCCCGCCTCCAGGCGCCGGTAGCCCATCTGCTGGAGGCCGAGGATCGCGAAGGCTCCCGCCCCCGCGATCAGACCGGCGAGAAACAGCGGAATTCCGAACAGCAGGTACAAGCCGAGTGCCGCACCGACGACCTCCGCGATGTCGGTCGCCATCGCCACGATCTCGGCCTGGATCCAGAGCCCGATCGAGGCCGGGCGCGGAAAGACCTCGCGGCATGCCTCGGCGAGGTTCTTGCCGGTCGCGATGCCAAGCTTTGCCGACTGGGTCTGCACGACCATCGCGATCAGGTTCGCCGCCAGGACCACCCAGAGCAGCAGGTAGCCGAACTTCGAGCCGCCGGCGATGTTGGTGGCGAAGTTTCCGGGGTCGATGTAGGCGACCGCGGCGACGAACGCCGGGCCGAGGAACGGCCACACCCTGCTGACGCCCCGCGCATGCCCATCCAGCGAGCGGCGAGCGGCGACGGCGACGGCGGCTTCGCCGGGAAGGACGTCCTCGACGGTGGCTTGGGCTCCGGACGGAGGGGGAGGGGGCTTCATCCGTCCCGTTTGGAGTCCGATACGCGCATCCGCCGAACCAGCTCGCCACCGAGCGCGTGCTCGACGCCATCGACCTCGACGAAGACCGGGCCGCCGAACGGCTGGCGGCCCGTCACCACGACGCGCGCGCCCGGCCTGATCCCGCGTTCGGCCAGATAACGGAGCATCTGCGAGTCGCTGTCCGAGACCCGCGTGAAGGTCGCCGACTCGCCCTCCTCGAGCGCCTCCAGCGGGCGGCTGTCCTTCTGCTCGCGGAACTCGAGGTCGGGCCCGGGAATCGGGTCGCCGTGCGGGTCGTGTCTGGGCTCGCCGAGCTTCGCGGCGATCAGCCCCTCCAACTCCTCGGAGATGTAGTGCTCCAGCACCTCCGCCTCCTCGTGGACGCGGTCCCACGGCATCCCCAGGGCTTCGCTGAGATAGGACTCAAGCAGGCGGTGGTGGCGGATCACCTCCAGCGCCACCCGCTCGCCGGCCGGAGTGAGGCTGACTCCGTGGTAGGGCTGGTGGTGGACCAGGCCCATGCCGTCGAGCCGCTTCAGCATCGCGGTCGCGGTCGCCGGGGCCACTCCCAGCCGGGCGGCAAGCTCGCTGGTCCCGACCGGCCCACCGGAACGCCGGGAGATCGCGTAGATAGCCTTCGCGTAGTCCTCGATCGCCTCGGAGGCGGCGGCGGGTTTCTCGTGGCGGGCGTGGGTGCGCGGGGCCATCGTCTAGTTCTGTCGGACGAAATCCAAATTTAGATTAGCCTAAAGATAGGATATGCGAGATGGCGACCAAGGCGATGCCGGACCTCGACGCCCAGTACCGGGTGCTTTGCGAAAAGGCGGGCCTGCTCGACCGCTCCGGCCGGGGCAAGCTGGTCCTGCGGGGGCAGGAGGCGGCCGAGTACCTGCAGGGACAGCTCACCAACGACGTCGAGGCGCTCGGCGCCGGGCTGGGTTGCTACGCGGCGCTGCTGGATCGAAAGGGCCACATCCAGGCCGACATGCGCGTCCTGCGCCTCGGCAGCGGCGAGATCTGGCTCGACGTCGAGCCGGAGGTCACCCCCGCCGTCCTCCGCCACCTCCAGACTTATTCGGTGGGGCGCGAGGTCGAGATCGAGGACGTCTCCGGGGCCTGGTCGATCACGTCGCTGCTCGGTCCGCGAGCCGTCGAGATCGCCGGCTTCGTAGGACTCGGACCGGAGCACGCACAGCGCTTTCGCAAATGGGACGGGGTCGAGGTGCTCGGGGTGGCCACCGACCTCGGCCTCGACTTGCTCACCAATCCGGATCAGCTAGCGGCGCTTCGCAAGCTGCTGAGCGCCGCCGGCGCCGTCGAGGTCAGCGAGGCCGCGGCGGAGATTCTCCGCGTCGAGTCGGGGCGCCCTCGCTTCGGCACCGAGATCAGCGAGGCGACGATGCCCGCCGAGGTCGGGATCGTCGAGCGCGCGGTCGACTTCGAGAAGGGCTGTTACATCGGCCAGGAGCCGGTCGCGCGCCTGCATTACCGAGGCAAGCCGAACCGCCAGCTGCGCGGCCTGCGGCTGAGCGCACCGGCTCAGCCAGGTGCCGCCCTGCGGCTGGAAGAGCGCGAGGTCGGCGCGATCGGCACCGCCTGCGTCTCCCCCGCCCTCGGCCCGATCGCGCTTGCGGTCGTGCGCCGTGAGGCGGACGTGGGTGCAACGGTGGACGTCGACGGGGGTGTGGCGGCGGCGGAGGTCGTCGAGCTGCCGTTCGAGGCCAACCGTTGAGCGACAGCCCCCGCCGCTCCGGATCTCCTCGTCGCTGGATCGGTGGCCGGCGCCGCCTCGGGCCCGACAGTCCCCTGGTCGGCGGACCGGTGACCGCCGAGCCATCGATGGGCGGGCCGGTCGAGGCGCGCGCGGGAGCCGAGGAGGCACCGACGGCGCCGAGCTTCGACCCGCGTGCCGACGACTATGCCCAGCCGCGGCTCGCGCCCGAGGCCGTACCGGAGCGGGCCAACCTGCGCGACATGAGAGCCCTGCTTCCTGCGACCGACGAGGACCGCTCGCTCGACGATTGGGGCCGGTCGGAGAGGTTCGTGTCGCTGATCGAGCCGCTGCTGAACTTCTACTACCGCTACTGGTTTCGGGTCGAGACCCAGGGAATCGAGAACGTCCCCTCACGGGGCGGCGCGCTGCTGGTCGCGAACCATTCGGGAGCGCTGCCGCCGGACGGGCCGATGGTGATGGAGGCGATCCGCAACGAGCACCCCGAACCGCGACCCCTCTACATGCTGGGCGAGAACTGGTTTAGGGGATTTCCCGGAGTCGGGATGCTCGCCAACAAGATCGGCATGGTCAGCGCCCACCGCGACAACGCGCAGCGGCTGCTCGACGACGAGGGCCGGCTGGCGATCGTGTTCCCGGAGGGCCAGAAGGGAAGCCGCAAGGTGCTCTGGCAGCGCTACCGCCTGCGGCGCTTCGGACGCGGCGGTTTTGTGCGCACCGCGATCCGGGCCCGCGTCCCGATCGTTCCGATTGCCGTGGTCGGGGCCGAGGAAGCGATGCCGATCTTCGCCCACCTGCGTCCGCTTCAGCGGCTCAGCGGCCTGATCTACTTCCCCCTCAACCATGCCTTTCCGCAGTTCGGTCCCGCCGCGGGGCTGATGTACCTGCCGGCGAAGTTCAAGATCCGCTTCCTGGAGCCGGTCGACATGTCCGAGTACGAGCCCGACATCGCCGAGGACGCCGGCGCGATCCAGGCGATCGCCGAGGACATCCGCGCCCGGATCCAGCTTCAGCTCGACGAGATGCTGAAGGCGCGGAATTCGGTCTGGTTCGGCTAGTTAGAACGGCAACTGGGGCGCCGGCAGGCCCGAGTCGGCTAGATTCTGAGCCGAGATGGGTCGCGGGAGAGGCAAACAGGCGATCCTGGCCACGCTCGGCGCACTTGCGCTGGGACTTGTCGGCGCCGGGTGCGGGCCCACGAGCCATCCCAACGACCCCCGCCCACCGCTGGCGGCGGAGGTGACGGTGAGCATCACCGACGGCGCCGTCGGGGCTCAGCCGGCCGCGGTCGGGGTGAAGCGCGACGCGGGCGGCGCTCCGCTGTCCCAGAACGGGGTCAAGGAGCCAACCGCGAATGACAAGGACCTGGTCGTCATCTTCACGACCTCAAACACGACCACGACCGACACCACGCTGGAGATCCACGGCCCGGGCGGCTTTGAGAAGCGCTCCGGCCCGATCGTCGCCGAAGGCAACGACGTCTACAAGGTCGCGCTCGGCACCGGCCACTACACGCTCGAGGCGGCTGACATTCCGGGAGCAAAGGCGGCCCCGTTCTACGTCGGGCCGGCCCGCGTTTCCTCGCAGAACGACCTCTTGCTGCCCTAGGCCGCTTAGCTACTCGGTCTTCGCTGGCTCTTCATCGGATACCAGCGACTCGATCCGCTCCAGCTTTGCCCGCACCGTCTCGACCAACGCATCGAGCCCAGTACGCGCCTTGTCGGAGCTGGTCTTGATCCCGGTCAGCGTCGATCGAATCGCCTGCGCCTGCTTGAGCGTCGATACCGCCTCATGAGTCGTATCTCTAACCGCGGCCGCGTCGACCGCCAGGCCCGTGTCCCGAATCATCGTCACCCTCGCCGCCGCCAGCCGGAAGGCGACTTCGAGCGCCAGCCCCGACGGTTCCCCGCGATCGACGGCGACGATCATCTTGTTGCCCTCGTACTCGTGCAACTGCTCGCAGCGGGCAGGGACGCGTTCATCTCCGGCGACGACAAGGACGCCGAACGAGGCGGCCCGGGCGGCCATTCCGTCGTTTAACTCCCGCCAGGCGTCGTTTCGGGACAGCTTCTTGTCCTTGGCCTCGAATAGGACCCGGCCCGCGGACGGACCGTCGGCGGCGCCGAGCTCGACCAGTGTGTCGCCCTTCTTCCCGCCACCTTCTGCCTGCTCGCCACCGGTGTGGGTCGCGGAGTCGCCGCGAATCGAGGCGATCCGCTCTACGGCGTCATGCACCTTCTCCTCGAAGGTCAGCCCCTTGCGAGTCCCCGCCTCCTCGGCATCGGCGACTCGTCGGTCGGCCTCCTCGCGTTCCTTGAGCTCGACGATCTCGCGCGTCAGCGCATCGATCCGCTTGCGGCTCTCCTCGCTCTCACGCTGACGCCGCGCTTCGCCCTCCTTCAGGGCGTTGACCACTCCGGCCTTGAAGTCGGAGAGCGGGTTCGCCCCGTCGCTTGCCGAGAATTGGCGCGTCAGGCTCTCGCGCTGCAGCTCGGCGAAGCGCACGAGCATCTCCTTGATCTGATGCTGGACGGTTCCCTGGCGGTCGGCGCCGAAGCTCTTCGCGATCTCCTCCGCCAGCTGGTCGCTGCCGCCCTCCAGCGTCTTCGAAAGCCTTTCGGCCAGCTCGGCGGTGTGCTTGCCGAACTCGGCCTTCACGTAGTCGACCTCGGCCGCGGTTCCCTCGCGCTCCAACACGCGGGCGCCGATCTCGATCGCCTTGGTGACCGTCTCGGCGGGTGGTTGGCCGGTCTCGGCGCGTTCGCGGACCACGCGCGCGCTGTCGCGGTCGGCGATCGTCAGGTTCTGGACCACGATCCGGTCCTCGAGCACGCGTACCGTTCCCTCGTGGGTCGTGTCCAGCGGCAGCTGTGGCTTCTCGGAGGCTTCCATCCCAGCTGAGCAAATTAGCCGCGCGATCGGACGCGAACCCGAGGCCGGGGCCTTGATCTAGGATTGCGCGGCCCCATCGAGCCCGGAGGAAATCCCTTGGCGGTTGACATCGAAGAAGTCTCGAAGCTCGACGTGCAGCCCGGCGAGCTGCCGGAGACGATGGCGGCGTGGGTGATTCGCGAGGACCGCGAAGGCGAGCCCATGACCGCCTTCCAGCTCGAGGAGATCGAGGTTCCCGAGCCGGGCGCCTTCGAGGTGATCGTCCGGGTGATGGCCGCGGGCGTCAACTTCAACAACGTCTGGGCGGCCCTAGGCAAGCCGGTCTCGGTCTTCGGCTACGGCGACCATCCGGAGTACGGCCACCACATCGGCGGCTCGGACGCCTCGGGGATCGTCTGGAAGGTCGGCGAGGGCGTCACCAAGCACAAGCCGGGCGATGAGGTCGTGATCCATTGCAACCAGGCCTCCTACGAGGACGTCGAGGTGCACGGCCTGGACCCGCTTGCCGCACCGAGCCAGATGATCTGGGGCTACGAGACGACCTGGGGCTCGTTCGCCCAGTTCACCAAGGTCCAGGCGCAGCAGCTTCTCCCCCGCCCCCAGAACCTGAGCTGGGCCGAGTCGTCCGCCTACGGGCTCACCTACTTCACCGCCTACCGGATGCTGATCGACCAGTGCAAGCTGCAGGCTGGGCAGAACGTGCTGATCTGGGGCGCCGCCGGCGGGTTGGGCGTCTTCGCGACCCAGCTCTGCGCGGCTTCAGGCGCCAATGCGGTCGGCGTCGTCTCCTCCGAGCAGAAGGGTGAGCTGGTCAAGCAGCTCGGTGCCGTCGACTACGTCAACCGAACCGAGTTCGCCGGCATGATGCGCACCGGAGACGAGTCGCCCGAGCAGGAGAAGGAGCGGTCCAAGGTCGCGCGCGGGTTCGCGAAGCGGGTCAAGGAGATCCTCGGCGACGCACCGGACATCGTCTTCGAGCACGTCGGCCAGGCGACCTTCCCGACCTCGGTGTTCGTCGTCAAGCCGTTCGGGAAGGTGGTGATCTGCGGCGCGACCTCGGGCTACAACCTCGACTTCGACGTTCGCTACCTCTGGATGCGCCAGAAGCAGATCATCGGATCGCACTTCGCCAACGCCTACGAGTGCATGCGCGCCAACAAGTTGATGGCGGAAGGCAAGATCCGCCCCGTTCTCTGGCAGACGATGGGTTTCGAGGGGGTCCCCGAGGCGCACCAGCTGCTGCACGAGAACAAGCACTTGGGCAAGATCTCGATCCTGGTCGGCGCCGATGACGCGCAGGAGGGCAAGATCGAGGAGGGCCCGGGCGCGATTCGGGCCGAGGTCGGCGCATGACAGCCGAGGTCTGCTACATCGAGTGGCACGTGACCCCGTTCCGCGCCGATCGCTTCCTGGAGATCTGGAGGCCGCAGGCGTCCAGGGTCCTCGCCTTCGGCGCCAGCAGCTGGTCACTGACCCGCAACATCGAAGATCCTCTCCACATCCGCCAGGCCGCCGTTTGGGAGAGCCACGACGACTTCGAGCGCTACTGGTACTCAGATGAAGTCGCGGCCGCCCGCGAAGAGGCGATGAAGTACTACGCCAAGCCGGTCCTCCCCGTCTGGCACTCGCTGGTCGGCGCCGAGTAACCGACCTAAGCGGCGATTGGAATCGCGGCGCTGCGGCCTGCCTCCTCGAGGAGCCGCCTGAGGATCTCGGCCAGCTTCTCGTGCTGCTCGTCGGAGACGAGCTTGAACTGGGCGTCGAAGGCCTCCTCCGCCGTACTGATCGGCAGGTCGCTGTCGATAACCCGCGCACCGATCGCGCCCAGCACCTTGCGCAGCTCCGCCTGGGCCCATACGGCGCCGAACATCGAGGTACTGGCGCCGATGACCGCCACGGGCTTGCCGCGAAGCGCGTTGTCGGGAAACGGTCGTGACGCCCAATCGAGGGCGTTCTTAAGCACACCCGGGATCGATGCGTTGTACTCGGGGGTGGCGATCAGCAGCGCATCGGCGCCGGCGATCGCCTCTCGCAGCCTCCGCACCGCCGGAGGTGCCGGATCGACGTCCTCGTCCTCGTTGTAGGGCGGCACGTCGGCCAGCCCATCGAGGAGCTCGAGCCGAGCGGATGGCGGCAGCAACTCGCCTGCCGCCCGCAGCAGCCTCGTGTTGTGCGATCCGCGTCGCAGGCTGCCTGAGATCGCCAGCACCCGCATCGCTACTCCTCGCTGACCAGCTCGAGGTGGACGGTCAGGGTGACCTCGTCGCCGAGGACCTTTCCGCCGTCGGGCAGATCGGCGTTCCAGTCGAGGCCGAACTCGTGGCGGTCGACAACCGTCTCCAAATCGATGCCGACTCGATGGCCACCGCCCAAAGCCTCGACCGGGCCGCTGATCGAGCCGTGGGCCTCCACCGTCCTGGTGATGCCCTTGACCGTCAGGTCCCCTTCGACCACGATGCCGTCGTCCCCTTCGCGCACGTCCCGCGCCACGAAGGAGATCTCCGGATGGCGCTCGGCGTCGAAGAACTCCGGGGAAAGCAGGTGTCCCTTGAGGTTGTCGTCCTTGACCTCGACGCTCTCCACCCTGGCCGTGCCGGAGAGCCGCGCTGCGCCGTCCACCTCGCCCACCAAGACGCCGTAGTCGTCGAAGCTGCCCCGGAAGGTCCCCGCGCCCATGTGCTTGACCGAGAAGCCGACGCTGGAGTGGACCGGGTCGGATTTCCAACTGCCCTTGGGGAGAATTGCTTGTGCTGTAGTCATTTCGAAAAGCCCTTTCAGTTGACTTAGGGGATAAACTTGACTGTGCAAGCAATTCTAGCACTATTACTTGATGATGCAACAATTGACTAGACAAGCAACTAGCGCCAAGCAGAGCTGGGCTCACTTGGTCCGCGCCTACGGGGCGATTGCCCGGGAGCTCGACGCGCGCCTCAGCTCCGAGCACGACCTGACGATCAACGAGTACGAAGTGCTCCTGCTGCTGGCCCGCGCTGAGGACCTCAGGCTGCGGCGAATCGACATCGCCACGCAGCTGATCCTCTCGCCCTCCGGGATCACCCGGATGCTCGATCGCCTCGGGGCGGCGGGGTTGGTCGAGAAGGCCGAATGTGCGAGCGACCGGCGCGTCACCTACGCGGTGCTGACCGAGGATGGGATGAGCAGATTGAAGGCCGCGGGACGGTCGCACGACGCGGTGATCGAGCAGCTGGTCGGGGCGCGCCTCGGAAAGCCGGAGCTGAAGACCCTCGCCGAGATACTCGAGCGCCTGCCCGGTGTGGAGGGCGACGCGGAGTGCAGCGTCGAGGACGAGTAGCCCGCTAGTGCTGCTCTAGCGGTGCCATCGTCAGCCCCGCCTGCTTGAGCTGCTCCCAGTAAAGCTCCGCCGGCTCCTTGGGACCGGTCCACACGCATGCGCGGCCGCTGTTGTGGATCGTGTCTGCGAACCGGTGCCCCTGCTCAATGCTGATCCCCGGAACTATGCGGGCGAGGGTCTGGGCCACGTGGTCGAAGGTGTTGTGATTGTCGTTCTCGACGATCACCATCCAGTTGCCTCCCAAGCCCGAGTCCGGCCCGGAGCTGCGTGGGCGTTCGACAGTGGTCGTGTCCACCGCGAAGAGACTAGACGGATGCCCCGGCGTCAGCGCTGGCGTCAGGCGAAGGGGTCGGGAACCGCGACCGTGAGGTCGTCGAAGCTCGCCGCCGCGCCCTTGTCGGCCTTTGCCGAGCCCACCGACACGGCCGAGAAGCGACCCGTGAGCGTCGCCGCCGTGTGGGCGTCGTCGACCACTGACGCCAACTTCTTGCCATTCACGAACACGGTCAGATGAGTTGACCCATCCGCGGTCGGGAACGCCTGCAGCCGCAACTTGTTGGGCTTGCCGACCGCCTTGATGCGGCTTGCCTTGCCCTTTGCCAGCAGCGTGCGGCCCGCGTTCGGCGGCACATCGCGCCGCAGCTGGTAGGAGCCCTTCTTCGGGAACACGGCAAGCTGGTACTGGCCGTTGTCCCCGTCGCGCAGGGAAACGGCGACGAAGGTGCGGGCCTGGATCGCGCTCGGGGTGCCCGCAAGAAGGCGGGCGGTGGTCTTGATGTCGAGGTTGGCGCCCACCACGGGGGTGCGGTACTGACATTCCCGCGTCCGCTTGCCGACGGTGATGTTCAGCGCCCGAGCGCGGCCACTGCGTGAGCAGGTGCTCTTGCCGAGGTGGACGAGCTGTGTGCGCGCGGCGGTGCTCGACATCGCATTGGTGTAGATCGGGATCGAGGCGCCGAGCGCCGCCGCCGCGGCGGCGGCTGAGGCGAGGACGGCAAGCGGTATCGCGATCCGAATGGGTCGATTCATAGCTGCGTCTGAGGCACTACTGGACGTGCACCGAAGAGCCTAAACACAGCCTCGGGCGAAAGATGCGCTCGATCGCGCCTGTGCAGGGGAAATCGCATCAACCGTGGCCTGACACGCCGATGGCGGCGCCGGCGGGCAGCGGGCATAAAATCTGCGCAATGGCCGAGCATCGCCTGCCCGAGCGAGACCGACCTTGGGTCATGCGCACCTACGCGGGTCATTCCGACGCCCGCCGCTCCAACGAGCTCTACCGGCGCAATCTCGCCAAGGGACAGACCGGCCTCTCGATCGCCTTCGACCTGCCCACCCAGACCGGCTACGACCCCGACCAGCCGCTGGCTCGCGGCGAGGTGGGAAAGGTCGGCGTCTCGATCGCCCACAAGGGTGATATGCACACCCTGCTCGACGGCATTCCCCTCGACGAGATGAACACGTCGATGACGATCAACGCGACGGCCGCCTGGCTGCTGGCGCTCTACGTCACGGTCGCCGAGGAAAACGGCATCGAGCGCTCGAAGCTCAAGGGAACGACCCAGAACGACATCATCAAGGAGTACCTGTCGCGGGGCACCTACGCCTTCCCACCGGAGCCGTCGATGCGCCTGATCGCCGACACGGTCGCCTTCGCGGTCAACGAGGCGCCGGACTGGAACCCGACCAACGTCTGCAGCTACCACCTCCAGGAGGCGGGCGCGACGCCGGTGCAGGAGATCGCCTACGCGCTCTCGACCGCGATCGCGGTGCTCGACGAGGTGAAGGCGCGAGGGCAGGTCTCCGAGTCCGACTTCCCGAAGGTTTTCGGCCGCATCTCCTTCTTCGTCAACGCCGGCATCAGGCTGATCGAGGAGATCGCGAAGCTGCGCGCGATGGGCCGCATATGGACCGAGATCGGCCGCGAGCGCTACGGCGTCAGCGACGAAAAGATGCTGCGCTTCCGCTACGGCGTACAGGTCAACTCGCTCGGCCTCACCGAGTCGCAGCCGGAGAACAACGTGCCCCGCATCGTGCTCGAGGCGCTTGCCGTGACCCTGAGCCGCGACGCCCGCGCGCGAGCGGTCCAGCTGCCGGCCTGGAACGAGGCCCTCGGCCTCCCCCGCCCCTGGGACCAGCAGTGGAGCCTGCGCATTCAGCAGATCCTCGCCGAGGAGACCGATCTGCTCGAGTATCCGGACATCTTCGAGGGCTCGGAGGTGATGGAGGGCCTGGTCGAGGAGCTGGTCGAGGGAGCCGGCGCGGAGATGGCGATCGTCGAGGAGCATGGCGGGGCCGTCGAGGCCGTCCCCTACATGAAGGCGCGCCTGGTCGAGTCGCACCGCGAGCGGGTGGCGCGGATCGAGCGCGGCGAGCTGACCGTCGTGGGCCAGAACGCCTACACCGAGACCGAGGACTCGCCCCTCACGCGCGACGCCGAGGGAGGGATCATGAAGCCCGATCCCGAGGTGGAACGGGAGCGCATCGAGGCACTCGAGGCTTGGAAGGCCGAGCGTGACGACGGGGCGGTTCGCAAGGCGCTCGAGGAGCTGGCCCGTGTCGCCGCCGACGACGGCGAGAACATCATGCCGGCGACGATCGAGGCCGCCAAGGCAGGCGCCACGACCGGCGAGTGGGCCGGCGTCCTGCGCGACGCCTTCGGCGACTACCGCGCCCCCACCGGCGTCAGCGGTGCAGCCCCCGCCGGCAACCCGGCGCTGCTCGATGAGGTCCGCAAGCGCGTCGACGAGGTCTCAGAGGAGATCGGGCACCGGATGAAGATCCTGGTCGGAAAGCCCGGGCTCGACGGACACTCCAACGGGTCCGAGCAGGTGGCGCTGCGGGCCCGCGACGCCGGCATGGAGGTCATCTACCAGGGCATTCGGCTCACCCCGGAGGAAATCGCCGAGTCGGCGCTTCAGGAAGACGTCGACGTCGTCGGCATCTCGATCCTCTCCGGATCCCACATGCAGCTGGTCCCCGAGATCGTGCGGCTGCTGCGCGAGGCGGGCGTCGACGTGCCGGTCGTGGTCGGCGGCATCATCCCCGCCGCCGACGCGGCAAAGCTCCAGCAGGACGGCGTGGCGCGGGTCTACACGCCGAAGGACTTCGAGATCAACCGCATGATGGGCGACATCGTCGAGCTGGTCGCACAGCGCAACGGCGCCGGCCAGGCGGCAGCGCCCGCCTGACGTTTCGTCCACCCGCGGCGGGGACGTGGGGCGCGCTGCCTAGTATTTGGCGATGCCCAGCGAGCGCACGCTCCGCATCGCCGCGGCCCTGATCGCCCTTCTCGGGCTCGGGGTCGCCATCTACATCACGATCGCCGACTCCGGCGGCGGTCACCCGGCCTGCGTCGCCGGGGGCACCGGCTGCCAGACCGTCGCCAACAGCTCCTACTCGCACCTCTTCGGGGTCAACGTCGCCGTCTTCGGCATCGCCGGCTATGTGCTGCTGATCGGCGCTGCGATCACCCCGGGCGACGCCGGACGCTTCACCGGATTGCTGATGGCGCTCGTGGGCTTCGGCTTCAGCGCCTACCTCACCTATCTGGAGCTCTTCGTCATCAACGCGATCTGCCAGTGGTGCGTGTTCAGCGCCGTCCTGATGACCCTCTTGCTGGCTGTCAATATCCTTCGCGCCGCCGGCTACACCGGCGCGGAGTTACGCCCCGACCGCGAGTCGGCATCATTCGCAGGGCCCTAGTCCAACACCGATGGCATCGCGAGCAGAGGAAAAGCAGAGGCGGCGTGAGGAGCGCCAGCGGGCCGAGGCGGAGGCCGCCGCCCAAGAGCGGCGCCAGCGCCTGGTCAAGCTCGCCAGCGCCGCCGTCCTCCTGGCCGTGATCGCGGTCGTCGTCGCGGTGATCGTCAGCCAATCCGGCGGTGGCTCGGGCGGCAACGCCTCCGACATCCATTCGGCAAGCGAGGTTCAGACGCTGCTCAAGGGCATTCCCCAGAAGGGGAACGTGCTCGGCCAGCCAAGCGCCAAGGCGACCCTGGTCGAGTACGGCGACCTTCAGTGCTCGACCTGCCAGTTCTACGCTGTGCACGTAATCCCGGGGGTCATCTCCGGCCCCGTGCGCAAGGGCCAGGCGAAGATCGAGTTTCGCCCCGTCGAGGTCATCGGCCCGCAGTCGGTCCCCGCGGCGGCGGCCACAGGCGCGGCCGGTGAGCAGAACCGGTTCTGGAACTACCTCGAGCTCTTCTACAACAACCAGGGCGCCGAAAACTCCGGCTACGTCACCGACGACTTCATGACCGCGATCGCCAAGGGGGCTGGAGTTCCGAACATCAACAAATGGGACCAGAGCCGCAAGAGCTCCAGCTGGGCCAGCGAAGTCAAGAAGGACCAGACCGAGTTCGTGAACTTCGGCTTCTCCGGCACGCCCTCATTCGCGATCCAGAGCGGCAGCGGCCCGGTGAAGGCGATTCCGGGGCAGGTCGGTACAACCGTTCTCACCGGGGCGCAGCTGGAGGCCGCAATCAAGCAGGCAGGCTGACCGCCGGACTGGCGCAATTTGCGCCAGGCGCGACAATAGAAGCAATGAGCGAACTGAACGGCGACCGATCGGCGTGGCTGCGCTGCTACCGCTGCTGGTCCCAGAACCTCGAGATCCAGATCCACTACGACGCGATCCGCCGCGTCGAGCCCGACACCGGCATTCCCACCGAGGGCGTCGACGAGGTCCAGGAAGCCGTCGTGCAGTGCCTCGACTGCATGCACGACCAGCCTCATCTGGTCCTGCATGGGGATCGGGTGGCGCCGGTCGAGGACCGCTGGGAGCGAATGGTCGCCGGCACGCCATGGGTCGCCTCCTGCACGGTGACCGTCGACCAGGACCAGGTCGAGACCTGCTCCGGCCCGGAAGCCGCGGAGTCGCTGACCTACGGGGCGTTCGGCGAGGCGGGCACGCGCGAGTTCTTCACCCACGTGCGCTTCCACAAGCACGACGACGAGCGGATCGTCGTCCACATGCTGGTCGAGCTTTACGCCCGCTCGGCCGAGGAGGCGACCGAGGTGCTCGAGGTCGCGGCCCGCGGGCCGCTGGAGATCACCTCGCTGGCCGAGGAGTCAAGGCCCCCGGCCCACGCCTCCGACGAGGCGCACTAGCTATTTCGAGCGCGTCGCCGGGTCGTCGGTCTCAGGTGGAGCACCGGGCGCTGGGTGGTGCCCATGCTCGCCCGGCTGATCGGGGCCCTTCCCGCCCGGGTCCTTGATCGCCTTGCCGGCGGCCTTCGCCTTGTCCTTGAGGCTGCCCTCGCCCTTGGCGATGTCCTTGAGCTCGCCGGCATCCTCCTTCAGCGAGTCCGTGCCGCCGCGCTTGTCGATGACCTTCTTGGCCTGATCGGTGAGTCGCTTCAGGTTGACCATGGGGACCAGCCTACCCGTCTCATGTCGGCCCAACAAGCCAGCCCGACCTCAATGCGCTCTAGTCGACCTGGCCCTCAGCCGTCGGCGTCTCGCCGTTTGGCTTCTTGGGCACCAGCACCGCGCGCTTGAACTCGGCGACCAGGGTCCCGTCCTGGTTGTAGGCGCGGGTGTGGACGCGAACCACACCGCGGTCGGGCTTCGACTCCGAGGGGCGCACCTCGAGCACCTCGGACTCGACGAACAGCGTGTCCCCGTGAAATACGGGCGCAGGGTGCTTGAGCTCGTCGGTGGCCAGGTTGGCGAGCGCCTTGCCGGAGACGTCAGCGACAGTCATCCCGAAGATCAGCGAGTAGACGTAGGGGCCGACGACGACGTTGCGGCCCTGCTGCGACTGCGCCGCGTAGACGTCGTTCAGATGCAGGGGGTGGTGATTCATCGTCAGCAGGCAGAAGAGGTGGTCCTCGGTCTCGGTGATCGTCTTCGCGGGCCAGTGCTTGTAGACGTCGCCGACCTCGAACTCCTCCAGATAGCGCCCATAGGGGCGTGCGCCCGAGGCCTCGCGCCCCGCCTGGTCGGTGATCAGCTCGTGATTCTCGTCGTTCATGGGCGCGGCATCCTATCCGGGTACGGCGGGCCGCGACACAAAGTGTCGCGGCAGAGGCTGGTCAGGCGGCGAAGCCGCCGCACATTGTTCAGCTGGCGAGTGTCGCCGGCAATCCCTCGAACCGGGAGATGTCGGCGATCTCGGAGTCGATGGCTTTGCGCAGCTCGGCCGATGGCGCCTTTAGGGACTCAAGCTTGACCTCGATCCGGTTTCCCTTGCGCGCGTAGTGCCAGCCACCGACGACCGCCCCGTCGCGAACGATGATCGGGCGTAGCCATCCCCCGCCCCCCGCCTTCAGGTGCGTGCGGTGCTCGCGCGGCAGCGCGAAATCGCGATTCGCGTAGCCCAACATGTAGGTGTCGAAGGCGCCCAGCATCCGCAGCTGCCCCGGCGCCGCCGAGCGCCGCCTGGCCCCTTTCAGGGAGAGAAGCGTCTCGTCGCCGATCCGGGACTCGCTCAGCTCTCCCGCGATCTGGCCCAATCCGTCCCTCACCTCCCGCAGCCCGAGCCCCGACCACTTGGCGAAGTCGCGGTCGGTCGCGGGACCAAAGGCTCCGAGATAGCGACGGGAAAGCTCGGCGAGCGCCGCGTCACGGTCGAAGCGGGGCAGCCTCCCGAGCCAGTCGTCGCGCAGGACCAGGCAGGTGCTCTTGCCCTTGTCCGGACCAAGGCAGGCGGCTCCCGACGTCACCACGGATAAGGCGACATGCATCTGGGTCTGGGTGTTCAACTCGATGCCCGCCGCCTCCAGGCGGTCGTAGGCTTCGGGCCGGGTCATCGGGCCCTCCTTCTCGAGCGCCCGAACCACGACGCGAATCGCCTTGTCCTGGGTGGCCGCGGGGACCCCGAGCTGGCCGAGGCGCCGCCGCGACCACTTCTCGATCTGGGGCTCGAACAGGGGCAGCATCCAGCCCGCGTCCTCGGTGGGGATCAGATGGATGGTCATTCGCATCACCCAGGTGCGCAGAAGGGAGCGCTCCTCGGTCCGCGCGCGCTCCACGTCGGCGGCGGTGAGCCGGCGGCTGCGGGAGCGAAAGGTGAGCGGGCCCGCGTAGGTGTCCTGGGCCTGCGCTCCGCCGATCGCCCGGGCGATTTCCGCGGGGGCTCGCATCGATGTCGGGCGATGGAGAAGCTGCGCGGCGGCGCGCAGGCGCGGCAAGCGCTCGGGATCCTGTCGTCGAGCCGCGTTCGACGCCACGCGCCGCTAGCGGACCTTTTTCAGCCGCGTCCGCTGCTCGTGGCGGTCGACCACCTGCGCGATCAGCTTCAGCACGTTGGGGTCGCCGGAAGCCTTGATGTGACCGTGCTCGTAGGCCTCGCGGTAGTCGCTGGCCGTTCCCTCGGCCGCGAGCTGATTGAAGTGCGAGCGGGATATCTCGACCGTGGCGCGGGCGTGGTCCGCTACGCCCTTGCTGATCTTCGGCCCCGGAAGCTCGACCCGGAACATCTGCACGTCCCCCCTGCCCCGCAGCTCGAGCTCGAAGACGAGCTTCAGCTTCGCCAGCGCCGGCACCTCCTTCTGGAAGCGCTGCACGGCGGTCTCGATCAGCTGCTGGGTGGACGCCACCTAACGACTTCTACCAGGGGATCGGCTTGCGGTCGCGGAAGAAGCCTCCGGTCGGCCCGTCGTCGGGCAGCGTCGCCAGCCAAACGGCGGTGTCGGCGCCCTCCTCGACCGAGCGTGGAGCCGCCGACGTGCCCATGTCGGTGCGGACCCATCCCGGGCACATTGTGTTGACGAGGATCCCGCTGCCCGCCTCGTCGTTGGCGAGGATCCGGGTCAGGGCGTTGAGTCCCGCCTTCGAGATCCGGTAGGCGGCGCGCCCGCCCTGCATGTCGTCGAGCTGGCCGGCGCCGCTGGAGACGTTGGCGATCCGGCCGTGGGGGCTCTGGCGCAGCAGCGGCAGCGCCGCCTGGGAAAGCCGCCAGGCGCCGAACAGGTTGACCTCGAGCACGTCGTGGGCCTCGTCGAGGTCGTTGTCGGAAGCACCGGTCGGGGAGCCATATACGCCCGCGTTGTTGACAAGGGCGTCAAGCCGTCCCGGCTCTGACTCGATCCTCTCCGCGAGCCTGTCGACGCTTGCCTGGTCGGCGACCTCGAGCTGCACGAAGGTGATCGCTTCGTGATCCGGCTCACCCGCCGCTTCGGGGTCGCGTGCCCCGGCGAGGACCAGATAACCGTGATCGGCCGCGAGCTGGCGGGCGACCTCGCGGCCGATCCCGCGGCTCGCGCCGCTGACCAGGGCGACGGGCTGGCCGTCGCCCGCCACTTAGATCTTGTTCCGCTCGATCAGCTTGCGGCCGATGATCATGCGCTGGATTTCCGACGTGCCCTCGCCGATCAAAAGCAGCGGCGCGTCGCGGTAGAGGCGCTCGATCTCGTACTCCTTCGAGTAGCCGTAGCCGCCGTGGATGCGGAACGCGTCCTCGACCACCTCCTTGCCGGTCTCCGACGCGAACAGCTTTGCCATCCCGGCCTCGAGGTCGGAGCGCTCGCCGGCATCCTTGAGCCGCGCCGCCCTCATCGTCAACATGCGCGCGGCCTCGACCTTGGTCGCCATGTCGGCGAGCTTGAACTGGATCGCCTGGTGCTGGGCGATCGGCTTGCCGAAGGTCTTGCGCTCCTGGCTGTAGCGCAGCGCCAGCTCCAGCGCCCGCTGGGCGATGCCGACTCCGCGCGCCGCGACGTTGACCCGCCCCACCTCGAGCGAGTCCATCATCTGGCGAAAGCCCTGGCCGAGGCCCTCCTCCTCGCCGCCGAGGATGCGGTCCGGCGGGCACTTGTAGCCGTTGTAGACCAGCTCGGTGGACTCGACGCCCTTGTAGCCCATCTTCTTGATCTTCGGGGGGATGTCGAGCCCGGCGTAATCGCCGCTGTTCTTCTCCGCCCAGGGCTCCTTCTCGGTGATGAAGCAGGTCATGCCGGCGTAGGGCGGGTCGGCCTTGGGGTCGTCCTTCATCAGCACGAAGATCACTCCGGACCCGAGGCCGTTGGTGACCCACATCTTCTGGCCGTTGAGCTCCCAGTTCCCGTCCTCGCCCTTCTTCGCGGTCGCCTTTATGCCCTGCACGTCGGAGCCGCACTCGGGCTCCGAGAGCGAGAAGGCGGCGCGGATCTCGCCGGTCGCCATCTTGGGCAGGAAGTAGTCCTTCTGCTCGTCGGTGCCGAACTTCATCAGCAGGTAGGAGCCGATGAAGTGGGTGTTGACGACGCCCGAGATCGAGATCCAACCGCGCGACAGCTCCTCGACGATCATCGCGTAGGTCGTCAGGTCGAGCCCCATGCCGCCGTACTCCTCGGGGATCGTGACCCCGAACAGGCCCAGCTCCTTCATCTGCTCGACGATCGGCTCGGGGAACTTGTCCTCGGCGTCGTACTCCTCGGCGTTGGGGAGGATCTCCCCGTCGACGAACTGGTGGACCATCTCGATGATGGCCTTCTGCTCGTCGCTGATCTCTTGGTAATTCGCGGTCTCTACAGCCATGGCCGCAGAATACCTGCGCGCATTCGCCGGGCGCCGGTCAGTAAGCGAGCTGCTCGTCGAACTCGCTCGGTCGTCCCTCGCGGGTGAAGTCGAAGAGGTTCCAGACCGGCTCCAGGGTGCCCACGTGGCGCGGATCCTGTCCCGGGTCCCAGGTCCCGTAGAAGAGCTCCGAGCTCCAGAAATGACGGATCGTGTCCCCGTCGCGCTGAAAGATGGTGAGCATCGGTCGCTGCGCCCCCTCAGCCGTCTCCGCGTGGTAGTCGCGCTTGAAGGTCGTCCCCCGCGAGGAAAGCAGGCGGAGGCGCCGCCAGCCACGCTCCTCGGCGAAGGCGACGATGCGATCCAGAGGCGCCTGCGCGACGACGGCGAAGTTGACGATCTGGGTTGCGTGCTCGACGGCACCGTCGAGCTGGTCGAGGAGGGCGACGCACGACGGGCAGGGCCCTTCGGTGAGGGGTAGCTGACCGGTGCGCGCCCCCTGACTCATCGGTCCAGGACTGCGGATCAAAGCGGCCAGTGGAAGCTGTAGGACTGGCCCACGCCACCCTCGCGCTGGTAGAAGCGATGCGCGTCGACCCGATCGATGCCGGAATCGAGCTCGAGGTGGGTGGCGCCGGCCACCCGCGCCCAATCCTTCGCCGCGTTGAGCAAAGCCGCGCCAATCCCTTCGGATCGGCGCTCTGGGTCGACGGCCAGGTCCTCGACCCAGCAGCGCTGTCCAAAGCGCACGGAGTTCAACTCCAGGTAGGCCGTGCAGAAGCCGACCAGGGCATCGCCGTCCTCGGCCACGAGCACCGAGCTCCGCTCCGCGCCGATCGCCTCGGCCAGGGCCCGGCGGGCGTACGGCTCGTCCCATTGGGGCGGCATGAAGCCCGGCGGCGCGAACAGCCACTCGTACAGCTCCACGACTCGTTCCTCCTCCCCCGGCTTCGCCTCACGGATCACGGCGCTCATCGAGCGCACTGTAAAGCGGGGCTCAGGCGCGGGCGGCTTGCTTCAGCGCTTCGATCTGGTCCCGGTGGAGGCCGTAGACGCCGTCGAGCTCTTCCAAGTCGTCGAGGGTGAAGTACCCACCCTGCTGCTCGCGCCGGCCGATCAGGCCTGCTGCCTGATGGAAGCTGAGGCCGACTCGGCATAGCTGGTCAAAGGTGGCCCGGTTGAGGTCGAGGACCAATCCAGGCCAACTCGGCTGCTCCAGCCGACTCGACTGCTCCGGTGGCGAGAGCTCCGGCGGCCGCCCCTCCGACTCGAGAGGCTCGGGAGCCGCAACCGGCGCCTCTTCGAGGCGTGCGGGCTCTTCATGGCGTGCGGGTTCCGGAGCTGCAACGGGCAGCCATCCCGCGTCCACGTCGCCCTCGCGCAGCGAAGCCGGCTCCGCCGGCAAAAGCTCCGCCGGCAGCCATTCGTTCGCCGTCTGCCTTGCCTCCCGCGGCATGGTCAAAGCACTGTAGTCACCCTACGGGCGAACCTCAAACGACAACCGCTCGGGTAGATTGCGGCGCCATGAGACACCCGAGAGAGTTCTTCAAGCCGCTGGCGATCGACGCGCCGGAGCCGCCGCGCGAGATCCCGGTCAAGCCGCAGCGGATGATCCATTTCCTCGACTTCTCGAACGAGAAGATGGCTTCGAAGGCCGCCGACATCGCCGAGCAGACCGATGTCCTGCTCGGCAACCTCGAGGACGCGATCCCGGTCGACCGCAAGGAGGCGGCCCGTCGCGGCTTCATCGAGACCGTCAAGGGCTCCGACCTCAGCGCAACGACGCTGTGGACGCGGGTCAACTCGCTGGAGAGCCCGTGGGTGCTAGACGACCTCACCGAGCTGGTGACCGAGATCGGCGACCAGCTCGAGGTGATCATGGTCCCCAAGGTCGAGGGCCCCTGGGACATCCACTACGTCGATCGCCTGCTGGCCCAGCTGGAGGCGAAGGCGAAGCTCGATAAGCCGCTGCTGATCCACGCGATCCTCGAGACCTCGACCGGGGTCGTCAACGTGGAGGAGATCGCCTACGCGAGCCCCCGCATGCAGGGGATGAGCTTCGGCCCCGCCGACCTCGCTGCCTTCCGGCGCATGAAGACGACTCGCGTCGGCGGCGGCCATCCCGCCTACCGGGTGATCGAGGATCCCGACCCCGACGACCCGGAAGCCCCCCGCGATACCGCCCAGCAGGACCCGTGGCACTACTCGATCGCCCGCATGGTCGACGCCTGCACCTCGGCCGGCATCCTGCCCGTCTACGGCCCCTACGGCGACATCAAGGACACGCTCGGATGCGAGACCCAGTTCCGGGCCGCGTTCCTGCTCGGCTGCGTCGGCGCCTGGTCGCTGCACCCGGTTCAGATCGAGATCGCGAAGAAGGTGTTCAGCCCGCCGCCTGACGAGGTCAAGTTCGCCAAGAAGGTGCTGGAGGCGATCCCCGATGGCCGCGGCGTGCACATGATCGACGGCAAGATGCAGGACGACGCGACCTGGAAGCAGTGCAAGGTGATGGTGACGCTGGCCGAGATGCTGGCCGAGAAGGACCCGGAGCTGGCGAAGCTCTACGAGCTCTAGGCGATCGCCGGCGCCTCGGGAAGGCGCTCAAGCGCCGCCTGCATGTCGGCCTCGGAGAACTCCAGGTCCTCGAGCTCACCGGCGTGGAAGGCGTCGTAGGCGCCCATGTCGAAGTGGCCGTGGCCCGATAGGCCGAGCAGGATCACCCGCTCCTCGCCCGCCTGCTTCGCCGCCTCGGCCTCGTCGAAGACCGCCTTGATCGCGTGCGCGGGCTCTGGGCCGGGGACGATGCCCTCGGTGCGGGCGAAGCGCACCGCCGCCTCGAAGGCCGCCGTCTGGGCGACCGCTGTCGCCTCGACGATCCCCTCCTTGACCAGGCCGCAGAGGCTCGGCGCGTCGCCGTGGTAGCGCAGGCCCCCGGCGTGCACCGGTGGGGGGACGAAGTCGTGGCCGAGCGTGTACATCGGCATCAGCGGCGTCATGCCGACGGTATCGCCGAAGTCGTAGGCGTAGGCGCCGCGCGTAAGGGTCGGACATGCGGCGGGCTCAGCGGCGAGGAAGCGCGTGCCCTTGCCCTCGCGAAGGTTGGCGCGGATGAACGGATAGGAGAGCCCGGCGAAGTTGGACCCTCCGCCGACACAGCCGACGACGACGTCGGGGTACTCGCCGGCCATCTCCAGTTGCGCGATCGCCTCCTGCCCGATCACCGTCTGGTGCAGCAAGACATGGTTGAGCACCGAGCCGAGGGCATAGTTGGTGTCGTCGGAGCCGGCGGCGACCTCGACCGCCTCGGAGATCGCGATTCCCAGGCTCCCGGTGGGGTGCTCGGCCTGCGAGCGGCCGGCCTCGGTGAGGTCGGAGGGGCTGCGGTGCACCGTGGCCCCCCAGGTCTCGATCATCGCCCGCCGGTAGGGCTTCTGGTCGTAGGAGACTCCGACCATGAACACCTCGCACTGGAGCCCGAACAGCGTGCAGGCTAGGGCCAGCGCCGAGCCCCACTGCCCCGCCCCTGTCTCGGTGGCGAGCTTGCGCACCCCGGCCTCGCGGTTGTAGTACGCCTGTGCAACCGCCGTGTTGGGCTTGTGCGAGCCGGCCGGCGAGACCCCCTCGTACTTGTAGTAGATGTGGGCCGGCGTATCGAGGGCGCGCTCCAGCCGTCTGGCCCGGTAGAGCGGCGACGGCCGCCAGAGGCGGTAGATCTCCCGCACCTCGTCGGGGATCTCGATCTCGGGCTCGGTCGAGACCTCCTGCTCGATCAGCCCGATCGGAAAGATCGGAGTGAGGTCGTCAGGGCCGGCGGGCTCGCCCGTCCCCGGGTTGAGCGGCGGCAGCGGCTCGCCCGGGAGGTCGGGCATCAGGTTGACCCAATGGGTCGGGATCTCCGACTCGCCGAGCAGGTATTTGGTCGGTTGCTCCCCCATCCGGGGGCGATTCTATGCCCGGCTAGCCGTCGAGCCGGGCTTTGAGGGCTTCAAGCTGATCGGAGATCTCGTCCGGCAGGCGATCGCCGAACCGGGCGAGGAACTCCTCGACCTGGGGAAGCTGCCCGCGCAGGGCCTCGGCATCGACGCTGAGCAACTCGCTGAGCGCAGCCTCGTCGATCTTCAGGCCTTCGGTGTTGAGCTCGCCCTCGGCGGGCAGCAGCCCGAGCGGCGTCTCCACCGTCTCGCCCTCACCGTCGCAGCGCCGGAACACCCACTCCAGCACGCGGCTGTTCTCTCCGTATCCGGGCCAGAGGAAGCTCCCGTCGTCGTCCTTGCGGAACCAGTTGACGAGGAAGACCTTCGGCAGCTTCTCGCGGTCGGCCTCGCGCCCGACCTTCAGCCAATGGCCGAAGTAATCGGCCATGTTGTAGCCGCAGAAGGGCAGCATCGCCATCGGGTCGAAGCGCAGCTGGCCGACCACGCCGGCCGCGGCGGCGGTCGTCTCGACCGACATCGTCGCCCCGAGGAAGGTGCCGTGCTCCCAGTCGAACGCCTCGGTGACCAGCGGCACGACCGTCGCCCGGCGGCCGCCGAACAGGAAGGCGTCGATCGGCACCCCGGCCGGGTCCTCCCACTCGGGGGCGATGCAGGGGCACTGCGAGGCCGCGGTCGTGAAGCGCGAGTTGGGGTGTGCGGCGGGCTCGCCCGACTCGGGCGTCCAATCGCGGCCGTGCCAGTCGACCGCACGGTCCGGCGGGTCTCCCGTCATTCCCTCCCACCAGACGTCGCCCTCGGTCTCGGCGCAGTTGGTGAAGATCGTGTTCCGCTCCACCGATGCCATCGCGTTGGGATTGGTCTTGTAGCTCGTATTGGGTGCGACGCCGAAGAACCCCGCCTCGGGATTGACTGCGTAGAGGCGTCCGTCCTCGCCGAACTTCATCCAGGCGATGTCGTCGCCAACCGTCTCCGCCTGCCAGCCCTCCAGCGTCGGGATCAGCATCGCCAGGTTCGTCTTGCCCGACGCCGATGGGAAGGCGCCGGTGACGTACTTGACCTCGCCCTCGGGCGAGGTCAGCTTGAGGATCAGCATGTGCTCGGCCAGCCATCCCTCGTCGCGCGCCATCGCCGAGGCGATCCGCAGCGCGAAGCACTTTTTGCCCAGCAGCGCGTTGCCGCCGTAGCCGGAGCCGTAGGACCAGATCTCCCGGCTCTCGGGGTACTGAACGATGTACTTGTTGTCGGCGTTGCAGGGCCAGGGAACGTCGTCCTGGCCCTCGGCGAGCGGCATCCCGACCGAGTGCACGCAGGGAACGAAGTCCTCGCTCTCGCCGAGGACCTCCAGGGCACCGGTCCCCATGCGGGTCATGATCCGCATCGAGACCGCAACGTAGGGCGAGTCGGTCAGCTGCACGCCGATATGCCCGATCGGCGAGCCCAGGGGGCCCATCGAGAACGGCACCACGTACATCGTGCGTCCCTTCATCGAGCCCTTGAAGAGATCGCCGAGGATCTCGCGCATCTCCGCTGGGGCGCGCCAGTTGTTGGTCGGGCCCGCGTCCTCTTCGCGCTCAGAGCAGATGAAGGTGCGGTCCTCGACCCTCGCCACGTCGTCGGGGTCCGAGCGCGCCAGATAGGAGTTCGGGCGCTTGGCGTCGGCCAGCTTCTCGAATGTGCCCGCGACGACCATCTCCTGGCAGATGCGGTCGTATTCCTCGGCGGAGCCGTCGCACCAATGGACCGAGTCGGGCTGGGTCAACTTCGCAATCTCCTCCACCCAGCTGAGCAGCTTGGCGTGCGTTGTCGGGGCGTCCGTGGTCGCGATGCTTTCACTCACTGGTGGGATCACACTCCTGTGGTCGCTTGCGCTGATGGCTCCCCTCCGAGGAGGGGGATTGTTTCAGCTACCCAGGGCGGCTGCCCTCAGTAGTGCCTACTGGACCTTGTGGGGATCGATACCGGATCGATCGCTTGGGGCCCCGGCACGGAGGCGGAGCAAACACTCCGCACTGGAAGAGCGCGCTCGATAGATTCCCGCGCCGCCCATGCGGTTTTTCGAGTACGAGTCGCGCCGGATCGTCGAACTTTCCGGGATCCCGGTCACCGAGTACGGGTTCTGCACCACGGCCACCCAGGCACGGGAGGCCGCGGAACGGATCGCTGGCCCGGTGGTGATCAAGTCCCAGGTGCTCACCGGCGGCCGCATGAAGGCGGGCGGGGTCAAGTTCGCCGACACGCCCGAGCAGGCGGAAGCCGACGCGGCCGAGATCCTCGAGCTTGAGATCAACGGCCAGATGCCGCGCGGCGTCCTCGTCGACCCCAAGGCCGAGGTCAAGCAGGAGTACTACGCGGGCGTGGTCTGGGACGGAACGGCGAAGCGGCCGCTGATGCTGTTCAGCGACATGGGCGGAATCGACATCGAGGAGGTGGCCGAGAAGCACCCCGACCACGTCGGCCGAGGACACCTCTCCAACCTGCTTCCGATCTCCGACTTCGAGGCGAAGCAGGCGGTCGCCGGCGCCGGCGTGACCGGCTCGCATCTCAACCGCGCCACCGCGGTGCTCGCCCGCCTGGCGCGCCTGTTCCGCGAGCGCGACATGATCCTGGCCGAGATCAATCCGCTGGCGGAGCTGGAGGACGGCAGCTTCGTCGCGCTGGACGCCCACATGGAAATGGAGGAAGAGGCAAAGCCGCGCCAGAAGCCGCTGCTGGAGGGCGAGCTCGAGATCGCGCCCGAGGACACCCGCGAGC
Source organism: uncultured Solirubrobacterales bacterium (assembly GCA_963740555.1). Taxonomy (GTDB): domain Bacteria; phylum Actinomycetota; class Thermoleophilia; order Solirubrobacterales; family 70-9; genus Mayfieldus. The sequence goes on from CAVUES010000005.1 coordinate 383,015, forward strand.
CATACGAGCCGAGCGATTTCGAGCGAAACGTGAAGGCGATCGACTCCGCCGACCACCGCGGGGTGATCCAGGGCAAGGACCACGGCTTCAGCGGCAACCTCGGGCTGGTGATCGGCGCCGGCGGTGGCTCGCTGACCCTCACCGACGCGGTCCGCAGCCAGGGCGGAAAGCCCGCCAACTACGCCGAGATCGGCGGCAACCCCTCGGTCGCCAAGGCATGCGGGCTGGCCAAGCAGGTGCTGCTCAAGGACGGGGTCGAGAAGATCGCCGTGATGATGTCGATTGTCTCCAACACGAGAGTCGACATCGTCGCCCGCGGCGTGATCAAGGCATGCCTGGAGCTGGAGAAGGACCCCGGCGAGACGATCGCGATCTTCCGCATTCCCGGCGCCTGGGAGGAGGAGGGATTCAAGATCCTCGACCGCTATGGGGTCGAGTACTGCGACCGGAGCGTGTCGATGTGGGAGGCGGCGGGACGAGCGGTGGAGAAGATCCAAGGGGGAGTAGATGGCCCCTAGTAGCTCGTTCCTCGTTACTTGTTCCTCGAAGAACAAGGACCAAGGAACAAGGACCAAGTCATGAGCATCCTGCTGACCAAAGAGACCACGTTCATAGTCCAGGGCATCACCGGCCGCGAGGCGGTCAACCTGACCCGCGAGTGCCTCGACTACGGCTCAAAGGTGGTCGGCGGCGTCACCCCGGGCCGCAAGGGCCGCGAGGTGCACGGGGTGCCGGTCTTCGACACCGTCGAGCAGGCGGTCGAGCACCACGGCGGCCCGATCGACGGCTCGGTCGTCACCGTCCCCCCCGCCTTCACCAAGGACGCGGTGCTGGAAGCGATCGAGAACGGGATCAAGCTGATCGTCATCGTCACCGAGCGCATCCCGCGCGGCGACGTCGCGCAGATGGTCGAGCTGGCCGCAATGCGCGGGGGGCGGATCATCGGACCCAACTGCCTCGGCCTGATCGTCCCCGGGATCTGCAAGATGGGCGGGATCGGCGGCCCGGCCAAGGACGCCGCCAAGGCCTATGCGGCGGGGCCGGTCGGAGTGATGTCGCGCTCGGGCGGCATGACCACCGAGATCTCCTCGTCGCTGACCGCGGCGGGCCTCGGCGTCTCGACCGCGATCTCGATCGGCGGCGACGCGATCATCGGCTCCACCTACGCGGAGCTGATGCCGATGTTCGAGGCCGACGAGCAGACCGAGGCGATCGTGATCTACACCGAGCCCGGCGGCCGGATGGAGGCGCAGCTCGCCGAATGGGTGGGCGAGAACGACTCCAGGCTTCCGATCGTCGCCTTCATGGCCGGCAAGTTCATGGACGAGGAGGAGATGCAGGGGATGAGCTTCGGCCACGCGGGGACGATCGTCGAAGGCGCCGAGGACACCGCGGCGCAGAAGATCGCCCGCCTGGAAGGGGCCGGGATCACCGTCGTCGAGCGGATCGACGAGATCCCCGCCGCCGTGAAGGAAAAGCTTGGAGCGGCGGTTGGCTGAGAAGGAGCTCAACGCGGTCTTCATCGAGGTCGACGTCTCAGACTCGGTCGCCGGCGACGCCGAGCTGGCGGCAAAGCTCGAGGAGGTTTGCCCAGTCGACATCTTCAAGGACGCCGGTGGGCGGGTGGAGATCGTCGACGAGAACCTCGACGAGTGCGTTCTCTGCGCCCTGTGTATTGAGGCGGCGCCGCCGGGCGGCGTCGTCGTGCGCAAGCTCTACGACGGAACCGACCTGTGGCGCAGAGCAGAGCCGACGGCCTAGCGCAGGAATGACGGACACAGGCCCCACCTACTTCACGGTTTCAAACGAACCGTACTTCCTTGGCGCTGTCGCGATGATCAACTCGCTGCGCCTGACCGGGAATCGTGGCGAGATCGTCCTCCTGGACATGGGGCTCACGGCGGCGCAGCGGAACCGCCTCGAGCCGCATGTCCGCATCTTCGACGCGCCAGCGGAGGTCAAGCGACTGCCGATGCTCGTGAAGCCCTTCCCCTATCTGCTCGAGCCACAAGGGCGGGTGGTGATTATCGACAGCGACATGATCGTGACCCGACCATTCGATCCGATTCTCGAGCAGGCAGCGAGCGGGAAGGTTTGCGCCTTCGAGGACGGTATGGATCGCTGGATTGCCGAATGGGAGTCCGCGCTGGGCCTGGCGAAACCGCTGCGCCGCCAGGATTACGTGAACTCGGGTTTCGTCGCCTTCTCGACGGAGCACCAGCCGGATCTATTGCGGCGCTGGTGGGAGGCCTGTCATGAGATCTCCAATGACCAGACCATGTGGGGTGGTCGCGATGGCGACGACCCGTTCTTCTTTGCGGACCAGGATGCACTCAATGCGCTGCTGATGAGCGAGGTCGAGGCGGACGCACTGGCCTTCTCGCCCGGGCCCGAGGCCCCCGCGCCGTCGGTGGGGGGCGGGACGGACTGGCTGAGCCTCGTGAAGATCGAGGACAAGACCACATTGCGTTGCAGCATCGATGGAACCTCGCCCTACCTCCTTCATTACCTGGGTATCCCGAAACCTTGGCAGAGGCAGTCCTGGATGAGAGTGGAGCGGGACGCCTTCGTGGAGCTGATGCCGCGGGTGTTGTGCGGCGATGACGTAGCGATTCGAATGGACCGAGGTGAGCTTCCGCCTTGGTGTCGACCTGGAGCGCTCGCGGGCGCGGCGCGGAGCGCACTAGGGACCGTCAATCACGGTTCGCGCCGTATTCTGGCCCGGGTTCCGCCTGATTTCCGGCGCCGTCTTGCAGTGGCTGTGCGGCGCATGGGAAAGTGACGTGATTGGTCGGCTGAGAAGCAGCTCAACCGCCGGCGGGCAGCATGGTGTCAAGAAGCTCTACGACGGGACCGAGCTGCGGCGCTGAGCCAGGTCGCTAGCGGTGGCCGTGCCGGTGGTGTTTCGGCACCCGAGCCGCGGTGTTCGTGTATGGCTGATAGCCCCGGCAGGGCTCGCCTCGCAGCCCCGGGCAGGGCGGCAGCCCGGTCGGGACGCTCACGCCCGGCACGACGGGGAGGGTCAGCCTCGAGGGCTTGTGCTTGGAGAAGGCGATCGCGACGTTTGCCTTGCCGTCCGGCTGCGTCTCGCCGAACGACCAGATCGGCTGGTCGCCGTTCGGGGCCGCGATCGTGACCCGGATCCGCGAGCCGGCGCGGTAGGCGTGCCCCTCGTAGTAGATCGGGATCGTGACCGGGACGAAGCGATTGTGCGGCAGCGGCCGTACGTCCTTCTCCCTGAGGCTGAGCACGGGCTCGAGCGGCGTGCTCTTCTTCTTGTCGAGCTTGCGCTCGTTCCCGCGCAGCCAGCCGCCCTGCACGAAGGTCTCCTTGCCGTCGGGCCGGACCTCGGAGATCGTCGCCTGAAGATCGACGTTCGGAGTCGAGGAGCGGACCCAGGCGCGCACGTAGCCGGCGCCGATGACCGTTGTGTTGGCGGTCAGCGGGCTGGTCACGTAGGACAGTGCGGTGCCGGCCGGGTTCTGCGTCCAGTTGTAGGGCGGCGTCGCCGTCCAGAGGCCGTTGGTGCCAGCGGCGGTGTCGCCGGTGAAGTCGGTGAGCGGCCGCGCATGGGCGTCCCAGCTGAACGAGTTCGCGCCGCCGCCCTTGGGCGGGCTGTCGGCCAGGGTGCCGCCGGGTGCCACGTACCAGCTGCGGGCCGTGGTGCCCGGGATCGGGAAGCTCGGGAAGGATTGCTCGAAGCCGGGGTCGGGGAAGCCGGGCTGCGCGCCGCCGGCGCCGTTGTCGAAGAGGATGCGGATCGGCGGCAGGTTCTCGAACGCGGCCAGCGCACCCTGATAGGTCGGCTGCAGCTGGATCGGGTCGGGGGGCATCGTCACCCCGTTGATCCCCATCGCCTGGTTGTAGATCACCGGCGCCGCAGGCCCATTCGGCGCGCAGGTGACTAACGGCGCCTGCTGGGCGACGTAAAGGGACAGGAAGTCGCACCAGCGGTTGTAGGTCGCCGGGTCCAGCGAGTCGACGTGGGTGCCGTTGGTGAACGTGAACCACTTGCGGTCCGTGCCCGTGAAGTGCTCGGCCAGGTCCGGGCAATGGCCGCCGGTCTGCTCGTCGGTGAACTGGCAGGCCATGTAGGTCGGCACGTGGATCTTGTGCACGAAGGTGACCGGCGAGAGCGGGTCTGCGACCTTGGGGACGTAGTGGTCGTTGTCGCGGATCTTCTGCCAGCAGGTCGGCGGCCTCGCCGTGGAGGACCTGGTTGTCCTTGCAGAGCTTGGTCGCCCTGCTGGATCGCTGGTAGGCCCATGGCTGACCGGAGTCGGGGCCGGCGGGCATCGCGTCGTGGACTCGCTCCTTGGCCCAGTCGACGGCGAATCCCGTGTTGAGGATGCCGCCCGGGTAGAGGGTCGTCTGCGTGTTGTCGATCACCGAGAGCGGCGAGATCGCCGCCAGGCTCGGTGGATTGTCCTCGGCGGTGAACAGCTGGCTGATGCCGCCGTAGGAGATCCCCATCATCCCCACCTTGTGATGCAGCACCCATGGCTGCCGCGCGATCGTCTCGATCAAGTCGTAGCCGTCGAGGCCCTGGAGCGGCTCGAAGAAGTCGAACGCCCCGCCCGAGCAGCCGGTGCCGCGCATGTTGACGTCGACCACGGTGAAGCCCATCAGGTTGGCGAGGATCGCGATGCCGTTCTGCGGGCCGGCCGGATCGGCGTACCCATAGCCCGAGTACTCGATCAGGGTCGGAGTTGCACCGGTGGGGTTCGGCGGGAGAAGCGACGAGAGCTGCGACGGGAGCTTGACCGGTGATGCATTCGTCACATCCGAGGGCGGATGCACGTCGATCGCCAGCTTGGTGCCGTCGCGGGTCGTCAGGTACTGATAGCCGCTCGGCTGGATCTGCTGGTTGTAGACGTCGGTGCTCGGCGGCGCCGGCCGCGTCGAGAGCACGGTCAGCGGCCCCGACTTCGGACCGCCGCCGGCGAGACGAACTCGATAGCCCCTTCCCGGCTTCACGTCGCGAAACAGCAGGCCGCCAAGGCTGTCGGCCCGCTGCGTCGCGACCTTCTTGCCGTGACGATTGAGCAGCGTCACCTTCGCCTGGGGGCCCAGGCCGGTCACGTAAACCTGCTCGACGCTGCCGTGAGCGTCGAACGAGGGGCTCGCCGCGGAGGCGCGCCCCGCGGTCCCCAACATCAAGATCAGCAGTCCGCAGCCCAGTGCCATGCACCCCTGGGCTGCACGCACCCGCCACCGGTTTCCGAGCCCCGCGCCTCTCCTCACCAGGCCGCCAGTTCTAGCAGGCACTTCTCGGCCGCGTCGCAGTTCCCCGCCGGTTCGCGGTCGCCTGCGGCAGACTTCGGCGACGATGAACTTCGTCGAGGACGTGATGGAGAGCTTCCCGGCCTCCGGGAGGGCGGTGATCGCGCTCGACCGCGAGGGCGAGTTGCTGGTCTGGCACTTCGGCGAGCTGATCGCGATCAGCGCCGGGCTCTCGGGCGCCTTCGCGGCCCGCGGCGTGCGCCGCGGCGACGCCGTGATGATCCTGCTCGGCAACCGGATCGAGTGGGTGCTGGCGATGCTCGCCTGCTGGCGGATGGGGGCGATCGCGCTGCCCTGCAACACGCAGCTTCGCCGCCACGATCTGGAGCTGCGCGTCGCCGCCGCCAACCCGTCTCTGGCGGTCGGCGACGACAAGCTGCTTTCCCAGCTTCCGGGCGGGGTCGCCACGATGACGCTCGCCGAGGTCCGCGATGCGATGGACGAGGACCGCCCCCAGCAGACTCCGGTCGAGCCCGCCGCGCTCGATCCCTCCGAAGGCGCGCTGATCGTCTTTACCTCCGGGACCACCGGCGAGCCGCGTGGCGTCCTGCACAGCCAGAGCTACCTGAGCGGCCAGCGGGCCCAGGCAGAGCACTGGTTCGGCGCCCGCAAGGACGACGTCGCCTGGTGCACGACGGCGACCGGTTGGTCGAAGTCGGCCCGCAACGTCTTCGTCGCCCCCTGGCTGATGGGCGCGACAGCGGTGATCCACGATGCCCGCTTCGACCCGGAGGAGAGGCTGCGCCTCTGCGAGGAGCTGGGCGTAAACGTCCTCTGCCAGGCGCCGACCGAGTACCGGATGCTGGCCAAGCGCACCCAGCTTCGCCCGGTCGACTCCCTGCGCCAGCTGGTCTCCGCCGGCGAGCCGCTGAACCCCGAGATAATCGCCACCTTTCGCGCCGCGATGAGATTGGAGATCCACGACGGCTACGGGCAGACCGAGACCGGACAGGTGACCGGGATGCGGGCCGGCGAGCCGGTGCGCCCCGGCTCGATGGGCAAGCCGCTGCCGGGTTTCGAGATCAGGGTGTCCCCCGTCGCCCCCGCATCCGGGCAAGGCCCGGATTACCGCTCGTCGCAAAGCAACTCGCTGGCAGAGGAGGCGACGGATAGTGCTGGAGAGCTGCAACTGCGGCCGTCCTCCTGCCCGACCTTCTTCGCGCGCTATCTCGACGGCGAGCCCTTCGACGGCGACTGGTGGCACACCGGGGACCTCGTCCGCGCCGACGAGGACGGCTTTCTGTACTTCGAGGGCAGAGGCGACGACCTGATCCTCTCCTCCGGCTACCGGATCGGCCCCTTCGAGGTCGAGTCCGCGCTCATCGCCCACCCCGCGGTGGCGGAGGCGGCGGCGGTCTCGGCGCCGGACCCCGAGCGCGGCGCGGTGGTGCGGGCGATCGTCGTCCTGCGCGACGCCGAGCCCTCCGAGCAGCTGGTTCGCGAGCTCCAGGAGCACTGCAAGCGCGAGACCGCCCCCTACAAGTTTCCCCGCATCGTCGAGTTCGCCGACGAGCTGCCGAAGACCCCGAGCGGCAAGATCAAGCGCGCCGAGCTACGCGGGTCGGGCCAGTAGGCTGCGGCGAAGGGACCGATGGGAGTTGAGACGAGCACGACGGGCGCGTCAGGGATCGACCGCAAGCGGATCGAGTCGCTGACCGAGGGCCAGATGGCCGCCTTCCGCGAGCGCACCGGCCGCTCGGCGGAGTACTTCCAGCGCGCGACCAAGGTGATGCCCAACGGCGTGCCCTCCTCGTTTCAGGCCAACGACCCCTGGCCGGTCTACATTGAGCGCGGCAAGGGCGCCGAGGTCTGGGACGTCGACGGCAACGAGTACCGCGACTTCCACAACGGCTTCGGGGTGATGTGCATCGGCCACGCCAACCCCGACGTCGGCGCGGCAGTCAAGGCTCGCGTCGACCAGGGCACCCACTTCGCGGCCCCGACCGAGGGCTCGATCATCGTCGCCGAGGAGCTGCAGCGGCGCTTCGGCCTTCCACAGTGGCGGTTCACGAATTCCGGCACCGAGTCGACGATGGACGCCGTCCACCTCGCGCGCGCCGCCACCGGTCGCGACGGCCTACTGAAGATCGAGGGCTCCTACCACGGGCACCACGACGCGGTGATGGTGTCCGTCTATCCGCCGCTGGAGGCGCTCGGCGACCGCGACGACCCGATCAGCGTCCCCTACGGCGCCGGCTACCCGAGGGCGATCACCGATCTGACCCGCTCGGTGCCCTTCAACGACGCCGAGGCGCTCGAGCACGTGCTGGAGAAGATCGGCGACGAGGTCGCCGGGCTGATCATGGAGCCGGCGATGATGAACATCAACATCATCCCGCCGCGCGAGGGCTATCTGGAGCGGGTGCGGGAGCTGACCGCGAAGCACGGCGTGAAGCTGATCTTCGACGAGGTCAAGACCGGGGCGACGATCTCACCCGGCGGCGCGACGCAGCGATTCGGCGTCACTCCCGACATCGTCACCCTCGCCAAGGCGACCTGCGGCGGCTATCCCGGCGGCGCGATCGGGATGAGCGAGGAGCTGGCGGCGTTCGTCGCCGACGGCACCGTTCACCAGTACGGGACCTTCAACGGCAACCCACTGGTCATGGCGGCCGCCGAGGCGACCCTGACCAAGGTGCTGACCGAGGGGGCCTACGCGAAGCTCAACGCCTCGAACCACAAGCTGCTCGACGGCTGCCAGGCGATCATCGACCAGTACGGCCTGCCCGCCTACACCGAGGGGATCGGCGCCAAGGGTTGCGTCATCTTCTCGCCGGAGCGGATGTACGAGTACCGCGACTACCTGACCAAGGTCAACGGCGAGCTGTCGACGCTCGCCTGGCTCTACCACATGAACCACGGCATCTTCATGACCCCCGGCGTGGAGGAGGAGTGGACGCTCTCGATCGCCCACTCCGACAACGACCTCCAGCACTACCTCGACGCGTTCGAGGCCTTCGCGCGCGACGTCACCGGCGGCTGAGCCGCGCCGCTAGAGCACTTCGCGGGCGGCGTCGAGGTCGTCGGTGACGATCACGAGCTTGACCCCGCCGAACGTCGTGTATGCAAGCTCGATGTTGACGCTCGCCTCGCCCAGCCGGCGCGCCAGCTCGCCGAGCGATCCCGGCTGGTCCTTGACGTCGACGACCAGCGCCTCGCGCTCGTCGGCGATCCCCATCCCCGCACCCTCGAGCGCCGCCCTCGCCTTCGGGGCGTCCTCGACCAGGAGGTGGATCACGCCGTTGCCCTCGCCGGTGAACGCCGCCATGCCTTCGATGTTCACGCCCGCCAAACCTGTCGCCTCACCGAGCTTCGCCAGCTCACCAGGGCGGTCCTCGAGGATCACAGTGAGGTCGGTTGCCATCGCAAAGGCAACCTACCGCCTGCCGCGCGACTCTGGCTAGTCCCAGCCCTCGGCCACCGCGATCGGCTTGCCGAGGTGAAAGCCCTGTGCCATGTCGACGCCGAGCTCGCGCAGCAACCCAACCGTTGACGGTTCCTCGACGTACTCGGCGATCGTCTTCTTGCCGAGCCCGCGGGCGATCTCGACGATCGCCTTCACGGTCAGCTGGTCGGCGTCGTTTCGCGGCAGGTCGCGGATGAAGTCGCCGTCGATCTTGATCAGGTCGAAGGGCATGTGCTTGAGGTAGTAGAAGGGCCCGAATCCGACCCCGTAGTCGTCGATCGCGATCGAGCAGCCGAACTCGGTCAGGCGGTCGGCGAACGCGGCCGCCGTCTCGAAGTTTCGGATCGCCGCGGTCTCGGTGATCTCGAAGGTGATCGCGCCGGGAAATGCGTCGGTGGTGTCGAACGAGCGCTCGATGAACTCGAGCACACCGGCGTCGGTGATCGAGCTCCCGGACAGGTTGACGTGCAGCCCGAATGGCGGCCTTGGCTTCTTTTCGCCGTTTCCCTGCTCGTGGAACTTGTGGAGCATCGCGACCGCCTCGCCGACGACCCAGCGATCGAGCTCCTGCACCATCCCGAACTGCTCTGCCGTCTGGATGAAGCGCCCGGCGGGGAGCAGCTCACCGTTCTCCTCCTCGATGCGCAGCAGCAGCTCGTGGCGGTCGGCCTTGCCGGTGCGAAGGTCGATGATCGGCTGCTGGTAGAGGACGAGGCGGTCGCGCACCAAGGCGTCGCGGATGCGGGCCGACGTGCTGAGGCCGGTCCGCTGGAGGGCCTTGACCTCGCCGGGCTCGTCAACCAGCACGACGCGGTCGCGACCCTGCTCCTTGGCCTCGTACATCGCCAGGTCGGCGGCGACGAGCGCCGGCTCACCGCCCTCCTCGGTCTCGCCGCCGAACATCGCGACGCCGATGCTGACCGTGACCGGCTCCGGCCCGCTCGCCGTGCTCTGCAGACGCACCTCGCGGCGCAGGTCCTCGGCGAAGCGAATCGCTCCCTCGCGGTCTGTCTGCGGGAGAAGAACCGCGAACTCGTCGCCCGAGAGCCGGGCGACCGCGTCCGAGACCCGGGCGCGTGCCCGCAGCAGCTCGGCGATCCCGCGGATCACGTTGTCGCCGGCCTGATGGCCGGCGGTGTCGTTGACGTGCTTGAAGTGATCGACGTCGAGGATCAGCACCGCTCCCTGGCCCCCGTAGCGCGCGTAGAAGGCGATCTGCTGCTCGAGCTCGCCCCGGAAGCGGCGCCGATTCGCGAGCCCGGTGAGCGCGTCATGGTCGGCCAGGTAGCGGAGCCGCTGCTCGAAGCGGCGCCGCTCGCTGATGTCCTGCATCTGCAGGATGCCGTAGGGGGCTGTCTCCTCGCTCTCGCGCGCCAGCGAGAGGCTGAACTGGCCCCACACCTCGTGGCCTTCGTGGTGCAGGAAGCGCTTCTCGACCGTGTAGGAGTCGAACTTGCCGGCCAGCAGCCGCCGGCGCTGGGCGCTGTCGAGGTAGCGGTCCTCGGGAGCCGTGATCTCGTCGAGCGAGGAATCGGCGAGCTCTCCCTGGCTGTAGCCGGTGAGCGCGCACATCGCCCGGTTGACGGCCAGGAACTTCCCCAGTCCCTCGTCGGTGACGGCGACCAGCGCGACCCCGATCGGCGCGTGCTCGAATGCGTTGCGGAAGCGGTCCTCGGCAGATCGCCGCCCGCGCTCGGAGTCGGCGAGCTCGGTGACGTCCTGGCAAACGCCGAACAGGCGCATGACCTTGCCCTCGGAGTCTGTGACCGGCTCGCCGTGACAGCGCAGGGTGCGGATCGTCTTGTCGTCGAGCAGGATCCGGTGCTCGAACACGCAGCGCGTGGCGTTTTCGGTCGCCCGCTGAATCTCATCAGTGACGCGGCGCCGATCATGCGGGTGGATCAGTTCGAGATAGGCCTCTAAGGTTGCCTCGAACTGGTCGCGCCTGACGCCGAAGATCCGATACAGCTCGTCGGACCAGGTGACCCGGTCGGCGTGAATGTCCCACTCCCAGGTTCCGAAGTGGGCGACCCGCTGGGCCTCCTCCAATCGCCGCGTGGCGTCGCGTAGGTCGGCCTCGCTGCGCATCGTTTGGCGCAAGGCCTCAGCAACCGCCCCCCTGTCTTCGGCAGCTACTCGATCGAGGAGCTCCTGCAGATCCTGCGGAAGCTCTATTTCGGCGCTCATTTGAAGGACAGGCTAAGGGCAGGCGTGATGAGAAGCAATCGGACTTTCGGGTAAGTATTGAGTCAGAAATGGCTAACCGGCTCGCCAGCCAAACCAGCCCATACCTGCTCCAGCATCGGGACAACCCCGTCGATTGGAACCCTTGGGACGCGGAAGCGCTGGAGCGTGCCCGCCGCGAGGACCGTCCGATCCTGCTCTCGGTCGGCTACTCGGCCTGTCACTGGTGCCACGTGATGGAGCGCGAGTCGTTCGAGAACGCGGAGACCGCGGCGTTCATGAACGAGCATTTCGTCAACGTCAAGGTCGACCGCGAGGAGCGCCCCGACGTCGACTCCCTCTATATGGAGGCCACCCAGGCGATGACAGGCCACGGAGGCTGGCCGATGACCGTCTTCCTCGACCCCGACGGCGTGCCGTTCTACGCCGGGACCTACTTCCCCCCCGAGCCGCGCCAGGGAATGCCCAGCTTTCGCCAGGTGATGGAGGCGGTGGTGGAAGCGTTCCGCGAGCGCCGCGAGGAGATCCGCGAGCGAGCGCCGCAAACCCGATCGCAGCTGGGCGCGATCGCGGAGGTGAAGCCCCCGGAGGGACCGCTGAGGCGGGAGGCATTGGCCGAAGCCGTAGCGGGACTGCGCCACGACGCCGATCTGGCCAACGGGGGGTTCGGCGGGGCGCCGAAGTTCCCGCCCGCCTCGGCTCTGGAGTTCCTGCTCACTCGCGAAGAGACCGAGATCCCGCAGCGAACCCTCGACGCGATGGCCTGCGGCGGCATCTACGACCAGATCGGGGGCGGCTTTGCCCGCTACTCGGTCGACGACATCTGGCTCGTGCCGCACTTCGAGAAGATGCTCTACGACAACGCGCTGCTGGCGCGCGCCTACCTGCACGGCTGGCAGGTGCTCGGGCAGGAGCGCTACCGGCGCGTCTGCACCGAGACCCTCGACTGGGCGTTGCGCGAGATGCGGGGGCCCGAGGGAGGCTTCTACTCCGCCCTGGACGCCGATTCCGAGGGCGAGGAGGGACGCTTCTACGTCTGGACGCTGGAGGAGATCGGCGACGTGCTCGGCGACCGGGCCGGCGACGTCAGCGCGTATTACGGGGTCAGCGGGCAGGGCAACTTCGAGGGCCGAAACGTCCTCCACCTGCCGGGCGGTCCCGATGCCCCCGAGCCGGAAGGGCTGGCGGAGGCCCGGCGGGCGCTCTTCGCGGAGCGCTCGAAGCGGGTCCGGCCGGGCCTCGACGACAAGCGCCTCGCCTCCTGGAACGCGCTGATGATCTCGGCGCTGGCCGAGGCGGGCGCGGTGCTCGGACGGCCCGACTACCTCGGCGCGGCACGCTCCTGCGCCGCCTTCGTGCTCGACGAGATGCGCGACCCGCAGGGACGCCTGCTCCGCAGCTACAAGGACGGGCGGGCCCACCTCAACGCCTACCTCGAGGACCACGCTTACATGGTCGAGGCGTTGCTGACCCTCTACGAGTCGAGCTTCGAGACTCGCTGGTTCGACGCCGCGCGCGAGATCGCCGACTCGATGATCGAGCGCTATGGCGACCGCGAACGAGGCGCCTTCTTCTCCACCTCCAGCGACCACGAGGAGCTGATCGCCCGCCGCAAGGACCTCGGCGATCACCCGATACCGGCCGGCAACTCCGCCGCGGCGCTGGGGCTGCTGCGCCTCGCGGCGCTGACCGGCGAGCACGATTACGAGAAATGGGCCGAGGGCGTGCTGCGGCTGATGTACCCGGCGGCGATCCGCCACCCCGAGGGGTTCGGCCACCTGCTCCAGGCGCTCGACTTCCACCTCGAAGGGACCCGGGAAGTGGCGCTGGTGGCGCCGCCCGACGGCGGGACCGAAGGGCTGGCGGAGCTGGCCGCCGTCGTCCGTGCCGCCTACCGCCCCCGCCTGGTGCTTGCCGGCGGGCCGCAGGGCAGCGAGCGGCCGGAGCTGCTGCGCGACCGCCCGGCGGTCGACGGCAAGGCCGCCGCCTACGTCTGCGAGAACTTCTCCTGTCAGGCGCCGGTCACGAGCCCGAATGCGCTCGCGGCGCAGATCGGCAATCATGGAGGCGATGGCGACTAGAACCGCTACCAAGAAGGAAAGCGCCGCGACCGCGGAGGTCGCGCGTGCCTACTTCGAGGCGGTCGGCCGCCAGGACCTCGACAAGATGGAGTCGATGTACGAGCCGGGCCCGATCGGCCGCATCCACGGACTGGTCGAGCTGGAGGTGGGAGGCAACTACCGAGAGTGGTTCGGCAACCTGTTCAGAGCCTTTCCCGACTGGAAGTTCGAGATCCTCGACATCGTCTCCGAGGGCGAGCGAGCAGCGGTCGAGTGGCGCGCGACAGGGACCTTCAGCGGCGACGCGCGCTTCGAGGGCATGGAGCCGAACGGAGCATCGGTGGACGTGCAGGGCTGCGACGTGGTGACGATTCGCGACGGCCGCCTGGTCGACAACCAGGCCTACACCAGCGGCACCGAGATCGCCCGCCAGCTTGGCGCGCTGCCGCCTCAAGGCTCGGCCGCCGAGCGGGCGATGACCGCGGCGCTGAATCTGAAGACGCGCGCCGCGAAGGCTCTGCGGCGCGACTAGAGCTCGCGGACTTCGTCGAGCACCACCCTGCCCCCCACCTCTGCGCTTCCCCCTTCCAGGGGCCGGGCGATCAGCAGCGACCCGTGGCCCTGGTTGATCGTGATCGGGCGGCCGAGCTGGGCGCAAAGCGCCAATGCCGCCGAGCCGGTCGCCTCGTCCTCGGGTATCCCGAACCCGGGCGCGAAGCCGCGCGCCCTGATCGTGCCCGCGTCCTCGTCGATCCAGGCCCAGGCGTAGACGGCTTCGGCGTCGATCGGGGGGCCGTCGAGCGCCCGCACCTGCGCCGGCTCGTCGAGCTGCAAGGGGTGAAAGCCAGGCGACCAGGCGGACTCGGCGGAGATGAATGTCGTCTCGTCCTCGAAGCGGGCTCCGACCTCGCCTGCCGGGGGCCTCAGGGTCCGGACCTCGGCGCCCTGCAGCCGCAGCAACCAGGCGCTGCCGACCAGTGGATGCCCGGCAAACGGCAACTCGGCCGCCGGGGTGAAGATGCGCAGCTCGCCGACGTCGCGGTCGTCGACGAAGACGGTCTCGCTGAATCCGAGCTCGGCCGCCACCCGCTGTCGCTCGGCCGCCGGAACCTCGGTGCCGTCGAGGAAGACTCCGAGCGGGTTGCCCCACTCGCCCTCGTCGTTGACGAAGACCCGCAGGACGTGGAGCTTCGCCACCCCTAATTGAGCCTCGCGCTCACAGGATCGGCAGGAAGTTCTCGATCTCGTAGGGAGTGACCTGGACCCGGTAGTCCTCCCACTCCTGGCGCTTGATCTCGATGAAGCGCCGGAAGGTGTGCTCGCCCAGGGTCCGCAGGACCAGCTCCGACTCGGCCGCGATCTCGATCGCCTCGCCCAGCGTCTCCGGCAGTTGCTCGATGCCGCGCTGGGCCCGCTCCTCGGGCGACAGGTGGTAGAGGTTCTGCTCCATCGGCTCGGGCAGCTCGTAGCCATGCTCGATCCCCTCCAGCCCGGCCTGCAGCATGCCGGCGAAGCAGAGATAGGGGTTGGAGGCCGGGTCCGGGCAGCGCAGCTCGGCGCGGGTCGCGCCCTCCTTGCCGGGGTGATAGAGCGGCACCCGGATCAGCGCCGAGCGGTTGCGGCGCGACCAGGCGAGATAGACCGGCGCCTCGAAACCGGGGACGAGGCGCTTGTAGGAGTTGACCCACTGCGCGAACAGCGGCGCTATCTCACGCGCGTGCTTGAGCTGGCCGGCGATGAACGCCTTCGCCGTGTCGGAGAGGAAGTACTGGTCGTCGGGGTCGAAGAACGCGTTGCCGCCGTCCTTGCCCAGCGACTGGTGGACGTGCATGCCGGAGCCGTTCTCGCCGAACAGCGGCTTCGGCATGAAGGTCGCGTACCAGCCGTACTTCATCGCGTATTCCTTGACCACGATCCGGTAGGTCATGCAGTCGTCGGCCATCTTCAGCGCGTTCGCGTAGCGCATGTCGACCTCGTGCTGGGAGGGCCCGACCTCGTGATGCGTGTACTCGACGTGGATCCCCAGCTTCTCCAGCGCCAGCACGGTCTCGCGGCGCACGTCGGAGCCCGCGTCGAGCGTCGTGAGGTCGAAGTAGCCGCCGTCGTCGAGCACCTCCGGCTCTCCCTCCGGCTTCGCGTCGCGGAAGTAGAAGTACTCCAGCTCGGGGCCGACGTTGTAGGCGTCGAAGCCGAGATCCTGGGCGCGCTCCAGGGCGCGGCGCAGGATCCAGCGCGGATCGCCCTCGTAGGGGTCGCCGCCGGGAACCTTGACGTCGCAAAACATCCGCGCGGTCGCGTTCTCCTCCTCGGGGCGCCAGGGGATCAGCGCGAAGGTCTCCGGATCGGGCATCGCGATCATGTCGGACTCCTCGATCGGGTTGAAACCGGTGATCGAGGAGCCGTCGAAGCCCATCCCGCCCTCGAAAGCGTCGTCGAGCTCTTGGGCGTTGATCGAGAAGCTCTTCAGCTGACCGAGCACGTCGGTGAACCAGAGCCGCACGAAGCGCACGTTGCGCTCCTTGGCGATCTCGAGGACGTCGCTGGCGGTCTTCGGCTGATCGGCCATTGCTGTGCTTCTCCTTGCTCGGATGACGGGGTCCGCCGTGGCGGAAGGAGGCGAAACATTAGCCGCGTGGGCAAGGGCTCGGGCGCCGGCGGTGGCTGTGAACCGGGGCGCGGGTACAGACGTATCTAGAGGTACCGACAATGGCGCGATCACCGCGCTTGCGAGACGCCGCCGAACCCGCTATAACTTACTAGCTGTAAGTTACCGGCTAAAAGTGAAGTAAAGGGCGGTTTAAGGCTTTGTAAAGCGGAAAAGCCGCCCCCGCAGAGACAGGACGACCGTGACAGTAAAGACCGAAGTAAGCCGATTCCACATCCACGACGAGCTCACCGCCCCGGACGAGAGCGCCCCGATCCTGAAGAGCATCCAGGCCGGCGGCGCGGCCGTCTCCAAGTTCGTCGGCGTGCTCGCCGGCTCCCCCGCCGTGCTGCGCGCCTACACCCGCATGCGCACCGAGCTTCGCCACGGCGTGCTCCCGCAGACGACCCGCGAGCGGATCGCGCTGGCCGTGGCCGAGCGCCGCGACGACGCCTACAGCATCGCCCAGCACGCCAAGTCGGCCCGGGCTTCCGGGCTCGGCCTCGACGAGGTCTCGCGGGCCCGCAGCTTCACCTCCTCCGACCCGCACGAGGCGGCGCTGCTCGACTACCTGAAGGCGACGCTGGACACCGACGGCTACCCGCCGGTGCACCTCCACGAGGAGGCCCGGGAGGCCGGCTGGTCGGACGAGGAGATCCTCGAGGCCGTCGCCCATCTGGCGCTGAACGAGTTCCAGAGCCTGATCGCAAGCGCCGCAGCGCTGCCCAAGGACCAGGCGACGCCGCGGGTGCTGCCCTCGGCCGCGTAGGTGTGGGCGCCAACCAGGTTGTTGGCGTTGAGTGCAGCGAGGCGGGCCATCGGTGGCATCCTCCCAATTGAGCGAGGGGGGCGCTTGCGGTTGTAGCGATCAAGCCAGGCCGGCAAGGCCCTCATGCGCTCCCGGCTTGAGCCGTAGACGGCGTCGTAGGCCAAACGGTCGACCGTCGTCTTGATGAAGCGCTCAGCCTTGCCGTTGGTGCGTGGCGTGTATGGCCTCGTGCGCAGGTGGCCGAGCTCGCGGCAGGCGATTGCGTGGGCCCGGGAGCGGTAGGGGTTGCCGTTGTCGGTCATCAACCGCTCGACCGCGATGCCCAGCGACGCGAGGTAGGCGACGGCGCGGCGCAGAAAAGCGATCGCGCTGGCGGGATGCTCGTCGGCGAGGACCTCCGCGTAGGCGATGCGGGTGGCATCGTCGACGCAGACGTGGACGTAGTCCCAGCCCTGCTCGAAGGCCTGGCGGTGATAGCCCTGCGGTGCTCGCGAGCCGGTAACGCGGTGCCCCGGACGAGCGATTCGGCCCAGCTTCTTGACGTCGATGTGGATCCGCTCGCCCGCCCGGGAGCGCTCGTAGCGGCGCTCGGGCTCTGCCGGCTCGAGGCGGGAAAGACGGCCCAGGCCGGCGCGCTTGCAGATCAACGACACGGTCGACGGCGCCATCTGAAGCTGCTCGGCGATCTGCTCGGCCGTGAGGCGGATTCGCCGCAGCGCGAGCACCGCCTCGACACGGTCGCGGGGGGTACGGTTGGCGACTCGCCGAGGGGCTGAGGAGCGATCCTCAAGCGATTCACCCCGGGGCTTGCGGCGCACCCACTTGCGGGCGGTCGGAACGCTCACGCCGGCGGCCTCGGCCCCCGCCGCGAGCGTCCAGCCCTCTTCGAGCACGCGGCGGCCCAAAAGCTCACGGGACTCTGGACACGTCCTTGCGTTGCGATGCAATGTCATCCGGTTCCTCCTTTGGAGCGCTGGGTGGTCTCTCATCCCCCAGCCTCCAAGGAGGGCCGGCCGGAAGAACGTGGTTGGGTCCCAGACCTAGGCCGTAGCGCGTCCCTGCGGTCGGCTTCCTCGGTGGTGGGCCGGGTTGCCGTCTAAGCGGCGCCGTTCAGGACTTCGTCGTAGAGAGCCGTCACCCGTTCGACGTGGCGATCGAGAGTGAAGTCGCGAGACGCGCGCTCACGTGCTCTTTGCCCCATCGCCGCCCGGAGCTTCGGCTGCCCCAGCAGCTCACCCACTGCCCTCGCCCACCGAGCCGGCTCGCGGGGCGGGAGCAGGATCCCATCGCACCCGTCGCTAATGATCTCGGCCGGCCCACCGACGTCGGTCGCAATCACAGGCAGCCTCATCGCCATCGCTTCCAGAACCGTTCGACCGAATCCTTCGTACCAGGATGGGACCAACGCGAGATCGGCAGCGCGCAGTATCTCCGGCACATCTTCACGTTCCCCGAGGAACAGGACCTCCTGCTCCAAGCCCATCTCGCGGGCCATTCGCTCCAAGCGCTCTCCGTAACCAATGCTGTCGAAGCGGGCGCCCGGCGACGCATATTTGACCGAGCCCAGGATCAGGAGCCGCAGGCTCGGATGCCTCGGCTTGAGCTCCGAAAGTACGCGTATCGCGTCGTCCTGTCCCTTCAATGGGGCCAGGTAACCGACGACGACGATTGCGACTGCATCGTCCGAAAGGCCGAGATCCCGGCGCAGCCCTGCGCGATCGAGCCGGTCGGGATCAAACCGGTGACAGTCCACCGGGTTGGGGACAACGGTCACCGGGCATCTGTTTCCATTGAACTGGTTGGCCACGAAACGGGAATTGGCAGCCACGGCAGCGGCATGCGATTCGATCAAGCGCAGGGTCATATCTGCGGCTCGACCTTCTGGCAGTCGCTCACGCATGTGCACGACTACGGGCGGGCCTCCTATGCGTCGAGCGAGACAGGCCGCCAGGCCAGCGCGGGTCATGTTGGCGTGCACGAGGTCCGAATTCCTGCTGCGGGCGAGCTTGCGAACCCGTAGCGCCGTGCGGGCCATCCACGCCGCCCCCCTCGTGGTGTGAAGCGGACGGAATCGGAAGCTCACGTCCGTCCCCGCCACCGGGAGGGAAGGCAGACCGCGTGCTTGGAGAGCTGCGCGTAGATCTCCGTCAGGACACGCGATCGAGCCACAAACGTCCGACGGCAGTCCTTCCACGAGATCGATCAACGATCGCTCGCCACCGGCGAGCTCACCCGTGTGGCTGAGAAAGAGAACCCGGCGCCGCATCAATCCCTGGCTTCAGCAAGTTCGAACATCAGACGTTCAACGCCCTCGGCATGCCGTGCCCAGGTAAAGCGCTTTGCCCGATCAGAACCCGCGCTGCCGAGGGCGGAAGCCCGATCAGGATCTAGCAACAGGTCAGTCAAGGCTTTGGCGAGCCCGACATGGTCGGTTCCATCGACCAGGATCCCGGTCTCACCATCGTCCACCGCGTCCACGGCTCCAGCGGCGGCTCCACCCACCACCGGCAGCCCGTGGGCAGCCGCCTCCAGATAGACGATCCCGAATCCTTCGCCCCCAACCCCTTCCGGCGGTAGACGGCCGGGCAAGGCAAAAACGTGCGCGCGGTCAAACCAGCTGTCGCGCTCCTCGTCGGAGACCGCGCCCAGAAATCGAACCGAATGCTGAAGCGAGCTTCTCCTCGCCTGGGATTCGAGATCAGATCGAAGCGGCCCCTCTCCGATCACGACCCATTGAACGTCGGGCACTCGCGCCCGCACCAGCGGCAATGCCCGGATCATCAGGTCGTGGCCCTTGTATTCGTCGTACATGCGAGCGACGGTGAGGACCGTCGGGCGCCGGTCCCTTGTACAGGTTCGAGGAGGGTCCGGCAGATCGACGCCGGGGTGCAACACCCGAATTCGGTCGGGGGGGCAACCGGCGGCGAGAGCAAGGTTTTTCGCGTAACCGCTTACCGCGACTACCGCATCGGCATGGCGTACGGCGAAGCGGACGAGGCGCGGTCGGTGCCGGCACTCGTCGCTGTGCAGGTATTGGATGACAGGGACACGTCGCACGGTCCGCAGAGGGGCACATGCCGGCGCAGTCACGGCATGGCCGCTGACGATGACGTGGGGGCGAAAGTGGCATCCATGGCTCAGGACCGAGCGGTTGAGCCAGCTAACCGACAGACGATGGAGGCGCCCGCCACCTCGAGCGGCGCGCACCACTTCAAGCGACCCCTTTGAATCGAAACTCTTGGCCGCATCACCGCCGAGCGCGACGACCATTGGTTGTACGTCGTGAAGGTTCAAAACGAGGCTGTACATCAGAAGCTCGATGCCGCCTTTGGCGGGTGGGAAGTCGGGCGTGGCAACCAGAGCCCGAAGCGCGCCGTTGGAATGTGCCGATCGAGTCGCCACTCAAGCTTCTCCTTGAACGGCCAAGTGGTTGAGATGACGCGCTGCACGGGCAAGGGGCGTCAAAACTGTGGATCGTCGGACCAGCCCTGATGTCTTGATCTTGAAGAGTCGCGGCCCGTCGAAGCGAAGGATCGGCACTCGCGGGCAGCGAAGGCTCGATGTCTGACCGTTGGCGGCGGAAAGGGTCGCCGCGGCGGAATATCCGGCCGCCGCGGCGGCAGAGACGACGCGCTCATCGTGGTCACCAAATGGAAATGCAAGGGCGGTGCATGGCACTCCCAGACTCTGCTCACACGTGGTCCGGGAGCCCACCAGCTCTTCGTCGAGCTGGTCATTCGGTAATTCGGTCAGCCGAGGATGGGACCTCGTATGGGAGCCAATCTCCCACCCGCGGTCCCGCAGTCGCCGGGCGTCTTGCCAGCTCATGGTCTCCAGCTCATCCCTGTGGTCGGTCTCCAGCCAACGGTTGATGCGTGGCCAAGCGATCGGTCCCGCGCCGACGAAATCTGTGGGCAGGAAGACCGTTGCCCGAATGTCGAAGCGGTTCAGAATCGGGCCAGCGAGCGTCACCACCGAGCGATACCCGTCATCGAAGGTGATCGCGACAGCCCTCTGATCCGGTCCGAGAGAGACCAATTCGCTGAACGTCACTGCCCGATAGCCCTGATCGGTGAGGGTTTGCAGCTGATCGGTCAAGCGATCCGGAGCCACGGCCACGTCTGCGGGCCAGCGAGGGCTTACCGCGTGGTAGCAGAGGATCAGTCGCCGGTCAGCCAGAGCCATTGGACCCAACGGCGAGCGTCCGTGCCCGCCGCACCTCCGCACGCAATTTCTCAAGGTCACGCAGGAACGCGACATGGCCCCTGACCCAGGCTTCGACGAGACCCCACGCGCCGCGTGGGCTCCTCGCCCATTTCTTGGCACAAGCCGCGAATCCGAGGAACTCAAACTCAATCAGCCGCCGCAAGCTGCGGCTGACCAGGCAGGCGTCAAAGAGGTTCGCGTAGATCCGATCGGCTTCCCGATCGACTGCGTAGCGGCTGCGCGTTTTGTCGTGGCTTGCGGTCGCCCGAGAAGCGAAGACCAGAGATGCCCCCGCCGCACGCCACAACAGGCTGGAGAACCGGTCGTCGTAGGGCAGCAGGCGCTCGTTCCAAGGGAACGCGAGTCCAAGTGCCCGCGGATAGAGGATGAGCGCGCTGACCACGAACTCCACCTCCTCGCCCTCCTCGGCGTCCCGGGCATAACCGATCCGGCGCATCACCAACGGTCGGCTGCGCCAATTACCCCAGTCCACCGTTCCGGCGACGACAGTGCTTCCATTTCCGTTGCCGTACTCCCGCAGGAGCTCGGCAATCGCACCGGGCTCTACGTATACGTCGTCGTCAACGGAGACCACCAACTCGGCGTTGCAGACCCGTGTCCCCACATTGCGTGCTGCGGTTGCACCAACGCGATCGTGGGAGACGAATCGCACGAAATGGTGGCGATCACACAACTCGGCGACCCGGGCCGCCATGGATGGCTCGCTCGAATCGCAGACGTAGACCGGAAACTCGATCTCCGCGCGTGCAGTGGCCAGAGCGTCGAGGCAGCGTTCGAGTCGTTCCGGGCGGTCGCGCGTCGGAACGATGACCGCGAGGCGATCGCGAATGCCTGGACCCTCGGCGACAGGCGAGGCGATCGAATCCGCAAACGGGAAAGGCGCCTGGTCAAACATGCAGCCGGCGCTGGCGGCCGAGCTCCTCGATCCTGCCTTGACAAGAGGTGAGCCACAGCAAAGCGTCGAATCCGCCGCGCCGCTCGCTGAGGCGGCGGGCTAAGATCGGGAGGGCCCGGCCGGCCCGCATGATCTCGCGGCCCACGAGCAATAGATGGGGCATGCGAGACGGTGAGCCGCTGCGGATGTCGCTGATTCCCTGAGCCATGGCGCGCTCGCGAAACCACGATTTCGTAAGCCGTTTCGCCGGCACCCGATGCAGGACCTCCGCTCGGGGCCAGTAGACGATCTGCCCCCCAGCCGTCAGAAGTCGCCGAAGAAGCTCGGTCTCGCCGTTGGAGATCAGGGTCGTCCCGACGCGATCGAGTCCATCGCGGAAAGGCTCGATCCGATTGAGAGCGCTGCGCCGCAGCGCAAAATTCGCGCCGAAGGGCAGGGGTGGCGCGTGGACCAACCGCGGCAGTGGTCCCAAGTCGTATTGGGAGAGGTAGGCCAATCTCTTTGCAGTAAGCCAACGGGGGCGATCTCCTTCCAACCGCAGCTCTATCCGACCGCCCATCGCCTCACAATCGGTGCGCTCGAAGGCTGCCGCACGCCGCGCGCCCATCCTGGGCTGACGAGTGTGTCGTCGTCAAGAAACGCGATCACCTCGCCTCTTGCCTCGGCTACGCCGCGATTGCGCGCCGCATTCAAGCCCTGCTTTGCCTGCCGTAGGAAGCGCACCCGCGGCTGGCCCCCCTGAGAACGAGCCACGCTGTCCTCAAGGGGCGGCTCCGAACCGTCGTCGACGACCAGCATTTCCATCCCCCCCGGAGGATCGACTTGACCGGCGATCGTCCCCAGACAGTCCGCAAGGACCTCCGGACGCCCCGCGTTGGGATTACGACGGACAGATCCATGGCACTTCCCGCTTTGCGAATCTACTAGTGGCATGGCGCGGATGCGCCAATTCCGGGTTGGCGCCTACGGCCGGTGAACCGGCGCGCCCTGTGCCCAGGAGATGTCAGCATGAGCGGGCGCTTTTTAGGGGAGCTAGGCGAAGGGGCATTCGGAATGAGAACAGTCCAGGGTCATGGCGAAGTCCGGCCCGGGTTCGGCCGAATCACGAGGACGATTCGATGGTTACCCGGCCTCCTCTGCCTGGCTGATTGCCCTCGGTTGCACCGTTGCTGCACTTGCTGGATATCTGGGGGCGGCGGGGGAATTGGCCGCTCGCAATCTTCTCGTTGCGGGCCCCGTCTTCGTCGTCAGCGCGGTCGTCGTCCCCGAGCGACAGCCCTTTGCCTGATCGTGGTGCTGCCGTTTCTGATCTATCCCGCGAGCGTAGGGAGCTTTTCAATTTTTCTCGCGGTCCCACGTTCGGACTTACTGGCCTAGTACTGATACTTCGCGAGACGGCGCAGCTCCGTCCGCTAAGGCGAGCTCTTCCAATCGTCCCTTTTGCGCTGCTCGTGCTGCTTGCCGTCGCCACCGCAGCCGCATCCAGCGATCCCTCCTATGCACTCAGCCGGGTCTTCTACCTGCTGCTCTTCGGCTGGTTCGCGTTCGGTCTCGCAACGGCGCTGCGCGCGGGACGACTTTCCACCCAAGCGGTTGCAAAATCGATGGTCTACAGCGGTGCGCTTGCCGCGATTGCCCTGATCATTCAGTTCGCCGCCCAGTTCGGAGCCGGCCAGGACAGCGTGATCAGTTGGCTGCGGGGCGTCCAATCAACGTTCGCCGGCCAGAGGGCGGCAGGAATTTCGACCATCAACTGGGTGATCGACAACCCCCATGTCCTTCGCGGGATATTCCCCTTCATGGACACCGCCAGCGCAGGCCAGTACATGATGCTCTGTTGATCGCCGGCGTCTGGCTGCGACGCGAGCGCCGAGCAACTCGGGCGTAGGGATACCTTGGATCGCTGGTGTTGATTCTGATCGGCGCGGGACTCCTCGTGACTTTTTCCCGTCAGGCGTGGATCGGTGCAATCGTCGGATATCGCTCTCGGCTCAGGCGGCGGCCGGTCTGGTCCTCGCGCTCGTCGTGGAAGCAATCCTCCTACTGCAATCGTGCCGATTCCGGGGCGCATGAGGACTTTCGGCAGACTATCTCCGACCGCCTCCGAATACTTCTTCCACCTCGACCGCTAGGGCGAATCAACCTTTGGACGCAGGCCATCCATCTCGTTCCCCACCACGCGGCGTTGGGCGTAGGACCCGGACTATTCGAAACCCTCAATCCCGAACCAGGCAAGGGCGTTTATTACGCGCATAACGTCTTTCTCGATGCGGCCGTAGAGCTGGGTATCGCTGGAGCACTGGCGCTTTTGGCGGTCTTCGTTCTGGCACTGAAATCAGCGTGGTCCCGCAGGGCGACGTTTGCATTTTCGCTGCTAGTTGGTTATGCGGTCGCAAACCTGTTTGACGATACCCTCTACACGCCACGGAATGGGCTGCTTCTGGCGGTCGGGTTTGCCCTGATCGCCGCTGGCAATCAGGGGCGCGACCGACGAACCAAGAAATATCCAGAGCCCTCAATGGCTGAAGCCAAGCCCGTGAACTCCGGCTCCACCTCCTTACCGCTGGCGCTCCAGCGTTGATCGCGGCGCGAAGCCCACTCGGTGAGCACGAGCGGTATTGAGGGCATCGCGGCGAGCAGGTCGCCAACGGTCGGGCGCCGCAATCGCCAGTGGAGTCAGCAGGGTCGCGCGCGCGTAACCTCCGATGACGTTGATCAAGGCCGTGATGCGCGCGACCGCCGCGCCACGACGACGGAACAACCAGGCGTAGGTGCTGCGGTGCCAGCGCATTGCGCGCTCGTCGCCCCAGGCCTGCGCTGTCGCCGCCGACTCGTCGTGGTGCACGACTGCGTCGGGCACGTAACGCGTCCGCCATCCAGCTTTGTGTAGTCGCCAGCCTAGGTCGAGGTCCTCTGCGTACATCCACTGCGCGGGGTCGAAGCCTCCGACCTCCTCCCATGCGGAGCGCCTGACCAAAAGGAAGGCGCCAACCGCCCACGGCACGTAGCGCTCGCGGTCAGGATCCCACGCACCGGGCAGACACCATCGGCGGCCTAGACCCCTCGAGAAACGCGGTAGGCCGAGGTTGAAGAGCAGCGTGAACGGCAGGGTCGGAAATGGATAAATGGAGTGCTGCGTCTGACCGTTGGGCAGCACGAGCCTGGGGGCGATCACGGCTGAAGACGGGTCGTCGACGCCAACCTGCACCAACCGCTCGAGCGCGCCCTCGCTCAAACGGATGTCCGCATTCGCGGGTGCCACCCACTCCCCGGAGCTGCGCTGCGCAACGTCGTTGACAGCCGGTCCGAATCCGGAGTTCTCCTCCGATGCCAGCAAGGAGACCCAGGGAAATTCCGCAGCGACCATCGCGGCCGATCCGTCCGTGGAACCGTTGTCAACTACCCAGACGTCGGCGAGGCCGCCGGAAGCCGCCAGCTCGAGCGATCCCAAGCAGCCCCGCAAGAGCTCGCGGGTGTTCCAGGAGACGACCGCCACACTCACCGACACAGTGCTGAGGATATGGCGGCCGCATCGGCGCCGCGCGAGAACGCCCTTGCTACGTTGCAGCGGGAGGCGCTCCGGCGCCGTAGGCAGATGAGCGACGTGGCAGTCGAAACGCAACGCGTGCAGGTCGCCGGCGAGGAGGCCGCACCCTATCGCGGCCGCTTCGGGGATATCGACAGCCTGCGCCACCGCGCCGCTCGCGGAACGATCATCAATGCCGTCTACCAAGTCGGCCTAGCCGGTCTCAGCGTCCTGAGGGGACTGATCGCGGCAGCGCTGCTGACGCAGTCGGACTACGGCGTCTGGGGGCTGCTTGGTCTCGCGCTATGGACCGCGGTCGGAATGAAAGCGATCGGTGTCAACGATAAGTACATCCAGCAGTCGGAGAAAGATCAAACGCTCGCCTTCCAGCGCGCATTCACCATCGAGCTGATCTTTGCCGCGATTCTGCTCCCGATCGTCGTCGCAATCGTTTGTGTGTTCGCGGGCGTAGTTGGACACCCGGAGATCATCGCTGCCGGCGTCGTCCTCACTCTCTGTCTGCCAGCGGCAGCGTTGCAATTCCCGGTCTGGGCGTTTTATCGTCGGATGGATTTTCGCCGCCAAAGGGTCCTTGAAGGGGTGGATCCGGCGATTGCAACCGTCGCGACCATCGTTCTAGCCGTCGCGGGCCTTGGTTACTGGGCGTTGGTGCTAGGCGCTGTGTTGGGTGCATGGGGCGGCGCGGTTCTCGCGCTTCGCTACAGCGCCTATCCGTTCGCACTCCGATATGACCGTGGGACGCTCAAGAAGTACGTCGGATTCTCGGCTCCGCTACTGATTTCCGGAATCGCGACGCTGGCTGTCTTCCAGGTCGTCTACCTCTACGGCAATGCAGCCCTCGGGCTCGCGGGCCTGGGCGCATTTACGGTCGCTGGGAACCTCGTTCAATTCACGGACAAGGCCGACACAGTGATCACAGAGACCCTCTATCCCGGCCTCTGCGCCGTTCAGGATCGGATGAGCGTCCTTTTCGAGGCGTTCGTCAAATCGAACAAGCTTGCGCTGATGTGGGCCATGCCATTCGGCTTTGGCCTGACCCTGTTTGCGCCTAGCCTGGTTCGCTTCGGGCTGGGCGAACGCTGGTCGTCAGCCGTCGGTTTGATTCAGGTACTCGGTGCGATGACCGCGATCCATCACGTCGGGTTCAATTGGCACGCGTTCTTCAGGGCTCGTGGGCGCACGGGACCGGTCGGGGTCGTGGCGATCGGCCAGGCGGCGGGCATTCTGATATCGATTGTCCCTTTGGTCACTGCGCTCGGTGTCGTCGGACTGGGTTGGGCTTTCGTGGCCGGAGAAGCCGTTGGCTTTGCCCTCCGCATGCGGTTTCTCTCAACCCTCTTCGCGGGATTCAGGCCCCTCGGGCATCTCGTTCGAGCGCTTTGGCCAACTGCATTTGGAGCTGCGGTCGTCGCCGCGGTTCGAATGGCGGGTTTTGAGCAGAGCACGCTGCTCCTCGCTCTCCTTCAGCTCGGGCTGTTCCTTGCTTCAGTAGCTGCCGCCACCATCGTGCTCGAGAGAAATCTCCTGAAAGAGACCATCGGCTATTTCGGCATTACGACGGTTCCGCGACTTTGGTTTCAGCCAAGGACCGCTGCGGGTCGCCCCTAACCAGGTACTTTGCGGGCGACCAGTAGCCGCATGTTGGTGCAGTTCGCTCCGTACCGGTCCCATATCTCGTCTGGGTACTCCGGCGAGTAGCAGAGGTAGTCGCGGCGGCGTTCAACCACGCACCCGTGCGCCGCCACGCATGCCTCGATAAGCGGCCACTCAATGTGGTCCCAATCCCAGACGTGGATATCACCCTCGATGTTCAACGGATATCCAGGGTCGAAGGCCCGGCGAAGACGGACGTAGTACTTGCTCGGCATCAAGAAGCGTTGCCAGCGCCGACGGTACGGATTCCACCGGACTTTGCGGTCGAGGTGCCATTGCTCAAGATCGTCCAGAAGGCGCCAGAAGCAGCTCTCCTTATCCCAGAAATTCTCGTTTGCCTCATGATCGAGAAAGAGCAATCCGCCCGGTCTTAAGACCCTGCATGCCTCCGTAACGATTGCCACATAATCCGGAATGTGGTGCAGGACTGAATAGGCACAGACAACATCGTGCGACGCGTCTCCGATGCCCGCAAGGTCCTCCCCATTGAGCCGGACCGTTCGCAAGCTGTCAGGGTTTCCAAATCGGCGCTTGACGAGCCGAAGGAACTGTGGTGTGACGTCTGCCGCGGTCACGCTGCAACCGAGTTCCAGCGCATGTTTGGTCACGTTGCCGGAACCACATCCAAGGTCCAGGAGCGTTGCCGGTTTGGCCTTGGCCGGCAGCCCCTCGAGCGTGCGCGCGAGCTCCCCTCGGAGCCGTTGCTGCTCAATCGGGTTGAAGATCTCGGGGTGCCGACATTCGTAACGCCGGTAGACCCGACGGTACTTGCGAATCGAATCGTCAATCCGCTCGCGGCTCTCCGTATCGGCTAGCCGATGCTCGGATGCCTTCGGGAACGAAGCGCGGAGCTCGGGCATACGGACGATCGACCTTAGCTAGAAATTGAACGGCTGGCGCCATGCAACGCGCTTCAGCATCTCCACGTAGCGGGGTGCGAGTACATCCCAAGAAAAGGTGTCGTAGACCCAGCGATGCCGGGCGGAGTCACGATGAATGGCACCGCTTGCGCACAGTTTGTTGTAGCTCGGTCGACAACCCGCCTCTGTGAGAGAAGTCACCGAGAACGCCGTGTCCCCCAAGCAAATATCTGGCCGCGGGAGAATCTTGCGTCACCACCGGCATTCCTTCGGCGAGGGCTTCCAGCAACACGAGGCCAAACCCCTCATAGGCGGACGCGAGCACGAATACGTCGGCCGCTCGGTAATAAGCGTGTACTGCTGATTCGGGTACGGTGCGGGCCACGAACCGATCCCGCCCCAGTGTGTGTAGGGCCCGATTCACTACGAATGGTGTTTCTTGTTCGCGAGCTCCGAGCATCGCGACAAAGGGCCTTTCCTCCGACATGGCGCCCACCTCATCGACGAGATAATCCATGTGCTTCGACCACCGGTTCAAAGCGCCGACGCTCAGTACGATCAGGCGGTCCTTCGGAAGGCCGAGGCGATCCCGCAGCGCAGCACGTTCCTTCGCGATTGGAGGCGAAAACTTGGTGGACACCCGCAGTCCATGCGGCAGCAGGGTCTGCTGATGCCTTGGAAATCCGCCGTGCAGCGCAAGGTCAAATAGGTAGGGAGTGACCTGCTGTACATGGTCAACCCCAGGGGGAAAAGGGAGGTGTGCCGCCGGCACCATTCATGAGAAGGATCCGGAAACTTCGCCCCCCGAGTCGTCTCAGGAGCCCGAGGACCTTCGCCAACGTCCATTCGCTCAGAAGCACTACATCCGGTCGATAGCGAAGCACAGAGGGCTGAACGCTGAGGCCGAAGGTAACCTGCTCAAGCCAAAAATCTTGTCTGTGCAAACGACGAGCGGCGGCCTGGGCGAGCCACGCGTTACGCGAGATTGCCCATGCGGTGGACTCCCTAGGGCCGGGGCTTCCGCGGCTCTTCAGAAGCCACATCTCCACCTCGTCATGGCCGTTGAGAGCCTCAAAGCAGTCGAGAGCAACGCGCTCGAACCCACGGGCCGCGAGACCCAGCCCGGGACACGGGATGAGGACGCGAACTGGTCGGTCGACGGCGGTCAACTCAGCGTGTGCGGCGCACCGCACTCCACACCGAACCAAGCATCCGCGCACCGTACGCCAGCCGTGAGAGTCTCGATATTGCCCGCCACTGTGCGGC
Source organism: uncultured Solirubrobacterales bacterium (assembly GCA_963740555.1). Taxonomy (GTDB): domain Bacteria; phylum Actinomycetota; class Thermoleophilia; order Solirubrobacterales; family 70-9; genus Mayfieldus. The sequence continues at coordinate 411,809 of CAVUES010000005.1, forward strand.
CGGCACTCGCTGCTGATCGATCCCAATAACTTTTACGCTCTGTCGCTCTCGCAACAGCGGGGACGGATGACGCCAAGCGTCGTAACCAACCCCGAGGCGATCTTTCAGTTGTGACGTGCTGTAGCCGTGCCAAAACGAACGCTTCAGCATGGGCCACATTCGAGCCTCGCCGGGATGCGAAACTCGTGCCGGTTGGCAATATGCAAGTTGGAACCCGGCGCGGGATGAGCGAAGGCAGAAGTCCACATCCTCGCCGATGCTCCGATACGCCTCATCAAATCCACCAACGGCATCGAAGGCCCGGCGCTCCACGAGAAGATTGGCGGTGGCGGCCCAACCAAGGCCCTCGACCCAGGCGCGCTGATTAAAGCGCCACAACCGCTCGAACTGCTCGACGCTGCTGGGAGGATCGCCCGTCGTCACCGACACCTCTCCGGCGATAAGTGATGCTGTGGAAGCGCAGCGGAACAATTCTTCAAGCCAAGATTCCGACGCCACGCAGTCGGCGTCAACGAATGCGAGGTAGGCGCCCGTGGCGACGGCTGCCCCTGTGTTCCGGGCGCGCGCGCGTCCGGGTACTGGATCGCGAAGGACGTGCACCCCCCATGCCGCAGCGACGGCTGCGCTGTTGTCGTCTGACGCGTTGTCGACGACAATAACTTCAAATCTCCGGGCGTCCATCGTCTGCGCCCCGAGGCTGTCTAGTAGCGCGGGCAGCGAGTCAGCACCGTTCCGCACCGGCACGATGACACTGACTTCAATGGCCACCGACATACCGAGCAGCAAGCTAGCAACGGGTCGCGGGCCCACGTCGAACTGGCGTGCTGCTCGCCGCCAATCGCTAGGGTTGCCGGCCCATGGAGGCCCAGGTCGCGAACATCGCAGAGCTGCGGCAGCGAATCGAGAGTCGCGAGTGGTACCACACCATGGAGCTTGCCCCTGGGTTGATCACGCCTGGATTCTTCGACACGCGTGGGCTGCCCGAGCAGATCCCGTTCCCTCAGACACTTGCTGGCAAGCGTTGTCTTGATGTCGCGACATTTGACGGGTTCTGGGCGTTCGAGATGGAGCGCAGGGGCGCTCAAGAAGTGATTGGAATCGACATCCTCGATCCACTTGCGTGGGATTGGCCTGCTGGCAGCGAGAACGAGGTGATCGCGGCTCTGGAGCGCCGCAAGGAGGGCGGTCTTGGCTTTCAGATCGCCTCGACGGCTCTTGCATCGCGAGTCGAACATCGGGAGTGCTCGGTGTACGACCTTGATCCCGCAGCTCATGGCAAGTTCGATTTCGTATACATCGGCAGCTTGCTAATGCACCTGCGGGATCCGGTCCGGGCATTGGAGCGGGTCCGCTCCGTTTGTGCCGGCACGCTTCTCTTGCTCGACAACGTCGACTTGTTCCTATCCGCGCTTTTCCGTGGTCGTCCTGTTGCCGACCTCGAAGGAATCGGACGTCCGTGGTGGTGGAAGCCGAACATGACCGCACTCGGACGCATGGTCAGTTCAGCTGGATTCGAGGTCGTACGTGGCCCGCGCCTTGTCTTCATCCCTCCGGGACCGGAGTTGACAGCCGACCGGATCCATCCGCGATCGTTGTTCAGCAGGAGCGGACGTGATGCCGCTTTGCGGCGCATCAAAGGCGATCCGCACGCATGGGTCCTAGCCCGGTCGAGGTAGGACACGTGCGCTCACTGCCCGGGCTCCCGCGGCTCAAATCGCTTTCGCACCGCAGCAGTCGTCAACCGGCTCTTCAGCAGATTAAGCTCGACCTGATCGAATGGGCAGTCGGAGAGGCTGGAGCGGAGTCGATTGCGGACCTAGGGGGCATCTGGGCGGTCGATGGCGGATACACCTTCTATGCGCTCGAGCATTTCGAACTGCAGCGCGCATGCCTCGTCGACGACCACATCACGCCGAGAACCGCGGAGCGTGCCCGCCGTCACCCGCAGCTCGAACTGGTCGAAGGAAACTTTGGGAACGCGGCCGTTCGAGGACATGTGGGCGAGGTCGACCTTCTCTTGCTTTTCGACGTCCTCTTGCATCAAGTTGATCCCGATTGGGACGAAGTCCTTGCGTCGTATGCGCCGACGACGAAGGCATTCGGGGTAGTCAACCCCCAATGGGTCGCGAGCCCCGAATCTGTCCGGCTCATAGACCTTGGTAGAGAGGAATACCTGGCTTCGGTCCCCGACCTTCCCAATCACCGCGCGCTGTTCGACCGCCTGGAGGAGAGCCACCCCGACCAGGAACGGCCCTGGCGCGATGTCCACGAAGTGTGGCAATGGGGCATCACAGACGGGAACCTGGAGAGGAGTATGGAAGGATTGGGTTTCGAGAAAGCCTATTTCCACAACGGTGGCCCGTGGCAGGACCTCGACCGTTTCGAGAATCACGCATTCGTTTTCCGTCGGGAAGGCGCCTAGCAAGCGTCAGAGGCGCTTTCGTCCCAGGCGGCGAGGAAGCTCGGAGCGAGCTGTTGGCGAAAAAAGAGATCGGTCTGCCGCCACAAGCGGCCTCGCAGCAGGGGGGCGCGCCCTGGGAAATGGCACACCAGAATCCGTGCGAGACCGGCGTTGACCCTCGGCTCGTTTATCGCCGACCGGAATAGATTTTCGAAGTACGGCGCATTCCCGGGATACAGTGAGACCCAGCGACGTTCCGCTTGCGCGGTTTCGACCATCCGTTGATGCCACTCATCCAACCGGGGCAAGTGAAGATGCTCAGCGCGGGCGTTGGGGTCGTAATAGAGGCGGAACCCCTGTTGGTAGAGACGGTGCCCTAACTCCGTGTCCTCGTACCGAAACGGAAAGCGCTTCTCGTCGAATCCACCAGCTCGCTCCAGCACCGTTCGCTTAAGCGAGACGTTCGCCGTATAGAACATCCCCCATCCGACCTCCGTCGCCTCGACTCGCTCATAGTCGAATTGGATCCCACGGTCCAACCAGAGCATGAATGCAGTCTTGGGCAGCTCATCTGCCCAGCGGACGTGACCGAGCAACCCAGCCTGAGGATCTGGATTCCGCCGGTGCCATGCGAGGTGGCGCTCCAGCATGGCTGGTTCCGCGAGGATGTCATCACCCATGAACAGGATCAGGTCGGATCGCGAAGTGCGCCATCCGATGTTGCGGGAAGCTGAAACGTTCCCCGAAAGCGGCACGCCTAAATGGCGGACGTCATAGGGCCGAGACTCGGCGTCGATGACGTGATCGAGCGCTCTCAGGTCGTTCGTTGCTGGATCTGAGACGACCAAAACTTCGATGCTATTGAAATCGACCGTCTGGGAATCGAGGGCGCGCAGCGTTCGACGGAGCTCTTCATGGCGGCAGTGCGTCGGTACCACCACCGCAAGCTCGGGTGTCGCATCGGCGCGTTTTTCCAAAGGACCCTGGATCATCCTCGACCGTTGAAACTATTGTTCATCTCACAAGAGTTCCCGCCGGACACCAATTGGGGCGGTATCGGGACCTATGCCGGCATCATTACGCCGCTACTCGCGGAGCGCGGGCTCGACGTCCACGTACTTTCAGTAGTACCCGGCCAGGTCGCAAGCGACAAAGTAGTCGAGGGCGTCCACATTCACCGCAGACCATTGCGACGGCCAAGAGGCGTAGGACGAGTTCTGCGGCTACCCGAGACGTGGCGTCGCATATCACTGGCATTGGCCGTATACCACGAGGCGCGACGGCTCGAAATCAACTTTGACGTCTGCGAGACGCCCGAGTGGCAGGCCGAGGGTCTCGCGATCGCTCTACGTAACAAGGTCCCACTCGTCGTCAGGCTCCATTCCGGAGCCGAGCACGTATTCCCGCACCTGCGGCGAGACGGGATCGATGAGTGGCTTGCGGTGCGTTGCGAGCGCGCCCTCATCCGCCGCGGCGATGTCGTGACGGGTACCCCGGCGATCGTGGCCTCCGTTGCGAACGATCTTGGCCTCTCGCCGGAGTCGGTGCGCCCGATCATCTATCCCGTCCACCCGGCACCTTCCGCGCATCCGCCCCCCGCGGGTCCGCCGCGGATCCTTTTCGCTGGACGGCTTGAGCCGCGCAAGGCTCCAGACGTCCTGATCAAAGCGGCGCCGACTGTGCTCACCCGCTACCCCGAAGCGCGTTTCGTGCTCGCCGGTGCCGACGCCGGAGGGGCCGACGGTCGCCCGTTCGTTGAGCACCTGCGTTCACTCGCGTCGCGACTCGCAGTCGCACATGCCGTTGAATTCGCTGGGCGCCGCGGCGGGCCAGACACCGTCGCCGAGGAGCTTGCGGTTTCCACCATGTGTGTGATGCCTTCGCGCTGGGAGAGCATGGGATACGTAGCTGCAGAAGCGGCAGCTCTGGCCCGACCGGTCGTGGCTTCACGCATTCCGGCACTCGAGGCGATCGTCGATGATGGCCACACCGGTCGCTTGGTGGCACCCGGTGACCCCCGCGCACTTGCCCAAGCCATCATCGAGCTTCTGGCAATGCCGGAGTCCCAGCGCCAGGAAATGGGGAACGCTGGACGGCGGCTGATAGCGAAGCGATGCGATCCGGAGCGCATCGCCAACGAGACTTTGGCGGCTTACGAGCTTGCGATCGAACGTCGGAACCGGCGCGAGCCCTCGCCCCGATAACTACATTCTCCGGCATGGAATTGCTGGAACGTGCTCGAGAGCGGAAGTGGTACCACACCCTGGAACTGCAGCCAGGCGAATGGACCGACGGATGGTTCGACCTGAGGCCCGCCGTTCAGCATTACGGCCTCCCAGAGGACATGCGCGGTATGCGCGTTCTCGAGGTTGGCCCCTGGGATGGCTTCTGGTCGTTCGAGATGGAGCGCAGGGGCGCTGAAGTAATCGCGATCGATCTCGACGACGAGCGGGATCTGGATTGGCCACCTCGTTACGTGCCGGAGCGTTTCCCCGAGCTTCCGCGCGGATCAGGCTTCGCACTGGCCAAGGAGATCCTCGGATCGACTGTCGAGCGCGTCGAATGCTCGATCTATGACGCTACCCCCGAGCGCTTTGGGACGTTTGATCTCGTCTTTTGCGGCAGCGTCCTGATCCATTTGCGTGACCAAATGCTGGCCCTGCAGAGGATCGCCGCGCTGACGAGCGATTGGTTCATCTCGTGCGAGGTGTACGAGCGGATGCTTTCGCTCTTTCCTATGTCGGTCGCCCGGTTTCAAGCACATCGAAACTCCGTCGAATTTTGGCGGCCGAGCGCTCGCACTTGGACACGGATGATCTGGGCCGCAGGGTTTGACCGAGTGGAACAGCGCGCGAAGTTTCGAATGCAAGCGAAGGGCATGCGCGTCCCACATGTAGTCATCCACGCCCACAAGCAGGGCTAATGGCCCGACATGAACCGGCCGTCAGTGTGGTCATCCCGGCTCGTAATGCCGAGGCGACCCTCGGCCGCACATTGGACGCGCTGGCGGCCCAAGAGGTCAACACCCCATTTGAGGTCATCGTCGTGGACGATGGCTCGACCGATAGAACCGCGAGGATCGCTACCGAGCATGGCGTGGGAGCGACGCTGGTCTCGAATCGCGGCGCCCGCGGCCCGGGCCGAGCACGGAACTGTGGTGTAGCCCGGGCCACGGCAAAGAACATCGCTTTCACCGATTCTGATTGCTTTCCGAGCCCGAGCTGGCTGGCCGCAGGACTTCGCGCGCTCGAGGATCTTGACCTCGCTCAGGGAAGGGTGCTCCCCGATCCCCACGCAGACCGTGGGCCGTTCGACCGAACCGTGAACGTCAACGGCGAGTCCGGGTACTACGAAACGGCGAATCTCTTTATTCGCCGATCCGTCTTCAGTCAAATCGGCGGTTTCGAGGATTGGGTGGTCGAGGGAGGTGACGGCGTATTCGGCTGGCGGGCACCATCCAACGGCCGGACAGCGCCCGCGACGAAGCGGACAATTGGCGAAGATGTACTCCTCGGGTGGGAGGCGCGGCGACTCGGGGCCCGCGTCGGTTTCGCGAAGGGTGCGGTAGTGCACCACGCGGTCTTCCCCATGTCGTCCTCCCAGGCAATCAGGTACCGGTGGGCCTATCGGCACCTGCCGGCACTCGCTCGCCGGATTCCCGAGATGCGGGGGCGCGCGTTCTATCGAAACTGGTTCCTTGATCGCCGCACCGCGTTCTTCGACGTCGCGCTCGCCGGCGCCGTCTGCGCCGTGGTGACCCGCCGGCCAACCTTTCTCGTGTTTGCACTTCCCTACGCACGCTGGGTGTGGCAGGAGGCATCAGCATGGCCTCGCGATGACTTCGTCCGGGTGGCCGGCACGCGGGTCGCGATCGATGGCGTTGCGTTCATTGCTCTAGCGGTCGGGAGTGTCGGTTGGCGCAGCCTGTTGATCTAGGTCCAACCGGCGAACAATCCATCAGGGGTTCCTACACTCCTCGCATCGGCAAGACGTCAGCGCAAGAGATTGAGAGGTTCTGGGACGAACGGGCTCGTGAAGATGCGTACTTCTTCGTGGACAACAGGTTGCGCTATCGCGAACCGGATCTCGAAACGTTCTGGGCGAACGGGGAGCAGGACTTACAGCTCATGCTCGAGGCGGTCGGCGAGCGCCTGCAACGGCAGGACGACGCAGTTGAAATCGGCTGCGGCCTTGGCCGGCTGACCAGGCCGCTTTCGGCGCAGGTTCATCACGTGGCAGCGCTGGATGTCTCGAGCGAGATGCTCGCTCGGGCACGCAAACTGAACCTAGATCTCCACAACGTCACATGGACACATGGAGATGGTCAGACACTGAGGCCGCTTCCCGATAGCTCCGCTGATCTCTGCGTATCGCACGTCGTCTTCCAGCACCTACCGGACCCCACGATCACGCTCGCATATGTGCGCGAGATGGGACGCATTCTGCGCCCGGGGGGGCGAGCAGTTTTCGTGATTTCGAACGACCACGAGGTTCACCGGCCGATTGTCTGGCAGGGTCTTTCGCGCCTGCGTCACAGGCTGAAGGTCCGCATTGGGCGTGCTCCAGGAGGCCAGCAAAATCGAGCCTGGCTCGGCTCGGCCGTCGACCTGGCTGACCTCACCTCCGCCGCTCATGCCGCAAGTCTCGAGGTAGCGGACGTTCAGAATGCAGGGACCCAATACTGCGTCGTCAAACTGACGCGCACTTCAGTCTAGGAGCCTGCGATGCGCATACTGGCGGTGGGAAACATGTATCCCCCGCACCATCTCGGAGGGTACGAACTCGTCTGGCAAAGCGTGATGCGACGCGCCCGACATTACGGACACAACGTGCGCATCCTCACCAGCGACTATGCGAAACCGAGTGTTGGCGGTTCAGAGGAACCTGACGTGCATCGCGACCTACGCTGGTATTGGAGCTGGGAGCGAAATGAATGGGTCCGGCTTGACGCGTGGGGTCGGCTGCAGCTCGAACGCGGAAACGCCCGTGCCCTACGCCGCCATCTAGACGATTTTCGGCCGGACGTCCTGAGCTGGTGGTCGATGGGCGCGATGAGTCTTGGGCTCATCGAGCAGGTCCAACGACGAGGCATCCCGTCGGTCCTCGCTGTCCACGATGACTGGCTCGTGTACGGACCCCGACGCGACGCGTGGATGCGGGTTTGGAATGGCCGCCGCCGATTAATGGCCGGACCAGTCGCGCGGATCACAGGTCTGCCGACCGCAATTCATCCCGAACGCTGGGGACGATTCCTATTTAACTCGCGCTACACGCTGGAATCCGCAAGGCGAGCCGGAATCGAAATAGGTGACTACGCTGTCGTTCACCCCGGAATCGAGACTCGCTTTCTCGAACCGGCCCCGGAGCATCCGTGGAGCTGGCGGTTGCGCTATGTCGGCAGGATCGACCAGAACAAAGGCTTGGAAGCTGCGGTCCAAGCGCTTTCACGGCTGCCCCCAACGGCGACCTTGACGATGATCGGTGACGGGCACCCAGATTATCTTGATCGCCTGCAGGTTCTATCAGCTGAGGCGGGGACCGCACATCGCGTGGTCCACGAACCTTTCATCGAGGCCCACCAATTACCCGCCGCCTACGCGGAGGCGGACGCGATCGTCTTTCCAGTGCGCTGGAAGGAGCCTTGGGGATTGGTACCGCTCGAGGCCATGGGATTAGGACGGCCAGTCATCGCAACTGCGCGTGGCGGTCCAAAGGAATACCTCGTCGACGGCGAGAACGCTCTCGTCGTCCCCCCCGACGACCCGAGTGCGATTGCGGAGGCTGTGAACCGTCTGGCGAACGATCCCAGCCTACGCTCCCGTCTCATCGAAGGGGGGCGAAGGACAGCAGTGCAGTTCACGGCAAAGGATTTCGAACTGAAAATCGTCCAAGAACTCGAGCGCGCAGCGGGTTGGGGACCCAACTTCCCTACCTTCACTCACGGCGCGTAGGAGTAGTACCCGTACTCCGCCGCGTCCCGGCGATGCAACCCAGTTGCCACGACCCCCACCGGCCGGCGCGGGTAATGCTCAAGCGCGCCCTTCGCCGCAAGCGCCTGCTCCCTGGTGGTCTTGGAGGACCTGACGCACATCAGTACAGCGTCTGCGAGGGGTAGGACTTCGAGGGTGTCTGCCACCGAGAGCAATGGGCTCGTGTCGAGGATGACGAGGTCATAAGCCGCGCTTACGTCGGACAAGAACGACTCGAACCGCTTCGAGCCTAGAAGCTCCGTGGGCTCGGGGGACACACTGCCGGCCGTAATACAGACGAGATCACCCGTTTTCGGCGCAGCCACCGTGCCGTTGGCACCATTGCCGCCGATTGGCAGGTCCACAAGCTGAACGATCTCCCGCGGTTCGGCACGGCTCGCCAGGTAATCGGTGAGCCCCGGAGCGGAGGCAAGTCCCAGCCGCTCGGCCAGATCGGGCCGGCGAAGATCGCATTCGACCAGCAGGGTCCGCTTTCCCGCCAGCACAGCCGAAAACGCAAGCGACGCGGCCACCGTCGACTTGCCTTCCTCGGGCAGCGCGCTGGTGACGAGAATTGACCGTGGGGGCGCATCGACCGATAGAAACTCGAGATTCCGTCGAATAATCCGGAAGGCCTCGAGGTCCTCGGCCAGCTCTTCGCTGTGGCCGTTGTTCGCACGCACGACGTGCCCCATGGCCTCATCGCGAATTTGTCCGAGCAAGGGAAGGTTCAGTTCAGTCTGGATCTCGCGACCTCCACGGAGACGACGGTCCAGCGAATCCCGCAGGAAGGCAACGAAGACCCCTAGTGCGAGTCCCAGGACGAGGCCAAGGGCGGTGTCGCGCTTTGGATGTGGGGACGCGGGAACACCTGGCGTTTGGCCGGCCTCCACGACGCGTGCGAGCTGGGCATTGTTACTGAGGAACTGGAGCCGAGTGAGTTGGTCGACTAGTGCGGCCCGCTCGACTTGCTCGGTTTGACTCTCACCGAGGCGGTTCAATCTCTGCTGAAGGCCTGGGATGCTGGCCGCGAACTGCGCACGAGCGCCGGCGTTGGTGGCATTCACTGCCTGACGGGCGAACTCGTTGGCGAGCCTCGCGGCGAAGGATGGGCTTTTCCACGTCGCAGTGACCCTCACGAGATTGGACGACGTGTCTACGGAGGTGCTGATGGCCGCTGCCAGGGTGCCCGAGGGGATCTGGGTGTGCATTGCCTGGGCCGTGCGGCGTGCCACGGCGGGCTCGTCGATGGTCTGTGCCCTGGCCTGCGGGGTTTGCTCGGCGGGAATATTGGGGCTTGAAGGACTTCCGATCAGGCTCAGCTGCTGGGAGACGTCCTGGAAGCCGATCGAAGCGGTTGCGTCGTAAGTCTTCTCCTGCCGCTCGGAATAGACGAAGGCCACCCCGCCCGCGACGAGCGCGATCAGCGCAATCACAAGCGCGTTGTCCCTGAGTACCCGCAGGTAGTCCCGGAGGGACGCGTAGCGTGGGTTGTCGCTCATTGGGTTCTCAGCTCTCGCTTCGAGATTGGTTCCGAGGTTGATCCGCCTGCAAGCGCCATCGCGCGTCCGAAACCGGGACCTTCCGCCGCAGGGATTATTAGCCAGTTTGCGCAATGGTGCGCCAGTAGCCGAGATGCTCATTAAGTCACTGGGATAGGTACGCCTGGTGATAGAGCCGGGCGAGTTGGCGGTGCGAAAACGCCGACAACGCATAGCTCGAGTCAAGGCCATAGAAGGGAAGGCGGGGTGCCAGCGTTCTTCCCTGCAGGAAGGCCTTCTGGGCAGCTCTGCGATCTCCGGCTTTGACGTCGATCTGGACCTCGACGAGGGGGTAACGCCAGTTATACGGCTCGTCCTGCCGCGCCTTGCGGATCTCCTTCCTCGCCCCCGCCAACTGCCCCTGAAGAAGTTCGACTGACGCAAGCTGCTGATGCGGCGTGGCCGCCCAGGGCTCCGCGGATATCGCTTGCTCGGCAAGCGAATGGGCAGATGCAAGATCTCCCGACCTGGCCGCGGCAGCGCTAACCGTAAGGCGTTGCTCGGACACCAGTCCCGGTACCTCCGCCGACACCGCCAGAATTGCGACGGCGACGATCGTGCCCCTCAACCCGCGCCGGCCGATGACGCCTTGGCGCTGCGCCTTTCGCAGGCGTCCCGACCCCGCCGCAATTGCTGCCCCAATTCCTCCCAGTGCGAGTGCGGCGATTGCCGTCATCTGCCACATCCAGTCGAGGCCCGCGCTAACCAGGAATACGGGGAATGCGCTGCACATCGCCACACTTGCCCCGATGTCACCCGGCTCCTCGAGTGCCCGCCGGGCCGCCAATGCAGCAGCGGCTAGGCCTCCAAGGGATCCGACCAGCAGCAGAAGCCCAGGCAGCCCTAGCTCGGCAAGTTGTTCGAGATAGAGCGAATGCGCGTTATGGACGAACTCACTGTCATGTCCGTTCCGCTCGTGCCAGAACTCCCACGTCCCTGGCCCAATCCCATTCAGCGGATGCGCTTCGAAGGCGTCGAGGGCGGAGCTCCAGAGATTGTCGCGGTTGCCGCCGGCCGAGGTCAGGCGCGAAGTTCGGGTCTGAGCCAGCAGTCGGAGTGTCCTGTTCTTGAACTGGCTCCAGGCGCGTGAGACCTGTCCGTGGCCGACGATCGTGGCCGCGATCAGCAACGCACAGACGAAGATCGGTACCGCCCAGTTCGCTGTTGAACGGGGAAGCCGCGCACGGTCCGCCTGAACTACCCAGGTCACGGCGACCGCGCCAACGCATATTGCGGAGGCGAGGAGAAGCGCGGCTATAACCGCGCCCGCACCCGATTCTGCTGTCGCAGAGGCGATCTGGGGCTGAGCGCGGGTGACAGATATCACGATGCCAGTGGCGACGCCGGCTGCCAGAAGATGGAGAAAGCAGGTCCAGCGATTCCTGCTCAGGACGATCACAGCGATCACCGCGACGCAGGCAGAGATGACGCTTCCGCGGGAGTAGCTGAGGTAGCAGGTGAGTCCGGCGACCGGGACAGTGGTGAGCGCAAGAGCCCGTACAGCAGGGAGCCGTGCGTGTGCGCTCCAGGCGAGGGCGATGGCCGTCGACATCGCCCCCCAAGCCCCCACCGCGTTCCAGTAGTCGAGCGGATAGCTAAGGCGATCGGTCTGGAACGCGTGGAGCAACCGGGTCGCCTCGGGAAACCCTGCCGGAAAGAGCCTGCTTGCAAGCGCCAGACCACAAACCGCAAGGGCGGCGAAGGAAAGCCCGGCTGCCGCCGCGCGAAAGGTGTACCTGTTCAGGGAGAAGATCGCGGCTGCTACAAGCGCGAAGTAGGTCAGTAGTCGAGCTATCTCCGCCGTCGTGCGCTCCACGCTCTCGGTCCACTCGAGACTCAGGGCCATCCAGAAGAGAAGCGCTGCTGCGCAGAGAAGGGGGATTGCCACGAGCCGGCGAGGTTTGCTTCGTGGGAGGAACCCGCAAGCGAAACCGATCGCAATCAATGCCCAGGCGAGAAACCCGACGCTTTGGCGGATTCCAATTCCATAACCGCCTTTATTCAGCGCCAAGTACATGATCAACCCCGCGCTCACGCAGAAAGCTGTCGTCCTTCGAACCTCAAGTCGGGACGGAGCTCGCACGTTGAGACGAAGCCCGAACTGGCGCAGCGTGCGGTCTGCAGTTCTAGTATCGGTTAAATGCATCGAGGCGTTCCCTTTTACAGGAGGGTTTTCGTATGTGCGGCAGTTCTGGTCTTGAACCTTGCCGCGGCCCCTGGCCTCGCAGAAGCAGCGACGCCGGTCTCCTGCGTCGAACCTCAGAACTGCGCGCAGCCACCCAGCGCGACTGGTGGTCAGGCCGAACTACCGAGCGGATCGGGTCAGGTCGCCGGTGCTACGGGACATGGCGGGGGCAATGCCGGGCAGGGCGGATCTGGTCGCGAACGCGCTGCGGGCAGAGTCGCGGTCACGGGCTCGGGAGGTTCGCTCCCGTTCACGGGCTATCCGATGATCGCGTTCGTCTGGGCCGGACTGGCGCTCCTTGCGGTCGGCCTGTTGTACCGCCTGGGTATCGCTGCCTTTAAGCGCTTGCGACCCGCCGACCATTGAGCTCCGGCTCCCTTGAGGGAACTGCGACCGCGCAGACCCGTGGTCTATATGTTTGGGCCAAGTCAATGACCGTGGTCCGACCGGATGGCGTCGGCTCTGGCCGAGACAGGATGTCGAGGCCGTCGTTACCAGCTGGTTCACCGAGGCGGACCCGGGCAGCGACTTAAATATTCAAAGACCCGGCGGGCGTGGGGTGCTCGACCGGGCACGGCAATCGGATAGCGGAGAGGTGTTTTGGCGACGGGGTATGTGGAACCTGGGGCAATCGAGCTACTCGATCTCGAATCCTCCCAACGGAATGTCAGATTCAAGCAGCCGCCGTCGGCGCTGCGCGCCTATCTCGATCTTGACCGAGCTGAAGCAAAGCGTCGGCATTCGATCAGGTCGCGCCGCAAGATACTTCGCCGCACGCTGGCCCTCGCTGACGTCCTAGTCGTCTTCATCGCTCTGTTCGGGGGGGCAGTCGCATTCGGAAACCACGGCCTCGCCCCGGCGGCGTATGGAGCCATTGTGGTCCTGATCCTCATGATCAAGGCGGTTGGGTTGTACGACCGCGATGAGCATTTGATGCGCCGGGCAACCCTCGACGAAGTGCCAGCCCTGTTTCAGGTAGCGACACTGGGAATCCTGCTGGTCTGGCTCTTGGCGGGACGAGCGGTGATCGGGGACGTCACCAGACCACAGCTGTTTGCAATGTGGATGTGCCTTTTCTTGATGCTGATCATCGGAAGATCGGTCGCCCGCGGATTGACCGCGCGCTTTGGCCAACCGGAGCGTTGCTTGGTGATTGGTCCCGCCGACACCGCTGCCGCGCTCCGCAGCAAGCTGCGAATTGATGGTTCCAACTCGGCCGAGATCGTAGGCCGAATCGCAGGCGAACGGGCAGAGGAAATGCCCTCGGGAGGGTCAATTCCGATGCTGCCGCGAGGTCTCTACAGAATCCTTGCCGAGCAACAAGTTCAGCGGGTCATCATTGCCCCCGGCAAGGTGGACGGCGCAGCGCTCCTTCACCTGATTCGGGAGCTCTCAGACATGGTCGTAGCCGTAAGCGTGCTGCCGGCCACACCGCCGGTCGCAGGTTCGTCGGTCGAACTCGACCATCTCCACGGATTGACGCTCTTAGGTGCGCGAGGTTTTGAGATGGGGCGCTCATCCCGATTGCTCAAGCGCGGCTTCGATTTCGCGGCGTCGTCTTTCATGCTGGCCCTTGCGGCCCCCCTCATGCTCGCGATTGCGGTGGCGATCAAGCTCGACTCCCGTGGCCCCGTCCTGTTTCGTCAGCGCCGGATCGGACGCGACGGGGGTGGATTCGAAATGCTCAAATTCCGAAGCATGTTCGAGGGCTCTGAGGCGCTGCGCGACGAGCTAGCCGAACTGAATGAGGTGGAGGGACTGTTCAAAATCGAGCGGGATCCACGGATTACCCGAGTGGGCGACACCATTCGGCGTCTTGGCCTGGATGAATTGCCCCAACTCGTGAACGTCTTGCGCGGAGATATGAGTCTCGTGGGTCCAAGACCGCTTGTTCCAGACGAGGACTCGCAGATCGAGGGGCTTTACCGGCGGCGGCTCGACCTGGCGCCGGGAATAACCGGTTACTGGCAGGCCCTGGGCGCCTCGCGCATCCCGCTGTTCGAGATGGTGCGGCTCGACTACCTCTACGTCGCCACGTGGTCGCTTTGGAACGACGCCAGGATCCTGCTGCGCACGGTGCCCTACGTGATCGGGCGCCGGGGGCGCTAGGCGGGCGGGCTAGAGGCCGCGCTGGTCGCTGCCGCGCTGGGCGACGGCGTAGTGAACCGTGGTGGAAGTCGCGACGCCGAGCGCCTGCGCCGTGGCGCTGGTGAGATCGAACGTGTAGCCGGCCGCGTAGGGCCCGCGGTCGATCACCGGAACCACGATCGAGTGGCCGTGGTAGGCGAGTGTCACCTTTGTCCCGCAGGGCAGCGACTTGTGAGCGACGCCGAGCGTCGTTTGGCCAAGCACCGTGCCGCAGGCGGTCTGGTTGCCGTAGAAGCCCGGGCCGTACCAGGTGGCGCCGGCCCGATCCATCGAGTGGACCAGCGCTGAGCTGGTCGACTTGTTGACGACTCCCGTCGTGGGCAGGCCCGCCTCGCCCTGGAACTCCTTCACGGCGCCCTTTGTGGGCGACTTGAAGATCGTGCTCACGTGGACGCCGGAGGCATAGCTCTTCGACTTCACGATCCCGTTCAGGACCTGGACGTCGCTGCCCTTCATGCCGACGTGCAGCACCCGGGAGCCGAACGACGAGGTCGCGGTCGGGGGCGCCGGGGGCGTCAGCGTCGGAGAGGTGTCGCCGCTGCCGGTCGCGGTGCCGCCGCCGACCCCGACACCGCCGCTGGCGGCGTGCGCGGAGGCAGCGGCGACGACAAGCGTGAAGACGGCCAGAAGCACGGCCCAGAGCGCATGGCGATCTGGGCGCCGTCCGCGCGTACCGCTCTCCCGATTGAAGTTGTCACCCGCTCGCCAACGGCGGGGCATGCGTTCGTCCATAGCCTCTTTCTGAGCGCTTACGGGGTTAGCTGACGGGCTCGCGCTGAAAGAGCTGCGCTACGCGGCAGATGCCTGCGATTCGCCCCAACCAGGTGGGTCCCCCGCTCCCCGCGATATTTGGCGGGGACTCAGCGGAAAGTCGCGGCATCCTAACAAAGGATCGGACGGCCATGAGCCGTTAACCCTAAACCCTCACTCGATACTTGAGGGATGGGGCATTTCCAGTCGCCCCGTCACAGACGCCACGAACTCAAGAAGCCGTTCGGGGCGAGCCGCAAATATCCTGCTCCGGCGATGTCAACCGCGGTAATAACCGGTGCTGGCAGAGGCCTCGGACGCGCCGTTGCGCGGGCGCTTGCCGATCGGGGACTCACCGTGCACGTCACCGACGTCGACGGCGAGGCGGCGGAAGCGGTCGCCGCCGAGCTCGGTGGGGGCGCCTTCTACTCGCCGTTAGACGTTCGCGACTCCAACGCCTGCCGCAAGGTCGCCGCGGCGACGCTCGAGCGGGCCGGATCGCTCGACGTCTGGGTCAACAACGCCGGCATCCTGATCACGGGCGTCGCCTGGGATCAGGACGAGGAGACCCGTCGTGCGATGCTCGAGATCAACGCTGCCGGGACGATGAACGGCACGGTCGCGGCGCTCGAGCCGATGCTGGAGGCCGGCAGCGGCCACGTGATCAACGTGATCTCGCTTGCCGGCCTGATCGCGGCGCCCGGCGAGGTCAGCTACTCGGCGAGCAAGCATGCGGCGATTGCCTTCACGCTCGGAACGCTCCTCGACCTGCGCCGCGCGGGAATCGAGGGGATCCACCTTTCGGCGGTCTGCCCGGACGGGATCTGGACCCCGATGCTCGCCGACAAGCTCGACGACCCCGACGCGGCGGGATCGTTCTCGGGCACACTGCTGACGCCGGAACAGGTGGCGCCGCGAATCGCCGCGCTACTCGATCGCCCACGGCCGGTGCTGACGATCCCCCGTTGGCGCGGCGTCGTAATGAGGATCTTCGACGCCTTCCCAACCCTCGCCATCCGGCTCACCCCGTGGCTGATGCGCGACGCGCAGCGCCGCCAGAGCCGCTACAAGAAGCGCATCGAAGCGGGGCGCTGGCCGAAAACTTAGGGCAAGACGGGTATCCACTTCCCAGCCCGCCTGAACACGCTTAAGGGCCTAGAAATCGCTCTTGAGACGCTTCCACTCTTTGCGCCCTGGCCCAGGTGACTTGACAATGTCCGCATCTCTAAGGATCCGAAGATGCCTGTGGATGTAGCCAGAGCTGACGTCTGGCAGCGCCCGCTGGAGGTCGTCGAAAGTGAAAGCCTCGGAGGTTCGAGAGCGCACGAACTGTTTGATGCGTTCGGCCTTTGAGCCTCGACCGCTGCTGACATCTCCAACTCGGGTCTCGAACTCCTTGTATGCAGCGTTGAGAATTCCGAGAAAATAGTTGAGCCATGGCCAGATGTCGTGCTCACCACGGTCCCATCCCGCTGTCGACTTTTCAAGACTCTCGTAGTAGGTCTCCTTACTGCCTTCGACGAGCTTCTCGAGGCTGATGAATCGACCGACCTCATGGCCGGCTTGGTAAAGCAGGAGGAGCGTGAGGAGCCGGGACATGCGCCCGTTGCCATCGTTGAAGGGGTGGATCATCAGGAAGTCGAAGACGTAGGCTCCGGACAAAAGCAGCGGAGCATGCTGCGCCTCCTTGCTCGCATCGTTGAAGCGTTCATGCAGCTCGTCCATGGCCCCCGGCGTTTCAAAGGGGCTGACGCCTTCGAAAATGATCCCGATCTTGTTGCCGGCGCTGTCGAAGCGCGCGACCTCATTCTGAGTGTTCTTGAAGCGGCCGCCTGGTGTAGCCGTGAACGAATAGAGATCCCGATGCAACTGCTCGACGACCGAGCGCTTGAATGGGATGTGCTCAGCACTCGAGTGGATCGTGTCGAGCACTTTCCTGTAACCGGCAATCTCCTCCTCTGAGCGGTTCTGGGGCGTCGTCTTTTCCTGAACGAGGTCCACGATCCGCTCTCGTGGAGCCGTGATGCTCTCGATTGCGTTTGAGGCCTCAGTGCTCTGGATGCGAGCTATCTCGGTGAGCGTGTCCAGGATCTGAGGGTTCTGTCGCCGGAAGGCCTCCTCACGGCCCCGGCCCGCGGTCACCTCGCTCAGGGCGTTGGTGGTTGCCGCAGGCACCATGCCGAGGTGCTGTTCGAGATCACGGAAGGTCTGCATCGGAAATAGGCACAAGCGGTCGCTAAATAGGAACTTTCATCGCATCAGGTTCCATTGTTAGTGCCCACGAACCTGCGGCCGAGCGGCAAGGGAAATAGTCACTAACTTCGTCAGAATACCTATTTGGCCGGACTTAGTGCCTATTTCTCGCTCCGCAGTTGAGCAAATAG
>CAVUES010000006.1:0-98347 GCA_963740555.1 uncultured Solirubrobacterales bacterium
TTGACCTTCGGCCAAATTCGCCGAACATGTCATGTCTCATCCTGGTCTCATGGCTTCGGCATTCCCCATTCCAGAGCCGAATCCGGCGGACGCTCTTCGGTCTACGAAACCGAAGGTCACGGGTTCGAATCCTGTCGGGCGCGTTGCAATATCCCTGCAAAGGCGCTGCGTCTTCGATCTCTCGGGTCCCGTACTGCCCAGCGTAAATGTGCCGTCATTGCTGAGGCGCGAAGTCTTGCGGCCTGGCCTACGACGACTCTGGGCGCATAAACCCCAATTTTTGGTGGACAACCTGGGGTCATCCGGGTAGGTTCGGCTGGCTTGACGCGGGGGGGCGGTGCGTCAAGTGAGGTTCTTGGAGCCCCTGTTAGTTGGAGGTTTAGCGTCGGGTGCCAGGGACGGTCATCCGCCTCCGGAACTCAAATATCCGGCTGGGCATGAAAGCATCGTGAGTTCCCGTTGGCGGCATCGTCATGGGCATGATCAGGTGCTGTCGGAGGCCGACCAGATGGCGGCCAACGCCGATCAGACCGCCGCAGACACGGACCAGAGCGCCTCCGATCGCGACCAAGCGGCAGCGGAAGCTGACCAGCGCGCCTCGGACCGAGACCAGGCCGCCTCGGATAGCGAGCTCGCCGCACACTCACCGAGCAACGCTCTGAGGCAGCGGACCTATCAGGTCTCCCGCGCCGAGCGTGGAGACGGCACGCTTGCCCGCCAGACAACCGGGCTGGTGCGAGACCAGAGCGGCTCCGAGCGCGACGAGCAGGCAAGGCAGCGTGATGAGGATGCCCGGCAGCGCGATCGCATAGCCGATCAGCGTGACCGGGCTGCCGAGCAGGAGGATCGCGAAGCCGAGGAGATGGAGGGATTGCTCCCGCCCGGGATTCCAAAGTTGCCAGCGAGGCTCGGTTCCGCCGCCGCCACGCGCGCCCGCGGAGCTGCGGATCGAGCGCGTGCCGCCATAAATCGCGCGCGGGCGGCGCGCGACGGCGAGGAGGCAGCCCACGACCGTGAGGAGCTGCAGGCGGAGCTGCGCCGTTCCAACCTTGATGAGCTGACTGGGGCCTACCGGCGCGGAATGGGCGAAATCGTTCTGCGGCACGAGATCGAGCGTGCTGGGCGGTCCACCGGAGAGCTGGTGCTCGCATTCGTCGACGTCGACGGGCTGAAGAGCACAAACGACCGCCAAGGTCACGCAGCCGGTGATGCCCTGCTTCGGGACGTAGTGGCCGCGCTTCGGTCGAGGCTACGCCCCTACGACCCAATTGCTCGTTGGGGAGGGGATGAATTCGTCTGCACGATCTCCGACGCCAGCCTCGACGCCGCTCGTGACCGTGTTGAGGAGGCACGCGCGGCCCTCGCCCAGATGCAGCCTCGGGCCTCGATCAGCGTCGGTCTGACAGCACTGCGTCCTGACGACACCTTTGAGGCTTTGATCGAGCGTGCTGATCGCGCACTCTTGGAGGTCGGCCGGGACCTTGACCCTGGCTAGGCGCGCGCTTCCGATCTCCATTCGAAGCGACGCGCTTTTCCATCATGCCGGAGCATGGATTCCGGTCTGCGGAATCCTGCGGCATCTCAGCTGCCCGCGCGAGCAGGCCCGAGTCAGGGTGCCTTGCAGAAGTTGGCCGGGATCGGAGCGCCGCCGTCGAAGGAGCTGAATGCTCCGTCTGAGCCGTACTCCTGGGAGGCGCTGTGATGGACGCCGTCGGCCGTCACGTAGTCCAGGTTGTAGATGGTGTGCTGTGAGCCGCCATCCTGGTAGCAGACGCCGAAGCTGAAGTTGCGGCCGCCGGGATTGGTGTAGGCGAGATCGGTGAACGTCTCGGTCCCGGGGGCGTCGATGTCGTTGGTGGAGAAAGTGGTGTTGGGGATCGTGTCGGCGGCTGCCCTCGCCTTGTTGCCGTTCGAATCGAACACCCACAGGTCGAGATCGATGTTCCCGCCGCTGGGTGGATTCGAGTCCCAGGTCAGGGTCGCGCGGACCAAATGGGTGGGTTGGGTGGGGGTGGGAGCATGCGCATACTTCCTCCTGCACCTCTTCTTGGCCCTCTTGCGCTTGGCGTGGGTCTTCTTTTTCTTCGCCTTCTTCAGGCATTTCTTCAGTGAGGACGCGGACGCGACGTCGCCCCCGGAAGCGCTTGCGGTCGCCCCGACGACGCTGATCGCAAACGCGAGGGCCGCCAGAAGCGCCAACGCTGCGAGTCCCCTATTCCCTCTCCTCATGCAGGAAGCCTATACGGATACTCCCCAGGGCATGGCGATGCCGCTGATTCGCCTGGACTATCGGGCAATCGGTGAGCCCTCAAGCGTTTTGGTCGTCTTTGGGGCAGGAAGGGCACCCGTCCGTTTGAACCGTCAGCGGGGCACCGACGTACCCCCGGTACCAATCAACCGCGACGAGGGCGAGCGGCGAAGCACGCCGTCCCCGCGTTCAGCAAGGAGTCGATCAATGCCTCATTCACGCCTCGCAGCCGCGACTGCGGTCCCAATCGTGGCGCTGCTGATCGGAGCCGCTGGCTGCGGCGGTTCCTCGAACTCGGCCTCTGCCGGCACGACGACCGGCGGCCAGTCGGCAACGCCCGCGTCGAATAGCAACACGCCTCAATCTTCTACACCGGCTCCGTCGGGCAGCTCGAGCGGTGGAGGGGGCGGGTACGGCTATTGAGCCGTGGCGCCCTCGTGGCGATAGTCGCGGCGTTCCTGCTGGGGGGCTGCGGAACCAGCACTGAGAACCAGGCGCAGCGCCACGCCTTCGTCAAGTACCTGGCGCGAGTGGAGCCGATCCGGCTCGGGGTCAACAAGCTGCTCGACGAGGCGGATCCAACCCTCTCCGCCTACACAGATCATCGCCTGGCACCGCGCGCCGCCCAGCGCCGAATGGAGGCGCTCGAGAGACGCTTCGAGATCCAGGCGCCTGGGAGTCCGGCTCCCGGCCGATATTCAGGTCGCCGGACGGGGAGAGATCGCCCCATCGCCGATCGGTAGCTGAGCGACGGCCCACAGACCGCGGTGTGCGAGCCTTCGGTCATGTCCGCCTGCCGCGAGGGAGTGACGTGAACGAGTCCGCATCCGCGCCTGTCGACGGCGCGAGCGCCGATGGACAGGGGCCCGGTGCGGGCGACGGGCTGGCCTTCAAGAGCACCGCCGGCCGCTGGGTGCTTGCGATCGCCGTTCTCGGCTCCGGCATGGCCTTTCTCGACGGCACCGTCGTCAACGTCGCGCTTCCCGTGATCGGCCGTGACCTCGATGCGTCGACCGCCGCGCTTCAGTGGATCCTCAACGGCTATCTGCTCACCCTCGCCTCGCTGATCCTGCTCGGAGGCTCGCTCGGCGACCGTTACGGGCGCCGGCGCGTCTTCGTAGTCGGGGTCGGGCTCTTCACCGGCGCCTCGCTGCTGTGTGCGATCGCGCCCGGCGTCGAGCTGCTGGTCGCGGCGCGGCTGCTGCAGGGAATCGGGGGAGCGCTCCTCACCCCGGGCAGCCTGGCGATGATCGAGGCGAGCTTTAGGCCCTCCGATCGGGCCCGGGCGATCGGTGCCTGGTCGGGGCTCGGCGGAGTCGCCGCGGCGATCGGTCCGCTGCTCGGCGGCTATCTCGTCGACGCGGTCTCCTGGCGGGCGATCTTCCTGATCAACCTGCCGCTCGGGCTCTTCGTCGCCCTGGCCGCCACCCGCCAGGTTCCCGAGACGCGCGATCCCGATGCTCTCAGCGGGCCGCTCGACCTGCTGGGCGCTGGGCTGGCGGCGGCCGGGCTCGCGGGCACCACCTACGCCCTGATCGAAGGGCCCGGCGGAGGCTCCGCCCTTGTCTCGCTGGCCGCGGTCGGCGGCGTCATCGCGCTGGCCGCCTTCGTCGTCGTCGAGCGCCGCAGTCCCAACCCGATGCTGCCGCTGGACATCTTCGCCTCGCACCAGTTCAGCGCCGCGAACCTCGTCACCTTCGTCGTCTACGCGGCGCTCGGGGGCGTCTTCTTCCTGCTCGTCTCCTTCCTGCAGATCTCGATGGGCTACTCGCCGATCGCCGCCGGGGCGGCGACCCTGCCGGTGACCGGCTTCATGCTCTTGCTGTCGGCGCGCTCGGGCGCCCTGGCGCAGCGGATCGGGCCCCGGATCCCGCTCACGGTCGGGCCCCTGGTGATCGCCGCCGGCCTGCTGCTGATGTCCCAAATCGAACCTGGCGACAGCTACGTCGCGAGCGTGCTGCCGGCGGTGATCGTCTTCGCGATCGGTTTGACGCTCGTCGTGGCCCCGGTGACCGCGACCGTCCTGGCCGCCGCCGACGCTCGCCATGCCGGGATCGCCTCGGGCATCAACAATGCCGTCGCGCGGGTCGCCGGCCTGCTCGCCGTCGCCCTGCTGCCGCTGATCGCCGGGCTGACCGGCAACTCGTTCTACGACCAGTCGAGCATGACCGACGGCTTCAGGGTCGGGATGCTCGCCTGCGCGGGACTGGCCGCCGCGGGCGGGGTCCTGGCCTGGCTGACGATCAGCTCCGAGGTCCTCCACGCCGAGCCTGAGGCGGGTGGCGCCGCGCCGACCGAGATCCTGGACGACTTCTCCTGTGGCATCGCCGGGACCCCGCTGCGCCCCGGCCGTGAGGCCGAGTGTCACCCGGCCGGGGTCGACGGCGTGCCGGAGCCGGCTGCCCGAGCTTCGACCTGATCGCTCTGCCCTTTCACAACCTTGTTACAGCAGCTCGGTCGGCGGCCCATATGGTCGGCTTTGGCGATCGCGCGCGGGCAGGCGTAGAAAGGTGAACAACGGTCCAGATGAGTTCGGGAACGGTGGGAACCGCGCGGCCGATACCCCAGCACCGAAGCGCGGAAGAGCTTCGCGAAGCGCTGGAGGGGCTGCGGGACGAGGTCGCCCAAGAAGGCGAACAGATCTTCAACGAGCGTTGGCGCGACCGGATTGAGCGCCCGAGCTTCATTCCCAGCGCGCGCAACCTGGCCAACTACATCGCCCTTCGACGGCACGAATTGCGGGACCTGCAGATGGAGCTGATGCCCCGGGGCCTCTCTTCGCTCGGGCGCTGTGAGACGCGGGTGCTCGAGAGCCTCGACGCCGTCATCGCCGCCCTGGCCGGGCCCGAGGATCCACACGGACCGCCGAACTTCGACGACTTCTTCCGCGGCAATGAGCTGCTTCAGGAGCACGCCGCGGCGGCGCTCGGCCCGGCGCCGCCAAATCGCGACGTGCGGATCATGGTCACGCTGCCGTCGGAGGCGGCAACCGATCCCCAGCTCGCGTCGGCCCTGGTCGAGAAGGGGATGGACGTGGCGCGCATCAATTGCGCCCACGACGACGCTGCGGCCTGGAGGGCGATGGCCGAGAACGTTCGCGCCGCCGCCACCGAGCAACGCAGGCCCTGCCGCGTCTGCATGGACCTCTGTGGACCCCGAGCCCGCACCGCTTCGGTGAGCGCCCCTGAGGACGGCCGCCTCCAGGTCGGGGACCGCCTGCTGATGAGCGCCGGTCGGCCGCCCGCCGCCGCGGCGGAGTGCCGGGGCCATTTCCGCTGCTCGCTTCCGGAGGTCGTCGGGCAGCTGAAGCCCGGGGACTCGGTCTGGATCGACGAGGGCAAGCTCGGCACGATCGTCGAGCGCGCGGACAAGGCCGCGGCCGTGCTGCGGGTAACCCAAACGCGGCCGAAGGGCGGGCGCCTGCGGGCCGACAAGGGGCTCAACTTCCCCGACACCGAGCTGCGCCTCGATCCGCTCACCCCGAAGGACCTCGAGGACCTCGATGCGGTCGCCGCGAACGCCGACATGATCGGCTACTCCTTCGTCCAGCGCGCGAGCGACGTGGAGTTCCTCCAGCGGGAGCTGGCCGAGCGTCTCGCCCACCCGGGCTCGATAGCCCTGGTGGCGAAGATCGAGACCAAGCTTGCGATCAGCAACCTGCCCGAGCTGATCGTGCAGGCGGCCGGGCGCCAGCCGTTGGCGGTGATGATCGCCCGCGGCGACCTCGCCGTCGAGCTCGGCCCTCGCCGCCTGGCCGAAATCCAGGAGGAGCTGCTCTGGCTCTGCGAGGCCGCTCACGTGCCGGTGATCTGGGCGACACAGGTTCTCGATTCCTTTGTCCACAAGGGGATCACCGCGCGGGCGGAGATCACCGACGCGGCGATGGCCGAGCGGGCGGAGTGCGTGCTGCTCAGCAAGGGCCCGTTCGCGGTCGAGGCGGTCGCCCTCCTCGACGACCTGCTCGGCCGCATGGAGGGCCACCAGTTCAAGAAGGTCTCCCGGATGCGGGCGCTGCGCTCGTGGTGAGGACCGAAGCGAGATGACGCAGCCGATCGCGGAGTCGATCGAGCTGGCGCGCGGCCGGGACTTCGGTGATCGGTTCCACGACGCGCTCGCATACGCGGCCCGCCTGCACGCCTCTCAGCATCATGGCGGCGACGGCCAGCCCTACATCGGGCATTTGCTTCGCGTGGCCGGGCTGGTGATCGAGGACGGGGGGTCGGAGAACGATGCGATCGCCGCTCTGCTGCATGACGCCCCCGAGGACCAGGGAGGGCAGGCGCGGGTCTCGGAGATCCACGATCGCTATGGCGACGCGGTTGCCAGGATCGTCAACGAGTGCACGGACAGCTACCTCGAGCAAAAGCCGCCCTGGCGCCGGCGCAAGCAGGACTACCTCCAGCGACTGGGCGACTCCTCCTCCAGCGCCTTGCGGGTCTCGCTGGCCGACAAGCTCGACAACGCCCGCACGGTGGTGCGCGACTACCGACGCCAGGGCGAGGAGCTGTGGTTGCGCTGGGGCAGGCAGCCCGAGGACGTCCGCTGGTACTACGGCGCCCTCGCCGAGCGCTTCGCCGAGTTGCGCCCCGGCTCGCAGGCAGACGAGCTGAGGCTGACGGTGAGAGAGCTCGATCGGCTGCTCGCGCAACAGGCGTGACCGTCGAGATCGAGCGAAAGTTCCTCGTTTCGGCCGCGCCCGCATGGCTCGACGACTGCCAGACCGAGGAGATCGAGCAGGGGTATCTGGCGATCGAGGGGGATCGGGCCGAGGTGCGCCTGAGAAAGCTCGGGGAGCGGACTTACCTGACCGTCAAGGGAGGTGAGGGAAGACGACGCTCGGAGGTCGAGGTCGAGATCGGCGCCGAGCAGTTCGCGGCCCTCTGGCCGCTCACCGAAGGCCGCCGCCTGCGCAAGGCTCGCCACTACGTTCCGTCCCCGGCGGGGGAGATCGAGGTCGACGTCTACCGGGGCGAATTGGATGGCCTGGTCACCGCCGAGATCGAGTTCGGCTCGGATCGGCTCAGCGAGCAGTTCGACCCGCCACGATGGATGGGCCGCGAGCTGACCGGCGATCCCGCCTACGCGAACAAGAACCTGGCGACGCGTGGAATGCCCGCCGCCTAACTCTCCGCCGCCTAACTCTGCTTGACGACCGCGTAGACCACCCGCTCCGCGACGTCGATCACGATCTCCCCGATCCGCAAGCAGCGGCGGTATAGCTCGCGCCGCGCGATGCGCTCTCCCCTGTCCTCGACCTCGAGCAGGTTCGCCATGCCGCGGTAGTAAGCGCCCTCGAGCCGCCGCTCGGCACGGATCGCCGCCTGGGCGGGCTCGGTCGCGTCGCCCCCCTCGGAGCCTA
Source organism: uncultured Solirubrobacterales bacterium (assembly GCA_963740555.1). Classification (GTDB taxonomy): domain Bacteria; phylum Actinomycetota; class Thermoleophilia; order Solirubrobacterales; family 70-9; genus Mayfieldus. The sequence continues at coordinate 7,608 of CAVUES010000006.1, forward strand.
GGCGGGCGATCGCATCGTCGATGTGGACAACGGCCTCGCCGAGCAGGGCCGCCATCTCCGCGATTCCGGGGTCCGGGGGACAGTGCATGACCTCCGACTCGCTGACGAGGTCGCGCGCGTAATTGAGGATCCAGTCGATGCCGCGCGACAGCGTGAAGACATCTTCCGGTTCGAGCGGGGTGACGAATGCCTCGCGCAGGGCGCTCAGCAGCTCCCACTTGGCCGTGTCTCCGCGATGCTCGGCGTCGCGCAGGGCCTCGGCCGCGGCTGCGTCCCCGCCCGCCCACGCCGCGAAGGCGTTCACACCCTCGATTGTCACCGCCAGCTGGCGCCGCAGCAGCCCGAGCACGTCGGGCGTGTCGGGCAGGAACCACCGCCGCTGTCTCATGTCACCGCTCGCCAGAGCACGAGCATGCCAGCGGCGATGCCGGCGGTGGCCGGGATCGTGACCAGCCAGGCGAGACCCATATGGCGGACGATCGCCCAGTGCACGTGGCGCCAGCGCCTTCGCCCTCCGCCGACCCCGACCACCGAGGACGCGACGACCTGGCTTGTCGAGGTAGGAGCGCCAGCGAACGAGGCGCCGAGGATGACCGCCGCCGAAGCGGTCTGGCTGGCCAGCCCCTCGACCGGTTGGATGCGATAGATCCGGCGTCCCACGGTCCGAATGATCCGCCATCCGCCCAGTGTGGTGCCGGCGGTGAGGGCCGCGGCGCAGGCGAGCTTCGTCCAGATCGGCGCCGCCAGGGTGTCGATTCGACCGTTGGCAAGCAGCAGCGCCGCGATGACGCCGATCGACTTCTGGGCGTCGTTGGCGCCGTGGCTGAAGGCCAGCGCCGCCGAAGAGACCCACTGCCCGCCGCGCACCGGGGCGCGCCAGCGCCGCGTCGCTCGCCGCGCGATCCACCGCAACGCGCGGATCATCAGCAGCGCGGCCAGCGCGCCGAGAGGGGGGAGACCGCGAGGGCGATCAGGGCGCCGAACACGCCGACCGGGTGGATGCCATCGAGGCCTCCCCAGTTGACGGCGTGGATTCCACCCTCGACCAGGGCCGCGCCCACCAGCCCCCCGATCAGCGCATGGCCGGAGCTCGAGGGCAGTCCGAGGCGCCAGGTGAACAGATTCCACCCAACCGCCGCCGCGAGCCCGGATCCGATCACCTCGGTCGCCACCGAGGGCGGTACGGTGACGATGCCGCCGATCGTGTCCGCGACCGCCGCGCCGACCAGCAGCGGTCCGAGCAGGTTGAAGATCGAGGCCAGGACGATGCCCTGCAGCGGCGAGGCGGCTCGGGTGGCGACCAGCGTCGCGATCGCGTTCGCCGCGTCGTTGAACCCGTTCGTGGCCGCAAACGCGATGGCGAGCAGGACCGCGAATAGAAGTCCCAGGTCCATCGCCCCCGACTCTATGCCGGGGAGGCGTCAGTCAGCGGTCGGCTGGCGCCCCGCGTTCGGTGGTGCCGCGCGTGCGGTGGTGCCGCGCGTGCGGTGGTGCCGCGCGTGCGCTATCAGTCGGCTCGTTGATTCGTGACGGAATCCGACGCCGCTGTCCGGGTCACGAAGTGAACCTCTTCGAGCCCTTCCAGCGAGAAGATGCCTGCGCCGCCGGTGGCGACGTCGATCAGGAGCTCGGGCTCGTCCCAATTCTCATAGCGCTCGCGATCGACGTAGAAGGGGCAGCCGCCGATCACGCCGAGCTTCACGTCGTCGTCGGTGCACAGAAACTCCGCTCTGCTCAGGCACATCGCGGCGCTGCCGTCGCGACAGCCCTCCGATCCGAAGAACGCCAGCCGCCCGTGCTTGCGCTGCAGCCGCTCGATCACCTCGAGGGCTTCTGGCGTCGCTGTGACCTTCGGCCTCATCGGACTCCTTCGTAAACGGCTTGCGGGCACAGCAAAGCACCGGTCTGCCGGCGCGCAAACCGTGCAGGACACCGAATTCCGGCCGGGGGAACTACGGAATCCGGCACCGCGGAGCGAACTGAGGCGCGCCGCGGGGCTAGCGCGCCCGGGACCTCGACGCGGGCTTGCGTCGGGCTGTCGTCTTCCGCGCCGTCGCCTTCTTCGGCCTCGACCTCGCCGACGTCTTTCGTGCTGTGGACTTCGCCGAAGTCTTTCGCCCGCCGGATCGGCTCGATCCCCGCGAGCGGCTCGCCGCCCGCGCCGGAGTTGAGCTCGCCAGCCGCTTCTGCAGGCGCTCGAGATCGCGCTGCACGGCCTTTCCGAGCCTTCCGCTGTCGCGGCGCGCGTCCTTGAGGAACCGCTCCACGTTCTTCTGCAGGTCTCGCGCTCCGCCGCCGACGTCCTTGCCGACCTCCTTTCGCAGCGCCGTCAGCGCCGCTTGAGCGGAGTCGAGCGACTTGTTGAGCCTGTTCAGCGCGGCCGGCTCCTTCGCGGCGCTGCGCTTTGTGCTCTTACGGGACGCTGATCGCTTCGCAGGTGGCATGGGTCTCTCCTTTGTTGCCTGGTGCGGGACTTGCGCCAGAGCGACGTTGTGGGCAGATTCGTCGCTTTCTGGTCGGGATCGTGGCAGCCTAACTGCTTATCAGCGACGAACACGGCGACATCAGGGTCGAGGCCGGCGGCGGGTATCCGACCGGCCGTGAGGTCGACGTCATCCTGCGCGACGGGTCGACGGTTCACGTCCGCCCGGTACGCGAAGGGGATCGCGCCACGCTCGCCGACTTCTTCGAGGGCTTGACGGCGGACTCGCGCGGCTTGCGATTCTTCTCTCCGGCCGCCAACGTCGCGGCGGAAGCCGAGCGGGCGGCAGACGTCGACTACGTGGACCGCTACGGCCTCATCGCCACTCGGGGCCAGGACCCGCGACCGGTCGCCCACGGCGCATACTTCCGCGCCTCCGAATCCGAGGCCGAGGTCGCCTTCGCGGTCGCCGACGAGCTGCAGGGCCATGGGCTGGGCACGATCCTGCTGGCCCACCTGGCCGAGGTGGCCGACGAGCATGGAATCGACACCTTCGAGGCCGAGGTTCTGCCCGAGAACCACCGCATGATCGAGGTGTTTCGCGAGAGCGGCTTTCCGGTCGAGGTGCGTTCGCTGCCCGGGTCGATACGGGTCGAGCTCCCGACCTCGTTCAGCCCCGATGCCCTGGAGCATTTCGAGGACCGGGATCGGGTCGCCGCTGCCGCCGCCGTGAGCCGCTTCGTCCAGCCGCGGTCGGTCGCCGTGATCGGCGCCTCGCGCGAGCGCGACACCGTGGGCGGCCAGATCTTTCACAACCTCCTCGACGCCGGCTTCCAGGGAACCGCCTATCCGGTCAACCGCGAGGCGGATGTCGTGCAGTCGGTGCGGGCCTATCCCAGCGTGGCTGAGATCGAGGGGCCTATCGACCTCGCGGTCGTCGCCGTCCCGGCCGCGGCGGTCATCGAGGTCGCCAAGGAGTGCGTCGAGCGGGGGGTGCCGGCGGTGACCGTGATCTCGGCTGGATTCGCCGAGGTCGGGGCGGAGGGCACGGAGCTGCAGCGCGAGCTGGTCGAGGTCTGCCGGCGGGGCGGGGCGCGACTGGTCGGGCCCAATTGCCTCGGCGTCGTCAACACCGCCGCGGGCGTGCGGCTGAACGCGACCTTCGCGCCCCGCATGCCGGAGACCGGGAACGTCGGCTTCATCTCGCAGAGCGGTGCCCTCGGCCTCGCCTTCATCGAGCTGTCCGGCGACCGCAACCTCGGTCTCTCCTCGTTCGCCTCGGTCGGGAACCGCGCCGACGTGACCGCCAACGACATGCTCGAGTACTGGGAGTCGGACCCCGACACCGACGTTGCGCTGCTCTACATCGAGTCGTTCAGCGATCCGCGGCGCTTCTCGCGGGTGGCGCCGCGGGTCGGCCGGGCGAAGCCGATCGTGGTCGTCAAGAGCGGCCGCTCGCGGGCGGGTGCTCGCGCGACCAGCTCGCACACGGGGGCGATGCTGGCGGCGTCCGACGTGACCGTGGACGCGCTCTTCCAGCAGGCGGGGGTGATCCGCACCGACAGCCTCGCCGAGATGCTCGACGTCGCCTCGCTGCTCGCCAACCAGCCCCTGCCGGAGGGCCGCAGGGTCGCTGTGCTGACCAACGCCGGCGGCCCGGGAATCATGTGCGCTGACGCCTGCGAGGCCGCCGGGCTCGAGCTTCCGCCGCTCCCCGAAGAGATCCAGGAGCGGCTGCGCGGCTTCCTTCCGCCGGAGGCTTCGCTTGGCAACCCGGTGGACATGATCGCCACCGCCACGGCCGCCCAGTACCGAGAGGCGATCACCGCGATCGCGGAGTGGGAGGGCATAGACGCGCTGGTGGTGATCTTCGTCCGTCCGCTGTTGATCAAGGCCGAGGACGTCGCCGCGGCCGTAAAGGAGTCGGTGGCGCAGCTGCCGAGGAAGATCCCGGTGCAGGCGGTGTTCATGTCGACCCAGGACCGCGCGGCGATGATCCGCAAGGGCGGCGTGCCCACCTATCTCTATCCCGAGCATGGCGCCAACGCCCTGGCGCAGGTGGCGCGGCATGCGGAGTGGAGGCGGCGCCCGATCGAGACCCCGCCAAGCTTCGACGACGCGCGCCCGGACGTCGCCGCGGCGGTCATCGCGGAGGCTCTGAAGGACGGCGCCGGATGGCTCGACTTCGAGCCGCTGACCAGGCTCTTGGACTCATACGGGATCCCGTTCGCGGATTGGCGCCTCGCCGACGATTCGCAGGCGGCGGCGGACGCCGCCGAGGAGATCGGCGGCACGGTGGCGCTGAAAGCCCTCGGTCCCGAGATCGTCCACAAGACCGATCTCGGCGCCGTGAGGCTGGGCCTGTCGGGCCGCCAGCAGGTATCCGACGCCGCAGCCGGGATCGACGAGGGCCTGCGCCGCGCTGGGCTGGAGCGGCAGCGCTTCCTGGTCCAGGCGATGGTCGAGGGAGGGGTCGAGATGCTGGTCGGAGTCGTGGGCGACGCCGTCTTCGGGCCGGTAGTGGCCTGCGGTGCGGGCGGGGTCGAGGCAGAGCTGCTGAACGACATCTCGGTGCGGCTCAGCCCGCTGACGCCCTCCGATGCCGACGAGATGCTGCGCTCGCTGGCCACGTTTCCCCTCTTGACGGGGTACCGGGGCGCCCCCGAGGTCGACCTGGGGGCGCTGCGGGACTTGTTGCTGCGAACGAGCGCCATGGTCGAGGCCCACCATGAGATCGCCGAGCTGGACCTGAACCCGGTGCTGGCCGGCCCGTCGGGCGTCGTCGCCCTCGACGCGCGGGTGCGGATCGAGACGGCTCCGCCGCGGCGCTCCTGGCCGAGCGCCTGGGCGCCGTGACGCCTAGTGCCGCGTCCACCAATGGCGGGCGTTCATTGGTTGATGGGGCACTAGGATCGGCTCTCCAGAACCCGACCCCAGCCAGCCGCTCGGCGTCCTAAGGAGGTGACGATGCCGGGGATAGTCGTCGGTTTCGACGGCAGCGATGAGTCCAAAGACGCCTTGCGCCTCGCCAGGGCCTTCGCGGATCTGCGGGGAGCGGAGCTCGTCGTCGTCGCCGTCTTCCCCGATCCCTTTCCCGCCCTGGGAGCCGCGCTGCCGCAGGCCTTCGAGGAGGAAGAGTCCGCGTACTTCGCCGATACCTTCGCCGAAGTCGATGCCGAGGTCACGGGGCCGTATGTGCGAAAGGAAGTCACCCATGTCTCCGCGGCCCAGGGGCTGCACGACGTCGCGGAGGAGGGGGAAGCCGACATGATCGTGCTCGGCTCGACCCACCGCGGAACCGTGGGTCGCGTGATGCCGGGAAGCGTCGGGGAACGCCTGCTCGGGGGAGCCCCCTGCGCGGTGGCGGTGGCCCCGCGCGGATTCGCACGCGGAGAGCACTTCGGCCTCGGCTTGGTCGGGGTCGCCTACAACGGGACCGACGAGTCGCAGGTCGCGCTCGCCGAGGCGAAGCGCCTCGCCGACGAGCTCGACGGCCGCCTGAAGGTGATCGCGATCGTCCCGACGAAGAGCCCCGGGCCGCTGCGGGCGCCGTTCATGGAGACCCTTCGCGAGCACTTCCGCAAAGCCCTCGATGACGCGACCTCGAAGCTCGGCGGGGCCGCGGAGGTCGACGCGGTCCTCGAAGAAGGGGACCCGGCGGCGGTTCTCGCCATGCATGGCGTCGAGCTCGACCTGCTGGTGATCGGCTCGCGCGGCTACGGGCCGCTACGCCACACCCTGCTCGGCGGCGTCTCAGCCGAGGTGATGCGAACCGCTCCCTGCCCGGTGCTGGTCGTACCGCGGGCGGCCGGCCGCTGACGCCGACCCGCTCGTCGCTCAGACTTCCTCCGGGACCATCTCGATCGCCCCGCACGGGCACTCCGCGACGCACATCCCACAGCCCTTGCAGAAGTCGAGGTCGATCTCGTAGAGCTCGCCGGGCTCGCCGAGCTTGATCACCGCGTTGTCGGGGCAGACCCCGTAGCAGTTGTCGCAGGAGAAGCAGTTGCCGCATGACATGCAGCGGCGGGCCTCATAGAGCGCGTTCGACTCGTCGAGGCCGTGGACGACCTCCTCGAAGTCGCTGGTGCGGCGGGCCACCTCGAGCTCCGGCTGCACCGTGCGCGGCGCGTCGGCGTAGTACCAGGTGTTGAGGGTCTCGAAGGTCGCGAGCTCGTGCTTGGGCGGCGCCTTGTAGGGCTCGCCGCGCAGCCAGCCGTCGATGCGGCGGGCCGCCCGCTTGCCGTGGCCGATTGCCACGGTCACCGAGCGCTCGGCCGGCACCATGTCGCCGCCGGCGAAGATCCCGGGGTGGCCAGTCATCATGTCCGGCCCGACCTTGACCACGCCGTCTTCGGATTCGATCCCCGGAACACCCTCGAGCAGCGAGAGGTCGGCCTCCTGGCCCAGCGCCAGGATCAGCGAGTCCGCCTCCAGCTCCTCGACCTCCCCAGTCGGCTGCGGGAAGCCCGAGTCGTCGAGCTCCATGCGCTCGATCGCAAGCTTGCCCTCGTCGGCGTGCTTGACGGTCGAAAGCCAGCGCATCTCGATCCCCTCCTGCCGGGCCTCTTCGACCTCGACGTCGTGGGCCGGCATTCGCTCGCGGGTGCGCCGGTAGACGACCACCGCGTCTGAGGCGCCGAGGCGCTTCGCGGTGCGCGCCGCGTCCATCGCCGTGTCGCCGCCCCCGTAGACGGCCACCCGGCGGCCCAGCATCGGCTTCGTGCCCTCCTCCATCCCACGCAGCAGCGAGACCGCGTCGAGGATCCGGGCGCTGTCGCCGGCCGGGATGTAGGCGCGCTTGCCGATATGGGCGCCGACGGCGAGAAAGGCGGCGTCGTAGCCATCCTTCTGCATTTCCTCGAGGACGTTGGTGACGTCGCTGTTCAGCTCCAGGGTCACGCCCATATCGAGGATCCGCCCCGCCTCGGCGTCGAGCACGTCGCGGGGCAGGCGGTACTGGGGGATCCCGTAGCGCATCATGCCGCCGGCCGCCGAGCCGGCGTCGCGGATCGTCACCGCGTGGCCCAGCCGGGTCAGGTGGTAGGCGGCGGCCAGGCCGGAGGGCCCTGCACCGACGATCAGCACACGCTTTCCACTCGGCTGCGCGATCGGCTCGACGGTCCAGCCGTTCTCGATCGCCTCGTCGCCGAGGAAGCGCTCGACCGAGTGGATGCCGACCGCCTCGTCGAGCTGACCCCGGTTGCAGGAGGTCTCGCAGGGGTGGTAGCAGACCCGACCCATGATCGCCGGGAACGGGTTGTCCTCCATGATCTGGCGCCAGGCCGGCTCGTAGCCGGCCTCGCCCTCCTCGGCGTGGTAGAGCCAGGCCTGGATGTTCTCCCCCGCCGGGCAGGCGTGGTTGCAGGGGGGGAGTCGATCGACGTACTCGGCGCGCTCGGTGCGCCAGCTCCCGGTCTTGTTGGCGAGGCTGGAGCCGACGTCGAGGGTGATCGCGAAGGGCTTTTCCATCACTGGGGTCCGTGCGGGGTCGATTCGAGCAGCCGCATCAGGCTGGTCTCCTGCTCCGCCGCTCGTGCCGGGTCGGCTTCGGCCTCGGTGGCACCGCCCGCGATGTCGGTCGCCTCGCCTGGCAGCTCGGCGCCCTCGTCGGCGTCCGCAAGCAGGTCGAAGCGGCGGATGTTGCGGTCGGCGACCGCCTGGATCTGCTCGATCACGTCCGGGTAGCCGTGCTCGCCGAACAGGTGCGCGTAGCGGCGCTGAAGCTTCAGGTATTCGGTGACCGGAACACGGCGGCGGATCTTCGAAACGCCGGTCACCGCTCCGTCCTCGGCCTCGAAGACCGGGAACAGGCCGGTCTCCTTGACCAGCCGCGCGACCCGGATCGTGTCGCGGGAGGCCGAGCCCCAGCCGAGCGGGCAGGGGACGAAGACGTGGAGGTAGCGGGCGCCGCGGAACTCCATCGCCCGCTCGACCTTGGCCTCGAGGTCGCGCAGCTCGGCGACCGTGGCGGTGGCGACATAGGGAATCTCGTGGGCCATCGCGATCAGCGGCGCGTTCTTGCCCTTGCCGAAGACGTTTCCGGGCTGGCCTCCGAGCGGCTTCGTGTTGGAGGTTCGCGCCGCCGGCGGGGTGGCGCTGGAGCGCTGCACGCCGGTGTTCATGTAGGCCTCGTTGTCGTAACAGATGAACAGCACGTCGTCGTTTCGCTCGAACATCCCCGACAGACAGGCAAAGCCGATGTCGAGGGTGCCCCCGTCGCCGCCCTGGCCGATCACCCGCACGTCGTCGCGTCCCTTCGCCTTCAGCGCCGCCGCGATCCCGGTCGCCACCGCAGGGGCGTTTCCAAACAGCGAGTGGATCCAGGGCAGCTGCCATGAGGACTCCGGGAACGGAGTGGAGAAGACCTCCAGGCAGCCGGTCGCGTTGGCGGCGATCAACTTGCTGTCGGTGGCGCGCATCGCCGCGTCGAGCGCGTAGCGGGCGCCAAGCGCCTCCCCGCAGCCCTGGCAGGCGCGGTGGCCGGAGGTCAGCGTGTTGGAGCGCTCCATCCGCGCCTGGACCGAGCGCTGCTCGGGATCGTGCAGGCGGTTCCCGACCGCGAAGGTGTCGGTCTGGTAGAGCTTGATCTTCTGCCGGCGTTGCTCGGTCATGGCTGCCTCAGTGGGATCGGGCGGCGACGACGCCCAGGTCGCGGATGATGTTCTCGGCATGCGGACCGCTGCGTCCGCCCACGCGCATTCGCTCCAGCTCGCGCTCGACCCGCTCGCGGTCGAGGTCGAGGAAGGTCATTCGGCCCGCCTCCAGCCGCCCGGCGTGCAGGTCGGCGAAGAGTGCGTGCAGGGATTGCTTGGTGATCGGTCGGCCGCCGAGCCCGGCGATGACGTCGTAGACCTCGGAGACGAGGCCGGAGAGCGCCAGCCGCACGTTCTGGCCGACGATTCCGCCGGCGCCGACCGCGAACGCCTTCTCGATCACGACGATCCGCTCCGCGCGCCGCAGCGCCTCGCGCACTTCCTCCAGCGGATAGGGCCGGAAGCACTTGATTCCGACGACGCCGACCCGCTGGCCCTGATCGCGCAGCTCGTCCACCACGTCCTCGATCGTGCCCAGCACCGATCCGAGGGCGACGACGATCGTCTCCGCGTCCTCGGTGCGGTACTCGCGGATCAGCCCGCCGGACTCGCGGCCGAACTCGCCCTCGAACTCGTCGGCGATCCCCGGGATCACGTCGAGCGCCTGCATCTGCTTCGCGTGCATCAGGTACTTGACCTCGAAGAAGGCCTCCGGTCCGACCAGGGAGCCGATCGTCACCGGATCGGCGGGGTCTAGGACCTGCCTGGGCTCGAAGCGCGGCAGGAACGAGTCGACCTGCTCCTGGCTCGGCACCTCGACCTCCTCGTATGCGTGGGTGAGGATGAAGCCGTCCATGCAGACCATCACCGGCAGCGACAATCGCTCGGCGAGCTTGAAGGCCTGGATGTGGACGTCGAGCGCCTCCTGGTTGGACTCGGCGTAGAGCTGGATCCACCCCGAGTCGCGCTGGGACATGCTGTCGGAGTGGTCGTTCCAGATGTTGATCGGCGCCCCGATCGCCCGGTTGGCGACCGTCATCACGATCGGCAGCCCGAGCCCGGACGCGTTGTAGAGCGCCTCGACCATGTAGAGCAGGCCCTGGCTCGCCGTCGCGGTGTAGGCGCGGGCGCCGGCGGCCGAGGCGCCGATGCAGGCCGACATCGCCGCGAACTCCGACTCGACCATCAGGTACTCGCACGGAGCCAGCTCGCCGGTCGTCACCTTGTCGGAGAGCGCCTCGACGATGTGGGTCTGGGGCGAGATCGGATAGGCGGAGACGACCTCCGGGCGGCAGAGCGCGACGGACTGCGCGACCGCCTGCGATCCCTCCATCTGCTCAAGCACTTCCGACCAGCTCCTTGATCTGCCGTTCCACGTACTCGAACGCCGCCTCGGCCGCGGTCACGTTCTTGTCTCCCACCGGTCCGGGGAACTTCTCTCGCGCCGCCGCGGCGATCGACGCCATCGAGACCTGACCGCTGAGCGCCGCGAAGCCGCCGAGCAGCACCACGTTGGGGATCGGCCGGCCGAGCTTCTCGCGGGCGATCTCGGTCGCGGGCACGGTGAGGAGGCGCTCCGGTCGAAACCGAGCCTCCAGCTCGCCCAGTCCCAGCTCGTCGAAGCTGCGCGAGGAGTTGATCAGGATGTAGCCCTCAGGATCGAGGCCGCTGAACACGTCGACCTGATGCAGCAGGGTCGGGTCCTGGACGATCAAAGCGTCGGGATGGGCGATCGGCTCGTGGGCGCGGATCTCCTTGTCGTCGATGCGGCAGAAGGCGACGACCGGCGCGCCGCTGCGCTCCGATCCGAAGCTTGGAAAGGCCTGGGCGTGACGGCCTTCGTTGAAGGCGGCGAGCGAGAGCATCTCGGCGGCGGTGACGACGCCTTGGCCGCCACGGCCGTGGATGCGAACCTGGAACAAGAGCTCGAGCCTTTCTACGTCGACGTCAACGAGGTACCCGTAGCTTGACAGGGCTTCACATTCAGGCATCGCCGGCCACTACGCGACTCGAATCAGTGTTTAGCCCGGATGCGTGCTTCTGAGCAGGGCATACCGTGTCCTGGCATGCTGGGGTCGGCCATCGGGATGCATCCCGCTCGAGGAGTCAGAGGAGAAGGAAGATGAATGAACTCAAGTACGTCCGCTTCTTCGAGGAGCTCGGCATCGACGACGTTCCCCTGGTCGGCGGCAAGAACGCCTCGCTGGGCGAGATGTACCGCGAGCTTTCCGACCAGGGGGTCAAGGTCCCCAACGGCTTTGCGACGACGAGCCAGGCCTACCGCGACATGCTCGAGCAGACAGGCGCCTGGGAGCAGCTGCACGCCGCCCTCGACGACCTCGATCCCGAGGACGTCACCGGCCTCGCGCGCACCGGCAAGCGCGCGCGGGAGATCGTCTATGGCGCCGGGCTTCCGGAGCAGCTCGCGACGGAGATCATCGCCGGCTACCGGCGACTCCAGGAGGAGTACGGCGAGGAGGTGAGCCTCGCGGTGCGAAGCTCGGCGACCGCCGAGGACCTCCCAACCGCAAGCTTCGCCGGACAGCAGGAGACCTACCTCAACATCCGCGGCGACGAGAGCCTGCTGGAGTCCTGCCGCCGCTGCTTCGCCAGCCTGTTCACCGATCGCGCGATCCACTACCGCGTCGATCAGGGCTTCGATCACTTCGACGTCGCGCTTTCGATCGGGGTGATGAAGATGGTGCGCTCCGACCTCGCCGCGTCCGGGGTGTTCTTCTCGCTCGACACCGAGTCGGGGTTCCGCGACGTCGTCTTCATCACCGGGGCCTACGGCCTCGGCGAGAACGTCGTCCAGGGCGCCGTGGACCCGGACGAGTTCTACGTCCACAAGCCCACCTTCGCCGAGGGCCACCGCGCCGTGCTGCGCCGCTTGCTCGGCGACAAGGCCGTGAAGATGGTCTTCGTCGAGGGCGAGACCAAGCACACGGTTCGCAACGTCCCCACTCCGAAGGCCGACCGGGAGCAGTACTGCATCAGCGACGAGGACGTCCTCGAGCTGGCCGACTACGCGATCAAGATCGAGGCCCACTACGGCCGCCCGATGGACATGGAGTGGGCGAAGGACGGGCTCGACGGCGAGCTTTACCTGGTGCAGGCGCGGCCCGAGACGGTCGCCTCGCAGCGCAGCTCCACCGCCCTGGAGACCTATGTCCTCGAGGGCGAGGGAGAGATCGTCACCGAGGGGCGCTCGGTCGGCGAGAAGATCGCCTCCGGCGCCGCGCGGCTGATCAAGGACGTCACACACCTTCCCGACTTCAAGCCCGGCGACGTCCTGGTCGCCGACATCACGACGCCGGATTGGGAGCCGGTGATGAAGATCGCGTCGGCGATCGTCACCAATCGCGGCGGCCGCACCTGCCACGCGGCGATCATCGCCCGCGAGCTCGGGATACCGGCGGTCGTGGGCGCCGGGGACGCGACCACCTCGGTGCCCGAGGGCGAGACCGTCACCGTCTCCTGCGCCGAGGGCGATAGCGGGCGCGTCTACCACGGCGCGGTTCCCTTCCACGTCGACCGCACCGAGGTGGGAGAGCTCGAACGCCCTGCAACCGAGATCATGGTCAACCTCGGCAACCCGGACCTCGCCTTTAAGACCTCGTTCCTGCCCAACGACGGCGTCGGGCTGGCGCGGATGGAGTTCATAGTCAGCGAATACATCAGGGCCCACCCGCTGGCCCTGCTGCACCCCGAGAAAGTCACCGACCCGGAGACGCGCGAGGCGGTGCTGAGCCTGAGCCGCGGCTACGACGACGGCGAGACCTTCTTCGTGCAGCGCCTCTCGGAGGGGATCGGAACGATCGCCGCGGCCTTCTGGCCGAAGCCGGTGGTGGTCCGTATGTCCGACTTCAAGACCAACGAGTACGCGAGCCTGGTCGGCGGCACCGACTTCGAGCCCACCGAGGCCAACCCGATGATCGGCTTCCGGGGAGCCTCGCGCTACGCCCATCCCGCCTACGCCGAGGGCTTCGCGCTCGAGTGCCGGGCGATGAAGCGGGTGCGCGAGGAGATGGGGCTGACCAACGTCGTCCTCATGCTTCCGTTCGTGCGCCGGGTCGAGGAGGCCGATCGGGTCCTGGAGCGGATGGCCGAGCTCGGCCTGGAGCGGGGCGAGAACGGCCTGAAGATCTACGCGATGTGCGAGATCCCCAACAACGTGCTGCTCATCGACCGCTTCTCGGAGCGCTTCGACGGCTTCTCGATCGGCTCCAACGACCTCGCCCAGCTCACCCTGGGCGTCGACCGCGACTCGGAGATCGTCGCCTTCGACTACGACGAGCGCGACGAGGGCGTCAAGGAGATGATCCGACTGGCGGTCGAGGGATGCCGGCGCAACGGCATCCACTCCGGGCTCTGCGGGCAGGCCCCCTCCGACTATCCGGACATGGCCGAGTACCTGGTCGAGATCGGCATCGACTCGATAAGCCTCAATCCGGACACGGTGCTGAAGACCACCACGCGGATCCTCGAGCTGGAGCAGCGCCTCGGGCACGCCCCACGCGGCGCGGGGCAGACACGCGAGCCCTCGGAATCGGTTGCCTGAGGGATCTGACGCGCCTCAGACGTCCTACGCACCTGGGAGCTTGAGGCTAGACTCAGCCGCCATGACGCTCACGATGCTGATCCTGGAGGCTCCATGAGCCTGGGCTACGACGGCAAGCTGTACATCCTCGCCTTCGACCACCGCGGATCGTTCACAAAACGCTTCGGGATCGAGGGCGATCCCACCCCCGAGCAGATCCAGCGCATCGCCGACGGCAAGCACCTGATCTTCGAGGGCCTCGAGGCGGCGCTTGCCCGCGGCGCCGATCCGTCGGTGACCGGCGCCCTGGTCGACGAGCAGTTCGGGGGCCCGACCCAGGTCCCGGAGCAGGCGAAGGCGAAGGGGATCAAGCTCGCGATGCCGGTGGAGAAGAGCGGCCAGACCGAATTCGACTTCGAATATGGGGAAGACTTCGGCGCCCATATCGAGCATTACGACCCGGACTTCTCAAAGGTGCTCGTTCGCTACAACCCCGACGGCGACGCGGAGATGAACGAGCGACAGACACAGCGACTGCGGCGCCTGTCGGACTGGCTTCACGAGCACGATCGCAAGTTCCTTTTCGAGCTGCTGGTCCCAGCCGAGGAGTCGCAGCTCGACTCCGTGGGCGGCGACTCCGACCGTTACGACTCGGAACTGCGCCCGGGGCTGATGCTTCGCACGATCGCCGAGCTGCAGGAGGCCGGCGTGGAGCCCGACATCTGGAAGATCGAAGGCGTGGACGAGCGCGCCGACTGCGAGCGGATCGCGGCCCAATGCCGCACAGGCGGACGCGACGGCGTGGTCTGCGTGGTGCTTGGGCGCGGGGCAGACAACGACAAGGTCGATCACTGGCTGCGCCAGGGGGCTCCCGTCGAGGGCTACGTGGGTTTCGCGATCGGCCGCTCGAACTGGGGCGATCCACTCAAGGGCTTCATCGACGGCAGCCTGTCACGCGAGGATGCCGCCGCACAGGTCGCCGACAATTACCTTCGCTTCGTCGAGGTCTACACCTCCGCCGAGGCACCGGTCGGCAACTAGCGGCGATACCGCGGGCTGCGGCCAGCCCCGGGGGACCTTTCCCTCGACCATATGAACCTGGGCGATCGATCGCATCCGAGGCGACTCCGGAAGGTCGGTCAGTACCTCACACGGACGCCTCGTCGGGCGGTCCCCAGGACGGTCTCGGCTAGCGGGTAGGCTGGCGTCATGGGCTTGACCGAGGTCGGCCTGCAGGTCATCTCGCCGGAGCGCTTCCGGGAAGTGATCGGTGATGGGTTCGACGAGTTCGAGCCGACGATCGCGCGGGCTCGAGATGAGCTGCAGGGGCGGGTCATCTGGCACGTCAACTCGACCGCCAAGGGCGGCGGGGTGGCCGAGATTCTTCGCTCCTATCTCGCCTACGTGCGCGGTGTTGGAGTCGACGCCCGTTGGATGGCGATGGACGGAAACCCTCCCTTCTTCGAGGTGACCAAGCGCCTCCACAACCACCTGCATGGCGATCCCGGCGATGGAGGACCGCTGGGAGACGCGGAGAGGGAGGTCTATCGATCGACCTCGGCCGAAGCCGCGGCAGAGCTGGCCCACCTCGTGCGCGCCGGAGACATCCTCTTCCTTCACGATCCGCAGACCGCCGGCATGGTGCGGCCGTTGCACGAGCTCGGCGCGTCGGTGGTGTGGCGCTGTCATGTCGGGGTCGACCAGCCCAACGACCTGGTCCGAGAGGCGTGGGACTTCGTGCGCCCCGAGCTGGCCAGCGCCGACGCGCTCGTCTTCTCGCGCGAGCGATTCATCTGGGAGGGTTTGGAGGGCAGGCGGATCTGGATGATGCCGCCGACGATCGACGTCTTCTCTCCCAAGAACCAGGACATGGACGCCGAGATCGTCGCCTCGATCCTGGGCACGATCGGGCTCGGCCCGGACGGGTCTTTGCCCCCGCCCACCTATCGGCGCAACGACGGAGCCCCGTCGCGAGTCGATCGAAAGGCGACGATCGTCCAGGAGGGTTCCCTGCCGAGCGAGGCGCCAATGATCGCTCAGGTGTCACGCTGGGATCGGCTCAAGGACCCGGTCGGCCTCTTGACCTGCTTCGCCGAGCACGTCGACGACGAGGCGTCGCACCTTGTCATCGCCGGGCCCGACGTCGAGGCGGTCGACGACGACCCCGAGGGGGCCGCGGTTCTGGGGGAGGTGCGCGCCAAGCTGGAGGGACTGCCCGCCGCGGTTCGTTTCCGGGTGCACCTGGTCAGCCTGCCGATGGACGACCTGGACGAGAACGCGGCGATGGTCAACGCGATCCAGCGTCGCGCCGACGTCGTGGCCCAGAAGAGCATCGCCGAGGGCTTCGGCCTCACGGTCGCGGAGGCGATGTGGAAGCAGAAGCCGGTCGTCGCCGGGCGGGTCGGGGGCATCCAGGACCAGATCGTCGATGGCGAGAGCGGCCTGCTGGTCGACCCAACCGACCTCCCGGCGGTTGGCGCCGCGATCGACAGCCTGCTGGCGGACCCGGAGCGCCGCACACGGATCGGCCTGGCGGCCAGACAGAGGGTGATCGAGGATTTCCTCCAGATCCGCCGCCTGCTCGAGTACTTCGAGCACATCGAGGAGCTGATCGACCTCGAGCGGAGGGGCGGTGCGCTAGGTGCAAGAATCCGCCGGCTTCTGACGACAAGGAGGAGTTGATGGACGCGGGATCTCTCGGAGGTACGCGCGTATCGGACGCGATGCGGCACGGCGTGCTCACCTGCCAGGCCGAGACTCCGCTGCGGACGATCGCCAGGATGATGGCCGAGCACCGGATCCATTGCATCGTCGTCACCAATCTCGACGGAGTCAGTGAGAGCGCCTGGGGGATCGTCAGCGACATCGACGTGCTGCGCTCGGCTGACCAGGACGTCGACAAGCGCAACGCGAGCGACGTCGCCGCGACCGAGCTGCTCACGGTGGGGCCCGACGAGACCCTGGAGCGCGCCGCTCAGCTGATGGCCGAGCACGAGGTGACCCACGCTGTTGTCGTCTCCGACCAGCGGCCCATCGGGGTGCTCTCCTCGCTCGACGTGGCCGCCAGCCTGGCGGGCTGATGCTCGCCACGTGACGGCGATCGTCACCGTCGCTGGCGCGCTGCTGGTTCTGGTGGCGCTCCGCGACGTCTTCGAGACCCTGTTCCATCCCCATGGCCGTGGGGTCGTCAGCGAGACTCTGATACGCGGGGTCTGGCGGGCCACGCGCCGGCTCGCGCGCGGCAACCACCGGGTGCTGTCCCTGGGAGGGCCGGTCGCGTTCATCGGGGTGATCGCGGTCTGGGGAGCGCTGGTCGTCCTCGGGTTCACGTTGATCGTCTGGCGGCATCTGCCAGATGCCTTCGTGATCGGCAGGGGCATCGACGCCGTCCACCACGGCAGCTTCGTCGACGCGCTCTACCTCTCGCTGGCCAGCTTGACCAGCCTCGGCTACGGCGACGTCGCGCCGACCAGCGACTTCCTCCGGCTGCTCGGCCCGGTCGAGGCCCTGATCGGATTGGGCCTGCTGACCGCGAGCATCTCCTGGATCCTGCTCCTCTACCGGGTGCTCTCGGACTACCGCTCCCTCTCCGACGAGATCTCGCTCCTGCTCGAGGTCGAGCGTTCCAGCGAAACGGGTCTGGCCGGGGTCGAGTCGTCGGTCGCCGCCGGAGTGCTTTCGGACCTGACGTCGAGGGTGATCCGGGTGCGCGACGACTTCGTCCATTCCCCAATCGCCTACTACTTTCATCCGCGCGACTCGCGGCACGCGCTTCCGGTGCTGCTGCCCGCGCTGCTCGGGGTCGTGGAGAGATGCTCGGGCCCCGACAGCTCCGCGGCGCTGCGCTTCCAGGCCGCGATGCTCGGCCAGGCAATCGAAGAGCTTCTGTCGACGATCACAAGCGACTTCGTCCGCACTCCGACCGACGATCCCTACGAGGCGCTTGCCGCCTACCGCCGCGATCACCTCTGGGCCTCGCTATAGCGGGGAGTGGATCGGCCGGATCAGGAGCGACCGTAGGCGAGCGCGGCGGCGACGCTGCGGGCCGAGATCACGCCGACGGGCCGGTCGGTGCCGGGCTGAACCGCGATCAGGTGGCTGATCCCGTGCTCGGCCATCAGCTCCGCCGCCCGCTTCAGCGGTTCGCCGGACTCGACGGTGACCAGATCCCGGCTCGCGACCTCGCCGGCGGTGAGCGTGCCGACCCGATCCGTGGCGCGGGTGAGGTCGAGGCTGGTCACGATCCCCCAGGCGCGACCCTCGCTTCCGACGTCCGAGACGACGACGGAATGGATGTCGTAGCCGTCCATCATCCGGGCGACGTCGGCGAGCTTGGTCTCTGGCCGGCAGGTGATCACCCCGACGCGCATCGCGTCGTGGACCTTCGCGTCCTCGAAAGCCGGTCCTATGTAGCTTCGCTCCACGGGCGGAACCGTATCCGCTACGGCTCCGCGACGATTCACTCGTCCAGCACGGCCTCGGCGACGGAATCGACGACCGCCGCCACCGCGGGCGAGAGGTCTCCGCCCGCTCCGAACTCGGCCCCCTCGATTCCGTAGATGACGAGATGCCGCGGCATCCGATCCAGGGCCCGGGCGATCTCGACCGCGTCGCCGAGGCCCAGGGCATGGGTCGAGGACGCCGAGACGGATTCGGGAACCCGGTCGCTGGTGGCGTCGATGCGCATCACGGTGCCCCCCGGGGCGCCCGATCTCACCGCGTCGACGACGACGGCGAAGCCGGCTCCCTCCCAGGCATCGATCAGGCGCGCCGGCTCGCCCTCCAGCTCGATCACCTCCACGTCCGGGTCCGCCAGCTCGCGGACCCGGCGCGCGACCAGAAGGCCGATCGCGTCGTCGCCGCGCAACGGGTTGCCGATCCCGATCACCCTCACGCGCGGAGTGCCCCGATCACATCACCCGCGGTCCATCTCGAGGCGCAGGAAGTGCGTCGCGCAGGAGATGCAGGGGTCGTAGTTGCGGATCGTCTGCTCGCAGCGCAGGGTCAGCTCGTCGTCGCCGAGCGCCAGGTTGCCCTGCACGAAGGCGTGGAGGTCCTCTTCGATCACCCGCTGGTTCTGCGAGGTCGGGGGGATGATCCTGGCGCTTTCGATCTCACCCTCCCCTCCCAGCTCGTAGCGGTGGTAGAGCAGCCCCCGCGGCGCCTCTGTGACCCCGTGGCCGACCGCCGCCCGCGGCTCGGCCTCCAGCGCCGGCGGCTCGGGCGGCTGGTAGGAGTCGAGAAGGCGGAGCGCCTCGTCGCAGGCGTAGAGGATCTCCACCGCGCGCACGACGATGCTCTGGAACGGATTGCGGCAGCCGGAGCCGATGCCGGCCTCCTCGGCGGCGTCGCGGGCGAGCGGCGAGAGCCGGTCGAGGTTGAGGTTGAAACGGGCCATCGGCCCGGCCAGATAGGAGCCGCGCCCCCGCACCCGGCAGTGCAGGGCGTTGGAGTGCTCGACCTGCTGCTCCTCGAAGGTGTCGTCGAACTCCGCCGCCTCGACGTCGATGCCCCGCGAGGAGACGATCCGCCCGCGGTCGATCGGGTACTCCTCCGCCGGCGAGCGAAGGGCGACGAACTCGTAGTCGCGCTCGAGCTCGGGGAACGGCAGCGACGCCGTCCAGCGCACCGTCTCGACCGCCTCGGAGCGGGCGCGCTCCAGCGACTCGCGCAGGGGCTCCAGGTCGGGTCGCCGCAGCGCCTTGTAGAAGCCCCCGACCCGCACGTTGATCGGATGGATCTCGCGCCCGCCGATCGTCGCGATCAGCTCGTTGCCGGCCTTCTTGGTTCGCAGGCCGCGCTCGACGATCTCGCCATGGTCGCGGGCCATCGCGAAGGCGCTCTCGTAGCCGAGGAAGTCGGGCGCGTGCAGCATGTAGAGGTGAAGCGCGTGGCTCTCCAGCCACTCGCCGCAGTAGATCAACCGGCGCAGCGCCCGCACCTCGTCGCCGATCGCGATCCCGAGCGCGTCCTCCATCGCCTGGCAGGCGCTCATCTGGTAGGCGACCGGGCAGATGCCGCAGATCCGCGCGGTGATGTCCGGCGCCTCGACGTAGGAGCGGCCGCGCAGCAGGGCCTCGAACAGCCGCGGCGCCTCATAGATCTGCAGCTGCACGTCGAGCACCTCGTCGCCGCGCACCCGCACGTACATCGCACCCTCGCCCTCGACCCGGGCCAGGGCCTTGGTGCGAATCGTCCGCGTCCGTCCGTTGCCGCTATCCGCCATCCGTGCCCTCCTCTGGCTCGTGCGCCTCGCTCTCGGCGCGGAAGGCCGGTTTGGCGGCGTTGAAGTTGCGGAAGGATTGGACCAGCTCGGGCTCGCTGGAGCCGAGGCTGTCGCGCATCCAGCCGGCCAGTGAGGGGGTATTGGGAGTCTCCATCGGCCCGTAGCAGCCGTAGCAGCCACGGTCGTAGGAGGGACAGAGGGCTCCGCACCCGGCGTGGGTGACGGGCCCCAGGCAGGGGGTCCCATGAGCGACCATCACGCAGACGTTGCCGCGGCGCTTGCACTCGATGCAGACGCTGTAGGAGGGGATGTTGGGCCGCCGCTCGCCGAGATAGGCGCCGATCACCTCGAGCAGCTGATGCTTGTTTATGGGGCAGCCTTGGAGCTCGAAGTCGACCGGGACGTGGGCGCTGATCGGCGTCGAAGTGTCGAGGGTCGAGATGTACTCCGGGGTCGCGTAGACGGTGGAGACGAACTCGGCGGTGTCGGCGAAGTTGCGAAGCGCCTGGATCCCGCCCGCCGTGGCGCAGGCCCCTATCGTGACCAGCCGCCGCGAGGACTGGCGGACCTGCTGGATTCGCTCCGCGTCCTCGGCGGTGGTGATCGACCCCTCGACCAGCGAGAGGTCGTATGGGCCCTCGACCGTCGCCCGGCGCGCCTCCAGGAAGTAGGCGATGTCGACCTGGTCGGCGAGCGGCAACAACTCGTCCTCGCAACCGAGCAGGGTGAGCTGGCAACCGTCGCAGGAGGCGAACTTCCAGACCGCGAGCTTCGGACGGGCCGGTTCCGCCATCAGACCTCTCGCAGCTCGAAGAAGCTCGCGATGTCGGAGAACCGCATCACCGGCCCCTCCCTGCAAACGTAGGTGGGGCCGAACACGCAGCGCCCGCACTGGGTTATCGCGCACTTCATGTTGCGCTCCAGCGAGACGTGGATCCGCTCGGGTGGCACCCCGCGATCGCGCAGTGCCCGTATCGCGAAGCGCATCATCACCTCGGGCCCGACCACCATGCATACGGCGCTCGAAGGCTCGAATTGCGCCCGATCGATCAGCTTCGTCACCACCCCGACCTCGCCCGACCAGTCGCCCGTCGCGCTGTCGACGGTCAGGTCGACCTGAAGCCCGGGGTCCGACGCCCAATGCGGAAGCTCCATGCGGTAGAGCAGCTGCCCGGGATCGCGCCCGCCGTAGAGCAGCAGGACCTCGCGAAAGCGCTCTCGCTGGACGATCGCCTCAGCCAGCGCCGGACGCAGCGGGGCCATGCCGAGCCCGCCCGCGACGATCACCAGGTCGCCGCCGCTGGCCTCGTCGACGGGCCAGGAGCTGCCGTAGGGGCCGCGGACGCCGAGCTGGTCGCCAGGTTTCGCGGCGCAGATCGCCTCGGTCACCGAGCCGACGGCGCGGACCGTGTGCCGCAGCGGCCCGCGCGCGGACGGATCGCCGCAGATCGAGATCGGGGCCTCGCCGATGCCGAAGGCGTAGAGCATGTTGAACTGGCCGGGCTCAAATGGAGGAACGCTGCCGCCGTTCGAGGGCTCCAATTCCAGCGTCCAGGTGTCCTCGGTCTCTTGCTCGCGCCGCAGCACCCGGAAAGGCTCGGGGACCATCGGCCCGGGGGCCGGGGAATCAGCCGGCTGTCGCGTGACCATAGACATCGAGGAGCTGGACCCGCGTTGCCTGGAGGCGATCGACCATTTGCACGGCGAAGCGCTTCATCAGCTCATAGCCGAGGTCGTGGTCGGACTCCGCCTTCTCGCGCAGGCATTCGGCGTCGAATACGACCGCCGACCCATGCTCGACCGCACGACCGTCGAGGTGCCAGCGGTAAGGGGGAAAGAGCCACGACCACCCGACCAGCTCGCCTGGGCCGTGAGTGGAAACGGACAGCGGTCCCTGCCCGGGCATGAAGAGGTCCAGGGCGATACGCCCATGGCGCACTACGTAAAAGACATCCGCGTCCTCGCCCTCGCGAAAGAGCTGCTCGCCGGCCTCGAAGGCTGTGATCTGTCCGCAACCGGCGATGAACTCCAGCTGCTTGGCGGTGAGTCCCGCGAAGACCTCGGACTCGGTGAGCAGCTCGCCGATACTTCGCTCGCTCATGCCTCGCCTCCGGCATCGCTGCGCTGCCCCCCGGTGGCGCCGTCGGTCGCCCTGATCGCGGCGGCCTCCTCGGTGATGTCGATCGCGACCGGGCACCAGGTGATGCAGCGGCCGCAGCCGACGCACCCGGAGCTTCCGAACTGGTCGAACCAGGTCGCGAGCTTGTGGGTCATCCACTGGCGGTAGCGCGAGCGCGGCGAGGAGCGCACGCTGCCGCCGTGCACGTAGGAGAAGTCCATCGTGAAGCAGGAGTCCCACTCGCGCTGGCGCTCGGTCTCGGTGCCGGCGAGGTCGCTCACGTCCTCGACCGTGGTGCAGAAGCAGGTCGGGCAGACCATCGTGCAGTTGCCGCAGGTCAGGCAGCGCTCGGATACCTCGTCCCAGCGCGGGTGCTCGTAGTTTCGGTACAGCAGCTCCTTGATTCCATCGGTCTCCATCTGACGGCCCATCTGCCCCGCCGCCCGCTCTGCGGCCGCCTCTGGTGCAAGCTGGTCGTCCTCGGTCGCGGGCGTGCTCGGCACCTCCGCCATCACCTCGGCCCCTCGCTCGCTGCCGACCTCGACGACGAAGCGGTGAGAATCGCCGTCCAGGATCTCGGTCAGGGACAGGTCGTAGCCCGCCTCCACCTTCGGTCCGGTCCCCATCGAGACGCAAAAGCAGGTTCCCCCGGCCTCACCGCACTGGATCGCGATGATGAAGGCCCCCTCCCGACGCGCGGCGTAGTGCGGGTCCGGGTGCTCCCCTCCCATCAGCACCGTGTCCTGGGTCGCGATCGCGTGCAGGTCGCAGGAGCGCACGCCGAGGAACGCGTAGGTGGGCGGCTCGTCGGGCTGCTCGGCGATCTCCATCTCGCCGCCGTTGCGGCGGGCGCGGAACAGGGTCAGCTTCGGGGGATGCAGGAAGTGCTTCCAGGAGCGCGGCCCGACCACGTAGCCGAACAGGGCCTCGTCGTCGCGGCGCACCAGCCGGTAGGTGCCGCCGTCCTGCTCGTCGGTCCAGCCGACCGGCAGGTCGTCGATCGAGGAAAGCTCGTCATAGACGATCGCCTGATCGCGGACGGTCGGCCCGATCACGGTGAAGCCCCGGCGGCGCAGCGCCTCGATCAGGGTGTCGAGCGAACCGCGTTCGATGACCTCCATGCCGTCTCCTCGGGCCGTTGCGGTCCCTGGCGGACGCCGGGACCCCGCTGGCCGAGACTAGCGACAACCCGGCCGCCGCGGCACGAACCCGATCAGCCCACCGTCTGGCCAGTTGCCTGCGCGGCCTCGCGAAGCTCGGCGAGCGACTCCTCGATCCCGTCGGCGAGCACCTGGAGGTCGGGCACGGTGTCGTGGTCTGCGTTGAGCCCGAAGAACATCTTGCCGTCATAGCTCAGCACCGCAAGGCCGACGGAATGGTCGGCGGCCAGCGGAACCAGCGGCCAGAGGTCGGTCATCTTGCAGCCCATGCCGTAGAGCGGGATCTGGGGGCCCGGGACGTTGGTGACCGTGACGTTGAACAGCCGCGTCGCGAACAGCGAGCGGGCCAGGAAGCTGTGGATGACGGGCGGTGCGTGCGTGGTGAGGTCGATCAGCGTGCTCGTCCCCAGCGCCTGGCTGCCCGACTTCAGCCCCTCGGCCTCCTGCACCTGGCGCGCGTAGCGCTCCACCGGGTCCTCGATGCCGACCGGCAGGCGGACGAACAGCGAGGTGATCTTGTTGCCGAACGCCAGCTCCTCGCCGGCGACGCGCAGGTTGACCGGGACCATCGCCCGCAGGCCCTGCTCGGACGGCGTCTCGCGGCGCTCGATCAGCAGACGCCGCAGGCCGCCGGCCGCGACCGCCAGCACGACGTCGTTGACGGTGCCGCCCATCGACCGCTTGATCTCCTTCAGGTCGTCGAGCGGCACCCAAGCGACGGCGAGCCGGCGCTTGCCGCCGATCGGGACGTTGAGGCTGGTTCGCGGCGCCGCCGACAGCTCGTCCTGCACGATCACGTCGACGAGCGCCCGCGAGCGCTTCAGCACCTCGGCCGCGCGCTCGGGGTGGCGGACGGCGCCCAGCGTGCCGCCGATCAAGTCCGCCGATGCGCGGGCGACCTTCAGCGGCAGCTTGGCGGCGCGGACCGGAAGCCGCGCCAGACCGGTCGCGGCCCGGGTCGCCGATTCCAGGGGCAACGGCCGGAGGGGTGGCCCGGGCGAAGTCGATTGCGTATGAGGGGAGGCTGGGGGATGCGGCTCGGTGTCGAGCAGCAGCTGGGCCGTGTCGATCGATCCGACTCCGTCGACAAGACAGTGGTGCGTCTTGCTGGCGATCGCCCAGCGCCCGCCGGCCAGCCCATCGATCACCACCGTCTCCCAGAGCGGCCGCGTGCGGTCGAGGCGCTCGGAATAGAACTCGCCGGCCCACTCGAGCAGCTCGGCCTGGCCGCCCGGAGACGGCAGGGTTGCCGCGCGCACGTGCTTGGCGACCCGAAACCGCTCGTCGTCGTCCCAGGAGGGCCATGACAGCCCACCGGTGGTCGGCTCCGAGAGGCGCTGGTGGTAGCGCGGCAGATGCTCGATCCCCTGCTCGATTCGATCCACCACGTCGGACACCGACGGCGTCCGTCCATCCGGCCGCGGTTCGAAGATCATCACGCCGCCGATGTGCATGTGGACGCCCTGGTCCGCCTCCTCGAGCTCGAGGAAGGTGGCGTCGAGCGCGTCAAGCTGCTCACTCATCGAGACTCCTCGCTTTCCTCTGCGGTCAACCTATTTCGGTGCCGCGGCTGGCGCATCCGGGGCCTCCCCTCGGCTTGGCCCGTGCTCGCTACTGACTCCGACCCGTCTAGGCTGGCCGCAAGTCGTGATCGACCTTCACTGCCACATCCTTGCCGGCATCGACGACGGGGCGAGCGAGCTCTCGGACAGCGTCGGGATGGCGCGCCAGGCCGCCGACGACGGAATCGAGGCGATCTGCGCCACACCCCACATCCGCCACGACCACGACGTCCGCATCGATGAGATCGAGATCCGCGTCGCCGACCTGCAGGCCGAGCTGGAGCGCCAGCGAGTTCCGGTCTCGGTGATTGCGGGAGGGGAGGTTGCGGAGACCGCGGTCGAGGGGCTCGACGGAGACGAGCTGCGGCGCGTGACCCTCGGAGACGGCCCCTGGGTGCTGCTCGAGCCGGCCTTCGGACCGCTCTCCGATTCGTTGCACCGCCGGGTGAGGCACCTGGCCGAGCGCGGATATCGGTCCTTGGTCGCGCATCCGGAACGCCACCTCTGCGAGGACCTCGGCGAACGATTGGTCGCTCTCGTCAGAGAGGGAACCCTCGTGCAGGCGACCGCGGACTTCTTTCTGCGCGAAGAGACCGCGCCCTACATGCTCGAGCTGGCCGAGCGCGGCCTCGTTCACGTCCTCGGCAGTGACGCGCACTCCCCGCGGATCGGCCGCCCGGTGCGCATCTCGGCGGCGCTGGAGGTGCTGGAAAGGGTCGTGCCGCTTCGTCCTCACCTCGAATGGATCGGCGAGCTCGCGCCGGCGGCGATCGTGCGAGGCGAGGAGCTGGAGGCGCCCTTCGAGCCGCAGGACCGCTAGGGCCGATTGCGGCCAAGGAGGTCGTGCGCAGTGATCCATTCTTCGGCGAGGATCGCCCCCCCGAGGGAGACCTCGCCGCAGAGCACGGTCGCGGCGACGATCTCGGCGAGCTTGCGCACCTTCCCGGTGCCGTAGCAGCCGAGCAGTTCCAGGCACTCACGCTGGGTGGCGAGCCCGGTGCCGCCGCCGTAGGTGGCGACGATCAGCGAGGGGATCGTGATCGAGGCGTAGTAATCGCCGTTGGGCAGCAGCTCGCTGAAGCCGAGCGCCGCGGAGCACTCGGCGACATTGGCGGCGTCCTGGCCGGTGGCGATGAACAGCGCCGCGATCCCATTCGCCGAGTGCATGCCGTTGTTGTTGACGCCGGACATGAAGCCACCGAGGTTCGACACCTGCCGGGCCCGGAAAAGCTTTTCGCCCGACGTGTGCATGTGCTCCTCGATCAGCGCGGCGGGGATCGTCGCTTCTGCGACAACGCGTTTGCCGCGCGTGCGGAGGATGTTGACGTGCGAGCTCTTCTTGTCGGTTGCGAAGTTCGATTCCAAGTAGAAGTTTGTGATGCCCTTGTAGTTGGAGGTGATCCAGGCGCAGGCCGCCGCGGTCGCCTTGCCGGTCAGGTTCTGGCCCGCGGCGTCGCCGGTCGTGTAATCGAAGCGCGTGAACAGGATCCGGCTGGCCGAGTACTGCTCGATGCGGCGCAGACGGCCAGTGCGCGTCGTGGTCTCCGCCGCTTGCTTGACCTCGTCGAAGTGCTCGCTCAGCCATACGCCGAAAGCGCGCGCTTCGCGAGCGGTCTCGAAGACGAAGGCGGGGGCGCGCTGCATCGCGTCGTCGAGGATGGTGGTCTTGACTCCGCCGGCCTCGCGCAGCGTCTTCATGCCTCGGTTGTAGCTGGCGACCAGAGTGCCCTCCGCTGTCGCCAGAGGCACGTAGAACTCGCCCTTCGCGTGTTCCCCGTCGACGACCAGCGGCCCCGCGATGCCGATCGGAACCTGCGCGACCCCAGTGAAGTGCTCGACGTTCCCGGGGAGGATCGATGGATCGAACGAGTACCGGGCGACGTGCTCCAATTCGACGCCCGTCTGCTCCCGAAGGAAAGCCCGGCGGGTCTCTGCGGCCTCGAGCGTGTAATCGCCCTCGCCCTCTTCGCGCGGGATCTTCTTGCGCACCGCCCGGGGAGCTGTCATCTGTCTTTCAACGCGCGTCTGCGCTCACAGCATTGTCGGGGGCAGTCCGGTGCCGGGCCCGCCACTGTTTGGCATCGAACTTCGCCGGCTCGGTCCCCTCGAGGAAGCGCTCGAGCACCGCGATGAAGCGCTCCGGCGCCTCGAGCTGTGGCAGGTGGCCGACCCCGTCGAAGATCTCAAGGCGGCTCCCCGGGATCGCCTCGTGTGCCTGCTCGCCATGGTGGGCGGGGATGATCCGATCGCGCGCGCCCCAGACGATGAGGACGGGGATGCCCTCGGCGAGGTAGAGCCGGTCGCGCGCGTCGACGCGCTGACCGCCCGTCCCGACGACCGACCGCAGCGCGGCAAGGAAGGCGGCGCGGCGGTCGGGGTCGGTGAGCGACGCGTAGCCGCGCGCGACCTCGGCGATGTCCGTGTTTGGCCGCAGCCCGACGGCCGCCAGACCGCGTCCGAGCGCGGCTCCCGCGCTGCCCGCTGCCCCAGCGGTCGCGGCGATGAAAGCGTTCGCGCCGGGAAGCGCGGCCGCCCGCAGCACCGGGCTCACTTCAGGACCTAGGCCGCCGCTGGAGACCAGCACCAAGCGCTCGGTGACCTCTGGGAACTGATAGGCGAGTTGCATCGCGATCCCGCCGCCGAGCGAGTGCCCGACCAGCGTCGCGCGGTCGTGGTCGAGCGCGATGAGCAGATCGCGCAATCCGGCAGCCAGCGCCCCGATCGAGTAGTCGCCGGCGCCGGGCGGCGACAGCCCGTGCCCAGGCAGATCGGGGGCGACAACCGTGTGGTGTCGCGCCAGCGGCTCGATCACCGCCTCCCAGTTCTCGAAGTTGCCCGCCATCCCGTGGATCAGAAGCAGCACCGGACCGGTGCCGGCTTCGGCGTAGCTAAGCGGCCGTCCGTGGAGCGTCGCCGTCTTCAGCTCGATCGCGCTCACGCCGAGGCTCCGTCGACGACGCGCGCGAGCCCCAAGGCGTCCTGCAGGCACGCTTCGCGCACCCGCTCAGGATCGAGCTCGAAGGTCTCAGCGATGCCCGGGGCCGCCTCGCGCACACCGACGCCGACGCGCGCGAGGTGCATCGAGCCGAGCACCTGCGTGTAGAGCCGGTTGGCGGTGAAGTCGGGGTCGTCGATCGCGAAGACGCCGCGCTCGGCGCCGGTCGCGAGGATCCGCTCCAGCGGGCCCAGGGTCGCGGCGATTGCGCGGCCAAGGCGAAAGAGAACCGCGCCGGAGACGTGCTCGCGCAACTCAGCCTCGGGCCGCTGGATCAACGCCAGCGCGCAGTCCAGAAAAGCCGGGTACTCGAGGCAGAAGTCGACGTACAGCTTGCAGGTATCGCGCAGCGCCGCGACCGGATCCGCCGGCTCGGACAATTCGGCGCTGCGTGCCTCGAGCTCGGCGAGGTAGTCGACGACCGCGAGCACGAAGATCTCCTCCTTGGAGTCAAAGGATCGGTAGATCACCGCCTTGTGCATCCCGGCCGCCTGCGCGATGTCATCGACATGCGCGTCCCGCCGACCGCGCTCGTCAAACAGCGCCCGTGTGGTGGCGACGATCGCCCGTTCCCGGGCGCGGCGCCGCTCGCGCCTTGTTGAGCCATGCCGGTGTTGTGTGGCGGCCACGGATCAAACGTTACCGCACGTTTGACTGCTGGTTCGACTGCTGGTTCGATTGCTCTGATGATTGCTGCGCAACCCCGGTCGGCGGTGAGGCCACTGCACGCTCCCAGTCTGAGTCCTAATCTGGACCGATGAGCTCCGCCCACATGACAAGTGCGGACGCCGCCTGGCTGCACATGGATCGCCCGACCAACCTGATGGTCATAACCGGGGCCCTGTGGTTCGACGAGCCGCTCGATTGGGCGGCGGTCCGCGAGGTGATCTCGACCCGACTTGTCGACCGCTTCCCGCGCTTTCGCCAGCGAGTCGTCGAGAGTTCCGTCCCGCTGCGCGGTCCGAGCTGGGAGGACGATCCCGACTTCGACCTCGACCTGCATCTGCATCACACCGCTCTGCCGGCTCCCGGCGACCAGGGCGCGTTACAGGAGCTGGTCGCCGACATCATCGCCCAGCCCCTGGATCGGTCGCGCGCGCTGTGGAACTGGTATCTGGTCGACGGCTACGGCTCGGGCTCGGCGATCGTCGCGCGCATGCACCACTGCATCGCCGACGGGATCGCGCTGGCGAGGGTCCTGCTGTCGCTGACCGACGCCCATCCCGACGCGGGCATCGAGCCGGGCGAAAGCGGGCAACAGGAGGGCGGCGAGGCCAGCGGTCTTCTCGCCGACCTGGTTCGTCCCGCCCGTCGCGCCGCTTCGATCGGCCGCGACGTCGGGGGTGCCCTGACCCATGAGGCCGTCGATCTGGTCCGCGACCCCTCCGAGCTGATCGACCTCGCCGCCGCCGCCCGCGACGATGCCAAGGCGATAGGCAAGGCGCTTTTCTCCGGCCCCGACACAAGCACGATCTTCAAGGGCGAGCTGGGTGTGGCCGAGCAGGTCGCCTGGTCGGAGCCGATCGCGCTCGACGACGTGAAGTCGGTCGGCCACGCCACCGATACGACCGTCAACGATGTGGTGTTGACGGCGATCGCGGGGGCGCTGCGCAGCTATCTGGATGCGCGCGACAGCCTCGTCGACGAGTTGCGTGCCTTCGTTCCCTTCAACCTCCGTCCGCTCGACCAGCCGCTGCCGCGTGATCTGGGCAACCGCTTCGGCCTCGTACTGCTGGGGGTCCCGGTCGGGATCGAGGACCGTCGCCGGCGATTGGGAGAGATCCACCGCCGGATGGCGGCGATCAAGGACTCGCCCGAAGGCGCGGTCGCCTACGGGCTGCTCGGCGTGCTCGGCGCGACGCCGGCGGCGGTCGAGCAGCGACTTCTCGATCTCTTCTCCGCGTCGGGATCGGCGGTCATGACCAATGTCCCGGGGCCGCGCGAGCAGGTCTTCCTCGCCGGGACGCCGGTGCGGGGCGTGCTCGTCTGGGCGCCCACCTCTGGCAGCGTGTCGATGAGCTTCTCGATCTTCAGCTATGCCGGCGAGCTGAGGGTGGGGGTGATGGCTGACCGCGGCCTGGTCCCCGACCCGGGCGAGATCGTCGGCGCCTTCGAGCGCGAGATGGCGGCGTTGCTGGGTTCCGAGCCAGAGGACTAGGCCTCCCCGGCGGGGGTGAGGGTGACGCGGGGGACGAGGTCCTCGACCACCTGGTCGGAGGCGCTGCCCTGACCATGGCGCAGGAAGTTGGCGGCGCCGGCGGCGGCCCCCGTGATCAGGGCCTGCTGCCACTCGGCGCCGAAGGCGATCGCGGCCGCGATTCCGCCCATCATCGAGTCGCCGCATCCCTCCCGGAAGCCGCGATCGAAGTGAGGCGGCGTCAGCGTCCAGGCTTCCTGCCCGCGCAGGACGAGGGCAGGCTCCCCGCCCCGGGTCACGACGACCGTCTCGGCGCCCGCGTCGCGCAGTCTCTCGGCGGCGGCACGCAGCTCGTCCGGGGTCGCGACCGGGCCGGAGACGTACTGGGCAAGCTCCCAGTCGTTGAGCTTTACCAGATCGGGACCACCCTCCAGCGCACTCTCGAGTCGCGGAGAGGAAAGGTCGACCAGCACGGGCACCCCGTTGTTGCTCACGTCCGCGATCAGGCTCCCGTAGACCTCGACCGGGAGGGCGTCGGGCGGAAACGGGTTGCAGACGACCAGGGCGCCGCAATCGAGCGCCACGGCGCAGGTGGTCGAGACCAGCTCGTCAAGCTCGTGGCGCGAGGGCGGCGGGCTGAACGACTGGGAGACCGGCTGGCGCTCGCCGCTGCGGCGGTCCTGCACGTAGCAGCCGCTGTTGCCGGTCGTCTGCACCAGCCGCCGCTCTCCCGGAAGGCGATCGAGCAGCGGGCGCAGCACCTCGCCCGTCTCGCCGCCGATCAGGCCGCAGAGGGCCGGCTCGGCGCCCAGCTCGCCGGCCATGCGGGCGACCCATACCCCCTGCCCGGCGGGATGGAGATGGATGTCGTCGCCCTGCGAGCCGCGGCCCTCGATCGTGATTGAGAGCAGCGGGTGAGGAGCGAAGATCGCGATTCGTGCCACGCGAGGATGGTATGGCGCCGCTGGGCAGCCGCGACTCCGCGCAATAGGCTGCCGGATGTGTCTGCAGCCGCGAACGCAAACGAGGACCAGCCGACGCGGGTCTTGATTGCCGGCGGCGGCGTGGCCGCCCTGGAGGCGCTGCTTGCCCTCCGGGACCTGGCGCCGGGGCGTGTGTCGCCCCTGCTTCTGACCCCGGAGCCGGACTTCGTCTACCGCCCGATGGCGGTCGGGGAGCCCTTCGACCGCGGCCGCGTGTACCGGTTCGACCTCGCCGAGATCGCCGCCGAGCAGGGGGCCGAGCTGCGCAGCGGGGAGACTCTCGCCTCGGTCGATGCCGACCGCGCGAGCGTCCGCACCGGCTCCGGCGAGGAGATCGGCTACGACGCCCTGCTGGTCGCCTGCGGCGCCCGCCGGGTCGAGTGGCTTTCCGGCGCCCTGACCTTCGGCAGCCCCAGCGACGCGCTCGAGATGCGCCGCCTGCTCGCCGGCCTCGAGGTCGGAAACCTGCGCGACGTGGCATTCGTGCTTCCGGGCGGCGCCGGCTGGCCGCTCCCGCTCTACGAGCTGGCGCTGATGACGGCGACCTGGCTCGCGAAGGAGGGCAACAGCGAAGCGCAGCTGACGCTCGTCACCTCGGAGGACGCTCCCCTGGAGATGTTCGGGCCGCAGGCGTCGGAGGCGGTCGCCGGGATCCTCGCCGAGCACGGCATCCATCTGCTCACCGACACCTACCCCGCGGCGCTCGACGACTGGGGCCTGGAGCTGGTCCCGAGCGGCCGGCTCGCCGCCGAGCGCGTGGTCACGCTGCCGGCCCTGGAGGGGCCGCGGATCGGCGGCCTGCCGCACGACGAGGGAGGATTCCTGCCGGTCGACCACCATTGCCGGGTAGGAGGCGAGCCGAACGTCTATGCGGCGGGCGACGCGACCAACTTCCCGATCAAGCAGGGCGGAATCGCGGCTCAGCAGGCCGACGTGATCGCCACCGAGATCGCACGGTCCTGCGGAGTCGAGCTTGACCCGGCCCCGTTTCGTCCCGTTCTCCGCGGCCTGCTGTTGACCGGCGAGACGCCGGAGTTCCTGCGCGCCGAGCTCGCCGGGGGGCATGGAGACGCCTTCTTGGCCAGTACGCGGCCGCTCTGGTGGCCGCCGGGCAAGGTCGCGGGGAAGTACCTCGCCCCCTACCTGGCGACGATCACCGAGGCGGCGATGCCGAACTTCGAGGTCGAGTTGGACAACTCGCTGCGCATCGACATCCAGCTCAGCCACGACTCCGGCTGAGTTCGAGCCGTCCAAGGGGCCTAAGATGAGCCGGGATGCGGGCTGACCTGGAGCTGTAGCGATGTGCCTGGCGATTCCCGGCCGTGTGGTCGAGCTGGTCGACGAGCTCAACCGGATCGCCGAGGTCGACGTGGCCGGAGTGCGCCGCAAGGTCAGCGTCGGCCTGCTGGATGCCGAAGGTGGCGCGGCCCAGCCTGGCGACTGGGTGCTGATCCACGTCGGCTTCGCGATCTCCAAGGTCGACGAGCGGGAGGCGCTGGCGACGCTGCGGCTGCTGGAGGGCATGGGCGCCGATTACGAGCAGGAGCTCGAGGAGCTGAGGGCGAGCAGGATCGAGTGACGAGCCACCGCCGCAACGCGCAGGACCCGGGCACGGGGTGCGACCACGGTGTCGGCTGCGTCACCTGCGGCGACGAGGCGATCCCGATGCGCGTCGTGCGCGTCGATTCGCGGCGCGGCCTGGCGCTCTGCGACGACCGGGAGGGCTCGCGCAGCAGCGTCGAGGTGGGGCTGGTGGAGCCCCTCGCCGAGGGCGACTCGGTGCTCGTGCACGCCGGTGTCGCGCTGACCCGCCTCGAGCCCTCGGAAGCGACATGAGGTTCGTCGACGAGTTCCGCGACGCCGAGCTCGGCCGCGCCCTGGCGGCGGAGATCGCCGCCACCGCCGACCCCGCCCGCCACTACAAGGTGATGGAGGTCTGCGGGGGGCACACGCACTCGATCTACAAGTACGGGATCGACGACCTGCTGCCCGCCAACGTCGAGTTCGTTCACGGGCCCGGCTGCCCTGTGTGCGTGATCCCGATGGGCCGCGTCGA
The DNA here is from genome assembly GCA_963740555.1 of uncultured Solirubrobacterales bacterium. Lineage (GTDB taxonomy): Bacteria > Actinomycetota > Thermoleophilia > Solirubrobacterales > 70-9 > Mayfieldus. Next base: position 40,344 of record CAVUES010000006.1, read on the forward strand.
CGACGCGATCGCGATCGCGATGACCGAGGGGGTGATCCTGACCTGCTTCGGCGACGTGATGAGGGCGCCGGGCTCGGATCGCTCGCTGGTCGAGGCGAAGGCGGAGGGGGGCGACATCCGCATGGTCTACTCGCCGCTCGACGCGCTGCGGATCGCCAAGTCCAACCCCGACCGCGAGGTCGTCTTCTTCGCGATCGGCTTCGAGACCACCGCGCCCTCGACCGCCTTGACCCTGCGCCGCGCCCGGGCCGAGGGCGTGTCCAACTTCTCCTGCTTCTGCAACCACGTCACGATCGTCCCGCCGCTGCGGGCGCTGCTGGAGTCGCCGGACCTGCGGCTCGACGGCTTCCTCGGGCCGGGCCATGTCTCGACGGTGGTCGGGATGGGCCCGTTCCGGTTCATTCCCGCCCAGTACGGCAAGCCGGTGGTGATCTCTGGCTTCGAGCCGCTCGACGTCCTGCAGTCGATCCACATGGTGCTGCGCCAGCTCGCCGACGGCCGCTGCGAGGTCGAGAACCAGTACTCGCGGGTGGTGCCCCGGGAAGGGAACCCGCGGGCCCTGGAGGTGATGGCGGAGGTGTTCGAGCTGCGGCCCCACTTCGAATGGCGCGGCCTCGGCTTCATCTCGCAGAGCGCGCTGCGGCTCAACGACGCCTACGCCGACCTCGACGCGGAGCGCCGCTTCGAAGTGCCCGGCGTGCGCGTCGCCGACCCCAAGGCATGCCAATGCGGCGAGGTGCTGAAAGGCGTGATCAAGCCCTGGGAGTGCAAGGTCTTCGGCACCGCCTGCACCCCCGAGCACGCAATCGGCACCTGCATGGTGTCGCCGGAGGGCGCCTGCGCCGCCCACTACAACTACGGCCGCTTCGCCCGCGAGCCGCAGCCGGCTTGATGGCTGAGCCCGCGACGACGAACCGGCAGCAGCGAGTCCTGCAGATCATCGAGACCGCCCGCGCCAAGCCGGCGCGCTTTCGGGACGAGCGAATCACGATGGCCCACGGGGCGGGGGGCAAGGCGAGCCAGACGCTGGTCGAGGGTCTTCTGTTGCCGCTGCTCGACTCGGGCGGGCTCGGGCAGCTCGGCGACGCCGGCACGCTGACGGTCGAGGGCCTGGGCCTGGCATTCACGACCGACACCTACGTCGTCGCCCCGATCCGCTTTCCGGGCGGCTCGATCGGCGAGCTCGCGGTCAACGGCACCGTCAACGACCTGGCGGTCGCGGGGGCGCGCCCGCTGGCCCTCAGCCTGGCGCTGGTGCTGGAGGAGGGACTCGCGAGCGAGGACTTGCGCGCCGAGGTCGAGGCGGTCGCGGCGGCGGCGCGGGCCGCCGAAGTCGAGGTCATAACCGGAGACACAAAAGTGGTCGAACGCGGCCAGGCCGACTCGATGTACGTCTGCACGGCCGGGATCGGCCAGCTCGACCGCCGCGCCTCGCTGTCGCCGGCGGGCATTCGCCCCGGCGACCGGGTTCTGGTCTCGGGGCCGATCGGCGAGCACGGGACGGCGATCATGCTGGCGCGCGGCGAGTTCGAGCTCGAGGCGCCGATCGTCTCCGACACGCGGCCGCTGTGGCCGGCGGCCGACGCCCTGCTGGAGGCGGCCGGCGAGAACCTGCGCTGCATGCGCGACCCGACCCGAGGCGGCGTCGCCTCGGCGCTCAACGAGCTCGCGCGCGCCTCCGGCGTCTCGGTCACGGTGCGCGAGGCCGACGTGCCGGTGAGCCCGGTCGTGGGCGGCGCCGCGGAGCTGCTCGGGATCGATCCGATGTACATCGCCAACGAGGGCAAGCTGATCGCGATCGTCGAGCCGACCGCCGCCGAAGCCGCGCTCGCGGCGCTGCGCACGGTGCCAGGTTGCGGGGAGGCGGCGGAGATCGGCGCGGTCGGCGACGAGCAGCCGGGGATGGTGATGGTCGACACCGCGTTCGGCGGCCGCCGGGTGATGGACATGCTGGCCGGCGACCCGCTGCCGAGGATCTGCTGATGCACGAGCTGGCGCTCGCCACCTCGATCCGCGACGCCGCCGTCCGCCACGCGGAGGAGCGGCCGGTGAGCGCGGTGCGGGTGCGGGCCGGGACGATGCGCCAGGTGGTCGCCGAGTCGCTGCGCTTCTACTTCGGCGTCGTCAGCCAGGGGACGCTCTGCGACGGGGCGCGGCTGGAGCTGCGGGTGATCCCAACCGTGCTGCGCTGCGAAGCCTGCGGCGAGACCTGGCGGCCCGAGCTGCCGAGCTTTCGCTGCCCCGGCTGCGGTGGCACGAAGGTCGAGCTGCTGAGCGGCGGCGAGCTGGAGGTCGAGTCGATCGACGTCGAGGAGAAGGAGGTGGCCGGGTGCATCGAACCAAGGTGAACGTCGCCGAGGAGGTGCTGGACGCGAACAGCACGATCGCTGCGGCCAACCGCGCCGACTTCGATCGCGAGGGCGTCCGGGTCGTCAACCTGATGAGCGCCCCGGGGTCCGGCAAGACGGCGCTGCTCGAGCGGGTGCTCGACCGCCTCGACGGGGTGCGGCCTGGGGTCCTGGAGGGCGACGTTCAGGGCAGCCTCGACTCCGAGCGCCTCGCGCACCTGCACGTCCCCGTGACCCAGCTCAACACCGATCCCGGCTTCGGGGGCGAGTGCCACCTCGACGCCAACATGGTCCGCTCGGCGATCCCGTCGCTGCCGCTGGAGGAGATCGATCTGCTGGTGATCGAGAACGTCGGCAACCTCGTCTGCCCGGCCGAGTTCAGGGTCGGCGAGGACGCGCGGGCGATGGTCTGCTCGGTGACCGAGGGCGAGGACAAGCCGCTCAAGTACCCGCTGATGTTCCGCACTTGCGAGCTGGTGGTGATCAACAAGATCGACCTGCTCCCGCACCTGGACTTCGACCTCGGCAAGCTGCTCGCCAACCTCGAGGCGGTCAACCCCGAAGCCGAGACGATCCTGGCCAGCGCCCGCGGCGGCGAGGGGACGGAGGAGTTCGGGGGCTGGCTGCTCGGCGTCTCGCGGCGGGAGTTCGCGGCGGCATGAGGACCGCTCCCTCCGCCGCGCCTGCTTCCGACCCACACGGCTACGAGCGGGCGGGCGATTCGCTGCGGCGAATGCTCGACCAGCGAACCGAGGCCAACCGCCGCTTCTTCGAGGACGAGGCGGAGCGGGTGGCGCGGCTCTGCCAGACGATGGCGGAGCGGTTCGCGAGCGGCGGGCGCCTGCTGGCGCTCGGTCTCTCGCCGGCTGCCCGCTCGGACGTCCGCCACGTGACGGTCGAGTTCGTGCACCCGGTGATCGTCGGCAAGCGGGCGCTCCCGGCGATCGGGCTCTCCCGGGAGGGCGGGCCGCTGGGGGGCCAGGTCGACCTGCTGGCCGACCGACGAGACATCGCGATCGCGTTCGGCCTCGCCGAGGAAGGGGGCGACGAGGTCGCGGCGGCCCTCGCGGCCGCGCGCCGCCTCGGCTGTCTGAGCGTCGCCTTCGAGCCCGGCTCCGGCGCCGAATGGGAGCTGGTCCCACCGGTCGACGATCCGTTCGTCGCGCAGGAGCTGGTCGAGACGACCTACCACCTGCTCTGGGAGCTCGTCCACGTCTTCTTCGACCACCTCGGCCCGCCTGGGGGAGGTGAGCCACCCGCCTCGCACGACCCCGGCGCCGCCGGCTTTCTGTACCCCTTCTTGACCGACTCGGAGCGCGACCTCGACGCTGTCACGGAGGATGTGCGGCGCTCCGTGCGGATGAAGGCAGAGGAGGTTGGCGAGCTTCGTCGCCAGACCCTCGGCGAGCGGGACGAGCTGCTTGACGCGGCGGCCGCCCTGCGCCGCGGCTTCGAGGCCGGCGGGAGGCTGCTGGCGCTCGGCAATGGGGGCTCCGCGACCGACGCGATGGACGCGGTCGCGGACTTTCGCTTCCCGCCCGCCGGCCGCGGCACGCCCTGGCCTCCGCGCCCCGCGATCGACCTCACCGAGGACTCGGCGGTGCTGACGGCGATCGCCAACGACATCGGGGTCGCGGCGATCTTCCGCCGCCAGGTGATCGCCCACGGGCAAAGCGGCGATTCGCTGCTTGCCCTGTCGACCAGCGGCGACTCCGAGAACGTGATCGAGGCGCTCGCCGAGGCGCGCGGCCGCGGCATCGCCACGGTCGCGATGGTCGGCTATGACGGCGGCCGGATCGCCGGCCAGCGCCTCGCCGACCACGTGATCGTGACCCGCTCCCAGCACATCCCCCGCATCCAGGAGGCGCAGGCGAGCGCCTACCACGCCCTGCGCGAGCTGGTCGAGCTGGTCGAACCGGGGGCTCCCGTCTAGTGCCGACACCGCAGGCGATCGGCAGAATGGCGCGAAACTCGTCCATGTCACGAGTTTCGCGCCCCAAGCCAGCGAGAATCCGGGTGCGGGCCCGAGTCGAGGGAACCGTGCAGGGCGTCGGCTTCCGACCCTTCTTGCACCGGCTGGCGCGCGAGCTCGAGCTCGGAGGATCGGTGCGCAACGACGCCCAGGGGGTTCGGGTCGAGGTGGAGGGCGACTCGGCGGCGGTCGACCGCTTCCTGTCGCGGCTCGTCTCCGACGCTCCGCCCTTGGCGGCGGTGGAGCGCGTCTCGCGCCTGGAGATCGAACCGCTGGGTGAGGTTGGATTCGAGATCGGCGCAAGCGAACCCGGCGGCCAGCGGTCCGCACCGGTCGCCGCCGAGGCGGCAACCTGCGCCGAGTGCCTGGCGGAGCTGTTCGACCCCCGCGATCGTCGCCAGCGCTACCCGTTCATCAACTGCACCAACTGCGGACCGCGATTCACGATCGTGCGCGGCGTTCCCTACGACCGCGCGCGGACCACGATGGCCGGGTTCGAGATGTGCCCGCGCTGCCGGGCCGAATACGAGGACCCCCGGGATCGCCGTTTCCACGCCCAGCCCAACGCCTGCCCGGATTGCGGGCCGCGGGTACGGCTTCTATACGGCGACGGCGGGCAGGCTTCCGAGCCGGGCGACGCCGTCTCCGCCGCCGCAGCAGCGCTTCGGGAGGGCGCGATCGTCGCCGTGAAGGGCCTCGGCGGCTACCACCTCGCCTGCCGCGCCGACGACGAGGGCGCGGTGGCACGGCTGCGGGCCCGCAAGCGCCGCGAGGAAAAGCCCTTCGCGCTGATGGCGCCCGACCTCGACGCCGCGCGCCGGCTGGCGGATCTCGGCTCCGAGGAGGAAGCCCTGCTGGAGGGCCACCGGCGCCCGATCGTCCTCGCGCCGCGCCGCGAGGGGGCGGGGGTGGCGTCCGCGGTCGCGCCGGGCTCACCCGACCTCGGGCTGATGCTGCCCTACTCGCCGCTTCACCACCTGCTGCTTGCCGACACCGGCACGACGCTGGTGATGACGAGCGGCAATGTCTGCGACGAGCCGATCGCCTACCGCGACGACGACGCGCTCGAGCGCCTCGCCGGCATCGCCGACTTCTTCCTCGTCCACAACCGCCCGATCGAGACCCGCACCGACGACTCGGTGGTCTGTGTCGTGAGCCTCCCTGGGCACCCCTCTCGGGAACGGGCAACTTCGCGGCGGCCGCTGTCGCTGCGGCGCTCGCGGGGCTACGTCCCCGAGAGCATCGAGCTTCCGGTCGATTGCGAGGCGCCGGTGCTCGCCTGCGGAGCGCAGCTCAAGAACACCTTCTGCTTCGCCAAAGGCCGCCGCGCCTGGGTCGGCCATCACGTCGGCGACCTTCAGAGCGCCGAGACCCTGGCCTCGTTCCGTCAGGGGATCGAGCATTTCGAGCGGCTCTTCGACGTCTCCCCGCGACTCTGCGCCCACGACCTGCACCCCGACTACCTCGCGACCCGTTACGCCCTTGAGCGGGAGGGCGTCGAGCCGGTCGGCGTCCAGCATCACCATGCGCACCTCGCCGCCTGCCTTGCCGAGCACGGCGTGACCGGCCCGGCAGTGGGGGCGATCTTCGACGGCAGCGGCTACGGCTCCGACGGGACCGTCTGGGGCGGTGAGCTGCTGGTCGGCGACCTGGCCGGATTCGAGCGGGCGGGCTGGATGTGGCCGGTTCCGATGCCGGGCGGGGAGATCGCGATCCGCCAGCCCTGGCGCATGGCGAACGCATGGCTCGGCGCGGCGCTCGGCGAGGCCCCGCCCGAGCCCCCCAGGGCCCTGGCGGGCGACGTCGATGGTCGCGAGTGGCGCAACGTCTCCCGGATCGCGGGGAGCGGTCTCGCTTCGCCCTCCACGACCAGCGCCGGCCGGCTCTTCGACGCCGTGGCGGCGCTCTGCGGGCTCCGCTCGCGGGTCAGCTACGAGGGCCAGGCGGCGATCGAGCTGCAAGCCGCCTGCGACTCCGATCGCCGTGCCTACCCGCTGCCGATCCTCGAGCGCGAGGACGGCGTGGTTCTCGACCCGCGGGCGACGGTGCGTGCTGTGGTCGACGATCTCGGGTCCGGGACGCCGGCCGGCGCCGTCGCCGCGCGCTTTCACAACGGGCTCGCGGTCGCGACGGCGGAAGCGTGCGCGCTCGAGGCCCGCCGCCGCGGTATCGACACGGTCGTTCTCTCAGGCGGGGTGTTTCAGAACCGGCGCCTGCTCGAGGCGACCGCGGGCCTGGTCGGCGATGCCGGCCTGCGCCCCCTCGTCCCCGAGCGCCTGCCGCCCAACGACGGAGGGCTGTCCTTCGGCCAGGCCGCGGTCGCCGCGGCGCGGCTCGCGGCCACCTGACCTATTGGACCTCAGGGCGGTGCGGCAGGACCGCCAGCTCCTTGCGCCGTTGGCTCTGCATCGTCGCCACCCAGTGCAGCTCGTTGAGCAACCCGCGCACAAGTGCGTATTCAGCGTTGGCGAACTCGAGCCGCAGCCCGTAGCGGCGGTACGGGGCAAAGAAGTAGCGGGCCCGCAGATGCGAGAGGGAGGTGACCACCGTCACCGACTGGATCTCGGGCATGGCGAGCAGCAGCAGCAGCGAGAAGGAGGCGTTCTCGCTCGTGTTGGTGGCGGCCTCCTCGAGCAGCAGCGGGACGGCGGGACCGCTCCAGGCCCGCGCCAAGTACTCGGCTTCCGAGCGGTGCCCGTCGGAGGTGTAGCCGCTCAGCAGCGCAAGGTGCGGCTCTTCGCGCTCCGCCGCCACCTCGGCTCGGCGCAGCCGCGCCGAGCCCTCCGCCGAGAGGCCGCGAGCGGCGCCCTGGCGGTGATGGCCGAGCACGACCAGGGCCCGATCCCCGCGGGCGGGCGCGGCGCTGATGGCCGAGGCCGCGGGACGGTCGCAGATCACCGTCAGGCGCGGATGGGCGAGCAGGAAGGAGGCCGGTCGATCGTCGCCCGGCGGCTCTTCGAGCAGCCTGCGCAGGGGCTCGGCCTTCGCTTCGCCGGTGACGACGATGACCAGCTCCCGGCAGCGGTGAAGCTCGCCGATTCCGACCGTGAACGCCTCGCTGGGAGCCTCGGCGGCTTCGAACCCTTCGAGCGCGTCCCTGGTCGAATTCCGCAGAGATATGAGCCGCATCCGCGACTCGGGGCCCGAGCCGGGCTCGTTGAACGCGACGTGGCCGTCGGCGCCCAGGCCGAGCACCGCCAGTCCCAGCGGCGCCGCCTCCAGGGCTCGCTCGTGATGGGCGCACTCCCGCGCGGGCTCGGCGCTTCCGTCGAGCGTGTGCCACGTGGCGAGGCGGACGCCGCGTAGCTCGCGGCGCAGGTAGGCGCAGTAGCTGCGCTCGTCGCCGGGGCCGATCCCCCGCAGCTCGTCGAGCTGCAGCAGCGCCGCGCGCTCGCTTGGGAAGCGGCCCTCCGCCGCCAGGCGACGGATGTGCGCATACATCGGGTGGGGCGTGTGGCCGGTGGGAAGCAGGAAGCGCAGCTTCGGGAAGGCTCGCAGCCGGTTGGCGACCAGCTCCGCCGCGAGCCCGCCGACCGAATCCGCGTCGGCGAGCACCAGCGGGACGACGTTCAACTCGTCTCCTCCAGCAGAGCGGTGGCTGTGGGAGCGGCGAGCCAGGCGCTGGCATCGAGCCCGGTTGGTGCGGGGAAGGGTCGGGCGGGTTCGAGAAGCCGCGGAGCGCCGAGCATCCAGCGTCCCTCGCTCGGCACGAGCTCGCAGGTCAGCTCCGCGTAGGGCCGGCCGAGGCCGCGGCTGCCGAGCCCGAGCACGCGCTCGGGGCCGAGCACCGCGTCGACGGTCGCCTTCGCGCGCAGCAGCCGCAGGTAGTCGTTGCGCTCGATCTGGCTGCGATGCGCCTCCAGCCCAGCCTCCAGCCGGATCATCTCCGGCTCGTCGAAGCCGGTGACGGTGGTCGGCAGCGGCAGCGCCGACCACAGGCTCCACAGCCATAGCCGCGGCGCCTCCGCCGCCAGCTCGCCAAGCGCGGCCACCGCGGCGCGGCCGACCAGCTGGTGGCCGGGGTGTCCGTCGTGCGGGGAGGGGGCGATCAGGAGGTCGTAATCCGAAGCACGATCGCCAAGGGCGGCGGCGAGGCGCCGGCCCGCGGCGTCCAGGTCGTCGCCTTCGCCGCTCGACATGTCCAGCGGCGGCTCCAGAACCTCGAGCGGGACTCCGAGCTGGCGGCACGCGTCCTCGACCTCCCCCCGCCGCCGCTCGCGGTCGGGGCGGCGACCGAGCGAGACGGCGAGGTTGGTCACCTGGTGTCCGGCGCCGATCAGCCCCAGCAGCGTCGCCCCGGCGCCGAGGATTTCGTCATCCGGGTGCGGAGCGAGATGAAGTGCACGCATCGGGGCCAACGCTATGGGATCGATGTCCCGACCCTACGAATAGGAGAGGTCGAGTCCGATCCAGACGATTGCCAGGGTCGCGACGAAGACCGCCGCCTGCAGGAAGTGGGCCTCGGCCCACCGGAGGTGCAGGGCTAGGAGCGCTGCCGTCAACGCGACGAGGCCGAGCTTCAGCTGAAGCTCTCCGTCCCCCCACAGGTGATAGTGGGAGGCCATCGCCGAGCCGGTCACGATCAACACCCCGAGGGCAATCAGCGAGCCGACCCCGAAGCGGCGCGCCGTCGCCCGCAACCGCTCACGGTCGGGATGCCGGCGTTCAACCGGCACCACTGCCACCGCGAGCAGGAGCTGCCCGCCGAGAAAGTAGGCCATCGCGATGACGTGCAGATAACGAACCGCAAGCCAGCCGTCCACAGAGCCTGAGGCTAGAGGCTGCGGCTCTCCCGATGTCCTTCCCACAGCAGCCGAGGTTGGTGTTATAAGAATCGACATCGTGCACCTGTGTTGCCCGGGGCAGATCGGCAAATGAGCGTGGCGTCGAGACAGCGCGCGCTCGAGGGCGAGATCAGGGCATTGGGCGACCTGGCCGGCGACGCCTTCGGCGGGCCGGCCGGCTTGGTCAGAGACATACACGGCGCCGTCTCGGGCCGCACGTTCGGCCTCCTTGGCGTTCTCGGCACCCCGGTTCGCATCGCTCACGACGCGATATCGGGAACCGTCTACAGATCGGTTCACTCCGCGATGCGCGCCCTGCCGCGCGGTGGCGGCGGCGCCCTGGCGCGGATCGCTCCTCCCGACGCGACCCCGCTGGTCGAGTCGACGACCGCCAGCATCGGCCTGGGCGCGCTCAATGGCGCGATCGGCGACGGCCTGGCAGTGACGTATAGCGACCTGGATCTCGATCTCACCTTGCGCCACGGCGCCCGTGAGCTTCCGACCGATCGAGAAGGCCTCGCACGAACGCTGCCGCAGGCGGGCCCAAAGCTCGCGGTCTTCGTACATGGGCTCTGCGAGACCGATGCGGCGTGGCACCTGCTGCCGTTGTCGGGAAGAACGGAGGGGCGGCGCAGCTACGGGTCGCGCCTGCGCGATGAGCGCGGCTACGTACCGCTCTACGTCCGCTACAACACCGGCCGCCACATCTCCGACAACGGGCGCCAGCTGTCGGACACCCTCGAGCGGCTCGTTTCGGCCTGGCCGACCGAGGTGGAGGAGATCGTGCTCGTCGGTCACTCGATGGGAGGGCTGGTGGCGCGGAGCGCCTGCCATTACGGGGATCTGGAGGACAGCCGCTGGACCAGCCGCGTCCGGCACGTCTTCTGCCTCGGCACGCCGCACCTCGGCGCCCCGCTCGAGAGGGCCGCGAACGTCGCCGGCTGGGCGCTCGGCCGGCTGTCGGAGACGCGTCCTTTCGCCGACCTCGTCAACGGCCGCAGCGCCGGGATCAAGGATCTCCGCTACGGCTCCTGCCACGAGGACGATTGGCGCGACCACGACCCGGACGAGTTACTCACCGACCGCTGCTCGGAGATCCCGTTCCTCGACTCGGCCACCTACTACTTCGTCGGTGCCACGCTGACCCGCGATCACGAGCACCCGCTCGGCGCGGTGATCGGCGACCTGCTGGTTCAGTTCCCGAGCGCCTCCGGGCGCGGGCGCAAGCGGAGGATCCCCTTCGAGATCGACAACGGGCACCACCTCGGTGGCGTCCACCATCTCCAGCTCCTCAACCATCCGGCGGTCTTCGAGCAGATCGAGGCCTGGCTCGACCGCGCAGCCGCGGCCGAAGCGGCGTAGCGCTCGCGATTAGTTTCGCGGCGCCGCGCGGTCTCCCTTGAGAACCGACGAAGATTGGCGTTTGGCCGGTCCGACGACCGCAGGAGGAACGATGGGAAATGTGACCGTTGACATCACGATGTCCTTGGACGGCTATGTCGCCGGTCCGAACCAGAGCCGCGACGAGCCGCTGGGCGAAGGCGGCGAGGGCCTCCACGAGTGGGCCATCGCGACGCAGAGCTTTCAAGAGCTGCACGGCAGGGGCGGTGGAGAGGACAATCCCGATTCGAAGCTGCTCGCGGAGGGATTCGAGGGCCTCGGCGCGGTCGTCATGGGCCGGCGCATGTTCGGAGGCGGGGAGGGCCCGTGGGGATCCGACCCATCGTTCGACGACCCCTGGGAGGGCTGGTGGGGAGACGACCCGCCCTTCCACGTACCGGTGTTCGTCCTCACCCACCACGCCCGTGAGCCGCTGGCCAAGCAGGGAGGTACGACCTTCACCTTCGTTACAGAAGGGATTGAGGCGGCCGTTGAGCAGGCCCAATCGACCGCGGGCGAGAAGGTGATCTCGATTGCGGGCGGCGCCGAGACGATCCAGCAGTGTCTGCAGGCTGGGCTGGTCGACGAGATGCAGCTCCACGTCGTGCCCCAGCTGCTCGGCGACGGCGAGCGGTTGCTGGAGAATCTCGGCCCCCAGCTGCCTGAGCTCGAAATCGCCAGGGTGATCGAGTCCCCGGCGGTGACCCACCTGAAGTACCGGGTGAAGTGATCTCGCGCGGGAGCTACTCGAGCAGCTCGGGGATGTAGCGCTCGACGTGCTCGGCGACCGTCCGCCGCACCCACTCCTGGGTGCCGGAGTCGGCCATCCGATATCGACCGAGAAGCATCTTCTGGTCGTCAAGGGGCAGACCGGCGATCTCCCAGCGCACCGCGAGGCGCTCGAAGAGCATCTCGGTTCGCCGGTGCCAGGCATCGTCGATCGAGCTGCCGCCGCGCGGTGAAACCCGGCGGATCTTGGCGATCGTCAGCGTGCTCAGCGACTCGCGCAGGGTGAGGACGTTCCCATCGGGATCGGTGTAGTCGACGGTCGGCTTCGGCCCACGCTCGCGACGCTTCTTGCCCTTGCCCTTAGCCATCAGGCCGCCTCCTCGAGCCGCTCGGCGAGCCGGTTCATTCCCCGCTCGTGCGCGGCGGCCGCCGCTGCCTTCCATTTGGTCTTGCGATCGCGCGGCCTCTTTACGCCGGCGTGCTGGAGCGTCGCGATCTGCTTGTAGGCGAGCAGGTCGTCGCGGTGCTCGATCAGCTCCCCGCGCAGCCGCGGCCGGGTCTCGCGGATCGCGCCGTCGAGCACCGCCTCTAGCGAGCCGTCGCGGCGCAGCAGCTCGGCGGCGGTCTTCTCGCCGACCCCCTTCGCCCCCGGGATTCCGTCGGAGGGGTCGCCGCGCAGGGCGATGAAGTCGGGGACGAGCTCAGGCGCAATGCCGTAGCGGCTCTTGACCTCCCTCGGGCCGACCTCCTCGGCGCCACTCTTCCCGGTACGGACGTAGAGAACCGTGACCCGCTCGTTCGCGCACTGGAACATGTCGCGGTCACCGGTCAGTAGCAGCGCCCGCCCCCCCGCCTCGGCCTCCAGCCGCGCGTAGCTCCCGAGCAGGTCGTCGGCCTCCAGGGAATCGTGGCTGGCGACGGTCCACCCGAACGCCTCGAAGAAGTCGCGGCTGTCGGCCCACTGCGGGGCCAGTTCGTCGGGCAGTTCCTCGCGGTCCGCGTGGTAGTCCGCGAACAGCTCGACCCGGTAGTGAGCGGCGTCGGGCCCGAAGCAGAGGACGACCGCGCGAGGCTCGTGCGCTTCCACCTCGCGCAGGATCAGGTTCGCGGCGCCGAGCAGCGCGTTCACCGGCTGGCCGTCGGACCCCTTGATCGAGCTCGGCAGCGCGTAGAAGGCCCGAAAGAGCATCGACGGCGCATCGACCGCAAGCAGGGGCTGCATTGCGCCAGTATCCCGGCCCAGTGCCCCAATACCCCGATCTGCCGACGATCCTCATGCACCCGCACCCGGAGCTGGTGATCCGGCGGGTGATCGAGCTGTTCGTGGGCATGGATCAGATCGATTCGGTCCTCGATGTCGGCTCGGGGCACGGCGGCGTCTTCGACTACGACTTCTGGAACCGAGCCGATGTCAGCCGCCGTGCGACCTGCGACATCCATTCGGTGAGAGAGATGGAGGAGGCGTGGGAGACTCGAAGCGGCGTCGACGCGCAGCGGCTCACCGACTTCTACGAGCCCGACAGCTTCGACTACGTCCAGTGCATGGAGGTCCTCGAGCACGTCCCCGACTCACGCCGGGCGCTCGAGCAACTCAGCCTTGTCGCTCGCAAGCTCGTCGTGATCACAAGCGCGGACGAGCTCCACCACGGCTACGACGAGGAGGGCAACTTCCACGAGGACTCCGCCCAGGCGAGGTGCCAGGCGATCAATCCGTACCAGCGCTACATCAAGCAGCCGAGCGTCTCCGACATGCGCGACCTCGGCTTCGCCGTTTTCGTCGAGAGGACCGGTCGCCGGCAGCTGATCGCCTGGAACTCCCTGGAAGAAGATTCCGGGGGTAGAGACCTCAGCCCGGTGGGGCTGGACGCCGGTTGACTTCAGGCGAATCCGCCTCACATCTCTGCCAGGGCCGTCCCGTCGAACCAGTGGTGGGAGGGGAAACGCTCCACCGTGCCGGGCAGGTCAGCCTCGGTCAGCTCGCGCAGCGCGTAGTAGTTGCCGAGGCTTTGAACCGAGCGGGTGCCGTAGAGGATGTCGAGGATCATGTGCGATATGTCGAAGGGGCCGTCGGTGCTGCGCCGGGTGACGCCGAACTCGGCGAGCTTCGTCATGTAGTCGTTCGAGCCGAGGCTCTTGCCCATCCGGATCAGGACCGGCTCCTGCCGATGCAGGTCTTGGGCCTCCACCGTGAGCATCCTGCGGCTGTAGAAGATCGGTGCGCCGGCCCACTCGAGACGAAGGCCGAGCTGGTAGTCCTCGCCGCCGACCGAGTCGCAGATCTCGTCCAATCCATTGACCTCGAGCAGAAGTTCCCTTGGGGCCCCGAAGCTGCATCCGTACATCTGACCGCCGACGATCTGCACGCGCCGCGAATCGTCGCCGTGGTCCCAACGTGTGTCGATCCCGGTCTGCGGCGCTTCGCTGCTCAGCAGCTCACCGTCGCGGACCACCATCTGCTGATGCTTCTGGTAGGCGCCGGCGACCACGCTGCCGTCGGCGGCTGCCCTCCGAACCTCGTCCCACCACCCCGGTATCAGGACCGCGAGGTCGTCGACGAAGACGAGGTAGGGATCGGTGGCGTAGAGGACCCCCGTGTTGCGGGCGCTGGCCATGCCCATGTACTCCTCCTCGGTGACCCGATGCGCGCCGTTGAACGGCGTCGGCTTTGCCGGGACGTGCCGAAAGGGAAAGCGGTCTCGAACCATCTCGGCCATCCGGTCGCCGCGCTCGGGGGTGTGGAGCCCGTCGACCAGGACCACCTCTGGGACGTCGTCTCCAAGTTGACGGGCGAGGCTGTCCGCGAACCACTGAAAGCGCGGCTCGGGGCGATGCGTGACGTAGGCGATCGTTATTCCTTCGCTGGCCACGCGGTGTGCAGCTATAGCATGGGCGTGATGGAGTCGCAGCTCGAGTTCGCTCGGGTGACCGTGGCGGGTGGGCCGGCTGTGGAGTTCTGCGTCGATCCGCAGGCGAACGACCCGGTCGTTCCGTGGCTGCTCGAACACGACTGGATCGACGAGCCCGTGATGCGGGCTTTTCAGTCTCTGGTGACCCCCGGCGCACGGGTTCTGGACCTCGGCTCCCATCTGGGCCTGTTCTCGCTTCCCGCCGCCGCCCTCGGTGCGGAGGTGATCGGCGTCGATGCGAACGCCCAGCACGTTCGGTTGCTTCGCGAAGCGGCGCGGCGCAACGGCTTCGAGAAGCTCGAGGTCGTGCAGGCGGCGGTGACCGACGCCGAGCAGCCGGTGGAGTTCGTCGATCAAAGCATCCATGGGCATATCCGGGTGCCCGAGGACGGCGACTCGGCGGCCGTGACCCTTGCGGGGGTGACGATCGAAGGGCTGCTCGCGCGGCGGGGATGGGACGCCGTCGACGTGATCAAGCTCGACATCGAGGGTGCGGAGATGGGGGCGCTGCGAGGCATGCGCAACCTGCACGCCGGCGGGGCGCGGCCGGCGATGGTCTTCGAGTGCAACGCCGCGATGCTGCCGTTGTTCGGCGAGTCGATATGCCGGTTGCGCAAGTTGATCGCGGAATTCGGCTACGAGCTCCTGCTGATCGATCATCTGCGGCCGGGGACGCTGATCGAGTATCCGTCTGCCCTTGCGATCCAGCCCGAGTGCGTATGCGACTACATGGCTGTGGTCGATCGACCCGACGGTCTCGCGGACCGCTGGGCGCTCGAGGGTCCCTTCACTCTCGAGCAGACGGTGACCCGCTTGATGGACACCGCTTCGCACGACGGAGAGGGCTATCGGCGTTACGCGGCCGAGCTGATCACGGAAGGCCCCGGCTGGCTGCGCCAGCATCCGCTGGTTCCCGCGGTCCAGCGGGCTCTTGAGCTTGACCCCAGCTCTTTGGTGCGCTCGGCGCTGCAGGCGCGATCGCGTCCAGGCCCGGCGGCCGAGCACGCGGCCGAGCCGGCGCCGGGTGAGGGCGGGCCGCCGGACGACATTGCGGCCTTGGCGAGCGGCCTTGCCTTGCGCGCACGCACGCCGATACCCGAACGCCCGGGCGAGCCGAGTCCCGAGGAGCTGGTCTTGAGCGGCGTCTCGCTGCACGTCCGCGCCGGCCAGCTCCTCGCAGTGGTCGCGGACGATCCCGATGCGAGCTCGGCCCTGATGCGTGCCTTTGCGGGCCTCGAGGAGCCGGTTCTCGGCGAGCTGGACGTGACCGGCGCCACGACGATGATCGGGGGCGACGAGGTCGGCTTCGAGCCCGGGCTCGACGTGGCCGAGAACATCGGCGTATTCGGAGCCTTCCTCGGTTGTGATGTTCCGGAGCTCAGCCAACGCGTCCGGGAGCTGGCAGCTCGCGCCGGCGTCGCAGACCGGCTCGAGCTCCCCCTCTCGGAGGCCGGAGACGAGACTGCGGCGCGGATCGCGCTCACGGTGGCGCTGGAATGCGCGGACCCCGGCCTGTTGCTCGTCGACGCTCTGCCGAGCCTCGGCGACTCCGAGTTTCGGCAATGGCTCGAGGCCCGGATAGGCGCGCTCCGCGAGGAGGGTGGGGCAGTGGTTCAGGTGATCGAGGAGCCGGGCGAGCTACTCGCCGCAGCGGATCGGGCGCTCAGCGTCGCCGAGGGCCGCGTGGTCGCATGCGGCAACCCCGATGCGATCTTCGAGGACGTGTTCGCGGGACCGGTGGCGACCGGGGCGTGGGGACAATGAGCGGCGCGCAGACGATCGGCCTCTGCATGATCGTCCGCAACGAGGAAGCGGTGATCGAGCGCTGCCTGGAGTCGGTGTCTGGATTGATCGACTCCTGGGTGATCTGCGATACAGGGTCCACCGACGGCACCCCTGAGCGCGTGCGGAGCGCGCTCGCCGGATTGCCCGGGGAGCTGCATCAAACGCCATGGGTCGACTTCGGCCACAACCGCAGCGAGCTGATGGAGCTTGCCTACGGGTCGGCCGACTATCTGCTGCTCGTCGATGCCGACATGACGATCCGGGTTCGCGCGCAGTTCCGGGAGCTCAGCGAGGACGCTTACATGCTGCGCGAGACGGGCCAGCTCGACTTCGGCGTCCTGCGGGTGGTGCGTGGGGATCGCCGCTGGTGGTACGAGGGAGCGACCCATGAGTACATCGCCACCGATGGTCGCTTCGGCCAGGGGCAGCTCGATGAGCTGCTGGTGGAGCATCACGCCGACGGCTTCGCTCGTCGCGACAAGCTGATCCGCGATGTGGGGCTGCTGAAGCGCGACCTGGCGCGAGACCCGAACGATCCCCGCTCGACCTTCTATCTGGCCCAGACCTACCGCGATCTGGGCAAGCCGGAGCTGGCGATCCAGCATTACCGGCGGCGCGTCCAGCTGGGTGGATGGGACGAGGAGGTCTTCTACGCCAACTTCCAGCAGGGGGCCCTCCTCGCCGAGGAGGACCTGCTTGCCGCCGAGCCCGTCCTGCTCGAGGCCTGGGAGCGCCGGCCGACCAGGGCCGAGCCGCTGCACGCGCTCGCACGAGCGCACTCACGAAACGGGAACTTCGCCGTCGCTCACATGTTCGCCAGCCGCGGCTTGGAGATCCCCTATCCCTCCGACGTCCTGTTCATCCATCGCTGGGTCTACGAATGGGGGCTGCGGCTGGAGCAGGCGGTGGCGGCAGCCGGGCTCGGGCGGCGCGAGGAAGCGAGGGCGGGGCTGGAGGAGCTGCTTCGCGACGAGGACCTTCCGCGGCACGTCGAGCAGCACGTGCGAAGCAGCCTCAAGAAGCTCGACCGCAAGGGCGGAGCGCGGCTGGCGGCCCGACCCGATCTGCCCCGGATCAACTCGGTCGCGCCGAGCACCCGGATCGGCGAGATCAAGCTCGACGTCAAGCCGGCCTGGCCAAGCTTCAACCCCAGCATCGCGGCCGCCGGCGCCAATGGCGGATTTCGGATGATCGTGCGCACCGCGAACTATCAGATCGAGCGTGGCGTCCTTCACGAGGAGGGGGTGCTTCACAACATCAACTACATGCTCGAGCTGACTTCCGATCTAGGCGTTGGAGACGTGCAGCCGATCGTCGATCGTTCGACTGGGCCCAAGCGCTACTACTCGCGGATCCAGGGATTCGAGGATTGCCGGCTGTTCAATCTGAACGGCAGCTGGTACGCGACGGCGACGGTATGCGAACTGAACCCGGTGGAGCGGCGAGAGATCGCGCTCCTTGGGCTGGAGGGGCGCGAGGTCGCCTCGGTGCGCCGCCTCGCGGGCCCGCACCCGCAGCGCCATGAGAAGAACTGGATGCCGCTGGAGATCGACGGCGTGCTGCATTTCGTCTATAGCTGCGCTCCAACCCTGGTGCTGCGCTGCGACCCCGGCACCGGAAGCATCGACCGAGTCGCCGAGAGCGAGGGGCCGGCGATCGCGCGTGACTTTCGCGGTGGCTCGCAGGGCGTTCGGGTCGATGGCGGGCATCTGTTCTCGGTGCACGAAGTCGATGGCAGCGAGCGTGCGCTCCGCTACATGCACCGCTTCGTTCTGCTCGGAGACCAGCTCGAGCTGACGGCGGTCTCGCGCCCTTTCACCTTCACCTCCGATCGGGTCGAGTTCTGCGCCGGGATGGCGCGGCGCGGCGACGAGCTGGTGCTGAGCTTCGGGGTCAGTGACGCGGCGGCCGGACTTGCCCTAATTTCCGTCCACGAGGCCCTTGCGCTGCTTGAAGGCGTCTGAGAGAGTGCCTAGGCTGCCGCGGAGGCACCTTTTGAGCGAAGAGACAGGTCCAGACAACCGCAAATCGGGTAAGGAATCGCGGGCCGATGACGGCGTCACCCGTCGCCGCTTTGTCGCCGGCGGGGTCGCGATCGGTGCCGCGGTGGTATGGACCTCGCCCTTCCCGTTCGCCGACGCGGCGATTGGCCAGCTGCTTCCAGTCGACGACGCGCAGGCTGCCGGCAGTCCGACCGGGCCGGCCGGGCCGACCGGCAGCAGTGGCGCCGGACCCGAGGCGCCGACGGAGTCCCGGGCGCGCATCCACGTCCGTCATCAGGTCCGGGTCGGGAGACAGGGCCGAATCTTCGTCGGGGTCGACTGCGTCGGCGACCAGACCCTGACCGGCACCGCGCGACTGCAGGGCCTGTTGGGTTCGGGCAACGGCACCCGGCGGGAGGTTCTCAGCCCCCTGACGCGGCATGTGGCGTTGGGGCACTCCAGCTTCCGGGTGGCACCCGGCCGCCACAAGCGCATCGAGATCCGGTTGAGCCCCAACGGTCGCCGGCTGCTGCGCCAGCGCGGCACCCTGAGGGCGCGACTGATCGTCAAGACACCGGGGCGCAATCCCCAGCGCCGCACCCTGAAGCTGATCTCGGCTCTGCACTGACGCAAAACGCTTGGGCCGCGGGTATCCTGCCGCCCCGACGGGCAAGGGATTGCAGGCAAGGGCAAGGACGGCACCTGAAGTTCCGCTCGGGCTGCGTCCGGGCGGTGGACGTAGGAGGCGCATTGAAGTACGGATCTCCACCTGGATTCGTCGTGCGGCTTGTTGCGACGGTGGGAGCGA
The DNA here is from genome assembly GCA_963740555.1 of uncultured Solirubrobacterales bacterium. Classification (GTDB taxonomy): domain Bacteria; phylum Actinomycetota; class Thermoleophilia; order Solirubrobacterales; family 70-9; genus Mayfieldus. Next base: position 59,038 of record CAVUES010000006.1, read on the forward strand.
GCCTGCTGCTGATGGCAGGGCTCGCGACGCAGGCCGCCGCGGCACCGCTTGCGCACGGCCAGCTCGTGCACATCGCCAAGCCGGGAGCGAGGCTGAACGCCAACCAGAGCAACAACTGGTTCGGCTACAACCAGGGCTCACTGGAGCAGGGCGGCCTGAAGCAATTTCACTCGATCACCGGCGACTGGACGGTCCCCGCAATCAGCAGCCACGCGGCGGGCCAGGACGAGGCGTCCTCGGACTGGATCGGCATCGGCGGCGGCTGCATCGACGCCACCTGCACGGTGACCGACAACACCCTGATCCAGACCGGCACCGAGCAGGACGTCAGCGCGACCGGGCAGAAGTCCTATTCCGCCTGGTACGAGCTGATTCCCGCTCCCTCGATCGGGATCAGCATGACGGTGGGCGCCGGCGACCACATGCACGCCGACATCACCGAGGCGGTCTCGGGCTCGGACGTCTGGAAGATCACGCTGCGGGACGTGACCCGCAACGAGACCTTCACGACCACCGTTCCCTATCCGTCCACTCATGCGACCGCGGAGTGGATCGAGGAAACGCCGCTTCTGATCGGCACCAACGCCGGTCTGGCGTCGCTTCCGAACCTGACCGATCCCCGGTTCGACTCCGGGACGACCAACGGTGCCAACGCGCGCCTGAAGGCGTCCGAGGAGATGTTGCTGACCGACAGCAACGGAGCCGTGATCGGCACGCCCTCGGCGCCGGACGCGAACCTCGACGGGTTCTCGGCCTGCACCTGGGCGACCAGCTGCGCGACACCGAGCGGCTGACGCGCAAGGGGTTGAGCGGCGGGCGCGTCTGAAAGGCGCGCCCGCCCGCTCGGCCGCGCGCTAGTGGGCCCGCGCGCCTACCAGCGAACCGGCAGCGTCTTCATCTGGTTGAGGAACGGCGACAGCGCATGCCGCGGCCGGCCGGCTATCTCGATCTCCGGGAACCGCTTCAGCGTCTCCTCGAAGAGGATGCGCAGCTCGAGGCGTGCCAGGGCGGTGCCGAGGCAGAAGTGGCGGCCGCCGGCCCCAAACGCCTGGTGCTCGGGGTTGCGGCGCACGTCGAAGCTGTCGGGATCCTCGTATTTGTCCTCGTCGCGGTTGCTCGACACGTACCACATCAGCACCTTGTCTCCGTCCTTGATCGGCTGACCGGCGATCTCGGTGTCGCCCATGGCCGTGCGGCGGAAGTGGGCGAAGGCGGGGAACATGCGCAGGCACTCCTCGACCGCGCTCGGGATCAGCGACGGGTCGTCGATCAGCAGTTGCTTCTGGTCGGGGTTCTCCATCAGCGCCCGCATGCCGCTCGTGTAGGTGGCCTTGGTGCTGTCGTTCCCGGCGGCGACGAGCAGGAAGAAGCCCATGACGATCTCCATCTCGCTGAGGCTGTCGCCGTCGACCTCCGCGTGGACGAGGACGCTGGTCAGGTCGTCGGTCGGATTGCGCTGGCGCTCGGCGATCATCGCCCGGCAGCGCTCGAAGATCTCCGGGATGTCGCGCTGGAGGATCGCGTCGAGCCCGCCCGGGTTGAGGTCTGGATCGCCGAGCCCCAGGGTCCCGTTCATCAGGTTTGCCCAGACCTCGTCGTCCTCCTCGGGGATGCCCATGAAGCTGCCGATCACGCGCGAGACCACCGGCTGGGCGACCTCGGTGACCAGGTCGCACTCGCCGAGCGGCGCGACGCCGTCGAGCACCCGCTCGGCGATCTCGCGGATCGCGTCCTCGTGCTCGGCGATCCGCTTCGGGGTGAAGCCGCGCTGGAACAGCATCTTCAGCCGGTCGTGCTTCGGCGGGTCCATGCCGATGAACATCGACTGCACGAGCTCGAGCGGCACCTGGTGGGTGAGCCCGGTGACCCCGCCGCGCTCGGAGGAGAACGTCTTGTGGTCGTGGCTGACCGTGTGCACGTCCTCGGCCCGGGTGATCGACCAGAACCCCTCCTCGTTGGGGTACTCGTTGAGCTCGCTCCAGTGCACCGGGCACTCGCCCCGCATACGCGTGAAGACCTCGTGCGGGGGGCCGTCGACCCAGTACTCGGCGTCGGCGACGTCGATCTGGTCGAGGTCCTTCTCCGTGCGCGTGGCCATCCTTGCTCCAGCCTACTGGCTAGCCGAGCGAGTCAGCGAGTTGTCGCTACCCTCGGCCAACCTGATGATCCGGTCGAGAACCCCTACGTCACCGGCTCGGGCTTCGTCTCCCCGCCGGCCGGCAAGCCCTTCGCCGATCGCTCCAGCGACGCGCCGGGCGTGATCCACGCGGGCGACGCGACGGTGCGGGCGTTCCGGTCAGTTGGCTGGGGGTGGGGCGGCCGCTGGGCCGGCACAAAAGACTTTCAACACTTCTCCGAAAACGGGCACTAAGTCGTCAGGAGCACGCAGTTCGGGGGAAGCAGGGAGGGCGGCGAAACGAGCGCACTAAAAACGTGCGGGAGTGAGGCGCCCGACCGATGACCCCGAAATGCGCCGCTCCTGCGGCTTAGCGATGGGAGTCAAAAGAGATCACCTGCTGGATGCCGCTTGGGCGATTCGTGTAGCGCATCGTCAGCGGCAGCAGGCCGGGGACGAAGTGGATCCGCTCCGCGGTGGCGTCGGCGCGCCAATTTGTCGGGTCAGCCGTTCCCTGTGCGGTGGTCAGCTGCGCGCCGGCGGCGGCGATCGCGTTCCAGACCGCGGTGCGGCAGGCGGTGAGGCTGCCATTCCCGCAGTAGTGGTTGCCCAGCGGCTGCGCGACCGGCATCCCGAGCAGGTGCCGGATATCGCGGTCGAAGTACTGGTACCAGCCTGAGAACTGGCCCCCGGGCGGCTGGTCGAAGCGCGAGAACAGCGAGTTGAGCTCGTCGAGCTGAGGACCGAGCTGCGGGGCCATGAAGGCGTCGGCGATCTTCGGCCAGGCCGCGTCCATGATCGCGGCCCCCGGATCGTCGATCTTGCCGTCGAGGTCGCGGTCGAGGCGGCTGCCGCCGTGCTGGTTCCAGGCGGCAAGCAGCATCAGCATCGCGCCCGATTGCGAGTTCGGAGGCTGCGAGCCCTGAAGCAGCTTCACCAGCAGGGGCACGGTGTCGATCGCGCGCACGTCCTGGGTCGCGGAGGCGTTCATCGCCGAGGTGACCGAGGCGAGGTTCCATTTGCCATGGTGGGCGAGGCGCGCAAGGTTGCCGTTCAGCAGGTCGACGCGGGCGGCGGAGCCGTTGCCGCCCCAGTTGTTGTCCGCGGCGCCGAAGCCGTGGGCGGCGATGTTGTTCCAGTTGGTCATCGTGCCGTCTCTCGGATCGATGCCCTGGATGTGCCGATGTGGGGAGAGGAAGCCGCGCCACTCGTACTGACCGGTCCCCTTGGTCACCAGGCCGGGGTCGACGTCCCTGGGCCGGATCGGCAGCCGACCCGACGTGAACATCGCGATGTGCTTGTCGTCGATATAGAAGGAGTTGAAGGTCTGCGGGGTGAGCGAGGCGGCCCTGAAGAAGGAGCGCGGGCTGTCCACCTTCCCGGTCGAGAGGCGGCGGAAGAAGAGCTGGTCGAGCGTGTCGCGGCCGTAGCTGGAGCGTTTGCGGGAGATCGCGACCCTTGTGCCATGGACAGTCGCGTACCCGAGCACCGGCCCGTGCACGGTTGTCAGGAACGTCACCTCGTGACCATTGAGGCTGCCGGCGTCGAAGTGCCCCATTGGCAGGCACTTGCCCCGGAAGAGGTAATTCTGGTCGCTGCCTCCGCATAGCGTCTCCGCGTACTGGTCGATGATGTCGCCGTCGGAGGAGGTGAGGGTGGTGGCGAAGTCTGGGCCGCGGCCGATCAGCACGTAGCCGGGGAAGGGCACCGAGGTCGCCCCGCGCCAGACCAGCCCCGGCGCGTGCATGTCGATCTCATAAGTGAAGCCGGGGTAGAAGTAGCCGATCTGCGGGCCGCCGACCATCAACGGGTGTCCGGTGTCGGAATGATTGGCGGTGATCATCAGCGTGTTGCTGGCCAGAGGCGGCTGGCTCGGAGGCGCAGCGTCCTGCCGTGCGAGTGCGCGCGAGGCGACCGACGGCATCGACTGAAAGCTGCCTGGGTCGAGCACGTCGCTGCCGGGGGCCCTGGCGGGGATGTTCCCGTAGTTGAAGGTGCCGTCTACGGAGGTTGGGCTGCCGGCGTTGCGGAACTGACGCAAGTCGTTGAAGACGCTGAAGCCGTGGCTGACGCCAAGTCGCTGCTCGAGGCCGCCGAGGAATTGTGAGCGCCGCGCTTCGTCCCCGCCGCCCTCGCCGACGAACTGGCCCTTGAGAGCGTTGAGGGAGTACATGTCGTTGCGAGTCCAGGGCGGAGTCGTGGGGCTGTGGATCTGCAAGTAGTCGTTGATCCCGGATATGAAAGTGTCGATGTCGTGCAGCACGGCGCGGCCCTCCCGCCCGTGGCGCAAAAGAACCCCGGTCTGCTTGGCGACTTCGGCCTCGGTCTGCTGGCTGGGCACGAAGTTCTGAAGGCCGGAGATCAGGTTCACGGCGTCGAGCCCAGGGGCGTCGATGGCCGCCACCCGGGCGTCGTTGCGGGCCTGCTGGAGCAGCAGGCCGCGGTCCTCGGCGGCGATCCAACCGGCCGCCCAGACGCCCCCGTCGTAGGTGGTCGCGTGTACGTGCGGGACGCTGAACTTGTCGCGCGTGATCGTCACTCCGGCGCGGGGGACCGGCTCGTTGGTACCGGGGCCGGAGGTGTCGATGCCAAACCGCTCCGACTTGAAGTAAGTCGTCAGGTCGGAGTTAGCGACCTGGTCGAAGAGCGGCGTGAGGCCGTCGTACATCAGGGCCTGGGTGTCAGCGCCGGCCGGAATCGGCACGCCGCCCAGCTGGCCCGAGGGAATGATGTTGAGCGACGTCTGCGCGTAGTCGCGGTCGAGGGGGCCGGGCCTGTGCGAGCCGTGCCTGTGCGAGCTGTGCCTGTGCCAGGCCTGGGCCGAGCTCGCCATAACGCCGGCCAGCGCGAGCATCCATGCCATCACGATCACCAAACGCCGCATATCTCTCCTCCGACTGCCAAGTCCCTGGCGGCTACCGCGACCCTACCACTCAACTGGCCACGTGGCCAGTAGACGTCGGGTTCACTTAACAAGTTGTCGTTGGAGGGCACGGATTCCAGCATCGCCGCGGTAGGCGAGGGCCACAATCCGCTGCGGTAGGGTCGCGCCGATGGAGGAGAGCTTCGACTACGTCGTCGTCGGCGCCGGTTCGGCGGGCTGCGCGGTCGCGGCGCGGCTGAGCGAGGACCCCGGCTCGTCTGTGCTTGTGCTCGAGGCCGGCGGCAAGGATCGCTCGCTCAACATCAAGATTCCCGCCGCCTTCGCGAAGCAGTTCAAGACCAAGCTCGACTGGGACTTCAGCACCGGCCCCGAGCCCCACCTCGACGACCGCGTCCTCTATGTGCCGCGCGGCCGCAGCCTCGGCGGCTCCAGCTCGATGAACGCGATGATGTACGTGCGCGGCCGGCCCGTCGACTTCGACGGCTGGCGCGACGCCGGCTGTGACGGCTGGGGCTTCGAGGACGTCCTGCCCTACTTCAAGCGGGCCGAGAACTTCGAGCGCGGCGCTTCGGAGTTTCATGGATCGGGCGGCCCGGTCAACGTCGCCGACCAGCGTTCGCCCCGGCCGCTCACCAAACGGTTCCTGGAGGCGGCGCAGGCTGCCGGGATTCCAGCCAACCCGGACCTCAACTCCCCCGAGCAGGATGGCGTCGGGATGACGGTCGTCTTCCAGCGCAACGGCCGTCGCTGGAGCACCGCGGACGGCTATCTGCGCCCGGCGGCAAAGCGCCCGAACCTGACCGTGAAGCCGAAGGCGCACGTCCTCGGCCTGGTCTTCGACGGCGAGCGAGCGGTTGGCGTGCGCTGGCGCGACTCCCGCGGCCGCACCCACAGCGCGGAGGCGAAGCGCGACGTCGTGCTCTCGGCGGGCGCGATCGGCAGCCCGCAGCTGCTGATGCTGTCGGGGATCGGGCCGGCCGAGCAGCTGCGGTCGATCGGGATCGAGCCACGCGTCGATCTCGCCGGGGTCGGCGAGAACCTCCAGGACCACCCGTATTTCCTGCTCTGCTACGAGTCGACCGAGCCCGAGAGCCTCGCCGACGCGGAGAAGCCGAAGGCGCTGCTGGAGTACGTCCTGCGCCGCACCGGGCCACTCTCCTCGAATGTCGGCGAGGCGATGGCGTTCATCCGAACCCGGGCGGGGCTGCCGGCAGCCGACGTCCAGCTTCTCTTTGGCCCCGTCTACTACCACGACAACGGGTTCGACACGATCGACGGCCACGCTTTCTCACTGGCCGCGGCGCTGCTGACGCCGCGCAGCCGAGGGCAGCTTCGGTTGCGTTCCGCCGATCCGGACGCGAAGCCGGAGCTGGTCGGCAACCACCTGGCCGAGCCCGAGGACGTCGCCTCGCTGATCGCCGGCTTTCGCAAGCTGCGCGAGATCGGGCGAACCGAACCGCTGGACAGCGTCCGCGGCCGCGAGCTCGTCCCCGGCGACGAGGTCGAGAGCGATTCCGAGGTCGAGGCCTTCCTGCGCCGCGAGACCGAGCTGCTCTACCACCCGGTTGGGACCTGCAGGATGGGCAGCGACGACCTGGCGGTGGTCGATTCGAAGCTGCGGGTGCGCGGGGTGGAGGGCCTACGGGTCGCCGACGCCTCGGTGATGCCGACGATCACGGGCGGCAACACGAACGCTCCCACGATCATGATCGGCGAGAAGGCCGCCGACCTGATTCGCGACGGCGCTGCGGCCGGCTAGTCAGATTCCCCTTAGGACGAGCGAGTGGGATCTCGCTGAACGATCACCTCGAGCGTTCACGAAGGCGTTACCGATGGCCGATGGGAGACGATGCACTCCGACAAACAGCCAGAGACTCGTGTGGCAAGTGACGCCACGACTCGGCCTCGCCGGCGAGGATGGCTGCTCGCCTATTTCTGGGGCCTGGTAGCCGGCTTTGTAATCTGGACTTTTCCCTCCCACCCCTACACCTGGCAACCGAGGCTTGTCGCGTCTTTGATTGTTGGTCCCGTGTTCTCTGCATTTGTAGTCTCTGCTGTGCGGCGTCCCGTCACATTGCCAGTGCTCATCGCCGGCCTTCTCGGAGCCCTGACCTTCCCCGCATTGTTCGTAGTCGGCTTGCTCCTAATCGGCTACAACGACGCATCCTGATGGCCCGCGCTCTGCCTAGCGGCCCAAGTCGAAACGATCCACCGGGAGCGCCAAGTTGGTAATGCCAAAGCGATTCGCCGCATACGAGCAACGGGTGGAGACTGGTCGCCCGATTTCAGCCGCGATGAGGCCCCAGATCCCGGCCTCACATCGTCATACCGGGCAGGGTTTGCCCGTGTATTGCTTGCAAAGTGCTTGAACCAGCTTCTCGGCAATTTCTGTCCGGGCAGCTGCTTGCCCTCCTGGCTCGCCTGGCGGCCGGACGAAAGCATTTGTGTTGAAGTTGAACGCCGGGTGGCTCCCGGACCCTTCAAAACCCTGAGCCGCGCCCTTACCCACCAGCGGAACTGCCACCGTCTTTGGACTCCCCACGGTGACCGCGAAATCGACGCTCACACCGTGACGATCAGTCGCTCGTCCTGCTATCGCTCCGGCTGCCCCGGGGGGGGCCTCAACGTCGCGGAGGCGATAACGGTAAGGCAGCGCACGTAGCGCGGTCTCAGCTTGTTTCACCTGTGCGGTTTGCGAGGTGGCGTTATCGCCGCCACAACCCATCGCCGTTGCCGCGGTGATCAGAATGAACACTCCGGTGACCAGCCCCCTGCGTTCGGTCCACTTTCTTTGTCGTCGATTTGACAGGGAGTCTGTTCCGAAGCTCCGGGGAGCCAGAGAGCGAACGCCGCCGACTGGTCGAGCTTCGGTGAGGGAGGTCCCTCTCACGCGCCCCCCACCTTAGTGCCCTCATAAACGCGTCTGGCGTCTTCATCCCCAGGCCCCGATGTGGGCGCAGCGAACTGGCGGCAAGAAGGCCGACCTGATTCGCGACGGCGCTGCGGCCGGCTAGCTCAGATCCGCTCGAGCACGACGACCGGAATCTCGCGATCGGTCTTGCCCTGGTACTCGTCGTAGGCAGGCCACTGCTCGGTCATGATCTTCCACAGCTCCGGCTTTTCCTCCCGCGTCGCCGTGCGCGCCCGAGCTTTGAAGCGATCGGACTTGACCTGCACCTCCACCTCGGGGTCTTCGCTGAGGTTCAGGTACCAGCCGGGGTGGGCAGGTGCGCCGCCCTGCGACGCGACCACCAGGTAGTCGTCGCCGTTCTGCCCGTAGATCAGCGGCGTGCTGTGCTTCTCGCCCGAGTGCCGCCCTGTGGTGGTGAGGATGAGGGTGTGCGTCCCTTGCCAGTCGTGGCCCTCCTCGCCGTCGGTGGCGCGGTAGCGCTCTACGTGTTCCTGCCCGAACAGCACTTTTGATTGGCCCATGAGCGTCTCCGTCTTCTTGATTGCTCAATCGATTACCCCTTCAGAGGGTAGGGAGACGGGAGCTTCGGCCAGCTCAGCCGGCCGGAGCCAGCGCCGGCTCGGTCGCGGACGCCTGCTCGGGACGCGCGGCAGCCACGACGCGGTTGCGGCCCGCCGCCTTCGCTTCGTACAGCGCCTTGTCGGCGGACTTGAAGAGTCGCTCGTAGACCACCTCGCCGCCGGCGCCGGCGCTGACCCCGAACGACGCGGTGAGGTCGAGGCCCCCGGGTCGGGACTCCTCCAGCGTGGCTCGCAGGCGCTCGGAGATCGCTCTACCCTCGTCGAGCTCAGCGCCCGGAATCAGGATCAGGAACTCCTCGCCGCCGAGCCGGTAGATGAGCTCGAAGGAGCGCAGCGCCTTGCGCATCTGGTAGGCGACGGAGCGCAGCACCGCGTCCCCGCGGTCGTGGCCGTGGGTGTCGTTGACGTCCTTGAAGTTGTCCAGGTCGCAGGCGACGAAGGCAACCGAGGCGCCGGTCAGCTGCGCCTGCTGTTCGAGCTCCAGCGCCCTCACCTCGAGCGCTTTGCGGTTCAGAAGGCCGGTGAGCGGGTCGAGCACCGCGGCGTCGCGCTGCGTCATCTCAGCCTCGACCAGCGCCCAGTTGGCGACCGTGACGCTGATCAGAAGCGCGAGCGAAGCAATGACCAGCCTCGGATCGTCGGCGGCGCCGCTTGGATCGAAGCCGACCGTGACCGCGAGCATGACGACCGCGGTCAGCGCGGCGAACGCGAGCACGACCTTGCCGCGGAAGCGCATCGGGGCGACCGCGGCGGGGATGATCGTCAGCGGGATCGCCGCGCTGTTGGCCCCGCCGGTGAGCGGGATTGCCGCCGCGAACAGGCAGGTCATGAAGATCATCGTGCCGATCGCGAAGCGCTCGGGGTGTTCGCTGCGCTTCAGCATCACTTCCAGAAGCGCGAGGTTGAGCCCCGCGGGGGCGAACAGCAGCAGGCTCCAGAAACCGTTCCACGGAGCGACGATGAACAGCATCGCGCCGATCGTGAGCCAGATGAAGACACGCGCGTGGCGCACGCGGTCGCTGGCCTCGACCACACGCATGCGGTCGAGCTCGGTCGGGCACAGCCATGAGCGGCGCTCGTTCATGCACTGACTATCGGCTGCCCTGCCGCTTCGGTGAGCAAGCCGCCGGCCGGGCGCCATTGTTGGCCGTATGTACTAGGAAGTGCGTGACCGAGGGTCTAATTGGTGCCTGGGACCGGCCAGTGCCTGAGACCGCCGGAGCGGCTCAGAAGAGCTTGTAGCTCTCGCGGGAGAGCTTGAAGCCGTGGCCGCTCTGCTTCCCCTTGCAGCGTACGCCCGAGGTGAGGCTCTTGCAGCGGAAGCCGTGGACGGAGATCGCGTCGCCGTAGGCCAGCGCGTCGCCCTGATCGGTGGCGTCGCTGACGCAGAGGAAGTGTGCCTTGCCCTTGTGGCCGAGGCCGAGCGACTGTCCCCAGTCGAACTCGCATGAGTTCGGCTTCGGCGGCGACTGCCAGCTTTTCTGCTGGATGTCGCAGCGCACTCCCTGCTTGAAGATGTCGCAGCGGATGTTTCCGGACGGGGAGTGGAAGCCGACGATCGCGGAGGCGCTCGCCGGCGCGATCGCCACGACGAGAAAAGCACCAAGGACGATCAGCCGGCGCATGGCGTCAGCCTAGCCGCTGCTCGCGACCCGCCGAAGTCGATGCACGGGGACCAGCTGGTCGTAGTCGCGCAGCAGGCGCGCTGTCACGCCCTGGACGGTCTTGGCGCCGTACTGGAGCGTCGGGTTGCCGTGGGTGAGGACCGCGAGCCCCAGCCTGCGCGAGCCGCGTCGCAGCTGGGCGACCTGGTTGATCCGCCAGCCGTCGGAGGCGGGGATGAAGCCGCCCTTGAAGAAGACCTGCCAGCCGGCCGGCTTGGCCGGCGGCACTCCCCAGCGCAGGGCCATTGGTAGGCGCCTACTCACGGGGCTCGAGCATCAGGACCGGGATCCTGCGATCGCCCGCGCGGCGCTGGTAGACGGCGTAGCCGCCGTATCGACGCACGGCGAGCTCCCAAGCGCGCTCGCGCTCCTCGCCCTCCAGCTCGCGGGCGCGGTAGGCGTGCTCGTCGCCGCCGATCGTGAAGCGCACGTCGGGGTTGGCGACGATGTTGCGATGCCAGGCCGGGTGCTTTCGGTCGCCACCCCGTGAGGCGACGAGCAGGATCCTCTCGCCGTCGCGCGTGTAGACGAGGGGCGTCACCCGCTCCAGGCCGCTCTTCGCTCCCCTGACGTTCAGGAAGCCGACCATGCGGCGGCCGCTCATCGTCAATCGCCCGCCGCTGAGGCGCAGCATTCCGCGGTCCAGATGGGGCGCGACGTTGACGTAAAACCAGGACATCGGCCTCGAGGAGACGATCGACGTGAACACGCGATCGACCAGTGGGCTGCTCCCCTCCTCGCTCACGACGGAGGCTCCGGCGGCCCGCCGCCGTCCGGCATCCAGGGCTCATACCACTCGCATATCCCCCGGCACAGGGACGCGGCGCCTTCGGGCCCCCAGGAGCCCGGCTCGTACGGCTCGACCGCGGGGGGGTCGTCGAGCAGCGGCTGCACGATCCGCCAGGTCTGCTCGACCTGGTCTTCATTGGTGAACAACCCGTGCTCGTCGCGCAGCGCGTCATCGAGCAGGCGCTCGTAGGGCTCGGGCTCCTCGCCCGGCGTCTTTTCGAACAGCACCGTGAAGTCCGCTGGCTCGTAGGCCTCCTTGCCAGCCTTCTTGGAAAGGAAGCGGATTCGGGCGCCGGCCCGCGGGTCGATCCGGATCGTGATCTGGTTCGGGTCCGGGCGTGCGCGGGGACCGATGCCGAGCCGCGGCGGCCGCTTGAAGACCACGTTCACCTCGGTCTCTCTGATCGGCAGGCACTTGCCGGCGCGGATGAAGAAGGGAACGCCCGACCAGCGCCAGTTGTCGATCTCCAGCTCCAGCGCTGCATAGGTCTCGGTTTTCGATTTCGGATCGACGCCGTCGATCTTGCGGTAGCCCGTGTATTGACCGCGCACATATCGCTTCGGGTCCGCCGCCCGCACCGCCTTGAACAGGTCCAGCTTCTTGTCGCGCACCGAGTCGTCGGCGTTGCCGGACGGAGGCTCCATCGCGACCAGGCCGAGGACCTGGAGCAGGTGGTTCTGGACCACGTCGCGCAGCGCGCCGACCGGGTCATAGAAGCGGCCCCGGTCATCGACCCCGAAGTCCTCGGCCATCGTCATCTGCACGTGGGAGACGTACTGGCGGTTCCAGATCGGCTCCAGCAGCGTGTTGGTGAAGCGCAGATAGCTGATGTCCATCACCGGCTCCTTGCCGAGGAAGTGGTCGATGCGAAGGATCTGGTCCTCCTCCAGCACCTCGCGCAGCTCGGCGTTGAGCTGCTTCGCGGACTCGAGGTCGTGGCCGAACGGCTTCTCGACCACGACGCGGGCCGACTCGGTCAGCCCGGCCGCGCCGAGGCCGTGGACGACGGTCGAGAAGAGCGAGGGCGGGACCTCGAGGTAGAAGACCGGCATCTTCTTGCCTTCCAGGTGGTCGCCGAGTCGCTTGTAGCTTTCGGGATTGGTGTAGTCGCCGTTCACGAACGTCATCCGTGCGGCGAGACTCTTGAACACCTTCTCGTCGTAGTCCTGGACCGTTTCCTCGATCGACTCGCGAGCCCGGGTCCGCAGGTCCTCGTGGCCCCAGTCCCCGCGACGGCCGACGCCGATGATCGGGCAATCGAGGCAACCGCGGGCCTCAAGCCTGTAGAGCGCCCTGAACGTCATCTTCTTCGCCAGGTCGCCGGTGATCCCGAAGATCACCAGCACGTCGGCGTTCTGGCTCATAGCGGGCAGGCTAACGGCTGCGTCGTTGCCAGTTCCTCGTTGCTCGTTCCTAGTTCCTTGGCCGGGGCCCCGATCCCGAGGAACAAGCAACAAGGAACAAGCTTCTACCCGACTGGTTCGGGCTTGGCGTAGAGGTGACCCTGCGCGTAGTCCACTCCGAGCTGGCGCAGCAGCTCCGCGGTGGCCGAATCCTCGACGCCCTCGGCGATCGTGCGCTGGCCGTGACGGCGGGCTATCTCGACGATCGTGCGAACGACACGCTGGTTGCCCTCGTCGCCACGCAGGCCGCGCACGAAGTCCATGTCGATCTTCAGGAAGTGGGCCGGGATGCTCTTCAAGTAGGTCATCGCGCCGAAACCGGTCCCGAAGTCGTCGAGGGCGAGCCGGCAGCCGAGCCTCTCGACACCGGCGGCGAATCGCATCGCCGCATCGGCGTTCTGGGCCGCGGCCGTCTCGGTGATCTCGAACGTGAGCCGGGAGGGGTCGGCGCCGGAGCTCTCCAGGGAGCGCCGGACATCCTGGAGTAGACGCCGCTCGGTCAGCGAGCGGGCCGAGACGTTCACCGCGACGCTGCGTCCCTTCGCAACCAGGTCCAGCGCCCGGCCGAGCATCCAGCGGTCGATGGCCTGGATCATGTCGAGGCGCTCCGCCGTCGGGAGGAAGTCGATCGGCGGCACGATGTCCTCGCCCCGTCCCTTCATTCGCACCAGCAGCTCCTCCTGCACCTGCTGGCCGCTGTTCAGATCGACGATCGGTTGGCTGTAGGCGAGCAGGCGATCCCCTTCCACGGCGCCGGTGATCCGCTTCTGCCAGCGCAGCTCCCAGAGCAGCTCCTGCTCGCGGTCCTTCTCGTCGCTGATGTCGGCAAAGACGCAGACCGCGCCCCCGATCTTGCCGTCCTGGAGGATCGGCGCGCTCGTGTACTTGGCGGCGAACGAGGTCCCGTCGGGGCGCCAGAAGACCTCGTCGCTGTTGTGGATCACCTCTCCGCGTAGCGTGGCCTGGATCGGGCTCTCCTCGACCGGGTAGGGCGAGCCATCGACGTGCGAGTGGTGCAGCAGCTCATGCCCGTCGCGGCCCATCAGCTCGGCGTGGTCGCAGCCGAGGATCTCACCGGCCGCGGGGTTGGCGTACGTGATCCGGCCCTCCGGGTCGACGCGAATGATCCCGTCGCCGATCGAGCGAAGGATCAGCTCGTTGTCGTGGATCAGCTGCGCGAGCTCCCGCTCCCGCTGCTCCTGGGCGCTGACGTCGGTGGCCACCAGCGCCGCTTGCCCGAGCTCCTCGTCTTCGCCCTTCAGCGGCGTGGCGTTGAGGCCGAGCTCGATCAGCGAGCCGTTGCGTCGCCGGCCAATCACCTGCCGCGGCGCCTGTGGCCGCCCGCGCGAGGCTCGCTCGCAGATCGACGTCACCTCGGCCGCGAACTCCGGCGTGACGAAGGAGCTGAATCGCTCCCCGATCATCTCCTCCGGCTCGTAGTCGAGCAACTCCTCCGCGGCCTGGTTGACGTAGGTGATCCTCCCCTCGCCGTCGGTGACGAGGATCAGGTCGCTGGACGTCTCGACCAGGACCCTGTAGAGGTCCCCGAAGTCTGTGAGCCGCTCCTGGGGCACGTCTGCACTCTTTCCTTCTCGCCGTGGATACTTCCCTGTATCTAGCATCGCGTGCCTGGAACCATGACTTTTGGGTAATTCCTTGTCAAGGAAAGTGGGTACATCCGTCCGTCGGAGATCCGCCTAGCCGAGGCCATGGGCGGCTGGCGCCGACCGTAGGAATACTTGCGGCGGCTTCGCCGCCTGACATGCAAGTGCCGCGCCGCAACGCCGCGGCATCGAACCACTTGCGGCGCCTGCGGCGCCTGACGAGCTAGTGCCGCGGCGCAACGCCGCGGCATACTGCACTGCATGCAGCTGGGGATGGTCGGACTCGGTCGGATGGGCGCCAACATCGTGCGCCGTCTGATCCGCGATGGCCACGAGTGCGTCGTCTATGACGTCAGCGCCGACGCCGTCAAGACTCTGGAGGGAGAGGGAGCGACGGGGGCCGCCGACCTCGACGAGTTCGTCTCCAAGCTCGAAAAGCCGCGTGCCGCCTGGGTGATGGTGCCGGCGGGTGAGATCACCGAGCAGTCGGTGAACGCCCTGGCCGAGCTGATGGAGTCCGGTGACGCGATCATCGACGGCGGCAACTCCTACTACCACGACGACATGCGGCGTGCCGCCAAATTTGCCGAGAAGGGGATCGACTACGTCGACTGCGGCACCAGTGGCGGGGTGTTCGGGCTCGAGCGCGGCTACTGCCTGATGATCGGCGGCCCGGACGAGGCGTTTGCCCGGCTGGAGCCGATCTTCGCCTCGCTGGCTCCCGGCGTCGCCTCGGCGGAGCGGACGCCGGGTCGCAAAGGCGACCCCTCCGCGGCCGAGAAGGGCTACCTGCATTGCGGCCCCAACGGCGCCGGGCACTTCGTGAAGATGGTCCACAACGGGATCGAGTACGGCGTCATGGCCGCCTACGCCGAGGGACTGAACATCCTCCGCAACGCCGACGCCGGCAGCCGCAAGGTCGAGGCCGACGCCGAGACGGCGCCGCTCGAGCATCCCGACTACTACAAGTACGAGCTCGACCTCGCCGAGGTCGCCGAGGTTTGGCGGCGCGGCAGCGTTATCGGCTCCTGGTTGCTCGACCTCACCGCGGCGGCGCTCGCCGAGTCGCCCGACCTTGCCGACTTCGAAGGTCGGGTGTCGGACTCGGGCGAGGGCCGCTGGACCTCGATCGCAGCGATCGAGGAGGGAGTGCCCTCCCCGGTGCTGACAACGGCGCTCTACTCGCGCTTCGCCTCGCGCGGGCTCGACGACTTCGCCGACAAGGTCCTGTCGGCGATGCGCAAGCAGTTCGGCGGTCACCAGGAAAAGAAATGATTGCGGCGGCTTCGCCGCCTGACATGCAAGTGGCGGCGCCGTTCGGCACCGCCCGGACCTAAGTGACGCCCCAGCTCGAGGTCCTGCCCGACGCCGATGCGGCGGCGCGTCGCGGCGCCGAGCTGATCGCCAAGACGGCCGCCGCCGCGATCGCCGCCAAGGGCAGCTTCGCCTTCGCCGCCAGCGGCGGCAAGGAGCCCTGGAACATGTATCGGAGACTCGCCGAGTGCGAGATCGAGTGGGAGCGCGTCGAGCTGTTCCAGGTCGACGAGCGAGTCGCGCCCGACGGCGATCCCGACCGCAACCTCACCCATCTGCTCGAGAGCCTGCCCGAGGCCGCACGCGCCAGGGTCCAGCCGATGCCGGTCACCGATCAGGACCTCGAGGCGGCGGCGACTCGCTATGCGGAGCGGCTCCGCGCCTCCCTCGATCTCGTCCACCTCGGCATCGGTCCCGACGGCCACACGGCCTCACTGGTCCCGGGCGACCCGGTGCTCGAGGTCATCGACCGGCGGGTCGCGATCACCGGCCCCTACCAGGGACATCGCCGCATGACCCTGACCTATCCCGAGCTCGAGAGAGCGGAACGCGTCTTCTGGCTGATCACCGGCGAGGAGAAGCGCGAGCCGCTCGGCTGGCTGATGGCCGGCGATCGCACGATCCCGGCCGCGCGGGTCGAGACCGAGGAAGCGTTGGTGATCGCCGACGAAGCGGCCGCGTCAGGCAGCTAGCGGCTCGATCACCAACCGGCGTGCCCGAAAAAGCCACACGCTGGGCGTGAGGTTCCCTAATATTGGGTATGGAGGCGTCAGCACGTGTTTCGAAGCAGGATTGGCCAAGGGGAGCTCGACATCGGGTCGCTTCGCCTTGCGCCGGGCTCACATTCCTCCCCCCGCGAGGGAGTCTGCGTCGTCGAGCTGGCCTCGCTGCTGGGCGGGGAAACGTTCTCCGACCGCCCGCGCTGCGTCTGCCGGGTGATCGCCGCCTACCTGCGCGCCCTCAACGATCGTCTGGCGCACGCCGACCGCCAGCGCCTGCGCCCCTACGCGACGCTTGCCGTCTACGACCGGGCGGGCCACCCGGGGACCCGCCGCCGGCGTGAGATCTGCATGACCGCGGTGGGAGCGAGACCCCGCGGCGGCCCATTGCGCCGCTTCCTGGAAAGGCTTGCGGTCACGACCCGCGTCCTCGCCGTGCTCGGCCCGGGGCGGGCGATCTGGATCGACGAAGGCGTGGCCGAGTACGCGGCGCGGCTGGTCTTCGCGGAGCGGGGGACCGAGGCGGCTTTCGCGCTGCTCGACCGCCTGCTCGACATCGGCGAAGCGCCACAGGCAGGCACCAACGGCGGGTCGCGAAACGGCTTGCCGCTAGAAGCCGCGCCGCTCGCGAATCCGGTTCAGGGAGCGGCGCAGGCGCGGGTCGCCGCCGCGATCCGCCAGCTCGCTGGCGACGCGAAGGTTGCGCAGCGCGAAAACGGCGGCCAGGGCGCCAACCACAATGGTCACGCCGATCACCTGGCGGGGGGAGACGCCGGCCAGCGCGACGAAGAAGGCGTAAAGGGAGATGACGCCGGCGACGGCGATCCAGAACGAGACTCGAAGCTGGCCGAAGAGCTCCATCTGCTTCCACGGTAGCCGATAGGCCACACCAATTATTGGGATTTTTCTGGCGGGCCTTGGGTCCAGGGCCTGCGGCGCGGGATCCAGCGCGGCACCGCGCGCTGTTCAGCCGATCGTCAATTGCTCGACCTCGCCGCCTCGCCCGATCAGGACGTCGCTGACCATCGCCGCCGGGAAGAGTCCGTGGTCGACCACGCCGGGCTCGGCGGACAGTCGCGCGGCCAGCTCGGCGGGGTCGCCGACCTCACCGAGGAAGTCGGCGATCACGCCGCCGTCGGGACTGGAGGCAGCGTCGCGGCGGCGCACCTCGCCGAGCTCGCCGAGCCGCGCCAGCGTTGCCGAGAGCCCGAACTCGAACAGCTCCAGCGGCACTGGTGGCCCAAGATCGTCAGTCGGCTTGCTCGAATCGGCGATCACCACGAAGCGCTTTGCGGTCGCGGCGACGATCTTCTCCCGCGTATGGGCGCCGCCGCCGCCCTTCACCACCCATCCGTCGGGAGCGACCTGGTCGGCGCCGTCGATCGCGATGTCGAGCTGCGTCAAGGCGTCGAACGGCTCCACCGCCAGCCCAAGCTCGCGTCCCCGCTCCTCGGTCTCGACCGAGGTGGCGACGCAGCGCAGCTGCAAGCCGCGCTCCGCCAAGGCAGGCAACAGAAAGGCAACCGTTGAGCCGGTTCCCAGCCCTACCGTCATTCCATCCTCGACCAGCGCCGCCGCGGCCTCCGCGGCCAGGCGCTTCTCGGTCTTGGTGTCGGTATCGGCGGCCACGTGATCGGGAATCTATCCCTGGAGGGCTAGGATCGAACTGGAGATGGAAGTAGCCGCACCGGCCAAAACCGACATCGACGCGCTGTGCATCAACACGATCCGTACGCTGTCGATCGACGCTATCCAGAAGGCGAACTCGGGCCACCCCGGCACGCCGATGGCGCTGGCGCCGGTCGCCTACACGCTCTGGCAGCGCTTCCTGCGCTTCGACCCCGCGGATCCGATCTGGCCCAACCGCGACCGCTTCGTGCTCTCCAACGGGCATGCCTCGATGCTGCTCTATTCGCTGCTCCACCTCACCGGTGTGCGCGCCGTGGACCCGGACTACGAGACGCTCGGCGAGCCCAGCGTCAGCCTCGCGGACATCAAGGCATTCCGCCAGCTCGGCTCACATACCCCGGGCCACCCCGAAT
This sequence comes from uncultured Solirubrobacterales bacterium, assembly GCA_963740555.1. Lineage (GTDB taxonomy): Bacteria > Actinomycetota > Thermoleophilia > Solirubrobacterales > 70-9 > Mayfieldus. The sequence goes on from CAVUES010000006.1 coordinate 77,066, forward strand.
ACCACCTCACCTCGGGGGTCGAGACGACGACCGGCCCGCTCGGCCAGGGCATCGCGACTTCGGTTGGGATGGCGATCGCCAGCAAGTGGCTGGCGGCCACCTACAACCGCCCCGGCTTCGAGATGTTCGACTTCGACGTCTACGCCTTCGCCGGCGACGGCTGCTTCATGGAGGGGGTCTCGAGCGAGGCCGGCTCGGTCGCCGGCCACCAGCAGCTCGACAACCTCTGCTGGGTATACGACAACAACCACATCACCATCGATGGGCGCACCGAGCTGGCCTACTCGGACGACGTCGCGGCCCGCTTCATGGGCTACGGGTGGAACGTGACCCGGGTCGGCGACGCCAACGACCTCGAGCTTCTGACCCGCGCCTTCGAGGAGTTCAAGCGGGAGCAGAAGCGGCCCACCCTGATCATCGTCGACAGCCACATCGGCTACGGATCGCCGCACAAGCAGGACACCGCCGAGGCGCACGGCGAGCCGCTCGGCGAGGAGGAGGTGCGCGAGACCAAGCGGGCATACGGGTGGCCCGAGGACGCCGAGTTCCTGGTTCCCGACGGCGTCTACGACCACTTCTCCAACGGCATCGGCGAGCGCGGGGAGAGGCTCCGAAAGGAGTGGGGGCGGTTGCTGGTCAGCTACCAGCGCGAGCACGAGACCCTCGCCCGCCAGATCGACCAGATGCAGCACCGCGAGCTTCCCGAAGGCTGGGACAACGACATCCCGAGCTTCGACGCGGACCCGAAGGGCCTGGCGACCCGCAAGTCCTCGAAGCAGGTCCTGGACGCGATTGCCGAGCAAGTGCCGTGGCTGGTGAGCGGCTCCGCCGACCTCACCGGCTCGGCCTCCAGCGGCCTCGACGAGGACGCCGGGACCTTCGCGCCCGAGGACCGCGGCGGCCGCGAGCTTCACTACGGGATCCGCGAGCACGAGTCGGCCGCGATCTCCAACGGACTCTCGCTCTGCAAGCTGCGCCCGGTGTGGTCGACCTACCTGACCTTCTCCGACTACGCCCGGCCCGCGATCCGGCTATCGGCGTTGATGGAGCTCCCGGTCGTGCACTGGTTCAGCCACGACTCGATCGGGCTCGGCGAGGACGGCCCGACCCACCAGCCGGTGGAGCAGATCGCCTCCCTGCGGGCGATGCCGGGGCTGAACGTGATCCGTCCCTGCGACGGCAACGAGGTCGCCGAGGCGTGGCGGGTGATCATGCAGCAGCGCCACCAGCCCACGGCGCTGGTGCTGACCCGTCAGGACGTCCCGAGCCTGGACCGGAGCCGTTATGAGTCGGCGGAGGGCTTGCGCCGTGGCGGCTACGTGCTCGCCGACTGCGAGGGGGAGCCGCAGGTGATCCTGATCGCCACCGGCAGCGAGGTGCACCTGGCGGTCGACGCCTACGAGGAGTTGAGCGGCGAGGGGGTCAAGGCCCGGGTCGTGAGCCTGCCGTCCTGGTACCTGTTCGACAACGAGCCCGAGGAGTATCGCGAGAGCGTGCTTCCCGAATCGGTGCAGGCGCGGGTCGCGGTCGAGCAAGCCTCGACGCTGGGTTGGGACCGCTACGTCGGGCCGCAGGGCAAGATCGTCGGCATGCACACCTTCGGCGCCTCGGCGCCGCTGAAGGAGGTGCAGCGCAAGTTCGGCTTCACTCCGGATCGCGTGGTCGAGGCTGCGAGGGAATTGCTGTGAGCGCGGGCACCAATCCGACGCAGCTGCTGCACGAGCTCGGGCAGAGCCTCTGGATCGACAACATCGATCGCGACATGCTCGCCAGCGGCAAGCTGCGCAACTACATAGACGAGCTCTCGGTCACCGGTTTGACCTCCAATCCGACGATCTTCGACAAGGCGATCGGCGGCGGCTCCGCCTACGACGACTCGATCCGCGCCCTGCACGACCAGGACCTCTCCCGCGAGGACCTCTTCTTCGAGCTGGCGCTTGAGGACCTGCGCCAGGCCGCCGACCTCTTCGTCGCCGTCCACGAGCGCACCGACGGGGTCGACGGCTGGGTCTCACTCGAGGTCTCGCCGCTGCTCGCCGACGACACCGAGGCGACGATCGAGCAGGTGCAGCGACTGCACATCCAGTCGAGGTGCAACAACATCTACATCAAGATCCCGGGCACGCCGGCAGGTACCCCGGCGATCGAGGAGTCGATCCACGCGGCGATCCCGGTCAACGTGACCCTGCTGTTCTCGACCGAGCAGTACCTCGCCGCCGCCGACGCTTACATGCGCGGCATCGAGCGACGGATCGAAGGCGGCGACGATCCCAACGTGCCGTCGGTCGCCTCGCTGTTCATCAGCCGCTGGGACAAGGCGGTGATCGACGTGGTTCCCGACGACCTTCGCGACAAGCTGGGCATCGCGGTCGCAAGGCGCACCTATCGCGCTTACCGCGAGCTGCACGACTCCGAGCGCTGGCAGCGGCTCGAGAACGAGGGCGCCCGGCCGCAGCGCCTGCTCTGGGCCAGCACGGGGACCAAGGACCCCGAGGCCTCCGACGTCCTCTACGTCGAGGCGCTCGCGGCTCCGCTGACGATCAACACGATGCCCGACAAGACTTTGCTCGCCTTCGCCGACCACGGCGAGGTGCGCCAGCCGCTGCCGGCCGACGGCGGCGACGCGGAGGACGTGCTCGCCGCCTTCAACGAGGCGGGGATGGACACCGATGCGCTCGCTGAGCAGCTGCAGAAGGAGGGCGCCGAGACCTTCGTCGCCTCCTGGAACGAGCTGCTCGGGACGATCGAGTCGCGCAGGTCGGAGCTCGCCGCCAGCTAGTGGACGCTGGGGGGATCGCGCCGCTGCGCAAGCGCTCCGCCTGGGGCGAGCTGGAGCGCGATTACGCGCAGGTCAAGTCGCTGCACCTGCGGGAGCTGTTCGCCGAGGACCCGGGGCGGGGGACGCGCATGACCGCCGAGGGCGCCGGTCTCTACCTCGACTACTCCAAGAACCGCATCGACGACGAAACGCTGGGCTTGCTGGTTTCGCTGGCGGAGGAGTCGGGCCTGGCCGAACGCCGCGAAGCGATGTTCCACGGCGAGCGAATCAACGTCTCGGAGAACCGCTCGGTGCTGCACGTGGCGCTGCGGATGCCCCGCGATCGCTCGCTGATCGTCGACGGCGTCGACGTGGTCAAGGAGGTCCACGAGGTGCTCGACCGGATGGGCGACTTCTGCGAGCGGGTCCGGAGCGGCGAGTGGCGCGGCCATAGCGGCAAGCCGATTCGCAACCTGATCAACATCGGCATCGGCGGCTCGGACCTGGGGCCGGTGATGGCCTACGAGGCGCTGCGCCACTACTCGAAGCGCGAAATGAACTTCCGCTTCGTCTCAAACGTCGACGGCACCGACTTCGCCGAGGCGACCCGCGACCTCGACCCGGCCGAGACGCTGTTCGTCGTCTCCTCGAAGACCTTCACGACGCTGGAGACGATGACCAACGCGCGCACCGCGCGCTCCTGGGTCACGGCGGGGATCGGCGACACCGACGCGGTCGCCAAGCACTTCGTCGCCGTCTCCACCAACACCGACGGGGTGACGAAGTTCGGCATCGACACAGACAACATGTTCGGCTTCTGGGAGTGGGTCGGCGGGCGCTACTCGATGGACTCGGCGATCGGCCTCTCGACCATGCTCGCGATCGGCCCCGATCGCTTCCGCGAGATGCTGGCCGGCTTTCACGCCATGGACGAGCACTTCCGCGAGGCCCCGACGGATCGCAACCTACCGGCGCTGATGGGCCTGCTCGCGGTCTGGTACGGCGACTTCTTCGGCGCCCAGACCGCCGCGGTGCTGCCCTACGACCAGTACCTGAAGCGCTTCCCGGCCTACCTCCAGCAGCTGACGATGGAATCGAACGGCAAGCATGTGACCCTCGACGGCGTCCGGCTCGACTACGAGACCGGGGCGATCTACTGGGGGGAGCCGGGGACCAACGGCCAGCATTCCTTCTACCAGCTGATCCACCAGGGGACGAAGCTGATCCCCTGCGACTTCATCGGCTTTCACCGCAGCCTCAACCCGCTCGGCGAGCACCACGATCTGCTGGTCGCCAACGTCTTCGCGCAGACAGAAGCGCTCGCCTTCGGCAAGACGCCGGAACAGGTCACAGAGGAGGGGACGCCGGAGGAGCTGGTCCCGCACCGCGTGTTCGAGGGCAACCGTCCCTCGAACACGATTCTCGCCGAGCGCCTCACCCCGGAGGTGCTTGGTGCGCTGGTGGCGCTTTACGAGCACAGCGTCTTTACCCAGGGCACCGTTTGGTCGATCGACTCCTTCGACCAGTGGGGGGTGGAGCTGGGCAAGGTACTTGCGAAGCGGATCGTGCCCGAGCTGCAGGCTGAGGAGGAGCCGCCGCTCGACCACGACAGCTCGACGAGCGAGTTGATCCGCCGCTACCGGGCCGCGCGGGCGCGTTGATCGAGGCGGTCCTCTTCGACATCGACGGCACCCTGATCACGACCGGGGGCGCCGGGGCCGAGGCCTGGCGGCGCGCTTTCGAGGAGCTCTATGGAGCGGAGGCCGAGATCGACGAGTTCAGCCATGCCGGGATGACCGACCCCGAAGTCGGGCGCCTGACCTTCACCGGTGTGCTCGGGCGAGAGCCGAAGCGCCGCGAGTTCGCCCGCCTCATGGCCCGGCGTCAGCACTACCTCGCGGGCGGGGTGGCGGAGTCGAAGCGCTACAGGGTGATGCCCGGAGTCGAGGCCCTGCTTTCGCAGCTGGTGCAGGACGGCGTACTCGTCGGTCTGGTGACGGGAAACGTCGAGGCGGCGGCGCACATCAAGCTCTCTCGAGCCAACCTGAACCGCTTCTTCTGCTTTGGCGGCTATGGCTCGGACTCGACGGATCGGGTCGAGCTTACGAAGTGCGCGATCCAGCGCGCGGAGCGCGTCTCGGAGGGATCCCTGGAGCGCGAAGAGTGTCTGGCGGTTGGCGATACGCCGCTCGACGTCGAGGCGGGGCACGGCGCGGCCATTGAGGTGGTCGGCGTTGCCACCGGCGCCTACTCGGTCGAGCAGCTGCGCGCGGCCGGCGCCGACCACGTCGTGGCGACGCTGGAGGAGGGGCTGCCGCTCTAGGGCTGGCGGCCACCGGAGTAGAAGTCGACCCAGGAGCCGCAAGCCCGCGCCAGCGTCGCTCGGTGCTCGGGGCCGACCGGCCTGGCGGTGAGCTCGCCGATCGCCGCCCTGGCGTCATAGCCCGTTAGGCGTTGGAGCGCGTTCGGTCCGTCGACCGAGACGGTGAACCTGACCCGGGTCGGCCGGTCGATGGCAACCGTGCCGGCGGGCCAGTACTGCCCGTCGTTGATCAGGGTCAGCTGGTTGGGCCGCTGGCCGTCGAGGGCGGCGGGGAAGCGCTGGTCGAGCCCCACCGCCGCCGCGCGCAGCTGGATCGGCACCGGGCTGAAGTACTGAAGCGAGAGGTTCCAGCGCCCGGCCGGCAGGTTCAGCGTCTGGCTGGTCTCGTTCCCCAGCCCCGGCGTCGGCCCGTTGTCCCAGTCTTCCTTTGGCCCCACGGCTGGGGTCGGGAAGATCGATGCGCTGCCGGGTAGCTGGATCATCGTCTTCGTCTCCGGCGCGGTGCAGTCGAGGAGGGCGGCCGGAGCCCCGCCCTCGAGCAGGGTCTTGCGCGCCCGCGGTGTTCGCCCGATTCGCTTCCAGAGGATGTAGGAGGGGGTCCGCTGGACCGCTCGGAAGTTCGGGGGCGCCTTGCTCACGTACGCGGCACGGGTCGTGACGACGTAGTCGAAGCGGTCCAGGGTCCCCGGGGTGAAGGAGTCGAAGTCGATCGGGCCGTAGGCGACCCCGAGGTCGAAGGGCTTCGTCGGCCGCTCCTGAACGAGGGCGTCGGTGAACTCGATCAGGGGAATCCTGGCGTCGGCGCCGTGCAGCTCCCATTGCGCGAAGCGGTCCTGCCCGGCGTAGAGGACCGACTTGCCGGAGACCGTGGACATGAGGGCGCGCAGCTGCGCCCCGTGGCCGGGCGGCCCGACCGCGGTGTCGCGCAGCACCAGCAGGCTCGAATAGACGGAGCCGACCAGAAAGACGGCGGAGAGCGCCCCCCAGGCGGGGCGGGGGACCCGCCAAGCGGCGGGCGGCGCCGAGAGCAGAGCGCGGACGATCACCAGCATCACGAGCGGGGCGATGATCATCAGCGCTTTTGCGCGGACGTAGTCGCCGCTCAGCGGCGTGAGCGTCGCGAGGTAGATCAGGATTCCGCCGGCCAGCGCCGCGGGAACCCCGTAGTCGCGGCGGCGCATCCACCAAGCCAGGCCGGCGAACAGCGCAACGGCGGCGATCGCGCTCGTCAGCCACGGCAGGTGCGCGCCCCCGGCGGTATCGAGCCGGTAGTTCGAGGAGGTCCAGAATCCCAACGCCTCGGCGGGGTTGACCGGGCCGAAGGTGTTGGCGCCCTGCACCTCGGCAAAGCTCTTGCCGAAGCCGAACGGCCCGACGAGGCCGAGCCCGACGACGCCGAGCAAGACCACGAAGGCCCCGACGAGGACGGCCGGGCGAGCCAGGGTGCGCCGCAGCCGGCGCGGCGAAAGCCCCCGGCGCACCTCGGGGAAGCCGAGGCTGAAGATCGCCGCCGCCGCAAGTGGCCAGGCGAGGCCGGCGAAGCTGTAGGAGAAGACGATCCCGGCCGCCAGCACCGCCAGCGGCCCGAGCGTCCGCAGTCGCCCTCGAAGGTCGGCGGGGATTGGCCAGGCGCCCGGGAGCGCGAGCGCGAAGGCGAGCACGAACAGGGCCTCGGCGGTCTCCTTGAAGGCGCTCTGGGCGTAGTAGGAGACGGCGAGATAGGCGAGAGCTACCAGCGCCGCCCCGAAGGTCCGCCTGCCGGCCCCCAGCTCCTTGAGCGCCGCCAGCGCGGTCAGTGCCGTGAGCACCGGGATCGCGATCACCAGCCCCATGAAGGCCTTGTCGAGGCCGATCCCCGGCAGCGCCGAGATCGCGGTGCAGAGCCCGTGCGGTCCCAGCGGATAGCCGCGGTCCGGCGCCGGCCCGAGCCCGTTCTTCAGCCACTCGGCCCACTGCAGGTGCAGCCCGAGGTCGTTGTTGAAGCCGACCCCGATGAGGCCGAAGCGCGCGCTGACCGCGAACGGGATCGCGAGCACCACCGCGACAACCAGGGCAACCGGAAGTCCGATTCGCGATGCGTCACCGCGGTTGTACGGCAGGCGCAGCGCCAGTGCCGCCGCCAGCAGCAGCAGGACGACGAACACGGCGGCCGTCGTCGCGTGTCCGGGCGCGCGGGCGAAGAACCCGGCGACGGTGAACAGGGCCGCCAATCCCACCGCCGGCTCCAGCCACGACCACCGCTGCTGACCGAGGACGGCCAGCAACGAGCGGCCAACCAGCAGCGACGCGGCGCAGACCAACCCCGCCGAGATGTACGTCGGGACCATGAGGGCGGCAAACTATGGCTTAAGGACCTCCGATGGAGTGCCCCAACTGCGGCAACCCCAATCGCGAGGGCGCCAGATTTTGCGACTCCTGCGGATTCGAGCTGGCGCCCCCCGAGACCGTGCCCGCGAAGCCCACCGGGCAGGGCAACGGCGCCGCCTCCCAGGTCACCCCGCAGGCGCCCGCACCCACGCCGCCCGCGGATGCGCCGAGCTCGATCGCCGATCGCTACGAGGTCCTCCGCCTGCTCGGGCGTGGAGCTCGCAAGGACGTCTACCTGGCACGCGACGTGGAGCTCGACCAGGACGTCGCGGTCGCGCTCTTCGACACTGAGGGCCTGGGCGAGGCGGCGCTGGCCCGGGCCCGCCGCGAGATGCAGGCGATGGAGAAGCTCGGCGACCACCCGCACCTGGTCACCGTCCATGACACGGGAGAGAGCGACGGCCGTCCCTACATCGCCAGCCGCTACATGCCTGGGGGCGACGTCCAGCGGCTGCTCGCCTCCAGCCCCGAAGGCCGGCTGGAGGTCGAACGCGCGATCGCGATAGGAATCGACGTCTGCCGGGCTCTCGAGCACGCCCATGCCTGCGCGATCGTCCATCGCGACATCAAGCCCGCGAACGTCTGGCTCGCCGAGGATGGCGGCGCTCGACTGGGCGACTTCAGCCTCGCCGAGACCGCCGCCCAGGGCTCGACCGGGGCGCTGGTCGGGACAGTCGCCTATCTGCCGCCCGAGCGGGCGCTCGGCCGGCCCTCCGGACCGTCCTCGGACCTCTACTCGCTCGGGGCCCTGCTCTACGAGATGGTCGGCGGCCAGCCGCCCTTCACCGGCGGCGACGCTGTCTCGATCATCGGTCGTCACCTCAACGCCGACCCGGTTGCGCCGTCGCGCAACAACCCGGCGGTGCCGCCGGCCCTCGATGAGCTGATCCTTCGCCTGCTGGCGAAATCGCCCGCCGACCGTCCTGACACCGCGGCGGCGGTGCGGCACGGCCTGGAGGCGATTCGCGACGCTCCGGCGCAGCCCCCCGAACCTCCAACCGGCGAGGAGAACCCCCTCGAAGGTCTCGCCGGCCGAGTCTTCGTCGGTCGTGAGGCGGAGCTGGAGCAGCTGCGCGGTGCCGCGGACGAGACCCTGGCCGGGCGGGGGAGGCTGGTGCTGATCGCGGGAGAGCCGGGGATCGGCAAGACCCGGACCGCCGAGGAGCTTGCGACTTATACGCAGGTGCGGGGCGCGAACGTCCACTGGGGCCGCTGCCACGAGGACGACGCCGCGCCCGCCTACTGGCCTTGGGTGCAGGTGATCCGCTCCTACGTGAGGGAGGCCGACCCGGTGGCGCTGGCATGGGAGATGGGAAGCGGTGCCGCCGACATCGCACGGGTCGTTCCCGAGGTCGCCGAGCGGGTCAGTGAGATCCCGGACCTGGCCGAGGTCGACGACGAGGCGGCGAGGTTCCGGCTCTTCGACTCGATCTCGGGGTTCCTTTCCAGCGCCGCGGCGTCGCGGCCGCTGGCGATCGTCCTCGACGACCTGCACTGGGCCGACGAGCCCTCGCTGCTGCTGCTCCAGTTCCTCGCCCGGGGCTTGGGCGACGCCCGCCTGCTTTTGATCGGCACCTATCGAGACGTCGAGCTGGGGCGGCATCACCCGCTTTCGCGAGTCCTCGGCGAGCTATCGGGCTCGGGCGAGGCAAGGGTGGGGTTGCACGGTCTCAGCGAGGCCGACGTCGGTCACTACATCGCGATGACCGCCGGCGCCGAGCCCGCGCCGGAGCTGGTGCGCGCGGTTCACGACCAGACCGAGGGCAACCCGTTCTTCCTCGCCGAGGTCGTCCGCCTTCTGGCCGCCGAGGGAACGCTGGAGGCACCGGGCGCGGCGACCCTGACGATTCCGCAGGGTGTGCGCGACGTGGTCGGTCGGCGCCTCGATCGCCTTCCCGAGGACGCCAACAAGGCGCTCGCCGTCGGCGCCGCGATCGGGCGCGACTTCGACGCCGACGTGCTGGCGAAGGTGATGGACGTCGACCGAGAGCAGTTGGAGGAACCGCTCTCGAGCGCGGTGTCGGCACAGCTTCTGGCCGAGACCAGCGCCGGCGGGTACCGGTTCTCGCATGCGTTGGTACGCGAGACGCTCTACGGGGAGCTGAGTGCGGCACAGCGCCCCGCTCTGCACCGGCGGATCGCCGAGGCTCTCGAGGAGCTGTATTCACCGGATCCCGCGCGGCTGAAGCGCCGTCTCAACGAGGTGGCCCATCACTTCCTGGAGGGAGCCGCAGGGGGCGACGCGGAGAAGGCGGTCGACTACGCCGTTCGCGCGGCCGAGAGCGCGGCCGCTCAACTCGGCTACGAGGAGGCGGTGGACCTCTACCAGAGGGCGCTGGAGACGCTCGAGCTGTGCGAGCGCGACGAAGAGCGCAGCTGCAGACTGCTCGTCGTCCTCGGCGAGGTGCAGACGCGGGCGGGGAAGCTCGCGGAAGCGCGGAAGACCCTCGAGCGCGCAGTCGACGCCGCCCGGGCGCTGGGCTCGACCGAGCTACTGGTGCGGGCGGCGTTCGGAATCGCCTACGTGTCCGAGGTGGGCGGGACCGACGAGCGCATCGTCGAGGTCGTCGAGGCGGCGCTGGACCGGGTCGGGCCCGACGACAGCCTTGACCGCGCACGGCTGCTCGCCTGGCTGGGGCAGGAGTATCTCTGGGTCGATCCGCAGGGGCGGGCGCGGGAGCTTTCCGAGGCGGCGAACGAGATGGCGCGCCGGCTCGGCGACGATCGCACCCTTGCCTTCACGCTAAGCCGCGGCGCATTCGTCGAGCTCGACCCGGATGCCGTGATGGGCATCGTCGAGACCCAAACCGAGGTCCTCGAGCTGGCGCGCCGGGTGGGCGACCGCGAGCTCGAGCTTCGTGCCCACGTCCTTCGCCTCGCCGGTCATCTGGCGCTTGGCGACATCCCCGCCGTCGACCGCGACCTCGAGGCATACGCACGGCTCGCCGCCGAGCTACGCCAGCCGCAGCACCTCTGGCACGTCCCCCTGCTGCGCGGGATGCGGGCGATGATCGACGGGCGCTTCGAGGCCGCCGAGGAATTCGCCGCCGAGGCTCTCGCCGGCGGCGAGCGCGCCCAGGAGCCGCTCGCGCAGCAGTTCTTCACCATCCAGGCGGCGCTCCGCTTCCGGCTCGAGGGGCGGTTGGACGAGATTGCTCCCGCGGTCGAGCAGCTCGCCGCCCGCTACCCGGCGATCACCGCCTGGCGCATTGCCGCGATGCTGACCCACGTCGACTGCGGACAGCTCGACGAGGCACGGGCCGAGTTCGAGCGCATCGCCACCGACGACTTCGACGCCGTCCCCGCAATCGCGGCGCAATGGCTGACCGCTGTGGCGATCCTCTGCGAGATCGCCTCCACGCTTGGAGACGCGAAGCGGGCCGAGAAGCTGCACTCGATGCTGGAGCCTTTCCGGGGCCAGACGGTGGTCGCCGGGCGGGCCGCTGCCTGCTGGGGACCGGTGTCGCGCTCGCTGGGGGTCGCCTCGGCGACCGTCGGCAAGCTCGATCGAGCCGTGGAGGAGCTGGAGGACGGACTGGCGCTGTCCGAGCGCATGGGCGATCGGCCGTTTCTCGCTCAGGCGCATCTCAACCTGGCCTGCGTGCTGCTCGAGCGCGGCTCGGGCGGCGATCGCGAGCGGGCGCTGGAGCTGCTCGACCGCTGCCTCGACGCGGCACAGGAGATGGGCATGCGTGCGCTCACCGAGCAGGCCTTGGCGGAGAAGCTGGCCGCGCAGGGGCTGGCCGGGGTCGACGCGACGACCTCGATCGACGAGGTGATCGCGGCGGTCGAGTCGGAGCGGCCCGACATCCTCGCCTACGCGGCAGCGGACGGCACGGTGACGATCCTGTTCAGCGACATCGAGGACTCGACGATCCTCACCGAGCGTCTCGGTGACGAGCGCTGGCTCGAGCTGCTGCGGGCTCACAACGCGATCTTCCGCCGCCATCTGCGCGAGCACGGCGGCTACGAGGTCAAGAACCAGGGCGACGGCTTCATGCTCGTCTTCCCGCAACCGGCCGGCGCTCTGCGCTGCGCGATCGAGGTCCAGCGGGCGCTTGCCGAGCGCGCGGACGAGAACCCCGACGACGGGATTCGGGTGCGGATGGGCCTGCACACCGGCGAGGCGATCGCCGAGGAGGGCGACTTCTTCGGCCGCAACGTCGTCCTCGCCGCCCGCATCGCCGCGCAGGCGCGGGGAGGGGAGATCCTCGTCTCCGAGGCGCTGCGCGAGCAGGCCGAGGGCGAGGACGGCCTCGCCTTCGACGAGGGCCGCGAGCTGGAGCTGAAGGGAATGGCCGGTACCCACACCGTGCACCGCGCCGGGTGGGAGGCGCAGGAAGCGACGGCCTGAGGTCCGCGAGCTCGAGTTTTTCAACGACATAGGGTGAATAACTCGAGGTGGGCAGCGGAAGATGAACCGGCGCATCGCCGCCGCGGCCCATTTACATTGGCCCCGGGATGCGTCAGAGGGGACTCGGTCGGGGCAGCGGGTCACGGCTGCGTGTAATTGCGGCGGCAATCGTTGCTGCACTCTCGATGTCGGTCGGCGCCGCGGCGGCCCTGGCGCGCAACTTCGACAGCCCCGCCTCCAGCGACACCGCGCAGCAGTTCGGGCTCGCCAGCGTGCAGCGCCAGGACACCCCCAACGACTCCGACTACGACAGCGCCGAGGCCGACGACGAGGACGGCATCAGCAGCACCAACCTCTTCGCCGAGCGCTTCGACCTCTTCGGCTTTCCGTCGCTGCTCACCCGCACCTCGGCCACCTACGCGAACGGCCCCAACGCCGGGCAGCCGCAGATCTCGGGCTTCAACGCGGCCGGCGCCTGGAAGCTGGAGCGCGGCCGATCCGACGTCAGCGTCGCGATCCTCGACACCGGGATCAAGTGGGACAAGGAGAGCCTGCGGCTTCAGGTCCGCCTCAACAAGGGCGAGCTGCCGATCCCCAACCACGGCCGCGCGACGCCGGTCTCCGACGCCTCGAGCGTGCCGGCCTGTGGCTCGTTCCTCAGCCAGTACGACGCGAATGGCGATGGGCTCTTCAACGTCCTCGACTACGTCTGCGACACCGGCGTCAGCGCCTCAGCCGGTGCCCACGGCGATTCCGCCAAGCTCGACGCCGAGGACCTGATCGCGACCTTCAGCGACGGCACCGACTCGGACGGCAACGGCTTCGTCGACGACATCGCCGGCTGGGACTTCTTCGACAACGACAACGATCCGTACGACGCCTCGAGCTACTTCGCCGCCGCCAACCACGGCAGCGGCCGCGCGGAGAACGCGGTGGAGCGCGGCAACGACGGCCAGGGCGGCATCGGCGTCTGCCCGCACTGCCAGCTGCTTCCGATCCGTACCTGGGACACCTTCGTCTCCGACGGCAACACCTTCGCGATGGGCATCCTCTACGCGACCGACAACGGGGCCAGCGTGATCGAGGGCGCGAACGGGAGCACCTACCACTCGGCCTTCGCCGAACAGGCCTCCAACTACGCCTACCAGCACGGGGTCGTCCAGACCTTCTCCGGCGACGACCTCAACACCGGCAACCACAACTACCCGGCCAACTACGGCCACACGATGCTGATCCAGGGCACCGTGCCCGACACCATGGGGCTCGGCTCCGACTCCAGCCAACAGCTTGCCCAGGGCTTGGCGGGAATTTGCGGTCCGACCCACCTCTGCGTGGGGACGGCACTGACTCCAACCAGCTACTTCCGCGGCGCCAACACGACCCAGTACGGCGGCAAGAGCTCGATCTCGATGGAGGGCGCCACAGGGTCGGAGAACACCGGCAAGGCCGCCGGCGCGGCGGCGCTGGTGATCAGTGCCGCCAAGGACGCCTCGCCCTCGGTCACGCTGCGACCGGACGAAACGCGGGAGATCCTCGAGCAGACGGCTGAGCGCGTCACCACCGGCAACGGTGGCACCGTCGGCGTGCCCGACCCCGGCGCGGATTCCAGCGCCTCCTCACTCGACCAGTGGACCCCCCACTTTGGCTGGGGGCGGGTGAACCTCGGGGCGGCCGTTTCGCTTGCGCAAAGCGGGAAGGTCCCTCCCGAGGCGGCGATCGACTCGCCCGACTGGTACACGCCCCTGACCGCCAACAACTTCGACGTCACGGGGCTGGCGCGGGCGCGGTTCGCGACCGGCGGCCAGTTCCATTGGAAGCTCGAGTGGGGAGTGGGCGAGGCGCCGACCAGCTGGACCACGGCTGCGCAGGGCGACTCCAGCTCGACCGTGACCGACTTCGGCAGCATCGACCTCAACCAGGTGCGGGCGGCCCTTGCCAGCTTCACCCCTCCGATGGACCTCGCCGGCCCGACCTTCTCGCTCCTCTCTCCGAACCCGTACCGCAACGAGTTCACGGTCCGGCTCACCGTCAACGGCCAGGACGTCCCGACGCCCGGCGTCGACCGGCGCGTCTTCACCTCCGCTCAGGACTCCTCCCTGCGGGCGGGGTATCCGAAGCGGTTGGGCACCGGCGGCGAAGCGCCGATCCGCTACGCAGACCTAAACGGCGACAACGTCCAGGAGCTGATCGTCCCGACCGAGGACGGGACGATCCACGCCTACGAGCCGGACGGCTCCGAGCTCCCCGGCTGGCCGGTTCACACAGACCTGGAGAAGTCCGCCCAGGGCCACGCCGGCGCTCCCGGATTTTCGGCGCTGGAGGCGAGCACGCCTCCGGACGAGCCGCCGCGCGGGCCGGTGATCGCGGACCTCGACGGGGACGGCAGGCCGGAAATCATCGACACGGCTGGAATCCACATCTACGTCTGGGAACCCGACGGCTCGATCAGGCCCGGTTTCCCGGTCAGATCCGACCAGAGCTTCTGCGGCGCCGCCAACGAGAGCCAGCCACTCGTCCATCCCAAGTGCGGCTTCCTCGCCAGCCCGGCGGTCGGACGCCTGCAGGGGCAGGCGCAGCCGCTGGACATCGTCGCTCCGTCGCTGGACGGGCACCTCTATGCCTTCGACGGCGACGGCAACGTCTTGTCCGGGTTCCCGCGCCAGCTGGTCGCGCCCGACTCCGACATCCCCCCGGGCCAGAAGATGATCGCGGAGTCGATAAACGAGCCCGCGATCGGCGACCTCAACGGAGACGGCAAGGATGACGTAGTGGCCGCGACCAACGAGACCTACGGCGCCGCCAGCCCAGGCTCCGGCGACATCTCAGGCGGTTTCGGGCAGGGCCTGTCGGCGATCCTCGGCAGCGCCGCAGGCGGCTCCTCGCGGGTCTACGCCGTCAACGGCGCCAACGGCCAGTTCCTTCCCGGCTGGCCGATCAAGCTCGACGGCGCGATCCAGAGCACCCTGCCGCTGATCGGGCCCGGCCAGAATCCTGCCCTGGTCAAGGTCGGCGGTCAGCAGCGGATCGTCGCTTCGACCACCGGGTCGGCAACGATCGGCATCTACAAGCCGGATGGGTCGCTGGCCTCGGGGATCGAGCAGGGGGCCTACGGGGCAAGCTCCGACGCCACCGATCGCAGTGGCACGATCAACCTCTTCGAGTCGGCGTCGGTCGGCAAGCTGCTGCCGGCCGGCGATCCCGACATCGTCAAGTACGGCCTCTCGCTGGGCGATGTCGCAAACCTCGCGCTGGTCGGTCAGAACGTCCCCTACAACCACCTGATCGGCGCCTACGATCCGAACACCGGCCTGCCGCTGCCGGCCTTCCCCCGGATCACCGACGACTTCCAGTTCCTCTCCTCGTCGGACATCGCCAAGGTCGACCCAAGCTCGTTGGGCAACCAGGTAATCGCCGGCACGGGGCTGGGGCTGCTGCACGCCTACGACGGGGTCACTGGGCTCGACGCCCCCGGCTTCCCGAAAGTCACCGGAGGGTGGCTCTTCGCGCCCGCGGCGTTCTCCGACGACGGTCGGATGGCCGACATCACACGCGAGGGCTATCTATTCCAGTGGAACCTGTCCAGCCTGCCCGCCTGCCAGACCGAGTGGCCTTCGTTCCGGCACGACCAGCAGGGGACCGGCAACTACGACAAGGACGGCACGCCGCCCGGGACGCCGCGGATCGTCGGTCTGAGCGGGGACGAGCTGAAGTTCGTCGCCTCCGGCGATGACTACGGCTGTGGAACGGCTACCCGCTATGAGATCGCGACCTCCGACGCGCCGATCACGCCAGAGAACTTCGCCGCCGCGCAGGGGCTTTCCAACCCGCCGCAGCCGGCGGCGGCCGGGACCACCCAGACCTACACGCTGCCGTCGCACCAGCGCTACGTGGCGGTCCGGGCGGTGGACGACGCCGGCAACGTCAGCTGGGACGCTCGGCTCGACACCACGCCCACGAATTCACCCGGCTCCGGTGGTGGCGCGGGCTCAGGCGGCGGCACGCAGGGACAGAAGCGCGGCCCCTGCTCGACCCTGCGCCGGGGAAGCAAGGGCCCCAACCGCCTGCTCGGGACCCGGTTCGGCGATCTGCTTCGAGGGCTGGCCGGCAACGACCACATCAACGGGCGCAAGGGCGCCGACTGCCTCTACGGCAACCGGGGGAACGACTGGCTGAAGGGCGGCCGCGGGCGGGACAGGATCAAGGGCGGAAGCGGCGACGACACGATCCTTTCCTCAGGGCAGGGCAGAGACCGGGTCAACTGCGGCTCCGGCGACGACCTGGCGTTCGTCGGTCGCGGGGACAAGACCGTTGGCTGCGAGACCGTGCGCCGCCACCGCTAGCGGCTAGTACTTCTCGGCCGCCTTGGCCAGAGCGTCGCCGACGCCCGGCCCCTCGAGGGGGAGGTCGTGTCCAGGGCAGACCTTGGCCGGCTCCAGGGCAGCGAGCTTGCGGACCGAGTCCTTGGCCGCCGCGGTGTCCCAGTTGAAGACCGGATGGGGAACGCTGGCTTCCCCTTCGGGCAGCGGCTTCAGCCGCGTCGAGTCGACGAGGTAGATGGTGTCCGAGCAGAGCGCCAGCCGGTCGGATTCCCGAAACAGGCCGATCAACCCCGGAGCATGACCGGGAAAGTGGTGGACGCGGAAGCCGGCGATTTCCTCTCCCTCCTCGACGGTGCCGGCAAGCTTCACTCCGCCGTCGTCCCAGCGCCGGTGCAGGGTCGGGTAGATCAGACGCACCCAGGTGACCGGAAGCTTCTCCATGTGCCAGTAGTCGGGCCATTCGTCGCGCTCGGCGTAGGTGACCTCGTCGGGATGGCAGAAGATCGGGGCGTCGCTCGAGGGCGCCGTGCCGCGGTGGTCGGTGTGGCTGTGCCCGAGCACGACCCGCTTGATCGGTCCCAGCTTCTCCTCCACGGCCTTGACGGCCTTAACCATCGGCTTGGTGCCGGCGTCGAACTGCACCAGCCCGCCCTCGTCCTCGATGAAGTAGATGTTCATGCCGCCGCGGATGTCACCGCGCAGCAGCCAGACGCCGTCTGCGACCTGACCCAGCTTCGGGCTCCAGCGACCCGGGAACAGCTTCTCCTCCGCCATGCTGGTGCAAGTCTAGGCTTTGCGGCGTGGCACCACGACCAGGCCCCCCTCGATGACACGCGTGGCGCCCCGCCGCTGAGCGATGCCGACCACGTGGAAAGTCGCGATGGCCATATTGGTCGTCTGCCTGATCGCTTCGATGGTGATCGGCGTCGTCAAGCTGATCGCTCTCTGAATCGGTGACGCCGACGGGCGAGCCGGGTTAGTATGCGCCCGCCCCAGCGCCCACTGGACCCCGAGAGAAGAGGTGACGTTGATGTTCGGTCGCATCGTGGTTGGCACCGATGGCTCCGATACCGCGGGCGAGGCGGTGCGCCAGGCAACCGAGCTTGCGAAGCTGAGCAACGCCCGGCTCGACATCGTCAGCGCCTTCGAGCCGATCCCCCAACAGCGGGTCAATGCGGAGGCCCGCGACGCCCCCGGGGACATCCAGTACGAGATCAACCAGCGCGAGGACGTCAACCTGATCCTCGACGCGGCCATGGGTGAGGCGAAGAAGGCCGGGGTCGAGGAGGTGCAGGAGCACGCACGCGAAGGGGACCCCGCCGACGCGATCCTCGACGTCGCCGAGGAGATCAACGCCGATCTGATCGTGGTCGGCAACAAGGGCATGACCGGGGCCCGCCGCTTCCTGCTCGGCAGTGTCCCCAACAAGGTTTCCCATCACGCTCCCTGCAGCGTGATCATCGTCCGTACGACCTAACGCGGACTCTGCAAAGCGGCGCATTTCGGGGTCCTCGGGTGCTCGGCTTGCTCATGCACGGATCAGTGCACTCGCGGCGCCTCGGACCGAGCGCCGAAGGCGCGGTGCGAGCGCGAAGTGCGAGATCCCTCGAACTGCTTGCTTTTCGCGCCCGTTCGCTGCCCGGTTTACGGCGCAGTGGCGGCGGCGGCGTCGATCAGGCCGGCGCCGAACTCGTTGTCCTTGCCCGGGGGGCCGAGGTCGCGCGCGGTCGCCTCGAGGCGATCCAGGACCTGGCTCGGACTCGGGGTGGGGCCCAGCACGCCCGACGCAATCACCATCGCCGCCACGCCGGAGACATGCGAGGCCGCCATCGAGGTGCCCTCATAGAAGCCTGGGATGTCGAAATGCTTTGGAGAGCCGGTGCGGAAGGTGAGCTGATAGATCGGGCGATTTGCGGAGGTCGTGCAGCCGGCCATCGGCAGGCCGCCGCCGGGCGCAACCAGGTCGACACGCGGGCTGATCTTAGAATAGGACCCGAGACAGCCGTCCTCGGTGGTGCCACCGACCGCGATCGCGTGCGGATCTGAGGCCGGCATGGTGACGCAGTTGCGAGGCTCGTCGTTGCCCACCGAGGCGACAAGGACGATCCCCCTGCTGCTCGCGAAACGCATCGCCTGGGCGACCGGCGGCACCGGGTTGCCGCAACCGAAGTTGAAGCTCATGTTGATCACCCGCGCGCCGTGCTTGGCGGCGAAGCGGATCCCGGCCGCGATCTTGTCGGACTTGCCGTTGCCGAGCGAGTTCAGCACCCGCACGGGCATCAGCTTCGCGCCAAACGCAAGCCCGGTCAGCGCGATGTGATTGTTGTTCTTCTCGGCGATCGTTCCCGCGACGTGGGTGCCGTGGCCGTAGACGTCGACCGGCAGGGCGTCCTTGCCGACGAAGTCATAGCCGGGGACGAACTGGTTGCGTCCGAAGTCTGGGCTGCGGCGGAAGCGCCTGCCGCTGTTGGTGTAGGCGATGCCGGTGTCGAGCACCGCGACGACGACTCCCTTTGCACCAGGACGCCCGTCCTTGCGCAGGTTCTTCCATGCGTCCAGCGCGTTGATCCCGCCCGCGGACTGGAGCGGCAGCGGCTGCGTGCCAGGGGCGCAGAAGCTGCCACAGGGAAGGAAGTTCCATTGCAGGTTGGCCCAGCCGCCGCGCGGGCCGGGGGCGGGTGGCACTGTGCCGGGGTCGTTGGGCACCCCCGACGCCGTCGCGATGTAGTTCGGCACCGCATAGGCGACGTGGGGATTCGAGCGCAGGGCGGCCGTGGCCTTGTGGACGCTGACTCCTGACGGCAGGTCCATCGCGCGCCCGAAACGCTGGTCGTCGAGTCGCACCACGACCTCGCCGGGGGCGAAGTCGGGCGCCGCGGATGGCGGGACCCTGCCCGAAGCGGCGGGCGGCGCGGGATCGGTGGGTGGGCTCCCGGCGGTCGCGGTGGGCACGGCGGCGAGCGTCGCGGGAAGCGCCGCGGCGGCGAGCATGGCTAGCTGGGCGAGTCTGCGGGCTCGTCTGTTCATTGCCGTTCGGAGGATCCTGCGAGTTCGCCGGATCGGGTGCCCCGGCACGATTGCAAACACGTGGAAGTCGACGAAGTTGCCATGTGGCCCGTCACGCGACGGCGACCGACGCCACGGGACGGACCACTGTCCGGGCCATCTCTATCTTGGCTGGCGATGAATGGTCAAACGCCCAGCTCGGACGAGTCATACATGCGGCGGGCGATCGAGCTCGCCGCGCGCGCCGCCGAGCACGGCGACGTGCCGATCGGGGCGGTCGTGATTCACGGCGACCAGGTGATCGGGGCGGCGGGCAACGAGCGCGAGCTGCGCGGAGATCCGACCGCCCACGCCGAGCTGCTTGCCCTGCGCGAGGCGGCCCAGCGCCTCGGCGGTTGGCGAATCGAGGATGCCTCGATCTACGTGACCCTGGAGCCGTGCGCCATGTGCGCCGGGGCGATCGTGCTGGCGCGGGTCGCGCGGGTCGTCTACGGCGCCCGCGACCCAAAGGCGGGGGCGGCGGGAAGCGTTCTCGACGTGCTCGGCGAACCGGCGCTGAACCACAACCCCGAGGTGACCGGGGACGTCCTCGGGCCGCAGTGCGCGGCGCTTCTCTCCGAGTTCTTCGGCGCTCGCCGCTAGCTGCGCGCCTGGGTCACCCTTTCGGGCGCAGCCGTACCGAGATCTCGACCGGGTACCCGCTCCCCGCCGGCTCGGGAGGGCGCAGACGCTCGGGCAGCGACCGCAGGCTGGCGTCGGCCCGCTCGCGCATCTGCTCCATCGTTTCGGCCCGGACGATCTCGCCTCCGTCCATGAACGGGACCAGCAGGGCCTCGCCCTCGGCCGCTTCGTCCTCCGCGGCGACGACGTCGCCGGCCAGCTCGCCGTCTTCGAAGCGGCGGAAGACCTGCTTTGGGCCGGGAAGCGTCTCCTTGTCGGTGGAGAGCTTGCGCACGCCGCGCCAGCCGCCGTCCGGGTCGGCGTCGGCGACCAGCTTGTAGACGCCGTTTACGACCGGAGAATCGCGGCTGGTCCCCAGGTCGGTGCCGACCCCGAAGCGATCGATCGGCGCCCCCGATGCGACCAGCTCGGCGATCCGCACCTCTTCCAGGTCGCCGCTGACGATGATCTCCGCCGCGGTCATTCCCGCCTCGTCGAGCAGCTCGCGGGCGCGACGCGCGCAGGCCTCCAAGTCGCCGGAGTCGATCCGCACGCCACGCAGCTCGGTCTCCGTCTCGCGCGCCGCCTCGATCGCCGTCCGCACGCCCTGGGCGATCTCGAAGGTGTCGACGAGCAGGATGCCGCGGTCGGGGAACGCCCGCAGAAAGGCACGGAACGCCTCCAGCTCGGAGCGGAAGGAGAGCACGTAGGAATGCGCCATCGTCCCCATCGGCGTGAGGCCGTAGCGCTGAGCGGCGGCGACGTTGGAGGTACCGGCGCAGCCCGCGATCGCCGCGCAGCGGGCGACCTTCATCGCCGCGTCGATTCCGTGGTCGCGGCGGGGGGAGAAGTCGATCACCCGCTCGCCCTGACCCGGCTCGCCGCCGCCGGCCGCCAGCACGACGCGCGCCGCCTTGGTCGCGATCATGGTCTGGAAGTTGACCTGGTTGAGCAGCAGGGTCTCGAGCAACTGCGCCTCGATCCGTGGCCCGGTGACTCGGACCAGGGGCTCGTCGGCGAAGCAGAGCGACCCCTCAGGTATCGCCGCGATATCTCCGCTGAAGCGGAAGTCCGCCAGGTACCGGAGGAAGCCGTCGGCGAAGCCGAGCTCGTCGAGATATTGCAGCTCAGCGTCGCCGAAGCGCATCTCGCTGACCAACCTCAGCGTCGGGCCGATCCCGGCGGCGAGCAGCCAGCTGCGGTGGGGAGGGAGGTGACGTGCGAACAGCTCGAAGACCGCCGGACGATCGAGCCCCTCGCGGTGGTAGCTGGCCGCCATCGTCAGCTCGTAGAGGTCGCAGAGCAGCGACACCTCGGCGGCATCGAGCAAGCCTGGATCGTTGGGGTCCGGCGGGGCCATGGGAGTCATTCTCTTCGACCTGGCCGGATACCCTTTATGAAGCCCGGAGAGGTGTCCGAGTGGCTTAAGGAGCGCGGCTGGAAACCGCGTGGGCGGTTCAACCGCCTCGTGGGTTCGAATCCCACCCTCTCCGCT